>CAVZUW010000012.1:0-256779 GCA_963778545.1 uncultured Actinomycetes bacterium | reverse complement strand
GAACTTGTACCCGAGCCCACGCACGGTGAGCAGGTGCGCGGGCTGGTGCGGATCGTCCTCGAGCTTGCGACGCAGGCGCTTCACGTGGACGTCGAGGGTCCGGGTATCGCCGAAGTAGTCGGGGCCCCAGACCTCCTCGATCAGGAAGTCGCGGGTGAGCAACCGCCCCTTGCGCCGCAGGAAGGCCTCGAGCAGCTCGAACTCCTTCGGGGGGAGGGAGATCGAGTCGTCCCCCGCGATCACTTCGTGTCGCCCCACGTCCATCCGGACCGGCCCCCCTTCGAGGACCTCGTCCAGCGGGGACGGGGCAGCGTGCGGCCGGGTCCGGCGCAGGTTGGCGCGCACGCGCGACACGAGCTCGCGCATCGAGAACGGCTTGGTGACATAGTCGTCGGCCCCGAGCTCGAGCCCCGTGACCTTGTCGGCCTCCGAGTCCTTCGCGGTGACCATGATGATCGGGACGTCGGACTCGGTCCGGATCGTCCGGCACACGTCGAGGCCCGAGACCTCGGGCAGCATCAGGTCCAGGATCACCAGCGAAGGAGAGTCGGTGCGGAAGCGTTCGAGCGCACGGCGTCCGTCGGTGGCCACGGAGACCGCGTACCCCTCGCGCTCGAGGTTGTAGCGGACCGAGTCCGCGAGGGACTCCTCGTCCTCCACCACGAGGATCCGGGCGCCCTCAGCCCGCATGTGGGTCGTCGTCACCGGGATGCGACGCGTCCGTGAACTCGCGGAACTCGCCCGAGACCAGGAACGACACCTGCTCACCGATGTCTACGGCGTTGTCGCCCACGCGTTCGAGGGCGCGCGCCGCCAGGTTCATGTGCATCCCCCACTCGAGCGCCTTCGGGTCGTCGGCGAGCTTGGCGACCTCGAAGTGCATGTTGCGGTTGAGCCGGTCGACGGGGTCGTCCATCCTCGGCAGCTTCATGCAGAGCTCGAGGTCGCGACGCCGCAGGGCGTCCATCGCGACGCGCACCATCTCGACCACGATGTGGCCCATCTCGCCGATCTGCTGGACGATCGTGGGGTTGCTCGGCAGGTCCCGGGTCACCTGGTACATCTTCGCGACGTTCACCGCCTGATCCCCGATGCGCTCCAGGTGCAGGCTCGAGTGCATGATCACCGAGACCAACCGCAGGTCGGCGGCGACCGGCGCCTGCAGCGCCAGGAGCGACAGCATCCCCTGGTCGAGCTCGAGGTAGATCGCGTCGATCTCGTCGTCGCCGGCCACCACGCCCTCGGCCGTATCGTCGTCGTGCTCGATGACGGCCTCGACGGCGCGCTGGACCGCGTTGCCGGCGAGCTCGCCGAGCGTCAGCAACCGGAGCTCCATCTTCTCGAGCTCCTCGTGGAAGTGCGGTCGGGTCATCCGAACCTCCCCGTGACGTAGTCCTCGGTCCGGGGATCGCTCGGGTTCGTGAAGATCGTCTCGGTCTGGTCGTACTCGACGATCGTGCCGGTCCGGTGCCCGGACTCCTCGACCAACTCGACCGTGAAGAAGGCCGTGCGATCGGACACGCGAGCGGCCTGCTGCATGTTGTGCGTGACGATCACGATCGTGTACTCGCTGAGCAGCTCCTGCATCAGGTCCTCGATCCGCTGCGTCGCGATCGGATCCAACGCCGAACACGGCTCGTCCATCAGGATCACGTCGGGTCGGGTGGCGATCGCCCGGGCGATGCACAGGCGCTGCTGCTGCCCGCCCGACAGCGCCAGCCCGGACTCCTTGAGCTTGTCCTTGACCTCGTCCCACAGCGCAGCGCGCCGGAGGGATTCCTCGACGAGCTCGTCCATGTTCCCCTTGTAGCCGGCGATCTTGGGCCCGAACGCGATGTTCTCGTAGATCGACTTGGGGAACGGGTTCGGCTTCTGGAACACCATGCCGATCCGCCGGCGGACCTCCACCGGGTCGACCTGATCGTCGTACAGGTCCACACCGTGGTACAGGAGCGTCCCCTCGACCCGCGCACCCTCGATCAGGTCGTTCATCCGGTTCAGGCAGCGGATGAACGTCGTCTTCCCGCAGCCGGACGGTCCGATCAGCGCCGTGATCTGGTTGCGGTAGATCGGCAGCGTCACGTCACGGACGGCCCGGAAGTCCCCGTAGTAGACGGAGAGGTCCCGCACGTCGAACACGACCTCGGGTTCCGCCTCGGTCACCCGGGCCTCCCGGTCGAAGCGGACCGAGACCGGGCTCCGCTCACCGTCCCGGTCGGTCGGCTTCTGGTCGGTCCCTTCGGTACGGGAGACGTCGGTCATGTCGGTCGTCTCCATCCGATCACCAGGTTCGCTCATAGCGGTTCCTCAGCACGATGGCGGCGAAGTTCACCACGAGGATCGCGACCAGGAGGACGATGATGGCCGCGGCCGTGTTCGCCTCCCAGTCCCCCGCGGGCAGCTTGGCCCAGGCGAAGATCTGCGTCGGCAAGGCAGTGTAGGGACCCTGCAGGATCTCGACCGGCGTGCGTCCGGTCGGGGTCGAGATGTAGCCCATGACGGCGCCCACGAGCAGCAGTGGGGCCGTCTCGCCGAACGCCCGCGCGAGCGAGAGGATCGCGCCGGTGAAGATCCCCGGCGCCGCGTACGGGAGCACGTGGCTCCGAACGACCTCCCATCGCGTCGCGCCGACCCCGTACGCGCCCTCGCGGATCCCGCGGGGGACTGCGCGGAGCGCCTCCATCGTGATCAGGATCACGATGGGCATCACCAGGACCGCGAGCGTCAGGCCGCCCGAGATGTAGCTCTTCCCGGAGCTCTCGGGGCCGGTGATCGCGCGGAGCGCCTGCACGAACACCACGAGGCCCAGGATCCCGTAGACCACGGACGGAACGCCGCCGAGATTGCGGATGTTCGAGATCAGGAGGCGGTTCAGGCGAGTGTCCCGCGAGTACTCCTGGAGGTAGACCGCCGCGGCGATCCCGATCGGGAGCGCGATGCACGCGACGAACCCCACCAGGATCAGTGACCCCACCAGGCCCTGCCACACTCCCGCGCGTTGGGGCAGGCTGGAGGTATCGCTGGTCACGAACTCCCAGCCGCGGGTCGACAGGACCGGCCACGCGGTGACGAGCGTCGAGACCAGCAGGATCACCAGGATCGCGAGCGCGAGCAGCAGCGTGCCCAGCAGCCCGACCTTGAACACGACCGAGCCGAGATCCCGCCGCTTGCCCCGCAGCGCCAGGTCCACGCTCGTCCGCGCGTCCGCCGGCGCGACGAGCGGACATCAGTACTGGCTCCGGACGCGCCGCACGAACCGTTCGGACACCACGTTGAGGATGAAGGTGATCACGAACAGCAGGAGCCCAACGAAGTACAGCGCGTCGAACGCGAAGCCGGAGCCGCGGACCCGGTCCGATCCGATCGCGAGCGAGGAGATCGCGCCGGTCATCGTCTGACCGCCTTCGAGCGGGTTGAAGGTACGGAGGGCACCGCCCGTCGCGCCGACCGCGATCGCGACGACCATCGTCTCCCCGACCGCGCGCGAGAAGCCCAGGATCAAGGACGCGACGACGCCGGACACAGCGGCGGGGAAGACGACCTTCGTCGTCACGGTCTTGCGCCGAGCGCCGATCCCGTACGCACCCTCGCGGAGCGAGCTCGGCACGGCGTGCATCGCGTCCTCGGCCACCGAGGCGACGAGCGGCGTGATGAGGATCCCGACCGCGATCCCCCCCGCCATGAAGTTGAAGGTGCCGGCCGAGGCGAAGATCTTCCGGACGAGGTCCGGGTTGATCACCTGGAGCGCGAAGTAGCCGAGGACGACGCTCGGGATGCTCGCGAGCGTCTCCAGGATCGGCTTCAACGTGCGCCGGGTCCGCGGGGTGGCGTACTCGGACAGGTAGGCGGCGGCGCCCAGGCCGAGCGGGATCGCGACGAACATCGCGATCACCGCGATCATCAGCGTCCCGGCCACGATCGTCACCAGGTCGAACTCGTTCGCCCGGGGGAACCACCCTTCCGCCCACAACCACCCGAGGTCGATCGCCATCACCCAGCGGATCGCCTCTCCCGCGAGCGCCAGGACGATCGCGATGCTGATCAGCAGGCTCGAGCGCGGCGGCCGCGAAGAAGGCCACCCGCACGAACCGCTCCTTGCGGCGGCGGCGAGGGTTGCCCCGCATGAGCTCCAGCGTGATCGGTTGCCTGGTCGTCGTGGTGATGGCCATCGGCTGGCTCGGAGCCTACCCCTCTGCGTGTCGGCCAGCGACGGGACCGGACGCCGTCCGGCGTCCGGGCCCGTCCTGGTGCAACGGTGTCCTACGTGATGCCGGTCGAACCGGTGCCGGCCGTGCTGCCGGCCGAACCCGACGCCGAGTCCCAGGTGGACCGGGTCGCGTCGATCATGTCCGTGGGGAGCTCGACGTACCCCGTCTGGTCGACGGCGTCGACCAGACCGGTGTCGCTCACGTAGTAGTCCACGAAGGCCTTCAGCGCCGGGCTGTCCGCGAGCTTGGCCTTGTTCACGTAGATGAACAGCGTGCGGGACAGCGGGTACGACGCGTCCGCGATCGTGTCCCGGCTCGGCGCGACGCATCCGGAGCCGCCGTCGACCTGGAGGATCTTGACCTGGTCGGCGGCGTTCTCGGCGTACGCGAACCCGACGAACCCGAGCGGCGAGTCCGAACCCTCCATCGCGGTGATGATCACGTTGTCGTCCGGCGAGGAACGGTAGTCGGTCCGCAGCGATGCGGCCTTGTCCTCCGGGACCCCCTGCGCGAGCGCGGTGTCCTCGATCCCGGCGAGCTCGATGAAGGCATCGTAGGTACCGGACTCCTCGCCGGGCGCCGAGATCTCGAGCGGGGCGTTCGGGAAGCCGTCGGTCCCGCCGACCTGGTTCGCGAGCGAGTCGGCGCCGTTCCACGTGTCGATGCCGTCGGACTCGGGCCCGAACAGCGCGTAGAGGTCGCCCTTGTTCAGACAGGTCACGTCCCCGTTCGCCGGGTTCGTCATGACCGTGATGCCGTCGTAGGCGACGGCGAGCTCGATGTACTCGATCCCGTTCGCCGAGCACGCGTCGGCCTCTTCCTGCTCGATCGGACGCGAGGCGTCGCTGATTTCGGTCTCGCCGTCACAGAACAGGACGAAGCCGTCGCCCGTCCCCGGGCCGTCCACGGTGATCTGGACGTTCGGGGACACGTCTTCGTTGAAGAGCTCGGCGACCAGGCTCGAGATCGGGAGCACCGTCGACGAGCCGGAGACCGCGATCGAGCCGGTCAGGTCCTGGGACGTGCTGCCGCTGCCGGTCTCGTCTCCGCCGTCGCTCGCCACAGGCGGCCGCCACGAGCGACAACGATGCCATCGCGGCGAGCAGCACCGGCCACTTCCTCCGGTTCCGCATCCAGCTCCTCCTTCGTAGGCCGAACGGGCCTGTCGTCGCGGGGACGCTACCGACCCTCGGTGAACGACCCTCGGCGCCCGGTGTGAACGGGAGGTGAACGGGCACCGGCGGGAAGAACGAACCGTGACCGCCCCGGTTCGGTCGCTTCTACACTCCGCATCGATGGACGCCGTTCCGATCGCCGTGACGGCCGGCGCGGTCGCGGTCGCGATCGCCGCCGTGGTCGTGGCGGCCCGCGCACGGCGCCGCGCGGACGCCGCGAGCAGGGCCCGAGACGAGGCGGCGCGCCGACACTCGGCGCTCGTCTCGAGGCGTCCGAAGCCGAGCGGGACTCGGCCTCCACGATCCTCGCCTCGATGGAGGAGGGCGTGCTCCTGTTCGCTCCGGACGGCGTCACGCAGGTACGCGAACGTGGCCGCCGAGGGTCAGCTCGGCGCCCGTCCCGGGTCGATCGACGCCCTGCTGCCGCTGGGGCTCCAGCGCATCGCCCGGCGCGCCGCCGACGAGCGCACGATCTTGGTCACCGAGGCCGAGACCGGGGCTCCGACCCGGGTGCTCCGTGGGTTCGCGGCCAGGACGGACGACGGCTCGGTCGTCCTGGTGCTCCGAGACATCACCGAGACCCGGCGCCTGGACCAGGTCCGGCGCGACTTCGTCGCGAACGCCTCGCACGAGCTGAAGACCCCCGCGGCCTCGATCCAGGCGGCCGCCGAGACGATCCGGACCGCGGCCGGCGAGGACCCCTCGGTGATCCCACGGTTCGCCTCACAGCTCGAACGCGAGGCGGCGCGCCTGTCCCGGATCGTCTCGGATCTGCTCGACCTGTCGCGGCTCGAGTCCGGGAGCGAGCTCGACGAGTCGGTCGCGCTCGACGCGATCGTCCGCGACGAGGGCGAGCGGTTCGAGGAACCCGCGGCCGAGGCCGGCGTCGGGCTCTCGGTCCGGGCGGACGGCATCCCGCGCGTACGCGGCTCCTCACGCGACCTCGCCCTGCTCGTGCGGAACCTGGTGGACAACGCGATCCGCTACACGAGGCCGGGCGGCAAGGTCGACGTCGACCTGACCACCGACGACGGTGAGGTCGTCCTCGCGATCGTCGACACGGGCCTGGGGATCCCGAGCCGCGACCTGCCGCGGATCTTCGAACGCTTCTACCGGGTCGACCGCGCGCGGTCGCGCGAAACCGGCGGGACGGGGCTCGGCCTGTCGATCGTGAAGCACGTCGCCGAGAACCACGGCGGCCGGGTCGAGGTGACGAGCGAGCTCGGGCAGGGGACGCGGTTCGAGGTCCGGTTGCCGGCCCCGGCCTGACCGCGTTCGGGCCGCAGATACGGCCCGGGTACGCTACCCGCATGGCGACGGTGCTCCTCGTTCGGCACGGTCACACCGATGCGGCCGGCAAGCGTCTGACCGGATGGCAGCCCGGCGTGCACCTGAACGAGCGAGGCAGGACCGAGGCCGACCGACTCGTCGACCGGCTCGACGGGGTGCGGGTCGAGGCGATCTACTCCAGCCCCCTCGAGCGCTGCCGCGAGACCGCCGCACCGCTCGCGAAGGCCCGCCGGCTCAGCGTGCACATCCGGCGCCGGCTCATCGAGACCGGGTACGGCGAGTGGACCGGGCGGTCGATCGCGCAGGTGCGGAAGACGAAGCTCTGGCGAACCGTGGAACGGGTTCCCTCGGCGATGCGCTTCCCCGGGGGCGAGAGCCTGCTCGAGGTGCAGGCGCGGGCGGTCGACGAGGTGAACCGGATCGCGCAGGACCACCGCAAGGGGATCGTCGTCGTCGTGTCGCATGCGGATCCGATCCGCTTGGTGATCGCGCACGTGGCCGGCGCGCACGTCGACCACCTGCATCGCCTGGTCGTGGACCCCGGCTCGATCACGGTCGTCGCCCTCGGCGATGGCATGCCCCGGCTCCTCAGGGTGAACGACACGGGCGACCTCGCCGGCCTCCGGTCGGGGCCGAGGAAGGTGGGAGGATAGGTTCGTGGATCTCGAACACGTCGACCGGATCACGGCGGGCGCCGTCGGCGAGCCGGGCGAGCGCACGTTCTTCCTGCAGGCGCGCGAGGGCGAGCGCACCGTCACGATCCTGGTCGAGAAGGAGCAGGTCGAGCTCCTGGGGACCTCGATCCTGGAGATCCTCGCCACCGTCGGCCGCGAGACCGGCGAGGGTCCGCCGAGCGACGAGCTCGGCCTGGAGCCGCCGCTCGAACCGCTCTGGCGCGCGGGACGGCTGTCGATCGGGTACGCGGAGGAGCGCGACCTGATGCTGCTCGAGATCGAGGAGCTCGTCGAGCAGGACGAGCCAGAGGACGAGGCGGACGACGAGCCCGAAGGCGAGGGCTCGCCCGAGCAGGAGGGCCCCGAGCCGGGGCGCGTCCGGCTCTGGGCGACCCGAGAGCAGATGCTGGCGCTCGCGCGGCACGGCGCCGCGGTCGCGGAGCGTGGCCGGCCGAAGTGCCGCTACTGCGGCAACCCGATCGATCCCCAGGGGCACATGTGTCCGGCCATGAACGGCCACCGCGAGAGCGCGGGCCGGTGACCCCGGGCGAGCCCGAGCCGCAGCCGCCGGAGCGGCGGATCGAGGACGCCGACGCGGAGCGGGACCGCAGCGACGCCGAGGCGATCGCACTCCTGGAGCGGGGCTCGCTCGAGGTCCTCGGCCTGCTCCCCCGCGCCTCGAACTTCACCTTCCTCGCCCGCGTGCGCGAGGACCGGGATCAGATGCTCGCGGTCTACAAGCCCCGGTCCGGCGAGGCGCCCCTGTGGGACTTCGAGGAGGGGACGCTGGCTGCGCGGGAGGTCGCCGCGTACGTGGTCGCGGACGCGCTCGGGTGGCCGTGGGTGCCCCCGACCGTCCTGCGCGATGGGCCGAACGGGCCGGGTTCGGTGCAGCGGTTCGTGGCCTTCGACCCGAGCCAGCACTTCCTCACGATGCAGCGCGACCGCGCGGACGAGTTCCGCAGGATCGCGCTGTTCGACGTCGTCGCGAACAACGCCGACCGCAAGTCCGGCCACTGCCTGCTCGCCGAGGACGGGAGGATCTTCGTCGTCGACCACGGCGTGACCTTCCACGTCGAGCCCAAGCTCCGGACGGTGATCTGGGACTTCGTGGACGAGCAGATCCCCGAACCGCTGCTCGAGGACCTGCGCGGGCTCGAGCCGAACCTGGCGTCCGGGCCGTTCCGCGAACGACTGTTGACCCTGCTCACGCCCGCCGAGATCGACGCCACCGCTCGCCGCGTGAGCGACCTCCTGCGCTCGGGCACGTTCCCCGAACCCGGTCCCGGGCGCCCGTACCCGTGGCCGGTCGTGTGAGGCTCCGCGCGGTTCGCGTCTCACGCGGTTCGCGTCTCGTCCGTTGTTCGCCGGGATGACGCTGCCACCGTTCCAGCGGCTGCTCGACGAGCATCGGACCGACGTCTACCGCTTCCTGGTGGCCGCCGTCGGCCGGCAGGCCGCGGACGACTGCTTCCAGGAGACGTTCCTGTCGGCGCTGCGCGCGTACCCGCGCCTGCGCGACGCGAGCAACCTCCGCGGATGGCTGTTCACGATCGCGACCCGCAAGACGTTGGATCACTGGCGGGGCGAGCGGCGACGACCGATCCCCGTCGAGCGGCTGCCCGAACGGGCCGCGCCCGAACCGACCGACGGCGACCCGGAGCTCTGGACGGCGGTCGGGACGCTGCCGCCGATGCAACGCGCGGCGGTCATCCACCGGTACGTGCTCGACCTCTCGTACGCCGAGATCGCGGACGCGCTCGGGATCTCCGAGGACGCCGCGAGGGCCAACGCGTACGAGGGCCGAAGGAAGCTCCGATCGATGCAGGAGGTCACCGCATGAAGCCGCGAGCCAGAGGACATGAAGGATGGGACGAGGGGTTCGAGGAGGCGTCGCGCCGGGCGGCGGCGGCCACCCTGGAGGTGGCCCGGCGGCGCGGGCTCGTCGACATCGGGTACACGACCGTCGACACGCCGGTCGGCACGTTGTTCGTGGCGAGCACGAGCAAGGGACTGGTCCGGCTCGCGTTCCCGGAGGAGCCGTTCGACCACCTGCTGGAGGAGCTCGCCGAGACGCTGTCGCCCCGGCTGCTCGAGGACCCCAAGCGCACGGACGCCGCGCGCCGGCAGCTCGAGGCGTACTTCGAGGGGCGGGTCCGCCGGTTCCGAACCCCGCTCGACTGGTCGCTCACGCCGCCGGGGTTCTCCAAGCGCGTGCTCGAGGCGACGGCGGCGATCCCGTTCGGCTCGGTCTCGACGTACGGGGACGTGGCCAAGCGCGCGGGGAGCCCCCGGGCGGCCCGGGCGGCGGGCAACGCGCTGCACGACAACCCGATCCCGATCGTCGTGCCGTGCCACCGCGTGGTGCCTTCGGGCGGCGGGGTCGGCAAGTACGGCGGGCAGGAGTGGCGCAAGGAGTTCCTGCTGGACCTGGAGGGTGCGTTCGAGCAGCCCTAGGTCCTTTGGCGAGGCCCCGGAGGCGCCGATACTCCTCCGGTGAGCCCGCTGTTCGAACGTTCGGCCGAGACCCTGGATCGCGCCAGGAGCGGGGACGCGTTCGGTCCCACGGCGGGGGCCGAGCCCGAGCCCGAACCCACGGCGCTGGCTTCGATCGCGCTGGATGACGACGCCGCGCGCCGCTGGCTGGCCGGGGCACAGCGCTCGGACGGTTCCTTCGGCCTGACCGCGGGGCCGGTCGAGAACGACGCCGCCACCGGGCTCGCCGCGCTCGCCCTGCCTCCCGGCGCCGAACGCGAGCGCGCGCTCGACCACCTCGTCGCCACGCCGGCGCGGACGCTGCCCTCCGACCCGGTGGTCCCGCACGACCCGAACGTCCCCGGTTGGGGATGGGCGCTCGGCACCGCCGGGTGGGTCGAGCCGACGGCCCGAGCCCTGCTGGCGTTCCGTCGTCTGCGGCCCGATGCCAAGAACCAGATCGACGGCGCGGTCGGGTTCCTGGCCGACCGCGAGTGCGTCGCGGGCGGGTGGAACTTCGGCAGCCGGTCCGTCTACGACGTCGACCTGCCGCCGTTCGGGCAGACGACCGCCGCGGGCCTGATCGGGCTGCACGCCCCGGCGTCGAACGACGGGCTGGTGCTCCGGGGGGTCGACGCCCTCCGGCGCCTGTGGCCGCTCGAGCGCGGGCCGCTCACCCTCGCGATGTCGCTCGCCGCGTTCCGGCTGCTCGAGCTCCCCGACGCCGACGAGCTCGAGGGCGCGCTCGAACGCACGATGGACGGGCCGCCGCCCGACGTGATCGCGCTCGCGTGGATCGCGTTGGCTTCGGGGCCCGGGCTCTCGGAGCTGGCGGTGCCGGCATGAGGCCGATGGACCGGCGAACGTTCCTCCGGCGGACCGGCATCGTCGTCGCCGGCTCGGCCGCGGTGGGCCTGGGCGCGGGCGCCGCGATCCCGAACCTGCTCCACCGGTTCCACCGTCCGTGGGACGACGACGCGTTCGCGCCGCCCGGCCGGCCGAAGGTCCTCGTCGCGCGGGTCGACTCCTACGACGGCGACCTGGAGACCACGGTCGAGGACGGTCTGCGCGAGGTGGGCGCGTCGCTCGCCGGCCGCTCGGTGCTGCTCAAGCCCAACCTGGTCGAGTACGACCGGGGCTCGGTCATCAACACCGACCCGAGGCTCGTCGCGGCCACCGTGCTGGCCGTGAGGCGACTCGGCGCGTCCTCGGTTCTGGTGGCCGAGGGGCCGGGGCATCGGCGCGACACCCCGTTCGTGGTCTCGGCGTCCGGTCTGGGCGAACGCCTGGGCGAGGTGGGCGCGCGGTTCGTCGACCTGAACCTCGCGCCCGTGACCCGCGTGCCGCTGCACTCCCGGTTCACCGAGCTCGGCGAGCTGTGGCTGCCCACGCCGGTCGTCGAGGCCGACGTCGTGATCTCGATGCCGAAGATGAAGACGCACCACTGGGCGGGCGCCACCCTTTCGATGAAGAACTGCTTCGGCTGCGTGCCGGGCCGCATCTACGGCTGGCCGAAGAACGTGCTGCACTGGGCGGGCCTGCAGGAGGCGATCGTCGACGTGGCCTCGGCCGTGCGTCCGGAGCTGCAGATCGTGGACGGGATCGTCGGGATGGAGGGCAACGGCCCGATCGACGGGACGCCCGTGGAGGCCGGCGTGCTGGTCTTCGGGACCGATCCGGTGGCGACCGACTCGACCGCGGCGCTCGTGATGGGCCTGGATCCCGCGGGGATCTGGCACGTGAGCGAGGCCGGGCGGTTCCTCGGCCAAGCCGACCCGGAGCAGATCGCGCAGATCGGCGAGGACCCCGAGCGCTCGATGACGTCGTTCGACGTCCTGCCGGTGTTCGAGGACCTGAAGATCGGCTCGAACGCGGGCGGCGGCGCCCAGGCAGGTCTCGGCGACGCCAACGCCTGACGCTTCCCGCGATCACAGGGGAAGATGGTGCCCGTGGCACCGATCCGAACCCTCGCAGCCCTGCTCTCGCTCGGCCTGCTGACCGCGGCCTGCTCCTCCGACGACGAGCCGCCACCGCCCACGGGCGCGACCGGGAACAGCTCGGGCATGGTCGCCGTCGCCGCGAGCGTCGACCTGTACACGAAGGACCCGCAGCGGGTGGACCTGGGGCTCGTGATGCCCGACAACAGCCTCGTGAGCTTCGGGACGGTGGACGTCTCGTTCTCGATGGTCGGGAACGGGGCACCGACGGAGCCGGGCCCGACGGCCACCGCGACCTTCGTCCCGACGTTCGGGACGCCCGAACGTTCGGACGGGCCCGTCGTGACCCAGCCCAACGAGGGCCGCGGTGTCTACGAGGCGACCGACGTGGTGTTCGACACCGCGGGCGTCTGGGTCGCCGAGGTCACCGCGGACGTCGAGGGGCTCGGCCCCCAGACGGCGCAGGCGTCGTTCGCGGTGCAGGAGCATCCGTCGCTGCCGGCCCCCGGCGACCGAGCGCAGCCGACCGAGAACCTCACCGTGGATTCGAAGGGCGTCCCGCTCGCGGCGATCGATTCGCGCGCGGCGACCAAGGGCTCGATCCCCGATCCCGAGCTCCACGAGTGGACGATCGCCCGGGCGATCGACGAGGGCCGGCCGGCGCTCGTGGTGTTCGCGACGCCCGTGTTCTGCGTCAGCCGGTTCTGCGGACCGGTCACCGAGATGGTCGAGGACCTCTCCCGCCGGTACGACGACCGGGCGGTGTTCATCCACGTCGAGATCTGGAAGGACTACGACCAGCAGGTCCTGAACCAGGCCGCGCTGGACTGGCTGCAGATGCCGAACGGCGACCTGACCGAGCCGTGGCTCTTCCTGATCGGCGCCGACGGCACGATCGCGGACCGCTGGAGCTCGATGTGGAGCGAGTCGGAGGTCGAGACCGAGCTCGAGGCGCTCCCGCCGATGCGCGGCTAGCTCGCCGCGAACCCGTACGGCCGTACGGGCGAAGCACCCGTAGGATGACCTCCATGGCCGAGGACCACCTGCCCGTCCCTCCCGCGCCCACGATCGAGGTGTGCTACCGACACCCCGACGTCCCGACCCGGGTGCACTGCACGCGCTGCGAGCGCCCGATCTGCCCCGACTGCATGATCCCCGCGCCGGTCGGGTTCCAGTGCCCCGAGTGCGTGGAGGAGGCCCGGCGCGAGTTCCGCAAGGGCCCGGGACGGCCGCTGCGGGGTGGGATCAGCGTCACCAAGGCCCTGCTCGTGGCGATCGCGATCCCGTTCGTCATCGAGGTCGTCCTCGGCGGGCCGCAGGCGTTGTTCAGGCCGAGCGGGGAGCTCCTCTTCGACCTCGGAGCGATGCAGCCGATCGCGGTCGCGAGCGGTCAGTTCTGGCGGTTGTTCACGGCGATGTTCCTCCACGTCGGCCTGCTGCACGTGGCGCTGAACGCCTACTTCTTCTTCCTGTTCGGCCGCATGGTCGAGTCGGTCTACGGGAAGACCTGGATGCTGCTGATCTACCTGGTGGGGGGGTTCATCGCGAGCGTCGCGTCGTACGCGTTCGGACCGGTCACGACGCTCGCGGTGGGGGCGTCCGGGGCGATCGCGGCGGTGTTCGGCGCCTTCATCGCCTACAACTACCGTCGCCGGGAGAGCACCGCGAATGCGGCCAACCTGCGGATGGCGTTGACCGTGATCGCGCTGAACGCCCTGATCGCCTTCGCCTACAACTCGATCGACTGGCGCGCCCACGTGGGCGGCCTGGTGGCCGGCCTCGCGCTGGGCTCCCTGGCCGACAGCTCGGCTCCCGCGGGACAACGCGCGGTCGTCCGGTTCGCCGGCGTCGCGACGCTCGTCGCGCTCGGGATCGCGCTGGTGATCTGGCGGACGGCCGAGATCCGGTCGCTCCCCGGGTTCGACCAGCTCTTCGGCTGATCCGGCCGGCGATCAGCCCTTGCGGTCCGCGATGCCGTACACGCCGCCCCCGCGCGTCCCCACCCAGATCATGTCCTCCAAGACCGAGGGCGTCGATTCGATGCACGAGCCGAGCGAGAGCGACCAGAGCTCGGGCGGTTCGCGCAACGGCTTCGAGATGTCGAACGCGTGCAGGGTGCCCCCGCAGTCGCCCTGCAGGAGCACGTCGTCGATCGGGACCGGCGAGGACCACGTCGGACCCGCCAGGTGGATCCGCCAGCGTTCGTCACCCGTCCGGCGGTCGAGCCCGATCAGGTCCCCGTAGTTGGTTGCGACGTAGAGCATCCTGCCGTACAGCGCCGGGGTGGCCCAGACCCCGCCGGCGCCCTCGGCCCCGCGCTCGGGGATCGCGAACGACCACACGAGGGGATCGTTCGGATGCCGGGGGTCGAGCTTCATCAGCTGCCCCACCTCGTGGGACCGGGCCGTGAACCGCTCGAGCTCGCTCCCCACGTACAGGAACCCGCGCTCGTCGATCACCACGCTCGCGTCCGTGTCCTCGCCGGTCCAGAACCGGAAGACCCGTTCGGCCTTGGATCCGCCGCGGAGCACGCGGGAGATGTCCCATCCCTGGACGAGCCCGCCCGAGTTCGCGAAGTACACGACGCCGTCGCGGAAGGCGACCGAGCTCTCGATCGAGACGTTCGAGTCGGGCAGGGCCTCGAGCAGCTCGTCGTCGAACCCCGGCACCGTCAGGACGACCTTCGGGCGGACCGTGACCAGGCCCTGGTCGTCGTAGCCCCGGTGCAACCTGATCACGTAGAACCAGGAGTTCTCGCCCCCCTCGAGCAGGTAGTCGCCGATCACCAGCGGGGCGCCGTCCCAGTCGTCGTTCCAGACCGGGTTCGGGACGCTCGTCTCGGCGTTCAGGTCCCACAGGACCGTGGGCTCGGGTCGATCGAGCGCGATCACCCGGAACAGGTTGTCGCGCGACCCCGCGTAGTACAGCGGGAACCCGTCGGGATCGCTGCTCGCCGACCCCTTGGCCAGATCGCCCGTCTGCAAGGCCGGCCGCACCGGCTCGCCGGTCTTCCCGTTCAGGAAGTGGTACGCGCCGTCGTACGCGTTGATCCGGACCTCGATCTTCCCCTGCCGCCCGACGATCACGTTGGGCTGGCCGGTCCAGCCGGTCCCGCACCATTCGCGGGCACCGTCCTGGTCCGTCGAGTTCGAGCACAGGCTCCCCTCCGCGGGGTAGCGCCAGATGACCCTCGGGTGCATCGGCACCGGCCCGGACCCGTAGTAGGTGCGGGTCTGGTTGCCCCGGAACGTCGTGATGCCCTCGAACGCGGTGTTCGCGGGTTCGGGGCTCGGCGCCGCGGTCGGCGTGGGTACTGCGGACGGTCGTGGGGGCGGCCGGCGTCGGGCTCGGGGTCGTCCCGCTCGGTGACGGCGCGGCGACCGCGTCCTCGGACGGGGCGGGCCACAGCTCCAGTCGCCAGGCGAGGATGGCACCCACCAGCCACCACGAGGATCGCGGCGGCCAGGAGGAACGGGATGCGCGGACGAGCCGCGTGCCGGGCCCGGCGGCGCTGGGACATCCTGCGCATCATCCCAGGCGGCGGATCGTGTCTAGACCGGTCCCTTGGAGGCGGGGTACGAACCCAGCACCTTCAGCATCGACGTGTGGACCTTGACCTCGTCGAGCGCCGCCGCCACGTGCTCGTCCTCCACGGAGCCGTCGAGGTCGATGTAGAAGACGTACTCGAACGGCGCGCCGCGACGGGGACGCGACTCGAGCTTGGTGAGGTTCACGCCCCGGTCGGCGAGCGGCTGGAGGGAGCGGAACAGCGAGCCGGGACGGTCGTCGCCCGCCATCACCAGGGAGGTCTTGTTCGCCGGGCCCAAACCGGCGTCGCGGGTCCCGATCACGCCGAACTTCGTGAAGTTGTCCGGGTAGGTCTGGATGTGCTCGGCCAGGACGATCAGGCCGAGGTTCGCGCCCGCGTCCACGCTCGCGATCGCGGCCTCGTCGAGGGCCCCGCGCTCGGCGACGAGCCGGGCGCCGCCCGCCGTGTCGTGGACCGGGACCGGGTCGATGTGGTGCGTCGTCAGGAACTCCTCGCACTGCGCGAGCGCCTGCCAGTGCGAGTACGCCCGCCGGACACCCTCGAGCCGCGCCCCGGGCGGACCGAGCAGGGCGTGATCCACGCGCAGGACCACCTCCCCCACCACCTGGACCAGGCTCGAACGCAGGAGCAGGTCGTAGCTCTCGTTCACCGAGCCCGCCTGCGAGTTCTCGACCGGGACGACGCCGAAGTCCGCCTCGCCGCTCGTCACGCGCGAGAACGTGAGCCGGATCGTCTCGCACGGGAGCATCTCGGCGTCCGGGAACAGCACCTTCACCGCGCGTTCGCTGTAGGCGCCCGGTTCGCCCTGGTAGGCGACCTTCGACATGCGCCGAAGCCTAGCAGCGGGTCTATCCGGGGCCGGAACCTCGTCTACGCGAAGAACTGGTTGTAGATCTGGATCGCGCCGGGCCCGAGCACGATGATGAACAGCGCCGGCAGCACCATGAAGATCATCGGGAACAGCAGCTTCACCGGGATCTTCTGCGCGAGCTCCTCCGCGCGCTGGCGCCGCTTGAGGCGGAGCTCCTTGGACTGCGCTCGGAGCACGTTGGCGATCGAGACGCCGAACAGGTCCGCCTGGATCATCGACAGGACGAAGCCCTCGAGCTCCTGGACGGTCGTCCGTTGGCCGAGGTGACGGAACGCGTCGGCCCGCGAGACGCCGATCTGGATCTCCTGGAGCAGCCGGGACATCTCCTCGGCGAGCGGTCCGGGGACGTTCTTGACGACCTGGGCGAGCGCCGCGTCGAACCCGAGACCCGCCTCGACGCTGATCGTCAGCAGGTCCATCACGTCGGCGAGCTGCTTGCGGATCATCTTCTGGCGCTTGCCGGCGAGGGCGCTCACCTGTGCGCTCGGGATCGTGTAGCCGAGCATCGTGAAGATGATGACGACGGCGAGCTTGAGGAACGACGGGACCGGCAGGAAGGCCATGACGAACAGGCCACCGACCAGACCGGCGATGCCGCCGATGATCTTCATCGCCACGACGCGCTCGGCGTCCAGGCCCTCGGGGCTGCCGGCGAGCACGAGCTGCCTGTTGAGCCGCGCGGCCAGATCGAACGGCGTGAGCCGTCCGATGCCACGCCCGACCTTCTTCGCACCGGGCATCACGACCCGGTGGAACGCCGACCCCTCCATCTGCTGCCGCAGGTCGAACGAACCCTCGACGGGTCCCACC
The DNA here is from genome assembly GCA_963778545.1 of uncultured Actinomycetes bacterium. Classification (GTDB taxonomy): domain Bacteria; phylum Actinomycetota; class UBA4738; order UBA4738; family HRBIN12; genus DASSJM01. The sequence goes on along the minus strand of CAVZUW010000012.1, from coordinate 239,789 downwards.
TGCGATTGCAGAAGAGCCACCGGCCGGTTGCGTTCGCGCTGGCGCATGTCGGCGACCACGAAGACCAGCATGATCGACATGAACGTGCCGGCGAGCGCGAGCATCAGCCAGATGTTAGACATCGATCTTCACCATCCTCGTCATGATGAAGATGCCGAGCGCCATCCAGAGTCCGCCCCCGACGAGCAGGATCAGGCCCGGCGTGGTGGTGAACAACGGCTTGATGTACTCGCCGTTCACGACCGAGATGTAGAGCATCACGCCGATCGGCAGGCACGCCAGGATCGCGACCGAGATGCGCCCTTCGGCGGACAGCACCTGCACCTGGCGGCGGATGTACGCGCGCTCGCGGACGGTCCCGGACACGATGTCGAGCACCTCGGCGAGGTTGCCGCCGACCTGGCGCTGGACGTTGATCGCGATCACGGCCCACTTGAGGTCGTCGCTGTGCACGCGGTGCGCCATGGCGACGAGCGCGTCGTCGATCGGGCGGCCCAGCCGGATCTCGGCGACCACCCGTTGGAACTCGGTCGCCGACGGCTCGCCGATCTCCTTCGAGACCGTGTCCAGGGCCTGCAGGAACGAGTAGCCCGCGCGGAGCGAGGTCGCCAGGATCGAGAGGGTGTCCGCGAGCTGGTCGATCAGGGCCTGCTGGCGCTTCTTGAGCGCCCGGACCATCCAGAAGTACGGGATCAACGCGGCGATCCCCGCGATCAGCATGATGAACAGGATGTTCTGGAGGAAGATCGCGGCGATCACGCCGCCGATCAGCACGCACAGCACGGTGATCGCGACGAACTCCCCGGCCAGGACCGGCAGACCGGCCTGCTCCAGGCGCTCGTCGAGCTTCGCGCTGAACCCGGTCGCCTCGGCGAACCGGTGCCCCGCCTGCGCCAGCGACTCCGGGACCCACTGGGTCGTGCCGGCGATCTCCTCCGAAGGGCCGCCGCCGGGCCGTCCCAGACGATGCGCCAGCGCCCTGCGCCGCTTCGAGCGGGCACGGGCGCCGAACAGGAACACGGCGATGACGAACACGGCGATGAAGACCGCGACGAGCGCGACCAGGAGCGCGGTGCTCGATCCGAAGGACGACGCCGAGATCACGCCGCTCGACCCCCGTTCAGGGCGAAGAGCTCCGGAGGAACCGACACCCCGCGCTCCGCGATCTTGTCCACGAACCGCGGGCGGAGCCCGGTCGACTTGAGGCTGCCGAGGAACCGGCCGTCCTCGTCGATCCCGGCGCTGTAGTCGAACAGGAACACGTCCTGCAGGGTGATGATCTCGCCCTCCATCCCGACGATCTCGGTCACGTGGGTGATCCTGCGCGAGCCGTCCTTCAGCCTGGACTGATGCACGATCAGCTGGAGGGCGGACGAGATCTGCTCGCGGATCGCTCGCACACCGAAGTCCATCCCCGACATCATCACCATCGTCTCGAGCCGGGCCAGCGCGTCCCGCGGCGAGTTGCAGTGGATCGTGCTGATCGAGCCGTCGTGGCCGGTGTTCATCGCCTGCATCATGTCCAGCGCCTCGCCGCCTCGAACCTCACCGACGACGATGCGGTCGGGACGCATGCGCAGGGCGTTGCGCACCAGGTCGCGGATCGAGACCTCGCCGCGGCCCTCGATGTTCGGCGGGCGGGACTCCAGCCGCACGACGTGCGGCTGCTGCAGCCGGAGCTCGGCCGCGTCCTCGATCGTGACGATCCGCTCGTCCTCCGGCAGGAACGACGAGAGCACGTTCAGGGTGGTCGTCTTGCCGGCGCCGGTCCCGCCCGACACCAGGATGTTGAGCCGTCCCTTGACGCAGGCCTCCAGCAGCTCGACGACCTGGGGGTTCATCGTGCCGAACTGGACCAGGTCGCTCGCCTGGTACGGGTCGGCCGCGAACTTCCGGATCGTGAGCGCCGGCCCGTCGATCGCGAGCGGAGGGATGATCGCGTTCACACGGGAGCCGTCCGGCAGACGAGCGTCGCAGTACGGGACCGACTCGTCGATGCGGCGGCCGACCTTCGCGACGATCTTGTCGATCGTGCGACGGAGCTGGCCCTCGTCGTGGAACTTCACGCCGGTCCAGTAGAGGCGTCCCCCGCGCTCCACGTAGATCGCGTCCCACCCGTTGACCATGATCTCGGTGACCTCGGGGTCCTTGACGAACGGCTCGAGGGGCCCGAGGCCCATCACGCTGTCGCCGATCTGACGGACGATCAGCAGCTTCTCCTGCGCGGAGAGCCCCGATTCCTCCTCGTCCAGGAGCTCACGCAGGCGGGTGTGGACCAGGCCCTCGAGCTCGGTGTCCGACATCGAGGCGTCGTACAGGCTCGGGCCCAGCGTCTCCACCAGGCGTTCCTGGACGCGCGTCCGGATCTCGGCGATCCGGTCGCGCTGATGGGTCTTGGCGAGTCGATCAGCGAGCGTCATCGGTTCCTCCTAACGGCGCGTGGGCTACTTGCGCCGGAACATGCCGCCCCGGCGCTTCCCGTTCGCACCCACGAGTTCGGCATCCAGCCCGTCGAGGTGATCCGCCTGCATGCCCGTGAAGCGCTTGGCGAGCTGGCGGATGCTCTGCGAGACGTCGCAGCTGGGCTCGTCCAGGTACACCGGACGGCCCTTGTTCAGCGAGGTCGGCACCAGGCGGCTCGACGGGATCATCGTGTCGACCTCGATCTTCATGACGCGTTCGACGTCACGCGCATCGAGACCGACCTTGCTGTCCGCCCGGTTCAACACGATGCGGAACCGCTCGCGCGGCAGGCCGATCGAGATCAGCGTGTCGAGCGCCTTCGACAGGTGCTTGACGCCGACCACGTCCAGCCCGGTGACCAGGCAGATCGCGTCGGACAGGTCGAAGCAGGCGAGCGCGAGGTCCGTGTAGTCGTTCGACGCGTCCACCACGACGTAGGCGAAGTTGTTGCGCAGGACCCGCAGGTACTTGCCGACGGCCTCCCCACCGGGCGACTCCATCGCCGGGTCGGGCACCGCGCCGAACCCGAACAGGTGGTCGTCGAGCTGGATCGAGTTCGCGAACACCTCGTCGGTGGTCGCGCCCTCGCCCAGACCGATCAGGTCGGCCACCTGCTTGTTGGGCTCGAGACCGAAGTAGCTGAAGACGTCGCCCATGTCGACGTCCATGTCCACCACGGCGGTGTCGCTGGCCCGACAGCTGCGAGATCGCCGTCGCGAGGTTCGTCGTCAGGAACGTCTTGCCGGCGCCGCCCTTGGAGGAGAACACCGAGATGACGACCCCGCGCTGGCTCGCCTGGCCCGGGTCGAGGCCGCGCTGATGGCGCAGGTTGTCGGCCCACGTGATCGCCCGCTCGACGGCGTCGCGGAGCTCCTCGCTCCCCTGGCTCATGTCGACGACGTCGCGGATGCCGGCCCGCATGGCCGCCGGCAGCAGGCCGTTCCATCCCTTGTCGCGGACGGCGACGATCGCGATCATCGGCGCCGTTCGCCCGACGAACTCGGCCAGGCCGAGCGCGTCCGGATCCTTGACCTCCGGCGAGAGCACCATCACGTCGATCGGGGTTCGCCCTTCGACGAGCACCTCCTCGGCGGCCGTGACGGACTGCACCCAGCCGATGTCCTCCGGCTCGCACTCGAGCGCGCGGGCCAGCGTGGTGCGGAACGACTGCGGCGTCCCGACGGCGATGACTGAGCTCTGCACGGCTACTTCGTCTTCTCGGGCAGGAACACCCGGGCGAAGGTCAGGGGCTCCAGCTCGGTACCGGCCTCATCGGGGGCCAGCAGCGAGAGGTACACCTGTCCGAGCTCCATCGCGAAGACGAACCGCTGCGCCTCGTCCGGCAGGAACGCCAGGGTCACCGAAACCGGCCCCTGCGTCGCCTGCTGCTCGGCCTGCTCATCTTCGGCCGCAGCGTCGGTCGTACGCGCCACGCGGAGCACCTCGACCTCGGGGGCCAGCACCACGGTCGTGTCGAACGACGGCAGTTCGCCCTGTGAGGTCAGGCCGCTCACGTTGCCCGCCTGCAGCGACTTGAGGAAGTCCTTCTGGACGAGGTTGATCTTCACTTCCGTGAAGGTGGCGTAGATCGTGACGTTGTCGCCGCCCGCCAGGGCGCCGGCGATCGCCCGCGGCGCGTCCAGCGAGACGCTGATCGCCTGATGTCCCTCGGGGATGCCGAGGACGCCGCCGGGGATCTCGCCCGACTCGACCCGCGAGATCGGGATCTGCTCGCCGGCGAGGATGAACGCCGTGTTGCGCTGACCGCGCAGCTGCGCGAGGTCCGTGACGGCGCCGTCGACGACCGCGTCGACCGGCACCTGCAGCAGCTCGAACTGGTCGGCGGCGATCAGCTCGTCCATCTCGGTGTTGGCGGCGATGTCGACCTTGGAGACGATCACGTCCCGCAGGTCTCCACCCTTGATCGCATCCTGCTTCACGCCTTGCGAGTACAGGAACACACCCGCCGTCGCGATCGTTGCCAGGATGAGCGCCAGAACGACGACCACTCCTCGTGACTTCATCTTCGATCCCCCTTTGTCACTTGTTCATCGTCTTAGGGCGTTCGCCACTTGAGCCGGTTCTCGAGCTAGTTCACGAGGCGAACGGCCCGGGCCCCAAAGTCGAAGGTGTCGTCGCCCGGGATGCCTCCACCCGTAGTGATCCCTCGGTAGTCCACCGTCACGGTGATGTCCGGACCGTGCTTGGACACGTCCTCGACGAACAGCTGGATCCATCCCACGATGTACGCCGTGTCGATCTGGCAGTCGTAGCCCTGCGCTCGGAGCGAGTCGATCTGCGCCCCGGTGCAATCGGTGCCGCCCAGAGCGCCGCTGTTCGGCTTGACCGTGCCCTCGGACAGGTCCAGGTCCAACACGGGGAAGAGCAGGAGCTTGCCCCTCCAACGACTCCCACACCGAGTCCGACAACCCGTTGTCGATGCAGTCGTAGGCAGGCGCCGGCAGCGGGTCGAAGGCGCCGCCGTTGTTGATGAGGTCGGTCGAGACGCTCGCCGGGACCGAACAGGGCGCCGCGTCCCGGTCTCCCCACTTCGACAGATCCAAGACGCCCCAGCGTGGTTCCTCAGCGTGTCCTTCGGATACTCGAGCTGGCAGCCGTCGACCTCGGCGGGCGATGGCGGGTCGGGTGTGATGCCACAGTTCAGGAGCTGCTGGAGATCGACCGTGATCGGGCACGCCCAGCCCGCCCGCCACGACGCCCCACTCAGCGACCGCGTGAGCGCCCACCTCACCCGAGTTGAAGCCGAAGATCCCCGCGAAGAAGTAGTCCATCTGGACGTTCGTATCGATCGTGACGATCTGGGGTTCGGTTGGCGTCAGGCCGCATCCGGGAGCCGTGATCGGACCGTTCAGCGTCGCGCCGGACTTGTTCTGGGCCAGGATCGCGCTCGCGGCCGCGGAGGCCTGGCCGGTCGAGTGCCCGAGGGCGCATTCGGTGAGCGGCGGCGAGCGCGGCCGCGTCCGTCCCCGGCGACCATCTCCCGCTTGATGGCGACCGCGCGACCGAGGTCGACCGTCAGGACCAGCATGCCGATCAACACGAGGAGCGTCACCGCGACGACCATCAGGACCGCGCCGGACTCGTCGTGGTGAAGTCGGTTCGACCTTGCGCGTATCGCGGGTTCACTCGCATCGGAAGCTCGCTTTGATCGTGGGGGTCACGGTCACGTGCCCCCAGAACGGGATATCGAGTCGGAGCGGTTGGTTCCAGGACACGCTGACGGTCTGGCCGATCGTCGTGTCGGTGCAGCCGGTCCCCGCGACCCCACCCGTCGCGATGACGGCGGCGGGCGGGTCCGCGTACGGGTCCGAGGCCTCGTTGATCCGCTGCTGGACGTCACCGAGCGACCGGCACGTCGCGAACGATTGCGCCATCACGGCCGCGCACCGAGCACCCTCGCGCGCCGACCCGTTGTAGAGCTGGACCTGGCTGTAGACGCGGCCGAACTCGATCGTGCCGACCACGATGAGCAGCAGCACGGGCAGGATCAGAGCGAATTCAACGGCCACAGCGCCGCGATCGCCCGCGGCGCGCCTTCTGAGCCTCGTCATATGTCGTCCTCTTCCCGTTCGGATCCGTCGCTTGGGCGCCGGCTGATCGGTTCGTCGGCCCCTCGATCCCCCCGCTCTCGGGGGAGGATCGAGCGGCCGACGAGGCCGCTCGTGCATGGTTCGGGTTAGCTCGGGGCCACCGGGTTCAGTGCCGTCGAACCGCGGCTGAAGACACCCGCGATCGCGAGACCCAGGGCCGTCGCAGCGGCGATGATCGCCAGGGCGATCAGCACCAGAAGGAGGCCGTACTCCGTCGACACGGCTCCGGACTCGTCCGTCACCCGCTCGCGCAGGCTCCAGCCGAGGGTCTTGGCCTTCGCGTACATGAGGAGAAACATGTTCACCTCCTTCCCACACTTGGGTGATGCGTGGTTCATGTCGTCACCTCGAGCGCCCACATGGCCGCTCCGTCGAGATGCAGGTCAGCTCGGCGCCACCGGGCTCAATGCGGTCGAACCGCGGTCGAAGACGCCGGCGATCGCGAGACCCAGGGCCGTCGCGGCGGCGATGATCGCCAGGGCGATCAGCACCAGAAGGAGGCCGTACTCCGTCGACACAGCGCCGGAGTCGTCCGCGATCCGCTCGCGAAGGCTCCACCCGAGGGTCTTGGCCTTCGCGTAAGCGAGGAGCAGCATGTTCACCTCCTTCTTCGTGCGGTGCTACGTCTGTTCCACGTACCGTTTTTCGAACTGGTGTCACGGTACGGTGCGAGCGCGCGCGGAACTATTCCGTGTTCCACGGATGGCCGTTACGTAGTTCGACGTACGCGACGCCGAGCCTCCCGGATGCGCGCCGGAACTCTCCTACGATGCAGCGATGGCCGATCGATCAGCCGCGCTCGCGGACCGACGGCTCGCGAGCAGGTTCGCGGACACCAGGCTCACGACGGTGTGGATCGTCGCCGCGATCGCGGTGCCGACGGCGATCGCCGCGTCGATCCCGCTCGCGGCCGTCGACCTCGCGTACCACCTCCGCGCCGGCGAACTCATGGTGGATGCCGGCGCCATCCTGCGCCACGACGTGTTCGCGAGCTCGGCGCTCGGTGCGCCGTGGCTGAACCAGCAATGGGGCGCGCAGGTCGTCCTCGGAGGCCTCTTCGACGTCGGCGGGTGGCTCGCGCTCGCCACGCTCCGCGCGGCGGTGACGGCGACCGTCACGGGGCTGCTCTACGCGTCGTGCCGCAACGTCGGAGGCTCGCGCCGATGGTCCGCCGGACTCACCCTCGCGGGAGGGATCCTGCTCGCGGGCGGCTTCCTCGTCCGGCCGCAGCTGTTCGGGATCCTCTGGTTCGCGCTCACGCAGTGGCTGCTCTCGCGCAGGGAACGGCATCCCAACGGCGTCCTGTGGGCGTTGCCGATCGCCTTCCTGTGGGCGAACACGCACGGGAGCTTCTTCTTGGCCCCGGTCCTGTTCGCGGTCGCCTGGGCGCAGGACCTGGACGCCCGTCGGCGGACCGCGCCCCGGATCCTGGCGGTCGGGCTCGCCACGATCCCCCTCACCCTGCTGAACCCGTTCGGGTTCCGGGTGTGGGGCTACGTCGTGTCCGTCGCCACGGACGAGCGGATCCGCAGCACGGTGGCCGAGTGGCGTCCGCCGACCCCGGACACCCTGACCGGGGTCCTGTTCCTCGCCTCGGTCGTCGCGGTGGTCTGGTTCACGGTCGTCCACCGCTCGCGGGTGCGGTGGCCCGTCCTGCTGGGGCTGGGTCTGTTCTTCGCCATCGGGATCGTGTCGATCCGTGGAGGCGTGTGGTGGTTCCTGGCCGCGCCCGTCCTCGTCGCGAGCGTTGGCCCGGGCACCTCCGAACGGACCGAGCGAGCAGATCCTCGAGGGAGCCTGAACGCCGTCCTCGTCGGCGTCTTCTGCGTCGTCGCGCTCGTCCCCCTGCTCCGGTGGATCCCGTACCGGGACGCCAGCCCGCCCGAGGGTCTGCTCACCGACGCGCCCCCGGGCATCACGCGCGCGCTCGTCGGTGTCCTGCAGCCCGGCGAGGCCTTCTTCAACGCGCAGAAGTGGGGGTCGTGGTTCGAGTTCGCGCTCCCGGACCACCCCGTCTTCGTCGACTCGCGCTTCGAGCTGATCCCGGAGCGCGCGTGGCGGGAGTACGACGCGGTGTCGGTGGGAGCTCCCGGCTGGCAGGCGATCCTGAACGATCGCGGGTTCGACGTGGTCGCCCTCGCTCGAGATCAGCAGGGGCCGCTGCTCCTCGCGATCGCGGACGACCCGAGGTGGGTTCGCGTCTACGAGGACGAGACCGGGGCGGTGTACCGACGCTCGAGGTCGAGCTGAGTCACTCGGGATCGAGACCGGAGATCAGACCGGCCGTGGTAGCGGCACGCAGCGCCGCGACCCGGGAACGGACGCCGAGCTTGCCGTAGATCCTGCTCAGGTGGGTCGTCACCGTGCGTTCGCGCACGCCGAGACGGTCGGCGATCTCGCGGGAGGTGAGCCCCTCCGACGCGACCGAGAGGACCTGGCGCTCGCGGAAGGTGAGCGGGCCGTTGGGCCGATCCCCCTGGTCGAGCGCCCCGGCGATCGCACCGACCCACTCGCCCGGAGGGCCGGCCAGCACCATCTCCCCGGCGACCGCCAGGTCCATGGAGTCGAGGAACTCGTCGGGTTCGACGGTCTTGTCGACGAACGCGCCCGCGCCGCTCAGGAGCGCGCGGGAGATCGTCATCGTGTCCGAGCGCGAACCGAGCGCGATCACGGTCGCGTTCGGGTAGCGGTCGCGGATCGTCTCGGTGAGCCAGTAGGCGTCGTTCGGCCCCTCGAGGCCGAGCCCGACCAGGACGCAGGCGGTCGGGACACCTTCCAGCGCTGCGAGCGCGTCGGCCGCCGTCCCGACCCCCGCGACGACCTCGAGCCCCGGCCGGCTCGCGAGCAGCATCGACAGCCCCGCCCGAACGACCGGGAGCGGGTCGACCACGATCACGGCACGGCGCTCTCGGAACGCGCCGGGCTCGGGCTTCCTCGATGTGGAGAGGCTCGCCATCGCATCCCTCGGTCGGGAGGTGGTCAGGTCACCAGGTGTATCGGTTCCCCGCACGACCCCTTGAACCTCCGGTCGCTCAGGCGAGCTCGACCAGACCGAGCTCCGAGGCCCGGGACAACGCCTGGACCCGGTTGCGGGCTCCCAGCTTGCGATAGGCGTTGGTGAGGTGCGTCTCGACGGTCCGAGGCGAGATGCCGAGACGCCGGGCCACCTGCCCGACGGTCAGCCCGAGGGCCGCGCGCTGCAGGACCTCCAGCTCGCGTCCGGACAGGCTCGCCTTGGCGCCGGACGACTCGCGCGCGTACTTGGCCCGCTTCCCGAGCTCCGAGATCGCGCCGCGCATCTGCGCCGACGTGAAGACCCGTTCGCCGCGCGCGACCCGCTCCAGCGCCTCGGCGATCACGCGCACGCCCGCGGTCTTCTCGAGGTAGCCGTCGACGCCGATCGTCACGCTCCGGAACACCGCCTCGTCGTCGGTCCGCGCGGTCAGGACCAGGATCCGGATGGGCAGCCCCTCGTCGCGGATCGCGCGAGCGAGCTCGAGCCCCTGCATCTCGCCCGCGAGCGAGAGGTCCAGCACGACGACGTCGGGGGCCATCTGTCGGCACGCCTCGAGCGCGGATTCGGCGTCCTCCATGTCCGCGACGACCTCCAGCGACGATGCCTGCTCGCACGCGACCTTGATGACGGTGCGCAGGAGGGGATGGTCCTCGACCACGAGCACGCGGGTGACCGCCGTCGGCCGCGCAGGCGCGATCGCGCCACGGGCCGGCTTCGGGTCGGGCGCGGGCGACAGGACCGTCGACATCAGGCCGTCACGCTCGGCGCCATGCCGTGCCGCCACGCGAGCGTGACGGCCTCGATCTTCGAATGCACCCCGAGCTTGGCCAGGATGCTCTTCACGTGGCTCTGGACCGTGAGCGCGCTGATGCCGAGCTCCTCGGCGATCTCGGTCGCGGTCTCGCCGGCGGCCAGGGCACGGAGGATCTCGGTCTCGCGCGGCGTGAGCCGGTCGAGCGCCTGCTCTCCCGTCTGTGCGCGCGGACCGCGGAGCTGCTCCAGCACGGCGGCGAGGTCGCGTTCGGGCATCACGATCTCGCCGGCGGCGGCGCGGCGCACGACGTCCATCAGCTCGTCGACGGCGCGCGTCTTCGGCACGTAGCCGCACGCGCCCGCCGCGAGGGCGTCCGCGATCACCTCGGGCGTCTGGATGGCCGTGAGCAGGACGACCTTGGCGTCGGGCACGACCGCTCGGATCCTGCGCGTCGCCTCGATCCCGTCGATCCCCGGCATGTCGAGATCCATCAGCACGACGTCGGGCGCTTCGCCGAGCATGCCCATCGCCTCGTCCGCGTCGCGGGCCGAGCCGACCAGCCGTACGTCCGGCTGGCGCCCGAGCAGCAGCTCGAGCGCTTCGGAGAAGACCGCGTGGTCGTCGACCACGAGGACACGTGTGAGATCCGCGGGCTGTGCCATCTGCCTCATCTCTCCATCGGCCGTTCGGGCCCAGGATTTGAGTGTCCGAAGGTCTATCCCTGCGTGTGCCTGGCCGCAGGCCCCTCCGTGCTCCGGCGTCGGTCCGGCGGCGAGGGACGGGTCGACCCCAGGCACGCCCTAGACTCCCTGCGTGGTTCGAAACCGCCTCCAGCACGAGACGAGCCCGTACCTGCTCCAGCACGCCTCGAACCCCGTGGACTGGTTCCCCTGGGGCGAGGAGGCGCTCGAGCGCGCCCGCACGCAGGACAAACCGATCCTGCTGTCGATCGGGTACGCGGCCTGCCACTGGTGCCACGTGATGGAGCGCGAGTCGTTCGAGGACCCCGAGACCGCGGCCCTGATGAACGAGCGCTTCGTCTCGATCAAGGTCGACCGCGAGGAGCGCCCCGACCTGGACGCGATCTACATGGACGCCGTCCAGGCGATGACGGGGAGCGGGGGCTGGCCGCTGACCGCGTTCCTGACGACGGACGGTCGGCCCTTCTTCGCCGGCACCTACTTCCCGAACGAGGACCGCCACGGCCTGCCGTCGTTCCGCAAGGTCCTGGCGGCGATCGCGGACGTCTGGGAGCACCGGCGGGCCGAGGCGGAGACCCAGAGCGCGAAGGTGACCGAGGCGATCGAACGGACCGGGCGGCTGGGGGCATCGGCGGAGCCGCTCACCGAGGAGGTCCTGCGCGCCGCGTTCGACGGGTTGCGCGCGGCGTTCGACCCGCGCTGGGGAGGGTTCGGCCGGGCGCCGAAGTTCCCGCAGCCGATGACGCTGGAGTTCTGCCTGCGGATGCACCTGCGGGGCACGCCGGACGCGCTCGAGCTCGTCACGACGACGCTCGACCGGATGGCCGGCGGCGGGATGTTCGACCAGCTCGGCGGCGGGTTCCATCGCTACTCGACCGACGAGCGATGGCTCGTCCCGCACTTCGAGAAGATGCTCTACGACAACGCGCTCCTGATCCGCCTGTACGTGCACGCGTGGCAGGTCACGGGGAACGAGCGCTACCGCACCGTCGCCACCCAGACCTGCGACTACCTGCTCCGCGAGCTCCGGCATCCGCAGGGCGGGTTCTTCTCGTCCCAGGATGCCGACAGCGAGGGCGTCGAGGGGCGTTTCTTCGTCTGGTCGTGGGACGAGCTCGTCGAGGTCGGCGGCGAGGCGGTCGCGACGGCGTTCGGCGCCACCCCGGGCGGGAACTGGGAGGGGACCAACGTGCTGTGGCGACCCCTGCCGCTCGACGCGGTGGCCGCCGAGCTCGAGCTCGAGCCGGACGATCTCGCGCGCGACCTCGAGGCGGCGAGATCGCGGCTGTTCGAGCTCCGCGAGGGACGGGTCCACCCCGCGACCGACGACAAGGTGCTCGCGGCCTGGAACGGGATGGCGATCGCCGCGCTGGCCGAGGCCGGGCGGGCGTTCGGCGACGCCGCCTACGTCGACGCGGCGGTGCGGGCGGCCGAGTTCGTCCTCGAGCATCTGCGGGACGGTTCGGGGCGGCTCCTGCGTTCGTGGCGCGACGGCCGTTCGGGGCGGCCGGCGTTCGCGGACGACCACGCGTCGATGGCGGATGCGTGCCTGGTCCTGTACGAGACGACCTTCGAGCTCCGGTGGTTCGAGCACGCGAGGTCCCTGGCGGACGAGCTCGTGCGTCGCTTCCGCGACCCGGAGCGTGGTGGCTTCTTCCAGACGGGCGACGACGCGGAGGCGCTCGTCGTCAGGCCGAAGGACCTGTCGGACAACGCCGTCCCGAGCGGCAACTCCGCCGCGGCCGAGGTCCTGCTGCGGCTCGCGCACCTGACGGGCGAGCCCGCGTACGAGCGGGCGGGCGTCGACGCCCTCCGGCTGGTGCGCGACGCGATGGCGGGGGCGCCGTCCGGGTTCGGGCACGCGCTCGGGGCGCTCGAGGCCTACCTGTCCCCGGTCAAGGAGGTGGCGATCGTGGGCGACCTCGCCTCGGAGCAGACCCGCGCCCTCGTCGCCGAGATCACCGCGAGGCGCTTCCTCCCGAACCACGTCCTCGCCGTCGCGTCGCCCGGCGACGCCGCGTCCGCCGCCGCGGTGGCGCTCCTGCGCGACCGGCCGCAACGTGATGGCCGAGCCCACCGCGTACGTCTGCGAGCGCTTCGTGTGCAAGCTCCCCGTCACCGACCCCGCCGAGCTCGCGGACCAGGTGACCGTCGCCGGCGGACTTGACGGCGCTTGGCGGTAAGTCGTAACTTACGGTAAGTCATGGATGACCGAGCGACCGCGAAGGTGCTCGACGCGCTGGGCGATCCCACCCGCCGGGCCGTGCTCGAGCTGATCCGGGGCGGGGCCCGCCCGGTGGGAGCGATCGCCGCCGAGCTCCCCGTGAGCCGGCCCGCCGTCTCGCAGCACCTCCACGTCCTGAAGGAGGCGGGTCTGGTGCGCGACCGCAAGGACGGGACCCGCCGCCTGTACAGCGTCGATCCCCGGGGTCTGGAGGAGCTCCGTCGCTACCTCGAGGGCTTCTGGGACACGGCCCTGGTGGCCTTCAAGGACGCCGCGGAGGGCGGCGGATCCGAGGCAAAGGGGAACCGTGCCAAGGGGAACAAGGGAGGAGCACAACGATGAGCGTCGAACCGATCACGCGCTCGGTCACCGTCCGGCGCGATGTCGAGCGGTCGTTCCGCATCTTCACCGAGGAGATCGGGTCCTGGTGGCCGGTGCAGACGCATTCGCGCGCCACGAGCGACTTCGAGGGCGAGGACGTCAAGGTGGAGCGCGTCGAGTTCCAGGCCAGGGTGGGCGGCCAGGTGCTCGAGCACCTGAGCAACGGGCAGATCCTCCCCTGGGGCGAGGTCCTGCAGTGGGATCCACCCCGGCGCTTCGTGCTCGCCTGGCACCCGACGTTCTCCGACCGGCCCCCCACCGAGGTCGAGGTCCGGTTCACGCCGAGCGGCGACGGGACCCTCGTCGAGCTCGAGCACCGAGGCTGGGAGCGGCTGGGTCCCGACGTCGCCGAGCTCAAGGGCGAGTACGCCGCGGGCTGGATCGCGACGCTCGAACGCTTCCGAGCCGCGGCCGAAGAGGCCTGATCCACGCCCTGATCGGGACCGAGCCGAGCACGGCCCGCGCTGCCGCGGCCGACCCGGCGGGGTAGGCTCGCCCGAACGTGATCGTCCTCCGGGTGCTCCTGTTCGCCGCGGGTCTGGCCCTGGTCCTGCTGATGATCCGCTCGATGGTGCGGACCTTCCTGGTCCCCCGGGCGCTCCAGGCCCACCTGTCCCGAGCGGTGTTCGTGCTCGTCCGGCGCGTGTTCCGTCTGCGGGCGAGCGAGCGGCACGACTACGCGATGCGTGACCGGGTGATGGCGCTGTACGCCCCGGTGTCCCTGCTCATCCTGCTCGCGGTCTGGTTCTCGTTCCTGCTGCTCGGCTACTCCGCGATGTTCTTCGCGCTGGGCGAGGTCAGCCCGTCGGAGGCCTTCACGCTCGCGGGGTCGTCGATGCTGACGTTGGGGTTCGCGCACCCGCCCACCGACGCCGGCGTCTTCCTGGGGGTCACGGCCGCCGGGCTCGGCCTGGTGCTCCTCGCCCTGTTCATCACCTACCTCCCCAGCCTGTACGGCGCGTTCCAGCGACGCGAGCGGGGCGTCGCCAAGCTCGAGGTCCGCGCCGGTCAGCCGCCGACCGGCGTCTACCTGATCGAGCTCGCCTGGACGGTGGGACGCCTGGAGAACCTCCGCTCGCTCTGGGCCGAGTGGGAGGACTGGTTCACCGACGTGGACGAGAGCCACAGCTCGTTCCCGGCGCTCGTGTTCTTCCGCTCCACCCACCCCGATCAGTCCTGGATCACCGCGGCCGGCGCGATCTTGGACGGGGCGTCCCTGTTCGCCTCGACGGTCGACACGCCCCGCCAGCCCGAACCCGAGTTCATGATCCGGTCGGGGTACCTGTGCCTGCGGCACCTCGCCGAGTTCTTCAACATCCCGGTCGACCACGACCCGCGGCCCGACGACCCGATCTCGATCACGCGCGAGGAGTTCGACGCCGCGGTCGACCGGTTGCAAGCCTCCGGCGTCCCGGTCCGACGGGACCGCGACCAGTGCTGGCGGGACTTCGCCGGCTGGCGCGTCAACTACGACCGCGCTCTGGTCCAACTGGCGAAGCTCTCGATGGCGCCCCTCGCGCCTTGGTCGTCCGATCGCTACGACGACGTCCACTTCGTGCCGTCCGCGCTCCCCTGGCTCCGACGGTCCCGCATCGGCGGGTAGACTGCCCGCTCCGTACGCCTGGGGGGAGGCCCGCAGCATGACCGACGCCACGTTCGTCACGTCCATGGGTTCGTTCACGGTCCGGTTGATGCCCGAGCACGCGCCGTCGACCGTCGCCAACTTCGTCGAGCTCGCGAAGGGCGCCAAGGAGTGGACCGATCCGCGCGACGGCAGCAGCTCGACCGATCCGCTCTACGACGGGACGGTCTTCCACCGCGTGATCGGCAACTTCATGATCCAGGGAGGCGATCCGGCCGGGACCGGAACCGGCGGTCCGGGCTACACGTTCGAGGACGAGGTCCCCGCCGACGGGCCGCGGTTCGACCGTCCCGGGCTGCTCGCGATGGCGAACGCCGGACCCAACACGAACGGCTGCCAGTTCTTCGTGACGGTCGCCCCGACCGACTGGCTGACCGGCAAGCACACGATCTTCGGCGAGGTCACCGAGGGCTACGACGTCGTCGAGGCGATCTCGCAGGCGCCGACGAAGGGCCAGGACCGGCCGGCCACCGACATCGTGCTGGAGCGGGTCGAGATCTCGGACTGACCCGAACACGGGGAACCGCGCGCCCCCGGCCGCGGTCTCCTGACACGTGACGATCCACGACGTTCGGGACGACGAGCGATCGCGTCTGCGCGCGGCGTTCGAGCGTGACGGGTTCGTGCTGATCGAGGGTGCGCTCTCGGCCGACGAGCTCGAGCGGCTCACGGCCGCCGTGGACCGCGTCCACCGCGCCGAACGCGGGACCCAGGGCGGCCCCCTGCACCTGCTGGCGTTCTGCGGCCGGGACGCGGCGTTCCTCGAGCTGCTGGACCATCCCCGGACGCTGCCGCTCGTGGTCGAGACGCTGGGCCCGAACGTCTTCATGTACCACTGCCACCTGGACGTCCATCCACCCGAGACGCCGGAGCCTCGCGCGGCCGTGGATGTGGCATCAGGACGGCGGCGTCGTCAACCGGGACCTCGAGGGGTCGCCTCGGCCGCGGCTGTCCGTCAAGGTCGCCTACTTCCTCACCGACCTCTCCGAACCGGGCAGGGGCAACTTCGTCGTGCTCCCCGGCTCGCACCTCGCGAACGCGATCGACCGGCCGCCCGACGACGACAACGAGCTGGCCGGCGCGATGCCCGTGCTCGCGCGGGCGGGCGACGCGGTGCTGTTCGACCGGCGGGTGTGGCACATGCGGAGCCCGAACGTCTCGCGCGCCACGCGCAAGGCGCTGTTCTACGCGTACACGTTCCGGTGGGTCCGGGCCCGGGACGATCTCCAGGTGCGGGCCGACCTGCTGTCGCAGATCACGCCCGTGCGAGCGCAGCTGCTCGGCGGCGGCGGCTCCGCGATCGACTTCTGGATGCCCGACCACCAGGAGCTGCCCGTCCGAGCGCTCCTCGGACGCTGACGCCGGCCTCGCGGGTACGGTTCGGACCCGGTCTCAGAGCTCGCAGAGCCGTCGCGCGGCGCCGTCGGCGCCCCGGTTGCACGTGTCGGTGCCCGAGCCTCCGTCGAGGACGTCGTACGTGGGGCCGCCCTGCAGCGCGTCGTCGCCGCCCTCCCCGTACAGGGCGTCCGCACCCTCCTGGCCCTCGAGCGCGTCGTTCCCCTTCCCGCCGAGCACGAGGTCGTCGCCGCCGAGCGCCTTGACGTGATCGTCGCTCCCGAGCGCGCAGATCACATCGCTCGCGTCGGTGCCCCTGAGGTCGTCGACCTGCTCGGTCCCGTTGATCGTGCACACGGGCAGCGGTTGCCAGTCGGGCGAGAGATCCGGGCCGGCTTCCTGCGTGAGCCGGACCGGGTTCGAGCCGTCGGCGTCCATCACCCAGATGTCGAGGTTGCCCTGGCCGACCGCGAACGAGACGAACGCGATCCGCGTCCCGTCGGGCGACCAGACGGGGTCGAACTCCTGCTGGTCCCCGGAGTTCGACAGGTTCACCTCGGCACGGGTGGCGACGTCGATCGCGAACAGATCCGAGGTGCCGCCCTCGCAGCACCGCTCGAACACGAGCCTGCTGCCGTCGGGCGACCAGGACGGGTTCGCGTCGATGAACGAGTTGCTCGTGAGGCGCACGACACCGGTCCCGTCCGCGAACATGATGTAGAGCTCGGGGAACCCGCCGTCCCGGTTCGAGACGAACGCGATGCGGGTCCCGTCGGGCGACCACACGGGCGACCGGTCGGCGGAGCCCGCCGACTGGGTCGTCAGCTGTTCGCGACCCGAGCCGTCCGCCTTGGCAACGAAGATCCGGAAGGGCTCGCCCGGCTGAGTTCGGGCCGAGTAGACGATGAGGGTGCCGTTCGGCGACCACGAAGGATCCCGCTCGGGAACCGGTGTGGAGGTCAGCCGGGTGCGTCCGCCCCCCGATGCATTCACCACGAAGAGGTCCGCGCGGCCGGTGATGCCCGCCCGCCGCACGAACACGATCCGGTCGCCCGCGGGCGACCACGCCGGCTGCAGCTCGGCGGCGCCGGAGGCGGGCGTGAGGTTCTCGGCGCCGGAGCCCCCGGCGTCGACGGTGAACAGGTCGGGTTCGCCGTCCCGATCCGAGCGGAACACGAGCACACCGTTGCTCGAACCCCACACGGACGACTGGGCGGTCGCCTCGGTCGCGCCGAGCCCGATGAGCGCGACGAGCGCGATCGCGAAAAGGCTGACTGTGCGCACCGGCCCCCTCTAGGATGTCCCGACGTGAAACCCGTGCACCCTACCATCCGCCATCTGGTCCCCCTGGCCGCGGCCGTGCTCCTGGCGCTCGCGATCATCCCCCCGCAGGAGGCCGGAGCCGATCGGACGTTCTCCGGGCCTCGCGCCCCGATCGTGAAGACCAGGAAGATCGCCCCGGGCCTCACCTTCATCCGGATCGTGCGGCGCCAGATCCCGCTCCGGACGTTCGTCCTCAAGATCGATCTGACGAAGGCCATCACGCTCGACACGACGATCGCGGATGATGCCTTGCCGTCGCGACGCGAGCTGTCGCGGATCGTTCGGAACCACGAGGCGCTCGCCGGCGTGAACGGCGACCCGGGTGAGGGGCTCGGCAACACCGTGCACCCGTTCGCCCAGGACGGCGACCTCCTGCACACCGCCGGCCCGGGCGCCGAGATGTTCGCCGTCAGCCGCGACGAGACGCGAACCTTCCTCGGGAACCCCAGGCTCCGCGTCACCGTGACCGATCGATCCAGCGACCGCGTCTTCACGCTGGACCGATGGAACCAGCGCGCGCCGGAGCCGGGCGAGATCATCGGGTTCTCGCCCCTGGGAGGCACGCTCGCGGCGCCGCCGTCCTTCTCGTGCTCGGTCCGGATGCTGCCCGACGGCCCGCCTCGGGCCGCCGACCCCGACGGCGTCGACCGGGACTACGTCGTCGACGAGGCCTCGTGCTCCGCGTCGCCGCTGGTCCGCAACGGCGGCGTCGTGATCTCCACCGCCCCCGGCACCGAGGAATCGAAGACCTTGCTCGCGCTCACCCCCGGGACCCCGATGCGCCTGCATTGGACGCTCGGTTGGCCGGACGTGTTCGACGCGGTCGGCGGTGATCCGATCCTGCTCAAGGACGGTGCACCGACCTCCATCTGCACCTCGTGCGCGCGCCAACCGCGCACCGGTCTGGGCGTGACCGCCGACGGCAAGATCCTCCTCGTCGTGATCGACGGCCGCCGGCCGCACTGGTCGCGCGGGGCGACGCTCGGCGAGCTGAGGACGATCCTGCGAGATCTCGGCGCCGTCGACGCCCTGAACCTCGACGGCGGGGGCTCCTCCGAGATGGTCGTGGACGGCGAGGTCGTGAACCGGCCCTCGGACGGGCGGGAGCGGCACATCACGAACGCCGTCCTGGTGCTCCCCGGACCCGACCCGGGAGAGGCCTAGCCCCGCCCCGGACGCCGCACGAGCCTACGGGCGCCCGTGCTCGCAGCCGGTGATCGAGTCGGGGTCGGGGCCGCCGAGACAGAAGTCCTCTGCGGGACCCCCGGAGAGCTGGTCCTTGCCGTTCTCCCCCTTGATGCGGTCGTCGCCCCCGCCGCCCTCGAGACGGTCGTTGCCCTCGCCTCCGTTGAGGGTGTCCGCGCCTCCGCCGCCGGTGAGGTTGTCCACGCCGTCACCGCCGTCGATCGTGTCCGCGTCCGCGCCGCCCTTCAGCCGGTCCGCGTTGCCGCCGCCCGTGAGGACGTCGCTGGCCGCGCCGCCGGAGACGACGTCGTCGCCGTCACCCCCGTCGACGGTGTCGCCCCCTCCGCTGCCCTTGAGGGTGTCGTTCCCGCTGCCCCCGCCGATCGCGTCGTCGCCGTTCCCACCCGCGAGGTCGTCGTTGCCTTCCTCGCCGTCGATCGTGAGCGTCGTGGCGAACGCATCACCCAGCCCGGCGCCCTCCTTGCCCGAGACCACGTCGTCGCCTCCCCCGGCACGGACGCCGACGTTCTCGGCGGTGTCGACACCGGTGACGTCCGGGGTGCCACCCGCGTCCAGGCTGATGCCGTTGGTCCCGAGCCCGATCTCGTCGGCCGTCGTCTGTCCGACGATCACCAGCGAGTCGGCGCCACCACCGAGCGCGAGACCGATCGAGATCGTGCTCTGGTGGGGGAACGGTGCACTCCCGGCTCTGGTCGATCGTGACGCTCTCGTCCCCGTCGGCGCCGTTGACCTGGATCGTCGCGACCGTCGACGTGTCGAATCCCCCACAGCTCGGATCGCCCGGCGTCACGTCGATGGTGCGAGGATCCTCGGCCCCGCTCAGCGAGAGCGTGACCGCCTCTCCGCCCGCGAGATCGACCGTCATGGTGACGTCGCCCTCGCCCGAACACGTTGCGGCGGACGCGGGGACGGCGCTCAGGCCGACGAAGAACACGCCGAGGACGAGCACGCACAGCGCCGCCCTGAGCCGGGGCATCACCCTCGTGCGGTCCGGTCGTCGTTCGGCCACCACCGTGTCCTTCCGCTCCGCGAGGCGCCGTTCCAGCCGAGATCGTTCATCCGGTCGGAACGCGATCGAGCCTAGCATGGCACCCGACGCCGGCCGGGCAACGCAGGAACGGGACGAACGAAGCGGCCCCCGATGACCGGAGGCCGCTCCGCTGGTCCAGATGCGGTGCGCGCTACTCGCAGCCCGAGATCGAGTCGTTGCCCGACCCGCCGTTGCAGTTGTCCCTGCCCGAGCCGCCCTTGAGGTGGTCGTTGCCCGCCCCGCCGGTCAGCTTGTCGTTGCCGTTCCCGCCGAGGACGTCATCGTTGCCGCCCCCGCCGCCCGCGGTGTCGGCTCCGCCGCCACCCTTGACGGTGTCGTTGCCGTCGCCGCCCTTGACGTTGTCATTGTCGGCGCCTCCGGCCACGACATCGGCGTCGGCCTGTCCGTTGATCGAGTCGACCCCGCTGCCACCCTTCAAGGTGTCGCCTCCGCCTCCTCCGCCGATGACGTCGTTCCCGCTCCCCCCGCGGAGCTGGTTCGCGTCGGCTCCACCGGTGAGGTTGTCGTCGTGCGAGGATCCGGTCGCGTTCTCGACGCCCGTCAGCGCGTCGGTCCCCTCCCCGGTCGCCGAGTTCGTGGACAGGTTCACGGTCACGCCAGCGGCCGCCGCACCGTAGTTCGCGGTGTCCGATCCGTTGCCGCCGTTGACGGCGTCGTCGCCGTTGCCGCCGGAGAGCGTGTCGTTGCCGTCGTCTCCGTTCAGCGTGTCGTTGCCGTCACCGCCGTTCAGGGAATCGTCACCGGCTCCTCCGGAGAGCACGTTGTTGCCGGTGCTACCCGTGAGGCTGTCCCCGCCCGATCCGCCGGTCAGGTTCTCCGTGCCGGCGGGGATCGTGTCGCTCCCCGCGGAACCCGTGGTCTGGGCGGTGGCGACCGCCAGGCTCACGGTGACGGCGCCTGAAGTGGTCGAGTAGCTCGCGGTGTCCGTTCCGGCGCCGCCGTTGATGGTGTCGTCGCCACCCTCACCTCGGAGCGTGTCGTTGCCGTCGTCCCCGTTCAGGACGTCGTTGCCATCGCCCCCGTTGATGGTGTCGTCGCCGGCGGCTCCATTGATGGTGTTCGCCGCCGAGGATCCCGTCAGCGTGTCACCGCCCGATCCGCCGGTGAGGTTCTCGAAGTTCGAGATCGTGTCGCTCCCCGCACCACCGGTGGTCTGCGCGGCGGTCGTCGCGAGGCTAACGGTCAGGGCGGCGCTGACGCCCGAGTACGGTCAGGAGATCGGTTCCGCGCGCCGCCGTTGAGGGTGTCGTTGCTCGTTTCCGGGGCCTCCGTTGATGGTGTCGTTGCCGGTGCCACCGGTGAGGCTGTCGGCCCCGTCGCCGCCATTCACGTGTGAGCGCCGGTCGCGAACGTCCCACCGTTCATCGTTGTCAGCACCGCGCGCCGGCGTTCACCGTGAAGTTATCGACACCCGTCGCACGTCATGTCGGCCCCGTTCACTGACGAACGGCGTCGAACGTGATGGTGTCGGCGCCGCCGGTACCCAGGATGGTGAGCGAGTCCGTGCCGCTGCGCCACCGATCGATGTTGAAGTCGTCGTCGCTGTTGAAGGCGGTGCCCCCACCGTTTCGTTGATCGTGACGGATTCATTGCCAGCTGTGCCCGTTGACGTCGATCAGTGTCGACAGTGGCATCCGTGTGCGCCGTCGCAGCTGGCGTCCACGACTCGGGGTCACGGCGATGTCGCCCGCACCGGCCATCGAGATCGTGACCGAGTCGCCCGACGCCATGGTGACGTCAACGTCGCCGCCACCAGCGCGCATTGCAAGTGACCGCCGCCGAGGCAGGTGGAAGGAGTACCACCAGCGGCAGCAACAGTGCCGCCGCAGCGACCACCACGCCCGTGATCGAGTCCCTCCGACGGTCGCGCGTTCTGGACCGGATCGAACCTCGCATCTTCGGACCTCCCTCGCCAAGACCACTAGATGAGCTCGCGCCAACCCTATAGGGGTGCTAGGCGCCATTCAATCGACGGACGGCGGATAGATCCGGTTCCCCGTTCGGTGGACAACCGCAAGAAAAGGAACCGGCCCCCTTTCGGGGGCCGGTCCCTCGGTGCCTTCGGAACTGCGGTCAGCTCTAGTTCGAGCCTGCCCGCGACTCCGGTCTGCGGGGCTGCGGGGTTGCCCTTCTTCCCGCAGCTCGTCTTGATCTCGACCTTGTGCAGGTGTCGTTGCCCTTGCCACCCTTGCCGATGTCGGTACCGCCGCCACCGAAGAGGCGGTCGTTGCCGGCCGCGGCCAGCATGGTGTCGTCGCCGCCGACGCCCCGCAGGATGTCGTTGCCGCCGCCACCCTTGAGGGTGTCGTTGCCGCTGAACCCGGTCAGGGTGTCGTTCCCCTTCTTGCCGACGAACAGGAAGTTGACCGTGCCACCGCCGCCGAACGGGCCACCGGTGATGTGTCGTTGAAGGCCGAGCCGAGGATGATCTCGACTCCGTCGACGAAGGTGTCGTCGCCCTCACCGGTCGCGAACCCGAGGCTCAGGTCCACGTTCACCTTCTGCGGGGAGTTGGCGAAGCTGACCCTGTCGGCGCCGGTGCCACCGATGTAGGTGTCGTTGCCGTCCCCACCGAGCAGGGTGTCGTTCCCGGCCGCGCCGCTCAGCACGTCGTCACCGTCGCCGCCGTCGAGCATGTTGCGGATGTCGTTGCCGTCCAGGTTGTCGTTGCCCGAGCCGCCGATCGCGTTCTCCAGGCTGTCGGCCGTGACCGGTCCCGAGCGGGCAGACGCCGATCGTCCAGGTCGTCGAGGTCGATCGACTGGCCCGGTCGTCAGCGCGGACGCGTCGACCGTGTCGACCCCGTCCCCACCGACGAACGTGTCCACGTCCAGTCGTCCCAGATCGAGGGTGTCATCGAACGGCGAGCCGATGAAGTTGGTCGACGTCCGTCGAACGTGTCGGCACCCTGGCCCGTCGCGGTACCGAGCGCCGGTGTCGATCGTCATGCCGGCGCGAGGAGCCCGACCAGTCGAGCACGTCGTCGTCGCCGTTGCCGGTGATGTCGTCGTCACCGTCACCCGGGAGCCTAGTTCTCGTCGGCGCCGCATGCGCCATCGACGAGCATGTCGTTGCCCGAGCCGGTCTCGAGATCTCGAAGCAGTCGATGATGGTGTCCTGCTCGTCGCCGGCGTCGGCGACGTCGCAGTCGCCGTTGGCGTCGTGGCCGGCCGTCGCCGCCGCGCATCGATGACGACGCGGCGGTCGTCCGCGTGCGCGTAGCTCAGCGTGTCGACGCCGGCGCCGCCGGCGACGATCTCGCCGAGCCGAGGGCGTTCGGGAGCCGGCCTGCGCGCCGAGCGCGACCTCAGTCGCCGTCGTTGCCGACCGCGTCGAGCAGTGACGAGGTTGACAGCCGGCCGCCGTCGATCACGTCGTCGCCGTCGCACCGCCGCACGACGTGGAACTTCTCGACGCCGAGGACCGTCGCCGGCGGCGCCGTTCAGGTCGAACGCCGCCGTCGGTCAGCGTGATCGCGTCGTCGTTGTCGCCGTGCCGTCCGCAAGCAGGACGACGTCGTCGAAGTCGCCGACGTGTTCGAGCCCGATGTCGACCGCCCACGCGATCGCGGTGTTGAACGTGCCGCCGCCGTTCCACCGCCTCGTCGATGTAGAATTCCTCATCGTTGCCCGGCGAGCCGAGGACGACGATCGCACGTGTGTTCGTGTTCGCTGGCGCTCCCGCACTGCGTGCTGCAGCACCGTTTCGAAGCCGTCCAGTCGGCGCTGAACAGGATCGCGCCGGCAGGCGACTCCGGGTCGAGGTCGTTCGCGTCTCTCGACGGCGACGCCGCGATCTTCGCCCGGGTCGATCGTGATGTTGATCGTGCCGGTGGCCAGGTTGTACGTGCAGCCGGTTACGGCCGACGCCGCCCCCGCCCCGATGATCGCCAGGACCTGGAAGGCCGCGAGCGCTCCGACGGTCGTCAGAGCGGTCGCTACCCTCCCCCGGCGCCGTACTCCTTTACGGAGGAAACTCATATGAGCTCCTTTCTCTCCTCCGTCCAACACAGATCCTTTGCCACGCAGGGACGCAAGCGCCCTGCAGGGAAGTCGGCCGATGGTATGCCGCTGGCGATGCCAGTCAACACTCGGCCGCATCCCACTCCCCGGCTCCCTTCGGCTCTACGCCGGGAGCGAGCCTTCCCCCTCTCGAACAGGGTCGTCCTCGTGCTTGTCCATCTCTAGATAACGACCGGGTCGGCGAAAGGTTGCTGCTCGTGGGGGAATCAGGCCGGGACGTCTTCGAGCGAGAAGCGAGCCCGCGTAGATCGTCCCATCCGGCCAGACCCTGATCGTGGCGCTCACGAACCCCCTCGAGGGCAGCCCCGCCACCGACTGGCGATCGTTCCTGAGCGCTCGAACGGTACCCTCGAAGCGATAGCTCGGCGGCGCCGTCCTCCAGCTCCGTCGACCTCGGCCAGGACCCCCGACCCACCGTAGAGGTAGTTCCCTGCGCCCGAGGTCAGGGTGAGGCGGAAGTCGACCTGGCCGGCCTCGGACCGAACCTCCCCCCACAGCAGGAGCGAGAACGGCCAGGTCAGGTCGCCCTCGGAGTCACGGGTGCCTCCTCGGATGTTCTGCGAGAACGTGAAGCCGTCCTGCGCGTGATCGAACTGCGAACCGACCAGCTGCACCATCGCGGAGAGCACGAACACGTCTCGACGGATTCGGTCGACGACGTGAAGCTCGAACGACCAGGCCGGCGCCGGGGCCGGGGTGGGTTCGGGCGAGGGTGTCGGCGACGGTTCCGGGCTCGGCTCCGGGCGGCGTCTCCACGGCCGGTCCTCGGGCTCCACGGCGGGGCTCGGGCTCGGGCAGGACGACCGGCGGCTCCGCCTTGATCTCGTGCTTGCCGCCCGTCGCCTTCACGCGCGGATCCTCGTCGACCGGCGGGACGATGCGATCGTCCGCACCACCGGTCGCCGCTGCGGCGTCACCTCGGCGCGGGCGGGGGCTCCTGGCTCGGCCCGGTCGCTCACGATCTTGGCGGCGCCCACCGTGACGCCCCCGGCCAGGAGCAAGGTCATGCCCGCCGCGACCAGGCGCTCGCCGACACCGCTCGAAGCCACCGGGGCCGCCGTCGTGCTCACCGCGGACGTGACCGCTTCCGGCACGGCCGCCTGGGCGCTCTGCGCCGCGAAGCCCACCCGATCCGCGACCCGTCGGAAGCCGTTCGAGCGCCTGTGCCAGCCACAGCAGCGGCAGGAAGGCGAACCCCATCAGCCCGCCGCGGTCGGCGACCTTCTCGAGCCACAGTCGGCGGAAGCTCCCCTTCGCGCGGTGGATCAGGGCCTTGGCCTGCGAGGGCGAGATCTCCATCTCCTGGGCGACCTCGCGGTGCGAGCGCCCCTCGATCTCGCGGAGCATGAGCGCGCGCCGGTGGGTCTCGGGCAGGTCGGAGAGCACCGAGAGCACCGTGTCGCGCTGGACGAGTCGCTCGACGATCTCGTCGGCCTCGTCGCCGGGCATCGCCAGCTCGTCGCTCGCCGGCGCCGAGTCGTCGGCTTGCGGCCTCCGGGCCCGCCCACGGAGGTGGTCGAGCGAGACGTTCTTGGCGATCCTGGCGATCCAGGGCTGGAGGGCGTACCGGCCGTTGAAGCGGTAGAGCCCCTGGAAGACCCGGATCATCGTCTCCTGGAAGGCCTCGTCCGCGTCCTGCTGCTGGGGCAGGAAGCGCTGGCAGACGTGACGAGCCAACGCCCCGTACCGGTTGTGGATCTCGACGAAGGCCTGGGGGTTGCCCGCCTGGAAGTCCAGAACCAGGAGTCGGTCGTCCAGGGCGGCATAGCCGCCCGGCGTCTTGCGCTGGTCGGGAACCCTGATAACCATCAGTCAGCTACCTATGCAACGTCGGAGGTAGGGCCAGGGTTGCTCGGAGCGCACGGATCGTTGGAAGCCTCGCCCACCGCGTCGAGGGTAACACCCAGCCGAGGGGTCTCCTCGGTCAGTCGCCGAGGACCAGGCCGCGGGGCATGGGCACGCAGGCGGCGACCAGACGCTCGTTCAGCGACGCCTGCAGCGCCGAGTACGCCGGCAGGTCGTACAGGTTGTCTCGCTGCCACGGATCGACGCGAAGGTCGTAGAGCTCGCCGTCACCGCCGTTGTAGCGGACGAGCACGTAGCGCTTCGTGTGGAACCCGCAATAGGAGGGGACGCCGTTGCCGCCGTGGGAGGCCATGTGTTCCATCAGGAACCCGTCTCGCCACAGCTCGGCCTGGCCGAGCAGCAGCGGGAGGAAGCTGATCCCCTCCATGTCGGGGGCGACCGCGCCGCCCAGCTCCGCGAACGTGGGTGCGAAGTCGAGGTTGGTGACGAGGTTGGCGTCCCGCCGGGCGCCGGAGAGCAGGGCGTCGTACCGGACGATGAGCGGGACGGCGACGGCCTCCTCGTACGGCACGTCCTTCGCACCCCACCGGTGCTCGCCCCACAACACGCCGTTGTCCGAGGTGAACACCACCATCGTGTTCTCGAGCCGTCCGGTCTCGCGCAGCGCGTCGATGACGTCCCCGACGAGGCGATCGACCGCCGGGAGCGTCCGGAGCATCCGGACCCGGGCCCGGTCGATCTCGCGACGGCGGTCGGCCTTCAGCCAGGGGTTGTCCCGGATGTACAGGGGCTTGTCCTTCATGTCCTTCTCGTTGTAGCTGGGCGGTCGCCAGGGCTCGATCTTGCCGAAGCCGTCCTGGTCACCGGGAGCCGGGATCGCGGGCTCGTGCGGTGCGGGAAGGCTCACGTACGCGAACAGCGGTTGCTCGGCGGGGGTGTCGCGGATGAACGAGATCGTCTGGTCGCCCACCACGGAGGTCCCGTAGTCGTTCGGATCGTCCCCGAAGTCCACGATCGTGCCGTCCGACGTCGCGGAGTAGTCGTAGTAGTCGCCGCTCTCGTGCGTCGCGAACCATCGGTCCCACCCGGGAGGGGTGTACTCGCTCTCGTAGCCGTTCAGGTACTTGCCGAACAGGCCCGTGTGGTACCCGGCGGCCTGCAACCACGTCGCGATCGTCGAGCTGTCGTCGAACATCGCGAACCCACCGTCCAGGTCGTTCGTGTACACACCGGTCGAGTGCGAGTACAGGCCGGTCAGGATCGTGGCGCGGCTCGGACAGCAGACGGGGTTCGAGACGTAGGCGTTCGTGAACGTCACGCCGTGCTTGCCCAGCGTCCGTTGCACGATCGGCATGAACCCCAGCGTGTCCGCGCGCTGGTCGTCCGTCAGGATCATCACGATGTTCGGGGGGGGTTCGACGGCGCTCGCCGGACCCGGGGAGAACTGGACCATCGCGCCCAACACCGCGGACACCAACAGCAACGCGGCGAGCAGGCCGGCCCTGGATCTCGGACGCCAAGCACTCATGCTTCAGTCTTCGGCCGTGCGGCGAGGCTTGTGCAGGGGCCACCCGGACCCTTCTGAGGGCGGGTGGGTCCTAGGCCGTTATCCCCCGTCGGGGGGGAGGCACCTTCGCCCGGATGCCCGACATGAGCGCTCCGTGACTGGTCATCGCGGCGTCGGGTCGAGGATCAGTGGCGGCCGCGGCGGCCGGTCGAAATCGAACGCCAGGGCGAGATCGCCGAGGATCGGCAACGTCTCGCGCACGAGCGGTCGCGAATCCGGGCGTCCGTCCGTGGCCGGATCGAGCCGCTGACCGCCCAGGAACCGATCCTCGATCAGCTTGAGGTACGCGTCGAAGGTCAGCGTCTGGTGGTCGATGGACCCCCGCGGTGCGTACGGGCTGACCAGGAGCGCCGGGACCCGCAACCCGTACCCGTTCTCGTCGACGAGCGGCGGGTTCACGTGGTCGTAGAAACCGCCCCAGTCGTCCCAGGTGATGAAGATCGCGGAGCTCTCCCAGTCCGGCCCGCGCATCACCGCGTTCACGAGCCGGGTGACGTACGCCATGCCGGCGGCGACGCCGCGGCTCGACTGCGGATGCTCGCTCACGCCGTCGCCCGGCACGATCCACGAGACCGACGGGAGCGTTCCGCGAGCGGCGGCTCGCTCGAAGTTCCGGTAGTCGAGGATGTGGTCCTGCTGGCCCGTCTCGTGCAGGTCCGTGAACCCGGGCAGGGGGTTCCTCGTGGCCGTGGTCGACCCTTCGGCACCGTCGATCGCCTGGCCGTTGCACGGTGGGAACGAACAGGTCCCGGGCGCGACGTAGTACCCCCACGAGACCCCCTCGCGATCCAACAGCCAGGTGATGTCGGTCCACGCGTAGATCGGGTCCTCGCCGTACTCGAACCGCTCGTGCTCCTCCTTGAGATCGACGTCGGAGATGCAGGACATGGGGTCGTTCGGGTCGTAGCAGTACGCGGACCAGCCCGAGACCAGGAACAGATGCGCCGGGAGGGTCCATCCGTCGGTCGGCGCGAACATCTGGTCCTGCAGGACGAACGCGTCGGCATACGCCCAGTAGTTCGGGATGTCCTGTCGCGTGAGGTAGCTCATCACGTCCGGCTGACCGTCGGGGCCCACGAACCCGTCGCACTCGGGCGCCGCTCGGTCCACGCACCAGCGTGGGGTGGGCGGGAGCGCGTCGATGAAGCCGTTCATCGCCCCCCCGTCGATCGACGTGAGCGCCGCCGGCCGGCTGTGCGGACCGCCTTTGAACTCGTCCATCGAGGTGTGGTACACGCACGACTCCTGCCCGAGGACCGGGTCCGGGACGCAGTTCGTCGGCTTCCCCCCGACCATCTCGAAACCGTCGGCGCCCGGGTAGGTCCCGAAGTAGTGATCGAACGAGCGGTTCTCCTGAACGATGAAGATCAGGTGGTCCAGCTTGAAGATCCCCTGCGGCCCCTCGTGCGCGCCGGGCGAGGGCGCGGCGGGTGATGCGGCAGCGGCCCGAGCCTCGGCCCCCTGACGATCCCGGTTGAGGCCGGACATCGCCAGGGTCGCGGCGGGGAACAGCACGACCAGCGCGACGAGCGAGCCCGTGCGGACACGGCCGCCCGAGAAGAGGCGAAGGCGGGGAAGACGCCCCATGGGGAGGTGGAGTCTAGCCCGCGCCCTGCCCGAGACAAGCATGTGGGGACGGAAGGGCCGAGCCGCCCCCGGATGGGGTCGGCGCGCTCGGGCGCGGCCTACGTCCTAGCGCGGTTGTCGTGGGCGTACGCACAGGTACGTTCGATCCACCGAGATGTCCAGCCCGCGCACACCTCGAGGCGGCGCTTCGCGCGCCCGCCGCATCGTGGCCGCTTCCGTCGCCGCGTTCGTCCTGGCGTGCCTGCCCGGGGTCGCGTTCTCGGGTCTCGCATCCGCCGACGACCAGCTCAAGGAGTCCAAGCAGGAGCTGCACGCGACCAAGGACAAGGTGCGGGCTCAGCTGAAGAAGATCCGCAAGCTGCAGCGGCGTATGAACGGCCTCGCCACCCGGATCTCCAAGAGCCAGTCGGACATCGTGGCCGCGGAGGAGCGCATCGACAAGCTCGAGCGCGAGATGACGATCCTGCGGGTCCGCGCTTCCCTGCTCCAGTCCAAGCTCGACGAGCGCAACCGCGAGGCGTACATGTTCGGCGGGGCGCCGGTCCTGTATCTGCTGACCGCCACCTCGGCGGCCGAGGCCGCGTCGCGGATGTCGTTCCTGACCGAGATGAACCGCCGGGACGCGGTCCTGGCGACCAAGGTGCACGAGGCCTCGGACCGGCTGGCACGGAGCCAGGGCGAGGTGGTCCGCGCCCGCCAGGTGATCGAGCTCACGAAGCGGCGCCTCGAGCTCGACCAAAAGGAGCTCCGCAAGACCATGGCGCAGTCCAAGCGGCTCGTCGCCGGGCTGCGCGACCGCGTCGAGCAGATCCAGTACGAGATCTCGAAGATCCGCCCCTTCTCGGTGTGCCCGCTCGCCGGACCGCACGCGATCGCCGACGACTTCGGGATCATGGTCCACCACCCGAAGAACCAGGGCGGCGACCACATCCACCAGGGCAACGACATCTACGCGGCGATGGGCGTCCCGATCGTCGCGCCGTTCGACGGCGTGGCCGTCACCGCGACGAACCACGTCGGCGGCCTCGCGGTCAAGGTGTTCGGCGAGTTCGGCTACGTCTACAACGCGCACCTGTCGCGGTTCGGACAGCTCGGGACGGTGCAGGCGGGCGACGTGATCGGCTACGTCGGCGCGACGGGCAACGCGGGCGGGCCGCACGACCACTTCGAATGGCACCCGGGCAACGGTGACGCGGTCGACCCGCACGGGTTCCTGCTGATCGTCTGCGCGTCCGGCGCGCTGCCCTTCTGACCTGCGTCAGCCGGTCGCTTCGCTCCGGGATCGGCGCATCCACCGTCGCCGTGACGGTGAGGGCGGCTCGGGTGGGGGCTCGGGCGCAGGCTCCGGCGCCTGTTCCATCCGCAGACGCTCCACCTGGTGCGTGAGGAGGTCGTGCACCTCGGCGAGCCGGTCGGCGCCGACGGAGCGGATCCGTTCGAGCTCGACGTCGTTGGCACCCCAGACCCGGTCGAGCTGACCCTCGAGGACGCTGCACAGGCGTTCGATGCCCTCGTCGACCGCGCGCCGGATGCGTTCGAGCTCCTGGGTGTCGGCGGCGCGGATCCGGACGAAGGCCTCGCCGTTCGAGCTGCGTAGGCGCTTGGCCTCCTCGCGGTTCGCGGTCCGGAGCGCCTCGATCTCCCGCTCGAAGGTCCCCTCCATGCGTGCGAGCGACGCGTCGATCCGCCGCCCGAGCTCGGTCGACACCGCGACGCGCAGCAGGTCGAACCGCTCGTCGAGGTCGCGGAGATCGCGGGCGGCCGCGTCGGACCCAGGAGGCTGCTGCGCGATCGGACGTCGGGTCGCGAGGTCGCGCGAGCGCTCCTCCGACTCCTGTCGCCAGCGATCGCGAACGGTCGTGCGAACCGGATCGGTCTCGGTTGCCGGCGGGGACTCCGGCACCACGACGACCCGCTCGGCTTCCACGGGCGGCGGCGCGATCACGGGGGCGGACGGCGCGATCACGGGGGCGGACGCCGGGGTCGAGACCTGGGTTCGGGGCCGGCGGCGCGGACCATCGATCCCGTACCAGGTGCGATCCGACGTGTCCTCGGCCTGCTCGACGGCCTCGCGGTGGTCCACCTGGATCTGATCGCCTCCACGGTGTGACGACGTTGCGGACGCACGGACCGTAGGCCAGCCGGTGCCCCGATTCAACGACCCTGCCGTACGATGGGCCGACGCAGACCCGAGTTCGCGATCGAGAGGAGCCCCTGATGCGCGCAGCGATCCGATGTCTGGCCGTCGCCCTCGCCCTCGTCGTGCTGGCTCCGCCGGTGGGTGCGCGCGAGCGCGGCGACGGACCGAGCGGAGCGACGCAGGTCGTCCGCGTTCGGATCGTCGACAACGCGTTCCGGCCGCGGAACCTCACGGTCGCCCGCGGCGACGTCGTTCGGTGGGTGAACGGGGGCAGCCGGACCCACACCACGACGTCGAACACGGGCGCGTGGAACCAGAGCCTGTCGCCGGGTGACACCTTCCGCCGCCGGTTCCGCCGGGCCGGGACCTTCCGGTACCACTGCACGATCCACAGCGGGATGACGGGGAGGATCACCGTCAACTAGCGACGGATCGCGACGCCGATGGTTCGATCGGGTTCGGCCGTACGCGAGCGCGAGCCGCTGGGGTAGGGTGCGGCGCAGCATGGCGGGCGAACGGCGAACGATCGTGTTCATGCCCGAGAGCGCGTACGGGCCGACGAACAACTGCATCGGCATCGGCAAGGTGCTCGAACGCCGGGGGCACCGCGTCGTGTTCGCGGCCGAGGCCTCGTGGAAGGGCAAGCTCGAGCCCCTCGGGTTCGAGGAGGACCTCGTCGACCTGTCGCCGCCGGCCGAGGGCGACCAGGATGCCGGCCAGTTCTGGATCGACTTCGTCGCCGAGACCGCGCCCGAGTTCCGCAAGCCCACGATCGAGCAGCTCGCGACGTTCATCGAACCCGTCTGGTCCTCGCTGATCGACGGGGCGATGTACTGCCACGACCAGCTCGCGGCGATCGTGGACCGGGCGGAACCCGACGTCATCGTCGAGGACAACGTCAACGGCTTCCCCGCGCTGATGACCCACGGCGCGCCGTGGGTGCGGATCATGTCGTGCAACCCGCTCGAGCTGAAGGATCCCGCCCTCCCACCGACGTTCAGCGGGTACCCCACGAGCGACCGGACCGGATGGGAGGAGTTCGGCGCCGAGGTCGAACGCACCCACCGCGACACCTGGGAACGGTTCAACGCGTTCATGGTGGACAGCGGCGCGCCGCCGCTCCCCGATCTCGAGTTCATCCACGAGTCGGAGCACCTCAACCTCTACGTCTTCCCCGAGGCCGCCGACTACCCGCGGTCAGGCGCGCCGGCCCCCACGTGGCACCGGCTCGAGTCCTCCGTCCGGCAGACCGAGGAGGCCTGGGAGGTCCCCGACGAGCTCGCCGGTGAGGGCGCGCTCGTGTACCTGTCGCTCGGCTCGCTCGGCTCCGCGGACGTGGAGCTGATGCGGCGGCTGGTTGGCGTGCTCGCGGAGACGCCCCACCGCTACGTCGTCTCGAAGGGTCCGCGCGCCGACGAGTTCGAGCTGCCGGACAACATGTGGGGCGAGGCGCGCGTGCCCCAGACCAACGTGATCCCCCACTGCGACCTGGTGATCACGCACGGAGGCAACAACACGACGACGGAGGCGTTCCACTTCGGCAAGCCGATGATCGTGCTGCCGCTGTTCTGGGATCAGTACGACAACGCGCAGCGCGTCGACGAGCTCGGGCTGGGGGTCCGGCTCGACACGTACGCGTTCGAGGACGACGAGCTGCGCCGCGCGGTCGACCGCCTCGTCGCCGACCAGACCTGCGTTCGCGGACGGAGGCGCTCGGGGACGCGATCCGTTCGGCCGACGGGATCTCGCGCGCCGCGGACCTGATCGAGGCGGCGGCGCGCAACGGCTCAGCCCGCTGACGTTGCAGACTCGCGGATTCGCCCGCAGGCGACCGAGCGTGTCATCATCGCGCTCCGTGGTCGAGCTCGGGTGGATCGCGCCGAGAGGCGCCGATGGAAGGACCCGCGTTCGACCGTTCGAGGAGAGGGGTCGTCCAGATGAGATCGAGACTCACGGTCTTGGTGATCGGTGTCGTGGTCTGCAGCATCGCGTTCGCCGGCGTCGCCGCCGCGGGCGGTTCCGTGGCGACCAGGCTCACGATCCGAGGTCCGAACGGCGACTTCCACGGCCGGCTGGTCAGCTCGAGTGCGTCCTGCCTCGGCGACCGGCGCGTCTCGGTGTTCGAGCAGCTGGGGGACGAGCAGTCCCCGAGCACCGACGACCGGATCGCCTCGGACACCTCGGACCCGCAGGGCGACCACGGCGAGTGGTCGGTCGGCAACACCGGCTTCCGGGACGGGTTCTTCTACGCGAAGGTGGGCCGTTCGCCCGGTTGCCGCGGCGACCGCAGCAAGACGATCGAGCTCGTGGACGGGGTCCCGCAGTAGGCCGAACGCGGCCGGCGTTCCGCGTGCCCGGGGTGGGATTCGAACCCACACGTCCCTCTCGGGACCAGCGCTTTTAAGGCGCATCCGTCTGCCAGTTCCGGCACCCGGGCGACCGGCAGCCTAACCCTTACCTGCCCTCGCGGATCGTGACCTTCTCGATGTAGACGGACTGCTGTCGGCTGCTGGCCCGGATGCCCGCCGAGGGGTCCTGGATCGGCAGCTCCTGGATCTGCTTGGCGACGTCGAGACCCTCGACCACCGTCCCGAAGATCGTGTACGCGGGATTCGCGTCGAGGTTGTGGCCGGCGTCGCCCGTGATCAGGAAGAACTGGCTCCCGCCGGTGTCGGGCCCGGCGTTGGCCATCGCGAGGATGCCGGGCCCGTAGGACTCGTTCCCGGTGAGCTCGTCGGGGATCGAGTAGCCCGGGCCGCCCGTAGCCGGTCCCGGTCGGATCGCCCCCCTGGATCACGTCGATCGACGTGTCGAGCCGGTGGAACCGCTGCCCGTCGAAGTAGCCCCTCTGCGCGAGGAACACGAACGAGTTGACCGTCTGCGGCGCCTGGTCGGCGAGGAGCTCGATCACGATCGTGCCGCACGAGGTCTGCATCTCCGCCGTGTAGGTCGTCCCCGGCTTCACGACCTGCTTGGGCGCCGAGAACTGCGGCTTCGGCTTGGTGGCCGCCTTGGGTTCGGTGCCGCCGCAGGCGACCTCCGCGGGTCCGGGTGTGGGCTTGACGGTCTTCGGGCTCGACGTCGCACCGGTCGGCCCGGTCGTCGGCTCGCCCGTGGACCCCGTCGCCGCCCGAGGCCCCCGCCTGGGTGTCGTCGCCGCCAGCCCGAACGCGTAGTAGGCGATGCCACCACCCACGAGCGCGATCACGAGTGCGACCACGATCGTCGTCACCTGGCGCTTGCGCTGCTGCTGCAGGCGCTCGGCCTGGCGCCGCTCGTGCTGCCTGGCGAGCTGTCGGTTGCGGGTCCTCTTCGGCACGGCGGCACAGGTTACCGAACGACCCGCGATCGCACCGGCCGTCGTCCGGCCTCGGATCACAGATCCGGTCTGGGGAACCTCCGGAAGGTCCGCCGGGGCTGGACCCGGCGGCATCGTCGACGATCACCAGCCGGTCGGACGTCGCCTCGCTCTCGATCACGGCCTCGACCTCGCCCAGCGCCGCGCGGGTGCGCTCGCGGATATCCCGGAACGTGTCGAGCATCGTTCCTCGCAGCGTCGCGAGATGACTCTCGGCTTGGTCGGCCTCCTGCCGCGCCTCGAGCATCAGCCGTCCGGCCCGCATCCGGGACTCCTCCTCCACCAACCGCGCATCCGCACGCGTCCGGTCCGCTTCCTCCTCCGCCTCCTCGACGATGCGCTCCGCCTCCTCTTGCGCATGCGCGAGGATGCGGTCGGCCTCGATCCGTACCTCGGACCGGACACGCTCGGCCTCGGCCTCGGCGTCGCGCAGCAGCCCGCTCATCTGGTGGTCGAAGCTCCGAACGAGCCCCGTCACTTGATCGGACACGTTCACGTACGGATCTCGGGCGGCAGAGGCCGCCTCGAGCTCCGCTCGCGCGTTGTCGCGTTCCCGCCTCGTCTCGAGGAGTTCGGACGTCGTGTCGCTGAGTCTCGCCTCGAGGCTCAGCACGCTCGTCGCCACGCGCTTGAGGTAGCTGGCCACCTGATCGGGGGCGAGTCCGCGCCGAACCGTGTCGAACTCGGACTCGGGCATGCCGGCAGACTCGGGTTGCGTCGCGGCCTCGGGTGGAGTCGCGGCCTCGATCGGCGTCGCGGCCTCGGTTTGCGTCGCGGCCTCGATCGGCGTCGCGGCCTCGGGCTCCGGCTGCGTCGCGGCCTCGATCGGCGTCGCGGCCTCGGGCTGCGTGCGCTCGTCGAGTCGGCCTCGTAGTCGGACGTCGCGGCCTCGGGTTGCGTCGCGGCCTCGAGTGGAGTCACGGCCTCGGGGGAACTCGCGTCGCTCATGAGACCTGCCTCCGCCGGCAGACCGTTGTCATCGCCCTCATCCTGTGATGGGAGATCTGGCTTCCCGATGGCCATCCCGACCCCTCCCTGCTGCGCGCACGCGTCGCGCGAAGGAACGCGTTTTCGGCTCCCACCGTAGGCCGACCTGGGGTCACCCCGCCAGGGTCGAAAGTCGGTAGTTCGGAGCCTCCCAGGCACGAGACCAGCCCCCCAGATCGCTCCACCCCCTCCGAACCGGCGTCACGAGCCTTCGAGCATGCCCAGCACGAGCCCGTCGAGGATGTCGGTTTCGGACACCAACGCCTCGTCGAACCCCAGCCGCTGCATCGCCTCGACGAGGATCACCGCGCCCGCGACGATCACGTCGGCGCGGCCCGGAGCCATCACGGGGAGGGCCGCCCGTTCGTCCGTCGTCATCGCGGCCAGCCGCGAGGCGACGTCCGCAGCCTCGGCGCGCGACAGGCGGCTGCGGTGGATCCGTTCGGGATCGTAGGACCCGAGCCCGAGCGCGATCGCCTGGACGGTCGTGGACGTCCCGGCCACCGCGACGAACGTTCGGGCCTCGGCGACCGGGATCGCGCGCTCGACGTCGTCCAGCACGTCACCGACGGCCGCTCGCATCCGCTCGAGGTCGGCCGCCGCCGGCGGGTCGCTGCGAACGAAGCGTTCGGTCAGCCGGACGCTCCCCATCTGCGTCGAGATCGCGGCCGTCGGACGCTCGGACCCCAGGACGAACTCGGTCGAGCCGCCTCCGATGTCGAGCACCAGGAAGGGCGCCGGGGCGTCCAGCCCCCGCGTGGCGCCGAGGAACGAGAGACGCGCCTCCTCGTCCCCGCTGACGATCTCGGGCGCGGATCCGGCCAGCTCGCGCACCGGGCGTTCGAACGCGTCGGCGTTCGAGGCGTCCCGCACGGCCGCCGTCGCGCCGACGCGGATCCGCTCGACGTGGAGCGCCCGCGCCCGCCGCACGTACCGGGCGATCACGTCGAGCGTGCGCTCGAGCGCGTCGGGGGCGAGCCTGCCGGTCTCGTCGACGCCCTGGCCGAGCCGGGTGATGACCATGTCGCGCGCGAGATCCTCGAAGCCGCCGCCCTCTTCCGGCTCGGCCACGAGCAGGCGGGTCGAGTTCGTCCCCTGGTCCACCGCGGCCACGCGGCCCGGACGCTCGTCGTGGATCGGCTCCACCGTCGTCGCGACCCACGCGCCGACCACGTCGTCCCCGCCGGCGAGGTGGTGGGCGTAGTGCGCGTGGAGGCACTTCAGCCCTCGCCGGGTCCCGCCGACCCCGCCGTGCTCCTCGGCGCCGGGATCGTCGCGTGCCCGCTCGCGCGCGTACTCGGCGTGGGCGCGAGCGACCGCATCCGCGAACTCCGGCTCGGTGTCGAACCGCTCGTTCAGCCTCGAGATCCAGCCCTCCGCCTCCACCCGCGAGACCGCGCGAACCGCGTCCGGGCACGTCAGCCAGAACGTCGTGGGGAACGGATCGCCGTGCTCGTCCACAGGCGCGTTGCGGATGACCAGCGGATGCCCGCCCGGGCAACGCGCGACGACGGTGAACGGGACGGTGGGCGTGCGGCCGAGCTGTTCGGCGACGATCCGGAGGTCGCTCCCGCGGAGCTCGCCCAAGGCGGGCGCTACTTGCGCTTGTGCTCGACGGAGCGCTTGAAGTCCACCTGGCGCTCCTCGCTCTGGCGCATGAACTTCTTCAGGCGGGCCTCGAAGTCCGGGTCCGAGCCGCGGCGCTGACGCGTGGGCGCGGGGTCCTGCAGCGCCTTGATCGAGAGGTCGATCTTGCCGTCTTCCTTGATCGCGATGACCTTCGCCTGGACGACGTCGTTCTCGCGGAGATGCTCGTGGACGTCCTTGACGTAGTTCCTGTCGATCTCGGAGATGTGGACGAGTCCCATCTTCCCGCCCTCCAGGGTCAGGAAGGCGCCGTACGGGGTGATGCGGCTCACGGTCCCGTCGATGACCGCGCCGACTTCGAGATCTTCTGCCAGGACTCCTCCGTTCGGTTCGTCGTCCGCTGGTCGTTCCTCTCCGGCGCATCGCCGGTTCGCCAGTGTCCCATCGGCTCGTTTGGGCCGTCAATACGACCGCGAGGAGGGCCCGCGAGCGGGTCGGGGACGCCTAAGACGTCGCCGAGGCTTCCTCCCGCTCCGAGTCCTTCGTCTTCTTCCCCTTCGCGTCCGACTCGGCCGGCCTCCGCACGTCGAAGTCGAGCCCGCCGTCGACCACGCCGACCGTCGACGGCGTCGCCCTCGGCGATCGCGCCATCCAGCAGCATCCGGGACAGCGGGTTCTCCACGAGCCGCTGGATCGTCCTCTGCAGCGGGCGGGCGCCGAACTCCGGGTCGTAGCCGCGATCGGCGAGGAAGGCCTCGGCCTCCGGCGTGAACGTCAGCTCGATCCGCTGCGCGCGCAGACGCCGCCGGACCCGGTCCAGGAGCAGCTCGGCGATCTGGATGACCTGCTCCTTGGTGAGCGCCCGGAACACGATGATCTCGTCGATCCGGTTGAGGAACTCCGGCCGGAAGTGGGACCGCAGGAGCTGCATCAGGTCCTCCTTCAGCTCCTCGAATTCCTCGTTGCGGCGAGCGTGCGCCTGGATCCGTTCGGCGCCGAGGTTGCTCGTCATGATCACGACGGTGTTCTTGAAGTCCACGGTGCGGCCCTGGGCATCGGTGAGTCGTCCGTCGTCCAGGATCTGCAGCAGCAGGTTGAACACGTCGGGGTGCGCCTTCTCGATCTCGTCGAGCAACACCACCGAGTAGGGCTTGCGCCGGACGGCCTCGGTCAGCTGCCCGGCCTCCTCGTAGCCGACGTACCCCGGCGGCGCCCCGACGAGCCGGCTCACGGTGTGCCGCTCCTGGAACTCGCTCATGTCGAACCGGATCATCAGGTCGTCGTCGCCGAACAGGACCTCGGCGAGCGTCCTCGCGAGCTCGGTCTTCCCGACGCCGGTCGGCCCGAGGAACAGGAAGCTCCCGACGGGGCGCTTCGGGTCCCCGAGCCCCGCCCGCCCACGGCGAACGGCCTCGGCGACGGCTACCACGGCCTCGTCCTGACCGACCACGCGCTCGTGGAGCCGCTCCTCCAGCTTGAGGAGCCGGTCGCGCTCCTCCTGCGTGAGCTGCGAGACGGGGATACCGGTGGCACGCGAGACCACCTCCGCGACGTCCTCGACGGTGACCTCCGGCGCCCGCTGGCGGGGGTGCTTCTGCCCGGACAGCGCGTCCTGCTTCTCCTGCAGGGTCGTCTTCAGTTCGTTCGCCTTGGCGTAGTCCTCCGCACCGACCGCCTGATCGCGTTCACGCTCGAGGCGGCCGATCTCCTCCTCCATCGCCTTCGTGTCGACCGGCTTGGTCTTGGCGCGCAGGCGAACGCGCGCCGAGGCCTGGTCGATCAGGTCGATCGCCTTGTCCGGCAGGAACCGGTCGCCGATGTAGCGGTCGGAGAGCTCGGCCGCCGCGACGATCGCCTCGTCGGGGATCCGCACCCGGTGGAAGGCCTCGTACCGGTCCTTCAGGCCCCGGAGCACCATGATCGTCTCGTCCACGGTCGGCTCTCGGACCAGCACGGGCTGGAAGCGGCGCTCGAGCGCGGGGTCCTTCTCGACGTTCTTGCGGTACTCGTCGATCGTCGTCGCACCGATCACGTGGAGCTCGCCGCGCGCGAGCGCCGGCTTCAGCATGTTCGACGCGTCCATCGCGCCTTCGGCCGCGCCGGCCCCGACCACGGTGTGCATCTCGTCGATGAAGACGATCATCTGGTCGCTGTTGTCGCGGATCTCGTCGATCACGGCCTTCAGGCGGTCCTCGAACTCTCCTCGGTACTTCGTGCCGGCGATCATCCCCGCCAGGTCGAGCGCGACCAGGCGCCGACCGGCGAGGGTCTCGGGAACCTCGTCGTTCACGATCCGCTGTGCGATGCCCTCGACGATCGCGGTCTTGCCGACGCCGGGATCGCCGATCAGCACGGGGTTGTTCTTCGTGCGCCGCGAGAGGATCTCGACGGTCTGTTCGATCTCGTCGGCCCGTCCGATCACCGGGTCGAGCTTGCCCTCGCGAGCGAGCTCGGTCAGGTCGCGGCTGTACTCGTCGATCGTCTTCGTGGTGCTCCGTTCCTTCGCCTGCCCCTCGCGATCGACGCCGCGCACCACCAGCCCACGGAGCTTCGTGTGCGTGAGGCCGAACTTCCGCAGGGTCTGGCCAGCCTCGGCGTCCTCGTCCCGCGCGAGCGACAGCAGGACGTGTTCCGGGCCGATGTACGAGGCGCCGAGCTCCATCGCTTCCTCGTACGCCCCGAGGATCGCGCGCTTGGCGTCCGGTGCGAGGGAGGGGGCCACGTCCAGCGGCTGACCCTTCTCCGCCTCGTCCTCGATCTGCGCGGCGATCGACTTGGGATCCGCCCCCGCCTGGTCGAGCACCTGCATGACGACGTCGTCGCCGAGCGCGCCGATCAGGAGGTGATCGGTGTCGAGATCGAGGCTCCCCCACGTCGCGGCCGTCTGGGCGGCCCGTTGGAGGAGCTCCCGCGTCGCGTCGCTGAAGCGTTCGGTGACATCGATCTGTTCGACGCCGCGTCGAGGCTGAAAGCCGGTGCCGCCACCTCCGCCTTGGGCCCCGGCGCCAGCGGCCGAGTCGGAGAAGAAGCGGGAGAAGAAGTCGTCGAACATCCCCAGCCCACCGAAGCCGGAGCCCAAGCCGGATCCCATCCGCCGGCGCTCGGCCAGGTGCTCCTCGCACAGGTAGAGGGTCTCGGGCGGCTGACCCGGCCGGATCACTTGGATCGATCCCACGGCCGGCCTGACGTGATCGATGTCGCAGAGCCGTGACATGGCTGCCATGGCCCGCACCCCCCTTTCGGACCGCCGGTTGGGGCGACCACTGGAAGCCGAAATACCGCCACTACCCAGATCCGGATATGCCCAAACCACCGTTGGCAGGCAAGGCTCCCCCCGCGGTCGCGGCGGATCAGCAGTCGGAGGGAGCGGCGGTCCGACCGGGCGTGATGAACGCGACCTCGCCCGGCCTCACCATCCCCAGGCACGCGCGCGCGAGCTCCTCGAGCTCGGCCGGGTCGTGCAGGCGCGAGATCTCGGCGCGCAGGTCGGCGTTCTCGGACTCGAGCTCCGCCGCCCGGCGCTCGATGTCCGCGATGGCGGAGCGCTGGTCGAGGTAGCGGCCGATCGGCACGATCGCCATCACGGCCAGGATCGCGACGGCCACGAGCAACGCGGCCGCCCGGCCGGTGAGCCGGGGCCGGTCGCGTTCGAGCCTCGGGCGCGGTGCCGGCCGGCGCCGCGTCGTCGTCGCGCTCACGTTCGGTCCCCTCCGGAGGCGAAGCTCACGTCGCGCTCCGCTGGATCGCCGCGCCGCCCAGGTACCGCGCCTGCTCGCCGAGCTCCTCCTCGATCCGCAGCAGCCGGTTGTACTTGGCGGTGCGTTCGCCGCGCGTGGGCGCGCCGGTCTTGATCTGGCCGGCGTTGGTCGCCACGGCGATGTCGGCGATCGTCGTGTCCTCGGTCTCGCCCGAACGATGGCTCACGACCTGGCCGTAGCCGTTGCGGACCGCGAGCTCGATCGTGTCGAGCGTCTCGGTCAGCGTGCCGATCTGGTTCGGCTTGACCAGGATCGCGGTGGCCACGCGCTCGCGGATCCCGCGCGCGAGCCGGTCGGGGTTCGTCACGAAGATGTCGTCGCCGACGAGCTGGCAGCGGGCGCCCACCTCGGCCGTCAGGTCCGCCCAGCCCTGCCAGTCGTCCTGCGCGAGGCCGTCCTCGATCGACACGATCGGGAACGCATCCAGCAGACCGCTCCAGAACGCGATCATGTCGTCGGAGCTCCGCTCGGCGCCCTCGAGGTGGTACGCGCCGTCGCGGTAGACCTCGGAGCAGGCCGGGTCCATCGCGAGCGCGACCTCGTCGCCGGGCTCGAGCCCCGCGGCGCCGATCGCCGCGACCAGCAGCTCGAGCGCCTCGGCCGCCGTCCCGAGCTCGGGCGCGAACCCGCCCTCGTCGCCGACGCCGGTCGAGAGCCCCTTCGAACGCAGGTCGGCCTTGAGCGCCTGGTAGATCTCGGAGCACCAGCGGACGGACTCGGAGAACGACGCGGCGCCGACCGGCGCGAGCATGAACTCCTGCAGCTCGAGCTCGTTGTCGGCGTGCGCCCCGCCGTTGATCACGTTCATGAGCGGGAGCGGGAGCACGTGGGCGTTCGGCCCGCCGAGCGCGCGATACAGCGGGAGCCCGAGCGAGTCCGCCGCCGCGTGGGCCAGCGCGAGCGAGACGCCGAGGACCGCGTTCGCGCCGAGGTTCGACTTGTCGGCGGTGCCGTCGAGCTCGAGGAGCGTGCGGTCGAGCTCGCGCTGGTCGTACGCGTCGATCCCGTCGAGGGCCGGCGCGATCACCTCGTTCACGTTCGTCACCGCCCGGAGCACGCCCTTGCCGCCGAACCGCTTGGGGTCCCCGTCCCGGAGCTCGAGCGCCTCGTGCTCGCCGGTCGAGGCGCCGCTCGGCACCGCGGCCCGGCCGAACGCGCCGTCGACCAGGATCGCGTCGACCTCGACGGTGGGGTTCCCGCGCGAATCGAGCACCTCGCGGGCCAGGACGGCTTCGATCAGGGACATGGGGGTCCATATCCTACGGCCGGGTACCGGTGCTTCCGGTGATTTGGCGGGTCCGTTACGGTGGCCCCCGATGGACGAACCCGAGCCCGAGCGCTGCTGCTTCGACGACTGGGTCGATTCCTGGACGACGAAGACGACGAAGAAGCCCACCGCGGCCAAGGTGACGGCCTCGCTGCTCGACGCGATCACCGAGGCGGGGGTGACCGACCGCACGGTGCTGGACGTCGGGTGCGGCATCGGCGACCTGGCGATCGAGGTGGTGACCCGGGGCGCCGCGAGTGGAACCGGGTACGACCTGTCGGCGAAGGCGATCGAGGAGGCCCGCAAGCTGGCGGCGGCACGCGGGGTGGGCGACCGGATGCGCTTCGAGGTCGGCGACGGCGCGAAGCTCGAGCTGCCCGCCGCGGACATCGTGGTGATCAACCGGGTCGTGTGCTGCTACCCCGACACCGAGAACCTGCTCGAGCACACGCTCGGCGCGGCGGGGAGCGTGTTCGCGATGACGGCGCCGGTCTCGAAGGGCGCGACCGGTTGTTCAACCGGCTGTGGAGCACGTTCGAGAACGTCGGCTACCGGTTGCGTCCGAAGAAGTACGGCGGGTTCCGTGTGTTCATCCACGACCTCGACCGCATCGACGAACGCATCCGGGCGGCGGGTTTCCGGCGGGTGCGGCACGAGCAGCGTCGCGTCGTGTGGGACCTCGCCGTCTACACGCGCTGACGCGTCACGAACGCGCGCTGCGGAACAGCGCGCGGACCTCTTCTTCCGGCAGGTCGTCGAGTTTCAGGCCGCGCTCCTCGAGCAGCTCGTTGAACCGCTCGTAGCGTTCGGCGAACCCGCGGATCGTGCGGCGGAGCGCGCTCTCGGGATCGACGCCGAGCTTGCGCGCGACCGCGACCGTCGCGAACAGCACGTCGCCGATCTCCTCCTCGGCGTTGTCGGCGTCCGTGTGCGACTCGAGCTCGCCGACCTCCTCCTTGAGCGCCTCGATCGCCGAACCGGCCGAACGCCACTCGAACCCCCACCCCGCGGCCCGGCGCTGCACCTTCGACGCCCGCGCGAGCGCGGGCAGGGTCGCAGGGATGTCGTCCTCGAGCGGCTTCTCGCCCTTCTCCTCCGCCTTGATCCGCTCCCAGTTCACGAGCACCTCGTCGGCGCCCGCGACCTCGACGTCGCCGAACACGTGGGGGTGACGGCGGATCAGCTTCTCGACGATCCCCTGCGCGACGTCGTCGACGTCCCACGCTCCCTCGTCGGCGGCGAGCTGCGCGTGGAACGCGACCTGCAGCAGGACGTCGCCGAGCTCCTCGCGCAGGCGTTCGCGATCGTCGGCGTCGATCGCGTCGAGGACCTCGTGCGTCTCCTCGAGCAGGTGCCGGGCGAGCGACGCGTGGGTCTGCTCCCGGTCCCACGGACACCCGTCGGGCGCCCGAAGGCGCGCCATCACGCGCACCAGATCCAACAGGCGAGCGCCGTCCTGCGACGAGGGCACCGGCCCGGTGGGAACGTGGGACAGGAGTTCGTCGCGTTCGGTCACGAGCCGGCGTTCGAGCCCGTGGACCCGGTGGAGCCGGTGGACCCCGAACCGCCCGAACCGCCCGCCGGCTCCTGGGCGGTGCTCCGGATCGGCAGCACCTCGCCGGTGTCGTGGTCGAAGCGTCCGAACCGCGGGTTCACCTCGACGCTGGTCGTCCCGAGCTGCTCGGTGAACCAGTCGTCGAACGCCGTCATGCCCTGGTTCGCCTCGAGCTGGGGCCGGACGTCCTCGAACGGCGCGACGTCGCGCCGCACGAGACGGATCACGTGCCAGCCGGCCTGCGTCTCGACCGGCCCCGAGATCTCGCCCGGCTGCAGGGCCAGGGCGGCCGCCACGAAGTCCGGGTCGAACTGCGTCTGGAACTCGGCCAGGGAGGTCGGCCCCCCGAGGCTGCCGCCCTGCGGAGCCGAACCCGGATCGATCGACTCCTTCTTGGCCGTCTCGGCGAACGTCGCGGGCGTGACCTCGGCGGCGATCCGTTCCGCGTCCGCCTTGTCGGCCACCAAGATGTGCTCCACCTCCACGGTCGTCAGCTGCGCCAGGTTCGCCTGGTAGGCGTCGCGGAGCGCCGCCTCGTCCACCCGGTCCTTCGCCACGGCCTTCGAAACCTCGTTCACCAGGAGCAGCCGTCCGGCGAACGCCTCGACCTGAGCGCGGGTGACGCCAGCGTCGGTCAGTTGCGTCTTCAACGCCTCGGCTCCGCCCAACCCGTCTTCGAGCTGGGTGAGTGCGTCCGTCACGGCGGCGGCGTCGACCTTCACGTCGTTCTCG
Organism: uncultured Actinomycetes bacterium; assembly: GCA_963778545.1. Taxonomy (GTDB): domain Bacteria; phylum Actinomycetota; class UBA4738; order UBA4738; family HRBIN12; genus DASSJM01. The sequence continues at coordinate 195,716 of CAVZUW010000012.1, read as the reverse complement.
CTCGCGTAGGCCTTCGCGAGCTCCTCGCGGATGTCGTTCGCGAGCGCGAACCGCGCGCACGCCGACTCCTGGGTCTCATTCCCGACGGGCGTGCCGCACTGGGCGCCCGACAGGGCGGTCAGGAAACCGAAGAGCGCGACGTCCGCGTTGAGCTGATCGATCGTGATCTCGCCGGTCTCCCCGACGGTGGCCGCCGACGACGGATCGTTCGCGCAGGCGGCGAACAGCACCACGACGCACAGGGTCGCGAGCACGCGAAGGAGACGCGGGACGGGGATCACGGGTTCATCGTAACAACGGACTCCGTTTCACCCATGGCCCGCAGCAGGCCACGCTCCACCAGCGCCGGGAGCTCCGAGCCGGGGACGCGGCCGGGGTCGAGGTTCAGGGTGGCGGTCGTGCGCAGGTAGCGAGCCCCGGGGACGCGCTCGGCCAGGTCGTGCTCGAGCGCCTCGGGGAGCTCGAGCGGCTTGATCCGGACCTGCTGCCGGTACGTCGACACCTCGCCCACGCCGAGCGCCGCGCACGTGATCCGCAGCGACGCGACGGCGAACAGCGTCTCGACCTCCGGAGGCAGCTGACCGTAGCGGTCGACGGTTTCGGTGCGGGTGCGCTCGAGCAGCCCGTGGTCGCCGGCCGAGGAGATCCGCCGGTACAGGTCGAGCCGCAACGCCTCCTGCTCGAGCCACCCCGGCGGGATGAACGCCCGCACCGGCAGGTCGATCCGGATCTCCTTCTCCTCGGCGAGCGGCTCGCCCTTCATCTCGGCCACCGACTCCTGGAGCAGCCGCGCGTACGTGTCGAACCCGACCGCCGCGATGTGGCCGTGCTGTTCGGCGCCCAGGACGTTGCCGGCGCCGCGGATCTCCAGGTCGCGGAGCGCGATCTGGAACCCGCTGCCGAGCGCCTGGTGCCGCGCGATCGTGGTGAGCCGCTCGTGCGCCTCCTCCGTGAGCTCGCGTTGCGGCGGGAAGAAGAAGTACGCGAACGCCCGCTCGTGACTTCGCCCGACGCGCCCGCGCAGCTGGTACATCTGCGACAGGCCGAGCAGGTTCGCGGCGTCGACGACGAGCGTGTTGGCGTTCGGGACGTCCAGACCGGACTCGATGATCACGGTCGACATCAGGATGTCGGCCTCGCGATCCCAGAACCGGATCATGCGCCGTTCGAGCATGTCCTCGTCCATCTGCCCGTGCGCCACCACGATCCGCGCGTCGGGGACCTGTTCGTGCAACCACGCGGCCTGACGCTCGATCGTCGCGACGCGGTTGTGGACCCAGAAGACCTGCCCCTCGCGCAACAGCTCGCGCCGAACGGCGCCGAGAGCGAGGCCCTCGTCGTACTGGCCGACGTAGGTGAGGACCGGCTGTCGGTCCTCCGGCGGCGTGTCGACGGTCGACATGTCGCGGATGCCGGCCAGCGCCATCTCGAGCGTCCGCGGGATCGGCGTCGCCGACATCGTGAGGACGTCGACCTGCGCGCGCAGCTTCTTCAGCCGCTCCTTGTGCGCCACGCCGAACCGCTGCTCCTCGTCGACGACCACCAGCCCCAGGTCCTTGAACCCGATGTCGGCCGAGAGCAGGCGGTGCGTCCCGATCACGACGTCGATCGCGCCGCGCCGCAGGTCCTCGACGACCCGCTCCTGCTCCGGCTTTGAGACGAAGCGCGAGAGCATCGCGACCTTGACCGGGAACGGCGCGTAGCGCTCCCCGAACGTGATCAGGTGCTGCTCGGCGAGCAGGGTCGTGGGCACGAGCACGGCCACCTGCTTGCCCTCCATCACCACCTTGAACGCGGCCCGCACCGCGATCTCGGTCTTGCCGAACCCCACGTCGCCGCAGATCAACCGGTCCATCGGGCGCGGCCGCAACAGGTCGGCCTTGACCTCCTCGATCGCCGTGACCTGGTCCCCCGTCTCCTCGTGCGGGAACGCGTCCTCGAGCTCCATCTGCCACGGCGTGTCGGGGCCGTACGCCGGGCGTTCGATCGACATCCGCACCGAGTACAGCCGCACGAGCTCGCCGGCCATGTCCTTGACGGCGCGCTTGACGCGGCCGGTGGTCCGCGCCCAGTCGCTCGTCCCCAGGCGCGACAGCCGCGGCGTCTCGCCGCCGACGTACTTCGCGACCATCCCGACCTGATCGGTCGGGACCGAGAGCCGGTCGCCCGAGGCGTACTCGAGCACCATGTAGTCGCGTTCGGAGCCGGCGATCTCGCGCCGTTGCACGCCGACGTAGCGCGCGACGCCGTGCACGCGATGCACCGCGAAGTCGCCGACCTCGAGCTCCTCCGCGATCGCGTCGCTGCGACGCGACGTGAACCGCGGGGCGTCGCGCGTGTGGCGGCGCGAACCGAACAGGTCCTCCTCGGTCGCGACGGCGAGCTTGCCCGCGGGGAAGACGAAGCCGGCCTGGAGCTCTGCCTCGATCGACTCGGCCTCGGGCAGCGCGACGAACTCGCGGACGCGTTCGAGCGACCCGTGGCCCCGCGCCGTCAGCAGCACGCGGTACCCGCGCTCGGCGAGCTCCGAGGCTCGGCGGGCGAGCTCGGCGGGGTTGCCCTGCGCCGAGCCCCATCCCTCCAGGCCCGTGTCGATGCCCTCGGTGAACCCGCTGAGCTGCAGCTGGACGGAGCCCTCGAGCGCCTCGTCGAGATCGTGGATGGCTCGAGGGCCGGGCCAGTTGGAGGCCTCGGCGAGCGCCTCGGCGTCGTCGAACGCCCGGCGCGCCCGGTCGAACGTGCGACGGGCCTCCGAGACCACGACCCACGAGCCCTCCGGCAGCAGCTCGGCGGGCACCGGCATCCGGTCGAACAGCAGCGGCGCGAGGGACTCGAACCCCTCGGCATGCAGGCCCTCCGCGAGCCGCTCGAGCCCGTCGCGGAACCGGTCGAGGTGGCGGGGGGCGCGCGCCCGGGCGCGTTCGGCCAGCGCGTCGTCGGGGACCAGCTCGCGCACCGGCGCGACCTCGACGCGGACGAGCGGACCGGTCGACAGCTGCGACGACGGCACGAACTCGCGGAGCGACTCGATCTCGTCGCCCCAGTACTCGAGCCGCACCGGCCGCCGCGAGGTCCCGGGGAACACGTCCAGAACCCCGCCGCGCACCGCGAACTCGCCGCGGTGCTCGACCACGTCCGTGCGCGCGTACCCGAGCGCGACCAGCCGCTCGGCGAGGTCGTCCGGCGCGAGCTCGATCCCCTTGACCAGCTCGACCGGCGGGATCTCGCCGAGGGTGGGGACGAGCCCCTGCATCGCGGCGAGCGCGGGAGCGACCAGGACGAACGCGCCCTTGGCGGCCCGGAGCCGGCGCACCGCCTCGGCCCTGCGCGCCGAGACCTCCGGCGAGGGGCTGATCCCCTCGTACGGCAACGCCTCCCACGACGGCAGGAGCGCGGCTCCGTCCTCCCCCAGCCACGCCTGCGCGCCGCGCGCGAGCCGTTCGGCCTCACGGGGCCCGGGGGCCACGAGCAGGACCGGCGCTCCGAGCGACCGAGCGAGCGCCGCGACCAGGGCGTCCTCGCCCGCATCCGCGCGAGCCACGAGCGGGCGGGCGCGCCCGAGCAGGAGGCGTTCGAACGCCTCCGAGCCGATCAGCGCGTCGAGCGCCTGCTCCAGGCTCACCGGACCTCCTCTCGTCCCTTGGCTCGCACCCTGGCCGCATCGTCACCGGACAGCACGAACAGGCCTCGTTCGGTGAACGAGGCCTTGCCACGCGATCGTCTTCGGCGCCTCGCTACGGTTCGCGCGGCGCGGATCGATTGTATCGGTCCTGCGTCGGGAGCAGGCCGTCGCCGATCAGCGAGAGGACCGCGTCCGCGCCGTCGTCGACCAGGATCGCCACGTCGGGCTCCTCGCGCTTGGCGAACGTGTCGAGCACCCAGTCCGCCGCCTGCTTGCGCCCGGTCGGACGACCGACGCCGAGCCGGATCCGGAAGAAGTCGGGGGTTCGGAGCGCCTGCTGCAGCGAACGCAGGCCGTTGTGGCCCGCCGTCGAGCCGCCGACCTTCGCGCGGAGCGCCCCGAACGGCAGATCGATCTCGTCGTGCACCGCGATCACGTGGTCGGGCTCGACGTCGTGCTTGCGGGCGAGCGAGGCGATCGCCGGACCGCTCTCGTTCATGAACGCGCGCGACTTGACGAGCAGGGCGCGTTCGGTCCCGACGCGGATCTCCGCGACGTCGGCGCCGACGAAGCGGGCCTTGCGGAACCGTTCGCCCTCGCGCGCGGCGAGCTCGTCGACGACGCGGTAGCCGAGGTTGTGACGGGTCTTCGCGTAGGGCTCGCCGGGGTTGCCGAGCCCCGCGACGAGCCAGGTCATGGCGGCGAGGGCGTCTAGCCCTCGGACCGCTCGTCGGAGCCTTCGGCCCCTTCGCCGCCGCCCTCGCCTTCGGCACCCTCGCCCTCGGCACCCTCGCCCTCGGCGGCCTCGAGCGCCTCCGCTGCGGCGAGCGCCTCCTCCTCCTCGAGCTCGACGGCCATCTGCGGCTGCTGCACCGCGACGACCGACTCGTCGGGGTCGGTCAGGATCGTCGCGCCCTTGGGGGCGACGAGGTCGCTCACGCGCAGCGACATCCCGATCTCGAGCCCGGTGATGTCGGCGTCGATCGCCTCCGGCACGTCGCCCGGCAGGGACTCGACCTCGAGCTCCCACAGGTGATGCTCGACGACGCCGCCGGCCTTGACGCCGACGGACTCGCCGACGATACGGACCGGGATCGACAGGTGCAGCTTCTCGTCGCGCCGGACGGCGAGGAAGTCGACGTGGATGAAGCGCCCGTGGATGTGATCGCGCTGGACGTCGCGAGGGATGATCAGGTGATCGGAGCCATCGACGACCAGGTCGACGAGGACGTTCGTCCCGGCGCCCGTGTGGAGGACGTGGTAGAGGTCCCTCGCGTCCACCGACAGCGCGGTCGAGTCCATCCCGTGGCCGTACAGCACCGCGGGCACGCGGCCGGCGGCCCGCAGCTTGCGGGCGACGCCCTTGCCGGTGCCCTCTCGGGCTTCTGCGACGAGCTTGACTTCGGCCATGTTCGGGTCCCTCGAGGCGTTGGGGTCTCGGCCGGGCATGGTACCAACACGCTGCCGCTATGAGACCGGGGGCTCACGCGTCGAAGGGGTGATGAGCCAGGACACCGGTATCGTCCGCACCGTCGTGGGGGATCGGACCGACCTCGAGGACCTCTACGTGAGGCACATGCCGGGCGCCGTCCGTGTCGCGGCCCTCATCACGGGCGACGCCGACCTGGCCCAGGACATCGCGCACGACGCCTTCCTGCGCTCGGTGGGCCGCTTCCGGCACCTCCGGCAGCCCGAGGCCTTCGAGGCGTACCTGCGGCGCGCGGTCGTGAACGCGTGCACGTCGCACTTCCGCCGTCGCAAGGTCGAGGCGGCGTACCTGCGCGCCCAGGCTCGGGGCGCGGCGCCGGTCGACGAGCCGGACCACGGCCGTCGAGACGAGCTTCGAGCGGCGCTCTCGGCCTTGCCGGCGCGGCAGCGAGCCGCGGTCGTGCTCCGCTACTACGCCGACCTGTCCGAACAGCAAGCGGGCGAGGCGCTCGGGTGCTCCGCGGCCGCCGTGCGGTCGATGGTCGCCCGCGCGATGGAGAGCCTCCGCGAACGGATCCCAAGGGGTGAGAACACGTGAACGATCTCGAACGCGACCTGCGACAGGTGTTCGACGAGGACGCCCGGCACGTTCCGACGCCGACGTCGGCGCCCGACAGGCTCGGCCGATCCGTCCGTCGCCGGCAGGCGGTGTTCGGGGGCCTCGTGGGGCTGTCGGCGCTCGCGATCGTCGCGGGCATCGTGGCCGGCGCGTCGATGCTGATCCCAACCCAGGACACGCGACAGCCGATCGGCCAGGGGCAGACGACCACCGGCTCCCTCAACGGCATCTCGATCACGTATCCGGAGGCGTGGCACCTGATCGACCCCGACACGGCCGGGCTGAACGGGTCCCCCATGATGGGCGAGTCACCCCTCCCCCGCATCGTCCTCGCGCTCGCGCCGACGGAGGCGCCCGAGACCTTCGGGTGCCCCGGTCGGGCCGGGGGCGATGCCGCTCCGTTGCTGATGACCGTTCAGGAGGAGCCGCCCACGACTCGGCGACCTGACGAGGCCGTGGCCGGTCGAGCTCGAGCCGATGTCGGTCGATGCGTCCGAATCGGCCTGCTACCCGGGGTGGGACTTCCTGCGCGCCGGATGGATCGCGTCGGGACGGGCGTTCGAGGCTCGGGTCGGGATCTCGCCGGACGCCAGCGACGAGGAGCGTGACGCATCTGCTCGCGGCGTTCTCGTCGATGACGTTCGAGCCGTCGAGTGGAGCCGCAAGCACCGTCGTGCTGGCGCAGGGGACCGCCGGGGGCGAGGACTGGCAGCTGGTCGCGTCGCGCGCCAAGGGCGGCCTCAGCATCGAGATCGTCGCGGAGACGACGGGGACGGGGGTCGGCGCGCCCGACGACGCGTCGACGGATCTCCAGGCGACCGACGCGGTCTTCGGGAGCGGCTCGCAGGCCGAACGCGTCGTCTTCGGCGTCGTTCCCGAGGGGGTCGTTCGGGTGGAAGCCTCGGCCCGCCGGCGGCCCCACCGTCTCCGCGGACGTCCTCGACGTGCCGAGCGAGATCGCCCAGCACCTGAACGCGTTCGTGCTGGTGGTCGATCCGAGCGGACCCGTCCAGCTGACCGGGTACGACGCGTCGGGGCAGGTCGTCGCGACCGGCTCGGTCGGCGGCGCGGTGTCCTCCCCGTCGCCCGTGGATGCGGCGCTCGAGGACGGGCGCCACTTCGGCTACGTGCGCTCGGTCGACCCGATGCCGGGACGATCGAGTTCGACCTCGCGTACTTCCTGACCGGCAAGGAGGCCGACCAGGCCTACCAGGAGGCCACCGGCGACACCGGCCACGTGCCGAACGACGTCTTCGTCGTCAACGACAACCAGCTGCTGCGAACGCTCACGCTCGCGCCCGACGTCCGGCTGCGCCTGCTCGACTGGAACCACTGCTGCGAGACCTTCTTCGACGGCGACCTGTCGCTGTTCGCCCAGGCGATCGAGGAACAGGCGGACGTCACCGACGGCGACCTGATCTACCGGGGTCAGAGCTCGTGGTGGATCACGATCGAGAACGGTGTCGTGACCCAGATCGAGGAGCAGTACTCGCCGTAGACCGCTACTGGTTCTCGCCGTGGAAGATCTCGGAGACGCTGCTCTCCTCGAACACGGCCCGGAGCGCGTCGGCGATCAGCGGCGCGATCGACAGCACCTTGAGCTTGCCGAACCGCTTCTCCTCCGGGATCGGCATCGTGTTCGTGACGACGACCTCGGAGATCGGCGCCTCCTCCAGGTTCTGCACCGCCTTGCCCGAGAGCACCGGGTGGGTCGCGGCCGCGTAGATCGGGCCGGCGCCCTGCTGCGCGAGCGCGCTCGCGCCCTTGGCGATCGTGCTGGCCGTGTCGATCATGTCGTCGACGAGCACGCATGGGCGACCCTGGACGTCCCCCACCACGGTCATCTCCTCGATCTTGTGAGCCTCGTATCGCGAGCGCCGCTTGTAGAGGACGGCGAGATCGGCGTGCAGGACCTCGCGAAGACGCTCGGCCGTCTTGATCCGGCCGGCGTCGGGTGAGACTACGACCAGGTCGTCCCCGTGCAGCCCGAGCTCGTTCTGCAGGTAGCCCGAGAGCACCGGGAGCGCCGTCAGGTGGTCGAAGGGGTGGTCGAAGTACCCCTGGATCTGCCCCGCATGCAGGTCGACCGAGACGACCCGGTCCGATCCGGCGGCGCTGAGGAGATCGGCGATGAGTTTCGCGCTGATCGGCTCGCGCGCGAGGACCTTCTTGTCCTGGCGCGCGTACCCGTAGTACGGGACGACCGCCGTGATCCGCTTGGCCGACGCCCGCTTCATCGAGTCGAGGAGGATCAGCTGTTCCATGATCGACTCGTTGACCGGGTCGGCGTGCGTCTGGATCACGAACACGTCGGCGCCGCGTACCGATTCCTCCGGGCGCACGTAGATCTCGCCCGAGCCGAACCGTCGGATCACACACGGCGCGATCGGGATCCCGAGGTGTTCGGCGATCTCCTCGGACAGCGCGGGATGCGTCGTGCCCGAGAACAGCATCATCCGCTTCTTGGTGACGATCTCCACCTCAGTGCGCCCCCTTGCGTTGCTTCTTGCCGGTCTGCGCTTCGGCGTCACGCCGCTTGCGGTAGCCCTTGACCACCCGTTGCTCCGAACGCTCCACCGCGAGCGCACCCGCGGGGACGTCGGTCGTGATCACGGATCCCGCGCCCGTCACCGCCCCCTTGCCCAGCTTCACCGGCGCCACGAGCATCGTATCCGAACCCACCCTCGCATCGTCCCCGATCTGCGTCCGGTGCTTCTCGTACCCGTCGTAGTTGACCGTGACGGTCCCGGCTCCGACGTTCGCCCGCCGCCCGACCTTCGCGTCTCCGACGTAGGTCAGGTGCGGCACCTTCCCGCCCTCGCCGACCTCGGACGCCTTGATCTCGACGAAGGAGCCGACCTTCGTGTCCGGTCCGAGCTTGGTCCCCGGACGCACGTGCGCGTAGGGGCCGACCTGCGCCCGGGCCCCGATCCGCGAAGAGCTCACGACCGAGAACTGGACGACCGCACCCTCGGCCACCGACGTGTCGACGACCCGCGTCGCCGGTCCGATCTCGCAGCCCTTCGCGATCCGGGTCTCGCCCGACAGGAACGTCATCGGATGGATCACGGTGTCACGGCCGATCCGAACGGCCTCGTCGATGTAGGTCGTCTCGGGGTCCTCGAGGGTCACGCCGTTCGCCAGATGCCGCGCGTTGATCCGTTCGCGGAGGACACGTGTGGTCCTGGCCAGGTCGGCGCGCGAGTTGATCCCCATCGCCCCGCCGGTGTCGACCAGCAGGACCGACACGCGTTCGCCCTTCTCGATCAGGATCGGGAAGACGTCGTTCAGGTAGTACTCGCCCTGCGTGTTCTCGCGGCCCACGAGCGGGAGCGCGCGGAACAGGTCCTCGCGGCGGAAGACGATCCAGTTGGTCCCCACCTCGCGGATCGAGCGCATCGACGCCGGCGCGTCGCTCCCTTCGACGATCGAGACGAGCCGGTCGCCGTCGCGAACGATGCGGGAATAGCTGCCGGGACGCTCGACCTCGGTGGTGATCATCGTGGCGGCGGCCTTGGTCCGCCGGTGGACCCGGATCATCGTCCGAACATCCTCGGGGGCGACCGGGTCGAAGTCGCCGTTCGCGATCAGCACCTCGGACGCACGTCCGATCGCCCTCTCGGCGGCGAGGACCGCGTGCCCGGTCCCGAGCGCCTCGCCCTGCTCCACGAACACGGGCTCGGGGACGACGCCCCACGAGCGGACGGCCTCGCGGACCTCGTCGGCGCCGTGGTGGACGACGATCACGATCTTCGAGGGGCGTGCGGCGCGGACGTCCTGGAGCACCCACCACAGGGCCGGCCGGCCGCAGAGCGGATGCAGCACCTTGGGCACGGCCGACTTCAGGCGCTTGCCCTTGCCTGCGGCGAGCACCACCGCAACGAGCGAGTTCGTCGGGGGCACGGGGTTCCTCTCGATGGGCGGACACCTTTGTACCGGCGCGCGGCGCCGGCTGGCAATACGGCGTTCGGCTGTTCAGGCGAGCACCTCGGCCACGTCGGGGCGCGCGCGGAACCCGTCGGCGAGATCACCCGTCGCGTTGGCCGCGAGCTGCTCGACCGTCGCGCGCGCCTGCTCGCGGAAGCGTTCGGCCTCGGCCGGCTCGCCGAGCTCGACCGCAGCGCGCCAGGCGACCCGAGCGGCGCGCCAGAGCAGACGGTGATCGCCGAACGCGGCCGCCATCTCGAGTGCGGTCCTCGCGTCGCGGGACGCGTCGGCGTGACGGCCGCGGTGCGAGGCCGAGAGGGCGCGAGCGTACACACCCCACATCCCCCAGTAGGTGCTGCTCGGCAGCACGTCGCGTTCGGTCCGGCTGGCGATCTCGGCGAGCGCGTCGGCGTCGCCCGCCCACTCCCGGATCAGGACCTCGATACGGTTCATCCAGGCTCGGTGCAGGAACACGTCGGCGACGTCGCGCGCCTGGGTCAGATGCAGCTCCGCCTCGCCGGCCTTCCCCTCGACCAGCAGGGTCCACGCGCGGTACGCCAGGGTCGGGGCCCGCATGAACGTCCCGCCGAGCGCATCGGAGAGTTCGAGCGCGTCCATGGCCGGCTCGCGCATGCGCTCGAACGCCCACGCCTCCGCGGCCACGCTGTTCTGGATGTTCTCGCCGATGATCACGCCGCGGACCACACCGAGATCCCGGAGCATCGCGGTGCCGCGGACGCCGTCGGCGAGCGCCGCGTCCAGACGCCCTGCCGACAGGTACAGCTCCGCCCGGTCGAACAGCCCGAACCCCTCCTCCCGGACGTTGCCGATCTCGTGCGACGTCTCGATCGAGGCGTCCGCCTGCGCCATCGCCTCCTCGGGCCGGCCGACGAAGCCGAGCAGCCACGCGACCATGTAGCCGTTGTGCGCCACCATCGATCGCTGGCCGAGCTCGCGGAACTGCGCGTCGGCGAGCAGGCCGTGTTCGAGACCGTCCTCGAGCGGCCCGACGAAGAAGTACGTCTCGCACAGTCCGTGGTGCGCGAGCGCCTGCCCCTCCACGTCCCCGCCCCGCAGGGCGGTCGACAGCGCCTGACCGTGCAGGTCCAGGGCGTCGCCGAACTCACCCCGGCCGAACCGCATCGTCCCTGCGGTGTACAGGAGCCGGGCCTCCACGTCGCCGAGACCGACCGCGCGAGCCCGTTCGAGGGCCTCGGGCAGGAGCGCGCCTCCCTCGTCGTAGCGATCGAGGAGCCACAGCGTGTGGGCCATCGCCGCGAGGGCCCTCGCCTCGCCCTCGGCGTCCCCGGCCGCACGTGCATCGACCAGCGCGCCCTCGTAGTCGCTGATCGCGTCGTCGAACCTCCCGAGCTGCTCCTTCGCCAGCCCTCGGGCCAACCCGACCTGCGATCGCAGGCGCGGGTCCGACGGCCCGGCGTCCATCGCCCGGTCGAACCACGCGATGGCTTCCTCGGCGGCGAACACGCGGAGCAGGCGCTGCCCGGCGATCAGCGCGTACCGCCCCGATCGCTCGCGATCGCCGGCGAGCGAGAAGTGGTGCGCCAAGATCTCGGCGAACTCCTCCGCCCGTCCCGCCGTGCCCTCCTCCAACCACGCGCCGACGATGCCGTGCGCCGTCGCCCTCCGCGCCTTCGGGATGCTCCCGTACGCGACATCACGGGTGAGGACGTGGTTGAACAGGAACTCGCGTTCGAGCGCGATCGTCGACGTGTCGCGTTCGACGACCAGGCCCTTGGCGGCCAAGCCCTCGATCGCGCGCTCGGCGCTCGCCGACGTCAGGCGGGCGACCGCGCCCGGCCAGAAGCTCCGCCCGATCACGGAAGCGTCCTGGATCGCGCGCTTCTCCTCGGGCGCCAGCAGGTCGATGCGCGACGCGATGACACCCTGCACGGTGTCGGGCAGCCGCGAGGGCAGCTCCCGGACGAGCTCCCAGCGGCCGTCGCGGCGCGCGATCGTCGAGTCCTCGATCATCATCCGGAGCAGCTCGGCCGCGAAGAACGGGTTGCCCTCGGACCGACCGAGGATCTGCTCGACCACCTCGGCGGGCGCCTGACCGCCCAGGAGGTGCTCGATCAGCTGCGAGCCGTCGCCGGGCGAGAGCGCGGACAGGGAGATCGTCGTCGCGTTCGAGAGCCCGCCCCCCCACTGCGCCCGCCGCTCGAACAGGTCCGGGCGCGCCATGCACAGCACGAGGATCGGGCCGCTCGCGCGCGCGACGACGGACTCGAGCAGCTCGAGCAGGCTCGGGTCCGCCCAGTGCACGTCGTCGATCAGCGCGACGAGCGGCGCTCCCTCCGCGAGCGACTCGAGGTAGCGCTGCCACGACCGCGCGATCAGCCGCTGCGCCGCCTCGCGTTCGGCACCCGCGAGCGGATCGGAGGCGAGCTCGACGCCGATCGAGGACAGGAGGACGCTCGCGACGCCCATCCCCTCCTCGCCGGGGAACCTCGGGTCGAGAGCCTCGCGGGCCTTCGCGATCGTCTCCACGGCAGGGTCGCTGTCCAGGATCCCGGCGTCGGCCCGCAGGATCTCGGCCAGGGGCCAGTACGTCAGCCCGTCGCCGTACGGCAGGCATCGCCCGCGGACGACGTGCGCCCCCTCGTCCTCGAACGCCCGTGCCGCCTCGTCGCAGAGCCGGCTCTTGCCGATGCCCGGCGGTCCGACGATCGTGATCAGGTTCGGGTTCGACTGGGCCACGGTCCGCCGGAACTGCAGCCGCAGCAGCTCCATCTCGGGGTCGCGACCCACGAACGGTGCCGTCGCGCGCTCGCGGCCCTCCTCCGTGCCCACCGCCTCGCGGTCGACCTCGTAGACCCGCAAGGGCCGGTCGATCCCCTTCACCGACACCTCACCCAGATCGGCGAACGCGAACACCTCGCGCGCGTCCCGGTAGGTGCGTTCGCCGACGACGACGCGACCCGGTCGGGCGAGCGACTGGAGTCGTGCCGCGATGTTCACGGCCTCGCCGGTCACGATCCCCTCCTCGATCGAGTGGGCGAGCACCTCGCCGGTGTTGATCCCGATCCGCATCGCGAGGTCGCTGCCGGCGCGCTCGGCCACCTCGGTGTTGAGCTCCGCGAGTCGGCGCTGCATCGCGAGGCCGCATCGGATCGCGCGTTCGGGATCGTCCTCGTGGGCGACCGGCGCCCCGAACGCCGCGACGACGGCGTCACCGATGAACTTCTCGACGGTGCCGCCGTACCGACCGATCTCGTCCGCCATCGCGTCGAAGAACGGCCGCAGGACCGAACGCAGATCCTCGGGATCCAGCCGTGAGGACATCTCGGTGGACGCGGTGAGGTCGGCGAACAGCATCGTGACGACCTTGCGCTCCTCCAGGTTCGCTGCCCGCTGGGAGGGATGCTCCTGGACCGGCACGAGCGCGGTCCCGCAGGAACCGCAGAAGCGGTTCGCGAGCGGGTTGGCGGTGCCGCACGAAGGACACGTCCGCTCCAGCGCCTCGCCGCACGACCCGCAGAACCGGGCGGTCTCGGGGTTCGAGGTGCCGCAGGAGGGGCAGGCGATCTCGGCCACGCGCTCGGATCCCTTCCGGCCAGGGTGGTTCCGGGTGCCAGGCAGTTCCGGGGGCCAGGCAGTTCCGGGGGGAGGAATCGAACCTCCATCGAAGGCTCCAAAGGCCCGCGTCTTGCCGTTAGACGACCCCGGACCGGCTCCCGATTATGCCGTGTCCGACGGCGGGCCCACGACGGGGTCCGCGCCCTCGAAGCCTGCCGCCAGCGTTCGTGCGTGCGCCAGGTCGCGCGCGAGGCCGATCACGGACGAGCCGCTGCCGCTCATGACGGCGCCGAGCGCGCCGGCCTCGAGCAGACGCCCCTTCGCCTCGCCGATCTCGGGGTGACGGGCGGCGACGGGGGTCTCGAGGTCGTTGAACAGGAGGGGCCCCAGCGCCTCGGCATCCCCGGAGGTGGCGGCGGCGAGCAGGTCGTCGGGGTCCGGGCCGGTACCGGCCCCGTCCTCGTCCCACCAGCGGTAGGCGTCGGGCGATCGGACGCCGAACCCGAACCGCACCAGCACCCAGTGGAACGGCGGGACCTCGGCGGGCGCCAGCCGCTCGCCGCGCCCGGCCATCAGGACGGGCTCGCCCGACAGCATCGCGGGCACGTCCGACCCGATCCGCTCGCCGATCTCCTCCAGGGTGGCCTCGTCCACGTCGCAGCCCCAGAGGTCGTTCAGCGCGAGCAGCGTGGCGGCCGCGTCGGCGCTCCCGCCCCCGAGGCCTCCCGCGACCGGGATCCGCTTCTCGATCTCCACGAGGGCGCCGCCGGCGTCGGGACAGGCATCGGCGAGCGCGAGCGCGGCGACCAGCGCGAGGTTGAGCCCGCCCGCCGAGAACGCCGGGGCGCCCGAGACCTCGACCCGGAGCTCCTCGGCGGGCCGGACCACGATCCGGTCGGCGAGCGAGATCGGGACGACCAGGCTCTCGATCTCGTGGTAGCCGTCCTCCCGCGTCGAGAGCACCCGCAGGAACACGTTGATCTTGGCGTTCGCGTCGCGCCGGATCGCTCCGCGCGGTCACGGCGTCCAGCCCCGCTCGAGCATCGCATCGGCGATCCGCGCGAACTCGTCCAGGCCGAGCCGCTCGGCGCGGACGCCCGGGTCCAGGTCGATCGATCGGATGATCTCGGCCGCGTCCGCCGCGTCGCGGCCGAGCCGGCGGAGCGCGTTCGCCATCGTCTTGCGGCGCTCGGCGAACCCCTCGTCGACCACCGCGAACAGCGCTCCCGGGTCCCCGACGACCGTCGGCGGCCGGGGGTCGAGCCGGACCAGCACCGAGTCGACCTTCGGGCGCGGCCAGAACACGTCGGCCGGGACTCGGCGGAGCACGCGCGCGTCGGCCCGGTACGCGACCCGAACGCTCACCGCGCCGTACGCCTCCTCACCCGGACGCGCCACGAGCCGGTCGCCCACCTCCCGTTGCACCATCACGACGTAGCGGTCGATCGGCGCGGTCTCCAACTGGTCGAGCAACAGCGGGACCGAGACGTTGTACGGGAGGTTCGAGACCATCGACCAACGTTCGGTTCCGAGCGCCGTCGCCCAGTCGGTCCGCATCGCGTCGGAGACGTCGATCCGCACGTTCGGGTAGGAACCGACGACCTCGCCGAGTGCTCTGGACAACCCGCGGTCCACCTCGATCGCGAGGACCTCGGCCCCGGTCTCGGCGAGCGGGACCGTCAGGGACCCGAGCCCGGCCCCGACCTCCACGACGCGGTCCCCGTCGCGGATCCCGGCGTCCGCCACGATGGCGCGGGCGAGGTTGGGGTCGGCGAGGAAGTGCTGGCCCCGGATCTTGGTCGGCCGGATCCCGTGGCGCTCCGCGAGGTCCTTCAGTTCGGAGCGGCCGAGGCCGTCCGAACGCTCACCAGCTGAGGTGGACCTGACAGACGCCTTGGGAGAGCGGGGCGATCCGGGCGAACGCCTCGTCGGAGAGGTCGATGATCCGTCCGCCGAAGGGTCCCCGATCGTTGATCACCACCTGAACGGTCTCGCCGTTCGCGAGGTTCGTGACGGTGACCACCGTACCGAACGGGAGCCACGGGTGGGCCGCGGTGAGCCCGCCCCCCGGCGCGAATGAGTACCAGCTGGCCTCGCCGGTCTGACTGCCGTGGGACTCGTTCTCACGGCCCACGACCCGTCGGGCCGCGATCGCCTCCTGCAGGACCGTCCGCGAGAGCACCTGGGTAGCGACGGCCCTCCCGTTCACGAGCTTGACCCGGGTGCGCTCCACCATGACCCCGTCGACGCCCGCGCGGTCCATGCGGACCGCGCCGGGGCTCAGCGTGTCGGAGTACCGCGTATAGGTGGTGTAGGGGATCGGGACGCGGACGTCGCGGGTCCGGACCGCGATCGCGTCGTAGCGAACGCGCATGCCGTCTTTGATGGGGGTCCTGGGTGACGGAAGGACGCGGTCGTCGCGGTCGGATGTGATCCCCATGGCCGAGAGGAGCTCGCGAACGGTACCGGCGTTGGTGATGACGTCGTGGTCCTTCCCCTTCACCACGACGTTCGCCGATACCACCTGCGACCACCCGGCCGGATCTCCCGCGGAGAACCAGTCCTCGCCTGACCGCGCCGCGAGCATCAGATGCGGCGAGGTCGCTCCCTCCATCACCCAGACCCCCACATCGTCGGGCCCGGGAGCCGTGATGCCGTCGAGCCAACCCCGCTCCACGATGACGGTCATCCCGTCCGAGAGCGACGTCGGCGCCGGCGGCGTCACCAGATCGCCGTACCCAACGAGGATCCCTTGCGCGTCGAGGAGCTCCCCGACGCTCGCGCTCATCGTTCGAACGGCCTCGGGTCGCCCCTGGTCCACCACGAGCGTCACGGTCTTCTGGATCGCGACGTACGTGAGGCCTCCCACGAGCAGAACGCTCGCGAGCAGCGCGTTCCCCATCGCCTTGCGTGCCCGCAACCGGCGGACCCGCGTCGGACGAACCGGCATCCTTCCTCCTATTGGAAGAAGGCTCCGGGGGGAAGCGGCCGAGGCCGGACCGAAGCCTTTCGTCGACGTGCGAGGACGAACCTATCAAACCCTCAACTCTTACTGCAAACTTCAATCTCGGCGGGTTCGAGGGCCTACTGAAGCCTCGGGAAGGCCGTTCTGGCGTTCTCGGCGGTGATGTTCCTCACGATTTCCACAGGTTCGTCCCGCGCGAGCGCGATCGCCTCGATCACGTCGACGACGTTCGACGGCGCGTTGTCGCGACCGCGGAGCCGCTGTGGGGCGAGGAACGGGCTGTCGGTCTCGACGAGGATCCGGTCGAGCGACACGGCTGCGGCCGCCTCGCGCAGGTGCTCGTTCTTCGGATACGTGATGTTCCCGGCGAAGGAGAGGAACCAACCGCGCTCCGCGCACGCCGCCGCGATCTCCGCATCGCCGCTGAAGCAGTGGAGGACGACGCGTTCGGCGGAACCCTCATCGAGCACTCGAAGGATCTCGGGCCAGGCGTCGCGAACGTGGATCACGAGTGGAAGGTCGTACGCCTTCGCGAGACGTACCTGCGCGCGGAGCGCGCGCTCCTGCTCCGGCCGGGGCGAGCGCATGCGGAAGAAGTCCAGACCGCACTCGCCGACCGCGACCACGAGGGGGTTCGCGAGCAGCTCCTCGATCTCGGCCTCGGCCTCGGCGTCGAAGGCGCTCGCGTCGTGGGGGTGCATGCCGGCGGTCGCGGCGACACCGGGGAACGACGTGGCGAGCTCGACCGAGCGACGGCTCGACCCCGGGTCGATACCGACGCAGACGAGGGTGTCCACCCCGGCGTTCCGAGCGTCCTCGACCGCCTCGGCGGGGTCCCCGTCGAGCAGGAACAGGTGACAGTGGGTGTCGACGGCGCCGCTCTGCATCGGCGGTTCAGGGTTCGGGTCGCTCACGCGGCGGACACCTTAGCGGCCGCGACCGATCCTCGACCCCGGCTCGAACATCTCGAGCGGCCGGGTCCGCGCGTCGCCGTCCGCTCTCGATCGGAAGTTCAGGAGGTGAGTCGCACGTGAAACCTGATGGCGGGAACCCTCACTCAGGAGTCGAGCCGAGGGAACAGCGAGTCGCCCTTCGCGGTCTTCGTGCCCGGCCGCAGACCGCCCCAGGCGACCGCCTGCGGCAGCCGCTGCGCGTCGAGCGGCTCGTCGATCCCGAGCTGCTCCCACAGCCGCGCCGCCGCCCCGGGCATGATCGGGCGGATCAGGACCGCGAGGATCCGGAGCGTCTCGGCCGACGCGTACAGGATGCCGGCGAGCTCGTCCCGGCGGGCCTCGTCGTTGGCGAGGGCCCACGGCTGGCGCTCGACCAGGTATCCGTTGGCTCGCCCGACGATCTCCCACACGGCCGCCAGCGCCTGGGTGAGCGCGAGCTCGGCCATGTGGTCGTCGTACCGGCGTACGACGTCGGCGGTCAGCGCGGGGAGGTCGTCCTCGACACCCTCGGCCGCAGGCTCGGGCACCACCCCGTCGAACGAGGTCCCGAGCATCGCGAGGATCCGGCTCACCAGGTTCCCGAGACCGTTCGCGAGGTCGGCGTTGTGCCGCTCGACCATCGACTCCCAGGAGAAGCTCCCGTCCTGGCCGAACTGGATCTCGCGCAGGAAGAAGTAGCGGTACGAGTCCACGCCGAAGTGGTCCGTGAGCTCGAACGGATGGATGCCCGTCGCGTTGGTCTTCGACATCTTCTGACCGCCGACGGTGAGGAAGCCGTGCGCCCACACCTGCTCGGGCGGGTCCACGCCGCCCGCCATGAGCATCGCCGGCCAGTAGACGGCGTGGAACCGCAGGATGTCCTTGCCGATCAGGTGGTCGTTCGCCGGCCAGACCCGGGCGAACCGAGCGTCGTCCGTCCCGTACCCGGCCGCGGTGATGTAGTTGGTCAGCGCGTCGAACCAGACGTAGCACACGTGGTTCGGGTCCCACGGGAGCGGGATCCCCCAGCGGAAGGTCGTCCGGCTGATCGAGAAGTCCTGGAGCCCGCCCCGGATCAGGGACAGGACCTCGTTGCGCCGGGTCTCGGGCTGCACCGCCTTGGGGTGCCGCTCGTAGTGCTCGAGCAGCCGCTCCGCGTACGCCGAGAGACGGAAGAAGTAGTTCTCCTCCTGCATGCGTTCGACCGGCCGCCCGTGGATCGGGGCACATCCCGTCGACGAGCTCGTCCTCGGTGTAGTAGGCCTCGCAGGACACGCAGTACAGGCCCTCGTAGGTCCCGAGGTAGATGTCGTCCCGGCCGTTCTCGTGGACGGCGGTCAGGAGCCGCTGGACGGCCTTCTCGTGGCGGGGTTCGGTCGTGCGGATGTAGTCGTCGTAGGCGATCTCGAGCCTGGCCCAGACGTCCTTCCACTTCGGCGCCATCTCGTCCACCCAGGTCTGCGGGTCGACCCCGGCGCTCTCGGCCGCACGCTGGAGCTTGAGGCCGTGCTCGTCGGTCCCGGTGAGGTGGAGCACCTCCTCACCCCGGAGCCGGTGGTACCGGGCGACGAAGTCGGCCGCCACCGAGGTGTACGCGTGACCGATGTGCGGGACGTCGTTCGGGTAGTAGATCGGCGTCGTGATGTAGAAGACGTCCTTGCCCATGGTCGAGCCATGGTAGCCGAGGCCGTCCCGAACGGCCCGACCGGCGCGGTCTGCCGGGTCCGACCAGCGCGCCGTAGATCTCGTTCGCCGACCCGCCGCCGCGTCGGGCGACCGCCGCCGCCGCCTCGCGCTTGCGCATCCCGTCCGCGACGAGGCGCCGCGCCTCCTCCACCATCTCGTCCAGGTCCGGCGACGACCGCGCCCGCCCCCTCGATCACGACCACGAGCTCGCCGCGCGGCTCGGAGTCGAGCAGGGAGGCGAGCACCTCGGAGACGCGGCCCCGGACGACCTCCTCGTGGAGCTTCGTCAGCTCTCGAGCCACGGCGGCGCGGCGATCGCCGAGCTCGACCAGGACGTCGCGCAGGAGCGTGATCAGCCGCAGCGGGGACTCGAACAGGACCACGGTCCGCGGATCGTGCGCGAGCGCCCGCAGCCGTTCGCGGCGCTCGCCGGCCGACGAGGCAGGAAGCCCTCGAACACCCACCGGTCGGTCGGCAGACCCGAGACCACGAGCGCGGCGGTGACCGCCGACGGGCCCGGGACCACGCTGATCTCGATCCCCGCATCGATCGCCGCCCGCAGGAGGCGGAACCCGGGATCGGAGACCGCCGGCATGCCGGCGTCGGAGACGAGCGCCACCCGCTCGCCCTCGCGCAGGCGATCCAGCAGCTCGTCGATGCGTTGCCGCTCGTTGCCCTCGAAGAGCGAGAGCATCCGGATCTTGAGCCCGAGGTGGGCGAGCAGCCGTCCCGTCCGCCGCGTGTCCTCGGCCGCGACCAGATCGACGGAGGCGAGCGTCTCGCGCGCGCGCTCGGACAGGTCGGCGAGGTTGCCGATCGGCGTGCCCACGACGTAGAGGTGGCCGGCCATGTCTCGATGGTCCCACGCGATCGCGCGAGGCGGAACCGCCGAACGACGTAACCCGCCGGCGAGCGCCGATACAGTGCCGAGCGTGACGCCGTCGGGACACAAGGACTACTCGTCGACGCCGCTCCCCCGCAAGCTCGGGATCCGCGAGGGCTCGCGCGTGCTGGTCGTGGGCGCGCCGAGCGGCTTCTCCCTCGGTCCGGTCCCGACCGGCACGTCGTTCGCCCGCAGCGCGCGGGGCCCGCTCGACGTGGTGCTCCTCTTCACGAGGACGATGGCCGACCTCCGGCGCCGCTTCCCCTCGGCCGTCCGGGCGCTGGACCCGGCGGGCCGGCTCTGGGTGGCCTGGCCCAAGAAGGCGGCCGAGGTCGACACGGACCTGTCCTTCGAGGTCGTCCAGACGCACGGGGCTGGACGCGGGCCTGGTCGACAACAAGTCGGCCTCGATCGACGAGGTCTACCAGGGGCTCCAGTTCGTGGTTCGGCTGAAGGATCGTCCCGACCGCCGCCCTCGGAGCCTGCCGAACGCGAGGTCGAACGCACGACCGGACGCGCCGCCAAACGCACGACCGAACGCCCCGCCTGAACGGCATCCCTGCCGTACCATCGGTCGGATGTCCACGCTCACCCGGCCCGCACCGCCGTTCGTGCAGCGCCCCTCGACCCCGTCGCTGCGCATGCACGCCTGGATCAAGCGGTTCAACCGGCCGGTCGTTGCGGTCCTGGCCGTCGGGCTGATCGCGGGCTACCTGCGGTTCGTGCACCTCGCGCTACCCGGAACACCGCGTGTTCGACGAGTACTACTACACGAAGTCCGCATGCATCCTGCTCGGCTACTCGAACCAACGCTGCGACATCAACAGCGCGGACGAGCGGTTCTGGCGCGACAACGAATGGGACACGGGCGCATGGGTCCACCCCCCGCTCGGCAAGTGGATGATCGCGTTCGGCGAGCTGGCGTTCGGGACCGAGTCGATGGGGTGGCGCGCCGGCGCGGCGGTGACCGGGACCGCGACCGTGATGCTGCTCGCCGTCATCATCCAGTTGTTATGGGCCAGCCCGCTGTGGACGTTCACGGGCGGCCTCCTGCTAGCCACCGAGGGGCTGAACCTCGTCCAATCGCGGACGGGGACGCTCGACATCTTCGTCGCGTTCTGGGTCGTGCTGGTCTTCGTCTTCCTCTTACTCGACCGACGGTGGATCGAACGACGGACGCCGCCGCCGGCCATCGAGACGTCACCGGCGGGCGACGGCGAGGCCGCCGCCAGGCCGAAGCGACGGCTGCCGGCGCCGTTGTGGAGGCCGTACCGCTTCGCCGCGGGTGCGGCCGGCGGCGCGGCGATGGCCACGAAGTGGTCGGGGCTGACCGCGGTCGTCACGGCGATCGCCCTCGGGTTCATATGGGAAGTGATGCGGCGCAAGCGATACGGCGTATCGAAACCGATCGCGAAGACGATCACGACCGAGGGGTTCGGGTTCGTCCTCGCGCTGCTCGTCACGCCGTGCATCGTGTACGTCGCCACTTACATCCCCTGGTTCCTGCACTTCGGGTGGGATCTGCAGCGGTGGGCCGAGATGCAGGGCAAGGCCGCCCGGTTCCACGCCGACCTGAAGGCGGTGAACGATCAGGGGCAGCCCTGGCACGCGTACTTCGCCCCGGCGTGGAAGTGGATCGTGCTGGCCCGGCCCACGTACTACTACGGGGCGTTCGCCTCCGACGGGGTGCGCCAGGTGATCTACGCGCAGGGGAACCCGGCGATCTTCTGGGGCAGCCTCCTCGCGATCCCGTACGTCGCGTACGCCTGGTGGCACAAGCACGATTGGAGGGCGGGGTTCATCGTCGTCGCGATCGCGGGCCTGTACCTGCCTTGGTTCCTGGTCTCGCGCCCGCAGTTCTTCTTCTACGCCACGCCGCTCACGCCCTTCTTCGTCCTCGCCGTCGTCTACGCGCTCCGCGAACTGTCCCAGCTCCACGTCGCCGGTTCCCGTTCGCGCCCGTTCCTTCCCTTCGTCGTGGGTTTCGTCGCCGCGTCGGTGATCCTGTTCGTCTGGTTCTGGCCGATCCTGACGGCCGCGCCGGTCACCGACGCCGCCTTCAAGCTGCGTTACTGGTTCACCTCCTGGGCCTAGACGACGGGCTTGACAGGGCAGACCTGAACGCGACGGGCGTGAGGCGCGAACATCGCCCGCCCGCGCGCTAGCATCCTGCGCCATGGCTCGAACCGAGGACGTCTGGATCGTGATGCGCGACGGCGTCCGCCTGGCCGCCACCCTGTACCTGCCGCCGGAGGACGAGCCCGGGCGTCCCGAGCCTCGCGCCGCGCTGCTCGAGGCGCTCCCGTACCGCAAGGACGACCTCACGGCGCACTACCGGCCCGAGTACCACCGGTTCGCGGACGAGTTCGGGTACGTGGTGTGCCGGCTCGACATCCGCGGGACGGGCTCCTCGGAAGGGATCGCGACGGGCGAGTACACGGCGGAGGAGCTCGAGGACCTGACCGAGGTCATCGCGTGGCTCGCCGAGCGACCCTGGTCCAACGGCAACGTCGGGATGTTCGGGACGTCGTGGTCGGGGTTCAACTCGCTGCAGGTCGCGATGCTCCGCCCCCCGGCGCTCAAGGCGATCTGCTCGATCTTCGCCTCCGACGACCGGTACGCGGACGACGTCCACTACTACGGCGGCGCGCTGAAACAGCTCGACCTGGCCGACTGGCCGACCTACATGGACGCGATCAACGTCCTGCCCCCGGTCCCGCGGGTGGCCGGCGAGGGTTGGCGCGACGCGTGGGAACGCCGGGTCGCCGACTACGAGCCGTGGCTGTTCGGCTGGCTCGAGCACCAGCGGTACGACGCGTTCTGGAAGCACGGGTCGCTGCGCGAGGACTACGGCGCGATCGAGGCGGCGACGATGCTCGTGACCGGCTGGGCCGACGGGTACACGAACATCGCCCTGCGCGGCATGGCGAACCTCACCTGCCCGAAACGCCTCCTGGCCGGTACCTGGTCGCACGCCGACGTCGAGACGTCGCGCCCCGGCCCCAACATCGACCTCGACCGCGAGATGGCGCGCTGGTGGGACCGATGGCTGAAGGGTGAGGACAACGGCGTCGACCGCGAGCCGCCGATCGTCGCGTTCGTGCGGCGTCCGGTGACCCCGGCCGCCGATCTCGAGACCTATCCGGGGACGTGGCGGTTCGAGGGAGGGTGGCCGCTCGACCGCGTTCGCGAACGCGGGTTCGCGCTCGCCGAGGCCCGTGCGGGCCAGGACGGCGACGGCCCCGACCGGCTCGAGGTGCGCGGCGACGTCGGGTGGACCGCGTGGCTGAGCTGCGCCGGGCTGCCGCCGTGGGGGCAGGCGGTCGACCAGCGTCCGGACGAGGCGTTCTCGCTCGTCTACGACTGGCCGATCGAGGAGGAGCTCGAGATCCTCGGCGCCCCCGTCCTGCGGGCGCGGGTGGCCGCCTCCGTTCCCGTGGCGTACCTGTCCGCCCGGCTGTGCGACGTCCACCCCGACGGGACCTCGCAGCTGGTCACCCGCGGTCTGCTCAACCTCACGCATCGCGACTCGAGGGAGGAGCCGTCGCCGCTCGAGCCGGGACGCGCGTACGACGTGTCGTTCGAGCTGGACGTCACGTCGTGGGTGTTCGAGCCGGGCCACCGCGTGCGCGTGGACCTCGCGGGGACCGACTGGCCGAACTGCTGGCCGCCGCCGGCCCCCCTCACGCTCTCGATCGAGCGCGAGGGCTCGCAGATCGTCCTGCCGATCGTCGACGGCCCTCCGCCGATCGCCGAGCGCCCCGACCTCCCCGCGTCCCGCCGACCGCAGGCATGGGACACCGACGGCGTGACGTGGAGGATCGAACGGGACCTCATCGGGAACGAGACCCGGGCGGTCGTCGGGTACGACAACCGGAGCGAGGCCGACGAGGTGGCACCCGCGATCGCCGAACGCGTCGGCGGCGTGGTGGGCGTCTCGATCGACGATCCCGGACGCGCGTGGGTCTCGGCGACGGCGCGCTACGAGCTCACGTGGCCCGGGACGGTCGTCGCCACGGAGGTACGCAGCCGCATCGAGAGCGACGCCGAGGGCTACCGCGTGCACCTGGAGATCGACGCGGAGGAGGACGGCAGCGTGCGGTGGTCGCGTCGCTTCGACCGGCGCTTCCCCCGCGACCTCCAGTGATCCTCACCGACGTACGAAGGTCCCTCGGCGCCGATCGACGCCGCGCGTTCATCGATCCGACCGATCTACCCGCATGCGGAGCGCGAGCGAGCACCGCGTCCCGCGCGCCGGGCCGTGCACCGCGTGGTACGGGCGACCGTCGCGGACGCCGGCGAGACCCGGCGCCCGCATCAACGTGACCGAGCCGGCGCGAGCCTCCCAGCGTTCGAGCAGGTCGCCCTCGCGCGACGAACGCACCTCGAACCGCGCCGACCCGCCCACCGTGAAGACCGCGACGAGCCGCCGGTACCAGCGGCCGTCCAGATGCGACGTGACGCCGACCGACCCCGACCGGTAGACGGCGACCCCCGCCTCGTTGGGACGCCAGGTCCGCAGGCCATGGATCTGGGCGCCGTCCGAGCGGACGCGCGCCGTGAACGAGCCCGCGAGCTCCGTGAGGGCCGGGAACCCCTCGAACGGCGACTCGAGGTCGTAGCCGTCGATCTCCATCCGGACGCCGGCCGCGCCGAACGACCCCTCCATCCGGCGCAGCGGACCGCCCTCGACCTCGCGCCGGAGCTCGCGCAGGAACGCCTCGCCCACCAGCCCGTCGACGTGCGCGAACCCTCGCGTCGCGACCTGCCGGAGCGCCGCCGACAGCGACCGACGAGCCAGCGGCGCGCTCATCCGAACCCGGGCAGGTGCTTGCGGAACAGGATGAACCCGATGCCGGCCGCGGTGTCGAGCAGGAAGTGCGCGATCACGATCGGCCACGCGCGCTTGGTCCGCGTGAACACGAACCCGAACAGCAAGCCCATCGCCACGTTGCCGAGGAACCCGCCCCACCCCTGGTACAGGTGGTAGCTCCCCCGCAGCAACGCGCTCGCGCCGACGGCCGCGATCTCGGTCAGGCCGAGCTGCCGCAGCCGCGTGATGAGGTACGCGACGACCACGACCTCCTCGAGCAGGGCCGCCTCGGCCGCGTTCAGCAGGAGCACCGGGACCGTCCACCAGTGCCCGAGCGGCGGCACCGGCACGACGAACCGGTTGACGCCGAGCGCGACGGCCGCCAGGTACAGGCCGATCCCCGCCGCCCCCACGACCAGGAACAGGAGCACCCCGCGCCCGATGTCCTGCCGGGGACGGTCCCATCGCATGCCGATCCCCTCGAGCCCCTCGCCGCTGCGACGGACGAGGTAGACCACCAGCCACACCGGCGCGAGCGAGAACAGCGTCCCGAAGAGCTGTCGCGCGAGCGCCGTGCTCTGCGACACCGAGGCCACGGTGACGCCGCGCAGCGGATGCTCGAGGAGGCTGAGGATCGCGAACACCGCGCTCGCGAGCAGCGAGAGCGACAGGACGATCAGGGTCTCCTCGGCGAGGAGCGGTCGCGGCAAGGGAGCGTGCGGCGGTTCCGAACGCCCGGGCGGCGGGCCGGACGGTGGACGTTCGGGCGGCGGCATCCGGCAAGGGTACGGCGGCCGCGTACGATGCGCGACGATGGGGTTCAGCTTCGAGCACGTGAACGCGACCGACTACGACGAGCTCCGCCCGACCTACGCCCCCGAGTCCGTCCGGTGGGTCGCCGAGCGCGCCCGCCTCGAGCCCGGAGCCCTCGTGGTCGACCTCGCGGCCGGGACCGGGCAGCTCTCGCGGCGATTCGCATCGCTCGGCGTGCGGGTGATCGCCGTCGAACCCGCCGACAACATGCGCGCGGTCCTCGCCACGAACCTGCCCGAGGTGCACGCCGTGCCCGGGACCGCGGAGGTCATCCCGGTCGGCGACGGCGAGGCCGACGTCGTCGTCGTCGGCAACGCGTTCCATCACTTCGACGCCGAGGGCGCCTTCGCCGAGATCCGCCGCGTGCTCCGTCCCGAGGGCGCGCTCGCGTTGTTCTGGGCCCGGACGGACCGGCACGCCGACGGCCTGCGGATGGGCCTCCGCGAGATCGACGAGCTCGTCGAACGCGAACGCGGGTCCTCACCGATCGTCGAGGCGTACCGAGCTTGGTACGAGCCGCCCGAGCACGTCGATGGGTTCACGACGCTCGAACGGCGTTCGTTCCCGACGACCCGGACGGTGCCCTCGGCGCGGCTCGCGGACCTGTTCGCGACGTCGAGCGACATCGCCTCGCTGCCCGAGCCGCAGCGCTCGCGGCTCCTCGCTCGGATCGGCGAGCTCGCGGCCGAGCTCCCCGAGACTCTCGAGCTCCCGGAGCGGAGCGACGTGCACCTGTGGTTCCGGGACGGTTCGGGGGGTTAGTCCCAGCCGCCCTGGCACTCGGCGGGCGTCGTCGCGTTCGTCCGTCCCATCGACACGGTGTCGGCCATCTCGGCGGCGCAGAGGTAGCCGCCGTTCAGCTCGACGACGGTGACGAGCACGACCGCCGTCGGCGAGACCGTCATCGACACCATGTCGGAGGCGGGGCCGCCCTGCGTGTAGACGATCGAGGGGTCGTACGCGGAGGCCGCGTCGGGACCGAACCCGTCGAACGAACCGTGCTCGGCGTAATAGACCTGCGCCGCCCGGATCGCCTCGTTCAGGAGCGCCTGCGCCTGCACGTCGTCCGCCTGGCGGATCGGGTCGGACACGGGGTCGCTCGCGGGGCTCACGACCGCGGGGGCGCCGGCGGGCTCACCGATCCCCGTCGGGCCCAGGGCCGTCGGGCCCAGTGCCGTCGGACCGGCGGACGTCGTCGGACGGGTCCCCGGGCTCTGCAGGAGGTCAATGGCACGACCCACACGGCCGCGACCACCAGCCCGAGCAGGACGAGCAACCGCACCGACACGAAGCCGCGTTCCGAACCCACGCCACCACCTCCGGACGTGGTATCGACGCGCGGGAGAGCACCCTGAAGAACGCTGCGAGATCGCCTTCGTGCCTGAGGGGTCCGGGGAAGCCTAGAGCGAGAGCACCGGGCAGGTCAGGGTGCGCGTGACACCCTCGACCGACTGGATCGGCATCACGATCGCCTTGGCGAGCTCGTCGAGGTCGGTCGCCTCGCCCCGGGCGATGACGTCGTAGGGACCGGTCACGGGATCGACGGACACGATGCCCTTCACGCCGCTGATCTCGCGGGTCACGTTGCTGGCCCGTCCCACCTCGGTCTGGATCAGGATGAACGCGCTGACCACATCGACCTCCTCGTCAGGGTCTCGGGGCATCGTACGTCAAGCCCCCGACGCGGCGCGAACCGACTCCGAACGGCGCTCAGAGCACGGGGTCGACGTCCGGTGCGGGGCGGGACAGCGCGGGCGTGGACAGCGCGATCCACGCGACGGCCCCTCCGGCGAGCGTGAGCAGCGAGGCGCCGATGTACAGCGTCGCCGGGCCGTAGCGATCGAACACGAGCCCGCCGAGCCCGGCGCCGATGATCGGGGCGATCCCGAACCCCATCGTCGCGGCGAGCGACTGGCCGGTCGAGTACAGGTTCGACGGCAGCATGCGGCCGATCACGACCACCATCGTCGTGAACAGCAAGGCGAACCCGGCGCCCTCGAACACGGTGAGGACGGACAGGACCGTCGGGTCCTCGACCAGGCCCCACAACAGGAAGCCCGTCGCGTACACGATGCATCCGGCCACGTACACCGCCCGCAGGCCGAAGCGCCGGGAGAACCTCGACGAGAGCCGCATCACGGGCACCTCGACCAGCCCTCCGAGGGCCGTCCCGATCCCCACCAGCAGCGCGCCACCCCCGGCCCGCTCGATCTTCAGGCCGATGAAGTTCCACGCGGCGTTGAACCCGGTCCACACGAGGAGGAGGGCGAGCAGGAACATCCAGAACCTCGGGGCGGCCCGGAACACCGCCCCGACCGCGCCGAGCCGGCCGTGGCGGATCGACCGAGCAGGCCGGTCGGGTTCGATCGCGACGACCGCCCAGGCGAAGATCGCGAGCGCCGCGCAGGCGACCACCGGCATCGCCCAGCGGGTACCCACCTGCTGCAGGAGCACGCCGATCAGCAGGCACCCCGTCGCGTACGCGAGGCTCTCCCAGCCGCGGATGCGGCCGTACTCGGTCATCCGGTCGTCGCCCAGGAACTGCAGGGCGATCGCGTCGACGTTCGGCGCGACGGTCGCGCTCAGACCCGCGAACACGAACGCGGTCGCCACGATCGCCGGATAGGTCTCGGCCCCGAACAGGGCGAGCGCGCCGATCGCGCCTCCCAGCGCCCCGATCTGGAGCGCGCGGCGCCGACCGAGCGACGTGTCGGCCAGGTGACCCCAGAGCGGGCTCAGGAGCACCCGAGCGATCGCCATCACGGCGATCACCGCACCGATCTCGCCCGCGGTGAGTCCCTTGCCGTCCAGGAACAGGGAAAGGAACGGGAACGACGCCGCGATGAAGACGCCGAAGAGCACGAACAGCGTCTGCACGGCGACCGCGGGTCGGATCCGTGGAGCCCCGGCCGCCCGCATCCGAACCACGCTAGCAGGGGGCCTCGAGCGGCCCGCGTCGGGGGCGGCAGGGATCAGAGCTCGCGACGCAGGATGCGAACGCGGAGCTCGCTGCCCTCGCGCAGCGGGTCGCGTTCGCCGGTGTCCACGAACCCGAGGTGCTCGTAGAACGCC
Organism: uncultured Actinomycetes bacterium; assembly: GCA_963778545.1. Taxonomy (GTDB): domain Bacteria; phylum Actinomycetota; class UBA4738; order UBA4738; family HRBIN12; genus DASSJM01. Next base: position 167,419 of record CAVZUW010000012.1, on the reverse strand, counting down.
GCGGCGTCGGCGTTGGTCTCGGTCACGCCGAGGATCACCGAACGCGCCTCCCAGCCGCGCGCCCACGCGAGGACCTCCGCCACGAGCCGCGCGCCGATCCCGCTCGAACGCGACGACGGTTCGACCCACATCCCGTACAGGTGCGCGTCGGGTTCTTCGCCGCCGCGCGACCCGACCGCCATCCCCACCCAGCGCTCGCCGTCCTGCGCGACGAACAGGACGTTCCTCGAACCGTCCCAGCCCTCGATCCACCCGACCCACTCGGCCTCGCCGTGCGCGCGCTCCCGCTCGAGCGTGGACCCGAAGGCCTCGGGCGAGTCGGCGAGCGCGCGCAGGCGGAGATCGCGGACCTGCTCCCACTCCTCGCGCGCGGCGGGTCGGATCCGAGGGCTCGATCCCATCATCACCGCACGGTATCGGGCCGGCGTTCGGGCGGTCGACACGCGCATCGGGATACCGTGGAGGGCGTGACGAACGACGATGTCGCCTGGTGGCGCGATGGCGTCCTGTACCAGATCTACGTCCGTTCCTTCGCGGACGCCGACGGCGACGGCTCGGGCGACCTGCGGGGCGTGATCGACCACCTCGACCATCTCGAGTGGCTCGGGGTGGACGGCATCTGGCTCTCCCCGATCACGCCCTCGCCGGACAAGGATTGGGGCTACGACGTCTCGCACTACCGCGACGTGCATCCGGAGCTGGGCGACCTGGCGACGCTCGACCGGCTCGTCTCGGAGTCGGCGTTCGCGAGGCATCCGGGTGATCCTGGACCTCGTGCCGAACCACACCAGCGACCTCCACCCCTGGTTCGTCGACGCCCGATCGTCCGTGGACGCCGAGCATCGCGGTTGGTACGTCTGGCGCGACCCGCGACCCGACGGCTCGCCGCCCAACAACTGGGTCTCGATCTTCGGGGGACCGGCCTGGGAGCTCGACGAGCGGACCGGCCAGTACTACCTGCACAACTTCCTCGTGGAGCAGCCGGATCTCGACTGGTGGAACGAGGACGTGCGCCACGGGTTCGAGGACATCGTGCGGTTCTGGTTCGACCGTGGCATCGCCGGGTTCCGCATCGACGTGGCGAACGGCCTCATCAAGGATCGGGCGCTGCGAGACAACGACCCGGCGACGGCGGACGACCCGGAGGAGATCCGCCGCCGCGGCCAACGCCAGGTCTACAACCTGAACCGCCCCGAGGTGCACGAGATCTACCGCGACTGGCGCCGGATCGCCGACGCGTTCGATCCTCCTCGGATCCTCGTCGGCGAGACCTGGATCTTCGACCTCGGCAGGTCGCCCGCTTCTACGGCGAGCCGGCGACGAGCTGAACCTGTGCTTCAACTTCCCCTTCGTCTTCGCCGACCTGGACGCCGAGACCCTGCGCCGGATCGTGGAGACGACCGAGGACGCGCTCGAGCCGTTCGCCCAGCCGGCGTGGACCGGCTCGAACCACGACGTCGGGCGGTTCCCGACGAGGTGGTGCGACGACCGCCCCGACGCCGCTCGGTGCGCGCTCCTCATGTTGTTGACGCTCCGCGGGACCCCGTTCCTGTACTACGGCGACGAGATCGGGATGGTCGAGGTGCCGGTCACCGGCGACGACTTAGCGCGACGGACCGGGAGACGGCCCGGCGCAGACGGGCCGCGATCCCGGCCGGACGCCCATGCAGTGGACAGGGAAGCCGGGCGCCGGGTTCACCGCGGCGGCGCTCGCCCCTGGCTCCCGATCGGCGAGGCGCGAGCGATCAACGTGGCGGATCAACGCGAGGACCCGGGTTCGATGCTCCACCTGTGCCGCGACCTGATCGCCCTTCGCCGCGCGACACGGGATCTGCGTTCGGGCGCCTACGCATCGCTCCCGTCGCCCCCGGGCGCGTGGTCCTGGCGCCGGGGAGCGGGCACGATCGTCTCGGTGAACCTCTCGGACCGGCCCACGACGGTTCCGAGTGATGCGGGGACGATCGTGATCGGAACCCGTCGCGAGCGGGACGGGGAGCCGGTCGCGTCCGAGCTCAGCCTCGGTCCGTGGGAGGGAGCGATCCTGCGCGTCGCTCCCTCCTGAGCACGAGCAGATGGTCGGCAAGCCCGACGCTCGTGAACGATGGACGGCGGGAGCGGAAGGGGCAGGGAGGCCCCGCAGGACCTCCCCACCCCATCGAGCGAGTTACGACGATGGCGGGTACTCCGCCCCGGCCGCCTGCGCCGCTTGCTCGATCTCGTCGTGGAGGTCGTCGAGCGTCGACTGCACGGGCCCCCGTCCACGATGACCTGCTGGACCGCCGTGTTGATCGCCTCGTCCACGTCTGACCAGTACGCGACGTTCGGCCGGTACCAGCCGTTCTCAGCGCCTCCTGGATCGCGTTGAACGTCTCCGCCTGCTCTTCCGGCACCTGCCCGAGCGCGTCCTCGCGGACGGACGGCCAGGCGTTCTCCGCGACGAGGACCTCCTGCGCCTCCTGCGACATCAGGTACTGGGCGAGGGCGACCGCGGCCTCGCTCCTTCCCCGAAACGCCTTTCGGGATGCCGAGCACCTCACCGCCGATCACGTGCGCGGGCTGCACCGGACCGGCCCACCCTCGTAGACGGTGAACTCTCCGAGGATCCCCTGGTCGGCGAAGTGGCCGAGGTGAACGGCCAGTTCTGCGCCATCCAGGCCGTCTCCCCGCTGAGGTAGTCCACATCGGTGTCGTACTTCGACTGGAGGCTCTCCGCCGCCAGGAGGTCGTCCTGCCAGAGCTGCTGGAGCGTCGTGAACGCCTCCACCGATCCCTCGTCGTTGAGGATGAGCGGGTCCCCTCCGTACGACACGATCCACTCCGAGACGTCACGGCCGCCGCGCCGCTCGAGCCCTCGAGCTGGAGGACCACCTTGGGTTGTCCGGCGCCTCCTTCAGCGCCTGCGCGGTCGAGACGAACTCGTCGACGGTTTCGGGCGGGGTTGCGCCCGCCTCCTCGAACCGGCTCTTGTTCACGTAGACGACCTTGACGTTCGGACGGTACGGCAGGAAGTACTGCACGCCGTCGAACTGCTCGGGGATCAGCGCCGGGTTGACCCCTCCGGGATCGCGACGTCGGAGAGATCCTCGACGAGGCCATCGTCGACCAGCACCGCGAGCGCGAGGTTGTCCTGGGCGAACAGGTGGATCGTGTGGTTACCCGAGTCCACCTCGACCTGCAGCTTCTGCGGCAGGTCGCCGAGTCACCTGGGTGAGCTTGACCGTTCGCGCCCGTCGACTCTTGGAACGTGTCGAGCAGCTGTTGGATCGCCGGAACTTCCGTCTCGGCGAGCGAGGTGCTGAACGTGATGGAGACCCCTCGAACTCTCCCTCGGGCACTCCTTCCCACCGCCGCCGCCCCCGTCCCCTCCGCAGGCCGCGGCGACCAAACCGAGGCTCGCCACGATCGCCAGTCCGCGCACGCCAAGCCTCATCGTTCACCTCCCGAACGCGCGGGCCCCGTCGCGACGCCCTCCCTGGTATACGTTCGGTCCTCATCCCTTGACTGCTCCCGTCAGCGCTCCCGGCCGCAGGTACCGCTGGAGGAAGTAGACCACCAGAGGATCGGCAGCGTGAGCACGGCCGCCACGGTGGCCATCTGCTGCACCGTTCCCCGGTCGATCGCCTGGAACACCTGCAGCGGCAGCGTGTTCTGGTTGGTCGTGAGGAGCCGTGCGTACAGGAACTCGTTCCAGGAGTAGAGCCAGACGAACAGCGACGCGACGGCGATGCCCGGAGCGGCAACCGGAAACACCACACGGAGCAACGTTCCCAGCCTCGACGCGCCGTCGATCTGGGCGGCCTCCTCGAGCTCGCGCGGCACGGTCTCGAACGTCCCGACGAGGATCCACGCGATGAACGGCAGCGAGCCGATCAGGTGGGCGAGGATCAGCCCCAGGTACGTGTCGAGCAGGCCGAAACGAGCGAACCACGTGGCGACGGAGATGCCGATCGTGAGCTCGGGGAACATCCGCGTCACCAGCAAGGCCAGCACGATCGTGTAGGCGACCGCAGGCGGCAGCCGCGAGATCACGTACGCGGCCGGCGCCGCGATCACGATAGCGACAACGGTCGCGACGGTGGCGACCACCAGGCTCTTGATGAGCGGGGGGATGAGGTCGCCACCCTCGATGACTGCGTCCCACCACTGCAGCGTGAAGTCGGTGATGACCAACGGCGGGCGGTCTCCGAACAAGGCCGCACCCGGGGCGAAGGAGACCATGAAGATCAGGTAGATGGGAAACAGGACGATGACCACGGTTACGACGACCCATATCGGGAACGCGACCTTCAGCACCGGATCCAGCCGGTCGCGCTGCACGCGAGGCGCCTCGAGCTCACGTCTGCGACCCTCCGCGCGGAGCGACGAACCTCAGATACAGGATGATGAACACCATGATGATCGCGAACAGGACGATCGAGGCCGCCGAAGCGGTGTATTCGTCGCTCGTCGGGGGCAGCCACCGGTCGAAGATGTAGGTGCCCAGCACGGGCTCGATCCCGCCCGCGAGGACCAGGGCGAGCTCGTAGATCCTGAACGCGTCGATAGCGCGCAGGATGATCGCGATCGTCATGTATGGGATCAGGAGCGGGAAGGTCACGCGCCAGAAGCGCTGCCATTTGGTTGCGCCGTCCACGTCGGCTGCCTCGTAGATGTCCTCGGGGATCGACTGCAGTCCCGCCAAGAAGATCAGCACGACGATCGGAAGGACCTTCCACGTGTCGGCGATCGCGACCGTGAACAGGGTCGGGAGGCCGCCAGACACGGTCAGGCTGATCGGCTGGTACTGCCAATCGACACCGGGGAGCAAGTTCACGAGGTCCTGGATCAGGAAGATGATGGAGTTCAGGTATCCGGCACGGGCGAAGATGAGGAGCATCACCGCCCCCGCGACGATCGTCGGAACGCCGAGGGGAACGAGGCTTATGGTCCGGACGAACCCACGACCGCGGAACGCGGCGTGCAGCGCCAGCGCGATGATGAGCCCGAGGCTGAGCTCGAGGACGAGCGACATGGTCGCGACGATCACCGTGTTGACGACGGCCGAACGGAAGACGCCCGAGCCGAAGATCTGCTCGTAGTTGACGAGGGATAGGCCCCCCTGTTGTGGATCCGTCAGCGAGAGCCGGAACGTATTGATGATGGGAGTGACGGTGAGGACCAACACGTAGGCCACGAGCGGGAGCGTCAACCAGATCTCGAACTGGTGCCCCCGGAGCCACCTGTTCAGCCGCGCCCACGCCGAGCGCCTCCGGACGGCCCCCTCCCCCAACAGCGGCTCCACGACCAGGCACCTCGGCGATGATCTCTTCGCCGGCCTTGGTGGTCCGTTGCCCGGCCACGACTCCCTAGCCCGCCAGGTTGTCGATCGCGAACCAGGCACTAGGGCCGACGTGGAGACGGCCAGTGTCCACCTCACCACCCAATCACAGCACCACCAGGCGCGCAAACGCAGGCAAGAAGCAGGCCTCAGGGAAGGGCCATGGACGCTCCTCGCCCGTTCGCGGACCTCGCCCCCCTTGGCGTGCTGAGGGAGGTCCTTTCCCCATCGACCCGGCCGAAGGCCATGCCGACTCAGGAGTCCCCGTAGATCCCGAGTCCTGTCCCGGGATCGAAGAAGTGGAACCGAGCGGTGTCGACCGCGAGCTCGAGCGTCTGTCGCTCGGCCGCGCGCGTTCGGGGGTCCAGTCGCGCCACGAACGTCGACGATTCGATCCCGACACGCTTCTGGATCTCCTCGAGCGCCATGCCGGTGTCACCCACGAGCTCCTTGGTGTCCTCGGTCAGCACGGGCGGCGCGTTGACCGGGAAGTGCACCAACACCTCCGATCCCAGCGCCTCACGCAGCACGATCTCGGCCATCAGCCGGCGATCCTTCGGGATCACCGGCATGATGGAGGCGTCCTCGATGTTCTCCGGGCGGATCCCGACGATCACCCGGTGGCCCTCGTAAGCGCGGATGCCGGGGCGCTCATCAAGGGCCTCGTCGGCGACGCTCAGCTTCGTCCCGCCGAACGTCACGAACAGGCCGCCGTCCTCGCGCACCAGCTCGGCCTCGACCATGTTCATCGCGGGCGAGCCGATGAAACCGGCGACGAACAGGTTGGACGGGTGGTCGTACAGGAACTGGGGAGCGTCCACCTGCTGGAGCTCACCCTTCTTGATGACGGCGACGCGATCACCCATCGTCATCGCCTCGATCTGGTCGTGCGTCACGTAGATCGTCGTGACGCCGAGATCGCTCTGCAGCCGCGAAACCTCGGCGCGCATCTGGACGCGGAGCTTCGCGTCCAGGTTCGACAGGGGCTCGTCCATCAGGAAGGCCAGTGGCTCGCGTACGATGGCTCTCCCCATGGCGACGCGCTGCCGCTGCCCGCCGGAGAGCGCCTTGGGCTTGCGCTCGAGGAACTCCTCGAGCCCGAGGATCGTCCGCCGCCTGTCGAACCCGGCGGTCGATCTCCTCCTTGGGCAGCTTGCGCAGCTTCAGGCCGAACGCCATGTTGTCGTACACGCTCATGTGCGGGTACAGCGCGTAGTTCTGGAAGACCATCGCGATGTCCCGCTCCTTCGGCGGGACGTCGTTGACCACGCGCTCGCCGATCGTGATCGTGCCGTCGGTGATGCTCTCCAGACCGGCGACCATCCGCAGCGCCGTGGTCTTGCCGCATCCGGACGGGCCGACCAGGACGATGAACTCGCCGTCTTGGATGTCGAGGTTCAGGTCCGAGACGGCGGTCGTGCCGTCGGCGTACACCTTGGAGACGCCATCCATCACGATCCCGGCCATCCGCTCCTCCCGTGTCCGCGTGTGGCACTCGGCCGTGGGTGCCGGATGCGGCGCCCGAACCCATTCAACCGCAACGGCCGAGCCTGGGTCGAGTCCGGCCGCTCAGCCGTTCGAGATTGCGGGCAGCACCTCGCGCTCTCGCCGTCGGGACACCTCGAGCCCGAACTCTCGTTCACGTTCGTCACGAGCGGTGCGGTAGCCCTCCAACGCGGCGTCGATCGAGCTCGGCACCGCTTCCACGCCCAGCGGCCGGAGCAGGTGCTCGCTCATCTTCTCCAGCTCGCGCCTCACCAGCTCGTCCTCGCCCTTCTGGCTCTTGGACGCCAGCCACAGGATCCAGTCCCAGAAGTGCTGATCGATCCCGTTGAGCGTGTCCGGGCTCACCGTCCACGGCGGGAGCGACTCGTACGGCTCACCGGGGAAGATGAGGTCCACCTTGAGGGGCCCGGGCAGCATGAGCATGTAGCAGGGATACGCGCTGATCCGATCCCACTGCTGCGCGAGGGGTTCGAGCGCAGAGACCAACGCGGGCAGGGCGGGCGCTAAGGCGCCGAAGTCGTCGGTCTCCACCTCGAAGTCCCAGTCCGATAGGGCGCTCGGCGAGCCCGTGGCGCGTGACCCGACGAGCTCGACCGATCGGATGTGGGGGTGCGTGAGCAGGACTTCCCTCACGGATACGGCGAGGTCTCGTTCATCCACGGCGAGTCACAACCTACGATGTCGTCATGCCGGAGATCGTGCTCCTCGAGGGCGACATCACGACCCAGGAGGTCGACGCGATCGTGAACGCCGCGAACTCGTCCCTGCTGGGCGGCGGCGGCGTCGACGGCGCGATCCACCGCGCCGGCGGGCCCGTCGATCCTCGCCGAGTGCCGGGAGATCCGCCGGACGAAGTTCCCAGACGGGCTGCCGACAGGCCGGGCCGTGGCGACGGCGGCGGGCAACCTCCCGGCGCGGTGGGTGATCCACACGGTCGGGCCGGTCTACGCGCGCTCCGCGGACCCCGCCGGCGAGCTCGCGGCGTGCCACATCGAGTCGCTCCGGGTGGCCGACGAGCTCGGCGCGCGGACCGTCGCCTTCCCCGCGATCTCGACCGGCGTGTTCGGCTACCCGGTCGAGGAGGCGGCGGGCGTCGCGATCGGGGCCGTCCGCGGCGCCGAGACCGAGGTCGAGGAGGTCCGGTTCGTGCTGTTCGGGCGCGAGGCGTTCGAGGCGTTCGAACGGGCGCTCGGCTGACCGGGCGCTTCCGTCGTTCCGCACCTCGCTGCTAGGATTTGCACCTGCATGAGCGACGTGACGACGGACCTGACGACCTCGAGCGGCCTGGCCGAGCACCTGGACGAGGTGCAGGTCGTCGACTGCCGCGAGCCCTACGAGTGGGAGGCCGGCCGGATCGAGGGCTCGATCCACATCCCGCTGAACACGATCCTCGCGGGCGCGATCGGCGAGCTCGACGCCGAGAAGACCACGGTCGTCGTCTGCCGTTCCGGCAACCGCAGCGAGCTCGCGACCCTGATGCTCCGGGCGCGCGGGTTCGAGGCGTACAACCTCGCGCACGGTCTCGAGGAGTGGGCCGACCAGGGTCGCCCGCTCACGACGCCCGACGGCGCCGCCGGGCACGTCGCCTGAGGCCCGGCACCACCCCGCGAACCCCGGGCTAGCCTGAGCTCCTGATGGCCGACGTCGACGCCGCCCGGCGCGCGCTCGAGGACGCGCTCGGTGCCGGCCGAGGTGCTCTCCGACCCGCTGGCGCTCCGCCTGTACGCGCGCGACGCCTCGATGGTCGAGGGCGGCTGCGCGCTCGTCGCCTTCCCCGCCGCGCGACGACATCGTCGCGTGCATCCGGGTCGCCGCCGAACACGGCCTGCCGATCGTCCCCCGCGGTTCGGGCACCGGGCTCGCCGGAGGCTCCACGCCGATCGGCGACGCGCTCGTCGTCGTGACGACGAAGATGACCGGCATCCTCGAGGTCCGGCCGCGAGGACCGGCTCGCCTGGGTCGAGCCCGGCGTCCCGAACCTCGACCTCGCGAACGCCCTGCGCCCGCACGGCTTCACGTTCGCGCCCGATCCCGTCCTCGCAGCAGACCTCCTCGATCGGCGGCAACGTGAGCACGAACGCCGGCGGCCCGCACTGCCTCGCGTACGGCGTGACGTCGAACCACGTGCTGGCGCTCGACGTCGTGCTCGCCGACGGGACGCGTCGCGCGTCTGGGCTCCGAGGCTCCCGAGTCCGCCGGCTACGACCTCCGAGGCGTCATGGTCGGGAGCGAGGGGACGCTCGGGATCGTCGCGGCGGTGTGCGTTCGGCTGACGCCGCTGCCCGCCGGCGGTGCGGACGATGCTGCTCGACTTCGCGACCGTCGAGGACTGCGCGGCCACCGTGAGCGGGATCATCGCGAGCGGCGTCGTCCCCGCCGCCGTCGAGATGATGGACCACGGCATCGTGGTCGCGGCCGAGCGGTTCGCGCACGCCGGGTACCCGACCGACGCCGCGGCGATCCTGATCGTCGAGGTCGACGGCACGCGCGGCCGCCGTCGAGGCGCAGGCCGCGGCGGTCGAGGCGGCGGCCGCGCGCGAACCGCGCCCGCAGCATCCGCGTCGCCGCCGACGAGGCCGAACGCGCGCTGATCTGGAAGGGGCGCAAGTCCGCGTTCGGCGCGGTCGCGCAGATCGCGCCGCACTACCACCTGCACGACTGCGTCGTGCCCCGCACCAAGCTCGTCGACGTCCTCGACCGGCGTCTACGAGATCGCCGCGCGCCACGAGCTGATCGTCACGAACGTGTTCCACGCCGGCGACGGCAACCTGCATCCGCTGCTGTCGTTCGACCGCGGCGTGCCCGGGACGCTCGAACGCGTGCTGCGCGCGAGCGAGGAGATCGTCCGCCTGTGCGTCGACGCGGGCGGCGCGCTCTCGGGCGAGCACGGCATCGGCCTCGAGAAGCGCGACTTCATGCCGCTCGTGTTCTCCGCCGAGGACCTCGCCGGCGCAGGCGTGCGTGCGGTCGGCGTTCGACCCCGAGGGGCGGATGAACCCGCAGAAGGTGCTGCCGGCCGGCGCTCGGTGCGGCGACTTCGCGATGGCGCGGGGCTCGGACGCGGCGGCGGCCGCCGCCGACCTCCCGGAGGGCTCGTGGATCTGATCCATCCGTCGTCGAAGGCCGACGTCGTCGACGCGATCCGCGACGCGAACGCGACCGGCGACGCGCTGCTCGTGGTCGGCGGACGCCGGCACCTCGACAAGGGCAACCCCGCGCGAGGTCGACGCCGAGCTGTGGACGACCCAGCTCGACCGGCTGGTGGCCTACGAGCCGGCCGAGATGATCGCGGTGGTCGAGGCCGGGATGCGGGTCGGCGAGCTCGAACGCATCCTGCGCCGAGGGCGGCCAGGAGTGGCCGAGCGACGCGCCGGACGACGCGACCGTCGGCGGCGTGATCGCGAGCGGCGCGTCGAGCCCACGGCGGCTGAGGGTCGGCGCGCTCCGCGACACCGTGCTGGAGGCCGAGATCGTCACCGGCGACGGGCGGCTGGTCCGCAGCGGCGCGCGGACCGTGAAGAACGTGACCGGGTACGACCTCCACAAGCTCGTCGCCGGCTCGCTCGGGACGCTCGGCGTGATCGTGCAGGTCGCGCTCAAGGTGCGCCCGCTCCCCCAGGCGCGCCGCACGCTGCGGTTCGACGGGCGACCTCGCGCTCGCGCGCGAGCTCGCTGGACGCGGTGCCGGCGCGACCGCGGTCCTCGCGACCCCGGGCGGATCGAGCGTCCGGCTCGAGGGCTGGCCCGCGGAGGTCGAGGAGCAGACGGCGATCGCTCGCGCGCGTCGCAGCGACCGGTCGACGCCGAGGACGACGCGCCGTTCCCGCTCGAGCGGCCGTGGGAGGCGACGCCCGTGGTCGCCGAGGCCGCGGTCCCGCCCTCGCAGGCTCGACGCGGCGGTCGTCGGGGACGGCGTGGGGCGCGCTCGCCGGCGTCGGGCTCGCATGGGTCGGGCTCGGATCGCCGAACGGCGAGCTCGGCGAGCTCCGCGACCGCGTTCGGGCGGCGGGGGGATCGCGCCGGTCGTCCGTGGTCCCGGCGGTCTCGGGCGACCCGCCCGTCGCCGCGCCGCAGGTGCAGCGACGTCTGAAGGAGGCGTTCGATCCGAACGGGGTGCTCGCGCCGGGCCGAGGCTGGGGCGGCGCCGTCGAGGCGAACGCCTTGCGGAGCCGGCCCCGGCCTCCTCGAGCGTCTCGACCTCTTGCAGAACGCGAACCGCACCAGGTGCGAGCCGAGCTCCGGGCCGGAGAAGAACGACGAGCCCGGCACCATGGCGACGCCGACGTCCTTCGTCAGTCGGTCGCGACCTCGACGTCGTCGCCGATCCCGAGGTGCGAGAAGTCCGCCATCACGTAGTAGGCGCCGCGGGTCGGGTCGCGACTCGAACCCCGTCTCCGCGAGGATCCGGAGCAGCGTGTCGCGCCGCTCGAGGTACTCGAGCGCGAGTTGCTCGTAGTACGACTCGGGCATCCCGAGCGCCACCACCCCCGCCTCCTGCAGCGGGGCCGGCGCGGCCACCGTGAGGAAGTCGTGCACCGGGCGGATCCCGCCGTGAGCACCGTCGGGCGCGACGACCCAGCCCACGCGCCAGCCGGTGACGGCGTACGTCTTCGAGAGCGCGCTGATCGTGACGGTCCGGTCCTCGATCCCGGCGACCGAGCCGGGCGGCACGTGGCGGAACCCGTCGTACGTGATGTGCTCGTAGATCTCGTCGGTGAACACGACCGCGTCGCACCGCTGGCAGAGCTCGGCGATCACGTCGAGCTCCTCGCGCGAGAACACCTTGCCGGTCGGGTTGTTCGGCGTGTTGATCACGATGCCGCGGGTCCGCGCGTTGAACGCGGCCGCGAGCTCGCCCTCGTCGAACGTCCAGTCCGGCGGCGAGAGCGTCACGGTCCGCGGCACCGCGCCCGCGAGGATCGTGTCGGGCCCGTAGTTCTCGTAGAACGGTTCGAACACGACGACCTCGTCGCCGGGGTCGAGCACGCCGAGCATCGCGGCGATCATCGCCTCGGTCGAGCCGCAGGTGACCGTCACGTCGCGTTCGGCCTCGACCCACGACATCCCGTAGCGCGTTCGGTACGTGTCGGCGATCGCGGCTCGGAACGGCTCGGCGCCCCAGGTGATCGGATACTGGTTGACGTCCGTCGGCGATCGCGTGCGCGGCGGCCTCCTTGATCTCCTCGGCGCGGGGAAGTCGGGGAAGCCCTGCGACAGGTTGATGGCCCCGTGCGCGTTCGAGAGCCGCGTCATCTCGCGGATCACCGACTCCGTGAACGAGGATGCACGACGCGACGGTCGGATCACGTGGGCATGGTACCGTCCAACCTACGTCGCCGGTCGCGCTGGTCGGGGCGTCGATCAGACGCGAGAGACTGGCCGGGGTCGCGCGAGCTACCAGCCCGACGTACGTCGAATGACTGAGGCCAGGTCACCCATCCAAGTGGAAGAATCTGCGCACGGGCCGACTCGTTCGGGGTTTCGGATGCGCGCGAGAAGAGGACCCGCGAGGAGGCGAGCATGGTTACTCGTATGGCGCATCGGTCGTTCCCTAGAGGAGCGCTCCTTCCCCTGTCCGTGACTTTCGTCTTGTTCGTGAGCCTGGTTTCGACGACACCGGCTCGGGGTGCATCGCCGAACCTCGTGGCCGCCTACTCGTTCGACGAGGGCGCCGGCGCGACGGTCGCCGACGCGTCGGGCAACAGCAACACCGGCACGCTCGCGGGGCCACGTGGACCGGCTCGGGCAAGATCAACGGCGCGCTGTCGTTCAACGGCACCTCTTCGCGCGTGGACGTGCCCAACGCGGCCTCCCTGCAGCTGACCACGGCGATGACGCTTGAGGCATGGGTGAACCCCACGACCGTCACGAGCACCTGGCGAGACGTGATCTACAAGGGCAGGGACGACTACTCCTTGCGGCGAGCTAACAACGCCGGCAAGCCCGTGGGCGAGGGGCTTATCGGAGGCGTCAACACGAAGGCCATCGGCCCGGCGAAGCTGGTGACCGGTACCTGGACGCATCTCGCGACCACCTACGACGGCACGGCGATCAAGCTCTACGTGAACGGAACCCTTGTCAGGACCAAGACCGCGCCGGGACGATAACGACCTCGGCCAACCCCCTGCAGATCGGCGGCGACAGCATCTTCGGCCAGTACTTCACGGGCAAGATCGACGAGGTCCGCATCTACAACACCGCCCTCACCCAGACGCAGATCCAGACCGACATGACCACGGCGATCGGAACCGTTCCCGGTACCGGGCCGTCCGCACCCGGCAACCTCACCGCATCGGCCGTGAGCAGCGCCGAGGTCGACCTCACGTGGACCGCCTCGACCAGCAACGTCGGGGTCGCGAACTACCTGGTCGAACGCTGTCAGGGCACAGGGTGCGCTGCCACTCCCGCCAACTTCTCCCAGATCGGGACCACGAACGCGCAGACCCTGGCGTTCGATGACACCGGTCTCGCGGCCAACGGCTCGTACAGCTACCGGGTCCGCGCGCGAGACAACGGCAACACTTCAGGACCGTACTCGAACGTCGCCACCGCCTCGACATCGATCTTCACGAATGAGGTGGTGGTGCAGAACCTCAATCTCGTGACGAGCATGGTCTTCCTCCCGGACGGAAGCATGCTGATGGGCCAGGTCAACGGGACGATCAGGGTCGTCCAGCCGGGCGCCATCCAGCCCGACTCGACGCCCTTCAACGCGATCCCGAACGCGGTGGCTCAGGGCGATGCGGGGTTGCACGGCCTCACGCTCGACCCCAACTTCTCCACCAACAACTTCTACTACGTCTTCTACGCGCATGCCCAAGGCGCCGGGTATCGGGATCGGGTCTCGAGGTTCACGGCCGCATCCGACTGGAACAGCACGCTCCCCGGCAGTGAGGTGGTCCTTTGGGAAGATGACGTCAACAACACCGATTCTCATCACGGTGCATCGGTGGTCTTCGGTCCGGACGGCAAGCTGTACGTCTCCATCGGCGACAACGGCCAAGCGTCAGATTCCCAGTCCCTCACCAGCTACCACGGCAAGATCCTCCGGATCAACCGGGACGGGAGCATCCCGTCCGACAACCCGTTCGTGGACGGGCCGGGAGGCAACAAGGACGAGATCTGGGCGTACGGGCTGCGCAACCCCTATCGGTTCTCGTTCGACACCGTGACGGGCAATCTCTACCTGGGTGATGTCGGGGGGAATGACTCGCGCACCGCGGTGGAAGAGGTCGACCTGATAGTGCGAGGCGCCAACTACGGCTGGCCCCTGTGCGAGGGTCCCTGCGGGGTCGCCGGGATCACGAACCCCATCTACTCCTACCCCCACTCGGGGCTCAACGCGGCGATCATGGGGGGCTTCGTCTATCGGGGGACCCAGTTCCCGAGCGAGTATCGCGGCAACTACTTCTTCGCCGACTACACCCAACATTGGATCAAGAGGCTGACGTTGAACCCTGCCGGCACCGCCGTGACGGGTGTCTTCAACTTCGAGCCGCTCAGCGGGGCGCTCGGCGATCCCGACGTCGGGGATCCGATCCAGCTCCAGATGGGTCCCGACGGCGCCCTCTACTACCTCGATTTCAGCTTCACGGAGCGTCCCGTGCAGCCCGGGACGGGTGCGGGAGGAAGCTTCAACGCGGGGACCCTTCGGCGGATGCGGTTCCTCGGGACCGGCAATCAGCCGCCCGTCGCCGTCGGATCCGCGACCCCGGACCACGGGTCGCCGCCGCTGGACGTGACCTTCTCGAGTGGCGGGTCGTTCGATCCGGATGGAGGGGCGCTGACCTACAGCTGGGACTTCGGTGACGGCGCCACCTCCACGCAGGCGGGGCCGGTTCATCGCTACACGTCGATAGGGCGATACCAGGCCACGCTGACGGTTTCCGACGGTACGGATTCGGCCTTCACATCGATGCTCATCATCGTGGGAGACCCCCCCACCGGCGTCATCCAGACTCCGGCCGACGGAGCGCTGTTCAAGGCGGGCGATCAGATCCTCATCAGCGGTGACGGAACCGATGCTCATGGCAACGTCCTGCCCGACAGTGCCTTCTCATGGACGATCGTCTTCCACCACGACAACCACCTCCACCCGGGGATCGGTCCCGTCAACGGCGTGAAGGATCTCACGTTCGACATCCCCGTCTCGGGACACGATTTCACCGGGAACACCCGATACGAGGTGATCCTGACCGTCACCGACGCCGACGGCCTGCAGCAGAGCTCCTCCGTCACGATCTGGCCGGACAAGGTCAACCTGAACGTCGACTCGGCCCCCAGCGGGCTGACCGTGACGCTCGACGGGATCAGCAAGACCACGCCCTTCGTGGTCGATTCGCTGAAGGGCTTCCAACACGCGCTCGGAGCCCCGGATCAGGTGCAGGGCTCGACGAGTTACGCGTTCGCTTCGTGGAGCGACCTGGGTCCCCGGACCCACACCATCACGACGCCGAACCAGGCTGCCTCCTACGTGGCCACGTTCACCGCGAGTTCCCTCGCGAACCTCGTGGCCGCCTACTCGTTCGACGAGGGCGCCGGAACGACGGTCACCGACGCCTCGGGCAACGGCAACACCGGCACACTCGCGGGGCCACGTGGACCGGCTCGGGCAAGATCAACGGCGCGCTGTCGTTCAACGGCACGTCCTCGCGGGTGGACGTACCCAACGCAGCCTCCCTGCAATTGACGACGGCGATGACGCTGGAGGCATGGGTGAACCCCACCACCATCACGAGCAAGTGGCGCGACGTGATCTACAAGGGCAGGGACAACTACTACCTAGCGGCGAGCTCGTCGAACGCCGGCAAGCCCGTGGGCGAGGGGCTGATCGGAGGCGTCAACACGAAGGCGATCGGCACGGCGGCGCTCGCATCGGCGGCCTGGACGCATCTCGCGACCACCTACGACGGAGCCGCCCTCAGGCTCTACGTCAACGGGAACCTGGTCAAGACCACGGCCGTCACGGGGACGCTCGCGTCCTCGGCCAACCCCCTGCAGATCGGCGGCGACAGCATCTTCGGCCAGTACTTCGAGGGCACGATCGACGAGGTCCGCATCTACAACACCGCCCTCACCCAGACGCAGATCCAGACCGACATGACCACAGGGATCGGGTAGTCAGTCAGCGTTACCTGAGGCCAGGTCGGTGAGGACGGCGCCATCCTCACCGCTCACGACGATGGATCGCAGGTCGGATCCTCAGCTCGGCCGTGGCCCGCTTCGAGGACCCGACGGTCTAGCATCGGTGACGTGCGCACCGAGAGCGACCATGCGGACGGCGGCGTTCCGCTCGGCGGCGAGATGCCCGACGGGGTGCGGTTCGTCGGACCCACGCCCGACCTCGGACCGAGGTGGCGGTTCCCGCTCGACGCGCCGGCCGACGCGGACCTGGCAGCCTGCGTGGCGTGCGGGCTGTGCCTGCCGCACTGCCCCACCTACCGCGTGACCGGGGAGGAGTCGGCGTCGCCTCGTGGCCGGATCACGGCGATGCGTTCGGTGGCCGAGGGCCTGTCCGAACCCGACGAGACGTTCGCGAGCTTCATGGATCTCTGTCTCGCGTGCCGAGCCTGCGAGGACGTCTGTCCCTCGCACGTTCCGTTCGGACGGATGGTGGAGCGCGCGCGCGTCCAGGTGGAGCCGCTGAGGTCTCGGCGGTCGAGGTTCCTCCGGTGGCTCGGGCTCGACGTCACGCTCCCTCGGAAGAAGCTGCTGTGGCTCGCCGCGGCGGTGCAGCCGCTCGCGCGCCTCGCGCTCCCCAAACGCATCCGCGCGCTCACCCCCAAACGTTCCGCGCTGTTCCGCCGCCTCCCCCGCGAGACGCCGCCCGCCGGCCAGGAGCGAGGGACCGTCGCGCTGCTGAGCGGCTGCGTGCAGGATCGTTGGTTCCGCGAGGTGAACCTCGCGACGATCCGTGTGCTGGCGAGGAACGGGTGGCGCGTGGTCGTTCCCCGTGCGCAGGCGTGCTGCGGGGCCCTGGCCGCCCACAACGGACGGCTCGACACCGCGCGCGCGCCTCGCCGAACGCAACCTGCGCGCGTTCGCCGGCGTCGACGTCGTGGTGACGAACGCGGCGGGCTGCGGCGCGCACCTGCAGCAGCTCGGCGACCTGATCCCGAGCGACGAGGCGCGCGCCTTCGCGACGAAGGTCCGCGACGTGATGGAGCTCCTCCACGACGAGGGGCTCTCGGACCCTCCGGCGGGCCGACCCGGGTTCGAGCGCGTCGCGTACCACGACGCGTGCCACGCGCTCCGCGTGCAGCACCTCCGGGAGCAGCCGCGCGCGCTGCTCCGCACGATCGAAGGTATCGAGGTCGTCGACGTGCCCGACGGGGACGTGTGCTGCGGCGCCGCAGGCCTCTACAACGTGCTCGAGCCCGAGATGTCGTCCGAGCTCCGACGCCGCAAGGCCGAGGCCGTCGCGTCCACCGGCAGCCGACGTCGTGGCGAGCGCGAACACCGGCTGCACGATGCAGATCGAGGCGGGACTCCGCGAGCTCGGGTCGCCGATCCGGGTGCTGCACCCGGTCGAGATCCTCGACCTCGCGTACGCGGCCGAGCCGTCGGAGGCGGCCCCGGCCGCCCCCGGCCAGCTACCTCACGTGCCGAGCGCCTGACGCGCCTTCGCGTTGTCGCTCGTGACCAGCACCGCGCGGTTCTTGGTCGCCAGATACGCGACCTGCACGTTGACGCCGGCATCGGCCATCGCTCGGGCCATGGCACCCACGGCGCCGGGCCGGTCGACCTGATCCGAGGGGAGATCGGAGACCAGCGGTTCGGCCTCCCCCTCGACCTTGATGCCGGCGCCTTCGAGCGCGCTGCGCGCCGCGTTCGCATCCGCCACGAGCAGGTGGATGATGCCGCGTCCCTCGCTCGTGACGGCGCACATGCCCTCGATGTTGATCCCGGCCTTGCCGAGCGCCTCGCCGAGATCGGCGAAGGTCCCGGGCCGGTCCTCGAGGGAGACGGTGAGGTCCTTCATCGGCACCTCCTTCTTGAGACCCGCCCAACCCGTCAGCGTCGGTCTACGCTCACCGCCGCTCGGCGTCAAACGCGCGTGCTCGGCCTCAGGCGCCGAGCGCCGAGCGCAGCGCCGCCGGGTCGTCCGAGGAGAACACCACCCTCGAACGGGACGCCACGTAGCAGGCGGCGAGGTTCACCCCGGCGTCCGAGATCGCCTGGGCGAGCTCGGCCAGCTTGCCGGGACGGTCCTCGCTCGAGACGTCGACGACCACGGCCTCGCGCTCACCCTCGATCGTGACCCCCGCGCCCTCGAGCGCGGTCCGAGCGGCACCGCCGTCCTCGACCAGCAGGTGGACGTGCCCGTGGCCGCCGCCCCCCAGACCCGCGATGCCCTCGACGTTCACCCCGGCCGCCCCGAGCGCCTTCGCGGCGTTCGCGAGACCGCCCGGCTCGTCGGGGAGCGAGATCGACAGATCGGTCGCCATCCCAGCCTCCTTCCGTCGGTGGGGACCGGTCGTATCCCGGCAGGGACCGTCGCGTCAAGCCGCTAGCATCGCGCGCGTGCGTGTGGCCGAGCGATGGTTCGAGCACGAGACCGTCGACGACGGCGTCCTGCGGATCCGCGAGACGCACGTCGACCCCTTCCTGCAGGCGAACCTGTTCCTCGTCCGGGGACGCGATCGGGACGTCCTGGTCGACACGGGGCTCGGGATCGGGTCCCTGCGCCGGGAGCTCGCCGAGCTGTTCGAACGCCCCGTCGTCGCCGTGGCGACGCACCGGCATTTCGACCACACCGGCGGGCTGCACGAGTTCGACGAGGTCGTCGTGCACCGCGACGACGCACCGGCGGTCGCGACCGCGGACGGGTTCGCCTCGCTCCGGATCGAGGACTACCCGCCCGAGGAGCTCTCCGGTTACGACCCGCCGGCGTCGCTGCTCGCCGCGATGCCGCACGAGGGGTTCGAGCTCGGCGCCTACGCCGTCACGCCCGTGACGCCGACGCGCATCGTCGACGAGGGCGACGAGATCGATCTCGGAGACCGAACGCTCACGGTCCTGCACCTCCCCGGTCACACGCCGGGCGAGATCGGCCTGTGGGAGGAGGCGTCGGAGACGCTGTTCTCCGGCGACTGCGTCTACGAGAGCGGCGTCCTGCTGGACGAGCTCCCCGAGTCGAACATCCCCGACTACGTCCGGAGCATGGAGCGGTTGCGCGAGGTCCCCGTTCGGATCGTGCACGGCGGTCACGACGACTCCTTCGGCCGGCCCCGGCTGCTCGAGCTGATCGACGGCTACGTCCGGGCGCGAACGTGAAGCCCGTCTTCTTCGCGACGCCCAAGGAGTTCCGCGCCTGGCTCGACGAGCACCACGCGACCGCGACCGAGCTGTGGATGGGCCTGTACAAGAAGGGTTCGGGCCGGCCGAGCATCACCTGGCCGGAGGCCGTGGACGAGGCGCTCTGCTTCGGGTGGATCGACAGCGTTCGCCAACGCATCGACGACGAGCGCTACATGAACCGGTTCACGCCGAGGAAGCCGACCAGCAACTGGAGCGCGGTGAACATCCGCCGGGTCGAGGAGCTCACGAAGCAGCGACGCATGCGGGCCGCCGGCCTCAAGGCGTTCCGCGAACGTCGCGAGGACGGACCGCGCCTCTACTCGTACGAGCAACGGCACCTGGCCAAGCTCGACGCCGGCGCAGGAGCGGAGGTTCCGGGCGAAGAAGCAGGCCTGGGTGTGGTTCCAGGCGCAGCCGAAGGGCTACCGGACCACCGCCGTGTACTGGGTGGCGAGCGCGAAGAAACCGGAGACGAGGGAGCGACGCCTCGACACGCTGATCGAGGACTCGAGCAAAGGTCGGCGTGTCCCACCGCTGCGACCGCGGACGGGTCAGCGATAGCCCGCTACAGGTGCGAGCGCAGCCCCCACAGCTCCGGGAAGAACCGCTTGCTCAGCGTCGAGCGCAGGTACTCCACACCGGACGAGCCGCCGGTGCCCGACTTGGCGCCGATCTCGCGTTCGACCATGAGCACGTGGTGGTAGCGCCACTGCGCGAACCCCTCGTCGTGGTCGACCAGCCGCTCCGCCACCGCGAAGAGCGAGGCGTGCTCGGGCTCGCGGGCCATCCGCAGCAGGCTCTCGCGCCGGGCGTCCTCGTCGTCCTCGGGCATCGGCAGCCCGTGGCGTTCGAGCAACGCGACGAACCCGTCCCAGACCGTCGGCTCGTCGAGCCGGCGCGCGAGCCGTTCGAGCTCGTCGGGTGAGGCGGCGAGGTCGCGGAGGTACCCGGGCTGCTTGAGGCCGGAGAGGAACTCCACCTCCCGGAACTGGCCCGACTGGAACCCGGATGCCGGCGTGAGCAGCGAGCGGAACTCGAGGAAGTCCTGGGGGGTCATCGTCTCGAGCACCTGGATGTGATCGATCAGGACGCGTTCGATCGCGTGGACCCGGGTCAGGTAGTGGCGCGCGCGTTCGGCGTCGTCGCCGAACAACCGGTCGCGGACCGACTCGAGCTCGAAGATCAGCTGCTTGAACCACAGCTCGTACGCCTGGTGGACGACGATGAACAGGAGCTCGTCGTGCACGGGCGGATCCGAACGCAGTCGCTGGAGCCCGATCAGCTCGGGGACGGCGAGGTACTCGCCGTAGGTGAGGAGCCCCTCCTCGGCCGGCTCGGTGAGCCGGCCCATCCGTCGAACGCGTCCCTCCGTATCCTCGGCCGGCTCGGTCACAGGTCCATCCTAGGGGGCACGACGCAGGCTCCCGCGCATCCTCGACCCGATGTACCTTCCTCCCACGACGGAGGGAGGACGGATGCGCCTACGGAGCGTCACCATCATCATCGCCACGTTCACGATCGTGTTCGGATCCATCTCGGCGGCTCCATCGGTCGCGGCGCCGGCGCCCGGGACGGCGTACCTCGCGCTCGGCGATTCGCTCGCCGCGAGCTACCAGCCGAACGGGGACACGCACAGCGGCTACGCGGAGCAGATCCTCCAGCTCGAACAGTCGAGCCTGCCGGATCTGCGTCTGGTCAAGCTCGCGTGTCCCGGCGAGCGGACGAGCACGATCGACCGGGCCAAGCCCCGCTGCCCGTACGCCGAGGGTTCGCAGCTCGCGCAGGCGATGGCGGTGCTGGGGAGCCGGGACGTCGCGTTCGTCACGCTGCAGATCGGCTCGAACGACCTGATCCGGTGCTTCGGGTTCCGCGCGGGCGCGTTCGACCAGGCGTGCGTCGACGAGCTCCTCCCGAAGATCTCGGCCCGCCTGACGTCGATCGTCGGAGCGCTCCGGGACGCCGCCGGTCCCGACGTGCCGATCGTGGGCGGCACCTACTACGACCCGTTGCTCGCGGCGTGGACGTTCCCCGGGTTCGACCACGACGCCGTGGTGGCCATCGCGGACGTGTGGGCGACCTTCAACGACACGCTCGAGCAGACGTACGCCGGGCTCGGCGTGCCGGTCGCCGACGTCGAGACGGAGTTCTCCGCGGCGGACTTCGACACGATCGTCCACGCGGGTCGGTTCGGCGAGGTCCCGATCAACGTCGCGCGAACGTGCCAGTGGACCTACGCGTGCTCCGAACGGTTCGGCTTCGACATCCACCCGAACACCATCGGCTACGCGGCCATGACGCGCGCGTGGGAGGAGGCGATCGGGACCGCGCTCGTTCCCTAGTCGGCGAGGGCGCGGGCGAGCTCCTCCAGGCTCTCGAGGTTGTGCCCCGGCAGGAACTCGTCGATCGAGGGCAGCGCCGCCGCCATCCCGCGCGCGAGCGGCTCGTAGTGCGGGCTCCCCTTGAGCGGGTTCACCCAGACGATCTTGTGGACCAGGCGCCGGAGCTTGGCCATCTGGTCGCGGAGCACGTCGGGCTCGCCGCGCTCGAGCCCGTCCGAGCAGATGACGGCGACCGAGCCGCGGATCGACGCGCGCTGGCTCCAGCCGTCGAC
Source organism: uncultured Actinomycetes bacterium (assembly GCA_963778545.1). Classification (GTDB taxonomy): domain Bacteria; phylum Actinomycetota; class UBA4738; order UBA4738; family HRBIN12; genus DASSJM01. Next base: position 145,685 of record CAVZUW010000012.1, on the reverse strand, counting down.
GAGCTCCTTCAGCGACGCCCCGATCCGGGTGCCGCCCTCCCAGTCCTCCACGAGATGACCGATCTCGCGCAGCGCCCGGTCGGGATCCTTCGTGCGGAGCGTCCGCGTGACCCGCGTCAGGCGCGTCCCGAAGCAGAACACCTCGACGCGCCGGCCCGCCGCCATCGCCGCGAACGCGAACTGCATCAGCGCCCGCGAGTACGGCGCCATCGAGCCCGAGATGTCGAGGATCAGCACGAGCGGTCGGGTGCGGCGTCCGCGTTCTCGCCACGCGCGGTGGAAGGGCTCGCCCTGCGTCCGGAGCGAGCGGCGGAGCGTTCGGCGCACGTCGAAGCGAGGACCGGAGGACGCCGCCCGGTAGCGGCGGGTGTGTTGCATCGGCAGCTGGAGCGCGAGCTTGCGGATCAGGTGCGTCACGCGCACCCGCTCCTCCTCGGTGAGGTCGCCGAACGACTTCTCGCGCAGCATCTCGGCGGCGCTCGCGACGATCCGGATCGACGCCTCGCCGTCGGTGAGCGCGTCCTCTTCCAGCTCGTGCCATTCGCGAGCGAGCACGCGGTCGTCCAGGCCGTCGCCTTCGAGTGCGCGCTCGTCCTCGCCCGTAGCGTCGACGTCCGGCGGCGACCCGGGCATCGGGAGCTGCAGGCGGAACCCGGTCCCGAACCACGCGGCGAACGCCTCGTCGAACGCCTCGACGTCCTCCGGGCGCGAGATCAAGGAGGACCGGCCGGCCCAGTACACGTCGTCGCGCTCGACCAGCCCGAGCGCCCCCGCCGCGCGACAGAAGGTGACGATGCGCCCCGTCCCCACCGGAAGACCCCGGCGGCGCAGATCGCGCCCGAACCCGATCAGGCGCTCGAGGACCTCGGGCTCAGGAGCGTTCGCGACCATCGACGACCTCGCCGAGCCGGTCGACCGCGAGCTGCTGATCGTCGTGATCCTTCAGCACCGTCCCGAGCGTCGCCGCGGCGGTCTCCTCGTCCAGGTGCTCGGCGCCCAGGAACGAGACCGCGTTCGCCCAGTCGATCGTCTCGGCCACGCCCGGGCGCTTGGCGATGTCGAACCCGCGCAGCCGGCTCACCGCGGTCGCGACGTCGCGCGCGAGCGCCTCGGGGACCTCGGGCGCGCGGGCTCGGATGATCTCGATCTCGCGGTCGAGCGCCGGGTGGTCGATCCAGTGGTACAGGCACCGGCGCTTGAGCGCGTCGTGGAGCTCGCGCGTGCGGTTCGAGGTCACGATGACCACCGGGGGCTCCTCCGCGGCCACGCGGCCGATCTCGGGGATCGTCACCGCGAACTCCGACAGGACCTCGAGCAGGAACGCCTCGAACTCGTCGTCCGCTCGGTCGAGCTCGTCGACGAGCAGCACGGCCTTCGAGCCGGCGCGGATCGCGGCGAGGAGGGGGCGTTCGACGAGGTACTCGGGACCGAACAGGTCCTCGACGTTGGCCTCGGCGGTCACGTCCTGCATCGCGCGGACCGCGATCAGCTGCTTGGAGTAGTTCCACTCGTAGAGCGCCTGGCTCGCATCGATGCCCTCGTAGCACTGGAGACGGATCAGCTCGCGGTCCAGGAGCGATGCGAGCACCTTCGCGACCTCGGTCTTGCCCACCCCGGCCTCGCCCTCGAGCAGCAGGGGCTTGTCGAGCGAGACCGCGAGGAAGATCGCCGTGGACAGGCCTCGGTCCGCGAGGTAGTGCTCGCGCGCGAGCCCCTCCTGGAGCGACTCGACCAGGCTGAACGGCATCCGACCCATCGTGCCGAAAGCCTACCGGCAGCCCGGGCCTAGGAGGGCCAAGTGGACGAGGGGGCGAGACCTAGGCTTCGGGCGCGAGCGGAGGCGGGGCGGCCAGGACCGGAGCCCGGATCCCCCGTTCCGCCAGGCGCTGGGTGATGCGAGCGCGCAGGAGGCGTTCGACCTCCACCTTCTTGGAGGGACGCGTCTCGGCCACGGCGCGGATCACGACGTCCATGTGGTCCGTGGTCTCGACACCCAACACGGAGGGCCCGTCCATCACCCACCCCTTGGTCTCGGGGTCCTCCTTCCACTCGTCCCGGAGGTCGTCGAACAGCTCGTCGAGGATCTGCCGCACCTGCTCGGGATCTTGCCCGTACGCGATGTGCGTGTCGACGATCGCGCGGGCCCAGCCGCGCGATTTGTTGCTGACGAGCACGATGTTGCCGTTCGGGACGATGTGCAGCGTGCCGTCGTAGGCGCGCAGCGCGGTCGCGCGAAGCGTCAGCCACTCGACCCGCCCCAGGATCGGGTTGGCCGGCGTGCGGATCTCCACCGTGTCGCCGACGCCGAACTGGTTCTCGAGCAGGATGAAGAACCCGGTGAGCGTGTCCTTCACGATGCTCTGCGCGCCGAACCCCAGCGCCACCCCTGCGATCCCGGCGCTCGCGATGAACGGTGCGAGCGGAACGTCGAGGTAGTTGAGGATCAGCATCCCGGCGACGACCCACACGACCACCACGAACGTGGCGGAGAGGGCGTGCGCCAGGGTCCCCGCGCGCTGGAGGTTGCCGGCCTCCGAGAGGTGGGGCGCCTGCTCGAGCTTGCGCTTGAACCGTCCGACGACCACCCGCAGGATCAGCGTCGCGACGACGGCGGCGACGATCGTGAGGAGGATCGGGAGCCCGACGTCGCGCAGCCACGTGCCCTCGTCGAGGAACGCCAGCATGCCCACCATCTAGGCAGACCGGTGAGCCGGCGTCAAAGACGTCCCGCTACCGCTACCGAGACTGCGCCTCCTCGAGCGCGCGGCGAACCAGCACCTTCACGAGCTCCTGGCGGTACCCGGCGCTCGCGAACGCGTCGGTCGGCGGGCTCGTTCCCTCCGCGGCTCGCTGCGACGCGGCGGCCGGATCGGAGCCACCGGCGAGCGCCTCCTCGACGCCCGTCGCCCGCACCGGCCGGTCGCCCATGTTCGTGAGGGCGATCGACGGCCCGCTCCCGTTCTGCGCGAGCGCCGCGACGCCGACGAGCGCCCAGTCCTGGGCTCGGCGGTGGAACTTCAGATAGCTCCAGCCGCGACCGGCGGTCTTCGGGACGCGGATCTCGGTCAGGACCTCGTCGGTCGCCAGGTCGGGTTCGAACAGGCCCTTGAAGAAGTCGCCCGCCGCGACGTTCCGAACGCCACCCGGGCCCCGCACGACCATCTCGGCGCCGAGCGCGACCAGGACCGTCGGCATGTCGGAGGCCGGGTCGGCGTGCGCCACCGAACCCCCGATCGTCCCGACGTGACGGACCTGCGGGTCGCCGATCTCGCCCGCCGCGTAGGACACGATCGGGCACAGCTCCTGCAGGACCTCGCTGTTCGCCACGTCGTGGTGCCGCGTCAGCGCCCCGATCGCGACCGCGTCGCCGTCCTCCCTGATGTACTTCAGGTCCGAGAGCCGGGAGATGTCCACGAGCAGCGACGGCCTCGCGAGGCGGAGCTTCATCAGCGGCAGCAGCGAATGCCCGCCCGCCAGGAGCTTCGCGTCGGGTTCGACCCGAGAGCGCCTGGATCGCCTCGTCCACCGAATCGGCGCGCCGGTACTCGAAGGGCGCCGGGATCATGCCGCACCCCCTCTTCGCGGCGTCGTCGGATCGCGTCGTCCAGACGCGTTCCGGCGTAGCCGGCTTCCCCACCTCGGTCACGCCGAGATGCGAGACCGCGTCCACGATCGCGTTGACCACCGCCGGCGGCGCCGCGATCGTCCCGGCCTCGCCGATCCCCTTGACGCCGAGCGGGTTCGTCGGCGACGGGGTCACGGTCCGGTCGAGCTCGAACGCCGGCATCTCCACGGCCGAGGGCACCAGGTACTGGGTCAGCGTCCCCGTCACGAGGTTGCCGGCCTCGTCGTACAGGATCTCCTCGTACAGCGCCTCGGCGATCCCGAACGCGACGCCCCCGTGCACCTGCCCGTCGACGATCATCGGGTTCATCACCACCCCGCAGTCGTCGACCGCGACGTACCGGAGCAGCTGGGTCGCTCCCGTCTCGGTGTCGACCTCGGCGACGCAGACGTGGGTCCCGAACGGCCAGGTGAAGTTCTTCGGGTCCCAGGTCGCGATCGCGGTGAGGTCGGGCTCGTAGCCGTCGGGCAGGTCGTGCGCCGTCCAGGCCGACGCGGCCAGCTCGGGGATCGTCCGGACCTTGTCGGGCGCCCCCTGCACGCGGAACGCCCCGTCCCGGAACTCGAGGTCGTCCTCCGCAACCTCGAGCTCGTGCGCCGCCAGCGTCCGCGCCCGGTCCTTGATCTTCTGCAGGGCGACCACGAGGGCCGCTCCGCCGATCGAGATCGAGCGCGAGCCGTACGTGTCCATCCCGAGCGGCGAGATCGACGTGTCGCCGTGCAGGACCTCGACGTCGTCGGGGTGCACGCCCAGCTCGTCGGCCGCGATCTGCGACCAGACGGTGTCGTGGCCCTGGCCGTGGGGCGAGGTCCCGATGTTGAGCGTCACCTTGCCGCGAGGGCTGGCATCGGACCTGCGCCGCCTCCCAGCCGCCGGCCGCGTAGCGGAGCGCGCCCAGGATGTTCGAGGGGGCCAGCCCGGACATCTCGATGTAGCTCGAGAGCCCGATCCCGATCTGCTTGACCTCCCCGCTCTCGCGGCGGGACGCCTGCTCCTTGCGGTACTGCTCGTACTCCGCGAGCTCGAGCGCGCGCTCGAACGCCGGCAGGTAGTCGGCCGAATCGATCTGCAGCCCCATCAGCGACGGCTTCGCCTCCGCGTGGCTCGGCGCGAAGCTGATGCGCCGGATCTCGGCCGGGTCCTTGCCGACGTGCCGCGCGAGCGCGTCGACCGCGCGTTCGACGACGTAGGTCGCCTCGGGCCGCCCGGCCCCGCGGACCGCGTCCGTCGGCGCCTTGTTGGTCATGACGCCGGTGAACTCGTACCAGTAGCCCTGCGTGTCGTAGGGGCCCATGTAGACCCAGCCCCCGAGCTCGGGGATCCCCGGCGTGAGGAGCTGGAAGTACGCGCCCATGTCGGCCAGCTCCTTCACCCGGAACCCCAGGAGCTTCCCCTCCTCGGTGGCCGCCACCTCGACGTCGTGGATCACCCCGCGACCCTGCGCCGTGACGGCGTAGCTCACCGAACGGTCTTCGATCCACTTGACCGCTCGCCCGGTCCTTCGGGCGAGCGCGAGGCAGAGCGCCTCCTCCGCGTAGACGTTGAGCTTGGCGCCGAACGCCCCACCGACGTCGGGGGCGACGATCCGGAGCTTGTGCTCGGGGATCCCGGTGGTGCCCGACAGGGTGACCCGGGCGATGTGCGGGATCTGCGTCGAGGTCCACAGGGTGAACTCGCCCATCGCGGGCACCACGGAGGCGAGCGCGCCGCGCGGCTCGATCGGGCTCGGCGTGATCCTCGGAGCCTCGTACCGGAGCTGGAGCCGCACCGGCGCGGTGTCGAACACGCCCTGGTCGCCGCCGCCGCCGTGGCTCCAATGCACCACGGCGTTGGTCCCGAGCTCGTCGTGCACGAGCGGGGAGCCGTCCTTGGCCCCCTCCTCGAGGTCGAGGACGGGGGTGAGCTGTTCGTACTCGACGGCGACGACCTCGGCCGCGTCGTCGGCCTGGCCGCGCGACTCGGCGACGACCACCGCCACCCCGTCACCCTGGAACCGCGCCTTGTCCTTCGTGAGCGGCCAGTGATCCGAGGTCTTGATGTCCTCGGTGATCGGCCAGACCATCGGCAGGGGGCCGGCCCACTCGCCCGCCAGGTCGGCGCCGCTCCAGGCCCCGACCACGCCCGGCATCTCCAGCGCCTTCGAGACGTCGACCTTCTCGACGCGCGCGTGCGCGAACGGGCTCCGGACGACGGCGAGGTGGAGCATGCCGGGGACCGTCAGGTTGTCGACGAAGCTGCCCTGCCCCGTCAGGAGCGACGCGTCCTCCTTGCGCAGGACCGACTGTCCGACGAACTTCTCGGTGATCGCCATCTCGACCCCCTTCAGGCCTTCGCGCCGGACATCGTCCCGGCGGCGTCGAGGATGGACTTCACGATGTTCTGGTAGCCGGTGCAGCGACAGAGGTTGCCCTCGAGGGACTCGCGCACCTGTTCGTCGGTCGGGTCGGGGTTCTCCTGCAGGAAGCTCGCGGCCGCCATGATCATGCCCGGCGTGCAGTAGCCGCACTGGAGACCGTGGTTGCGGTGGAACGCAGTCCTGGATCGGATGCATCTCCCCGTCGGTGGCCAACCCTTCGATCGTCGTGACCTCGCGACCCTCCGCCTGGACGGCGAGCAGCGTGCACGACTTCACGGATTCGCCGTCGAGCAGGACGGTGCACGCACCGCACGACGAGGTGTCGCAGCCGACGTTGGTCCCGGTGAGCCCGAGGGTCTCCCGGAGGAAGTAGACGAGGAGCGTGCGCGGTTCGACCTCCGCCTCGCGCGCGTCCCCGTTGACGGTGACCGATACGCGTGCCACGGGTCCCCCTTTCCAAACGGGTGGAACCCTCGATGCTAGCCCTGCGCGTTCGTTCGCGCGATCCCGCGTTCGGGCAACCGTGGCTCGCGTTCGGGCGCCTAGGGCTCGGGCCAGGTCCCCGGTGAGGCGGCGCTCGCCTCCTCGGCGGAGCAGTCGGTTCCGGTGCCCCGCACGGTCCCGAAGGAGCCCTCGGCACCGGCAGCCACGCGGATCCAGAAGCACTCCCCGGTCTCGGCCCGGGCCGAACCCGTCCACGCCGTCGCGGTCGCGAGCACGCTGACCACCTCGGGATCGTTCGAGGTTTGGTCCGGGTCGATCAGCAGCAGGTCGTCGACCCCGCCCTCAACGGCCAGCGTCTCCCGGTCCGCGTCCGCGAGCGAGCCGTCCGTGGCCAGGTGTTCCGCCGCCTCGGCCACCCTTCGGAGGTTGGCCTGCGCATAGGCGACCGCCCCCGTCCGGGCGACCGGCCGGAAGACCAGGACGAGCACGACCAGCACGATCCCGCCGACGATGAGCGGGAGGACCACCTTCCAGAACCCTCGGTTCGAAACGGACACGGCCGGACGATACCCAGGCCCTCGCGCATTGACTTGACCGTTCGACGAGCGCGGAGGGATAGTCGTCACACCGGTCGTTGCGGCGCATGCCCCTGCGCGCCACCGGCTCCGAGCGAGGAGGTCCCCATGCTGCCGTCGAGGTTCGAGTACCACCGGCCGGATTCGCTCGAGGAGGCCCTGCAGCTGCTCGCCGAACACGGGGACGAGGCGAAGGTGCTGGCCGGCGGGCAGAGCCTGATCCCGGTCATGAAGCTGCGGCTGGCGGCGCCCGCCCACCTGATCGACATCGGCCGGCTCGGCATGGACTCGATCGCCGAGTCCGACGGCCGCCTCGCGATCGGCGCACTCGCCCGCCACCGCGATCTCGAACGCTCCGACCTGCTCAAGGCCCGCTACCCCGTGATGGCCGCCGCCGCCCCGTTGATCTCGGACCCGATCGTCCGCAACCTCGGGACGATCGGCGGCTCGCTCTGTCACGCGGACCCCGCGGGCGACTGGGGTTCGGTGATGCTCGCGTTGCAGGCGTCGGTGGTGCTCCGGAGCGGGCGCGGCGAACGCGAGCTGCCGATCTCCGAGTTCCTCGAGGACACGTTCACGACGGCGCTCGAGCCCGACGAGATCCTGACCGAGGTCCGGGTCCCGCAGCCATCCGGATCGTCCGGTGGCACCTACCTGAAGATGGAGCGCAAGGTCGGCGACTTCGCGACGGTCGCCGCGGCCGTCCACCTCTCGCTGTCGGATGGCACGATCGAGCGCGCGGGTATCGGCCTCACGGCCGTCGGGTCGAAGAACCTCCAACCGACGGACGCGGAGGCGAGCCTCGCCGGCGTCGAACCGACCGAGGCGGCCTTCGCCGAGGCGGGACGCCTGGCGGCGGAGGCGTCCTCGCCCGTCACGGACGTCCGCGGTTCCGCCGAGTACAAGCGCCACATCGTCGACGTGTACGTGCGACGTGGGCTCGCCACGGCGCTCGAGAAGGCTCGCGCCGCCTAGGGATCGAAAGGGGAACGATGGAGATCACGGTCAAGGTCAACGGCGCCGACCGCAGTGCCGACGTCGAGCCTCGGATGCTCCTCGCGCACCTGATCCGGGAGGAGTTCGGGCTCACCGGGACGCACGTCGGTTGCGACACCACCAGCTGTGGCGCCTGCACGGTGCTGCTCGACGGCCGGCCGATCAAGTCCTGCACGATGTTCGGCGTGCAGGCCGAGGGCCGCGAGGTGACGACGGTCGAGGGGCTGTTCCAGGACGGGCAGCTCCACGCGATCCAGGCGGCCTTCAAGGAGGAGCACGGGCTGCAGTGCGGGTTCTGCACGCCGGGCATGATGCTGACCGGCTCGGCGCTGCTCGCCGAGAACCCCTCGCCGTCCGAGGACGAGGTGCGCTGGGCGATCTCGGGCAACATCTGCCGCTGCACCGGCTACATGAACATCGTCAAGGCGATCCAGGCGGCCGGGCGCGACCTGGCCGCGAACGCCGACGCCGCGGACGAGTCCGTGGCGAGCTAGGGGGATTTCGAACATGGCATCCGAGGTCGAGGAGATCCGAGGGATCGGTCACAGCGTCCGGCGCGTGGAGGACGACCGCTTCATCCGCGGCGCCGGCAACTTCATCGACGACATCCATCTGCCCGGGATGCTGTACATGGCGATCCTGCGCAGCCCGTACGCCCACGCGAAGCTGAACGGGATCGACGCCTCGGCGGCGCAGGCGCTCGACGGCGTCATCGCCGTGGTCACGGGCGAGCTGATGGCGCAGCACAACCTCGCGTGGATGCCGACGATGTCGGGCGACACGCAGGCCGTCCTGGTCACCGACAAGGTCCGGTTCCAGGGTCAGGAGGTCGCCGCCGTGATCGCGACCGACCCCTACGTGGCCAAGGATGCCCTCGAGCTGATCGACGTCGACTACGAGCCGCTCGGGGTCGTCGTCTCGCCGCAGCAGGCGGCGGCCGACGACGCGCCGCTGATCCGCGACGAGAAGGAGGGCCAGACCGACAACCACATCTACCACTGGGAGGCCGGCGACCAGGAGGCCACCGACCAGGCGTTCGCGGAGGCCGACAAGGTGGTCTCGCTCGACACCTTCTACCCGCGCTCGCACCCCTCCCCCCTCGAGACCTGCGGGTGCATCGCGGACGTGAACCCCGCGACCGGCCAGGCCACGATCTACATGACCTCACAGGCGCCCCACGCGATCCGAACGGTGTTCGCGCTGGTCGCCGGCTTGCCGGAGGAGAAGATCCGGATCGTCTCCCCCGACCTCGGGGGTGGGTTCGGCAACAAGGTGCCGGTGTACCCGGGCTACGTCGTGGCGACGGCAGCCTCCCTGCTGCTCGGCCATCCCGTGAAGTGGATCGAGGAGCGCAGCGAGAACCTGATCTCGACCGGGTTCGCGCGCGACTACTACATGCACGGGGAGATGGCGCTCAAGGCGGACGGGACGATGACGGGACTGCGGGTCTCGCTCGACGCGGACGAGGGGGCCTTCTTCGCCGACGCCCAGCCGTCGAAGTTCAAGGTCGGCCTGTTCCACATCGTGAGCGGCTCCTACGACCTACCCGCCGCCCACGTCTCGGCCGACGGGTACTACACGAACAAGGCGCCGGGCGGCGTCGCGTACCGCTGCTCGTTCCGCGTGACCGAGGCCTCGTACATGATCGAGCGGCTCGTCCAGAACGCCGCGTACGAGATCGGCATGGACCCGGCCGCGTTCCGCAAGAAGAACTTCATCGAGAAGGACCAGTTCCCGTACAAGTCCGCGACCGGGTTCGAGTACGACTCGGGCGACTACCAGGGCGCGATGGATCTCGCGCTCGAGAAGGTCGGATACGAGCAGCTCCGAAAGGAGCAGGCCGAAGCCCGCAAACAGGGCCGCCTGATCGGGATCGGCCTCGCCAGCTTCACCGAGGTGGTGGGAGCCGGCCCGCACAAGGACTTCGACATCATGGGACTCAAGATGAACGACGGCGCCGAGCTCCGCGTGCACCCGACCGGCAAGGCGATCTTGAAGATCAGCTCGAAGACGCAGGGCCAGGGGCACGAGACGACGTTCGCGCAGATCGTGGCCTCCGAGCTCGGGATCCAGCCCGAGGACATCAAGGTCATGCACGGCGACACGGACAACACCCCGTACGGCCTGGGGACGTACGCGTCCCGCTCGACGCCGACGGTCGGCGCGGCCACCGCGATGGTGGCTCGCAAGCTGCGCGACAAGGCTCGGAAGCTCGCGGCACACCTGCTCGAGGTCTCCGAGGACGACGTCGAGTTCGAGGCGGGCCGGTTCACCGTGAAGGGCGCGCCCGACAAGGCGGTGACGATCCAGGACGCGGCGTTCGCGGCCTACACGAACTTCCCCGACGGGATGGAGGCGGGCCTGGAGGGCGTCACCTACTACGACCCGCCCAACCTCACGTTCCCGTTCGGCACGTACGCGGTGGTCGTCGAGGTCGACGCGGAGACGGGCGTGTGGAAGGTCAACAAGATGGTCGCGGTCGACGACTGCGGCGTCCGCATCAACCCGATGATCGTCGAGGGCCAGATCCACGGCGGGCTGTGCGAGGGGTTCGGGATCGCCGCGATGGAGCAGATCACGTTCGACGAGGAGGGGAACTGCATCGGTGCCAACTTCCTCGACTACCTGCTGCCGACCGCGTGGGAGACACCGCGGTTCGAGCTCGGCGAGACCGTGACGCCCTCGCCCCACCACCCGATCGGCGCCAAGGGCGTCGGGGAGTCGGCGACGGTGGGGTCACCGGCCGCGTTCGTGAACGCCGTGATCGACGCGTTGTGGCCGCTCGGCGTGCGCAACATCGACATGCCGCTCACGAGCGCGAAGGTCTGGGACGCGATCCAGGCCGCCCAGAGTGGAGAAAGAGCGGGGGCGCCCACCGCGTGAACGCCGACGTCCTCGCGTTCGCGAACGATCTCTCGCGCCGGGGACGGCCGTTCGTCCTCGCGACCGTGGTCTGGCGCCGAGCTCCGTCCTCGGGCAAGGAGGGGTCGACGGCGCTCATCACGGCCGATCGCCGCGTCCATGGATGGCTCGGCGGCGCGTGCGCCGAACCCACCGTGATCGGCGAGGCGCTCCGGGCGCTCGAGGAGGGCACGCCGCGGCTGCTGTTCCTCGGTCCGCCGGAGGAGCTCGCCGCCCGAGCGCGCGAAGGCGTCGTCACCGTGCCGATCGCCTGCCAGAGCGAGGGAGCCTTGGAGGTCTACGTGGAACCCGTCCTGCCGCAGCCGCACCTCGTCGTGATCGGCCGTTCGCCGGCCGTCGGCACGCTCGCCTCGATGGCCGGAGCCCTCGGGTGGCGGACCGTCGTGGTGGACGAGGGCGGGCTCGCCGAGGACTACCCGGGCGCGGATCGCGTGCTCACCTCGCTCGAGCTCGCGGACGCCGACGTGACCGACCGCTCGGTGATCGTCGTGGCGACGCAGGGGCACTACGACGAGGCGGCGCTCGAGGCCGCGCTCGCCACCCCGGCCGCGTACGTGGGCCTGGTCGCCTCGCGAAGGCGGGCGGACGCCGTGCTCGGGTACCTGCGCGACCGGGGCGCGTCCGATGAGCAGCTGGCCCGCGTCCACGCGCCGGCGGGCCTCGATCTGGGGAAGGTCGCGCACGAGGAGATCGCCGTCGCGATCCTCGCCGAGCTCGTGCAGGAGCGGGCCGCCGGCAACCTGGCCGCCGCGTCGCCGGCGGACGTCCCGACGCACGAGGCGATCGACCCGGTGTGCGGCATGACGGTGGACGTCGCGTCGGCCGTGTACCGGTCGACCTTCCAGGACACGACCTACTACTTCTGTTCCGCGGGCTGCCTGGCCAGGTTCGAGGAGGACCCGGCGCGGTTCGCGGTAGTCGTTCCGGGTATCTGAGGAGCGCGACACCCGGCCGGGTGGACGCGGTAGTGGACGAGGAGGGGAGGCGACCGATGGACGAGGCGACGACCGGAAACAGGACCCTGTCCGATGAGGACATCTTGACCGTGGCACCGTCGGCGAGCGCGGGCGAGACCGAGCGGCCGAAGACCGACGACACGGACTCGCAGGACGCGGACGGCCGCGACGGCGACGCGACGGATCAGCAGGACGGCGACGCCAAGGACGCGGACGGCACGGACACCCAGGACTCCGACACGAAGGACTCGAAGGACTCGGACGGGACCGACGCCCCGTCGTGACCTCGGTCGCCGAGCTCGAGCGGGCCAGCGGCTCGCGGCGACCGCTCGCCCGATGCATCGGTGACGCCGACGGCTTCCTGCGCGAGACGTGGGGCCGACGCCCCGTGGTCCACGCGGGCGAGGACCCGCTCGGGTTCGCCGACCTGCTGACGCTCGACGACGTCGACCGGATCCTGTCGACGACCTCGCTCCGAACGCCGGCGTTCCGCCTGGTCAAGGCGGGCGAGCAGATCCCCGAGTCCGCCTACACGCGTTCGGGCACGACGGGTTCGAAACCGGTGGCGGGGATGGCCGACCCGGTGCGGGTCTTCGAGCTGTTCGGGGACGGGGCGACGATCGTGTTCCAGGGCCTCCACCGCTACCACGAGCCCGTGACGCGGTTCTGCCGCGAGCTCGAGGTCGAGCTCGGCCACCCGTGCCAGGTCAACGCGTACGTCACGCCGGCGGGCGCCCAAGGTCTCGAGCTCCACGACGACCCCCACGACGTGTTCGTGCTGCAGGCGTTCGGCCGCAAGTCGTGGGAGGTCCACGCCGCGCCCGCCGAGGACGATCGCGAACCCATCCGGGCCGAGATCGCCCCGGGCGACTGCATCTACATGCCGACCGGCACGCCGCACGCGGCCTCCACCCAGCGTTCCCTCTCCGGGCACCTCACGGTGGGCGTCCACGTCGTCGCGTGGCGCGAGCTCGTGCGCGCCGCGCTCGAGCGCGTCGCGTCGGACCCGTCCCTCGACGAGCCGATCCCGGCGGGGTGGCCGGCCGACCTCGACGGGCTCGAACGCTCGCTCCGCGACCGGCTTCGGGGCGCGGGCGCCTCGCTGGATGCGCTCGATGCGCGCGAGATCGTCGACGCGCGGTTCGAACGCTTCCTCTCGACGCGGCTGCCGCTGATCCGGGGCGCGCTCGTCGACCGGGGGACGCTCGAGCAGATCGCGGACGACTCGGGGCTCGCTCGACGGGACGGTTCGATCTGCGAGCTCCGGTCCCGCGGCGATCTCCTCGTGGTGCTGCTCGGCGACCGCCGGCTGGAGATGCCCGCTTGGCTCGAACCCGCGATGCGACGGATCGCGACGACGCCCGCGTTCGTGCTCGGGGATCTCGCGGACGTCCTCCCGGAGCGTGACGCGCGAGCGGTGCTCGCCCGCCGGCTCGTGCGAGAGGGATTGCTGCGACCTCTACCCTGAGCGTGTGCTGACGCGCTCCGAACGATGTTCGCAGGCGAGCGAGACGCGTGGTGAGCCGATGGCGGGCACGGCGTCGACGGTCCGCTCCTGGCTCCTGCTCGAGGATCCCGGACCCTGGGGCCGCGACGCGCTCCGCGACGCGCGGCTCCCCGAACGGGTGGGTCTCGAGCTGCAACGGCAGTGCGCCGCCGCGAGCGTCCGCCCCCTCCTGATCCGCCGTACGTCCGCGAACGCCTCGACCGCGGTGGGCCTGAACTGCTTCGCGATCCGGTCCGGACCCGAGCCGCCGTGGATCGAACGCACGCGTCTGCCGAACGTCGCCGAGGCGCTCGACCTCGACCTGCCCGCCCTCGGCCGGGGCGAGCGGCCGGGGTTCGAAGCCGGTCGAGGGACCGCTCTTCCTCGTGTGCACGCACGGGCGTCGCGACGTCTGCTGCGCCGAACGCGGCCGCCCGCTCGCGCAGGCGCTCGCCGCCGCCTTCCCGGACCCGACGTGGGAGAGCAGCCACGTCGGCGGCGACCGGTTCGCGGGCAACGTCGTCGCGTTCCCCCACGGGCTGTACCTCGGTCGCGTCCGGCCCGACGAGGCCGCCCGGGTAGCTCGCGCGTACGCGGACGGGAGGGTCCCGCTCGAGCACCTCCGGGGTCGGTCGTGCTACCCGATGCCCGTCCAGGCGGCCGAAGTGGCGCTCCGGACGCAGGAGGCGCTCGACGCCCTCGACGACGTCGTGCTCGAACGCGCCGAGGCGCGCCGAGGCGTCTCGACCTCGACCTTCGTCACGCCCGTGGGCCGGTTCTCGGTCTCCATCGCGGTCGAAGGGACGCCTCCGAGCTTCCTCACGTGCCACAGCCCCGTGGCCGAACCCGCCCCTGGGTACCGGACGATCTCGATCGAGCGCCGGCCCGACCTCGACCGGAACGCGCCGTGACCGACGACGCGCGCCGACATCCGAACCGCCCGGTGCGATTACCATCGGAGCCATGAGCGAGCTCACCGACGTCCTGTCGGCGATCGAGTCGCTCTCGGCGCGCGGAAGCAAGCTCGCGCTCGCGACGATCGTGGCCGTGAGCGGTTCGACCTACCGGCGCCCGGGGGCGCGGCTGCTCGTCCCGGAGGAGGGCGACCTCGTCGGGAACATCTCGGGTGGATGCCTGGAGAACGACGTCGCCGACGTCGCGAGGATCGTGATGACCGAAGGGGTCGCGCGCATCGTGTCGTTCGACCTCACCGCCGACGACGACGCGGTATGGGGTTGGGGGCTCGGGTGCAACGGCGCGTTCGAGCTGTTCGTCGAGCCCGCCGACAAGGCCGCCGAGGTCGCGGGGGCCTTGCGGATGTCGCTGGAGGAAGAGCGGCCGATCTCGATGGTGACGGTGCTCGACGCCGACGTCCCCGGGGTGGAACAGGGCAACCGGATGCTGGTCAAGCCGGACGGCGCCACCGAACGATCGCTCGGCGACGGCGACCTCGACCGCGCCGCGCGCGCGGCGGCGCTCGAGCTCCTCGAGGCCGAACGCAGCGAGGTGCGCACGCTCCCGGGCTCGGAGGGCGAGGCGCGAGCGTTCGTCGAGGTCCTCGAACCGCCGCTGCGGCTCCTGGTCTGCGGCGCCGGTCACGACGCCGCTCCCCTGGTCGAAGCGGCGGCGAACCTGGGGTGGAGCCCGATCGTCGTCGACGACCGGCCCGAGTTCCTCAACCGGGGGCGCTTCCCCGACGCCGCGGACTTCGTGCTGGTCGAGCGGCCGGACAAGGTCGCGGAGGTCGCCCAGATCGACGCGCGCACGCACGTGGTCGTGATGAGCCACAACTTCCTGCGCGACAAGGACTACGTCCGCTCGCTGCTCACCTCGAACGCGCGCTTCATCGCGATGCTCGGGCCGGCCGTGCGGACCGAGCGCCTGCTCACCGAGCTCCGCGACGAGGGCGTCGACATCTCGGACGCCGACCGCGCTCGGATCCGAGCTCCCGCCGGGCTCGACCTCGGCGCCGAGGGCGCGGAGGAGATCGCCGCGGCGATCGTCGCCGAGATCGTGGCCGTCAAGCGCGGACGGGGCGCCGGGTTCCTCAAGGATCGCCCGGGCCCGATCCACGAGCGCCAGACGCGGTAGCGCGGGAGCGCGGGCACCGGGGTACGCTCGCGGGAACCGAGGGTCGCCAGGAGCGCAATGGAGATCGAAAACGAGTTCACGGTGCCGGCGCCTATCGACCACGTATGGGCCTACCTCCTGGACGTCGAGCGCGTGGCTCCGTGCATGCCCGGCGCCGAGCTCACCGAGGTCGTGGACGACACGACCTGGAAGGGCAAGGTCAGCATGAAGCTCGGCCCCGTGTCGCTGTCGTTCGCCGGCACGGTCACGATGCAGGACCGTGACGACCAGGCCCATCGGATCGTGCTCGCCGCCAAGGGCATGGAGCAGAAGGGCAAGGGCGCCGCGAACGCGTCCGTCACCAGCTGGCTCGAGGATGGGCAGGGCGAGACGCACGTGAAGATGCAGGCCGACATCCACCTGACCGGTACGGTCGCGCAGCTCAGCCGCGGCCTGCTGCCCGAGGTGAGCCGGAAGCTCACGCAGCAGTTCGCCGACTGCCTCGCCCACAGCATGGGCGCGGCCGAGGTGGTCGCGACCGAGTCGGCCGACGTCGCCGACGAGGCGAGAGCCGAACAGGCGCCCGTCAAGGCCAAGCCGATCGGAGGGTTCCGCCTCGGGCTCTCCGCCATCTGGGTTGGCATCAAGAACTTCTTCCGCAAGCTGTTCGGGAAGCGCGAGGGGTGATCTCGGCGCTGGTCCTGGCCGCGGGCGAGGGCACGCGGTTCGGCGGCACCAAGCAGCTCGAGATCCTCCGGGACAAGCCCCTCGTGCAGCACGCGGTCGACGCCGCGTCCCGAGGTGGCGTCGACGAGATCGTCGTCGTCCTCGGCCACGACGCCCTGCGTGTCCGCGACGCCTTGGACCTGGCCGAGGGAGCACGGTTCGTCGTCAACGAGCGCTACGCGGAAGGTCAGTCGACGTCGCTCGCCGCCGGGCTCCGCGCGCTCGACCCTCAGAGCGAGGCCGCGGTCGTCCTGCTGGCCGACCAGCCGGGCATCCGAGCCCGCCACGTCCGATCGCTGGTGACCGCGTTCGAGACGGACCCCGCCGAGATCCTGCGGATCCGGTTCCGCGACGGTCCGGGTCCGGCGATCCTCGCGCGCTCGGTCTGGGACGAGGCGATGGCGCTGACCGGCGATGTCGGCGCGCGGGCACTGATGGAGGCCGAATCCGAACGCGCCCGCTGGCTCGACATCGACGAGGACGCCCCACCCGACGTCGATCGCCGCGCCGACCTCGAACGCGCCTGAACCGCCACGAAGTGAGGCGCCCCGGCCGCCTTCGCGGCCGGGGCGCCTCGTATCTACAGCTAGGTCGGGAGGGGCTAGCCGTAGAAGATGACGGTCACCCAGAAATTCCCGTCTGACTCGACGACGCCGATCGCCACGTGTTCGAACTCCCTGTTCAGGATGTTCCGGCGGTGCAGCGCCGAAGCCATGAAGGCGGCTTCGAGATCCGGGAGGTCCGATGCCGTGCCGACGTTCTCGCCTCCGATGGACCAGTTCTTGCCCTTCAGCTTGGCTGCGAGATCGTCCGTGTGGAAGATCCCTCCCGCGTCCGCCATGTCCTGCGCGTGCTTCCTGGCGTAGCGAGACAGCTGGAGGTCCAGCTCCAGCGCCGAGCGGTCCTTGTCCACCCGGTCGTCGTTCGTGAGCTGGACCATCTGGCCGCGCAGCCCGGTGCCAGCGTGAGCGGGGGTGATCGCGATCCCCGACGACACGAGGACGGCCGCGACCAGGAACACCAGCGCCACCGGGCGCCGACTCCACCTGACCGACTTCGTCATGCCGCCTCCCTCGTCAGGGTCCCTGCGGGCTCGGGCTCCGGATGGAGACCCGGTCCTTCGGCAGCTCGGCCGCCCGCGCTCCTTGTGAGCGGTGGGGCCCGGAGCTTTGCGCCCCGCCGTTCCCGGCGGTTTGCCCTTGTCGGGACCAACCCTTCGAGGGGGTTATCGGTGCGAGGGGGACGGAAACTTAGTCTGGACGGGTGGTTCGAGCCGGAAGCGCTAGCCCGGAATGACTACGTACCGGCTCATCGGACCATCGTCCGAAAGGCTGAGCAGTGGAGGGGACGGCAGGTGGGAAGGGGTCAGCAGGAAGGCTGGAGCCTGCGGTGGCGCAGGGAGGGCAGGATCTGGCGGATGCGCTCGACCTGTGCCAGATCGGGCTCGGCGAACGTCACCCCGACCCCGTCGGGGGCCTCGGCGATCACGGAGCCCCAGGGGTCGGCGACCAGGCTGTGGCCGTAGTTCCGGCGCTCCCGGCCCTCGGGACCCCACGTCCCCCACTGCGCGGCGGCGACCACGAACGCCTGATCCTCGATCGCCCGGGCCCGCAGCAGCGGCTCCCAGTGGTCCACTCCGGTCTCGAACCGGAACGCGGCCGGCACGAACAGGATCGTCGCCCCCTGCACGGCGAGCGCGCGATACAGCTCGGGGAACCGGACGTCGTAGCAGATCGACAGGCCGACGCGCCCGAACTCGGTCTCGGCCGTCACGACCTGGTCGCCCGCCGAGAACACCGAAGACTCGCGGCTGGGGACCGCGCCGGGAGGGTCGGCGTCGAACAGGTGGATCTTGCGATACGTGGCGACGAGGTTGCCCTCGCGGTCGAACAGCACGGTCGTGTTGAACACTCGCTCTCCTTCGCGTTCGAGCACGCTCCCGCCGTGCACCCACATCCGGTGTCGCGCCGCGACCTCGGCGAGCCGTTCGGTCCGTGGTCCGGGAACGGGCTCGGCGCTCTCGCGGATCTGCTTGGCCGAACCCTGCCGGGGCCAGACCTCGGGCAGCGCCGCCAGGTCCGCGCCGCCCGCGGCGGCACGCTCGAGCAGGTCGGTGACCTGCCGTTCGTTGGCGAGGACGTCGTCGCCGCAGTTGGTCTGACAGAGCGCGAGCCGCACGGGAGGGCATCCTACGCAGGAACGAACGAGGACCGGCGCGGGCCGGTCCTCGGACGCACGAACCCGAGCCGGACTACCCCTGCGGGTTGAGCTCCGTCTCGATCTCGATCTGGACCTTCTTGCTCACCAGGAAGCCGCCGGTCTCCACCGCGACGTTCCAGGTCATGTCCCAGTCCTCGCGGTCGATCTCGGTCTTCGCCGAGAACGCGGCCAGCGGCGGACGGTCGGGGCTCGGGCCCGGGCCCCAGCCGTTGAAGCTGGGCGTCGAGGACGACCTCGCGGGTGATCCCCTTGATCGTCAGGTCGCCCACCAGCTCGAACGTGTCCTCGCCGGTCGGCCGCAGTTCCTTGCTCCGGAACGTCATCGTCGGGTACTCGTCGACCTCGAGGAAGTCGTCGCTCCGCAGGTGGTCGTCCCGCATGCCCGTGTCGGTCGTGATGCTCGCGGTCTGCATCTCGCACCTCGACCTGCGAGTCCTCGGGCCGCTCGGCGATCGTCACGGTCCCGTCGAACTCCATGAACCGGCCGCGCACCTTGGACAGCATGTGCCGGGCGACGAACTCGAGCCGGGTGTGGGCCTTGTCGAAGGTCCACGTCCCCGCCGGTGGCAGCTTCGTCCGATCGATCTGAGGCGTCTCCGTTGCCATGACCCCCTCCTCCTCCTCGTGGCTCTTCCGCTTCGGGGGAAGAGACCGCTTCCGCATATCGTTCACCCTAACGAGATGAGAGTTCCTCCTATTCCCGTAGGTAACGAGGTTTCCGGAGCGGGAGCCGGTACGATGCCGCCCGTGGACGAGACCGGCGCGACCGAGATCGAGGGGCAGGTCTGCGAGCACTTCCAGCGTGCGGCCGAGATCCTCGGCCGGCGGTGGAACCCGCAGGTGATCCGGGTGCTCCTGTACGGGCCCGCCCGGTTCGGGGAGCTCCGGGAGCGCGTCCCCGGGATCTCGGACACCCTGCTCTCCGAACGGCTCAAGCAGCTCGAGGGCGAGGGCCTCGTGGTCAGGACCGTCCACGGCGGTCGGCCCGTGCTGATCGAGTACTCGCTGACCGAGGCCGGCGCCGGTCTCGGCCCGGCGATCGACGCGATGGGCGAATGGGCCGAGCGGTACGCCGGGGCCGTGGCGCCGGTCTGACGCCGCATCATCCGCGCTCGCCGGCGCGGCGGGCGCTCGAGCACCGGGTCGCTCGGCGGCCCGAACCCGAACCGTTCGTACAGGCCGTGCGCGTCCTTCGTGTGGAGCAGCCATCGCAGGTCGCGCTGCGGACCCTCGTCCACGCAGGCGCGGACGAGCTCGACCCCCAGGCCGTGCCCCCGATGATCCTCCAGCACGTAGACGTCGGCGAGGTACGCGATGCGCCCGTCGCTCACGATGCGCGCGAACCCCACCTGCCGCCCCTCGTGGTACAGGCCGACCGTGCGCGCTGCTGCGCGCACCTGCCGCTCGACCGTCTCGCGGGAACGATCCGTCCCCCAGTACGCCTCGGTCGACAGGAAGGCCCAGATCGCGTCGAGGTCCAGGCGCGACGGGTCGTCGTCGAGCTCGTAGCCCTCGGGGAGCTCTCGTCTCACGGTTCGCCGAGCGCCACGCCCGCCTCGTCCTCCAGGAGCGTGACGAGCGCGGCGTAGTCGAGGTCGCCCCGGCCGGCGGGGAGCATCGCCTCGAGCCGTTCGGCGACGGCGCGGAACCCCGGGATCGGCGCTTCGAGCCCATCGGCCGCCGACACCACGATCCGGCCGTCCTTGGCCATCAGCGACGAGCGGAACCCCGGCTCGAACGCGTGATCCAGCATCCGCTGCCCGTGCAGGTCGAGCACCTTCGAGCTCGCGAACCCGCCGAGGAGCGCCTCGCGCACCTTGGCCGGGTCGACGCCCGCCTTGGCGGCCAGGACGAACGCCTCCCCCACCGCCTCGACCGCCGATGCGATCACGAGCTGGTTGCAGGCCTTCGTGACCTGCCCGGCACCCGATCGGACCGACGTGCACGATCGTCGAACCCATCGCCTCGAAGAGCGGACGCGCCCGCGCGAACGCCTCGTCGGGCCCGCCCACCATGATCGAGAGCGTCCCCGCCTCCGCGCCGACCTGCCCACCGGAAACGGGGGCGTCGAGCATCGCGACGTCGTTTGCCGCGAGCCGTTCGGCGAACCCACGCGTGCGGATCGGGTCGATCGTGCTCATGTCGATCACGAGCGAGCCCGCCGTCGCGCCCTCGGCCACCCCGGCCTCGCCGAACAGCACGAGCTCGACGTCCGGCGTATCGGGCACCATCGTGATCACGACGTCGGACGCCGACGCGACCTCCGCCGGCGAGAGGGCGCGGGCCGCGCCCTCGGACACGAGCGCGTCCACCGGCGGCGCCGAACGCGACTGCACGGTGAGCGGGTAGCCAGCAGACAAGAGGTGCCGCGCCATCGGCGCGCCCATCACGCCGAGCCCGATGAAGCCGACGCGTTCGGTCACGCGTCTAGACGACGGCGCGATCGGCGATCTCGAGGGCCTCGTCGATGATCCCGAACCCCTCCGCGAGCTGCTCCTCGGTGATCGGGAGCGGCGGGTTCGTCATGATCCCGTTCCACCGGACCATGGTGAACAAGCCGCGCTCGTCCAGGTGTTTGCCGACCGCCTTCATCTCGTCGCTCGCGCCGTTGAAGGGCGCCATCGGCTCCATCGTCTCGCGGTTGCGCACGAGCTCGACGATCCCGAACAGCCCGATGTTGCGGACCAGCCCGACCGAGGGATGCTTGTCGGCCAGCTCCTGGTGGTGGCGCGCCATAACCTCGCCCATCTTCGCGCTGTGCTCGATCAGGCCGTCCTCCTCGTACACGCGGATCGTCGCGAGCGCCGCGGCGAGCCCGAGCGGGTGCGAGTTGTAGGTGAGGCCGCCGTAGAAGACGTGCTCGTCGAAGTAGCGATAGATCTTCGGCGAGAGGCCGACCGCGCCGAGCGGCACCGCCGAGGAGGTCAGGCCCTTGGCCATCGTGATGATGTCCGGCACGACGCCCCAGTGGTTGACCGCGAACCACTCGCCGGTGCGCCCGAACCCCGACATCACCTCGTCGGCGATCAGGAGGATCCCGTGCCGGTCGCAGAGCTCGCGGACGCCCTGCAGGTAGCCGTCGGGCGGGATCAGGATCCCGTTCGTGCCCGTAACGGGCTCTAGGATGAACGCGGCGATCGTCTCGGGGCCCTCGAGCATGATCGTCTCCTCGAGGTACGCGAGCGCGGTCCGCGCGTCGTCGGTCCCGCGCTGGGTCCCGTGGTACGGGTCGAGCACGTGGACGACCCCGGGCATCCCGGGTTCGTTCGCCCACCGTCGCGGGTCGCCGGTGAGCGTGATCGTCGCGTACGTGGCGCCGTGGTAGGACCGGTACCGGGCGAGGATCTTCTGCCGGCCGGTCATCGACTTCGCGATCCGGATCGCGTTCTCGTTGGCCTCGGCACCGCCGAGCGTGAAGAAGACCTTGTCGAGGTCGCCCGGCATGAGCTCGGCGAGCTTGCGCCCGAGCTCGGCCCTGACCTCGGTCGCCATGAACGGGCTGATGTACGGCAGGACGCGAGCCTGCTCGGCGATCGCGTCCGCGACCCGCGGATCGGCGTGCCCGATGTTCACGCCCATCAGCTGGCTGTTGAAGTCGAGGTAGCGCTTGCCGTCGACGGTGAAGAACTCGCAACCCCGGGCGGAAGCAACGGCGATCGGGCGCGTCGATCCCTGCTGTTGCCAGTCGTAGAGGGTGTGCCTCAGACACAGGTCGACGATCTCGTCGGCGGTCAGCTCGCTCATCCGATCCCCCTCGAAGTCGAGACCGGCAGTCTAGTCCGGTCCGGCCCGCGTGCCCCGGTCGCCCAGGAGCTCGACCACGCGCTCGCGCGGTAGGGCGGGCGAACGATGCCCGCGGAAGCCGATCATCTCCTCGTTCGCGACGAGCGAGTTCAGCACGGCCTCCTCGGTCGCCTGGACGACCGCCTCGAAGTACGGATCGAGGTGTCCCCACGGCACGAACCGCACGTCGTCGTACGAGCCGTATCCCTGCCCGAACAGCGTGTCGGCTCCTCGGCTGAACGCCCACGGGTTCCCGACCGACAGCGCGATGAACAGGTCCCCCGAGAAGTGGGAGCCCGCGGTTCCCGTCCGTGCCAAGCCGAGCGTCACCCGGCGGGCGAGGGCGTCGCACTGGTCCGGCAGCAACGGCGCATCGGTCGCGACCACCGCGATGACGGAGCCGGCGCCCGGAGGCGCCGAGAAGTGCTCGGCGATCGGATCGTCGTCCGCGAGCGCCTCGCCCATCGGCACCCCCGCGATCGTGAGCTCGCGACGCACGCCGAAGTTCGTCTGCACGAACACCCCGACGACGTGTCGCTCGTCGCCGTAAGCGAGCGTCCGCGACGCCGTCCCCGAACCGCCCTTGTACGCGTAGCAGTTCATCCCGGTGCCACCACCGACCGAGCCCTCCTCCACCGGCCCGGTGCTCGCGGACTCGAGCGCCTGCACCGCCACCTCGACCGTGACATGGCCGCCGTTGATGTCGTTCAGGTACCCGTCCCACGTCTCGGCCGCCACGGGGAGGAGCCAGGCATCGGCGACGTTCGGGTGGTGCTTCACGGTCCAGGCGACGACCCCGGCATGCGCGATCCCGACGGCGTGGGTGTTCGTGATCGCGATGGGGCCGGCGGCCGTCCCCGACTCCTCGATCCAGGAGACGCCGGTCATCTCGCCGTTGCCGTTCTGCGAGTGGAACCCCGCCGCGTAGGGGTCGCCGGGCTCGGCGCGCCCGCGAGGGTGGATCGCCGTGACGCCGGTGCGAACGCTCTCCCCCGAGATCAGCGTCGCGAGGCCCACCTCCACGCCGGGGACGTCGGTGATCGCGTTCCAGGGTCCCGGCTCACCGGCGAACGGGATCCCCAGCGCTCGAGCGCGAGGCTTGCCCGACGGCGTCGCGAGATGTGCGTCGCTCACGGCCCGATGCTAGCCGGACGGCGGAGATCTTCGAAGGGGTACCATCGATCCAGCGTTGGTCACGTTCGTCCCGGAAGGAGCCCACATGGAGCGCATCGGCCACTACATCGGCGGCAAGCACGTGCCCGGCGAGTCCGGACGGCGAGGCCCCGTCTACGACCCGGCCACCGGCGAGCAGACGCACGAGGTGGACTTCGCCGACGCCGCCGAGCTGAACCAGGCGGTCGAGGCCGCCAGGGAGGCGCTCCCGGCCTGGCGCGCGACGTCGCTGTCCAAGCGCGCCGAGATCATGTTCCGGATCCGCGAGCTGCTCGAGACCCGCAAGACCGACGTCGCGACGGTGCTCACGTCGCAGCACGGCAAGGTGCTCTCGGACGCGATGGGCGAGGTGCAGCGGGGGCTCGAGAACGTCGAGTACGCGACGGCGATCCCGCACCTGCTGAAGGGCGGGTTCTCCGAGCAGGTGTCCACCGGCGTCGACGTGTTCGAGATCCGTCAGCCGCTGGGGGTGGTCGCGGGCATCACGCCGTTCAACTTCCCCGCGATGGTCCCGATCTGGATGTGCGCGAACGCGATGGCGTGCGGCAATACCTTCATCCTCAAGCCCTCCGAGAAGGACCCGGGCGCGGCGCTCGTGCTCGCGGAGCTGTTCGCGGATGCAGGCCTGCCTGACGGCGTGTTCAACGTCGTCCAGGGCGACAAGGTGGCGGTGGACGGGATCTTGGAGCACCCGGACATCCGGGCGGTGAGCTTCGTTGGTTCGACCCCGATCGCGCGCTACATCTACACGAACGGCACGGCCAACGGGAAGCGCGTGCAGGCGCTCGGCGGCGCGAAGAACCACATGATCGTCCTGCCCGACGCCGACGTCGACATGGTGGCCGACGCCGCGGTCTCGGCCGGCTACGGCTCGGCCGGCGAGCGGTGCATGGCGATCTCGGTCCTGACCGGCGTCGGCAAGGTGGCCGACACCGTGATCGAGGCGATCGCCGACCGCCTGCCCAAGATCAAGGTCGGCCCGGGCCTGGACCCCGAGTCCGAGATGGGCCCGCTGATCACGCGCGAGCACCGGGACAAGGTCGCCTCGTACCTGGACAGCGGTTCGGCGCAGGGCGCGCGGATCGTCGCGGACGGACGCGAGCACCAGCTCTACAAGGACAGCCCGGGGTTCTTCCTCGCGCCGTCGCTGATGGACAACGTGACGCCCGAGATGGACGCGTACAAGGACGAGATCTTCGGGCCGGTGCTCTCGGTGACCCGGGTCGAGACCTACGACCAGGCCGTCGACCTCGTGAACCGGAACCCGTACGGCAACGGCGTCGCGCTGTTCACGCGCGACGGCGGGGCGGCACGCCAGTTCACGTTCGAGGTCGAGGCGGGGATGGTCGGCATCAACGTGCCGATCCCGGTGCCGGTCGCGTACTACTCGTTCGGCGGGTGGAAGAACTCGCTGTTCGGCGACGCGCACATGTACGGGCCCGAGGGGATCCGGTTCTACACGCGCGGCAAGGTCGTCACGCAGCGCTGGCCCGACCCGGCGAAGAGCACGGTGGACCTGGGCTTCCCGCGCACGCGGTGAACGAACGCTGGGACGGCGATCGAACGGGCGCCGGCGTCTCGGACGGCGAGGCCTTCGCGCCGCCGATCCGAACGCTCCTCGAGGAGATGGCTCGTCCCGACTGGAACACCGAGCAGCCCGAGGCGCACCTGCTCCCGCACCTCGAGCACTGGTGCGCGCGCGAAGGGTCGCCGTTCGTGCTGCGTTCGGCCAGCCGAGGAGGACACCCTCTTCGTGGTGGATCTCGAACCGGCGAACGGAGTGTCGCGCGAGGACGCGCACGAGCAGGTCTATGCGCTGGTCTCGACGATCGCCGAGCCCACCACGGTCGTGGTCGAGACCCGCGAGGACGAGGTGGACATCTTCGACGTGACGCTCGCGCTCACACCGAGACAGTCGTCGTTCCCGAAAGGCCACGGCCACCTCGTCCGGCTCCGCGTCCGCACGGCCTGACCGCGCTCAGACCCGGTCGGCGAACGCGACCGTGGCGGCCGGCGGGCGCAGGCAGTGGTCGATGTGCATCGAACGCCCGTACGCGCCGACGAGCAGCAGTGCGAGGATGTCGCCCTCGGCGAGCTCGGGGAGCGGGACCTCCTCACCCCACAGGTCGTCGCCCTCGTTGATGTTGCCGGCGACCGTGTACGTGCGTGACGGTTCGGCGTCGGCGGCACGGGGCAGGACGATGGGGACGAGCGCTCCGTAGATGAAGGGCTCGGGCGCGACGTTGAACCCGGCGTCCAGACCCGCGAACATGACACCGTCGCGTTCATCGAGCGTGACGACCTCGGCGAGCAGGACCCCCGAGTCCTTCACGAGGTAGTCCCCGGGCTCGCAGGCGATCGTCACACCCAGCGGGTCGAGATGCTTCGCGAGCACGTTCGCGTAGGCGTCGACGTCGAGCGGCTCGTCCTCGGGCCGTTGCGGGACGCCGAGACCGCCGCCCGTGTTGACCTCGCGCACCTCGTGGCCGGCGTCGAGCACGCGCCGGGTCATCTCGGCGACGCGCTCGATCGCGACCGCGAACCGCGCGAGCCCGTCGGTGAGGAACCCGTCGCCGACGTGGGCGTGCACGGTGCCGATCGCCAGCCCGTGTTCGGCGGCGAGGGCGAGCGCGTCGTCGAGCTGCTCGGGCAGGATGCCGAACTTGGTCGCCGTCGCCTTCGCGTAGAGCGACTCCCCTTCTGCCGCGGCCATGCCGCTCCACGAGGCGCCGGCGCGCGGGTTCACGCGGATCCCCACCGTCGTGCCCGGCGCGCGGCGACCCCACCGCTCGAGCTGCGAGCGCAGGTCGAGGTTCACGTGGACGCCGGTCTCGACCAGCGCGTCGACGTCGGACGCCGACAGGTTCGTCCCGGTGAAGCTGATCTCGTCCACCGACCAGCCGTTCGCGAGTGCGTGCCGAACCTCGCCCGGCGAGCACGCATCGATCCCGACGGACCCCAGTCCCCGCACGAACGCGAGCACCTCGGGATCCCGCTGGGCCTTGAGCGCGAGCCGCAGCCGGAGCGGCGCGCCGGCCCGTTCGAAGGCCTCGACGAGGCCCCGCACCTGCTCCTCGATCCGCGGGAGGTCGTAGGCGATCGTGGGCGTGCCGTGCTCCCGCGCGACCGTCTCGGCGTCGCGGCCGGCCACGAGCAGCCGGCCGTCGCGAGCCTCGAGCCCGGGTCGGGTCCACCACGGTTCCATGTCGGGGGCCGATGCTAGCGTTCGAACGATGCCGAAGCGCTGCGCGTGGGCCCCGGCCGACCAGCCGCTCTACCTCGCGTACCACGACGAGGAGTGGGGCGTGCCGGTCCACGACGAGACGCGGCTGTTCGAGATGCTGACACTCGAGGGCGCCCAGGCGGGGCTCTCGTGGTCGACGATCCTCAACAAGCGCGAGGGCTACCGGCGCGCGTTCGGAGGGTTCGAGCCGAAGAAGGTGGCGCGCTTCACCCCCACGAAGGTCGAACGCCTGCTGCAGGACCCCGGGATCGTTCGGAACCGCTTGAAGGTCGAGTCCACCGTCAACAACGCCGCCCGCGTCCTGGAGATGCAACGCGAGCACGGCTCGCTCGACGCCTTCCTGTGGTCCTTCGTGGATGGAGAGCCGATCGTCGGACGCTTCAAGGGCCTCGGCGACATCCCGGCCGAGACCGCCGAGTCCAAGGCTATGAGCAAGGCCCTGAAGGCGAAGGGGTTCCGTTTCGTCGGTCCGACCGTGTGCTACGCCTTCATGCAAGCCTGCGGTCTCGTGAACGACCACGTAGCAGACTGTTTCAGATGGGCAGAGCTCGGAGGCACGAAGTAAGGTCCCCACGTGGACGATCCCAAGAAGGAAGATCGCGCTCGGCCCTGCGGAGAAGGCCACGCCGGCTGCATAGAGGGATTCATGTCATCCGCAAGCGGGGAGCACATCGCTCTTGCCGGATGGTGGCACCTCGCTTGGGATCAAGAGGCTTCGCAGTGGAACCTGACAGACCCGACTGGCGAGCCAAGCTATGTGCTCGTTCAGGCCGCAGACTCCGGCTATCCTCCGGCCGCTCTGATCAATGCGGTGCCAGGGTTGCTGTTTGAGCCCATCGTGGTGGCGATCGAAGACCAAGGATTGTTCCCGCCCTCCTGATCCCAACACTCGGGATGGACAAGCCCACCCTGCCCCGCTGGTTGATCGCACACCCGGTAGAGCCCTGTGAGCGACCTTAGGGTCAGAAGCCTGGCACGGCGGGGTTGGCTCTGATAGGCATCCGATGTGGGCGACGACGAGATCCAGCACACATCTGAATCGGCCCTGCTGACTGCCGGATGGCGGGCCATGGAATCGAGCCGTTCGGATGCGTTGTTCCACGATCCGCTCGCCGCTGGCCTGGCGGGCGAGCGCGGCGTCCGCATCGCGAGGACGCGGCCGGAGGGGGCATGGGTCGTGGCCATCCGCACGGTCCTGATCGACGCGTTCGTCCGCTCGGCGATCTCGTCGGGGATCGACACGGTCATCAATCTCGGTGCCGGTCTCGACACCCGTCCGTATCGGATGGGTCTCCCCTCGTCCCTTCACTGGGTCGAGGTTGACCATCCGATCCTCATGGAAGGCAAGACCGCGCACCTGAGTACCGAGGTACCGGCGTGTTCGATCGAACGGGTCGGTCTGGACCTGGCCGACCGCGACGCACGCCAGGAGCTCTTCGACCGGATCTGGACGACCTCCAAGCGAGCGATGGTCCTCACGGAGGGGGTCCTCGGAGACCTCAGCGTGGACGAGGCCGGTGGCCTAGCCGACGATCTTCGTTCCCAGCCCGGTTGCGAGTGGTGGGTGATCGACTACTTCTCGCCGCGGCTACTTGCGGACTATCAGAAGCACCAGCCTCATCCGAACGTCTCTGTCCGTTTCGATCCACACAGCTGGGGCGTTCTTCACCGAACACGGCTGGCGTATCAAGGAGATCCGGTTCCTCGGTGAGGAGTCCGAACGGCTCCACCGACCGGTCCCGCTCTCGCCACTCGACAAGGTCATGCGTCTGTTCACATCTCGACCGCTTCGGGATATGGGCTACGCGAGCATCGAGCGGATCCTCTGAGGAAGACTCAGCCCCGCCGAACGACGACGGGAGCGACACGAACGTGATCCCCAGGTTCGGCTTCCGGTACGCCGAGCTCCGCGGCGTCTAGAGGGAAGGATCCGGGGTCGTGTGCAGCGAGCCGTTTTCCGCTGCGGATCATGGGTACTCGTCCGTCAGCAGTGGGAGCTGACGGCGAGGAGCTGACGATGGGAGAGACCGGGACGCCGGGCACGCCGACGATGGCGACAGCATCTCCGGCGCGCGGGTCCGAGGGCCGGTCTGCCGCGCAGGTCGACCGCGCCCGTGTGCCCACGACGAAGTTGGAACCCGTCCTCGGTCGGGTTGGACTCGGCGTTGCCTTCATCGCGGTGTTCCTGTGGACGTGCGCACTCGGTTATCTGACGTTGACCGTCGTGGCAGGGATCATCGGAGGATTCGGGAGGCTGCTCGGCGGCAACTAGCGCCGTCGGTTGCGCAGCGTCACGGCGTGTCACACCGGGGCGGGAGTCTCAACCTCCACCCAGATGGCGGTCTTGCCGTCCAAAGAGAGCCCCCACCGGTCGGCAAACCGGTCGACGAGGAGCAGACCGAAGTGCTCATCCCTGTTCGCATCCTCGAGGCTGCCAGCATCCAACGCGAAACCCACGCCACCGTCCGTCACCACGACGCGAACGGCTTCCTGGTCCTCCTCAAGGCGGAGGCCGATGGCTCCATCGGGCTCGGGTGACCCGTGCGTCACCGCGTTCGCGACCACCTCGCTGGCCATGAGGACCAGCTCATCGAGCCTCGTATCCGAGAGCCGAGTCTCCGCGAAGTCGCCTACGAGGCGGCGCGCCGAGCTGATCGATGTCACGTCATACGGCAGCCGGTGTTCCATGCAGGGTGTTTGCCCGATGCGCGCTGAGCCGAAACCGTGGCGCCTCTAGGAGTTCAGCGCGTACCCGCTAGTTCAGGAAACGGAAGACGCCCACCTGCGAGGGGCGAGGCGGGCGTCTTCCTTCTTGCCGAGACTTCGGTACTACCCTCTCCCTACAGCGGAGAAACACGTAAGGATCAACGCGCAGGGCGGTCAGTTGTTCGCAGGTGCCGTGCTGATGTCTGCGAGAACCTCTCCGGCTCCGCCCGAACGCGAGACGTCGCCCAGGCTGACGACCCCGTGAGGTCGGCCTCCCTCAACCACGGGCAACCTGCGTACCTCATGCTGCCGCATCAAGTCGAGTGCAGCAGACACCGTTGCCGTCGGGGATACGGCCGCCGCGATCGGCGACATGACCTCCTCGACGGGCGTGTCCAGGCTTCGATCCTCTGCGATCGCTCGGACCGCGAGGTCTCGATCGGTCACGATGCCCCGCAGCTGACCTGCGTCATCGACGACGAAGACGTCTCCGATCCTCCTGCGTTGCATCTGCTTCGCCGCCTCGCGCAGGGGCGCGTCCAGGCTCACCGACTCGACCGGCGTTGACATCACGTCTCGGACCGGCCGTACGTCGACGAGGGGCACCGCCGCGTCCGACGCGATGCTCCGCGCGGAGTCCGCCGCCGAGGTCGCGCGTGCGCGAACATCGTTCATCGCGTTCCTGGCGAGGACCATCGGTCGGTCGCCCATCTTCGCCCCGGTCGCGTATCCGCCCGCGAACGCAGCAAGGGTCAAGAGGAATCCCATCGGTCACACCTCCACGTGTCGTTACCAAAGGGCTACCCAATCGGGGTCGATCGCAACCGTGCATCGCTCTAGGGGCTGCCGCGCGGCTGGCGCTCCCGTATCACGGTCCGCCGGAGCGACAGCTCATCGTTGGAAGGTGTCACGGCCACCTCCCCGGGTGCGCCGAACCGGAGCAGGCGACCTCCGAACGCGACCGCACAGATGCCGAACCAGGACCAGCTGATCGCGAGCCCGGCGAGCACGTCGGAGAACCAATGGACGCCGAGCAATACGCGCGTGCAGCCGACGGCCACCGCGATCGAGACCGCAGCCCCGCCGAGCGCCGCCCGGGCTCGTGGAGAGCTCCCGATCGCCAGCACCAGGGCCACCGCCAGGTAGGTCGCCCCCGCGGCGGTCGTATGCCCGCTCGGGAAGGACGCCCCCGTGAAGGTCGCGCGTGGACGGAGCTCCGGCCTGGCTCGGTCGATGGCGACCTTGATGGTGTTCGAGATCAGCACCTGGCCGAGGACGACCGTCGTCACGAACAGGGGGATCGACGGCTTCCGCCAGCGCCAGAAGCCGTAGACGGAGATCGCGATCCCGACTCCGAGGATCGTGGCCGTATCGCCGAGGTGCGTGACGGCGCCGAGCACGGCGTCGGAGAACGACGTCGCGTGCTCGTCCGCCCAGCCCTCGAGGGCATGGTCGAGGTCGACGAGCCCGACGTTGCGCCGGACCATCCAGGCGAGGATGCCCACGATCACGCCGGTGACGACGAGGGCGGCCAGCGCCACGGTGAGCGCCAGACCCGTGGCCGTCGACGGATCCATCCGGGAGCGCAAGAACCTCCGAGACCCACGATCGCTGCGGAGGTCGTTCCCGAGCGCCTCGGTGGCGCTGAGCGCGGGGTCGGCGTGCGGCCAACGTCGGATCGCCAGGAACGCGCCCAGACCGGCGGACGCGCTCACCACCAGCACGAGGAACAGGACCACCGCGATGCCCTTTCATCCGAGATGTTCGGCTCGCGGGGTTTCCCCGGTAGCGTTCGGTGGGAAACACCAGTCGATGGAAGGGACCGAACTCTTCGAGCCGAGACCCGGGCTCCCCGAACGCCTCGCCCGGCCGTTCCGGCGTCCGTTCGTCGCGGGAGCGACGGTCGGGGTGGCCGGCTACGTCGTCATGACGCTCCTCCTCGTGGGTCTGGGCCTTCTCCTGGTCAACGTGCTTCTCGACGGGGCGGTCGGGCGGTGGGACGACTCGGTCAATCGCTGGTTCGTGCAGCAGAGGACCCCGACGCTCGACGACCTGACCGTCTGGGGGTCCCGGCTCGGCGATACGTTCACGGTGATCGGCATCGCGGCCGTCGCGGTCGTGATCCTCGCGATCGCGCGCCTCTGGGCTCGGATCGCCTTCCTGGTCGGCGCGCTGCTCATCGAGGTGACGACCTTCGTGACGACCGCGTTCCTGGTCGA
Source organism: uncultured Actinomycetes bacterium (assembly GCA_963778545.1). Taxonomy (GTDB): domain Bacteria; phylum Actinomycetota; class UBA4738; order UBA4738; family HRBIN12; genus DASSJM01. The sequence goes on along the minus strand of CAVZUW010000012.1, from coordinate 114,184 downwards.
ACGTCAGCGTCCCGCGGTCCGTCAGCTCGACGCGGTGCCCCCCACCTCGAGCTTCCCGTCCGGACACACGGCCGCCTCGATCGTCCTGTACGTGGGTCTCGCGCTCATCGTGACGTCGCTGGTCCGCAACATCCTCGTCCGGGTGGTCGTGTGGTGCGTGGCCATCGGCGTCCCGATCGCCGTCGCCCTCTCGCGGTTGTACCGCGGGATGCATCACCCGACCGACGTGATCGCGAGCGTGATCGGCGCGGCGGGGTGTCTCGCGTTCGCGCTCCTCGCGACCCGCACCGGCCTCGTGGTGGCCGAGCGAGAGGACGCGACCAGTGAGCGCGACCCCAGCCAGCCCGATCCCCTCACCGTCAGGGTTCCGACCGGAGCATCCGACGTCGAGGTCGCGTCATGACCGTCGGTCGCCGTGATCGCCCACGCCGCCAAGGAGCTCGGCGGCGGGCTGCCCGAGCTCCGCAAGACCCTGGCCACGTACGGGATCAGCGACCCCCTCTGGCGGGAGGTGCCCGAAGAGCAAGTACGTGCCCGACGGAGTGAAGGAGCTGCTCGACGCGGGTACCGACCTGCTCTTCGTGTGGGGCGGCGATGGAACGGTGCAGCGCGCGATCGATGCGGTCGGCGGTCGCCCCGTCACGCTCGCGATCCTGCCGGCGGGCACCGCCAACCTGTTCGCCACCAACCTGGGGCTCCCCAAGGATCTGGAGGCCTGCGTGCGGATCGGTCTCCATGGCGGCCGCCGCGTGCTCGACGTCGGCAAGGTGAACGGCGAGCGCTTCGCCGTCATGGCCGGCGTCGGGCCTCGACGCGATGATGATCCGGGACGCGGACGCGGGGCTGAAGGACAAGGTGGGACGTCTCGCCTACGTGTGGACCGGCGCGAAGAACGCGCGGATGGACGCCGCGAAGATGACGATCGAGGTCGACGGGAAGGCATGGTTCCGGGACAAGGCCAGCTGCGTCCTCGTCGGCAACGTCGGCGACGTGCTCGGTGGCCTCTCGGTGTTCCCCGAGGCCGCACCCGACGACGGCCGGCTCGATATCGGCGTCGTGACGGCGGATGGCTGGTGGGAGTGGACCAGGACGCTGGGCCGCTCGGTCCTCGGTGACGTGGAGCGATCGCCGTTCGTCCAGACCACCACCGGCCGCTCCTTCGAAGTTCGCCTGAACGATCCCCTCCCGTACGAGCTCGACGGGGGCGACCGGAAGCCGACGAAGAAGCTGAAGATCAAGGTGAAGCCTGAGGCGATCATCGATCGCCGTTCCCGAGGCGGGAACCACGATGAGCTCCGCGAACCCCGTCCCCGAGACCTTCGGACTCACCGGGTCCGACGCCAAGGAGACCCTGGCGAAGACCGGACGGGCACGCCTCCTCCGGGACGCGTTCGATCGACTGCGCGCCTCGGACGGGTTCAGCCATGCGCGTTCGATGGCGTTCGTGACCTCGTTGATCATGGTGCAGGGAGTCATCGCCCTCGTGGGACTCGCGAGCGCGCTGGGCTCGGGGAGGGTGAGCGATGCGATCGTCGGGATGCTCCAGGAGGTCTTCCCGGGCCCGGCGGGCGCCGTCCTGACGGACGCGGTCAAACAGGCGCATCGAGGCCGGGGCTCAGAACCGTTCGCTGGCCCTGACGCTCGGGCTGATCGGCGCCATCGTCACGGGGACCACGCTGCTGGGTCAGATCGAGCGCGCGATGAATCGCCTCGTACGGCGTCGAGCAAGACCGTCCGACCTTGCAGCAAGTACGGACGCGCGTTCGTGCTCACGATCAGCGCAGGTCTGCTCGCGGTCGATCGCGTTCATCGCGATGACGCTCGGACGCGCGGCCGAGCTCGCTGTTCAACGACCCCGCCGCGAGGGATGTCTGGAACGTCGTCGCGCTGGCCGCTGGCGTTCGCCCTGCTGATCGGGGCGACCGCGTGCATCTTCCGATGGAGCCCACGCCGCCGCCAGCCCGAATGGTCCTGGCTCGCGCTCGGCGCGCTCCTGTCGGTCGATCCTGGTGCTCGTCGTCACGATGGCGTTGAACGGCTTCTTCCTGCTCAGCTCGACGTTCGGGCAGACGTACGGACCGCTGGCCGGGTTCGTGGCGCTCTTGCTCTGGACCCTGCTGACCTCGATCGCGCTCCTGTACGGGGTCGCGATCGCGGCGCAGCTCGAAGCCGTACGAGCGGGGGCTCCCTGCGCCTCGGCGGCCGACCGAGGTCGACGGAACCCCTCCGATCGCATCGCGGCTCCGACGGGCGCGTCGAAGCCGGCTGCGCCGTCAGAGCCGCGTCGTGAGCACGGCGCTCGATGTGAGCCGAGCCCGACTCGGGCGCTCGACGGATCGGGTCGCCGGATCCGACGGACGCTCGAAGGCATCCTCGGGGTGCCCGGCGACCGAAGGGAACCTCGTCGAGGTCCTCCGCAACGGCAACCAGATCTTCCCGGCGATGCTGGAGAGCATCGCCGGAGCGGAGCACACGATCGACCTCCTCACGTTCGTCTACTGGCGTGGCGAGATCGGGACGGCGTTCGCCGAGGCGCTCTCCGAGCGGGCGCGTCGCGGGTGTTCGGGTTCGGGTCCTCCTCGATGCGTGGGGCGCACATCCGATCGAGCACGAGTCTGATCCACATGATGGAGGACGCCGGCGTGCGCGTCCGGTGGTTCCGTCCGCTGCACCGGTTGCGCCCTGACGAAGGCGAACCATCGGACCCATCGCAAGGTGATGGTCGTCGACGAGGCGATCGGATTCACCGGCGGCGTGGGTATCGCCGACGAATGGAACGGCGACGCTCGGAACGAGCAGGAATGGCGCGACACGCACTTCCGCGTGCGCGGCCCGGCGGTGGATGGCCTCCGGGCTGCGTTCCTCGACAACTGGATCGAGACCGATCCCGAGCTCTTCGACCGGACGGTCGACCGGTTCCCCGAACAGCCCAGCCCGGCGGCAGCGGTCATCCAATGCGTCCGCGGGGCATCGGAGGTCGGCGCGAGCGACATGTCGACCCTGCTGCTGCCCTGCTGCAGCTCGCCGAGGAGCGGATACGGATCACGACGGCGTACTTCGTGCCCGATGAAGAGCTCACCGACCGCCTCTGCGCCGCGAGCGACCGAGGCGTGAGCGTCGAGATCCTGCTTCCCGGGCCGCACGGGGACAAGCGCTTCGTGCAGCTGGCGGGTCAAGCCGTCTACGAGCAGCTCCTCGAGCACGGGATCCGGATCTGGCACTTCCAGCCGTCCATGCTGCACGCGAAGATCATGACCGTGGATGGCTCGGTGGCGAACGTCGGGTCGGCCAATCTTCAACGCTCGCTCCACCGAGCTCGACGAGGAGATCAACCTGGTCGCCCTGGACCGTCCACTGGTTCGACTCCTCGACGATCAGTTCGACGAGGACCTCGAGCGGAGCGAGGAGATCGATCCGAGCCGTTGGGAAGAGCGCTCCCTGGCGAGGCGAGCGCTCGTGGGTCTGACCAAGCCGCTCCGGCACTCGGTCTGAACGGGCGCGGCCGTCGTCTCAGATGCGGTCGTGGTGACCACCGCCCTTCCCCGACTTCCAGATGCTGCCCCCGTCGGTCTCACGGAGTGAGATCTCCCGTGCGGCCCTGTGGAGTTCGGCCTTCCGACGAACGGCGGCCTTCGATCGCCGCCGAGCGAGGAGCTCCTTCACCGACCAGACCATCGCGCGCCTTCCCTGGATCCCGTCCTATCGGGGCGGTCGCCCGCCGATCCCGAGCTCGCGGTAGATCTCCCGGAAGAGCCTGCGCGAGCTGAGCCTGCGGTCGAGCCAGACGACCAGCACCACGGCGATCGCGATCGCCACCGCGTACCCGAGCATGAGGACGGCGCTCACCGCGAAGCTCCACGACGTCGCGTTCGTCGGGTCGGGCGGGATCCCGGCAGCCGGCTCCGATGACGCTCAGCACGCGCTCGGCCACCTCCCTCAGCCCTAGCTCGCCTTGCTCGCGGCCTCCTTGGCCTTCTCGACGCTCTCCTTGTCGATCTTCTCCTTGTCGACCTTCTCGGCCTTGGCGAGCGCCTTCTCCACCTGCTCCACCCAGACCTCGTCGAAGATCGCGATGATGCCGGAGGAGTTCGGAGGCAGGACGTCCTCGATCTCCTTCTTGATCTCGTGCTCGCGGTGGTGGGACATGAGACCGCCGATCCCCGCACCCGCGGCGGCGCCGGCGACCGTGGCCGCGATGACCCCCGCCGGGAAGATCAGCCCGAGCACGAGCCCGCCGAGCGCGCCCACCATGCCGCCCTTCGCGACCTCGTGGGCGTTCTCCTTCACCGTGAGCTTGCCCTCGGCGTCGCGGCTGACGAGCACGGCCACGTCCATGAAGATCACGCCGTCCTTGACCAGCTCCTTCAGCGCGTCGAAGTCCTCCTGCGCGGCGTCGGCATCGTCGTACGCGGCGATGTACAGGTCGACGGGGACATCCGAGTCCTTCGCCATGCGAACGCTCCTTCCGGGTCGGGGACGCTTCCGAACCCCGGAGTCTACGCAGGTGGGCGCCGGCCCGGTCTCGCGCGGACCGTCGACCGCGTTGCCTCGCTCCGTCGGGGGGATAATCCCGCCATGAGCTCGCGCGAGGAGCGGATGGCCCTGAACGAGGCCGCGTCCAGGGAGATCAACGAGGAGATCGAGCAGGCCCACCAGGGCGATCCGCCCGGTCGCCGGATGAGCATCGCCTGCGAATGCGCCCTGAAGTCGTGCGACCGCATCATCGAGATCACGATGGCCGAGTACCAGGAGGTCCGGAGCGACGCCCGGCAGTTCGCGATCGTCCCCGAGCACTTCATCGGCGACATCGAGCGGATCGTGTCCGAGAACGACCGCTTCGCGGTCGTGGCCAAGCGCGCGGGCACCCCGGCCGACGTCGTGACCGAGACCGACCCGCGGGGCTAGCGGACCTGAACCCCACCTACGACGTCGCGGTGATCGGGGCGGGCGTGCACGGCGCGAGCGTCGCGTTCCACCTCGCGAGCCGCGGCGTCCCCACCGTCGTGATCGAACGGACGTCGCCCGCCGGCGGACCGACCGGCCGGTCGAGCGCGATCGTCCGCGCGTACTACACGAACGCGTTCCTGGCCGGCGTGGCGCGCGACTCGATCGCGATGTTCCGCGACTTCGAGCAGCACACCGGCCGTGACTCGGGGTTCCGCGAGACCGGGCTGCTGGTGCTGCATCCGCCCGAGGACGAGGCGACGGTGCGCGAGGTGGTGCCGCGGCTGACCGAGCAGGGCATCCCGACCGACCTGCTCGAACCGCAACAGGTCGTGGCCGAGTGGCCGGCGTTCGACCTGGACGGGATCGCGATCGCCGCGTTCGAGCACGACGCCGGGTACGCCGACCCGGTGCTGACCACGCAGGGACTGCTCGAACGCGCCCGCGAGCTCGGCGCCGAGATCCGTCTGGGCCACGGCGTCACCGCGATCGAGCGCGACGGCTCGGGCTGGACGGTCTCGACCGACGACGCCTCGGTGGCGGCCGAACGCGTCCTGATCGCCGCGGGACCGTGGAGCGCGACCGCTCGCCGCGATGGTCGGCGTCGATCTCCCGCTCACGGTCGAGCGCCACATCGTCGCGACGTTCGCGTGGAGCGACGACGCCCGCGTCCCCGCCCACGGCGACCTGCCGAACGGCTACTACTTCCGTCCCGAGGGCGACGAGCTGTTCCTCATGGGCCCGCTCCACCCCGAGCCGAACGCCGACCCCGATGCGTTCGACGAGCGCGTGGGCGCCGACGAGACCGAGCGGCTCGGGTCGGCGGTGATCCGACGAGCGCCGGCGCTGCGGCACGCGACGTCGCGCGGCGGGTGGGCGAGCCTGTACGACGTGAGCCCGGACTGGCAGCCCGTGATCGGCGAGATCGCGCCCGGCGTGTTCGTCGACGCCGGGACGAGCGGCCACGGCTTCAAGCTCGCGCCCGCGCTGGGCGCGCACATCGCCGACCTGATCACCGGCGCCGACGCGGATCCCGGTCTCGAGCAGTTCCACCCACGACGGTTCGAGCGGGCCGGCGCGCTGGACGCCGGGTTCGGCGAGGCGCGGATCCTCGGCTGAGGGCCGTCAGCCGCGGGCGACGAGGTTCCGGAGCGCGAGCAGCGTGTTCTCGACGGGCTTCTCGGCGATCCGGCGCATGAACCAGGGGTACCAGTGGCGTCCCGTACGAGATCAGCGAGCGCGCGCGATAGCCCTCGGCCGCCATCCGCAGCAGATCGGCCTGACGGATCCCGAACAGCATGTGCACCTCGAACCCGTCGTGCCCGCCGAGGTCGGTCTCGATCTGGCGGATCAGGCCGACGTCGTGGGTCCCGAGCGCGAGCCGCCCCACCGGTCCCTTCCTCGCGACGATCAGCAGCGCGAGCCGCCGGTACGCCTCGTCGATCACCTCGCGCGAGCCGAACACGAGCTCGCGCGGCTCGCGGTACGCGCCCTTGACCAGCCGGATCGTCGGGTCGAGCGGCATCAGCGAGTCGACGTCGCCCGCGGTGCGCTTGAGATAGGCCTGGAGGCAGACGCCGACGTTCGGATGCCCGGCCCGGAGCTTGCGGTACAGGTCGAGCGTCCCGTCGACGTAGACGGCCGATTCCATGTCGAGCCACAGCCAGTTGTCGTGCTCCGCCGCCGTGGTCGAGAGTTCCTCGAGGTTCGCGAACGCGGTCTCGGGATCCTGGTCCAACCCCAGGTGGCTCGGCTTCACCGAGAACTCGGTGTCCAGACCGGCCTCGGCGACCCGTTCGTAGGCCTCGCGGTAGTGCTCCACGACCCGCCGGGCGTCCGCGAGCTCGGTCACGTTCTCGCCGAGCGCGGTGAACATCGTGGGGAGCCCACGCTCCTGCAGGCGCTTCGCGGCGGCGATCGCGTCGTCGAGCGTCTCGCCCGGCATGAACCGGCGGACGCTCCGGCGTACGAAGCGGTACCTGGGGAGGTGCTCGCGGAGCCAGCGGTTGTCCGCCGCCCACAGCACGGCGTCGCGAGCCAAGGCCATGGGTGCAGCCTAGCGAACGGGCTCCCAGGTCCGGGCGCCCTCGGTCTCGGTTTCGGCCGAACGGCGGCCGAGGAGGAACCGCGCCGACCTACGGCAGGAGATGGATGTCGTTCTGGAACGTCTCGGGATCGAACAGGCTCAAGTGGACGGAGCCGTGAACGTTCTCGAACTCCCCCGTACCTCCCGTGACCGCGAGGTCATCGCCCGACTCCACGAAGGTGGTGAAGTTGAGTGTCCCCGCCGCATAGATCTTGCCTCTACCCTCGACCGTGTACTCGACCTGGACCATCACGAAGTTGTTCTGGATGTACTCGGAAACGACCCGATCCTTGCCGACCGAAACGCTCTTGTCCGGATCCGACCAAAGGCGGTCGAGCACGACGTCCTGATCTCCTATGCTGAAACCCTTCGGGGGCGCGTCGACCGACTTGAACTTCAACGTTTCCGAGTACACGGTGAGGTTCTCCTCCGCCGCGATACGAGTACCGGTCGCCCAGGCGATCCCGATGCTGCTTCCCACCAGGCCGACCACGACGAGCGATGACACAACGAATCGATGCCGCATGACTCCCTCCCCCTTCGGACATGTCGGACGGGGGAGGCTATTCCGAGGTCCTCGACCAGCGCAAACGCCGACCCGCAAGGTCTTGCTCGACGGTGGACCAGACAGTGGTGCTCACTACGTCTCTGAGCACCCCGGCGCGGATTCTCTGTGTGGAGGTGAGGGGATTCGAACCCCTGACCCCTGCCGTGCGAAGGCAGTGCTCTACCGGACTGAGCTACACCCCCGGAACCGCGCCAGGGTAACAGAGGGTCCCGCGCGGACCGCTCAACCCTCCGTCGGCGCCGGAGGCGGCGGCATCGTCGATCGCGACGGGGGCGATGGCGGGGGCGTGGATGGCACGTTGCCGGCGGCCGGCGCCGGGTCGCCGGCGGCTCCCGGCGCCAACCGAGCACCGACGATCCGGTCGGCGAGCAGGTCGCCCATCGCCTTGAGCTCGGGGCGCCAGAACGCGTGGAAGTTCATGCGGAGGTCCTGCTTGGTGGGGCTGGAGATCTTCCCCCAGTTCCAGAGCTTGTTGTCCGACTGCAGGTCGCTGATCGTGATCGAGTCCCGCGGATCGGACCACGCGAACCCCTTCGGACGCGAGGTCCAGAAGGAGGCGTTCAGGAAGATCAGGCGGCGGTCGGTGAGCGCCACGTAGTAGTAGCGCATCCCGAAGATCAAGAACCCGGCGAGCCCGAGCAGGCCCTGCGCCCACAGCGGGTTCGGTCCCGAGACGCCGTACGCGCCGCCGAGCACCTGCTCGCCGGGCTCGAGCACCGGCGGGAGCGCATCGTTGAACTGCTGCTTGATCGTCTCCTTGCGTACGGCCACCGGTCAGTCCCCTTTCCCGAGCACCTCGCGCGCATGGCGGTCGAGCGCATCGTGGAGTTCCTGCGAGACGCGCGCCACCGCGAGGTCACCCCGGGTCTTCTCGATCAGGCTGCGCGCGACGTCGGTCGAGCGGCGCAGGTTCCCGGTGATCGCGTCCGGGTAGTCCATCGTCACGAGGACCGCGTACAGATCCTCCATCGCCGCCGAGGACCGCGTCGCCCTCGTCGACGCGCCCGGCGCGCAGGAGGTCGAGCACCCGCCGCCGCGCCTCGCCGATCGCCTCGGCCATCCCGTTCAGGAACGGCGCGTCCTCCACGCCGAGCGCGTCGGGCGTCGGGACCGTGCTCCCGCCGTGCACGATCACCTCGGTGAGGCGAGCCTCCGCGTACTCCTTCTGCGCGTCCTGCAGGTAGCCGGCGAACCGGATGTCCGGATGTTCGGCGACGGCGGCCAGGCCCTCGTCGATCGCGGCCCGAGCCTCATCCATCAGCCGGTGCGCGAGCTCGAACTCGCCGCGGTGGATCGCGCGGATCGCGTTCGCGCACGAGCGGATCGCCTTGCGGGACGCCGGAAGCGCGCGCTCGCGCGCCTGGACGCGCGCATCGAAGCGCCGTCGGATCTCTTCGGAGACGCCGTCCAGGTCCACGCGACGGCGGTCAGATGCGAGCCGCGTCGACCTCGACCGCGGGCTTGACGACGATGTTCACGAGGTCGTCGCCGAACGCCGGCAGGCCGTTGAACGACCGCCGCGCCGTACGCCCGCCGGCGTCGGCCGCGTAGCGCTGGCGAGCCGGAGTCGGACGCGCGGGTGCGGTCGCGGCGGTCTCGCGCGGTCGAGCGGGGTCCTGGGCGTCGTCCCTCGCCTTCATCGTGAGCAGCGCCCACACGTACCCGCCGAGCAGCACGAGCAGGATCGCGGTCGCGTACCACATCGCCCGGAGCGGCGGAACCAGACCGATCAGCGCGGTGAGCGCGAGGCTCTCGATCAGCACCATCAGCACGCGGCGACGGCGTTCGCGCGCGCGAGCCTGCGCACGCGCGCGCCGGCCCAGGAACGACGTCCCCTTGCGGGGCGTGACGATCCATCGGCCCTGCGCTTCGGTCTCCGCCAGCATGTCCATGTTCCGCTCGAAGTCCTTCATGCTCTTGTCCGTCCAGGTTCCTGGGGAACCCCTCCACGAGGGGAAGAGGAACGCGGCCCACATGGTGACGAGAGCCACGAGCAACATCCAACCCACCTACCAACCCCCGTGTGTTCGGATCCCCGGTCCGGCACAACATGTTGGGCTGGCTTCGGAACCTAACACCGAGGCTAGGGGGCTACAAACACCTCGCGCAAGTTGTTCGGAAGGTCATTGCATCGACACACAACACGAGCGATCGTCGTCGCGCGTTACTCCGCGACGAAGTGACCGCTCTTGCCGCCGCGCTTCTCGAGCAGACGCAACCCGTCGATCCGCGCGGCGCGATCGAACGCCTTCGCCGTGTCGTAGAGGCTGAGCGCCGCGACGGCCGCGGCGGTGAGCGCCTCCATCTCGACGCCGGTGCGATCGTGCGCGCGCACGGTCGTGCGGACGCGGATCGTCCCGGTCACCTCATCGGGCTCGACGAGCACCTCCGCCCCCGTCACGGCGATCGGATGGCAGAAGGGCAACAGGTCCGGCGTCCGCTTGACGCCCATCACGCCGGCGACGCGAGCCGCCTCGAGCGGGTTCCCTTTCGGCGTGCCCGCGACGAGTTGCGCGCACGCCTCCGGCGTCATCGAGACGATGCACTCGGCCACGGCCTCGCGGTCGGTCATCTCCTTCGCGCCGACCTCGACGATCCGGGCCACGGCTTCACGCTCCGTCGACATCGTCAGTCCTCCATCGAACGGAACAGGATGACCTTCACCTGGCTGCCGGCGCGCGCGGTCTCGGTCCCCGGCGGGACGATCGCGAGTCCGTTGGCCTTCGCGACGGTCGCGATCAGGTTCGAGCCGCGGCCGCCGGTGGGCGTGGCCACCCAGCCGTCCCTGGTCCGGCGGACGCGGACCCGCGCGAACTGCGTCCTGCCGGCCGGCCCCGTCACGTCCTCCTCCAGCGTGGCGGGCACCTCGGGTCGGAAGAGCTGCCGGCGGCCCATCATCCTCATCAGCGCGGGCCGGATGAAGGTCTCGAAGCTCACGAACACGCTCACGGGGTTGCCCGGCAGGCCGAAGTACGGCTTGCCCTCGACCTCGCCGAACCCCTGGGGCATCCCCGGCTGCATCGCGACCCGGTAGAAGTCGACCTCGCCGCGGCGGAAGAACGCGGCCTTGACCACGTCCCGCTCCCCCACCGACACCCCACCCGAGGAGATGAACGCGTCCGCCTGCGTCAGGTGCGAGAACACGACCTCCTTGAACGCGTCGACGTCGTCGCGGACGATCCCGGCGATCGTCGGCACCGCGCCCGCTTCGCGCAGCGCGGCGAACAGCGTGTACGCGTTCGAGTCGCGCACCTGACCGTAGTCGGGGTCCTGCGACGGCGGGATCAGCTCGTCGCCGGTCGACAGCACCACGACGCGCGGCCGCGGATGCACGAGCGGGTGCGCGAAGCCGGCGGTCGCGAGCAGCCCGAGCTCGGGCGCCTGGAGCCGCCGGCCCGCCTGCACCAGCGTCTCGCCGGCTCGAACGTCCTCGCCGCTGGGACGGATGTGCTTTCCCTCGATCGACGGAGCGAGGATCCGAACGCTGGTGCCCGCGACCTCACAGGTCTCGATCGGCGCGATCGTGTCGGCGCCCGCCGGGACGGGCGCGCCGGTCGCGATCGCGAAGGCCTCGCCACCACCCACCGTGCCCTCCGGGCGCTCGCCGATCATCGCGCGACCGACCACGCGGAGCTCGACGGGCGAGGTGGTCGACGCCGATGCGATCTCGGAGGACCGCACCGCGAACCCGTCCATCGCGGACGACGCGAAATCGGGGATGTCGTGTTCGGCGACCAGGCTCTGGGCGAGCACGCAGCCGTAGGCCTCGGTCAGCGGGAGCGCGAGCGGCTGGAGCGGCTTGATGGTCGACAGGACGCGCTCGCGGGCCTCGTCGACCGACAGGAGTCCATCGCCGCTGTCGTGGTCGTGGACCTGCCCGGACGTCGCCATCGGGCCAGTCTATCGGCGAGCCCCAGATCCCACGAAAGGATCCCACGAAGGGAGGCACGTCGGGATGCCAGGTCAGGAGCCGGGTCAGATCATCTTCTTGCGCTCGACGAAGTCGGCGAGCCAGTCGCGGAAGTCCTGGCCGATGTCCTCCCGGTCGATCGCGAGCTCGATCGTGGCCTTCAGGTAGTCGAGCTTGTTGCCGACGTCGAACCGCCCGCCCTCGAACACGTAGGCGTACACCGCCTGCTCCTGGGCGAGCAGGTTGATCGCGTCGGTGAGCTGGAGCTCGCCGCCGACGCCCGGCTGCGTCCGTCGCAGGCACTCGAAGATCTCGGGCGTCAGGACGTAGCGGCCGATCGCGGCCAGGTTCGACGGCGCCTCCTCGGGCGAGGGCTTCTCGACGATCGAGCGGACCCGAGCGAGGTGCTCGTTCTCGACGAGCTCGGGCTCGATGCAGCCGTACAGGGAGATGTCGTCGCGGCTCACCTCCATCGCGGCGAGCACGCTGCGCCCGTACTTCTCGTGCACGCCGAGCATCTCCTGCAGCAGATGGGTCTGCTCGACGATCAGGTCGTCGCCCAGCAGCACCGCGAACGGCTCGTCGCGGACGTGGCCCTCGGCCGCCGCGACCGCGTGGCCGAGCCCGAGCGGATCCCGCTGGCGGATGTAGTGGATCGACGCCATGTCGGAGATCTCGCGGACCTCCTTCAGCTCGTCGTACTTGCCCTTGGCCTCCAGGAAGTGCTCGAGCTCGAAGGAGCGGTCGAAGTGGTCGACGATCGCGTGCTTGCCCCGGCCGATGATGATGATGATGTCGGTCAGCCCGGCCCGGACCGCCTCCTCCACGACGTACTGGATCGCGGGCTTGTCCAGGAGCGGCAACATCTCCTTGGGCTGGGCCTTGGTCGCCGGAAGGAACCGGGTTCCGAGCCCGGCCGCCGGGATGACGGCTTTTCGGACCTTCGTCATCGCGCCTCCGCTACGGGGAGCCGGAGTGTACCCCCAAGAGGCAACCCGCCGTCCAGGACGGCCCGCAAGGGCTACCCGGATACACTTGCCTCATGCCGACCTACGAGTACGAATGCACCGCGTGCGGTCAGCACATCGAGGTCTTCCAGCGATTCTCCGAGGATCCGCTCACGACCTGCGGGGTCTGCGGGGGCAAGCTCCGCAAGGTCTTCCACCCGGTCGGCATCGTGTTCAAGGGGTCGGGGTTCTACGCGACGGACAGCCGCTCGAAGGCCTCGTCCGGCGGCTCGACCAAGAAAGACTCGGACGCTGGGCCGTCGTCCTCGAAGGGTTCGGACTCCTCGGGCTCGTCGGACACCTCGGGCTCGTCGGACTCCTCGGGCTCCGAGGGTGGTTCGGGCTCCAAGGGCGGCGACGGTGGGTCCTCCTCGAAGGACTCCAACGGCGGCTCCTCCTCGACGACCAAGAAGGAACCCACCTCCCCGTGAACGGAGCAGGGACCGAGGCGCAGATCGGGGTGTTCGGCGGCTCGGGCTTCTACTCGCTGCTCGACGACGCCGAGACCGTCGAGGTCGACACCCCGTACGGCGAGCCCTCGGCGCCGCCGGTGGTCGGCTCGATCGGCCCCTACCGGGTCGCGTTCATCCCCCGGCACGGCGTGAAGCACCAGTTCCCGCCCCACGCGATCAATTACCGCGCCAACCTGTGGGCGATGAAGGAGCTCGGCGTGCAGCGGATCGTCGGGCCGTGCGCGGCGGGATCGCTGCAGACGGGCGTCAAGATCGGAGACTTCGTGGTCTGCGACCAGATCGTCGACCGGACGCGTTCGCGCCCGCATACCTTCTACGACGGGCCGGTGACCACGCACATCTCGTTCGCCGACCCGTACTGCGCGACGATGCGGCCGGTGATCGTGGACCGAGCGCGCGAGCTCGGCATCGGCGTGCACGACGGCGGGACGATGGTCGTGATCGAGGGCCCTCGGTTCTCGACGCGCGCCGAATCAGCCTGGTTCAACTCGGAGGGCTGGCAGACGATCAACATGACCGGCTACCCCGAGTGCCTGCTCGCCCGAGAGCTCGAGATCTGCTACGCGAACGTCTCGCTGATCACGGACTACGACGTCGGCGTCCCGGGCGCGCCGCCCGTGACCCACGAGGAGGTGGTCCGGGTGTTCGGCCAGAACAACGCGCGTCTGCGTGAGCTGCTGTTCGACCTGATCCCGGCGCTGCCCGCTGAGCGCGACTGCGAGTGCGCGACGGCGCTCGCCGACGCGCGGTTCGAGGTGGAGTGACATGGCCGACAAGGTCCTGGTGACGATCGAGATGCGGTTCACGACCGACGACGACCCCGACGCGCTCGGCGAGCGCATCCGCGAGGCGACCTCGCTGATCGTCGGGCGGCAGGCGCTGGAGGACTTCCGCGTCCGCGTGCTGCCGCTCGCCCCACCGAAGGGTCCGCGCCCGGTCTGATACGACAGGTCTGATGCGCCCGGTGTGACCGGCTTCACGGCGCGGCACGGCCCCGTCGCGTAGCGTCCCGAACCCCGCTCCCGTTAGGAGGCCGGCGTGTTCGTTCGACGGTGGTCGCTGCGCTCCAAGGTGATGGCGCTGCTCGCGGTAGTGGCAGGAGCGGCCTCGTTCACCCTGGTCCGCGGCTACGCGGCCGAGCTCGAGGCGCTGCGCCCAACGGTCGGGGATACCGTCCAGGTCGTGGTCGCCGACCGGGACCTCGAACGTGGCTCGGTGATCGACGAGGCGTCGGTGCGCGTCGAGCGCATGCCGTCCGCGTTCGCACCGCCCGGCGCGCTCCGGACGATCGACGACGCGGCGGGACGGACACTCGGGTCGGATCTGGCCGAGGGTGAGGCCCTGACCAGGACGAGGATCGGCGGCACCGGCGGGCCGGTGGCCTCGCTCGTCGCGGGCGGCCTGCGGGCGTTCGTCGTGGGTTCGGGGCTCCCCCCCGGGGTGCTCGAACCCGGCGACCGGGTCGACGTGATCGCGACGTTCGGCGGCCCGCACCCGTACACGGACACGGTCGGCAGCGGGCTCGAGATCCTGTCGATCGTCGAGCAGGACGGGGAGACCTTCCAGGCCGGCGGCGCCACCGGTCCGTCCCTCGTCCTGCTCGTCAGTCCCCAGACCGCCGAGGAGCTCGCGCGCGCGACGGCGTTCGGTGACATCACCGTGACGATCGCGCCGCTCGACGCCGTCTGATCATCGGGGGCGAGCCGGGCACGGCTAGGATGGGCCGCGTTCGCGACCGCGCCACCCGAGGAGCCAACCCTGACCATCCTGCAAGCGATCGTGCTCGGCATCACCCAGGGCGTGACCGAGTTCGCGCCGGTCTCGAGCTCCGGGCACCTGATCATCGTGCCGTGGCTGTTCGACTGGCCGATCCTGGCCGACCCGAACCTGAACAAGACGTTCGACGTCGCGCTGCACCTCGGGACGCTCGCCGGTGCGCTCGTCTACTTCCGGCACGACGTCGCCCGCTACGCGCGCGCGTGGTTCCACTCGATCTCGGCCCGAAGGGTCGGCTCGACCGACGAACGCCTGGCCTGGGCACTCGTCGTGGGGACGATCCCGGCGATCATCGTCGGGGCCACGCTCGAGAGCTTCATCCAGGACGAGCTCGGGCAGCCGTGGCTGATCGCCGTGATGCTCGTCGTGTTCGGCGTGGTGCTGTACGCGGTGGACCGGATCGCGGCGTCCCGGCGTCACCTGGAGGACCTCGGCGTGCGCGACGGGCTCGTGCTCGGCGTCGCCCAGGCGCTCGCGCTCCAGCCGGGGGTCTCGCGGTCGGGGGTGACGATGACCGCGGCCCGCGTGCTCACGTTCGACCGAGAGACCGCGGCCCGGTTCTCGTTCCTGCTCTCGCTGCCGGTGATCGCGGGCGCGGTCCTCTACAAAGGACTGGACCTGGTGGGCGAGGGGATCCCTCCCGGGATGGGCGGGCCGTTCGTCGCGGGGATCGTCGCCTCGGCCGTGAGCGGCTTCCTGGTGATCGCGTTCCTGCTGCGGTACCTGCGGGTCCACGACTTCGCGTTGTTCCTGTGGATCCGGGTCGCGGTCGCGGCGTTGATCTTCGTGGTGATCGCGACCGGGGCTCGCCCCGCGACGATCTGAGGCCGGCTCAGACGCCGGCGAGCGTCATCTCGCCCAGGAGCACGTGCGGCACGCCGATCGTGGAGAACCACCGGAGCTCGCTCCCGAGCGCGACCACGCTGCGGAGCATCTCGGGGATCGTGCTCGCGATCGTCATCTCACGCACCGGTTCGCCGAGCGCGCCACCCGAGATGCGCAGACCGGTCGCCCCCACCGAGAACTCGCCGCTGATCGGGTTCGCGCCCGAGTGCACGCCGCTCACGTCCTGCACGAGCACGCCCCCCTCCGCCTCCCGCAGGAGCTGTTCGAACGAGCGATCGCCGGGCTCGACGAACAGGTTCGTGGTGCCGACGCCGGGCGAGGAGCGGTAGCCCCGCACCGCGTTGCCGGTCGAACGCGTGTCACCGCGCAACGCCGTGTAGGTGTTGTGGAGGAACCCCTGCAGCACGCCGGCCGACAGGAGCTCGGTCCTTCGGGTCGGCACCCCCTCGCCGTCGAACGGCGCCGCGCCCGGTCCGTCGAGCAACCGTCCGTCGTCCACGAGCGTGAGCACGTCGGCCGCCACCGGTTCGCCCACCAGCGGGGCGAACAGCGAGCGCTGCTTCTGCACGGACTCGGCCGACAACCCGTCCGACAGGACGCCGAGGAACGACGACGCGGCGACGGGGTCGAGCAGCACCGGCACCCTGGCCGTCGCCGGTTTGGTCGCGCCGAGCATCCGCGCCGCGCGTTCGACGGCCTCCGCGACCACGCCCTCGTGATCGAGGCCCTCCACCGTCCGAGCGATCCGGTACGAGAACCCCGTCTGCGTGTCGCCATCCTGCTCGGCGAGCGTGACCACGACGACCCAGCAGCCGGTCGCGCGGTACTCGACCCGCACGCCCTCGGTGGACGCGATCGCGGCGCCACCGACCGCGTCCCCGTAGCGGACGGATTCGGTCTTGCCGACCCGCGGATCCATCGTGGTCGCCGCCCGCTCCATCTCGAGCGCGATCGGGACCTTCTGATCGGTCGACATGCCGGCCAGGGCCTCGGAGAACAGGCCGTCGAGCGGCTCGATCGGTTCGGCGGCGGGGAGCGCGTTGAACGGGTCGGGCGAGGCGACCGCCGCGTTCTCCCGCGCGCGCACCACGGTCGCGCGAACCTCGTCGATCGACGGGTCGGCGGCGTGCGCGAACCCGAGCCGCCCGTCCGCGATCACGCGCACGCCCACGCCGCGCGACTCGGCGAACGTGAGCCCCTCGACCTCGCCGCGGTGCGCCTCCACCGACGTCGTCGAACGCTCCTCACCGAACGCCTCGACGTGCTCGCCCGTCTCGGCGGCCTCGACCGCCGCGGCACAGAGCTCCAGGAGGTCAGGCACCGGTGCCCCCCACCGTGATCCGCGAGATCCGGAGCGTGGGCGAACCGCTCCCGACCGGGACGCCCTGGCCGTCCTTGCCGCAGATCCCGGGCCAGATGTCGAAGTCCGCGGCGATCGCGTCCACGTGGGACATCACCTCGATCGCGCGGCCGATCAGGTTCGCGCCGCGGACCGGCGTGGTCGCCTCGCCCCGCTCGATCAGGTAGGCCTCGGCGCACCCGAACACGAAGTCGCCGGTGGCGGGGTTCGTCTGACCGCCGGCGAGCGCCGTGACGAGGACGCCGCGCTCGGTGTCGGCAAGGATCGCCTCCGGCGTGGAGGAGCCGTTGAGGATGTAGGTGTTCGTCATGCGCGGGATCGGCGGGTGCGCGTAGGACTGCCGGCGACCGTTCCCGCTCGAGGGCACGCCGTCCTTCTCCGCCCGCAGCCGGTCGTAGAGCCACCCACGGAGCACGCCGTCTTCGAACAGCACGGTCCGCTGCGCGGGCGCGCCCTCGTCGTCGAACGAGAACGAACCCCACGCGTTCGGCACGGTGGCGTCGTCGACGCCGCTCAGGATGTCGGCGGCGAGCCGCTCCCCGATGCGGCCGCGGTACACGCTCGCCTCCTTGTCCACGATGTCCGCCTCGAGCGGATGCCCCACGGCCTCGTGGAAGAGCACGCCGCCCATCCCGGGCGCGAGCACCACCGCGGTCTCGCCCGCCGGAGCCGGCACCGCGTCGAGCATCGTGATCGCGCGACGCGCGGCGACCTCGGCGGTCGCGGAGGGTGGGTTGGCCTCGATGAACTCGGCGCCGGCCAGGCCCGCGGGCCCGTGGAACCCGGTCTGGATCGTGTCGTCGCGTCCGGCCACCGCGGACACCGAGAGCCGGACCCGCGGCCGGCTCTCCTCCACCCAGCGTCCGTCGCTGGTCGCGATCAGCAGGCGCTGGACCGAGTCCGCGTACGTCGCGCTCACCTGCCGGATCTCGGGCCCGAGCGCGCGAGCCGTCTCGTCGGCCTCGCGGACCCACGCGACCTTGCGTTCGGTCGGGACCGCGGAGGCATCGACGAGCGCCGGATGCACGACGGGAGGCTCGAGGCTCCGGAGGTCGACGACCGAGCCCGGCCCGCCGTCGCTCACCGATGCGGCGGCCGCCTCGGCCGCGTGCAGGAGCGCGTCGCGGTCCAGGCGGTTCGAGTACGCGTACCCGAAGGACGTCCCGTGCCCGACGCGGACGCCGGCGCCGCGATCCAGACCGGTGGTGACCTCCTCGATCTTTCCGTCGTCCAGGCGCACCGAGATCCCCAGGCGCTCCTCGACGTACAGCTCCGCGAACGCGCCACCGCGGGCACGGGCGGTGCGGAGGACCTCCGCGGCGAGATCGCGGTCGAGCACGGCGCGATGCTAACAGCGGCGGATCGGCGCGACCGGCCGTGATAGGTTCCGGCGACCGAGCCGGGGCGGCCTCGATCGCGCGGACGGACGGTGGGAAGGGACCAGATGAGGAACCCGCGAACGCTCATCGCTCCGATCGCGCTCCTGCTGCCGCTCGCGTTCCTGGGCGCGTGCAGCGAGGACGAGCCCACCCCCGTGGTCGAGCCCACGTCGGCGTTCCAGCCGACGGGCGTCACGCCGGCGACCGGGCCCAGCGCCGGTACGGGACCGACCGGGAGCCTCCCGACCACGTCGCCGGGAGCGGCGACCGGCAAGGTCTCGAGCGGCGAGGCGGCGTTCACCCTGACCGGCGACATCGATACGAGCAAGGCGCTCGGGGACCTCGTCTCGACCGTCTACGCGCCGCCGCCGGGCGGGATGGCGCTCGTGTGGACGGCCGGTGGCAACGACGCGACCACGGTCGGGCTCGGCGGGATCAGCTTCACCGGGACGCAGCCGACCTCTCCGAGCCTCTCGCTCTCGATCACCGTGCAGGACCGCGGGGCGATCACGGCCTTCATCTCCTCGGCCGGCGAGTGCACGGTCACGATCGGACTCGCGTCCGGCGACCAGATCTCGGGCGCATTCAACTGCACGAGCCTTTCGGCCGGGCCGGCCGCCACGGTGGACGCGACGGGGTCGTTCAACGCGCAGGGGTAGCGTCACGGACCGGATGGCGCGCCGAGGGGCGCGCAGGACCGACGCGTTCCTGGTCTCGGGCCTCGGCGCTCGTCCTGCTCGCGTGGTTCCTCTGGCCGTTCGTCGCTCGAGGCGCGGCGTTCCCGGTGGGTCCCGACGCGCCGGTCTACCTGTGGTGGTCCCGGCTCGCCGGCATCGAGGGGCTCTCGGCGATCGCGTACCGACCGGGGACGCCAGCGCTGTCGCTCGTGCTCGAGGGAACGCTCGGGCTCTCGGTCGTCCGGGCGACGGCGGCCCTCGAGGTCGCGCTCGGGGTCGCGGTCGGTCTCGCGGCCGCAGCCTTCGTCCGCCGCCGGACGAGCGCCGGCGGGTGGGCGCTCGCGGGGCTGCTGGCGGGCACGTTCGCCGTCCACCTCGCGGCCGGGTACGTGGCGAACCTGATCACGGCTGCGGCGTTCCTCGCGGCGGGCGCGCTGCTGGACGATCCGAGGCGCCGGGCGGCCGTCCTGGCCGCCATCGTGCTCGCGGGGGGCGGCCTCGCCCATCCGCAGTTCCTCCTGGTGGTCCTCGTGATCCTGCTCGTGGCGGCCGCCTTCGCGTGGCGGAGCGACCGGCGGGAGGCGTTCCGGCTCGCGGGGACCGCCGTCGGGGGCGGCGCCGTGCTCGGGATCGGGCTGTTGGCGGTGCGGCCGGGGGCTCCGCCGCTAGAGGTCGACACGTCGAAGGACGCGTTCCTCCGACGTGCCGGTCTCACCTCCGAGCTGCGGAGCGCGTACCTCGACCGCTTCGTCCATCGCTGGACGCGATACGTCCAGTGGGTCTCGGTGCCGCTCGCCGTCGTGGGCTTCACCGCGCCGGGCGGCAACGCCGGCAGGATCCTGCGCTCGTGGTTCGTGCTCACGTTCGTCGGCGTGGCGTTCGCGCTCGTCACGGGCTGGCTGCCCGCCGATCGGTTCGTGACGTTCGGGTTCGCGATCCCGATCCTGGCGGCGCTCGGGCTCGTCCGCGTGTGGCACCGGCTCGAGCGGCGTCGAACGCTCGCCGTCGTCGTGACCGCCGCGCTGACGTTCGCGATGCTCGCGGGGTCGGCGATCGCGTGGGACCGCCAGGAACCGTTCCTGTCGAAGGACGAGGTCCGGGCGCTCGCCGTCGCGAACGACGCGGTCGCCCAGCTCGAGCCCGGGACGCCGGTGGCGTTCCTCGTCAACGAACCCGATGACACGGTGAGCTTCCTCGCGACGCGCGCGGGCAACGTCATCCGGGCCGGAGTGCCACCGGATCGGATCCGCGACGTGGTCGTCGTCGTCCCAGCGCTCGGCGCCGGGACGACGAGCGACGAACGCGGCGCGCTCGAACGCCTCACAGCCCGAGACCTGACCGAGGCGGAGGATCGCACGGGCCGGAGCGCCGAGACGATCGTGCTGACGCCCTTCGACGAGGTGGACCGGCCGACGGACGCGCTGGTCGTCGACCCCTCCGTTTCGGTGAAGGACGTCTCTCCGATCGACCCCCTCGAACCCTCGTCGGCGGCCGGGGTCGCGTGGGCGTCCATCGCGGCGCTGCTCCTGCTCACTGTGGTCGGCTACGGGTGGGCCCGGATCGGGCTCGCGGATGCCGTCACCTCGGTCGCGGCCGCACCGGCGATCGGCGCCGCGGTGCTGATCCTCGTGGCGACCGCGCTGGACGCGCTCGGCGTCCGGCTCGGATCGTCCGCGGGGGCGATCGCGGCGTCAGCGCTCGCCGGCGGCGGCGGGTACCTCGTCCGCTTCGTCCTCGAGCGGCGCGCCGGATCGGGTTCGGCGCCAGAGGTCCAGGAGCAACCAGCCGAGTAACGCGATCACGACCGGCGTGATCACGTAGTGCCCGACCAGCAGGTTGGCGTCGTACGCCGAACCGAAGGCCGCCGGCTCCGACGTCCACTGCGACACCGTGAGCGCGAGCCCCGTGCCGATCAGCACGGTGCGCGGCACCCGCGGGAGCAGCCACCCGAGCGGGAGCGCCCACGTCACGTACCACGGGAGCAGGACCGGCCCGAGCAGCATCAGGCAGAGGAGCCCCCACCCCCACGACGCGCCCACGAGCTCCGAGCCGATCTCAGGTCGCCGGCGCCAGACGGCCCTGGCCACCAGGAACACCGCGGCGACCGCCACCAGCGCGAACGCGATCCGCGGCACGATCCCGAGCACGTCGCCGGAGATCGCGTCGAACACGCGGCGGAAGAACCTCGACGGCGCGAGCCAGCCCTCGTGCGAGCCGAGCTCGACCGCGCCGAGCGTCGGATCGTCGGTGTTCGCGAACGGCGCTGCCGCGACCAGCGCAAGCACCGCCGCGAGCGCCACGTGGGAAACGAGGGTCCGGACGCGTTCGCCCTTGGGTCGCCGGGCCGCGACCGCGACCCACCACACGAGGAGCGGCACCGCGGCCGTCACCTTGATCAGCGTTCCGAGCGCGAGGGCGGCCGTCGCCCACAGTTCGCGCCCCGAGAAGACGAGCGCGAGGGCGGCCGCGACCGCGAGCGCGACCAACAGGTCGTTGTGCCCGCTGGCCGCGCTCTGGAAGAGCACCACCGGGTTCAGCCCCACGAGCGCGACCGCGAACGCCTCGCGTTCGGGACGCACGTTGCGGACCAGGCCCGCCACGACGAACACGGTCGCGAGGCTCGCGGCGATCGCGATCACCCGGAAGGTCGAGACGATCGTGCCGACGTCGTCGGCGGCGCGGGTCACGAGCGCCGAGACCTGCGTCCACAGCGCGCCGTACACCGCCGGGGTGTCGACCCACTTCGGACCGACGAAGGTCGCGAGGACGTCGTTCGGGAAGTCGGCGGGCGTCGCGACGTACGGATTCGCGTGGTAGGTGGCGGCGATCCTCCCGTACGAGGCGTACGAGTACACGTCGCGCGAGAACAGGAGCGGCAGGAACAGCAGCGCCACGTGGTACGCGATCGCGAGCCCGATCGCCGCCCGAGCGGAGATCGTCCCGCGGCGGCACTCGCGCAGGACGAACACGAACGCGACCGCCGCCGACGACACCGCCACCACGCCGATCGCGGCGAGCGCGCTCCCGTGCACACCGTCGAGCCCCACGAGCTCGGCCACCCATCGGAACGGGCCGCCCGGTTCGGACGGGAGGATCGGCGTGAACGGCGAACCCGGCGTCGCGGCCACGAGCGCCACGAACACGACCGACGCGACCGAGGCGCCGAGGGCGACGCGGGGCGCGGTCCGGTCGCCGCCCGTTCGCGGACGTTCCATCGGCCGAGCGTATCTCGCCGCCGGAGCCTCGGCCGTCTAGGACCCGGGACCGGTGAGCCGAACGTCCCCGTGCGTGGTACGCACGAACACCTGCCAGTTGTAGTACGCGTAGAACAGTTCGGGGTCGCGCGTCATCGCGTTCGCGTACCCGGTCACCGCGGCGACGTACGCGGGCACCGGGTTGTAGTGGAACAGCGCCGCCCGGTCGTTGCCGGGGGCTCCGTTGGCGTGGAGGTAGTTGGCCGCACCGAGGACCGCGTCGCGCTCGTCGCGGACGTCGCCGCCCAGGCCGTACGCGGCCCAGGTCGAAGGGATGAACTGCATCGGCCCCTGAGCGCCGGCCGAGCTGCTCGAGGCGATCCGGCCCATCCGCGTCTCGATCAGCATCACGGCCGCGAGCGTCTGCCACGCCACCCCGAACCGCCGCTGGCCTTCCTCGAAGAAGCGGAGGAGACGGTCGGCGGGTTCGGGCGCCCGGGTCCGGAAATCGGGCAGCGTGTCCACCGGCGCGAAGTGGTCGTAGAGGGCGCCCCCCGCACGGACGTTCGACCTCGCCTCGGCGACGAGACCACCGTCGAGCCGGCGAAGGACCGCATCCGCGAGGCGATCGTCCGCCGCCAGCACCCGGTAGATCCGCTGTTCGTACAGCACGAGGAGCTCGACCTCCTCCGGCGGCGGCCAGGCGTCGGGGTCGCCGGTCCGGACCCATCGCCGGACCGCGGCGCGCCGAGCCTCCCACGTGGTCTCGAGCCGATCGGCGAGCGCGACGGCCCGGAGCGGGATCCGCGCGTCGGGCTCGGGCAGCGCCAGCGCCTCGAGCGACGGCGATGGCGACGCCACGCCGGTGGACCCTGTGGACGGGTCCGAAGCGACGGTGGTCCCCGTCGCGCTCGGACCGGGATCGGTGGAGCCGGTGCAGGCCGACAGCGCGATCGCCATCGCGACCACGGCGACGAACGCCCGCCTCATCCGACCGCGGCGACGTCCTCGTACGGCGACTCCAGCAGCTCGCGGACCGAACCGTCGCCGTCGAAGAACAGGAACCGGTCCATCAGCCGCATGAACCAGCGGTCGTGCGTCACGGCGATCACCGTCCCCTGGTACCGATCCACGGCGTCCTGGAGCGCATCGGCCGAGGCCACGTCGAGGTTGTCCGTCGGCTCGTCCAGCAGCAGCATCGTGGGCGAGTCCACCTCCATCAGCAGGAGCTGGAACCGGGCCTGCTGTCCGCCCGACAAGATCTCGAACGGGTTCCGCCCGACCTGGTCGATCTCGTAGCGGCGGAGCGCCGCCATCGACTCGGTCATCGTCATCCCCCGCTTGCGGAGCACCTCGACGATCGGGAGGTCGGCGACGTCGGCACGCTCGTGCAGCTGCGCGAACAGCGCCGGCTCGACGCGCGCACCGAGCTTCCACTCGCCCTCGTGCGCGATCTCCTCGCCGGCGAGGAGTCGCATGAAGTGCGTCTTGCCCGTGCCGTTCGGCCCGATCACCCCGATCCGCTCGCCGAACCAGATCTCGGCATCGAACGGACCGACGATCCCCGCGATCGAGAGCCCGCTCAGCCGGAGCGCCACCTTGCCGGTGCGCCCGCCCTGGATCCGCATCCGGACGTTCTGGACGTCGGCCTTGTCGGGCGGCTTCTCGCGCTCCTCGAACCGGTCGAGCCGGTGCTGCGCCGAACGCGCCTTCGAGGCCCAGTTGTCGTTGTACGCGGACTTGCGCCGCATCTCCTTGACCATCTCCGAGAGCCGGCGGTGCTCCGCCTCGTACCGGCGGTGGTCCTGGTCCAGCCGGTCGACCCGGGCATCGCGCGCCTCCGCGTAGCTCGAGAACCCGCCGTGATGCGTCCACGCCGCGCGCCCCTCGAGCGTGACGATCCTGGTCGCGGCGCGGTCGAGCACGGTCCGGTCGTGGCTCACGAACAGGACGGTCTTGGGGCTCGCGGCGATCGCGTCCTCGAGCCAACGCTTGCCCTCGATGTCGAGCGCGTTGTCGGGCTCGTCCAGCATCACGGTGTCGAAGCGCGACCGCAGGATCACCTCGAGCGCGAGGCGCTTGCGTTCGCCGCCCGAGAGCGTCTCGATCTTGCGTTCGGCGCACTCGGGGTAGCCCTGTCCGAACGCGGCGTGCGTGCAGCGGTCGAACACCACCTCGGTCTCGTAGCCGCCGGCCTCGCCCCAGTTCGCGAGCGCATCCGCGTAGCGCATCTGCGCGTCTTCGCCGGGGTGGTCGTGCATCCAACGCTCGGCCTTGGCGACCCGGATCGCCGCCTCCGCGACGCGCGGCTCGGCGTACGCGAGGAGGAAGTCGCGGATCGTCGTCGGGCGCGCCTCGGAGCCGATGAACTGCCGCATCAGCCCGACGCGGCCGTCGGTCTGGATCGAGCCGGCGGTCGGGCGGTCGTCGCCCACGATCAGACGGAGCAGGGTCGACTTGCCGATGCCGTTGGCGCCCACGAGGCCGGCGTGCTCGCCCTCGGGCACGCGGAAGCTCACGCCTTCGAACAGCGTCCAGCCGCCCGGCAGGGCGTACGCGACGTCGGCGAGCTCGATGAACCCCATGGGCGCTCCACGCTAGCAGCCGAGGTCCCGGCGCTCGGCGAGGTGGCGCCCGGAGCCTCGCGGGGTCAGCGCGCGGCGGCGCGCTCGTGCTCGAGCGAGAGCTGGCCGCACGCCGCGTCGATCTCGCGACCGCGAGTGTCGCGGATCGTCACCGCGACGCCGGCGTCGTCCAAGATCGCGGCGAACGCGCGGATCCTCGAGGCGGGGCTCGGCTTGGACGGCCACCCCGGGGTCGGGTTGAGCGGGATCAGGTTCACGTGCGCGCGGAGCCGGAGCGCGATCGGGGCGAGCCGCTCGGCCTGGTCGTCGGCGTCATTGGTCCGGTCGATCATCGCCCACTCGATCGAGGGCCGGCGACGCGTGACGCCGCGCCACGCCTCGATCGCGTCGATCAGCTCGTCGAGCGGCCACAGCCGGTTGACCGGGACGAGCTCGTTGCGCAGGCCGTCGTCGGCGGCGTGCAGGCTCACGGCGAGCCCCACCTGTGGGTACGCCTCGCCCAGCCGGCGGATCGCCGGCGCCACGCCGACGGTCGAGACCGTGACGTGCCGGTCCCCCATCCCCATCTCGCCGGTGAGCCGGTCGAGCGCGCCGAACGTGTGTCGCTCGTTGGATAGCGGTTCGCCCATCCCCATGAAGACGGCGTTCGACAGGCGCCGGGGGGTCGAGTCCGGCAGCGCGGCGGCCTCGCGCCGGGCCCAGACCGCCTGCGCCGCGATCTCGCCGGCCGTGAGGTTGTTGCGGAGCCCCATCTGGCCGGTCGCGCAGAACCCGCACCCCATGGCGCACCCGGTCTGCGTCGAGACGCACACCGTGACCCGGTCCCGATAGCCCATCAGCACGGTCTCGATCACGTGGCGGCCGCCGATCCGCAAGAGCGCCTTCCGGGTCGCACCCCGGTCCGCCGTGCGCTCCTCGAGCACGTCGACCCCGATCGGGAGCTCGGTCTCGAGACGTTCGCGCAGGCGTTTGGGGACGTCGGGCATCCGGTCGTACGTGGCCGCCCGCTGCCAGAGCTGCCGGTGGATCTGCTTGGCCCGGAACGGCGGCTCGCCCCAGCCGCCGAGTCGTTCGGTCAGCTGGTCGAGGGTGAGGTCGTAGACGGTCGCCACGCCGACGAGCCTACGAGGTACGCCTCCTACCAGTAGCGGGCCGTCGACATCGCGAACGCCGCGAGCGTGACCAGCGCCAGGTTGAGCTTCGCGTAGCTCCGGCCCTTGGCCTGGAGCGCGGCGAGCTCCTGCAGCAGGTCCGGTGGCGGCTGGTCGCCGGCCTGGGCGATCTGGGCACCGATCGCGAGCGAACGCTCGAGCGTCGGCTTGGTCAGGGCACCCCCGATCGCGACCGCGACGATCGCCGCGAGCGCTCCGATCGTGAGCCAGAGCCCGAACGCGGTGCCGAGGAAGTCGCCGAGACCCCCGAAGACCTGCAGATCGTGCCAATAGAGGAATCCCCCGGCCACGACCGCCACGCCGGCGATCCGCAGGAGCCAGTCGGTGAGGTGCCGCACGGCGAGCAGCTCGCGCAGGAAGGGGCCGGCCGCGGGACCGATCGTCTTGGCCGCGGGCTGGATGAAGACGACCAGCAGGAACAGCGCGCCGCCCCACGCGATCGCGAAGAGCACGTGGATCACCCGGAACACGATCATGTAGATGCTCGTCGCGAGCACTCCGGCACCTCCTCCTCGGCAACGTGCATCCTCGCGTCGCAGCCGTCCTCGGTCAACCGCGTAGGCTGGGCCCGTGACCCCCGATCCCCTCGCACGCATCCGGGAAACGCACGGGAGCGTCGTGCTCGACGGCGGCCTCGCGACCGAGCTCGAGCGTCGCGGGGCCGACCTGAGGGACCCGCTCTGGTCCGCGAAGGTCCTCGTCGATGACCCCGACGCGATCCGCGGAGTGCACCAGGCGTATTTCGACGCCGGGGCGGACGTCGCGATCTCGGCGAGCTACCAGGCGACGTTCGAGGGGCTCGCCGGCCGCGGCATCGAACGCGCCGGCGCCGCCACGCTGATGCGGCGGAGCGTCGAGCTCGCACGCGAGGCAGCGAGCGGCGACCAGGTCGTCGCCGCGTCGGTCGGGCCGTACGGCGCGATGCTCGGCAACGGCGCCGAGTACACGGGCGACTACGACAAGGACGAGGACGAGCTCGTCGACTTCCACGTGCCGCGGATCGAGGCGCTCGCCGAGGCCGGGCCCGACGTGTTCGCCGTGGAGACGATCCCCTCGGTCGTCGAGGGCGGCGCGCTCGTCCGCGCGCTCGAACGGGTGCCCGAGATCCCGGCCTGGGTGAGCTTCAGCTGCCGCGACGGCGGCCACGTGTGCGACGGAACGCCGATCGCCTCGGCCGTCGAAGTCGTCGCGGCCTCCCCCAGCGTGGTGGCCGTCGGCGTGAACTGCACGTCGCCCCTGCACGTCGAACGGCTCGTCGAGACGATCTCGGCCACGACCGACAAGCCGGTCGTGTGCTACCCGAACCGGGGCTCGTTCTGGGACCCGATGCGCAAGGCGTGGACCGACCCGCCGCGTCAGGACGCGCGGCCGCCGCTGCGGCCGCTCGCGTGGAAGGAGGCCGGCGCCTCGATGATCGGCGGGTGCTGCGGGACCACCCCCGACGACATCGCCGCGATCGCCGCGGCGCTCGGCCGCGCTTGACCGTTCGCTAACGCGGCGTGTCCGGGCTCGGCTCGAACGGCGCCCCGTGGCCGGGGACGATCGTTCGCAGACCCGGCAGCGCGAGCACGCGGGCGCGGTTCACGTGGAGCAGCTCGGGCTCGGGCGCGTAAGGATCCTCGACCGGCTTCTCCGAGTTCCACCACAGGTGGGTGAACACGACGAGTCCTTCGCTCGGCATCCGCCATCGTCGAGATGTCCTGCGCAGAGTGACCCGGCGTCTCGATCAAGCGGATCGACGGGGAGAGCTCGAAGCCCTCGGCGGGCCGGTCGATCCACAGGTCGTCCCGGTACCACGCCCAGTGGTCGTGGACCCTCGCGTTGGCGAACAGCGCCGCGTTCAGCGTGTGATCAGGGTGGTGGTGCGACAGGACCACGTCGGTGATCTGCTCGGGGGCGATCTCCATCTCGGCGAGCGGCCGCAGGATCGCGTCTCGCCCGGGAACGAGCCCGGGATCCACCACCACCAGGACATGGTCGTCGCGGATGAACCCCACGGTCGACGCCGTTCGATCCTCGGCGTCGGGCCGGCTCAGGTAGCCCTCGGACAGGATCCGAACCTGTGCGGTCATCGCTTCGCGAACTCCTCGGTCGGATGCGGTGCCCACCGTACGCGAGGCTGCCACCTGGCCGCACCGAGACGACATCCTTGTGCTCGACGGAACGCGTGAACGTTTCCTCATCGCCACCGGGTTGTGCTCCTCGAACACCGACCTGAGGATGCACCAACGGAGCACGGTCGCCCGGCGCCCTTCGCGGCGTCGACGACGGTCCGGCCGGCGGCTCAACGGCCGGCGGCCGCTCCGCGCGGGCCGGGCGACCCTCGCCGCCCGGCCCGCGCCCTCCCCACCCCGGCCGTACCGACCGTGAGAAGTTCGATCCGATCGGCCGGATGCCGCGAACACCCCGCAGGGGTGCCCGGCTGCCGAACCGGACACGATCGTCCATCCGTCTCGAGCTCGCGAGCTCGGGACCGGGGGCGTGGTGCGTGGTGAGCGGCGGAACCATGTGAGGGAGAGGGCGTGCTGGATCCTGATCCGACGTTGACCGTCCTCCTCGTCGAGGATGAGAACCGGGTCGCGTCGCTGGTGACCAAGGGCCTCGGCGCGCGTGGGTTCGAGGTCCTGCGCGTGGCCTCGGGCGGCGAGGCGGAGGCCGCCATCTCGGCCGAGATCGACATCGTCGTCCTCGACCTTCGGTTGCCCGACATCGACGGACTCGAGGTGCTCCGCAGGATCCGGGAGCGGACCCCGCGGCTGCCGGTCGTGATCGTGACGGCCCGAGGCGACATCGAGGACCGGGTCCGGGGGCTCGACCTGGGGGCCGAGGACTCCTTGGCCAAGCCGTTCGCGATCGACGAGCTCGCCGCGCGTCTGCGAGCTCGGCTGCGGCCGCGAACCGACGCCCTGCGGCTCACGGTCGGGAGCCTCGAGCTCGACCTGATCGCCCGCCGCGTCCGGGTGGGCGACCGCGTCATGTCGCTCACGCCCCGCGAGTTCGCGCTGCTCGAGATGCTGATGCGCCACGCCGGCACCACCGTGACGCGACCCGAGCTCCTGTCCGAGGTCTGGTCGCTCGATTTCGACCCGCGCTCGAACCTCGTCGACGTGTACGTGCGCTACCTCCGCCGCAAGCTCGGCCCCGGCTGGATCGCGACCGAGCGCGGCGTCGGCTACCGGATGGCCGCGCCCAGCCCGGAGGCGCCGGGCGCGGTCGACCCACGCACATCCGCCCAGGTCTGAGCGAACAGGTGTGAGCGAACGGGTGTGAGCGAGCAGGCCTGAGAGAACGGCCCGATCGAGGGCCTTCAGACCGCGATCCGGCTCCTCGGCAGGAACCGCCCCTGACCGGGCTTGCCGTGGAACACCCCATCCCGAACGAGCACCTGGCCCCGCTGCAGGACGGTCTCCGGGAGGCCCCGCACCTTCCGGCCCTCGTACGCGGAATAGTCCACGTTCATGTGATGGGTCTTCGCCGAGATCTCGCGTTCCACGCGCGGGTCGAACACGACGATGTCCGCGTCCGAACCCGGCGCGATCGTCCCCTTGCGCGGGTACAGGCCGAACATCTTGGCCGGCGCCGTGGCCACGATCTCGACGAAGCGGTTCAGCCCGATGTGCCCCGCCTCGACGCCCCCGTACAGGAGCGTGAAGCGATCCTCGACCGAAGGCAGGCCGTTCGGGATCTTCGAGAAGTCGTCCTTGCCGAGGTCCTTCTGCCCCACGTAGTTGAAGGGTGCGTGATCGGTCGAGACGATCTGCAGGTCGTCGCCGCGGAGGCCCTTCCACAGCTCCTCCTGGTGGTCGGCCGGCCGCAGCGGCGGCGAGCACACGAACTTCGCGCCCTCGAACCCCGGTCCGGCCATGTCGTCGATCGACAGGTACAGGTACTGCGGGCAGGTCTCCGCGAACGCGGGCATCCCGCGGTCGCGCGCCTCGCGCACCGCGTTCAGGGCGTCGCGCGAGGACAGGTGGACGATGTAGGCGGGGGTCCCGGCGAGCTCGGCGAGCTTGAACACGCGGTGCACGGCCTCACCCTCCATCACGGACGGACGCGTGAGCCCGTGGCTGAGCGGCTCGGTCTTGCCCTCGTCCAGGAACTGCCGAACGAGCACGTCGATCGGACCGCCGTTCTCGGCGTGCATCATGATCAGCGCGCCCGAGTCGCCGGCCTGGCGCATCGCCCGGAAGATCGACGCGTCGTCGAGCATGAACACGCCCGGATAGGCCATGAAGAGCTTGAACGAGGTCACGCCCTCGCCGACGAGCTCGTCCATCTCCTTCAGGACCTGGTCGTTGACCTCGCGGATGATCATGTGGAACCCGAAGTCGGTGGTGGCCTTCTTCGCCTTCTCGTGCCAGCGGTCCAGACCCTGCCGCAGGCCCTCCCCGTAGTCCTGGAGCGCGAAGTCCACGATCGTCGTCGTCCCGCCGAACGCGGCCGCTCGCGTCCCGGTCTCGAAGTCGTCCGAACAGAAGCTCCCGCCGAACGGCAGGTCCATATGCGTGTGGACGTCGACGCCGCCGGGCATCACGTACTTGTCGGACGCGTCGATCTCGACGTCGGCCTGGACCGACATCCCCACGCCGATCGCGGCCACGCGCTCGTCCTCGATCACGACGTCGGCCTTCGTGGTCTCGGTCGCGGTCACGACCGTGCCGCCCTTGATGAGGGTCCTCATGCGTCCGAGCTCCTTCCCTGGCGTACGTGCGTTTCCGGCATCATCCGACGGAGGTCGGCGGCGGGCAAACCGGGCCGGCGGGCGGCTATCCTCCACCGGTGAGCACCTCGGACTGGCACGTCGCGCAGGTCAACATCGCGCTGCTGCGGGCGCCGCTGAACGCCCCCGAGCTGCAGGACTTCGTCTCGATGCTCGAGCCGATCAACACGCTCGCGGACGGGAGCTCCGGCTTCGTGTGGAGGCTCCAGGGCGAGACCGGCGACGCCACCGGCATCCGAGCGTTCGACGACGACCGGATCATCGTGAACCTGTCGGTGTGGGAGACGATCGAGGCGCTCGGGGGGTTCGTCTTCGCCTCACGGCACATCGAGGTCCTCCGCCGCCGGCGCGAGTGGTTCGAGCAGATGGCCGAGGCGCATCTCGCATTGTGGTGGATCCCGACCGGGACCACGCCGACCGTCGAGGAGGCGGAGCAGCGCCTCGCGACGCTGCGCGAACTCGGCCCGTCCTCGGACGCCTTCACGCTTCGGGAACCGTTCCCCGCACCCGGCTCCAACGTCCCCGTGCCCTCACAGGATCGGTGGCGGTACCCAACCACCGCCCGGCCCGCGTGAGGTCCCTTGCCCATCCCGGCGGGCGCGGGTAGCGTTCGGCCCTTCCGGATGAAGCGCTCGGTCCTCCTCCTCGTTCCCCTGGTGGCGCTGCTGACGATGCTGCTCGGTCTGGCCGCTCCCCCGGCGCAGGCGGCGCAGGTCGGTCAGTTCGTGCTGCGCTGCGGGTACTCGCATTCGTTGGCCGACGACCCGATCGTGTTTCCGGGCCAACCGGGTGC
Source organism: uncultured Actinomycetes bacterium (assembly GCA_963778545.1). Taxonomy (GTDB): domain Bacteria; phylum Actinomycetota; class UBA4738; order UBA4738; family HRBIN12; genus DASSJM01. The sequence goes on along the minus strand of CAVZUW010000012.1, from coordinate 82,694 downwards.
GTCCCACCTCCACGACTTCTTCGGCAACACCTCCGTCAACGCTTCCTCGACGTTCGAGTCGATGCTCGCCGGCGAGACCACCTGTCGCGTCCCGAGCGACACCGCCGGGTACTGGGCGCCCACCGCATTCATGGACGGCGTGCAGGTACAGCCCGGTGTGATGCGCATCTACTACCTGGGTCCGACCGCGGGCAGGGTCGAGACGATCCCCGCGGGGCTGCAGATGGTGGGGGGCAACAAGGAGGCCCAGTCGCCGGCCGACAACCCGCACGTCACGTGGAGCTGCGGACAGACCAAGAACGTACGCACGCCGCGGGAGGACACCCCCTACGACTGCACGCCGTGGGCGGGCTACGGGTTCGTCGACGGGATCGTCGCCGCCGTCGACTTCCCCAGCTGCTGGAACGGCACCGGGCTCCGTCCCGAGGACGTGACCTACCCGGCCGGCGGCCAGTGCCCGGCCGGGTTCGGACACGTCATCCCCCGGCTGAGCGAACGCGTGCACTACGGCGTGATGAACCCGATCGGGCCTGACGGGACGTCGCTGACGTTCGAGCTCTCGAGCGGCCCCTGGTACACGCTGCACGCAGACTTCTGGAACACCTGGCAGCAGGACCGCCTCGACCAGCTCGTCGCGGACTGTCTGGTCGCGAGGGCGCACTGCGGCTCGGTCGACGCCACGAGCTCGATCGAGTGGGCGCGGCAGTTCGGCACGCAGCGCTACGACCTCGCGTACGCGGCCGCACCCGACGGGAGGGGCGGCTCGTACGTCGCCGGCTTCACGAACTTCGCGCTCGAGGGACAGACGTACCACCACCGCTACGACGCGTTCCTGAGCCGGTACGACGACGACGGCGACGAGGTATGGACCAGGCAGTTCGGCACGAACGGGACCGATCAGGCGCTCGGGATCGCCGTATCGGGGAACGACGTCTACGTCGGCGGTTCGACGGACGGGCGCTTCCCCAAACAGAAGTACGCGGGAGGGCGCGACGGATTCGTGGCGCTGTTCAAAGCCGACGGGACGCGGGCCTGGCTCCACCAGTTCGGGACGAAGCGGGACGACGAGGTGCTCGCGATCGCGACGACGCCGGGGGGCGTCTACCTCGCGGGGGCCTCGAACGGGCGGCTCTCGAAACAGGGATCGAACGGGGCATCCGATGCGTTCATCGTGCGCCTGAACCCCGACGGGTCGGAGGACTGGGCACGCCAGTTCGGCGGTCCCGGAGAGGACTCGGCGCGCGCCCTGTCGGTGTGGGGGTCGAGGGTCTACCTCGCGGGGTCGACCGAGGGCCTGAGGAACGAGCCGGAGGACCCGGATGGCTTCGTCGCCGCGTTCGATCAGGCCGGCGTCCGGAAGTGGGCGATCCAGATCGGCCATGACGACGAAGACTCGTTCGGCTCGATCAGTGCCCGGGCGAACGGGATCTATTTCACGGGTCGGACGTCCGGCACCTTCCTCTTCGAGGAGCCATCCGGGGGGGTCGACGCGGTGGCCGGGAAGCTCGATCTCGACGGAGCCGTCGTGTGGTCACATCAGTTCGGGAGCCCCTCGGACGATGAGGCAACGGTCTCGTCGATGGTCGGGCAGGGGTTGTACGTGGCCGGTTCGACGCTGGGAGCGCTGCCGGAAGGGTCCTCGGTCGGCGAGAGCGACGGTTTCCTCGTCAAGTTCCTGCCGAACGGCACCGAGGTCTGGACGCGGCAGTTCGGCACCACGGACTACGACGCGGTGTACGGGATGGCGTCGGACCCCAAGGGCGTGGTCGCCGTCGGGACCACGCACGGCGCGTTCGAGGGCCAGACGAACGCCGGCGACCGCGACGTCTTCCTCGTGAGGATCGCGTTCTCCTGACGCAGCCCCCACGCAGGGGATTGGCACGCACGGCGATCTGGTGGAAGCTGGCCGCCTGATGACCTCCCCCGCCGGGATCCGAGGGGATCGAACCGGCATCGTGCCGCGGATCACGCGCGACGACCTCGTCGCGATCGTCGTGCTCGGGGTCCTGTACTACGCCGCCGCCAAGCTCGGGCTCCGGCTCGCGATCGTCGAGCGCAACATCACGCCCCTGTGGCCGCCGACCGGTCTGGCGCTGGTGGCGTTCCTGCGGTACGGCCGGCGCCTGTGGCCCGGGGTCGCGATCGCGGCGCTCCTGGTCAACCTGCCGATCACGGACCTGCCGGCGGCGGTCCTGACCGCGGCCGGGAACACGCTCGCGCCGATGGTCGCGGCCTGGCTGCTCGAACGCGTCGGCTTCCGGCAGCAGATCGACCGGGTGCGCGACGTCGTGGCGCTCGTCGGTCTCGGCGCGCTGCTCAGCATGACGATCAGCGCGACGATCGGGAGCGCGGCGCTGGTGATGTCGTCGGGCATCCCTGCCGGCGGGTTCTGGACCGCGTGGACCGTGTGGTGGACGGGCGACGCGATGGGGATCCTCGTCGTGGCGCCGTTCCTGTTGTGCGTGCTCACGTGGAACGAGGTCCAGCCGAGGCTCGGCCTGCGTCGCCTCCCGGAGGCGTTGGTGATGCTCGCGCTCCTGCTCGGCGCCTCCGTGTTCGCGACGTGGAACACGGGCCAGCTCCTGTTCCTGCTCCCACCGCTCGTCGGGGTGATCGCGTGGCGCTTCCAGCTCCGCGGCGCGGCGCCGGCGGTCCTGCTCGTCTCGACCGTGGCCGCGTGGGCCGCGAGCCGGATGGTCGGGTGGTTCGCCGACCTATCGCTCACGGAGGAGATGCTCACGCTCCAGCTGTTCAACGCGACGATCGCGTTCACCGCGTTCTTCCTCTCGGCCCTGGTCTCCGAACGCACCCGAGCGCGCGAACGCCTCCAGCGGGCCGCCGACGATCTCGATCTTCGCGTCCGCCAGCGGACGGCGCAGCTCGTCGAGGCCAACGAGCACCTCGGCCACGAGATCACCGAACGCCGCGATGCCGAGACCAAGCTCCGGCGCAGCGAGCACGAGCTCGCGGAGGCGCAGGACCTCGCGCGTCTGGGCCGCTGGGAGTGGGATCTGGGGGCCGGGACGGTCTCGTGGTCCGACGACCTGTACCGGATCCACGGGTACGAGCCCGGGGCGTTCCCGATGACGTTCGAGAAGGCGGTCGAGCTCGTGCCCGAGGAGGACCGCCAGCGGATCGAACGGAACCTCGCGGCCGCGCTCGCGATGCGGCAGCGAGAGCTGCCCGAGATCGAGTACCGGATCGTCCGCCCCGACGGCGAGCTCCGGGCCTTGCTCGGACGCGCCCGCCTGTTCCTCGATGAGGCCGGCTCCCCCGTCCGGATGCTCGGCGTCGTCCAGGACGTCACCGAACGCGTCGATTACGACCGCCAGCACCGGATCGCCGAGACGCTCCAGCGCGCGCTGCTCCCCCAGGATCTCCCGACGGTCGACGGGCTCGCGCTCGCCGCTCGGTACCTGCCGGCCGAGGTGGGGTTCAAGGCGGGTGGTGACTGGTACGACGTGATCCCGCTCGCCGGCGGGCGGGTGGGGCTCGTGATCGGCGACGTGGCGGGGCACGGGCTCGAGGCGGCGAGCGTGATGGGCCAGCTCCGGATGGCGGTGCGCGCGTACGCGCTCGAGGGACACCGGCCGTCCGACATCGTCGCGCACGCCGACTCGGTGCTCCGCGTGGTCGCGCCCGAGGAGATCGCCACGATGGCGTATGCGGAGGTCGACCCCGCGTCGGGCGCCGTCCGCTTCGTGAGCGCCGGACACCCGCCGCCGATCGCGATCGGAACCGAGGCCACGTACCTCGAGCTGCCGAAGCAGCCGCCCATCGGCGTGGCCGCGAGCTGGGCGTACGAGGAGGTCGTCCTCCAGGTCGCGCCCGGAAGCGTGATCGTCCTGTATACGGATGGCCTCATCGATCGGCGCGACATCGCCCTCGAGGAGGGGCTCGAGCGACTGCTCGCGGCCGCCGGCAGGGACCCCGGGCGGCCGGTCGAAGCCCTCTGCCGCGAGCTGATCACGGCGTTGGTACCCAGCGAGGCCGCGGACGATATCGCCGTCCTCGCGATGGAACGCCTGCGGGTGCGCGACGAGGCCTTCCGGTTCCGCATGCCCGCGGAGCCCGCCGAGCTCGCTCGGATGCGTCGCGCGCTCGGAGCGTGGCTCCGAGGCATCGGGGTCGAACCGGACGACGAGCACGACCTCGTGCTCGCGTGCGCCGAGGCCTGCTCGAACGCGATCCGCCACGCGTACGGCCCGAGCGCCGGCACGGTCGATATCGAGGCGCACCGGGAGGACGGGGCCGTCGAGGTCGTGGTCCGCGACTTCGGGCGGTGGCGCCACCGTCGACGGCAGGAGGGCGGGCGCGGCCTGGCGCTGATCGAGGCGATCGCGCCCTCGATGCGGATCGAACGCACGGAGCGGGGCACCGTCGTGACGATGCGGAGGACGCTCCGAGGCTCGGTCTCGGTGTGACCGAGCTCCCGAACCTCACGATCGGGGCCGACGACGGCATCGTGATCGCGAGCCTCGCGGGCGAGATCGACCTCTCGAACGCGACCGAGATCACGGACGCGCTCCTCGGCGGCGTCCCGAACGAGGCGCTCGGCCTGGTGATCGATCTGTCGAACGTGTCCTACCTCGACAGCGCAGGTGTCCGCATGCTGGCCGAGCTCGACCACCGGCTGGGCTGGCGCGCGCAGGCCCTCCGCGTCGTCGCGCCGGAGGCGTCGCGCTCCCGGCGGGTGCTCGAGATCGCCGGACTCGAACGGGTGCTCTCGCTGGAGACGTCCGTCGATGCCGCTCGAACGAGCATCGAGCGTTCGGACCAGGAACCCGAACTGACCGCCGAGTAACCGGCTCCCTCGAGGTCCCCCGGCTCGTTCTACACTCGACGAGCACGCCCTCGTAGCTCAGTGGAGAGAGCAGCGGTTTCCTAAACCGCGGGTCGCAGGTTCGATTCCTGCCGAGGGCACGCGACCTACCAGCGCAAACGCCCTCCCCGGACCGACCGAGGAGGGCTTGGTTGTCGTCAGCTTGCCGTCAGCGCTACCTGAACAGCTGATCGGCAGCGTCCGCAGCCGTCCGGCCCATCGACGGGAGCACGGCCGAATGGGTGTCCATCGTGAAACTCGTGCTGGAGTGGCCGAGTCGCTCGCTCACCGCCTTGACGTGCACGCCGGCCGACAGCAGTTGCGTCGCGTGCGCGTGCCTTAAGTCATGGAACCGGGTCGGCGGTAGCTCGAGCTCGCGGACCACGCGGCGGAAGTCCGCCGAGATCGTCCAGGGAGACAGCGGCTGTCCGATGCCGTCGTCCAGAACGACCTCGTACTCGCTCCAGACGTCGCCGTAGGCCAGCTACCGGTTCGGCAACAGGTTCGGAGTTGGTACGCCGATCAAATGCACCTACCAGGAGAGCCTGATCGACGCCGATGGCCACCTTATCGAGATCGATGCCAACAGCGAAGTGGTGCCGAAGCAGAGGTAGCAACAGGCCGGACTTCTCAGCGGTCGGTCTCCCGCAGCATCCCGACCAGCACCGCACGGAGCGCCCGGTCTTCCGCACGGAGCGCCCGGTCTTCCTCGCAGTCGATCAGCAGCTCGGCGAAGGTCCGGCGTGCTATCCCCATCGCGAGGACATCATCGCCGGCGCCTCAGGATGAGGACTAGGACGACCACGACCACCGCGATGACCACCACCGGCAGAACGAGTTGATTCATATGAGCATCGTCCCAGAGGGCTGGACCGCCAGCTCGCCGTGCGGCGCGGGCTCAGTCGTAGTCCTGAGCGTCGCAGGATCCGGCGCTAGGATGAAGGTCGAGATGCGAGGGCTGCTCGAACAGGCAGAGCGGGTAAGGCCAGTCATCGTCTACCCCTTCGCCCTGATCTTCGGGTTCCTGGTCGCGTACGCCTGGTATCTGGTCATCGTGGGGATCGTCCTCCCGGCTTTCGTGGAGTTGGTCGGGGCCGACTAGACTTGCCACTCCGATCGCTCCGCGCCGTCCTTCGGAGCGGAGCGTCCCCGTGAACTAGCATCCCCGAGGATGCAATCGACGTTGCCCCGCGACAGCCGCCGCTCGACCCTCCGCCTGGCGGTCGCAGCCGCCATCGTCGGATTGGCGATTCCCCTCCTGCCAGTCTTCGGGGAAGGCGGTCTCGGGGCATTCATCTTCTCGCAGGGACTCCCAGTGCGATTACTGATTCTCTACTCCCTCAGGTGGTGGGGCAGCGCCTTGGTGGCGCTGGTCGGGATCTGGTTCTTGAAGCGCGACCGGCCGGGTCCCGCCGGAGGCATGTTCCTTGGGGTGGGGCTCGTTGTGGCCATCGGGGTCGCTGGGGAAGTCCTCGTCACGGCACCCCATTTCGGTCGATGGCAGTACGACGTGATCTTGGGGCTTGAGACCGTGGAAGCGATCCTTCTGATCGTCGCGGGATCGCGTGCGATTGCGGGCGCTAGCGAAGTCGGGACCGACGGATCGCCTCCGCCCGAATCTCGATCGGCGAGCAACGACTAACGCCCGGCCTTCCGCCGCGTCCCGACGAGCACCGCCCGCAGCGTCCGGTCCTCCTCGCAGTCGAAGCAGCTCGGCCAAGGTGTGCTCTGTTCGTGCAGCCTTGACCTGACCGGTAGGCGGGAATACGGTCGGCCTCCCGCAGGGAGGCGGGCAACATGCGCAAACGATCGGTGCTCGGGATCGCGCTCCTCGTTGGCCTCCTCGTTCTCGCGGTCGCCGCCCCCGCATACGCTGCCCCGAGGCTTCGGCTGTACCGTGGACAGACCTCCCAGGGTGAGCACATTAGCTTCACCGTTGCGAAGAAGATGCAGGGAGATTCGTGAGGCGGATCAGCGTGTCGGCCACGCTCTCCTGCGAGGACCAAACGACGACGCTCGATTGGGGAGTCGATTCCTTCCTTGCCCCGAGGGAGGTGCCTGTCACCGACAGGGCGTTCTCATATGACGTGAACCTCGGCAACGTGGCCCTCCTCGTAACGGGGGATCTCGGGTCCTTGCGAGGTGAGGGAACGGCGTCGATGATCGGCGGTGGACTCACGTCAGACGAGCAGGCTCAGCTCTGCACCACCGGCGACCTGACCTGGACCGTCGAGTTCGTCCGAACGCTCTAGCGGCCCAGCTCAGCCTCCCGCAGCATCCCTACGAGCACCGCCCGGAGCGTCCGGTCCTCCCCGCAGTCGATCAGCAGCACGACTCCCGATCTCGGAGCGCGTTTGACTCGTCGGGGTCATCGGGTGTACCCCAGTCTCAGCCTCACTCCGAGGGGGAGGGCCATGTCCGCCAGGAGCCCGCCACCCTGCCCGCACTGTTCCTGTTCGCCCAGACGCGACTCGAGGGAGGAGGCAACACCATGATCAAGTCGGTGTCTGCGAAGGAGGGAACCTCGCCGCCCACCGGCCGAACCCTAATCAGTCGAAGAGCCGTGCTGGGTGGGGCAGCAGGTGGGACGTTGGTCACGCTGCTCGCACGGCCGGAACTGGCGTGGGCTGCAGTGAGCGAGCCGGCTACCCTCGTCGTGCTGCTGAGGGGCCTGTATCAGCCCGTGGACGATGGCCCCGATCTTGGTCTGCCCGGTGTGGATCTGAACGATGGGTCGTATTCCACGACGAAGATCTACCCGGTGAGCGGTTTCAAGAATCGGACGGACGTCCTCGTATCGTGCGGCGACTTCTACGTCCAGTTCGAAGGCAGCCTGGCTGTCTACGACTTGCCCGGCGGTGCGATCAAGATGAAATTCACGGGCAGCAACACCGTGAACGTCGACGATGGGTCAGGTGGCACCTACGTGCAGGGAACCTTTGAGCTGGATATTCCGAAAGCGACGGGTCGCTACGAGAAGTTCGTGGGTGGTCACAACACCATGGTCGACAGCCTGCATCTCCTTGAATCCGGTGACGCGGATGAGTTCTGCGTCTGTCTCATTTCCCGTCCATAAGCGCCAGGCCTAGTCAGGATCTCGACGAGCAGCTCACCGGATTCTGGCGCTGACGCCCTCGAGATCAGTCGACTCGGTAGGCGTGACGACGCCTGCTCATGCCTCTCGCGTCTTCGGCTCGTGGACCCTCAATTCCAACCCGGCACGCGCCCCGCTTGGGCGATCCACTTCTGCATCTCGGGTTCCTGCGTCTCCTCGAGGGTCTTCAGCTTGACGTAGCGGGTCCTTTCGGGGTTTCCAAGCGGTGGCGGAGGGTCGAACTCCGCGCCACCGAAGAAGACGACATTCACGGAGACGTCGTAGGCGACCATCTCGATGATCCACCCGAGTTCTGGCAACCCGTAGTACGCCTTCTTCCACTTGACGGCGTATCGAAGCCCGGGGATCGTCTCGCGGATCAGTCCGTCCAACCGCTTGACGATCGGATGCAGGTCCGGCATCACGCGCCGGATCCAATCCTCTATCTCGGCGTGGCTATCCGTCGGCAGGGGCGGCTTCTTGGCCACATCCGGCTTGCGTGCTTTCGCCATCGCACGTTCTCCTTTTGTCGCCTAGCCGGGAAGGTCGTCGAACACGACCTGGGGTATCGCGCCGAGCGGAGGCTCGAGCTTGCCCCGGACTCGGGCTCCGCACCGAGCTGAGGGCACCGCTCGGCTCACAGGTACCCGTGCTTGAGCAGGCGATCGGCGCTCTTGCCGTAACCCTCCGACGTGACCGTGAGGAACCCGAGGGAGTCCGCGATCCGGTCGATCGTGTTGAACAGGAAGCCGACGTAGAGGGCGTCGACCACCCCGGCCTCGGTCACGCCGGCCTCCAGGAGCGGGGCGACGTCCCCCGACCCGAGATCGTCGGGCCTGAGCGTCATCGTTTCGAGCAGTGCCAGCGCCGCCCGGACCTTCGCGTCCACCGGGGCGGAACGCCAGTCCCGGAGGACGGCAGTCGTCTCCTCCGCTCCGAAGCTCTTCGACGCGACCGCGCCGTGGGCCCCCGTTCAGAATTCGCACCGGTTCCGTTCGGAGACGAACGCGGCGAACAGCTCTCGCTCGCCGACCGTCCACTCCGACGGACCGCGCATGACCTCCTGGATCAGCTCGTTGAACGGGGTACCGAAGAACGACGGCCTGAACGAGAGCGTCTTCACGACGTCGAGGGTCGGCGCCCCGGAGAGGAGCCGGATCATCGCGAACTTCACCTTGGCGCCGATGCCCCGGCCGCGCGCGACCGCCTCGAGCCTCATCGGTCGCCTCCCCGAGCCTCGCGCAGGGCGCGGAGACCGGCATCGAGGCGTCGGCGCGCGGCGCCGTACGCGGAAGCCACGCTGATCTCGAACACCTCGTCATCGCTGGCACCGGCGTCCGCGAGCCCGGCCACCATCTGATCGGTGACCTGGTACGCATGCCGGTGGATCGTGTCCACGTAGCCGGCGAAGGGCTCGGGTGTCCGCTCACCGAGAGCCGCGACCTGCCGCGCCTCGGACGGAAGGACCCCACGGCCGTGCAGGATCGCGGCCTCGAGGGCCTCGAGCTTCGGCCGGTGTCGGTCGGTCGGTTCCCGGGCTGACATGCGCGGAGTATGAGGGTGCCCCCTTCGGGTTGGCAACGGCGCGGTCGCCTCGAGCCCATCGCTCAGGATGAAGTAACGGCCGGCTCCAGCAGGGACAGCGTCGTGGCGCCTGAGTCCAGCTCGGCGCGGACGCCGAGCGGCATCGGGACGTTGGGCGGGTCGTGGCCGACGTCGACGTTGCCGAGCACCGGGATGTCGCGATCGCCCAGCACGTCGAGGACGACCTCGCGGAGCGTCTCCGGACCGCCCTCAGTGGGCTCGACCTCGAACGGAGCACCCACCACCATCCCGGCGATGCGATCGAGCACGCCCGCGTGCCGCAGCACGTGCAGGTCGTTCCAGACCACCGAGGTCGAGGTGAAGGCCACTTCCCAGAACAGGACCGCGCCGTCGAAGTGCTCGGGGGTCAGTGCGTACGACGTGGACTGGACCCGTACCAGGCGATCGAGCATCCCACCCACCAGCGGACCGATCGCTCGCCCCGATCGCCAGCACTCCCACCGACGGCCGGGCGGCAGGGCACCCGGCGCACCATCGCTGGTCAGCACGCGGAGGTAGATGTCCTCGAGCTCCTCCCTGCGGGTTTCGTCGGACTCGTGCCAGTACCCGAACCCGTGCGTCACGAGGTCGGAATGAACGGACACCAGTCCGGTACGCCCATGCAGCGCGAGATGCAGCGTCGCGATGTCGCTGAACCCCAGCAGCGGCTTGGGATCGGCGTGCACGGCGTCGTAGTCGACGAGATCGAGATAGCTCAACGCCATCCGGCCGCCGGTGAGCGCGAAGACCGCGCGCACCTCGGGATCCCGCAGCAGGCGGTTGAACTCCTCGGCGACCTCGCGGCGTGTGGCGGCCGCCCACCACCATCGCCGATCCCGGTCGACCAGCGGAGACACGCGCACCGCGAACCCCATCCGCTCGATCGCCTCGACCCCGCGTTCGAGCAGCGGCGCCTCGTCCTGGTCCAGCCCGCCGGACAGGGCCGCCACCGCGACCGGATCGCCCGGCCGCAATGCCTTGGGACGCAGGATCGATGGCACGGAGAGCCTCCCGTTCGGTGGTGACCGGTCGTCCACGGCGCTGGCCGGCCGGAGCGGCCAGTCTACGCACGCCCTCCATCGCTACGATGGACGCTCCGAACCACACGGCACTCGCCCACCGACCGCGGGGGACTCGGCAGATGCGATTCATGATCCTGGTCAAGGCCAGCCGCAGCTCGGAGGCGGGCGGCAAGCCGACCGAGAAGCTGCTGAGCGAGCAGGTCACGTACCACGAGGAGCTCGCGGAGGCGGACATCCTTCAGGACGCCGCCGGCCTGAAGAGCTCCTCGCACGGCTGGCGGGTCAGGTACGTCGGCGACGAACGCACCGTGATCGAAGGGCCGTTCATGGACTCGAACGACCTCATCGCCGGCTACACGATCATCCGGGTCGCCTCGAGGGACGAGGCGATGGAGTGGTCGAAGCGCTACCCGAAACCGTCTTTGGAGGACGGCGACGCCGAGATCGAGGTCCGCGAGTTCTTCGAGCTCGAGGATTTCGTCCAGGGTCCCGCGGTCGCGCGCTTCCGCGAGATCGGGGCGCTGGACCGGATCGCGAACGACGTCGCGCAGGGTCGCCCCGACCTGGCGTCCGCCACCGCTCCGAACGGCACCGTGACGATCCTGTTCACGGATATCGAAGGGTCGACCCAGATCACCGAGAGCCTCGGTGATCTGGAGTGGATGAACCTGCTCCGCGAGCACAACGAGCTCGTCCGCCACCAGGTCGCTCGGCACTCGGGGTTCGAGGTGAAGTCGCAGGGGGACGGGTTCATGCTGGCGTTCCCGTCCGCCCGCGAGGCGCTGAAGTGCGCGATCGACATCCAGCGCGCGCTCGGCCGGCGGGACTCCGATGACCTGCGGGTCCGGATCGGTCTCCACACGGGCGAGCCCGTTCGGGACGCCGACGACTTCTACGGCAAGGCCGTGAACCTCGCCGCACGCATCGCGGCGGAGGCCCGCGGCTCGGAGATCCTGGTCTCGTCGCTCGTGCGCGAGCTCACGGAGAGCGCGGGCGAGTTCACGTTCGGGGGACCGACCGACGCGGAGCTGAAGGGTCTGTCCGGCATGTACCGTCTGTCGACGGTGCGGTGGCAGGAGTAGGTATGGCATCCGCGGCTCCGGAGCAGCAGACCTTCTACGACGGGTGGGCGAACTACCACCGCCTGCTCCTGGATGCGCTCCGGGACCTGAGCGCGGAACAGCTCCTCGTTCGCCCCGGCCCGAACATGTGGGCCGTCTGGCAGCTCACCAGCCACATGGCGGCGTCCCGGACCTACTGGTTCCACGACATCCTGGGCGAAGGCGACGCCGCGCTCCGCGACCTGTTCCGCGTCGAGAGCACGACCGTGCCGGACCTGGCGGTCGAGGACGCCACGTGGGAGGACGACGAGGACCACCCGCGCGGGCCCGCCGAGGTCGTCGACGCGCTCGAACGCTCGTGGGCGATGATCGACGAGTGCCTCGGGCGCTGGACGCCGGAGGATCTCGCGGTCGAGTTCTCCCGAGAGCGACGGACGGGCACCCAGACGTTCACGCGGCAGTGGGTCGTCTGGCACCTGATCGAGCACGACCTGCACCACGGCGGCGAGGTCTCGCTGATCCTGGGGAGCCACGGTCTGACCGGCCTCGACCTCTGATCACGGCCGTTCCGCCCTTCCTCCGCGCGGCATACTCCTCCCATGTCGCAGACGGGTTCGGACCGGGACCTGATGGCCGAGGAGGAACAGCTGTGGACCGAGCTCCACGGGCTCATCGACACGCTCCCCCAAGACAAGGTGGAGGAGCCCGGGTACTTCCCCGAGGGGTGGACCGCGAAGGATCTCATCGCGCACCTGGGGAGCTGGCTCGCCGAGGCCGGCGTCGTCCTGGATCGGATCCGGTTCGGGACCTACCGACCCGGGGAGATCGACATCGACGCCATGAACGAGGAGTTCTTCGCTTCGCTGCACGACGTCGCGTACCCGGACGTGCGAGCGCAGGCGATCACGGCACGCGAACGGATGCGACGTGCGTGGGGCTCGCTCCCCGAGAGCTCGCCCGAGGCCGATCGGTGGATCGACAAGGCGGGACCCGCGCACTACGCGGAACACCTCCCCCGCTTGCGGGAGTGGGTCAAGCAACTCGGCGCCTAGGTTCACGGAACGGTCGGGCTCGGGGCGAAGGCGAAGAGCGGCCTCGGGCAGCGTCAGACGATGTCGGAGCCGGTGGATTCGGTGCTCCAGCGTCCCTGGAGCCATCGATGCTCGTGCGCTCCTCGTTCGGGTCGCGGGGGGAACAGGCTCGAGACGACGCGCGGGATCCGGCGCCGGATCGCGACCGCGGCGTCGAACAGCACGAGCACCTGCTCCGCCGGGAGCAGCGGGGACGACAGGAGAAGGACGTCCTCGTTCACGTCGACGCTGACGCCTTCGGGCAGACCGAGGAGCGCCTCCATCAGCCGCTGGTCGAGGAACGCGACCGCGAACCGCACGTCCTCGGTCTCGACCCGGAACCGGCGGTCGAACGCCTCGAGCTCCAGCCGCACCTCCTCGCCACCGAACGCCCGCACGACGTCGTCCACCACGTCGCGCGGCGCGACCCGAAGACGGGGAGACGATGAGCGCAACGGCACGACGGCGCACGTGAGCGTTCGACGGACGCCGCGTCCACGCTCGTCGGCGGGATCCTCGTACCAGAGATCGAAGGCGTGCACGTCGTCACCCAGACGGTGGTCCCAGACCACGTTCTCGGTCCCGTGCTTCGGACGCCCGAACATCGGGAACGGCAACCAGGCCGTGTCCAGCCGGAGGTCGAGCGGCGCGAAGTCCAGCCCGGCGTGCTGGCACAAGAGCATCAGCCGTCGTTGGCGAGCGCCGCTGCGATGCCGGCGCCACCATGCCTGACCGATCGCGGCGATCGCCGCGGCGAGGACCAGCCACTTCATAGAGGAAGGGTCGGTAGCTGCGACGATCGCCTTGACCCTGCGGTCGTCGCCGAGGGCGGCTCTAGCCTCCCGCGGCCTCGATCACGAGGTCGGTCGCTAGGCCGAGGAGGAACCCGCCGAACACGCCCCAGAGCGTCAGGATCCACGAGAGGCGCCGGCCGCTCGCGAACAGCTCGCCGATCACGTACAGGATCGCGCCCGCGGCGAGCGCGAGGAAACCGACGAATCCGAATCCGACCTTCGTGGTCGGGAACTCTAGACTTAGACGCGTCGAAGCGTCAAGGAAGGGTCCCGAACGCCGGCCCGGCTACGATTCGCGCATGGCACGTTCGCAAGCCCCCGCCCCCAAACCCGCCCCGCTGGAACGCGCGGCCCGTTCGGAGACGGTCAAGCACTACGCCGAGACGATCTTCTACATCCGCCAGGAGGAGGGACGGGTCCGGCCGGGACGGCTCGCCGAATGGCTCGGCGTGAGCGCACCGACGGTCACGGCGACGCTGCAGCGACTGGCGCGCGACGGTTTCGTCCAGATCGGCGCCGACCGGAGCGTCACCCTCACGCCGACCGGCGAGGATCTCGCCGCGAAGATCGTCCGCGTGCACCGGCTGCTCGAACGCTGGCTCACCGACGTCCTCGGGTTGGACTGGGCGACGGCCGACGAGGAGGCGCAGCGCCTGGCCTCCGGCGTCTCGGAGCGGGTCGCGGATCGACTGGACGAGACCCTCGGGCACCCGACCACGTGCCCTCACGGCAACGTCGTCCCCGGTCGCGAGGCTCCGTACGGCGAGCTCGTCGCGCTCTCGGACCTGCAACCCGGCGTGCCGGCGAGGGTGCGGAGGATCTCGGAGGTCGCCGAGCACGACGCCCCCGACCTGCTGCGAGAGCTCGACGCGTACGGGCTGGTGACCGGCGCACGGATCGTGGTCAGCGGCGCGGACGCGAGCGTCCAGGCGATCCCCGTCGACGTCGGCGGGGTGACCCGGCCGATCGGCACGAACGTCGGCAGGCTCATCTGGGTCGAACGGGAGACGAAGGAAGCACCGGCCAGGTCCCGGCGGCCGCCGCGCGACCGCTGACCGAACGGGGCTCGTCCCGCACTCATCCTCCCCTCACCTTCGAGGGCGCATCGTCGAAGCCCACGAGAGGAGGACGCGATGGGTTCGAAGCTGTTGGCGGGGATCGCGGTGGCCGCGATCGCAGGGACGACGGCGATCCTGTGGGCGCCCTGGGCGTCCAGCGCCCCGGCCGCCGCGTCGGCCTGCGGAACGACGTACGCACCCGTGCTTGACCCGGCGCACTTCGTGTCGGTGATCGACAACCCCTACTTCCCGCTCCCGGTGGGCAGGACGCTCGTCTACATCGGGACGAAGGACGGGAAGAGCCAGACCGACAGGGTCACGGTCACCGACCGGACGAAGGAGATCCTCGGCATCACCACCACGGTCGTGCGCGACGTTGCCCGCCACCACGGCGATCTGTTGGAGAAGACGTTCGACTTCTACGCGCAGGACGACGAGGGAACGGTCTGGTACCTGGGCGAGGACACGACCGCGTTCGAGCCCAGCGGGCACACGGACACGTCCGGGTCGTTCGAGGCGGGGGTCGACGGAGCCCAGCCGGGGGTCATCATGCAAGGCAACCCGCAGATCCCCGATGCCTACCGGCAGGAATGCTACGCGGGACAGGCGGAGGACACCGCGTGGGTCGTCGCGACCACCGGTTCGTCGAAGGTCCCGTACGGGAAGGTGCAACACGTCCTCACGACGCTGGAATCCACACGGATCGAGCCCGGCGCCTACGACGAGAAGGTCTACGGCCCGGGGATCGGGATCGTGAGCGAGCACGCCCTCACGGGTGACAACGAGGTCGCGCACCTCGTCAGCGTGAGCGGGTAGCGCGAGGGGCGGCTCAGGCCACCGACGAGCTCAGGCCTGCCCCTTTCGTGCCTGGAGGTCCTGCTGAGCCGGTGGTCAAGGCCGACTCGCTCGGAACGTGTCGATCCGTCCCGAAGGGGAAACAAATCCATGGATGCAGGTGCAGAGCCGCAGATCGGAGACCGGGGCCGGGCACCGCCTGGACCTCGAGGTGCCCGCGACCTCGGGCATGCTTTCGGGCGTCCGGGCGGCCCTGAATGAGCTTCCACTCTCGCCTCGGGCCCTGGACGATGCCCGGCTCCTGGTGAGCGAGCTCGTCGCCAACAGCATGCGGCATGCGCGGCTCGGCCCGAACGACACGATCCGGGTGATCGCGGAGGTGGGGCACGGCCGGCTCCGCGTCGACGTGGTCGACGGCGGTCCGGGCGGCACCCCGGTGCTGGACGGCGCGACCCGCCCACGCCCGGGTGCCGAGTCGGGCTGGGGCCTGTACCTGGTCGAGATCCTGTCGAGCCGCTGGGGCTCCGGCGCCGGCCGGTACTGGTTCGAGCTGGAGGTCGACGACCCGCCGAGCCGCTAGGCCGGGCTCCAGGGATCGGGCCGTCGTGCCTCGAACGCGCGATCTCGGCCCTCGTCGTCCCGATGCACGCGGATCGCCGTGAGACCGGCGTCGGCCATGGTCGCGGACAGCTCGTCCGCCTGGTCCCCGCCGAGCTCCAGCAGCACGGTCCCGCCTGGCCGGAGCCAGCGCGCGGCGGCGCGTGCGGCCCGCTCGAGGAGGGCCGTCCCGCCCGGTCCGCCGTCCAGCGCGCGCGCGGGCTCGTGCGCGAGGACGTCGCGCGGCAGGAGATGGAGCTCTTCGGTCGGCACGTAGGGGACGACGGCCGTCACGACGTCGACGCGTTCGCGCAACGCGGACGGCAGCGGCTCGTCCAGATCGCCCGGGAGCGCCTCGACGCCGTTCCGGCGGGCGCACGCGATGGCGACGGGATCGACGTCGGTCGCGATGACCCTCGCAGCCGGGCGCTCGGAGCGCAGGACCACGGCGATCGCCCCGCTGCCGGTGCACAGGTCGACCGCGATCCCGTCGGCCGGCAACAGCGCGACCGCCCGCCGCGCCAGGGCCGCGGTCTGCGGACGAGGCACGAACACGCCGGGGTCGATGAGGACCCGGGCGTCGCAAAACCGCACCCATCCGGTGATCCACGGGAGCGGCTCCCCTTCGAGCCGGCGCGCGACGAGCCGGTCGATCGGTCCGGCGCCGTCGTTCGCGGCCCCGAGGAGCGCGTCGGCCTCGGCGCCGGGCTCGACCGAACCTCCCGCCGCAAGCGCCTCAAGAACGTTCATCCGCCCCTCGCTCATGCGCATTCCATCGCAGAGCTAGAGTCGCCGGCTGACTTCCCAATCGTGACCGAACGGATCCGTGAACCGGCCGGTTCGCCACCCGTGCTCGTCGTGCACGGGCGCCACCGCAGTGGCCCCCGCGGCGATCGCTCGCTCGAAGGCGGCGAACGGATCCTCGACGGTCAGGATCATCCGGACCGAACCGACACCGGGGGCAACGGGGCTCGCGTCGGGGTCGTCCTGGACCCAGAAGGGCGCCCCGCCGACCGAGAGCCGCGCAACGGCGACCCGTCCGTCGTCGCCTTCGAGCCGGTAGTCCTCGAGGGCACCGAACGCGGCCGTATAGAAGTCCAACGCCTCCTGCGCGTCGCGAACGGCCAACCACGGCGCGATCGTCGTGCCGAACGACGGTCCGCTCGCCATGCTCACCAACGCATTCCTCCGGATCCGGCCCGCACGGACCCAGGGTTACCACACATCGCCCGGCCGCCACTCGCAGCTGATCGGCGCCGAGAGGTCGAGCTCCGGGGACGTCGGTGTCAGACGGACGAACACGTTCCCGTCCTCCTCGGCCGTCCGAACGAGCCCGGCGTCCGTCCTGACCGATGTCGGTCCCCGCCACGCCACCCATCCGAGCTTCTCGTAGAAACCCACGACGCCGGTCGCGAGGGCCCCGAGCCGGTAGATCCGGTCGATGAGCTCGCCGGCCGCGCCGATCACCAGGGAACCGAGCCCCTGCCGTTGATGGCTGGGGCGGGTGGCGACGGCCTCGACGTACCCGGTCGGCAGGCGGTGGCCGGCCGTGCGGAGCTCGCGTTCGACGACGGAGGCGTGCGCCACGATGCGGCCGTCGGCCTCCGCGACCACGTGGTCGCCGCCGACGGCGTGGTCCCAGTCCTGGTCGGTGAAACCGCCCTCGGCGTCGTCGTTCCAGGCCTCGTCGAACAGCTCGCGCAGGGCGACCTCCTCGTCGGGGCGCAGCTCGTGGCTCGGGACGAGCCGGATCGCGGCGCGAGCCGAGCCCTCAGGAGGCCTTGCCGTCGCTCTCCCCCGTCGCTTCGGAGACGTCGACGACGTCGGCTCCGACCT
Organism: uncultured Actinomycetes bacterium; assembly: GCA_963778545.1. Lineage (GTDB taxonomy): Bacteria > Actinomycetota > UBA4738 > UBA4738 > HRBIN12 > DASSJM01. The sequence goes on along the minus strand of CAVZUW010000012.1, from coordinate 64,961 downwards.
CCGCGTCCTCGTCCGACGTCTCGAGCTCGGACCCGTCCTGCTCGAACGTGAGGGCGTAGACCTCCTGCCCCCTGGGGTATTCCTTGGTCGGGCGGAACTCGCGGGTGACCTTGACGCCGAGCGCCTCGTACACGCCGTCCTGCCCCTCGCGCAGGCGCTCGCCGAGGTAGACGTTCGCGACGATCTCCTTGGGCGTCGCGGCCGCGGTCACCATCCGCACCGAGCCGACGACGGGCGGTCCGACGATCGTGAGCTCGTCGGCGATCTTCACGAGGTAGCCGGGTCCGGCGTCCAGCCCCATCGAGAGCCCCACACCGGCGGACAGGTTCCGGGAGTTGCTGCGGAAGTCCTCGAGGACCCGCCGGTGGAACAGGTCGATCAGGATGTTCGAGGTGTGCGCGATGTCGCCCGCGGTCTGGACGAAGCGTTCCTCGTACTCGTCCGGCGAGGCGGACTGCACGATCCAGTACGCGAGGAACCCGTCGCCCGTGAACTTGTCGAACCAGCCGCCCGAACGCCGGATCCCCAGCCGCACCGAGCTCACGAACTTGTCCATGATCGTGGCGAAGCGCTCGAACTTCACCGACTCCTTCATGAGCGTCGTGGACTCGCGGATGTCCGCCGCCATCACGAACATCTGGATCGGTTCGCCATCGATCACGGCGTCGAGGAGCTCGGTCGCACGGAACCGCCGCTCCCAGTCGGGTGGCGCGTGCGACTTCAGCAGCCGCGAGACCCGGGTGCGTTCCTTGTCGCGTTCCGCGGTCGGGGACGTTCGTTCGGGCGTCACCGCACCTCCGATGACGAGGCGGGAAGGGTCGCCAGTCTAGCCCGGACCGTTCTCGTCGCCGCCGAGCACGCGCGTGAGCCAGGACGACCAGGCCGACTCCACCTGCTGCTGATCCACGCCCTCGTCGAACAGGTGGTGGCCCACCATCGTCGTTCCGTCGAAGCCGGCGATGAAGCGGTAGATCGCGTCCGTCGAACGTACGCCGAGGAAGCTCGGCGACACGAAGTCGACCAAGCCGTCGATCGGCTCGAACCCTTCGGGGGTCAACCGCACGCGGTCGTCCACCTTGACGTCGCCGCTCAGGCCGAGAGCCGTTCGGAACGCAGCCTGGACCCGGTCGCGGTCGGGAACGCTCGGGCCGTGCGCATCGATCGAGGTCGCGAACCGGCCGGAGAAGTAGGTGATGTACTCGGCGAGCTTGGCGAGGTACATCGGGTCGCCTTCGCTCATCGCCTCGTACTCGGCCTCCCAGTCCCCACTCAGCGCGCCGCTGTGCACGTAGCGGATCGTGGAACCGCCGCCTTCACGGGGGTCGATCGAGTAGTCGAACCGGTGCATCGAGCCGTCGGGCATCGTGTCGCCGGTGCTGACGAAGCGGTTGGGCGGATCCCAGGTCGTCACCGTGGATTCCGCGGTGAACCCGCCGATGCTCCAGCGGACGCGGCCGCCCTCACGCTGCTCGATCTCGTTGCGGCCCATGAACCAGGAGTCCCAGCCGCGGCCGGTCCCCACCGCCTCCCAGACCTTCTCCGGGGGCGCGTCGACCTCGATGTCCCTCGCGATCTCGAACTCGTGCACCATGCGTGGCCCTCCGGCCGCCCATGCTATCGCCGGGGTCGCGCGATGCCGAGGGTCTAAGCGATCGCCAGCCCGATGAACGAGACGGTCAGGACGACCGCGAGCGCCATCAGGATCAGGGCGGCGCTCTCGCGGGTTTCGCGCCTGAGTCCGCCGGTCCGCGGGGCTGAGGGGTTCGAGACCTCGGTGCCGTTCAGGACGCTCATGCCGCCCCATTACCCGGGAACGCCCCGGAGCATGCCCGGATCGTGCTGCCGTTCGTGCGTGGACGGGCCCCCGGAAAAAAGTGGGCCGTCTCCGGTTTGGGCGGGTTCGCGGGGGGGTAGAGCGCGGCCAGCGGTCCAGCCTCAGTCAAGGAGGGCGGATGAGCCAGATGGCAATCGGTCTCGAGCGCGATCAGCTCCGACTCATCGGGAGCCGGCCCGGGACCGCGGGGAAGGGTCCAAGCATGAACACCGCCGGCCGCACCTGCGACGCGCCCCGGTGCAGAACCGTCCTGTCCCGCTACAACCACTCCGAACTCTGCTGGCAGCACGAGCCACGGCACGAGTACCTCTCGGCCGTGCGCGGGCGTCGCCCGGCGGAGGTCGAGGTCCTGAACGACCTGGTACCGAAGGCTTCCTGAACGCGGCATGAGCACGAAGGCCCGGCTCGCGTGCGAGCCGGGCCTTCGCGTTCGTCGCTTCGAGCTACCTACTCACGAGACGCGATAGCGGACCGTCTCGTCGCGGTCGGCGTCGATGTCCTCGTCGACGTCGTCGTCATGAACCTCGTCCACCGTCCGCTCCACCGGGGCGGACGCGAGCTGCGCGTTCGCGGGCATCGTGACGGCGCCACCGATCATGCCACCGAGCCCCGAGGCGAGGAACCCGCCCAGGATCGTCCAGAAGGACGCCCAGAGCGCGCTGTCGACGCCGGACCCCGTGAGGCCGGTCCCTTCGGTGATCGCCGAGACGCGACCGAGGTTGAAGACGTTGAAGATCGCTGGGATCCCCACGGCCAAGGCCACGATCAGGATCAGACCCCAGACCGTCAGGCCGTTGAAGAACCCGGCTCCGGCACCTCGGACGCCGCTCAGCCAGCCGGCGAGCAGGCCACCGATGAACAGGCTCACGATCGCGGTGATCCCGACGTACCACTCGAGGTTGAGCCGAACGGTCTCGACGCCCGAGTTGAACGCGAGCGCGAACCAGAGCGTCGTGAGCAGAGCGAGCAGCGCCGTCCCGAGTACGACGCCGGCGAACACGGCGCCCCATCGGATCCGCTGAGGACTCGGGGACCCGGCCGCCGGCCAGCTGCCCACCTCGATGCTGCGGGTGGTTCGATCGAGCATGGCGAACCTCCTTTCGGATGGTGCTTGATCACCCATCTCCTTACCCATCCGAGGCGATCGGTAGCCCTGCTAGCCGCCTCGTGGATCCGCCGATCGGCGCGATCGCGTGTGACGCAGCGGTACAGCGGGTACCGATCGATTCGACCGGAAGGCGCGGCGCAGGAGATCCGATGGAAGAGATCACGCTGTGGACGACCTCGCTGGTCCTGGTGGGGACGTCCGCGTTCCTGTTCGGGATGCTCGTTCGCAGCATCGTCCAGGAGCGTCGTAGCTCGGGGGTGCGACGGATCTGGCGCAACTTCGGCCTCAGCCTCACGTTCGCGATCCTCTTCCTGGTGAGCTGGGCAGCCCAAGGCCTGGCTGAATGGTCGTCGTTCGCCCACGAGCAGGCGGCGCACGGCCAGGTCGCGCAGCTGTCGGACTTCTGGGTCGAGTTCGGACAGTCGACGCTGGAGAACTGGCAGTCGGAGTTCCTGCAGCTGTTCTCGTTCGTGGTCGTCTCGGCCGTCCTGATCCACCACGGCAGCTCCGAGTCCAAGGACGGGACCGAGCGCCTCGAGCGATCGGTCGAGGAGATCCGCACGATGCTCCGCGACGCCGGCCTCCCCCGGCGGGCGAACCGATGACCGTGCTCGACATCTGGGGACCGGAACCCGAGCGAACGTGCAGCATGATCGGGTGACGAGCGGCAGCGAGGGTTCGGGGGAACGACCGAGGCGCCACCCGGGCAGGGGGCGCCTTCGCGGGTTCGGGTACTTCCGGCGGCTGGGGCCGGGGTTCGTCACGGGGGCGGCCGACGACGATCCCGCGGGCATCGGCACGTACTCCCAGGTCGGCGCGGTGTTCCGGTTCGACCTCGTGTGGACGGCCCTAGTCTCGCTCCCGCTCGCCTCCGCCGTGCAGGAGACGGCCGCACGGCTCGGCCTGACCAGCGGCCGCGGGCTGATGTCGTTGATCAAGGAGCGCTTCGCCCGCCCCGTCCTGTGGCTGGCGGCCGCCCTCGTCGTCGGGGCCAACGTCTTCAACATCGGCGCCGACCTGGGGTCGATGGCCGAGGCCTTCCGACTCCTGATCCCCCTGCCGTTCGCGGTGCTGGTGGTCGGGTTCGCCGGCGCGATCCTGCTGCTCGAGGTCTTCGTGAGCTACGACCGCTACTCGTTGATCCTGCGCTGGCTGGCGTTGTCGATCTTCGCGTACGTGCTCGAGCTGTTCGTCGTCGACGTGAACTGGTCCCAGGTCGCGGCCGGCCTCATCCCCAGCTTCCAACCGACCCTCGCGTCCGTTGAGGCGCTCGTCGCGATCTTCGGCACCACGATCTCCCCGTACCTGTTCGTCTGGCAGGCCGCCGAGGAGGTCGAGGAACGCAAGGCCGGACGGATCCAGCGGGTCGACGCCCGGCAGATCCGCGCGATGCGCGTCGACGTCGTGTCCGGCATGTCGGCGGGCGTGCTGGTGATGTTCGCGATCATGGTGAGCTCGGGGGCCACCCTCGGCGCGCACAGAAGCCAGGACGTGCAGACGGCCGCCGAGGCCGCCCGCGCGCTCGAACCCGTCGCCGGTCGGTTCGCCTCCGCCCTGTTCGCCGCCGGCATCGTCGGCACGGGCCTGCTCGCGATCCCGACGCTCGCGGGTTCGGCTGCCTACGCGCTGGCCGAGACGTTCGGCTGGCGCGAGGGTCTGGGGCGCCGGCTGAAGGAAGCGCCGGGCTTCTACGGGGTGCTCGCCGCCGCGATCGTGGTCGGCCTCGGGCTCAACTTCGTGGGTATCGATCCGATCAGGGCGCTCTACGTCTCGGCGATCCTGAACGGGCTCGCGGCGCCACCGCTGATCCTGCTGATGCTGATCCTCTCGCGGTCCCGCGAGACCGAGCTCCGGAGCGGTTGGCTCTCGACGGGGCTGATGGGGGTCGCACTCCTGGTGATGTCCGCCTCGGCGATCGTCTACCTGATCGGCTCGCTCGTCGGCTGAACGCCCTCAGCGCTCAGAGGCGGGAGCGCTCGGCGCCGCATCGTGCGAACCCTGCGCGCCGGCGGTCGCGGGCTCCCGCCGACCGGCGGCAGCTTCGAACCCGTAGATCGCGTACGCCTGGTGGATCACGGTCTGCGCAACGTTGCGGACGTTGACGCCGCCCGGGGTGACCCCGTGCTCCGTCCCGCGGTGCGCATGCCCGTGGATCACCAGGTCGGCGCCCGAGCGGTCGACGGCCTCGGCCAGCAGATAGCTCCCGAGGAACGGGAAGATCTCGGGCGGCTCGCCGAGGAGGGTCTCGCGCACGGGGGCGTAGTGCAGGAGCGCGATGCGCACGTTGGTCTCGAGTGAGGCGAGGGCCGATTCGAGCGCCTCGGCGCGTTCCTTCGTGTGGCGGATGAATGCCTTCATCTCCGGCTCGCCGAACTCGGCGCCGCTCGCGCCCGCGAACCCGCCGCCGAACCCCTTGACGCCCGCGACCCCGAGCGATCCGCTCGGAGTGTCGATCCGGACCGCGTCACCCTCCAGGACGGCGACGCCGACCTCGCGGAGCAGCTCGGCGATCTCCTGGGGACGGTCCGCGTGGTGGTCGTGGTTCCCGAGCACGGCGACCACCTGGATCGACAGGCCCATCAGCTCGCGCGCGAGGGCCTCGGCCTCCTCCGGCTCGCCCGACTTGGTGAGGTCGCCGGCGATCAGCAACACGTCGGCCTTGTCCGGGACCCCGCTCAGCTGTTCGCGCAGGGCGCCGGCCGAGTCCGGCCCGACGTGCAGGTCGCCGACGGCGGCGACGCGGATCACTGGACGGTCTCCATCCCCTCGGCGGCGGGGAACCGGACCACGGTCGTCCGGTTCTCGATCTCGAGGTCCGGGCAGCATTCGCGCACGACCTCGGTGACCGATCGGCGGCGTTCCTCGCTCGGGACATGGCCGTGGACGACCACCCGCTTCCCCCTCACGACCGTGACGCCGAGCTCGGGCTCGTTCACCCGTGGGTCTCGAGCCAGCGCCTCCTGCACGTGCGCCGCGACGTACTCGGATTCATCGGTGCTCATGCCGGCCTCCCCGTCCCGATCGCCTCGTGGAGCGTCGCGATCGGTTCCGATGGCACGACGATGTCCAGCGAGGTCGCGAACAGCAACAGGCTCAACAACCTGCGGGCGCCGTGCTGACGCGCCCGCTCGACCAGGTAGTCCCAGTCGAGCTCGGTATGCGCGATGATCGAGACCGCGTCGTACCAGTACCGCGACGTGTCCTCGCTCATCGCGCAGGCCTTCATCACGACCAGGTCCTCGGGGGGCGCGATCGGAACCACGCGGCCGCGGAACGGCATGACCTTCGCTCGCTCGAGCATCTCGTCGCCGAGCAGGATGTCCCGGCTCGAGCGGAAGATCACGTCGACGAGGACGCCATGCTTGATCGCCTTGGACAGCCAGCGCTCGGCGACCTCCCTCGTCTCGAACCCTCGTTCCCCCAGGACATCCAGCACCTTGCGTGCCATCTCGGGGCGGACGAAGACGTCGATGTCGCGTGTCCCCTGGTCGCGCCCGTAGACGGCCGACCCGATGCCACCGATCAGCAGGAACGGGACCTGGGCTTCGTTGAGCGCATCGAGCGCCTCGTCGAGGACGCGCAGGAACAGATCACCGTTGTCGGCCTCGGTGACTTCGCTCGCGGTCTCGGGCAGGCGCATCGAGATCCCTCCATCCCCTTCGGAGGCTCTTTGTTCCCGCTGATGTCTGTGCGCAAACGGTGGTCACGCAGCGGCCAGCTGACGCGAACCGTTCTCGAGCAGCTCGAGGACCGCTGCCTCGACGGCGTCACGGAACGTCGGGTCGGCGAGGTCGCCGTCGACGGCGTCCACGAGCCGGGCGGTGATCGTGGCGCCCTCCTCGTACCGGTCCAGCAGCCGCGGGTCGATGTAGGAGGCGCGCGCGACCGCGGGCGTGTTGCCGAGCTCGGCCGCGACCTCCTTGACCGCCGCCGTGATCCGCCGCCGGCGGGCCGTCGGCGCGGCGGGCACCTCGCCGCCGGCGGCCAGCGCCATCGCGGCGACCACCGTCCCGTGCCAGGTCCTGAAGTCCTTCGCCGAGAAGCCGTCCCCGGCGAGCTCTTTCACGTACGCGTTGACGTCCTCCGAACGCACGTCGCGCCAGCCCGATCCGTTGCGGTACGCGAGCAGCTCGGGATTCTCGTCGCGGCGGCGCTTCAGCGTCCGGACGATGGGGGCGATCTCGGCGTCCGCGACCTCCTGGATCCGCCGTTGACCGCTCTTGGCGCGATAGTCGAACCGGACGAGGTCGCCCGACGTGCGGACGTGGTCCCGCCGGACCGTCGCGAGCCCGAACGATCCGTTGTCCCGCGTGTAGGACTCGGAACCCACGCGGAACAGGGCGAGGTCGAGCAATCGCACGGCCACCGCGAGCGCCTTCTCGCGCGGCAGGTTCCGGCGCTCGAGATCGGCCGTCACGCGCTCGCGCACCTCGGGCAACCGGTGCGCGAAGGCCAGCATCCGGTCGAACTTCTCGGCGTCCCGCCGCGCGCGCCAGCCCTCGTGGTACAGGTACTGCCGCCGGCCGGCGGCGTCGGTCCCCGACGCCTGCAGGTGTCCCAGTGGATCCGGGCAGATCCACACGTCCGCCCACGCCGGCGGGATCGCGAGCGCGCGGATGCGTCGGATCGTCTCGTCGTCGTCGATCGGTTCGCCGTTCGGCCCGGTGTACGAGAAGCCGCGACCACGGCGTTGCCGCCGGATCCCCGGACCATCGCTCGACACCCGTCGCAACCGCGTCATCGCGCTGAAGGTCTTGCCCGAGGGACCCACGGCCAAACCACGGAACGAGGCGTGGAGCTCGCTCTAGGGGGTACCTCCCTCTCAGACGACGAACGACGAGCGAGGAGGAGGAGCGCCGTGGACGCACTCACGCTGTTGAAGAAGGACCACGACGAGGTCAAGAAGATGCTGAAGGACCTCGACGCCACGACCGAACGGGCGATCAAGACCCGACAGGATCTGTTCGGACGGCTGAAGTTCTCCCTGACGGTGCACGAGCAGATGGAGGAGGCCGTCCTGTACCCCGCGCTCAAGGAGCACGCGGAGACCAAGGAGATCGTGCTCGAGGCCTACGAGGAGCACGACGTCGTCGACACCATCCTCGGGGAGCTCGAGCAGACCCCGGTCGACGACGAGACCTGGAAGGCCAAGCTGACCGTGATGCGGGAGAACCTCCTGCACCACATCGAGGAAGAGGAAGAGGAGATGTTCGGGCAGGTTCGCGACCTGTTCGACAAGGCGATGCTCGACTCCCTCGGCGAGCAGATGAGAACCATCAAGTCCCAGGCATGGGCGGCCTGAGCCGGGCGTTGCGGATCCCACGGGGTGGGTATCCACGCACCGTGGACCCGAAGGAGGCCGTGATGTTCATCGGACAGGTCGAGGAGACCGGCGTCATCGAACCCGTGGTGTTCCCCCGTGTGGTGCCCGCGGACGAACCCATCGTCCCCTCGACCGAGCCCGAAGAACCGGTCCTGGAACCCGCGGCCGCCATGTGATGCTCCGGCCCGAGCCCGTCCCCGACGGCATCGTCCCGCTCGTCGGCTACCGGGAATGGTCGATCCGAACGCAGAGCAACGGCCTGCCCCCTCGACTGCTCTCGCTGTTCCACCCGACGACGTGGCCCCACGACCGGCCCTTCTCGGCCGTGTGCCTGCGCCCGATCACCTGGCCCGACCGGTCCACGCCTCCCATCCACGACGGCGTACCTCACGAGTCGTGCCAATGCGGCATCTACGCGTTCCGACGGCCGGAGTTCGAGAGCCTGAACGGCGCCGGGGGTCCCAAGGTCCGCGGGATCGTGTTCGGGTGGGGGCGCTACATCCTCGGGACGCTGGGGTGGCGGGCGCAGTTCGCGCAGCTGGTCGCGCTCCTCGAGACCGCCGACGAACCAGAGCTCGTCGGCGCGCTCGCCGAGCGGTACCGCGTCGAGCTGGTCCCGCACCTGGAGCGGATGGGGTTCCTGGTCGGCTGACCGGCAACGTGAGCGCCGGGGCCGGGCCCCGGCGCTCCGTCGCGAGCTGTTGCTAGTTCCGATCCTTGAGGTTGTCCACGGCGTCGGTCGCCGCGTCCTTCGCCTCGGAGGCCGCGTCCTTCGTCTTGCCCAACGCCTGCTTCGCCTTCCCCTTCGTCTGGTCCTTCTTGCCTTCGCGTTCGAGCTCCTCGTTGTCGGTCACGTCGCCGAACGCTTCCTTCACGTTGCCCTTGGCCTCGTCGACCTGGCCTTCCCTGCGATCGTCCTTGCCGTCCATCGGAACCTCCTCCGCGATCGTCACGAACGGATCCGGTCGGATCCATCCCCGTGTGTGTTCCCTGCGGAGGTTCGGGCAAACGGCGCGCGGGTCAGCCGCGCCCGTCCCCGTCGCGGAGCTTGCGCGTGACCGGGATCGCGAACCAGACCCAGACGAGGAAGGCGAACGTCCCGAGCCCGATCAGCACGGCCGTCCCGAGGCCGAACAGCAGATCGGCCGTGAGGACCACGGCCATCGTCACGGAGAGCGTCAGGAAGACGATCCCCGCGATGGCGAACCGGTTGGACGTCTGCAGCATCCGCTCCTTGTCGCCTTCCCGGAACCGGATCCGGTGGTAGGCCGTGGGCGCCATGAACAGCCCGGTCGCGATCGTGGTGCCGACGAACGTCGCGAAATAGAAGGCCCGCTGGCTCGCCGTGAGCTCCAAGAAGCGGCTGCTGAACGGCACGGTGAGCAGGAACGCGAACAGCACCTGCACGCCGGGCAACGCGACCCGGAGCTCGTTCAGGAGCTCGATCAGCTCTCGGTTCAGACGCTCCTCGGGCGCTTCGTCGTCGTCACGGGCGCCGTCGCCGGAGGGTGCCACGGGGCCCGAACGAGGGTCGCTCACGGGGACGAGGTACCGCTCGACGGCACGCGCGAAACGTCGCCGACCAGCCCCGGCGGTTTGTCCTCGTCGCGGTGCGGGTACATCGGTCCCGAAGCCGCATGGTGCGGCCTCGGGAGGTGGAGAACATGTCCCACCCGAGCTACGAGTATCACGAACACGATCCAGAGCCGGGTTCCGGGCTGACGGGGTACGCCGCGATCAAGTACACGGCGATCGTGATCATCGTCCTCGCCATCCTGGCCTTCCTGGCCTGGTACATCATCCCGGCGTTCGACTAGCAGCATCTTCACCTGACGCGCGACGCATCCGGGCTACGTTTCGTCGAGATCCGCTCCGTGAGGTTCCGCCTCGCGGAGCGGATCTCCGTCTTCGAGGACCGCGCCCCGCAGGAACGACAGGGTCTGCGAGAGGATCCTGCTCACGTGCATCTGCGAGACGCCGACCTCCTTGGCGATCTCGGACTGGGTGAGCCCGCGGAAGAAGCGGAGATACAGCACCCTGCGTTCGCGCTCCGGGAGCTCCTTCACGGCGGGAGCCACCGACGCCCACCCCTCGAGGATCTCGAGCGATGGGTCGTCGCCGCCGAGCACGTCGATCGGTGCCGCGCCCTCCTCGCCCACGGGCGAATCGAGCGACGTCGTCGAGTAGGCCTGCACCGCCTCCATCGCGTCGAGGATCTCCTCCGGCGAGGCCTCGCACCGCGCGGCGATCTCCTCGACCGTCGGCGAGCGTCCGAGCTCCTGGGAGAGTTCGGGGAGAACGGCGTTCACCCGCAGCCCGACCTCCTGCAGACGCCGCGGCACCCGGATCGCCCACCCCTTGTCGCGGAAGTGCCGCTTGAGCTCGCCGATGATCGTGACGGCGGCGTACGTCGAGAACTGGACGTCCCGTTCCACCTCGAAGCGGTCGATCGCGTTCAACAGGCCCACGCTCGCGACCTGCACGAGGTCTTCCAGCGGCTCGCCTCGCCGGTCGAACCGGCGAGCGAGGTACTCGGCCAGCGGCAGGAACATGCCGACCAGCTGCTCCCGTGCCCCGGCGTCGCCGGGCAGGCGCTTGAAGAGCTCGGTCTCGACCTCACGGTCGGTGGACCCGATCGGGCGCTCGACCGAGCTCATGTGGTCCGCGACGGCTCGAGCGTCCGCTTGGTCAGGCGGATCGAGGGACTCGCTCCGTCCGTGTCCACGGTGAGGGTGTCGACGAGCGCCGACAGGATCCTCCACGGGAGGCTCTGCTCCATGTCGGGTGGCGGCCACGGCCCGTCGGCGACGTCGATCGAGACCTCGGCCTCCAGGCGATCGTCCAGGGGACGCAGCCGAAGGGTCATCGCGGAGGCCGACCGCCCGCGGGCGAGCAACCACGCGCACGCCTCGTCGACGGCGAGCCGCAGGTCCTCGATCCCGTCGAACGGGATCGGCAGCCGGGCGGCCACGGACGCCGTCACGGCACGCAGGACGTGGACGTGGCCGGCCTCCGGTGGGACGGACACGGTGATCACGTCGTTCGTCGGGCTCGCCATCGCGCTCCCTATACTAGGGAAGCTCCGGCATGACCCCCGGCCCGACGTGGGATCCGGTCGTATGCCGAGCACTCCAACGACCGAGAGAAGGCATCGGATGGATGTGATCGTCGGGACGCGCACCGAGGGACCCTGGACCGTCGTCGAGGTCGCCGGCGAGCTCGACCTCCACACCTCGCCGCCGCTCCGCGAGCACCTCCTCGAGCTGATCCAGGGGGGCGTCGACCATCTGGCGCTGGACCTCGGCAAGGTCGACTTCATGGACTCGAGCAGCCTGGGCTCGCTGGTCACGTGTCTCAAGCGCATCCGAGAGCGCGACGGCAAGCTCGTGCTCGTGGGCGTCGGGGGAACGCCGATGAAGGTGCTCACGCTTACGGGGCTCGACCGCGTGTTCGACATCGTCGGCTCGACGTCCGAGCTCCCGGCGGGCTGACGGCGAAGGACCCGCGCCGATGGCACGCCTGTCGATCCGCATCCCTCCCGGCACCGCGCACGTCGCCTCGGTCCGCGCGTTCGTCGGGGCGGTCGGTCGCAGCAGCGGATGCTCGGAAGAGGCCGTCGACGACCTCCGTCTGGTCGCGACCGAGGCGTGCGCCCAGGCGATCGAGGAGGAGGCACCGCCCGACGGGATCGAGGTCCGCTCGCTGCTCGAGGACGGCCGACTGCTCCTGGAGATCGAGCCGTGTGGCAGGTTCGACCGGGCACCCGAGGGGCTCGACGGGGTCTCCGAACGCTCGACGCGCCGGGCGCTGATCGAGGGGTTGTTCCCCGACGCCGAGTTCGACGATCGGGTCCTGCGCGTCGCCGTGTCGATCACCCCGGACTGAGAGACGACGAACCCTTTGGCGTCGAGGCCCGCCTCGGCGGGCATAGGACGCGCGCCGCCGGGGAAAAGGCCACCCGCAACGACCGGACGAACGCCAGGGGAGTCAACGAGCGTGCCACGGAGAGGACAGGGATGACCGACCCGGCAGTCTCGCTCGAGCAGCGGATGCTCGAGGCCGAGCGGCGCGCGCGAGAGATCGCCGAGAACGCCCAGGCGGAGGCCGAGGCCGCACGGGAGGAGGCGGTCCGCGCTCGCGAGGAGGCCGAACGCGCCTACCGGCTCGAGACCCAGGCTCGCGAGCGGCTCCAGGTCCTCGTCGAGGCCGGCGTGGCGATGGCCGCGTCGCTCGAGGTTCGGTCGGTGCTGGCCGCGGCGACCGGAGCGGCTGCCCGCCGGGTCTGCGACTACAGCGTGGCCTTCGCGGTCGATCGGGAGGGCCGTGTCGAGGCGGCCGTCGGCGCGCACCGCGACCCGGCTCGGTTCGGGATGGTCGAGCGGATGGCCAACGCACGCTTGCCCGATCCCGACGACCCCGACAGCATCGTGGCGAACGTCCTGAAGACGGGCGAGGCGGCGCTGATCCCAGTGGTCCCCCTCGAGCAGATGGAGCGGATGATGGCGCCCGGCGAGCAGCTCGAGCTCGCTCGCTCCCTCGGGCTCGCGTCGGTGATCGCGGTCCCGCTCGCGGCGCGAGGGCGCACCCTCGGCGTCCTGGTGCTGGTGCGCGACGATCCGTCGACGCCGTTCGTCGAGGAGGATCAGTCGCTCGCCGGGATGCTTGCCGCCCGCGCCGGCCTCGCGGTCGACAACGCGCGGCTCTACGCCGAACGCGAGTACGTCGCCGAGACGCTGCGGCGGAGCCTCCTGCCGCCGGAGCTACCGGCCATCGAGGGTCTGGAGATCGGAGCGCGCTACCTCCCCGCCGCCGAGGGGACACAGGTCGGCGGCGACTTCTACGACGTCTTCGAGGCCGCGCCCGACCGTTGGATCGCCGTGATGGGCGACGTGGTCGGCAAGGGGGCGGAGGCGGCGGCCATGATGGGCCTGGCGCGCTACACGATCAGGACGGCCGCGATGAGCGAGGGGCGTCCGAGCGCGATCCTCGAGACCCTCAACCAGGCGATCCTGAAGCAGACGAACGACCAGCGCTTCTGCACGGCCTGCGCCGTACGCCTGCGACCCTTCGGTGACGACGCCCGCGCGACCATCTCCAGCGGGGGTCATCCGCTGCCCCTGGTGCTGCGCGCGGACGGCTCCATCGAGGTCGCGGGGAGCCCCGGCACGATCGTCGGCGTGTTCGACGACCCGGTGCTGGTCGACCGCGCCGTCGACCTCCACCTCGGCGACACGCTCGTCCTGTACACGGACGGGGTGACCGACGAACGGCGGGATGCGGACCAGTTCGGCGAGACGCGCCTGCACGAAGCCCTGACCGAGCTCGCGGGCGGCGGAGCCCAACGGATCGCCGACGGCGTGGTGGACGCGGTGGTGGGGTTCCGCACCGGACAGCCCAAGGACGACATCGCGATCCTCGCGATCAAGGTGGTCGGATGACGGCGCTCGGCATCGATCCCGTGACCACCGAGAACGGCACGGTGCTGCGGCTGAGCGGCGAGCTCGACCTCGGCACCATCGCTGAGGCCGAGGAGGCCCTGTCCCGGATCGAGAACGAGGGCCGAGGCGGTCTCACGCTCGATCTCCGGGACCTCGGGTTCATCGACTCGACGGGGTTGCGGTTCATCCTGTCGGCGCACGCACGAGCGGTCGAACACGACCGTCCGTTCGCGATCGTCCGGGGACCCGACGCCGTCCACCGCGTGTTCGTCCTGACCAGGCTCGACGAACGCCTGCCGTTCGCGGAGGCCACCGACCCGCTGCCGGGAGTGGGCGAACCGCGATGACCCTGCTCGAACTCACCCTCCCGCCGGTGCCGGCATCCATCGTGCGAGCCCGGCACATGGTGGAGGGACTCGCCGATGCGGTTCCGGATGACCTGCTCGAGAGCCTCCGGCTGCTCGTCAGCGAGGTCGTCACGAACAGCGTCCGCTATGGCACCGGACCCATCCACCTGGGGATCTCGGCGACGTCGGGGGTCGTCCGCGTCGAGGTCGAGGACCGCGGGCCCGGGTTCGAACCCGATCTCGACCTCGACGACGCCGAACGCCACTCGGGGTGGGGCTTGTTCCTCGTCGACCGGCTCACCGCGCGTTGGGGCGTGACCGCCGACCGGACCACGACCGTGTGGTTCGAGCTCGATCGGCGAGCCGCCTAGTCCTCGCGAACCTCCCCCGTGTTTGGCGACCCGAACGGCCGGGTACCCACATGCGGTCCGCGACCGGCGGCCCACCCGGCCGGCGGTCCAAACCAAGATTGACGGTGCGGTCCGGCGCGCCCCCCTCCCCCCTGCTCGCCGGACCGCACGTCAACCCGAGGTGATGGCGATGGCCGACACACTCGCACCGACGCCCGTGAAGTGGCTCTACTGCTTCGCCTGCGAGGAACCGTTCGAGCTCGCAGGGTCCGACGCATCGTGCCCGTGCGGACGCTCGTCCGCCCGGTTGGACGGTGGCATCGTCGAGATCCAGGGTCCCACCCGAGCGCTCGCGCCCGTCGAGACGGTCATCCGGCTCGACGGCGGCGAGTGGGCGCCGCTCCCGGAGGACGTCTTCATCCGGCGGGTGCTCCGCAGGGCCGCCTGACCCGATCGCGAGCCGGAAGGCCCGCGCCTAGCCCTCGGCGGGCGGCGGCGGTGGCACAGCCGGCGGCATCGGCGGTGCCGGCGCCGGCGGAGGAGCATCGGTAGGAGTTCCAGGCGGCGGCGCGACCTCGGGCGTCGCGGCGGGACCGGTCTCGCCGAACCCCGTCGCTCCCGCGTCGCCGCCCTTGTGCCGGCGGCTCCGGATCACCAGGAAGATGATGATCAGCAGGACGAGCACGACCCCCGCGATGATCAGGATCAGGGGCAGCATCGAATCGCTGCCGCCCACGACGTCCGCGGCCTCGCCGTTGTCCACGGCGCTGCCCGTCGCGTTGATCTCCAACCGCTCGCCGAACGTCGGCACGTAGGTCACGGTGTTGCCGTCGATCTGACCCCCCGGGGCCTGGACGACCGCGCCGGGGAACGTGATCGCGATCCTGATGTCGGCGCTCTCGAAGAACTGCGCGCCGCCGCTGCCGCCGAACGGCCCGGTGGCGCCCGACAGAGCGGAGGACAGGTCGAGGACGCCGGTCACCACGAACGTGTCCCCCTGCCGCGAGATGTTCAGCGTGTCGCTCGCGCCGGTCACGCCCGATGCGCCTGATGCGCCCGTCGCGCCGGTGTTCCCGACGAAGCCGCCGGAGTTGAACTCCTCGATCGGCACGTCCTCGAAGATGAACTGCTGCCCGGCGAACTCGCCGTCGTCGAACGGCTCCACCGTGACCCCGGGGGCGTCGCTCGGGAACGGGGCGTCGCTGCCGAGCAGGTCCTCGACGTTCTGCCCGGTCAGATCCAGGAGCTCCTTCTGGACGCCGAACTCGACCGTGCCGCTGATCGTGTTGTCGGAGTTGATCCCGAGATTCATGTTCAGCTTGATACACCCCGTCATCAGGAAGACCAGCGCGACGAACGCGCCGATCCGCCCGGCGGTGCGGGCACGTCGAGACATCCTGGAACCCCCTGTGGTCGGCATCCCGGGGAGAGTACCGCGGGCGGACCGGGGCGAGCCGGAGCTCAGGAGGAGAGCGCCTCCACGACGTACTCCTCGAGGAAGGAGAGGTACCGGTACAGCTCGAAGGAACCCTCGGTCTCGGGATCGCCGGCGAAGTCCGCGGGCATCGCCTCCTCGGTGACCGCGAGACGCACCCCGAGCACCAGCCGGACGTCGTTCAACGCGGCGAGCCACGCGATCAGCTCGTCCTCGGTCAGATGATCCGACCGCAGGGTCCGCTCCATCGTGTCGATCGCCGCCAGCCTCTGTTCGAGCTGGTCGTCGTGCACGATCTCGCGGAACTCGGTCGATGCCGCCTCGTCGTCGGTGAAGGCGTTCGGGTACAGCCGCTGCAGCACCGGGTCCTTGGCGTCACCGTCGACGAGCAGCGCGCGCAGCATGTCGGGGAGGGTCGCGAGGACGTCGCGCTCGCGTGCCGGGATCCGCACGTCGAACCCGCCGCGACGCGCCCGCTTGATCGGAGCTCCGGGCATGCTCAGCGGTCCTTCTGCAACGTGGCCCACAGCCCGTGTGCGTGCAGACGCGACACGTCGAACTCGCAGCGCTCGCGCGGCCCGGAGGAGACCACCGCTCGGCCCTTCTGGTGCACGTCGAGCATCAGCTTGGTGGCCTTCTCCCGCGGGTACCCGAACAGCTTCTGGAACACGTACACGACGTAGGACATCAGGTTGATCGGATCGTTCCAGACGATCACGATCCACGGCACGTCCGGAGCGACGTCCTCCTCGCCGACCGGGCGTTCGGTCTCGACCGGTGCCGTCTGCGCCATGACCCTCAGGGTACGCGCACCCATCGCACGACGATGCTTCCGGGATGCCGGCCGCGTCGGAGCACCCAGCAACGGCCGAGGCCCGGCTCCGAAGACGCGTGGGGGAGAGCCGGGCCTCGACGCCACCCGCGCCGAGAGGCGGGGGCGTCCTACGTCGCCGTCACGGCCACCTCGTTCGACCAGACCGATTCGCCGTTCGCGTTCAGGGCCGTGACGACGTAGAAGTAGGTCGTCCCCGCGACCACGCGGACGTCGTCCGCGCTGAAGGCGAGCGGGCCCTTGGACAGCAGGAACTGCTCGTTCCCGCTCTCGAGGCTCCGGTAGACCTTGTACCCCGTGATCGGCGAGCCCCCGTTCGCGGGCACGGTCCACTCGAGGTAGTTGAGGCCGGGCGTCGGTGACTCCGACAGGTAGATCGTCGGTGCGCCGGGCCGTCCCTCCACGGGCGGAGCAGGCGGCGACGGGTCCGGCGTCGGAGACGGTTCCGGCGAGGGTTCCGGAGAGGGTTCAGGCGATGGCTCCGGAGAGGGTTCGGGCGACGGTTCAGGCGGCGGCGGGGATGGCGGTGCCGGCGGCGGCGGCTCCCCCGGCGTCACCAGGAACCCGGCGTCGTGGTGGGCCTTCTTGTGCGAGGCGTCGCCCGCGAAGGCCACCCGGATCGTGTGCTGCCCCTCGACGGTCATCGGGTAGGCGAGGTACGCCTGACCCTGGCCGTCCGTGGTCAGCGGGCCGATCGCGACCCCGTCGACCGACATCGTGAGCGAGGCGCCGGCGAACGGCTTCGTGGACGGACCGCTCCCGGTCGTGACGACCACGGTGCCCGTCACGTTCGTCCAGGCCGGCACCTGGGCGGCGTTCAGCGTGAACCTGATCTTCGTGACCGGCTCCGACGTGGCCGCCGCCGGCGCCGACATCAGCGCCAGACCGGCGATCACCCCCACCGCTGCGGTTAGCGCTCTGCGCACCATGCGGTGGCCCCTTCCGAGTATTCGAGTCTCCCGAAAGGAATCGGCATCCGGGGGCCCGAAACTTGAAGGCGGATCCGGCTTTCACGTTGCGGGAGAACGCCGGACGGCCGTTCGAACCTGGCCGGTGGGTCCTGCCGGTGCCCTACGCCGATCGGCCAGAGGGCGAGCTGGGCGACGAAGTTCGCGGCCGTGTGAGCGCCTCTGCCATCATGGGCGCGCATGTCCGAGGACTACCGCTCCCCCCTCGCTCCCGACGCGAACGAGGGTCTCGTCGTGCTCGTGACCGGCGGCGGGACCGGCCTGGGACGAGCGATCGCGCGCGAGTACGTGCGGACCGGCGCCCGCGTCGCGATCGCCGGCCGGCGGCCCGAACCGATCGCCGAGGTCGCGTCCGAGCTCGCGTCGGCCGGCGGCGAGGTCATGTCGGTCCCGGGAACCGACGTCCGCGAACCCGATCAGGTCGCCGCGCTCGTGGACGCCGTGCTGGATCGGTTCGGCCGGGTCGACGTGCTCGTGAACAACGCGGGCGGCCAGTTCGTCGCGATGCCCGAGGCGATCTCGGCCAAGGGCTGGCGGGCGGTGCATCGCCTCAACGTCGACGCGGTGTGGGACCTGACCCGGACCGTCGCCGAGCGTTCGATGATCCCGGGTGGCGGCGGGCTCGTCGTGTTCATCGGGTTCAGCCCCCGCCGGGGCATCCCGCTGATGGTGCACGCCTCCGCCGCGCGGGCGGCGCTCGAGAACCTGGCGGGCGGGCTCGCGATCGAGTGGAGCCGCCACCGGATCCGCGCCGTCTGCGTCGCCACGGGCGCGATCGACACCGACGCGTTCCACGCGTACGGCGACGACTTCGTCGAGGAGGCGACGCGCACGGCGCCGCTCGGTCGCATCGCGTCACCGGAGGAGGTGGCGAGCGTGATCGCGTTCCTGTCGACGTCCGGCGGCGCCTACATCACCGGCACCACGATCGTGGTCGACGGCGGCAACGACGCGTGGGGTCTCGGCTTCCCGCCGCCGCAACCCGCTCAGTCGTAGACGATCACCGAGCGCGCCTCGTCCCCGGTCTCGAACCGTGCGAGCGCGTCATGGATCCCGTCCAGCGAGATCGTCCGCGCGATCATCGGCTCGAGCCGCAGCTCGCCGTACGTCATCAGGTGCGCGAGCAGCGGCAGGTCGCGGGGCGGGACGACGCTGCCGTACCACGAACCCACGACCGTGAGCTCCTTCGTCGTCGTGCGGAGCGCGTCGAGCGGCGCGCGAACGCCGGGCGCGGCCATACCGACCAGGACGGTCGTTCCGCCGGGCGCGACGGCGCTCATCGCCTGCTCGATCGTCTCGGCGCGCCCGAGGCACTCGATCGCGTGATCGAACCCCTCCGGGATCGGGTCCCGCCCGGCGAGCACCGTCTCGGTCGCGCCGAGCTCCTTCGCGATCTCGAGCTTCGACGCCACGACGTCGACCGCGACGATCGGCGAGGCGCCGGCGATCCGCGCCCCCTGGATCGCCGAGAGCCCGACGCCGCCGCATCCGATCACGAGCACCGAATCGCCCGGGCGCACCTTCGCCGTGTTGAGCACCGCGCCGACGCCGGTCATGACCGCGCAGCCAAGGAGCGCGACCTGCTCGAGCGGGAGCGACGCGTCCACGGGGAACACCGTGTTCGCCGGCACGACCGAGCGTTCGGCGAACGAGGACGGCACGTTGTGATGGATCCGCGTCCCGCCGTGCGAGAACCGCGTCGTCCCGTCGGCGAGGAAGCCCTCGTCGAAGACGCCCAACCGTTCGCACACGACCGGGCGCCCGGCGGTGCACCGGCGGCACGAGCCGCAGTACGGCAACCACGAGCAGACGACATGGTCGCCCGGCTTCACGCCGGTGACGCCCTCCCCCACCTCCTCGACCACGGCCGAGCCCTCGTGGCCGAGCACGATCGGCATCGCGTGGCGGTGGACGCCGTGGACCGCGTGGGCGTCCGAACGACAGACGCCCGAGGCCGCCATCCGGATCGCGACCTCGCCGGTCCTGGGCGGATCGAGGTCGAGTTCCTCGATCCGGAGGTCGTCGACGTCCCAGAGCACGGCCGCGCGCATGGGCGGAGTATCGCGCACGCCGGGGCCGGTGGCCCGGCCGACTCAGCTCGAGGCTTCGACCTTCGCCTTGAGGTTGCCGAGCGAGGTGCGCCCGTCCTTCATGATCGCGGGCTTCGCGAGGAAGCCGACGAGCTTGTTGCCGTCGCCGTCGGTCGTGCGCTCGAGCTTGGTGCCGCCGTCCTCGGGTGCCAGGACGAAGGTGTGCGTGTAGTGGACCTCCTTGCCTCCGCCGCGCTTGCGCTGGCTGACGGCGAACGCGAAGCGACTCGGGCGGTCGAACCCCACGATCTCGATGTCGGCGGTCTGCGGCTTGCCGACGAACACCTGCTCGGAGCGGAACTTCGATCCGAGCGTGGGAGGCCCGCCGGACGCCGACGACATGTTCAGCTTCGCGCTCGGGTTCGCCCACTCGGGGTGGTGCTCGACGTCGGCCAAGGTGTCGAACACCTCCTCCGGCGGTGCGTCGATGTGCAGGGTCCAGTGGTAGGCCATCAGGTCTCCCCTCGTCCCCGGCGTCTCCCGGGTCACGCAGGGCGGTATTTCAGCATGGACTTACGTAAGCGTCAACTGAAGGTCCGCCGGCTCGGTCGAGGTGACCTTCGCGCTCGACGACCGAGCGACGACGCGCATCCCCGCGGCCCGGATGGGTAAGCACCCCAGGAACCGTTCGAAGCCCACTCGACGAGGAGGTCGTCATGGATGCATCGATCTGGATCTGGATCGTGATCGCGGTGATCGTGCTGGCGGTCATCGCGGCCGTCGTGATCGCCGTCGCGCAGCGACGCCGGCGCGAGGAACTGCGCGAGAGCTTCGGCGCCGAGTACGACCGCACCATCGCCCGCGAGGGTGACGTGCGCCGGGGCGAGTCCGACCTGATCGCCCGGCGCGAGCGGCGAGCCAACCTCGACATCCGGCCGCTCTCGCCGTCCTCGAGGAGCGCCTACGCACGCAGCTGGGAGCAGACGCAGGCTCGCTTCGTCGACAACCCGGCCGTGGCGCTCGCGCAGGCGGACGCGCTCATCGTCGCGGTGATGGAGGAGCGCGGGTACCCGATGAACGATTTCGAGCGTCGGGCGGAGGACATCTCCGTCGACCACCCGGACGTCGTGCAGCACTACCGCGCCGCGCACGACATCTCGACCCGGCTCGACGACGACCCCGACGCCGCAGCGGGTCCCACGCGCGCGCGTCTCGACCGAGGACATGCGGCAGGGACTGGTCCACTACCGGGCGCTGTTCCAGGAGCTGCTCGAGACCGACCAGGACCAGCCGACGAGGGATCGCGCAACCGGCTGACCGAGGGACGAGCACGGAGCGCCGTCGTCCCGGTTTGCCATGCTGGCGCCGTGGCTCGGCGCTTCGTGCTCCATCTCGATCTGGACGAGTTCATCGCGGCCGTCGAACGGCTCCGTCACCCCGAGCTCGAGGGCAAGCCGATCGTCGTCGGCGGCGACGGGGACCCGAGCAAGCGCGGCGTGGTCTCGACCGCGAGCTACGAGGCGCGCGCGTTCGGGATCCGCAGCGCGATGCCGCTGCGGACCGCGTACAAGCGCAACCCGGACGCGATCTTCCTCCCCGTCGACGCGGAGGCGTACCTCGCCGCCAGCCGCGAGGTCATGGACACGCTTCGAACGTTCGAGGCCGAGGTCGAGGTGGCGGGGTGGGACGAGGCCTTCCTGGCCGTCACGACCGACGATCCCGAGGCGCTCGCGCGGCGGATCCAGGAGCGGGTGCTCGATCGGACCCGCCTGTGGTCCACGATCGGGATCGGCGACAACCGGCTCCAGGCCAAGCTCGCGAGCGGGTTCGGCAAGCCGCGCGGGGTGTTCGTGCTGACCTCGGACCGGTGGGACGAGTCGATGTTCGGGCTCCCGACCACGGAGCTGTGGGGCATCGGCTCCAAGACCGCGGCCAAGCTCGCCGAGCTGGGGATCCGCACCGTCGGCCAGCTCGCGACCGCCGACGAGATCGCACTCGCCGAACGCTTCGGGCCCTCGACCGGTCCGTGGCTCGCGAGCCTCGGACGCGGCGAGGGATCGGCGAGCGTGCATCCCGAGGGATGGATCGCCAGGGGCCGCAGCCGCGAGCACACGTTCCAGCGCGACCTCACCGATCCGGACGAGGTCGCCGCCGAGGTCGCCAGGACCGCGCGCGAGGTGGCGAGCGACCTCCGCAGGGACGAGCGGCAGGCCGCCCGCGTCGTGGTCAAGGTGCGGTTCGCGCCCGTTCTTCACCAGCACCCACGGCGTCACGCTGGCCGAACCCAGCGCGGACGCCGACGTCGTAGCCGAGGCCGCCGCCCGCGCGCTCGAACGCTTCGACCTGGACCGCCCCGTGCGTCTGGTCGGGGTCCGAGCGGAGATGACGCCTCCGGTGGTACAAGACGGCGCATGAGCCTCCAGTACCACCTGAAGCTCGCGCCCGGCGACGTCGCACCGTACGTGCTGCTGCCGGGCGACCCGGGCAGGGTGCCGCTCGTCGCGAGCCTGTGGGACGAGTCGCACGAGGTCGCGAGCAACCGCGAGTACGTCACGTTCACCGGCACGTACAAGGGCGTGCCGATCTCGTGCACCTCCACCGGGATCGGCTGCCCCTCCACGGCGATCGCGATGGAGGAGCTCGCGCGGGTCGGGGCGACGACGTTCGTGCGGATCGGGACGTGCGGGACGTTCCAGGACCGGGTGCACAACGGCGACATCGCGATCTTCGACTCGGCCGCGCGCTACGACGGCGCGTCCCGGCTCTACGCGCCGCTCGAGTTCCCGGCCGTGGCCAGCCACGAGATCGTGGAGGCGTCGATCGCCGCGGGCGAGGCGCTCGGGTACCCGTTCCACGTCGGCACGACCCGGACCGCCGACAGCTTCTACGCGATGCATCCGCGGCCGGGCTCGTCGTTCGACGACTACTGGCAGTCGTCGTGGCGCGAGCACTTCGAGGACCTCAAGCGCATGAACGTGATCGCCGCCGAGATGGAGGCGAGCGTGATCTTCGTGCTCGCCCGGGTCTGGGGCCTGCGCGCCGGCGGGGTCGCGGTCGTGCTCGACAACGTGCTGGAGGTCTCGGGCGAGTCCGGCGAGTTCGACCCGCAGGACCAGTTCGCGCACGGCGGCGACGAGATCGAGCGGCTCGCCCGCATGGGCTCGGAGATCGTCCGGATCGTCGCCGAGCGCGACGCGGCCCGAGACGCCGCCACGTGAGCCTGCAGTACCACGTCAAGCTCGCGCCGGGTGACGTCGCCCCATACGTGCTGCTGCCCGGTGACCCGGGGCGGGTCCCGGTCGTCGCCTCCTACTGGGACGAGGCCCGCGAGGTCAACCGCAACCGTGAGTACGTGACCTACACCGGGACGTACCGAGGAGCGCCGATCTCGTGCACCTCGACCGGGATCGGGGCGCCCTCCACCGCGATCGCGCTCGAGGAGCTCGCGCGGGTGGGCGCGACGACGTTCGTGCGGATCGGCACGTGTGGGTCGCTCCAGGCACGTGCCCGCGTGGGCGACCTGGCGATCTTCGACTCCGCGGCCCGGTACGACGGCGCGTCCCGCCTGTACGCGCCGCTCGAGTTCCCGGCCGTCGCCGATCACGCCGTGGTGACGGCGGCGATCGAGGCGGCCCGGAGCCTGGGCGTGACGCACCACGTCGGGACGACGCTCTCGACCGACGTCTTCTACACGCCGCAGGAGGGCGTCGCGTTCGGCGGCTACCACCAATCGTGGGCGCGCGAGACCTACGAGGATGCGCGGCGCCAGAACGCCCTCGCCGCCGAGATGGAGTCCAGCGTCGTGATGGTCCTCGCGCGGATCTGGGGGCTGCGCGGCGGCGCGATGGCGGTCGTGTCCGACGACGTGTTCGAGATGGTGGACGAGGCGGGATCGTTCGACGCCGAGACCACGTTCGACGTCGGCGCGGCGCAGATGGAACGGCTCGCGCGCGTGGGCAGCGAGACGGTCAGGATCCTCGCCGAACGCGATGCGGTGAGCGGGAGCGACCCGACCCCCCGCCCGGCCGGCTAGCCGAGCGGCTCGCGCCCCATCCGCACCCGGTAGTCCTCGTTGAACGAGTAGAGGAACCGGTCCTGCCTCGGGTAGACGCCGGTCGTGAACGAGCGCGAGCCCACGCCGGTCTGCGCGCGCTCGCAGACGTCCCAGTCCTGCTTGGAGATCAGGTCCCACAGCTCGACCACCGGCTCGGGCTTGAAGCGTTCGGGGTCGGCGATCACCTCCGGCGGGAACAGGTACTCGGAGACGACCGTGGTATGCGACGGACCCTTCGGATAGCCGAGGTAGTACATGACGCAGTCGGGGTGCAGGTTGAGCATCAGGTTCGGGAACTGGTACGACCCGTAGTACCGGCCGCGGTCCTCGGGCAGCAGGCCGGGGAGCGGCGGGAGCTCGGAGCGCCCCTCGATCGTGAACGAGGTCGCGCCCTCCACCATCTCGTTGCCGCCGTCACGCATCTCGTCGTCCCAGACCTCGCCGAACCGGAACAGCGGCACCACCTTGACGAGCTCGGGGTGCACCGTCGGGCAGTGGAGGCACTCGTTGTAGTTCTCGACGATGATCTTCCAGTTCGCCTCGACCTCGTAGACGAGCCGAACGCCGACCCGCAGGTCCTGCATCGCGAACCGTTCGAACGCGGTCATCGACTCGGTCCCCTGCGTGAGCGCCTCCATCAGCGGTCGCGGCCGGTCGGCGAGGTTCACGAACACGAAGCCCGCGTACTCGTCGACCCCGATCGGGTGCAGCGGGTACGAGGACCGGTCGAACAGCTCGTCCTCCTGCACGTTCGGGGTGCCGATCAGGCGCCCGTCCAGGTCGTAGGTCCACGCGTGGTACGGGCACGTGAACGCCTTGCGCCGGTTCCCGCGGTCGTCGTCGTCCAGGAACTTCGTCCCGCGGTGCGCGCACACGTTGTAGAAGCCGTTCAGGCGGCCCTCGGCGCCCCGGACCACGAACACCGACTCCCCCGCCACGTCCCGCACGACGTAGTCGCCCTGGCCCGCCACCTCCTCGGAGCGCCCGAACGCGACCCAGTCCCCCCACCAGATCCGTTCGCGCTCCTCGTCCCAGACCTCGAAGCTCGTGTGGTCGCGCCCCGTCAGCGTGGGACGCGGACGCCAGGCGTGCTCGGCGGGCTGGAGCCAGAAGTCGGTGGTGCGCTCCACGCTCGGACCCTCCTCTCCCACGGATCGAACACGATCGGGACGCCGAGAGGATACGTCGAAGCGCGATGCGGGTGGGAGGAGCGGCCGTCCTACGAGACGGGGATGACGATCGTCGCTCGGTCGAACAGGCCGGCGACCGCGATGCCGAACGCGGTGGCCGCCAGGATGATCGCGAGCGCGATCAGCAGCAGCGTGAGGCCGTACTCGGTCGCGATCGAGCCGCCGTCCTCTCGGATCGTGACGACGAGTCGCGCCAACAGCCGTCTGATCGTGTCCATCGTGCACCGAGGGTAGGCGCTTCCGCCGCCCGACACATCGGTCGTTCGGGGGCCTGCCGCGAGACCGACGGGCCACCGACCTTCGTACTAGGCTCACCGCGTGGAACGCACCCCCCAACAGCACAACCTGGTCCTGATCCTGGCGCGCGCGTTCGCCGCCCAGCTCGCGACCGCGGTCTTCCTGGTCGACGCCGAGGGGACCGTCATCTACTACAACGAGGCCGCCGAGCGCCTCCTCGCTCGCAAGTTCATCGAGGGGGCGGGGATGTCCGCGGATGAATGGTCGACGGTGTTCCGCCCCCGTGACGCCGAGGGCCGAACCGTCCCCCTCGAGTCGCTCGCGCTGGGCACCACGATGCTCAAGCGCGAGCCGACGCACGACGTCGTGACGATCCTCGGCGCCGACGGCGTCGACCGGCGGATCGAGGTCGCGGCCTTCCCACTCTTCGCCCACACGGAGGACTTCGTCGGAGCGATCGCCCTGTTCTGGCAGCTCCCCGATCCCGAGGGCGAGCATTGAAGGGAAGGGTCTGGGGGAGCCGAGGATCGATCGCCTCGCCGGGCGCCGACACCGCGCGGTACGGAGGCAACACGTCGTGCATCGAGCTCCGCCCGCCCGGCTGCGACGTCGTGATCCTCGATGCGGGCACCGGCATCCGAGAGCTCGGCGTCCGGCTCGTCCGCGAGGGCGCCGAGCGCATGTTCCTCCTGCTCACCCACCTGCACGTCGACCACCTCGAGGGTCTCGGCATGTTCGAGCCGATCTGGCGCAAGCAGACGGAGCTGCACATCTGGGGGCCCGCGTCGCCCGTCGCTTCGCTCGAGGAGCGGATCGCGACCTACTTCTCCCCTCCCTTGTTCCCCGTCCACCTCTCGGAGGTACCTGCCACGATCGAGTACCACGACGCCTCCGAGTCCGAGTGGCAGATCGATGGGGCGCGCTTCTCCTCGAACGCGATCATCCATCCGGGCCCGACGGTCGGCTACCGCATCGAGTCCAAGGGTCGCGTGCTCGCCTACCTCACCGATCACGAACCCTCGCTGGGCGCGGATCTGGTCGACGATCCGACCGAGTGGATCTCGGGGTTCGCGATCGCGGACCACGCGAACCTGCTGATCCACGACTGCCAGTACACGCCGACGGAGTACGAGAACCGACTCGGGTGGGGGCATTCGACGACCGAGCACGTGGCCCGGTTCGCCGAGAGGACGGGCGTCGACCGGATGCTGCTGTTCCATCACGACCCGATGCATTCGGACGACCAGCTCGACGCGATGCGCGAGGACGTCGTCGCCCGCTGGGGCGTCGAGAGCGATCGCTGCACGGCCGCCGCCGAGGGCGCAGAGATCGTCGTCTGAACGCGTAGGACCTCTTCGGAACGGGGACGACCACCGACCGTTCGGAGGGAAAGGTGTCGTGCTTCTCCCCCCACCCGCGGCCCGGCGTATATGCTGCGCCGCCATGAGATCGTCGACGTGTGTCTGGGCGCCGCCGTTCCGCTGAGCAGGGTCGCGGCGGTTGGTCTCCTGTTCGCGGTCGCGGCCGCGAACGTGTCCTGCACCTCCTCCGACGCCGTCGAACCGCCGGTGCGTCCGACCGGCGCATCCGTGTCGACGGAGCCGTCGGTGCCCACACCGCAGCTGACGATGCGGCTGGCCCGGGCGTCCGGGAAGACCGAGGGCGGCACCCTGCGACCGGCGGACATCGCCGAACCCGCCGAGGCGATCCGCCGCGAGCTCGAGGACCTCTACGAGACCGCCTTCCTCGCACCGACGCTCGACCGACCGGCGCTGTTCTCGCACTTCTCCGGCGAGGCCCGGCAGGAGGCCGAACGCGACCTCGGGCGCCTCACGATCGGGCCGGTCCGCGGCGAGCTCGACGAGGTGGTCCCCCGGCGAGCCACCGTGAGCCTCACGTTCCTGGGCGACGCGAACGGGAACCCGCTCGCCGCGTTCGCCGACACGCGGTTCGAGGCGTCGGCGGTCTCCGGAGACGAGCACGCGCCGGTCACGAACCACGGTGACTACGTGCTCCGAAGGTCGAACGGCGCGTGGCGCATCGTCTCCTACGACGTCCGGGGCCGGACCCCGCGGCCCGAGCAGCTGCAGCCCCAGACCGCACAGGCGGCGTTCGCGCCCGGTCTGCCCTCGAACGGACCCCTGTACGTCCTGGTGATCGGCAGCGACGCACGGCCCGGCCGCTCGGCCGTGAACGCCCGCGCCGACTCGATCCACATCGTCGGCGTCAACCCGCACCTGGGCCGCGTCTCGATCCTGGGGATCCCCCGGGATTCGTGGGTGTCGATCCCCGGCTCGGGGACGAACAAGATCAACGCCGCGCTCGTGCAGGGCGGCCCCGAGCTGCTCGTCCGAACCGTGGAGCAGGTGTCGGGCATCCACATCGACGCGTACGTCCTCACCGCGTTCGTCGGGTTCGAACGGCTGGTCGACGCCGTCGGCGGCCTGGACGTCAAGATCCCCTATCCGATCGACGACGCGGCGGCGGGGGCGCATTTCCAGCGCGGCCCCGAGCACCTGAACCGGAGCGAGGCCCTCGCGTTCGCGCGCGCCCGTCACGACGTACCCGCCGGCGACTTCAGCCGGTCGTTCAACCAGGGCCGGCTGATGATCGCGGCCCTCGCCACGCTGCGGCAGCAGGTGGCGAACGGCCGGCTGGCCGCGCTCCTGCCCTGGGTGCTCGCCGGGGGCCGCTCGCTCCACACCGACCTGTCCCTCGCGCAGATCTTCGAGCTCCTGCTCGCCGCCCCGGGGTTCGAGCCGAGCCGGGTCCGCAACGAGGTCGCGAGCGGGAGCGGGACCACGATCGGCGGGCTGAGCGTGGTCGTGCTCGGCGAACGCGCCCGGGCGCTCTTCCGCGACCTGCGGGGGGACGCCGTCCTCGGAGGCTGAGCCGGCCGGGTTCGCAGGATCGGAGACCACGGCCTATCCTGCGAGCGTGATCGAGGTGTTCGCGTCGCCCGCGGCCCTTCGGGGTGGCGACCACGGCTACGCCATCACGCGCACCGACGACGACCTGGCCTGGCTCGCGCGCGCGTTCGTCGAGCATGCCGAGCTCGTCGGCGCCCGAGCCCTGTACCTGTCCGCGAGCCCCGCCGACGACGTCGTCCGGCTCGGGCTGCCGCGAGCCCCGGCACCCCGGGAGCTTGATCGTGGTGGACGCCGCACCGGTCCTGGCGCCCGGCGACACCTTCAAGCCGGAGATGTACGTGCGTGCGCTCGAGGCGGCGGTGGACGCGGCGCTGCGCGACGGGTTCGCCGGCGCCCACCTGTTCCTCGAGGGCGCGTGGAGCCTGGGCGCGATCCGGGACGTCGAGGTGTGGTGGGAGCTCGAGGACATGGCGCACGAGCTCGGCGTGCTGCATCGCGGGGACACGGTCCTGCTCTGCCAGTTCCCGCAGAAGCGCTTCTCCCCCGAGGCGCTCGAACGCGCCGATCGCGCCCACCCCCTGTCCGTGGCGGCGACCTCGACCGGGTTCACCGCGTCGGCGGCGCTGCGCGTCGAGCGGCGGGAGGGCGTGCTGCTACCTCTCGGGGGAGCTCGACCGGGGAACCGCGAGCCTGCTGGCGACGGCGTGCCGTGGGAGCGTCGGCACCGTGACGATCGACCTCGCCGAGGCGACCTTCTTCGACGCCGGCGCGCACCGGGCCGTCACCAAGATCGCGAAGAGCTGCAAGCGCGTCCGGCTCCGCCACGCACCGCCGATCGTCCAGCGCGTCGTGTTCGCGCTCGCCGGCGAGGCGGGCCTCGAGATCGAGGTCGAGGAGGACGCCCTCTCGATGAGGGTCGGGTAGGGAGTGTCGCTCGCCCCGAACGACCGACCGTCGCGGCTGGGGCTCGGCCGGCGGAATAGCCGGCGCACCCGGTAGGTTCGAGACAGGGACATGCCCGCCATCACCGTCGACGACCCGACCACCCTGGACCGCGTCCCGCCCGTGGCCCCGGACGCGCGGTTCCGCCGTGTCCGAGGCGTGAGCGCCGCCCCGAGCGGTCTCGAGGGCGAGGGGTTCCCGGTCCGGCGGGCGTTCGCCGGCGTCGACCTTGCCGACCTGGACCCGTTCGTCCACATGGATCAGATGGGCGAGGTCGAGTACGCGCCCGGCGAGCCGAAGGGCACGCCGTGGCACCCGCACCGCGGGTTCGAGACCGTCACGTACATCATCGACGGGATCTTCGAGCACCAGGATTCGAACGGCGGGGGCGGCACGATCACCAACGGCGACACGCAGTGGATGACCGCCGGCGCCGGCATCCTGCACATCGAACGGCCCCCGGAGCACCTGGTGGTCTCGGGCGGGCTGTTCCACGGGATCCAGCTCTGGGTCAACCTGCCGAAGGCCGAGAAGTGGGCGCCGCCGCGGTACCAGGACCTCCGGGCGACCGAGGTCTCGCTGCTCTCGTCGCCGGACGCGGGCGCGCTGGTCCGCGTGATCGCCGGCGAGGTGGCCGGTCACGCCGGGCCGGGGCAGACCTACACGCCGATGACGATGCTGCACGTCACGCTCGCGCCGGGCGCCGCGCTCGAGCTCCCGTGGCGCGAGGACTTCAACGCGCTCGCCTACGTGCTCGCCGGGGCGGGTTCGGCCGGCACCGAGAAGGTGGCGGTCTCGACCGGACAGCTGGTGGCGTTCGGACCGGGCGACGCGATCCGACTCGAGGCCTCGACGGGCCAGGAGTCGCGCTCGCCCGAGCTCGAGGTGCTCGTGCTCGGCGGGCGTCCGATCAAGGAGCCGGTGGCCTGGTACGGGCCCTTCGTGATGAACACGAAGGACGAGCTCCTGCAGGCGTTCGAGGACTACCAGGCCGGCAAGCTGGGCACGATCCCGGCCGCGCACCACACGCCCGACCACATCGTCGAGTCCGGCACCGACGAGTAGCGCCCGGGCGACGCTCGGACCACCCGAACCCTCGACTCGCGTCCTCGCCCCGACGGCGCTAGCGTCCGCTGACCGGCGAGCGCCGGCGAACGCGAAGGAGGGCGCGATGTCGACATCGGTTCGCAGGATCGTGGCGGTGATCTCGGGGCTGGTCCTGTTCGCGGCGGGGGCGGCCACGTCCGCCGCGTTGCGGCAGAACGCCTCGAGCGCGGAGCGGGCGCCCGTCCAGCTGCCCGCGTTCCAGCGTGCGGTGTTCCTCAGCCACGTGAACGATCCCGCCACGACGCCGCTGTTCCCCGGTGACCCGGCGTTCTCGATCCGCACGGTCTTCACGGTGCCCGACGACGGGTTCTACCTCGAGCTCGTGCGCGAGGGCGCCCACACCGGGACCCACTACAGCGCGCCGTGTCACTTCCACGACGGCGCGCTCTGCATGGACGACCTCTCGCCGTCCGACCTCGTGCTGCCCGCCGTCGTGGTGGACGTGCGCGACGAGGTCGCCGACGACCCGGACCACCTCGTCCGCGTGGCCGACCTGCGGGCGTGGGAGGACGAGTTCGGTCAGATGCCGGCGGGCGCGGCCGTGCTGCTGCTCACGGGATGCTCGGACTTCTGGGCGCGGGGCGATCGCGACGGCGAGCCCAACTACTTCAACTGCGGGACCGGGATGTCCGGCGTCCACCAGCCGGGCTTCTCGCGCAACGCCGTCCATTGGCTGATCCGGACCGGCGTGCTCGCGAAGACCGGGGCGCTCGGGACGGACACGTTCGGCCCCGACCCGTCGTCCGACGCCGCGTTCCTGCCGACCTGGCTCACGCTGCGCAGGCACCGGCTGACGATCGAGAACCTGACGAACCTCGACGCGCTCCCGCCGACCGGCGCGTACGTCGTCCTCGGGAGCCCGCGCAACGCGAACGGTTCGGGGGCGCCGGGGACGGTGTTCGGCCTGATCCCGTAGCGGACGACGTCGCGAGCGATCGTCCGCTCAGGCGAACCGCACCGCGCGGATCGACGGGAGGCCGGTGGCCGCGAGCGTCCACCGTTCGCCGGCGTCGTCCGAGAGGTAGACCTCGCCGTCGCCCGTGCCGAACGCGACCTCGCGACCACGGGCGTCGAGCCAGCCCGAGTCGATGTTGCGGTCGAACCATTCCGGCAGCCCGACCGTGCAGCGCTCGAACGCGGACCCGGGCTCGAGCATCGTGCGGTAGATCGCGGCCCGGCCGCCCCGGGGGCCATTCGACACGGTGAGCAGCACGTGGTCGCCGGCCACCGCGACGGCCCGCGCGTACGTCGCGTGCAGGCCCTCGCGTTCGATGCGCCAGCTCGCTCCCCCGTCCACGCTCACCGCGAGCCCGACGGCGCCCGCGGCGAGCACCACGTCGGGTTCCGACGGGTGCGCGACGACCTGGTGGATGTCCGCGTCGATGTCGATCGTCGGCTCCCAGCTCGCCCCCGCGTCGACGGAACGAGGGATGCCGCCGACGTGGACGTTCGCGTGGAGCCGCCCGGCGAGGTCCTGGGCGATCGAACGCACGGCCGGCGGCCCGCCCCACGGGGTGAACCAATCATCCCGGCCCTCGATCGTCTTCGAACGCCTCGACCGGGTCGAGCCCGCCGTCGTCGCCGAGCCGGAGCAGGTGGGCCTCCTCGGTGCCGACGAACACGCCCTGCGAGGTCGCCGCCACGCAGACGAGTTCGAGCTCGCTCCGAGCGACCTCGGCCCACGCTCCCTCCGCATCGCGCCGGACGATCGCGTGCCGTTCGGCCACCGTCCAGGCTTCGCCGTCGCGGACGTCCAGCGCGGAGACCTCCCGGGTCCCGAGGCTCGCGTCGGGCCGCGGCTCGCCGCCGGCCAGACCGAACACGCCCTCGCTCGTGCCGATCAGCAGCTCGGACGGAGTGTGGGGATCGCTCACCCGACGACCATACCGGCGTCTGCCGGACGACGGCCGGGCGCTACGCGGCGTCGCGGTGGCGGTGGTCCGTCTCGCGGGCGATCCGCGCCGCGGCGCCGGCGAGCTTCTGCACGATGGTGAAGCGGACGCCCTCGGAGACGAGCTGGTCGACCTCGGGGTTCTCGTGGTCGGTCGCGATCGCGAACCGCGTCGGGTAGCCGCGGACGGCCTCGTACTCGAGCCGCGTCAGGTGGATCCGCGACCGGCAGGCCGGGTCGCTGCACTCGCACACGAAGTCCTCCTCGATCTCGTGCTCGAGCGCCACCGCCCCGCGCGTCTCGGCGATCCACTCGTTCCGGTCGCGCGAACGCGATTCGTTGCGCACCTCCTGTTCCCGCCAGTCGCTCACGATCACCATCCCGCGATCAGGCGGACGCCAGGTCGAGGATCTTGCGGATGCCGTTGTCGATCCGGAGCCTGCCGCCCCAGCTCGTCAACTCGCTGTTCGCACGCGATCACGCCGAGCCACCCGGCGCCGTCGATCGACACGAGCGGGTCGATGTCCAGGGTGACGTCCCGTGGCCGGGCCCGGGTCACCGCCGCCAGGAGCGTCGGGACCGCCGCGGCCTCGAGCCAGCCGTTGAGCGTCAGATGCTGGGCGCCGTTCGACTCCTCGATCAGCACCGAGAAGCTCTCGGAGGGAACCCGCATCGCGACTCCCTTCGTGGAGGAGCGATCCTCCGGTGAGGGAGCGTGCTCTGGGCTCCGATGGCGCGCCGCCCGGCGGCGGCTCACGGCCGGGATCTTGGGGCCGAACCCTCACCGTACGCGCAACCGGGACGAGACGCAATGGGCGTTCGGGCACGGCCCCGATGGTGGCAGGCACGGGGCGGGCTGCGTTAGGCTCGGAGGGTTGGAGACACTGCCATGAAGGACGAAGGAGACCCCGACCGGCTCCGGATCCTCATCGCAGACGGGCAGGGGCACCGCCTCGACGAGATCCTGCGCACGGTGACCGAGCTCGGCCACGAGGTCGTGGGCCAGACCGCGCTCGGCGAGGTCGCGGCGGCGACCGCATCCGTCCGCCCGGACGCCGCGATCGTGATCGTCGGCGAGGGCACGGAGCGCGCGCTCGACCTCATCGGGCGGATCGTGACCGAGGCCGCGTGCCCGGTGATCGCGATCCTGGACGTCGAGGACGAGGCGTTCATCCGCGATGCCGCCAAGCGCGGGATCTTCGCGTACATCACCCTCGGTCGTGACGCGTCGGCGCTCCAGAGCTCGCTCGACGTCGTGCTGTCCCGGTTCGCGGAGTACCAGGGGCTCGAGGGCGCGTTCGCGCGCCGGGCGATCACCGAGCGTGCGAAGGGGATCCTGATGGAGCGGCACTCGATCGACGAGAAGCGGGCGTTCGAGATGCTGCGCGACGAGGCCCGGCGCTCGAACCGCAAGCTCATCGACGTCGCCGAGGCCGTCACGATGAGCGTCAACCTCCTCCCCCGCTCGCAGATCGACTGACCCCGGCCGTTCCGCGCGACGAGCCGTACCCTTGGGTCGAGGACCCGAGGAGGCCGCGTGCCCGACCCGGACGACTACAACGTCGGGATCATCGAGGAGTTCCGCGCGAACGGAGGCAGGGTCGGCGGGTACTTCGACGGCGCGACCCTGCTGATCCTCCATACCAAGGGCGTCAAGAGCGGCCAACCTCGCGTGAAACCCCTGGTGTACCTGCCCGACGGCGAGCGATTCGTGGTGTTCGGCACGAAGGG
This sequence comes from uncultured Actinomycetes bacterium, assembly GCA_963778545.1. Classification (GTDB taxonomy): domain Bacteria; phylum Actinomycetota; class UBA4738; order UBA4738; family HRBIN12; genus DASSJM01. The sequence continues at coordinate 31,274 of CAVZUW010000012.1, read as the reverse complement.
CGGCGCGCCGACGGATCCGTTCTGGGTGCGCAACGTGCTCGCGGACCCCGAGGCCGCGGTCGAGCTCGGCGACCGCACCGTGCCCGTGCGCGCCGTCGACATCACCGGTCCCGACGCCGACGAGCTCTACGCCCGCCAGGTGGAGCGCCGGCCAGGGTTCGCCGAGTACAAGACGATGACCTCCCGCTGGATCCCCGTGATCGCGCTCGAACCCCAGACCTGACACCTCACGGTCAAGCTTCGCCGTCGTCCGGCCGAAACATCTCAGGTGAGCTCCCACGGACAGACTTCCGGATGGACCGAGAGGCTCGCCGCCGGTGGCACCGCGGCGCGGGCGCCCGTCCTCGCGAGGTATCGAGAGACCCTCGCCGCACACCTCGTCCTGAGCATCGCCGACCTGCGGCTCCGCAAGCGCGTGCAGGAACGCGCTCGTCGGACGCCCTCGGCGATCTGACGTCGGACCGCCCTCCATCGCCGATCCCGGGTCAAGCGGCCGCCACGTGGGGCCGACAACGGAGGGGTGAGCCCGAGCGGTGACAACTACTGGGTCAAGATCGATGACACGCTCGCGGGGCGCAAGGCCGGTGGGAGCGCCTCCGCGAAGGCTCGAGAGTTCCGCACCGCCCACCCGTTGACGACCCTCGCGGAGCAGGCGCTCGGTCGGAAGTCCGACGCCCGCGCGTGGCGCAAGGGTGCGCGCGGCGAACGGTTCACGGGCTGGCTCTTCGGCCGGCTCCCCGAGGGATGGCACGTGTTCAACGACGTCCCGATCGGACAGCTCGGCGCGAACATCGATCACGTCGTGGTCGGGCCCGGCGGCGTCTTCACCGTCAACACGAAGAACCGTTCGGGGAAGGTGTGGCTCGCGCCCCGGACCCTGCTCGTGAACGGCATCAAGACCGACTACCTCCCGAAGGCCGCCCGTGAGGCGGCGCGTGCGTCCGACCTCGTGAGCGCGGCGCTCGGACGCGACCGTCCCGATCCGAGCCGTCCTCGCGATCGTGGCCGACGACTGGGCGATCAAGGGCCAGCCCTCGGACGTCTACGTCGGCAGTCCCCGCAGCGTCAAGCGCTGGTTCCTCGAGCAGCCGACGACCCTGTTGCCGCGCGAGGTGAACGAGGTCGCGGCCGTCTGCGCCAAGCCCTCGACCTGGACGGGCTAGGCGCCCGACCAGTCGATCGCGACCACGCGCACGGGCTCGGCGAGCCCCTTCAGCGAGACCTCGCGCTCCTGCCCGAACGCGAACGGGATCGCCGCGCCCGACACGGTCGACACCGTCGCGAGGATCTCACCGCCCTCGGCGATCGCGCCCACGCGCGCGGCCTCGTGCACGCCGAGGCCCGCGTAGTCGTCGGCGATCACCGTCGCCTCGGCCGCATGCAGCCCGATCCGCACCTGGGGCGCGAACCCGTGCTTGCGGCGGTGTTCGGTGAGCCCCCGCTGGATCGCGACCGCGCAGCTCGCCGCGGCCGCCGCGTCGCCGAACGACGCGAAGAACCCGTCGCCGGTCGTGTGGACGACCTCACCCTGGTGCGAGCCGATCTGCGTTCGGAGCGTCTCGTCGTGCCAGCGCAGGATGCCTTCCCACGCCTCGTCGCCGATCGTGCGCACCAGGTCGGTCGAACCCACGATGTCCGTGAACATGAACGTCCGCACGACCCGGCGACCGGCGTCGCCCGCGTCGCCGGCACGGATCATCTCCTCGCACCGCTCGGCGTCCCGGACCGCTCCCAGGCTCTCGAACGCGGCCTTGGCCGACCCGAGCTCGAGGACGGCGGACGCCTCGTCGCCCCCGGCGCGGTACGCGACCGCCAGCCAGCGGCGCGCCTGCGCCGCCTCGAACGGCGCGTCGGCCTCGGTCCACGCGCGGACGGCCTTGCGGAGCTCGGCGATCGCGGCCGCGGCGTCCTCCTCGTACGTGAGCGTCGCGCCGAGCGCCTGGTGCGCGGCCGCGTGCAGCATCGGCGCGCCGACCGCCTCCGCGGTGCGCCCGAGCTCCTCCGCGGCCTCGCGCGCCTCGGTCACGTCGTAGGCGGCCAGCGCGATCTCGACCCGCGCCGGCAGCAGGCGGGCTCGGTCGAACGGATCTCCCGAGTCCGCGAGGGCGGTGCCGATCGACGACCGGGCGGCGTCGATCTGGCCGCGCGCGAGGCGGAGCAACGCGATCCCCGGCTGCGGCTCGTTCCCGAGCCGGTGGGCCTGCGCGAACGCCTCCTCGGCGCCGTCGAGATCGCCCCGGCGCAGACGCACCTGGCCCACCTCGTTCGCCCCCGCCCCCGCCTGCGGGAGCCGCCCGAACGCCTCGAGCTCGGTCCGCGCCTTGCCGGCCTCGTCCTCGGCCGCGTCGTACGAACCGCGGAGGCGCAGGATCTCGGCCCGCTGGACGCGGCAGACCCCGGGGAAGGCGGTGATCGACTCGCGCGCGCACCATCGTGCGGCCGCCTCGGTCCACTCCGATGCCCGCCGGAAGTCGGCGACGCTCCGACAGATGCCGATCGTCAGGCAGTAGATGTTGCCCGCGACGTACGGTGAGAGCTCGCCCCCGACGGCGGCCAGCGTCGCCTCGTCGACGAGCGCGAGCCCCTGCTCGACCTGCGTGTGGAACACGAGGATCGCGCCCTCCAGCGCCCGACCGAACGCCTCGATGTCCCGGTCCCCCAGCCGCGCACCGATCTCCTGGACGGCCGTCGCGTGCCGCTCCGCCTCCTCGAACTCGCCCCGCTCGAACGACGACCGCACCAGGCAGAGCTCGAGCCACCCTTGCTCGCTGCACTCCGGCTCGTCGGCCAGCAGGCGGGTGGCGCGCTGGAGCCAGCCGTTGGACACCGCCGATTCCTGCCGGTCGGCGTGCTCCAGCGCGAGCCGGAGCCCGACGCGGGCGGCATCGCGGTCCTTGCCCTCCGCGGAGAAGGAGGCGAACGCCCGCTCGAACGCCTCGATGCTCTCGTTGGGGTGCGCGCTCCACCAGGCGGATTCGGCCAGCCGCTCGAGGTCCTCGCTGCTCAGGCCCTGCTCGTCGAGGGCGACGAACGCCTCGTACGCCTGCTGCCACGCATGCGTCTCGAGCGCGTGCCGGGCTCGTTCGAGGGTCTCGGTCTCGGTCAACGCAGGGTCCTCCCGGCCGGGATGATGTCACGCGGTCGATCGAAGCATCGACCCGTGCCCTACACTGCCGAACGTCGTTCGGGCGGAAGGAGGTAGCCGGTGAGCGACCGACCGCGCCGGCACGACGAGATCAAGGGTGCGACCGTCCTGCTGACCGGGTGGTCCGAGGGACGGGAGCGTGAGGTGGTCGACGCGCTCGGCACGATCTCGACGGAGCCGGTGGACCTGGACGACGTGGAGCTCCCGTTCGTCGCGCTCCCGAAGGTCACCCTCGAGAAGGCCGAGGCCGCCCGGGACCTGCTGGTCGAGGCCGGCGGTTCGGTCGATCTGCAGGACGCGTGGGTCACGCGAGACGCGCCACGACCGGTCGCGGCGCGACCGACGTGCCCGTTCTGCGGTTCGACGAAGACGCAGCCCTACACGCACGCCGGGCCCGCCGCCCGGACGTCGATGAAGTGCACGACGTGCGGCCAGCGGTTCCGCGTCTCGGGCCGCTGACCCCGCATCAGTCCTCCTCGCTACGCCGGAGCCGCTTGGTTCGCGCGCGCCGCTTCTTGTCGGCCAGCCGGCGTTCGACGGCGCCACGCGTCGGCTTCGGTGGGGCGCCGGCGCGGCGGCGGCGGCGCGAGGGCTCCGGCCAGGGTCTGCGCCATGCGTCCGAGCGCGGCCTCTCGGTTGCGGAGCTGCGAGCGGTGCTCGGAGGCCTTCACCGTCAGGACGCCGTCGACGAGACGGCGCGAGAGGCGTTCGAGCACCCGGGCGCGCTGGACGGGGCCGAGCGCGGTCGTCCTCGCGACGTCCAGGCTGAGCTCGACGCGCGAGTCGGCCGTGTTGACCGACTGCCCGCCCGGCCCCGACGAACGGCTGAACCGCCACGCGAGCTCGCGTTCGGGGATCACGACGGATCGGGTCACGCGCAACGGACCGGTCATCGGGATCCTTCATACACTCCGCGCGTGAAGATCGGCGTGATCGTGCCCGCGGCGTCGAGCGATGCCGGTGGCGGCCGGCCCTCGTGGCCGGCGATCGCGTCGTTCGCGCGGGCGGCCGAGGCGCACGGGCTCGATTCGGTGTGGATGTTCGACCACTTCTTCTACAAGCCGTCGAGCGGACCGATCGACGGCCAGCTCGAGGCGTGGACCGTCGTGAGCGCCCTCGCCGCCGCGACCGAACGCGTCGAGATCGGCACGCTCGTCCTGTGCTCCAGCTTCCGCGACCCCTCGCTCGTGGCCAAGATGGCCGCGACCGCGGACGAGGTGAGCGGTGGGCGGCTGATCCTGGGCCTCGGGGCGGGTTGGCACGACGCCGAGTACGACGCGTTCGGGTTCCCGAAGGACCACCGCGTCGAACGGTTCGAGGAGGCGCTCCGGATCGTCCGCCCGTTGCTGCGTGGCGAGACCGTGACGTTCGAGGGCGAGTACTTCACCGCGCGGGACGCGGTGCTCGAACCCCCGCCGTCGCGCGACATCCCGATCCTGGTGGCCGCGTTCGGCCCGCGGATGCTGGGGCTGACCGCCCGCTACGCGGACGCGTGGAACACGGCGTGGTTCGGGGCGCCGGACGAACGTCTGCGCGAGCGTCTGGAGGCGCTCGACGAGGCGCTCGCGGCGGAGGGCCGGGATCCCGCGACGCTCGAACGCACCGTGGGCATCGAGATCCGAGATCCCGAGGCGGCGCCGCCCGCCGAGCAGGACGGCGACGATCGGGCGTTCGACGGATCGGTCGACGAGCTCGCGGAGGCGTTGGCCGCGTACGACGAGCTCGGCATCGGCCACCTGATGGTCGTGCTGCAGCCCATGACCGAGGCGTCGCTGGAACGGCTGGCGCTAGCCCTCGCTCGGCGCTGAGGTTCGCGCCGCCTCGGGGCGATCGCCATCGCCGCGCCGGTCGGAACCGCGTTGGCCGGTGGCCCGTTGATCGGCGGTGCGTCGCCACAACAGGCCGAGGCTCACCAGCGTGCCGGCCAGCCCGAGCGCCGCAGCCACCAGGAAGACGCTCGCGTACTCGTCGGTGGTGTCGTTCACGAGCTGCGTCCCGATCGCGAGCACCACGACCCCGATCCCTGCGCCCACGACCAGCGCGAGGCCGGCCGCGATCCGCTCCCCCGGCGGCAGCACGATCCCGAGCATGCCGGTGGCGACCGCGCCGATCCCCACGAGCGAGAGCGCCAACGTCGACTTCATCTGTGCATCCATGCACGCGATGCTCGCGGGTTCGGCCGGGTGAGACAAGCGGTGTCGCGGAAACGCCACGGAACCGCGTCAGGTTCGTCGCATGACCGCGGCGTCCGAGCGTGCCGTCAGTGGCCGCAGGCGCAGGCGCCGCCGCACGCGCAGCCGCCCATCGCGTGGGGAGCGCTCGAACCCGTGGATGCGGTCCCGGCGATGAACGAGAACTGCCGGCGCACGCGGTCGCTGCCGCACGACGGGCACGCGAGCGCGGTGTCCACGGAGGCGGTCATCGGGCGCCGGTGCTCGAACCGGTGCTCGCACGCCATGCAGAGGTAGTCGTAGGCAGCCATCGTTCGAAAGGATACCCCGGGTCGCCGACCCGACGGTTCAGCCCGACTCGCGGGCCGCGCGCTTCTCCTCGTAGTGCGACGCCATCGCGTCCAGCATCGCCAGGTAGTTCGTGATGCCGTCGCGGGCCTGCTCGGCCTCGTCGGTCAGCCCCGTCACCTGGTCGATCTTCCAGTGCGTGAACAGGACCGGCAGCACGACCTCGTCGTGGTGGATCCGCAGGTCGTAGATCCCCGCCTTCGCGATCTCGATCGCCTTCGCCTTGAACTCGGGGATGTCCAGACCCGGCATCGCGAACCCGGTCACCTGGCGGTTGATCGCGAGCATCATCTCGGACGGCGCGATCTGGAGCGCCGCCTTGCCGAGATCGCGGTAGAAGACGTAGTGCAGGTTCTCGTCGGTCGCGATCCGCGCCGTGAGCTTCTCGATGATCGGGTCCTGCGTGAACGTTCCGGTGTTGCGGTGGGCGATCCGCGTGGCGAGCTCCTGCAGCGTCGTGTAGACGACGCCGTCGAGCGGGTCGAGCGCGCGCGCACCGCCGTTGCCGTCGGGGTAGTAGCCGCGCGAGACCTGGTCCATCCGCCCGCGTTCGAGCTGCACCGGGTCGAGGCCGCGGGTCACCGTCAGGTAGTCGCGGAGCACGATCGCGTGCCGGCCCTCCTCGGCCGTCCACCGGCGCACCCACTCGCCCCAGACGCCGCCCCGGCCGAAGATCTCCCACAGCGCGAGGTGGTAGTAGGGCAGGTTGTCCTCGGTCAGCAGGTTCACCTCGAGCGCGGTTCTCGACACGATCCCGAGCGCGCTGTCGGTCTCCTCCCACGGCTCGTCCACGTAGTTGCGGCCGACCTCGTAGGGGACGTACTCGTGGGGGAACCATTCGGTGGCCGCGGAGAGGTGACGTTCGAGGCCCCGGAGCATCGTGGGCTCGAGGAGCGCGAGCATCTCGGCGGGCGGGGTCGTGCGTTCGGTCGTTTGCACTCGAGCCTCCAGCGTTGAAGCCTTCAGCCGAGTGGTTGGGGCTGAACGCGCGCGGCCGACGGGTTGGGGCCGCGGACCCGCCCACGCGTCGTGGGCGCCGACGGAGTATACCCGGTGCCGGGGCCGACGGAATGCCCGCGCTTCCTCGTTGTTGGAAGTCGCCCGCCGACCCACCGAACCCGACGAGGAGCCATGGCCACCTGCACGATCTGCGGCGACGAGCTGCACCCCGAACGCGCCGAGAAGTACGACACCTGCACCAAGCGCTCGTGCCGCGAGCGCGGCGGCAGGTCGGTGCGGATCGCCTCGGTCGGCGTGAACAAGGCCGCCGACCAGTTCGTGGTGCTCGACGAGCGGACCGAGCGGGAGATGGCGAAGGGCCGCTTCAAGAAGGAGCCGGAGGCCGCGGGCACGCCCCGGCGCCGTCCGCGAACCCCGACGGCCCACGCCTCGGCCTCGGTCACCGAGCTGGTCCCCACCTCCTCCGTCCGGCCGTCGCGTCCGCGCTGGAGCCCCGCGCAGGAACGGCTCGCGCTCACCTACCGAGCCATGGGGATGACGCCGGAGCAGATCGCGAACAAGCTCGGCGTGAGCCCCTACCTCGTGACCCAGATCCTGCTCAAGGCCTCGGCCCGGGGCAGGCGCTGACCGCACCCTGCGCGAACGGCGACCGCCCGCTGCAGCGTTGACCGGCTCGCGGTACGGTCGGGAGGTCCCGTCGACGAGGGAGGGTCGATGTCCGGACCGATCGTGTTCATCAGTCACAACACCGTGAAGGACGGCAAGCTCGAGGGATTCCGGAAGGCGTTCGGCGAGGTCGCGAACGCGCTGGAGGCCGAGAAGCCCGGCACCATCGTCTACCTCGCGTTCGCCGAAGAGGACGGCTCGCGGGTCAGCGTCGTCCACGTCTTCCCCGACGCCGGCGCCATGGGCCGGCACCTCCAGGGCGTCCAGGAGCGGATGGCGAAGGCCGTCGGGTTCATCGAGACCACCGGGTACGAGATCTACGGCACGCCGAGCGCGACCGTCCTCGAGGCGATGCGCGGGTTCGCCCGGGCGGAGGACGTTCCCCTCCAGGTGCAGCCCGACTACGTCGGCGGCTACCTGCGCCCCGGCGGGCAGTCGCGCGCGGAGTGATGAACCCGTTCGGCGGATCGGGCTCCCCGCGGAACCGAACCTCGGCGGGGCGAGTAGAACGACCCGATGGGTCCCGTTCGTCGGTCGGTCGCGTGCCTGCTCGTCCTCGCGGGCGCCGCGTGTACGGGCGACGCCTCACCGCCGTCACCCACGCCGCCGTCGACGACGAGCGCGGCCCCCTCGTTCGGGACGGCCGATGAGGCGCTGATCGCCTTCCATTCGGACCCTGCGGGGAGCGACGACACCTACGTGATGGCGCCGGACGGGCGCGAGGTCACGCCCGTCACCGAGGGCATGGAGACGATCGCGCAGCCGTTCTGGTCCCCGGACGGGAGCCGGATGGTCGTCGCGTGCTGCGCCTCCGGGCCCGGGACGCTGTTCCTGCTCGACGGCCCCGGCGCGGAACCCATCGAGCTCGCGCCCGGCGTCGAGGAGGCGACCTCGCCCGCGTGGTCGCCCGACGGCTCGCGGATCGCGTTCGAGTCGGTCTCGAGGCAGCATCTTCGTGGTGGACGTCGCCGGCGCCACGCCCGGCGCGCCGGTCGAGCTCCTGCCGGGCGCCGGGCCGTCGTGGTCGCCGGACGGATCGCGGATCGCGTACTTCGCGGAGGTCGATGGCAACACCGACATCTTCTCGGCGTCGAGCGACGGCACCGACGTGACGCGGCTCACCGACGACCCGGAACCGGACTACTCGCCGCGCTGGTCACCCGACGGCGAGCGGATCGCGTTCGTCTCCGAGCGCGACGGCGACCAGGACATCGTGGTGATGGCGGCCGACGGCAGCGACCAGATGGACGTGAGCGACGACCCGGACGTGACGACGCGCCGGCGTGGTCGCCGGACGGTGGCTCGATCGCGTTCGTCGCCTACCTCGCACGGCGCCGACCCGTTCACGATCGGGCAGGGCGACGCCGAGATCTTCGTGGTGAACGCCGACGGGAGCCACAAGGTGGACGTGAGCCAGAACCACGCGTGGGACGGCGACCCGGCGTGGTCGCCCGACGGGCGCTCGATCGCGTTCACGCGCCGGACCGACCACGCGCAGATCTTCGTCATGCGCGCGGACGGGAACGACCAGCGACGCCTGCACGGTGTCGACGGCCTCGCGAACGACTGCTGCCCAGCCTGGCGCCCCGGCTAGACCTCCTGCGAGCGCCGGCCGAAGTGCCGGACGCGCGAGACCAGCTCCTCCGAGGGCCGGCCCTCGTACACGGCCTCCCACCCGACGAGGTCGGGACGCGCGCCGAACAGCACGATCACGGTGCCGTCGCGCTCGGGCCCGGGCTTGAGGCCGCCCTCGACCCGCCACCCGTGGGCGCCGCCGCGGACCAGCGCGGCCGACGGCGCGACCAACCCGTCCCGGCCGCGTTCGCGCAGCCGAGCGGCCTCGCGCCGGCACGCCGCGTACGAACGCGGTCCGCCCGTCATCGTCGCGCGCGGGAGCTCGGGTTCGGTGGTCGGGAGGTCGCCGACGTCCACGGCCCACAGCGAGCGGCGGATCTCCGCCACGTCGCGCGGGTCGGTGATCTCCTCGTGACGCAGGAGCTCGGCCCACGCGCCCTCGGGGCGGTCGGCGAACGTGTGCACCGGGCCCTCGCCCTCCGAGTTCCAACGGCCGGCGGGCTGGCCCGCGGTCTCCCACAGGAACGGGAAGCGCGGGTCGGTGTGCCGGAAGACGATCACGTCGCGGGCGAGGCCGTGAGCGAGCGCGCGAGCGCCAGGACGCGTTCGGCGTCGGCGCCGTCGGGGTCCCAGGCGCCGGTCAACAGGTCGTCGGGCGCGCGGCCGCGGAGCGCGGTGCGCGAGCGTTCGAACCACCGGCGCACCCCGACCTCCGAGTACGCGCCGCGGAGCTCGGCCACGATCCGCGCGAGCAGGTGCAGGCGCGCGGCCACGACGTCGGGCGTCGGCCGTTCGTCCTTGGCGTACCGGCGCAGGCTCGCGACCGAGACGCCCAGGAGCTCGGCGAGACGTTCGGCGCCGAACAGCTCGACCATCGCCGGCCACTCGAACGCCGGCATCGGCGAGCCCTCGAGCGCCAGCCCGAGCTCGCGGAGCGCGGCCGCGACGTGGCCGGGCGGCTTCGGCGGGCGCCGGAGCGAGGCGGCCGCGGACTCCCCGATCCCGACCTCGGCGGCGCGGGTCGCCACGGCGCGGATGACCTCGAGCGTGAGCTCGTCGACGTCGTCGGGCAGCAGGCCCATCGCCTCCATCGACTTGAGCACGTCGATGGCCGCGTCGGTGGTCTCGGCGTCGTCCAGCGGAGGCTCGATGGAGCGGATCTGGAGCCTGCTCATGCTCCATATCCTATCCGTCTCCGCTCCGGTCGTCACGGTCGCCATGCCGGCGACGCTACCGGCCGGCGCCGACGTGGACGATCCACGCGACGCCTCGATCCGCACGCGCCTTGCGACCCGTCTGGGCGCGAGCTTAGGCTCGTCGGGTGAGCCGGTCCGCCGTTCGGCACCGACGTGCCGTGCTGGTGTTCGCGATCGCCATCCTCCCGTGGGCGGCGCTGTCACGGGTCGCCGAGCGGGGCCCCGCGTCTTCCGCCGCGGTCCCGAACGCCTCCACCACGGTCGAGGCGTTCACGTGGATGCCGGTCGTGGCGTCCGATCGACCGAGCACCCTGCTCTTCGTCCGGCGCACCGACGGGACGCAACCCGCCGTCACGACGCCCGCCGGCCTCGCGCTCACGCATCCCTCGGCGCTCGCTCGGGAAGCATGGCTCGCGAGCCCGACCGCACGGATCGTGCCGCTCGCGCTGCATCTGGCGGGACGAGGTCCACCCCTGCTCGCTGCCGCCTGACCGCGTGCAGCGTTCGAGCGACGCGTCGAACCGACGCGCTCGCGCGACGTTCGCCACCGAGAAGCGCTCGAAAGGGGACGATCATGACCACTGCCGATTCCGTCCGAGAGCATGCGCTCGCCCTCGCCCGGACCTCCGTCGATCGAGACGAGGCCGTCCGCGAGCTCGAAGCCCTGTGCGAGGGACGGCGCGTCGCCGTCGTCCGGGCTCGCCAGCAGATGCTGAGCTCCGCCGACGGATCCGAAGAACCGGCCACCGGTCGCGCCGTGGAGCTCCTCGATGAGCTGCTCGGCCGGTTGCCGGCCTAGGGGGCGCGATGGATACCCTCGATCGATCGCCGGCACGCACCGCACCGAGCAAGCGGGTCGAGAACGTCGGGCAAGCGCTCGTCGCTATCGGGTATGCCGTGATGACCCTCGGCATCCTCGAGATCGGCGGCGTCTTCAACATCGTGGTCGGGCTCGCCGCCGCATGGACGGGCTGCCTGTTGATGTTCGCGGGGGAAGGGAGGCGGGACTCTGATGACGTGGCGGAGTTCAGGAGACAGCTCGACGAGCTCTGATCGATCGCCGTGCAGCGGGGAGCACACGATGGCGGTCGTGAACGAGGTCCCGCTGCCCGGGATCGGCGTCCGGTACGAGTTCGTCACGCTCGACGGGGACCGGGTGGCCGTCGTCCACCACCGTTCGGGCGTGCGCGAGCTCGTGCTGTTCGAACGCGACGATCCCGACACGTCGCACGATCTGGTCCGCCTCGGACCCGAGGACAGCCGGACCCTCGCCGAGCTCCTCGGCGTGTCGCAGGTCGCGAAGGAGCTGTCCGAGCTGGAGCAGGACGTCGAGGGGCTCGCCGTCGACCGGCTGCCCCTCGAGTCGACGAGCCCGTTCGCCGGAGGCACGATCGGCGACACGCAGGCGCGAACGCGGACCGGGGTGTCGATCGTGGCCGTGCTGCGCGGCGACGCGGCCCATCCGGCCCCCGGCCCCGAGTTCGCCCTGCGCGGCGGCGACACGCTCGTCGTCGTGGGGACGCCTCGCGGGATCGAGGAGCTGGCCGTCCTGCTCCGCTCGGGCTGAGCGATGCACGGCTCGGCGTTCCTGCTCGAGCTCGGCGGGGTCATCCTGCTGCTCGCGGTCCTGGCGCGGGTCGCCCAGCGCTTCGGGTTCTCGCCCATCCCCCTGTACCTGCTCGCGGGGCTGGCGTTCGGCCAGGGCGGGATCGTCCCGCTCGTCACCGCGGATCGGTTCATCGCGGCGGGCGCCGAGATCGGGCTGATCCTGCTGCTGTTCTCGCTGGGGCTCGAGTACTCGGCCCGCGAGCTCGTGGATGCCGTTCGATCGTCCTCCACGATCGGCGGGATGGATCTGCTGCTCAACTTCACGCCGGGGTTCGTGGCGGGGCTGCTGCTCGGGTGGGGGATCGTCCCGGCGATCTTCCTGGGAGGCGTGACCTACATCTCGTCGTCCGGCGTGATCGCCCGGATCCTCGACGACCAAGGGTGGATGGGCAATCGGGAGACCCCGCTGGTCCTGGCCATCCTGGTGATCGAGGACCTGGTGATGGCGGGGTTCCTCCCGTTCGCGACCGTGCTGCTCGTCGGTGGGAGCGCGGGGCGCGTCGTCGTCTCGATCGGCCTGGCCGCGCTCGTCGTCGTCGCGATCCTGACCGTAGCCGCTCGCTACGGACCCGCGATCAGTCGCGCGGTGTTCAGCGACTCCGACGAGGCGCTCCTGTTCGGGATCCTCGCCGTGTTGCTGCTCACCGCCGGGGCGACGGAGGCGCTGAACATCTCCGCCGCCGTGGGCGCCTTCCTGGCCGGCATCGTGTTCTCGGGCCCCGCCGCGGACCGGGCGCGCTCGCTGCTCGTGCCGCTCCGATCCGTCTTCGCCGGCACCTTCTTCCTCTTCTTCGGGTTCGAGGTCGATCCGGGCACGCTCCCGAAGGCGCTCCCGGCCGCGCTGGTGCTGGCGATCGTCGGCGCCGCGACGAAGGTCGGCACGGGGTGGATCGCGGCTCGTCGCGCCGGCATCGGCCGTCGAGGCCGCATGCGAGCGGGGGTCGCGCTCATCGCGCGAGGCGAGTTCTCGATCGTGATCGCCGGGATCGCGGTGGCCGGGGGCGCCGAACCCGACCTCGGACCGCTCGCCGCCTGCTACGTCCTGCTGCTCGCGGTGTGCGGACCGCTCCTGGCTCGCATCGCCGATCGACCGGCGCCGCGACCCGCGTCACCTCGGAGCTGACGGCCGCACCTCAGCGAGGACCGGCCGCCGTCGTCTCGAGCGCGGATCGGGTCGACCGGGCGCCGGGTTCGAGGGCGGCGGGTCGAAGATCGAGTCGACGGAGCAGCATCGCGTTGATCGCGACGACGATCGTCGAGACGCTCATCGCGATCGCCCCGACCGCCGGCGACAGGACCACGCCCGCCCACGCCAGGACGCCGGCGGCGAGCGGGATCGCGACCACGTTGTAGCCGACCGCCCACCCGAGGTTCTGCACCATCTTCCGATGGGCGGCCTTCGAGAGTCGTCGGACGGAGACCACGCCACGGGGATCGTCGCTCGCCAGGACGACGCCCGCCGACTCGATCGCGACATCGGTCCCGGCACCGATCGCGATGCCGACGTCGGCCCTCGCGAGCGCGGGCGCGTCGTTCACGCCGTCGCCGACCATCGCGACGTGGAAGCCCCGCCCCTGGAGCTCGGCGACCGAGGCGTCCTTGTCCTCGGGGAGCACCTCGGCGTTGACCTCGTCGACCCTCAGGTCGGCCGCCACGGCCTCGGCGACCTCTCGCGCATCGCCCGTGATCATCACGACCCTGACCCGTTCGGCGTGCAGGGTGCGGATCGCCTCGAGCGACTCCGGCCGGATCTCGTCCTCGAGCGCGAGCGCGCCGATCGCGCGACCCTCGCGCACGACGGTCAGCACCGTCGCACCCCGAGCCCGCCACTTCGCGGTCTCCTCGGCGATCTCCGCCGGCTCCTCGAGTCCTCGCTCGCGCACCAGGGCCGGACCACCCACCTCGACCTCGGCGCCCTCGACCACGCCGGCGACGCCGCGACCCGCCGCGGAGCGGAACCCCGACGCGGCCGGGATCTCGCCGCTCGACCGCGCCGCCTCGACGATCGCCCGCGCGAGCGGGTGCTCGCTGCTCGCCTCCACGGCGGCGGCCATGCGGAGGACCTCCTCGCGCGGTCGCACCGACCCCGACGACCTCGCGCACCACCGGCGTGCCCCTGGTCAACGTGCCGGTCTTGTCGAACAGGACCGCGTCCACCGTTCGCATCCGTTCGAGCGCGAGACGGTCCTTGACCAGGATCCCCGCTCGAGCGGCGACACCGGTCGAGATCGCGATCACCAGGGGGATCGCGAGCCCGAGCGCGTGCGGGCACGAGATCACGAGCACCGTCACGGCGCGCTCGACCGCCTCGCCCGTCTCGCCGATCGCGCTCCACACGACGAACGTGAGCACGCCGGCGGTGACCGCGACGTAGAACAGGATCGCGGCGGCGCGGTCGGCGAGTGCCTGCGCCCTCGAACGCGACGCCTGCGCCTCCCGGACGAGACGCTGGATCCCCGCGAGGGTCGTGTCGTCCCCGACGGCCTCGACCCGGATCCGGACCGCGCCGTCCGTCGCGACCGTTCCGGCCACGACACGATCGCCCGGCCCGTGGCCGACCGGCCTCGACTCCCCCGTGATCATCGACTCGTCGAACGCGGCTTCCCCGTCCGCGATCGTCCCGTCCGCCGGTACCCGCCCGCCGGGACGCACCAGGACCAGATCGCCCGGTTGGAGTTGTGCGATCGGGACCGTGTGGGTCATGTCGTCGTGGATCATCTCGGCCTCGTCCGGCAGGAGGGCGGCGAGCGCCTCGAGCGCGCTGGAGGCCTGCCCGAGCGCCCTCATCTCCTGCCAATGGCCGAGCAGCATCACGTCGATCAGCAGCGCGAGCTCCCACCAGAACTCGAGATCGAGGACGCCGAACTCGGACACGAGGCTCGCGATGAACGCCACGAGGATCGCCAGCGAGATGAGGAGCATCATGCCCGGCTGCCGATCGCGGATCTCGCCGAGGCCGCCCCGCAGGAACGGCATGCCGCCGTAGACGAAGACGATCGTCCCGAGGATCGCCGGGATCTGATCGGACAGCGGGAACGTCGGCGCGGTGAACCCGAGCCAGTCCTGCACCATCTCCGACCAGACGAGCACCGGGATCGTGAGCAGGACGCTCAGCCAGAAGCGGTCGCGGAACATCGCGACGCCGTGCCCGGCGTGTTGGTCGTGGCCCCCGTGCCCTCCCGAGTCGTGGGTCTCGTGCCCTCCGCCTTCATGGCCGGCGTGCGTTTCGTGAGCGTCGCTCGCAGGAGGCACGTGATGTGCGTGATGATCGTGGTCCATGCTCGTCCTCGTTCTCGACGCCGTCAGATGAAGGTCCTACCTAGGTGACCACATCCCGGTCCGAATGGCCGCGGCGCCCACCCGCTCGGCCGATCCCATGAGCCCGTCCAAGGCGGACCTGGAAGCCGCGCGCGGCCGAACGATCCCGGACGTCCTCGGCCCGGACCTCGACGTCGTCTTCGTCGGGATCAACCCGGGGCTGTGGTCGGGGGCCGTCGGACACCATTTCGCGCGGCCGGGCAACCGGTTCTGGAAGGCGCTGCACGGTTCGGGGTTCACCGACCGGCTCCTGTCCCCGCTCGAGGATGCGACGCTGCTCGAACGGAACCTCGGCCTGACGAACCTCGTCGCCCGAACGACCGCGACCGCCGCCGAGCTCAGCGCGGACGAGATCCGCCGCGGGGCCGAAGAGCTCGAGGCGCGGCTCGAGCCGCTGCATCCGCGGTTCGTCGCCGTGCTCGGGATCGGCGCGTACCGGACGGGGTTCGACCGGCGCGACGCGTCGCTCGGGCCGCAGGAAGACGATCTCGGCGGTGCGCGGCTCTGGGTCCTCCCGAACCCGAGCGGCCTGAACGCGCACTACCAGCTGGACGAGCTCACCGAGACGCTTCCGAGCGCTCCGAGACGCGGTCAGTCCGGCCGGCGAGCTCGTCCCGAACGGCGGAGAGCCATTCCACCGCGATGAGATCCTTCGGTCGGCCGGCCGCCCGCTTCATCCGGATCAGGTCCTCGATCGACGCGACCCGGACCGTCATTCGTCAGGGAACGCCGGGACGGCGAGGCGCGTCGAGGACCGGCTCGGGCGCACCCCACGGCCTCGACGTTGTTCTCGATGAAGTCGTTGAGCCGAAGCCGCGTAATACCGCTCGGAGTACTGCGTCCAGACCCCGGGCTCGCCGCGGACGGTACGCGCCGTTTGCGACGGCGGCCGCGAAGAATGCATCCACGGCGTCCCGACCCTCGGCGGAGAACGCAACATGCGCCGCTGTGGTCACGGGCTCCCCACAGCAGATCGTGAAGTCGTCCGGTGATCGATCGGCGAACCTCGGAGGGCTCACGGCGAAACCCCCGATCACGACGAAGCGACCGTCATAGCCCGAATAGCGTGCCGGAGCGCCGGCGCCGGGTCGAACGAGGCCTCGCGTCATCGGCGGACGCACATCGAAGCACGCACGTGTTCTCCCGACCCGCTGCGCGCCGAGCCGATCGCGCTCGGCGACCGGGAGCTAGGAGCCGTTCCGGATCTAGGGTCCGGTCCAGGTCGGTCCCGGGTCGAATGACCAACCCGACGTCCTTGACGCAGGCGCGGAGAGTCGGTCCGACGTGTCGAACCTCGGCGACACGAGCCCGCGTTCGATGCGCGAGATCGCCGCTGCGGATACCCCCGAGCGCCGAGCCAGCTCTCGCTGGGATAACCGGGCCTCGAGCCGGGCCTTGAGCACGATCGAACGCGCATCCACGTCCTAGATGATACGGAACACGATGGCATCCCCTCAACGGAAGTCGGGCCGCCGTGGAACCTCAGAGAGGGTGGGCCGGGGCCCTCGCCGACCTCGGTAGAAGAGCCAGGCCACCAGCGCCCCGAACGCGAACCCGCCCACGTGCGCCCAGTACGCGACCCCGCCGCCGCCCACCTCGCTCGCGAGCTGACCCACGCCGCTGAACAGCTGCAGCACGAACCAGATCGCCAGGATGACGCCGGCGGGGACCTCGATCACCGTGATGAAGAAGAAGATCACGAGCGTCGTCACCCGGGCATGCGGGAACAGCACGATGTACGCGCCGAGGACACCGCCGATCGCGCCGGACGCGCCGAGGCTCGGGATCGTCGAGTTCGGGGCGATCGCGAGCTGCAACGCCGATGCCGCCAGCCCGCCCAGCACGTAGAAGAGCGGGTAGACGACGTAGCCGAGACGGTCCTCGACGTTGTTCCCGAAGATCCAGAGGAACAGCATGTTGCCGGCGAGGTGGAACCAACCACCGTGCAGGAACATCGCGACGAACACCGAGAGCCACCAACTCTTGTTCGGGCACTCCTGCTGCTGGAGCGTCTGCACGGCGACGCCGGCGCCGGGTCCGAGGTCCGCGTCGATCGCGGCGCGCGCCTCGAGACCCCCGTGCGCGAGGTTCTCCTGGTGCGAGACCTCCCACGGGATCTCGGCGTGGCAGAAGTAGAACGCCTGCTGTTCCTGCTCGGTCCCGAACGACGGCTGCCACAACAGGAACACCGCGACGTTGGCGGCGATCAGCGCGAGGGTGACGACGGGGACGCGCTGCGTCGGGTTCGCGTCCCGGATCGGGATCACGGGAGCACCACGGCATGCTGCTCCGGCCGGAGCCGAGCCATGCGCGGAGCCTAGCAGTGGCGGCCGGGATGACCGCCTACCGCATGTAGAGCTCCCACTGCACGTTGTCGGGATCTCGGAAGGCGACGTAGTCCTTGTCGAGCACCGGGTCGTGCTCGATGCCGGCCGTCTCGACGCCCTCGGCACGCAAGCGCTCGACCAGCTCGTCGAGCGTCGACCGGTCGTCGATGCCGAACGCGAGATGGTCGATGCCGATCCGGCGCTCGTCGAACCGCTCGTCGTCGGGCGTCCCCTCGAGCGGCGGCTCGAGGACCACGAACGTGTCGCCGGCCTGGGTCGCCAGGAGCGTCCCCTCGGACGGCGCGCCTCGCCAGATGCTGGTGCTCTCGTTGCCGACCGGGAGCTCGAGGAACGAGAGGCCGAGGGTCTTCTCGTAGAACGCTCGCGACCGATCGGGATCTTGGACCCGGATCGCCACGTGGTGCAGGCTGCTCACCGTCATCGCTCCACCCCTTCCGAGGACGGTCCGCCGTTCGACGCGGACACGAGCGCTTCGCGGATCGAACGATCATGGATCCCCTCGACGACCCGCGCAAACGCGCGTTCGGCCTCGGCGGCGTGTTCGGTCGCCCGCTTCTCGTCGCCCGCCGCACGGTAGGCCCGGGCCGCGGCCCGCTGCGCCCGCCACACCGTCGGCAGACCGGTGCGGAGCGCCTCCTCGAGGGCGTGCTCGGCCGCCAGGACGGCGACCGCCGGGGTCCCCCGGCGTGAGCGCCGCCTCCGCGAGCACGAGCGAGCCGTCCACGACGCCGTCGCTCCACCCGCACGCCCGACACGCGACGACGATCGGCGACACGAGCTCCTCGGCGAGCTCGGGCTCGCCGGTCGCGAGCCGAACGCGCGCCACGCCGACGTACGCGTCGTACCCGGCGACCCAGGCCCGCGGCGGCCGGACGCGGATCCGGTCGAGGATCGACGCCGCTCGGTCGGCGAGCGTGATCGCTCGCTCGCGCTCGCCGAGCTGCTCCGCGGCCCACGCCCCCGTCCCCAGGCATCGCACCAGATGGAGGCCCGCGTCCGACCGCTCGGCCGCCTCGGCGCCCTCCTCCGAGCAGCTCGCGCCGCCTCCCCGAACGCGTCGAGCTCGACCAGCGTCGCGCCGAGCCACGCCGCCGCCCACCCGGTCCACTCGCCGTGCCCCAGCTCCCGGGCGAGGTCGAACGCCCGCCGGCCGACCGCGAGCGCCTCGTCGTAGTCGCCGCGGGCGCGATGCGCGCGGCCGAGGGTCGCGAGGTACATCGGTTCGTTGCCGATGTCGCCGATCCGTCGGTTGATCGCCAGCCCCTCGTCCATCCCGGCGAACGCGCGATCCAGGCGCATCCGCGCGAGGTCGGCGTACGCGACCTCCTCCACCGCGAACTGCAGCATCCACAGGTCGTCGTTCCGGCGGTGGATCAGGGTGAGCCGCGCGGCCAGGCGTTCCAGCGTCTCGAAGTCGCCGGTCTGCAGGGCGACCTGCTTCAACGCATCCATCGCCATCGCCTCGGCGTGCTCGTCGTGAAGGGCGTCGCTCGACCGGAGCGCTCGCTCCCCGAACGCGAGCGCCGCCTCGAAGTCCAGCCGGTTCGCGTGGACGATCGAGAGCCGACTGAGCGCGCTCACCTCACCCTCGGCATCCCCGAGCGTCGTCGCGGCATCGAGCGCCGCCTCCAGGTGCGTGACCGCCACCCGGTAGTCGGCGGCACCGGCGAGCACGAAGCCCAGATCGTCGTGCGCGCGCATCGCGATCTCGGGCGCCACCTCCGGCTCGGCGAGCACTCGCTCCAGGTCGTCCCGCGCGCCCGCCGCGTCGCCCGTCCTCGCGCGGATCCGCGCGCGCGCCAGGAGCCGTTCGGCGACGTCGGGATCGGCCGCCGTCCTGCCGAGCTCGGCCGCGAGCTCGATCGACGCGGTGAGGTGCGTCGAGGGCCTCGTCACCGGCATGCAGGCGTTCGGCCCGTTCGGCGGCGAGGTCGTGCCATCGGCGAGCCGCCTCCAGGTCGCCGGCGACTCGGTGATGGTGGGCGAGGAGACCGAGGTACTCGTCGATCCGCTCCGGCCACAGGTCCTCGATCGCTGCGGCGGCGGTGGCGTGGAGCTCGCGGCGTCGGCGCTTCAGCAGCGACCCGTACGCGACCTCCTGGATCAAAGCATGCGAGAACCACACCTCGTCGGGCTGACCGTCGCGTTCGAACAGGCCGGCGCGCACCAACTCGTCGGCCTCGGTGCGGGGATCGGATCCGACCAGACGCTGGAGCAGGGGCAGGTCGACCGCCCGACCCAGCACCGACGCTGCGGTGAGCACCTCGCGCGGTCGAGTCGGGAGCGCGTCGAGCCGAGCCAGGATCACCTTCTCGATCGTCGTCGGCAGCTCGACGCTCGCGCCGTCGGTCGCGACCCACGTGGTCCCCTCGCGGACGAGGGCGCCGGATCCGACGAGCGAGCGGATCAGCTCCGACAGGTAGAAGGGATTGCCGCCGGCGGTCTCGACGACGCGTCCCAGTAGCTCCTCGGGGATCTCGCCGCCTTCGAGCAGCGAGACGACGAGCTCGTCGACCCGATCGTCCGCCAGGGGCTCGAGGTGGATCACCTCGGCGCGTTCGGAGGCGGCACCGGTCAGGGCGTCGGCCGCCCCACGGTCGCCCCGAGCCGTCAGGACGAACAGGAGCGAGGAATCCCGACCCTCCGGCAGGAGCTGCCGGAGCGCGGAGAGCGTCGACGCGTCGGCCCAGTGGAGGTCCTCGATCGCGATGACGAACGGACCGCGTTCGACGAGTGCAAGCACGAGCCGGCGGAGCGCGTCGAGCACCCGCAGCTGCAGGGTCTCCGGCGACTGTTGGCGGATCTCGCCGTCGACCGTGCCGAGCATCGCCTGGAGGTACGGCACGGCGTCCTCGAGATCACCGGGGAGCTGCGTCCGAACCCGCTCGGCCATCACCGGCGTCGGGACCGGCTGACCCTGCGGGAGTTCCAGCGCGTCCAGGATCAGGTCTCGCAGCGGGAGGTACGGCGTGGACCCGCCGAACGACACGCAGCGGCCCTCGAGCCACGTGACCGCCGAGCCCGAGACGTGACCGCGGAGCTCCTCGACCAGCCGGCTCTTGCCGATGCCGGGGTCCCCGACGACGACGAGGAGCCCGCCCTCGCCGGCGAGCGCGCGGTCGGCGGTCGTGGCGGCGCGTTCGAACTCGAGCTCGCGGCCGACCATCGGGGTCGGAGCCGATGCGGACGGCGCGTCGCGTCGCTCGCCGATCACCTCCCACGCCGGGACCGGCTCGGCCTTGCCCTTCAGCTCGAGCCGCTGCTCCTGCCCCCACGCGAACAGGTCGCCGGCCGCCCGGCGCGTCACGTCGCCGACGAGGACGCAGCCCGGCGGCGCGTGCGACTGCAGGCGGGCGGCGGTGTTCAGCGCGTCGCCGGTCGCGCCGTACTCGATCCGGCCTCCCCCGCCGACCGGCCCGAGCACCACGAGACCGGTCTCGATGCCGACGCGGATGTCGATCGGCGAGGCATCCCCATCGCTCTGCTCGACGATGCGGAGCGCGGCGCGGATCGCGCGCTCGGCGTCGTCCTCGTGCGTCGTCGGCGCGCCGAAGAGCGCGAGGATCCCGTCGCCGGCGAGATCCTTGACCGTGCCGCCGAACGCCTCGACGGCATCCACCATCCGTCGAACGGCGCCGCCGAGGACCTCGCGGGCGTCCTCGGGGTCCATCCGCTCCGTGAGCTGGGTCGACCCGACGACGTCGGCGAACAGGGCGGTCACGACCTTGCGCTCCTCGCGCATCTCGCCGCTCACCGCCCGATTCTGCTCGTCCTCCCCGGCCGTGGGAACCCTCGACGCGTCGAGGTGACCCGGTTTGCTCGGAAAGGGCGACGGCATCTAGGGTTCTGACCCACGCTGCGTCAGACCCGAAGGAGGGCGGGAACGATGGCACGACACCGCATCATGCGTACCGGAGCGCTCGCGATGGCGGCGAGCCTCGCGATGGGGATCCTGGCCGCCACGCCGGCGTCGGCCGCGCCGAAGTGTTTCGGCAAGGCCGCGACGATCGTGGGCACGTCGGGACGGGACCGGATCGCAGGGAACGAACGGCCGGGACGTGATCGTGGGTCTCGGCGGGAACGACACGCTGCGCGGCCGCGACGGCAACGATCTCGTGTGCGGGGGCGGGGGGCACGACTTCCTCGTCCGGCAACGACGGTCGCGACCAGCTCGACGGTGGCGGCGGCGGCGACGGCATCCAGCCAGGAGCCGGCAACGACCGGATCCGCGGCGGCAGCACGACCTTCGACGACGTCCGCTACCCGGACGCCACCGGGCCCATCGACGCGCAGTCTGGTCACCGGGCAGGTCACGGGCAGCATGGGCACGGACACGATCGAGAGCGGCATCGAGCAGATCGTCGGCGGCAACTTCGACGACGTGCTCGAAGGCGACGACGGGAACAACGCCCTCATCGGCCTGGCCGGGAACGACACGATCAGCGCGCTCGGCGGGTTCGACGGACTCGTGGGAGGTGCGGGCGACGACGCCCTGGACGGCGGTGACGACGACGACTTCGCCGAGAACTACTTCGTCGACGCGTTCATGTCCCCCGACATCCTGGCCGGTCCGGTGACCGTGAACTTCAACACGGGCACCTCGACCGGCAACGGCAACGACACCCTCGCGGGCATCGAGGGCGCGTCGGGCAGCATGGGGGACGACGTGATGACGGGCGACGCCGGGAACAACGAGTTCACCGCGCTGTACGAGGGGAACGACCAGGCCGAGGGCGGCCCCGGCGACGACGTCATCGACGGCGGCGAGGGAGCCGACGACATGGACGGCGGACCGGGGGTCGACCTCCTCGGGTTCCTCCACAGTCCGGCCGGGATCACCGTGGACCTCGGCACCTCGACCGACTCCGAGGGCGACACGATCTCCAACTTCGAGAACGTGTGGGGGACCTTCTTCGACGACTCGATCACCGGCGACGACGGCCCCAACGAGCTCCTCGGGTTCGGTGGTGCGGACGCGCTGTTCGGCCTCGGCGGGGACGACTTCGTTCTGGGTGGCGGCGGTCCCGACACGGCCGACGGCGGGCTCGGCACGGATCAGTGCGATGCCGAGACCGAGACCGCCTGCGAGTCGGACCCGATGCGCGGCGCGTGCGTCGGCGTCCCACGCCAGCGGGTACGCCTGGAAGGGGTCGATCCGCTAGCGGTCGACCCATCCGCCCCGAGTTCGGGCGGGCAGACGAGTCCCTCCGAGAGACCGGGCCAACAGGCTCGGTCTCTCGGCGTTCCGACCCAGATCGCAGAGCGGCCCGTCCGGAGAGCCGCGGTGTCGTTCGGGACACCTATCCTCGTAGGCGATGGCGACCACCCCCTGCCCGGTCTGCGGCGAACCGCTCCCCGAGGGCGCGAGCTTCTGCCCCAACTGCGGCTCGCCCGTCGGGACCCCGCTCGGCACCGAGGAGCGCAAGGTGGTCACGGTGCTGTTCGCCGACCTGGTCGACTCCACCGGCCTCGCCCAGCGCCTGGATCCCGAACGCGCCCGCGAGATCCTCGGCCTGTTCTTCGAGGCGGCGTCCGAGGAGCTCCTCGCGCTCCGCGGCCGCGCCGAGAAGTTCATCGGCGACGCGGTCATGGCCGTGTTCGGCCTGCCGACCGTGCACGAGGACGACGCGCTCCGCGCCGTCCGGGCCGGCCTCGCGATCCGCGCCCGCACCCGGCGGCTCAGCCAGACCCTCGGCCTCGCCCGAACCCCTCGACGTCCACGTCGGCATCGAGTCGGGCGAGGCCGCCACCGGTCTCGGGCCCGCCGGCCAGCTCCTCGTCACCGGACCCGTCGTGAACGCCGCCGCCCGGCTCCAGGCCGCCGCCGGACCCGGCGAGGTGCTCGCCGGCGAGACCACCGTCGCGCTCACCGCGAACGCGGTCTCCTACGGCGACCAGCGCCAGGCCACCGCGAAGGGCTTCGACGGCGACACGATCGCCGGCTTCCCGGTCGAGGGGCTCACCCCGCGGAGCGCCCGCCGGACGATCCCGTTCGTCGGGCGCTCGAGCGAGCTCGCGATCCTGCGCGAGAGCCTGCACCGCGCGAAGAGCACCGGCCACCCGGTGCTCGTCAGCGTCCTCGGCGAACCCGGCATCGGGAAGTCGCGCCTGGCCGACGAGCTCGTCGCCGGCATGGACGAGACGATCCCCGTCCTCACCGGCCGCGCGCGCCCGTTCACCGACACGGCCACGTTCGCGCCGGCCGCGTCGATCGTGGCCGAGCTCGCCGGCCTGGAGGAGGACGACCCGCCCGAGAAGACCCGGCGCCGGCTCCACGACCTGGCGGACCGCGTCATGGCCGACCCCGCCGACGCCAAGCAGCTCAAGGAGCGGCTCGCGCTCCTGTTCGGGATGGCCGAGCGCCCGTCGCACGCGTCGTTCGTGCAGGACGTGCAGGTCGGGTTCGTCGCGCTCGTCGACGGTCTCGCTCGAGACACACCCGCGGTCCTCGTGTTCGAGGACGCGCACGAGCTCCGGCCGCAGATGCTCGAGCTGATCGAGCGTCTCGGCTCGCCCGCGAGACAAGGCCACCGCAAGGCGCTCGTGATCGCGCTCGCGCGCACGAGCCTGCTCGACGACCGGCCGGCGTGGGGCACGACGACCGAGAACGCGGTCCGGCTCCGGCTCGAGCCGCTGAGCGACGACGAGTCGGTCGTCCTCGCGCGGCAGGCCTCGGGCCGGCGCATCGACGACGACGAGGCGGCCGAGATCGCCGAGCGCGCCGGCGGCAACCCCTTCTTCATCATCGAGACCACCGGCATGCTGCTCCCCGACGGCGAGACCGCGAGGCCGCGCCGCGCGCGAGCCTCCCGCCCACCGTGCAGGCGGTCGTCGCGGCCCGCCTCGACCACCTCGACCCCCGCCTGCGCGAGCTCACCCGGCGCGCGTCGTCGTTCTTCGTCTCGTTCGACCTGACCGAGCTCCGGACGATCGACCCCGAGGCCACCCCGGACGAGATCCGGCAGCTCGAGGAGGCCGAGATCCTCGTGCCCGAGGACGACACGCACCCGGTGGCGCGCTGGCGCGTCCGGCACGCGACGCTGAAGGAGGTCGCGTACGCGAGCCTGCCCAAGCGCGAGCGCGTCCGGCTGCACCAGCTGATCGCCGACCGGCTGTTCGGGGACAGCCACCCGGCGTGGGCGGCCGACCACCTCGAGCTCGCGGCGGTCGCGTCGCTCGACCTCGACCGCGACGACCGAACCGTGGCCGAGCGCGCCGCCGAGGCGCTGCTCGACTCGGGCGACCGCGCGCGGCGCCGGATGGAGAGCCGGACGGCGATCGACCGCTACGAGCGGGCGCTCGCGCTCGCGGGTCCCGAGGACGACGTGGGGCGTCCGCGAGGCGCGCGCGCTCGCCGGCATCGGCGAGGCCCGGTACTGGCTCGCCGAGTACCCGGCGGCCCGGGACGTGCTCGACCGGGCGGTGGAGCTCGGCCGCAAGGTCGACGACCCGTTCACGCTCTCGCTCGCGCTGCGGTTCCTCGGCGACATCGCGATCAACGTCGACGCCGACGTCGACAAGGCCGAGGTGCTGCTCGACGAGTCGCTCGCGGCGGCGGAGCGCTACGACGAGCCGTGGGCGTGCGTCCGCACGCTGCTGTTCGCCGGCTGGGTGCCGTGGACGCGCGGCGACACCGACGCGGCCGAGAAGATCTGGCGCCGCGCGCTCGAGGTCGCCGACCCCGAGGACGGCTGGGCGCGCGTGCGGGCGCTCAACTCGCTCTCGATCAACCGGACCAGTGATTCAGCGCGATCGAGCCCCGACTTCGAGCAGGCCCTGCAGGAGGCGCTCGAGCTGAGCGACGAGGCGTTCGCGCTCGCCCAGGAGATCGGCGACCAGTTCAGCATCGCGATGACCACGGTGCAGCGAGGCCGGATCCTGGACGACCAGGGCAAGTTCGAGGAGTCGCTCCCCTGCTACGACCGCGCGATCGCCGTGTTCGAGGACCTGGGCGCGCGGTGGGAGCTCGGCGACGCGACCGCCGAGCGCGGGATCGCCAAGCGAGAGCTCGGCCGCCTGGACGAGGCCGAGGAGGACCTCCGCAAGGCGATCCGCATCTCCGAGGAGCTCGGCGAGCGCCAGCTCGCGAGCTGGACCTGGCGCGCCCTCGCCCAGGTCTCGGAGCGGCGGGGCGACAAGGCGGAGGCCGAGCAGCGGCTGCGGCGTTCGCGAGAGGCGGAGGCGCGGGGGCCCCGGTAGGCCAGACGCCACAGTTGGGGGTCGGCTCGAGGCATAATCTCGCATGGTTGATGACGCTCCGGCGTTCGTCGGCACCGCCGAGAACCAGGACGCGCAGATACGGACGTTCCTGATCGCCGACGTCCGCGGGTACACCGTCTTCACCCAGGAGAGGGGCGACGAGGCCGCCGCGAGGCTGGCGACGAAGTTCGCCGCGATCGCGCGCGAGGTCCTCGAGTCCCGAGGCGGGACCGTCGTCGAGCTCCGCGGCGACGAGGCCCTCGTGGTGTTCGACTCGGCCCGCCAGGCGATCCGTGCGTCGATCGATCTCCAGCGCCGGTTCGTCGACGAGACCGTCGCAGATCCGGCGCTGCCTCTCCCGGTCGGGATCGGCCTGGACGCCGGGGAGGCCGTGCCGGTCGACGGCGGCTTCCGCGGCGGCGCGCTGAATCTGGCCGCGCGGCTCTGCTCGATCGCGGGCCCGGCAGAGATCCTCGCGAGCCGAGAGGTCGTCCACCTGGCCAGGAAGGTCGAGGGTGTCGCGTACGTCGACCGGGGCTCCGTCCGACTCAAGGGCCTCGCGGATCCGGTGCACGTGATCCGCCTCAGGGCGGAGGCCGCCGACGCCGCGGAGGACATGGCGTTCCGACGGGCGCTCGGATCCGCAGCCTCCAGGCTCGTGCCCGCGGTCCCGGGCGCGATCGTTCCCAACCCGTACAAAGGCCTCCGCGCGTTCGAAGAGACCGATGCGGTCGACTTCTTCGGCCGCGAGGAACTGGTCGAACAGCTCGTGAAGCGCCTCTCGCAGACCCGGTTCCTCGCCGTCGTCGGCCCGAGCGGGAGCGGGAAGTCCTCGGCCGTCCGGGCGGGGCTCCTACCGGCGATCCGGCGCGGCGCGATCCCCGCATCGGAGGGCTGGCGCATCACCGACATGTTCCCCGGCGCCCACCCGCTGGACGGTCTCGAGGCGGCGCTGCTCCGAGCGGCGCCCGACCCGCCGGCCAGCCTCATGGACCAGCTCGAGCGCGACGAGCACGGGCTCCACCGCGCCGTCCTCCGGCTGCTGCCCTCCGACGGCTCGGAGCTCGTCCTCGTGATCGACCAGTTCGAGGAGGTCTTCACGCTCGTCGAGGACGAAGCCGTGCGGACGCACTTCCTCGGGAGCCTCGAGGCCGCCGCGAACGACCCCCGCAGCCGCCTCCGGGTCGTGGCGACGCTGCGCGCCGACTTCTACGACCGACCGCTCATGTACCGAGGGTTCGCGGAGCTGTTCAAGTCCCGCGTCGAGGCGGTGATCCCGCTCTCGGCCGAGGAGGTCGAGCGAGCGATCTCCGGCCCTGCCAAGCGGGTCGACGTCTCGCTCGAGCCGGGGCTCGTCGCCGCGATGCTCGCCGACGTGGCCGAGGAGCCCGGCGCGCTCCCGTTGTTGGAGTACGCGTTGACCGAGCTCTTCGAGCGGCGGGACGGCCGGGTCCTGTTCCTGGAGGCGTACCGGGAGATCGGCGGCGTGTCCGGCGCGCTGGGCCGACGAGCCGAGGAGCTGTTCGCGGAGCTGGACGACAGACGGCAAGGAGGCCGCGCGGCAGCTGTTCCTCCGTCTGGTCGCGCTGGGCGAGGGGACGGAGGACACGCGGCGCCGCGCGCCCCGATCCGAGATCGCCTCGCTCGACATCGACCAGGACGAGATGACCACGGTGATCGACACGTTCGGCGCCTCCCGCCAGCTCTCCTTCGACCGGGACGCTCGGACCGGTGCGCCGACGATCGAGCTCGCGCACGAGGCGATCCTGACGGCCTGGCCACGGCTCCACCGATGGATCGACGTCGCGCGGGAGGACCTCCGCACGGAGCGCCGCCTCGCCGCCTCCACCGGAGATTGGATCGAGGCGGACCGGGATCCGTCGTTCCTGCTCACCGGCTCGCGCTTGGAGCAGGCCGAAAGCTGGCAGGCAGAGTCCGGCGTCGCGGCGACCCCGGAGGAGCGCGAGTACATCGCGGCGTCTCGCGCGGAGCGGGATCGGCGACAGGCGGAGGAGGTGGCTCGCGAAGCGCACGAACGGAACCTCGAACGTCGATCCGTCCGGCGGCTCCGAGCGATCGTGGCGGTCCTCGCCGTGGCCGCCCTCGTCGCGGCGGGCCTGACGGTCTTCGCGACCGGCCAGCAGCGGGAGGCCCAGGCGCAGGAACGGAACGCTACCGCGCGCGAACTCGCCTCGGCCTCGGTCGCGAACCTCGAGGTCGACCCCGAGCGAAGCATCCTCCTCGCCCTCGAGGCGATCGACGTCACCCGTTCCGCCGACGGCACGGTGCTGCCCGAGGCGGACCGAGGCGCTCCACCGAGCCGTGATCGCCTCTCGGCTCGTGCTGACCGTCGAGGGCATCGGCGGCACGGTCGACTGGAGCCCCGAGGGCGTCTTCGTGACCGAGGGACCCGAGAACACCGGGACGATCGATCTCCGGGACGCCACGACCGGTAAGTCCGTCCGGTCGTGGATCGGGCACGAGAACAGCGACGTGAACGACGTGCAGTTCTCACCCGACGGCTCGTTGCTCGCGACGACCGGCGACGACGGCCTCCTGAAGATGTGGGATCCCCAGACCGGCGAACTGATCGCGAGCGTGTCGGGGACGACGGGCGCCGTGGGGCAGTCGTTCGACGCGGACGGCAGACTCGTCGCCGCCACGTGGCCGGAGGACGACACGGTCCGAGTGGCCGAGGCCGCAACCGGCAAGATCGTGCGCACGTTCGAGGGATTGGACACGTTCGTGTTCGACACGGCCCTCAGTCCGGACGGGAGCCGGCTGGCGGTCGCGAGCGCCGACGTGGACGTCGCGACGGTGTTCGACGTCCGGACCGGCGACGTCGTCTTCGAGCTCCCGGGGCACACGTACTCCGTCAACTCCGTCTCGTGGAGCCCGAACGGCCGGTGGATCGCCACGGGTGCCGGCGACTCTTCGGTGCGCGTCTGGGACGCCTCGACCGGCCAGCTCGAGGAGCGGTTGGTCGGACACGCCGGCGTCGTGACCACCGTCGACTGGTCGCCCGACTCCCGACGCATCGTCTCCGGCGGGAGCGACGGTACGGCGCGGGTGTGGGAACTCGAGACGCACCGGACGCAAGGGACCGTCGAGGTCGAGGGGCGCCAGGTGTACCTCTTGTCGGCCGAGCAGACCCAGTCGGGGCTGTTCGCGGCGTTCTCGCCCGACGGGGAGCGCGTCATCACCGGCGACGTCGGGATCGCCGCGGTCAAGATCTGGGACCTCTCGCTCGAGGGCGACGCCGAGGTCTTCAACGCCGAGACGGACTATCTCGCCCCCGTCGACGTCGCGTACCTCCCGGACGGGCAGATCGCCGCGTCGCACGACCGCGGATCGGTCGCGATCTGGGACGTCGGCGGTGATGCGACCACGCCGGTGACGACGCTGGGCCCCGCGACGGGCTCGGAGGACCCCGTGTATCTCATCGCGCCGACACCGGACGGCGAACTGGTCGCGATGGTCCGCAACGTCTCGTCCGTCGTCTCGGTGTGGAACGTCGAGACGGGAACACTCGCGTTCGAGGACGACGTTCGGAACGACTCCATCACGTCGATCGACTGGAGCCCCGACGGCCGGTACCTCGCCGTCGGCGGGTTCGACGGAAGCCTGCACGTGCTCGACGCGGACAACGATGGGCACCGCACGCTCGTCGGTTCCGAGCCGGATCCCGACGTCCTCCAGGCGCTCGCCTTCGCGCCGGACGGTCGGACGATCGCCGCCTCGACCTTCAACCAACCACACCCGGACACCATGCACGTGTCGATCTGGGATTGGAGGGCCGGGAAGGTCGTGCGGAGGCTCGACGCCGTGGGCGCGACGTCGCTCGCGTTCGACGGACCAGGAGAGCGGCTCGCGATCGGGTCCTTCGGCGGGACCGTCGAGATCCGCGACACCTCGACGTGGGAGGTCGAGCGGTCGTTCGGTGCGGGATCGGTCACCGTCATGAACGTCGTGTTCAGCCCGGACGGCAGGATGCTCGCGACCGGCGGAGAGGATGCGGCGATCCGCCTCTTCGACACCCACGCCGAGACCGGCGCGCAACAGCTGGTGCTCCGAGGCCACGAGTTCCTCGTCTCCGGCCTTGACTTCAGCCCTGACGGGAAGCGGCTGGCATCCGCGACCCCCGATGGCGTGGTGCGCGTGTGGGCGCTCGACCTCGACGAGTTGATCGAGATCGCCGAGGCGGAGTTGACGAGGGAGCTCACCGACGACGAGTGCCGCCAGTACCTCCACGAGCCCCAGGGGTGTCGCTGAGCGAGGCCCTGTCGTCCCCCGGACGATGACGCGGTCGGCCTGCAGCTGGTCAGGACCTATCTGGCGTAGACAGGGATCCCCGGACGCTCCAGGATGCATCTCGAGGTCGAAGCCGGATACGATCCCGGCGGCTCGAGGGACGGGAGCGGGGAGCGACGGATGGCGTACATCTCCCGAGGGTTCCGCGGCAAACGCGCGAAGGAGCGTGAGGACGCGCGGCTCCCGCCCGGCCAGTACCTCGTCGATGGATTCCCGGTCCTGTCGGCGGGTCCGACGCCGCAGACGCCGCTCGACGAGTGGACGTTCTCCGTCGACGAGGGGGCGGCAACGCTCAAGACGTGGAGCTGGGAGCAGTTCCGCGCCCTGCCCAGCGAGGAGATCCGGGTCGACATCAGCTGCGTCACGAAGTGGACGAAACTGGACACCGCCTGGGAGGGCGTCGCGATCGACACGCTCCTTGAAGGCGTCGAGCACCACGCGACGCACCTGATGGCGTTCTCGGACGGCGACTACACGACGAACCTGCCGCTCGAGGACGTCCTCGACGGCAAGGCGTGGGTCGCGTTCGGCTACGACGGGCAGCCGCTCGAGGCCGAACACGGGGGACCCGCCCGGCTCCTCGTTCCCCACCTGTACTTCTGGAAGAGCGCGAAATGGGTTCGCGGGTTCCGGCTGATGGATCACGACGAGCCAGGCTTCTGGGAGTCCTACGGCTATCACATCTACGGAGACCCATGGCGCGAGCAGCGGTACTCGGGCGACTGAATTGGACGCTTGGCGAGGTCGTCGAGTTGATCGACGAGACGCCTCGGGTCCGGAGCATCGTGCTGGAGGTCCCCGACTGGCCGGGTCACCGGGCGGGCCAGCACGTCGACCTCCGCCTTACCGCCGAAGACGGCTACCAGGCCCAGCGGAGCTACTCGATCGCCTCGTCTCCCGAGGACGCGCGGCTGACGATCACCGTGGAAGGCCTGCCGGACGGTGAGGTCTCCGAGTACCTCGTCGGCGAGCTCCGCCGAGGCGACAAGCTCGAGCTCCGCGGTCCGATCGGCGGGTACTTCGTGTGGGAGGCTGTCTCGGGCGGGCCGCTCCTGCTCGTGTCCGGAGGCTCCGGCATCGTCCCGTTGATGTCCATGCTTCGGCACCGCGAGGCGGCGGACGCCACGACCCCGACCAAACTCGTCTCCTCGTCTCGATCGTGGGACGAGGTCATCTACCGGGACGAGCTGGAACGGCTGGCCGCCGCCCCGAACGGTCCCGAGGTGATCCACACCCTGACGCGCTCCCAGCCGCCGGGATGGACGGGCTACGCTCGCCGGGTCGACGGTGCGATGCTCGCCGAGGTGGCGTGGGAGGCGTCCAGCATGCCGATGACGTTCGTGTGCGGACCCACCTCGTTCGTCGAGTCGGTGGCGGCGGCGTTGGTGCTCCTCGGGTATCCCGCGACGAGCGTGAAGACCGAGCGATT
>CAVZUW010000011.1:0-387444 GCA_963778545.1 uncultured Actinomycetes bacterium | reverse complement strand
GTGGTCGTCGGGCTGGTGATCTCGTTGGTCGGGTTCTTCGGGTGGGCGCTGGAGCCCTCGTCGGAATGAGCGGCTGATGGCGAGCCTCGAGCACTCGGTGGCACCTCCGGTGAGCGATCACGCCGCCACCAGCACCGGGTTGCCCCATCTCAAGCTCGCGATGTGGCTGTTCCTGGCCTCGGACTGCCTGCTGTTCGGCGCGCTGATCTCGACCTACGTGCTGTACCGGGGCGCCAGCATCGTCGGGCCCTTCCCGGCCGACGTGTTCGACATCCCGTTCACGTCGGTGTCGTCGTTCGTGCTGCTCGCGAGCTCGCTCACGATGGTGCTCGCGCTCGCGGCGATCCAGCGTGGCGACGTCGGGCGTTCGAGGGTCTGGCTCCTCGCCACCGCGCTGCTCGGGATGGCCTTCCTGGGCGGTCAGGTCTACGAGTTCACGACGTTCGTCCGCGAGGGCCTGACCCTGAAGACCAACGTGTTCGGGACCTCCTTCTACGTGCTCACCGGGTTCCACGGGACGCATGTCGCGGTGGGCGTGCTGATGCTGCTCACCGCTGTTCACGCTCTCGTTCGCGGGCAAGATCACCCAGGACAGCGCGATGACCGTCGAGCTCGTCGGTCTCTACTGGCACTTCGTGGACATCGTCTGGATCGTGATCTTCACCGTCGTCTACCTGATCCCGACCGGGAACCCCGGGGCGGGGGGCTAGGAGCGACCATGGCCGACACGCACGTCGACGAGCCGACGCCCGAGGTGCACGCGCCCCCGCACGCGGGGCGGCATCCGGGGCCGAAGGAGTACATCCGGATCGCGATCATCCTCGCGGCGATCACCGCCGCCGAGGTCGCCATCTACTACATCGAGGGCTTCAAGGAGATCCTCGTCCCGCTGCTGTTCTTCTTCTCCTTCGTCAAGTTCACGCTCGTCGTCTTGTGGTTCATGCACCTGAAGTTCGACAGCCGGACGTACGCGCGCTTCTTCGTGATGGGGCTCGCGGGCGCGATCACGCTGTTCCTGATCGTGCTCCTCACCTTCCAGGTCTTCTCGAGCTAGCCGATGCCCGCCTGGCACCCGCACCCGAGCGTCTGGCTGGTCCTGGGAGCCATCTGGGTCGCCTACCTCGTCGCCGTACGGCGGCATCGGGTGGTCGCCGGCGAGCCGCCCGACCGGCGCCGGCGCACGACGCTGTTCTCGATCGGGATGGCCTGCCTGTGGCTCGGGGCGGATTGGCCGATGCACGACCTCGCCGAGGGCTACCTCTACTCGGTGCACATGGCGCAGCACCTGCTGTTCACGCTCGTGGCGCCGCCCCTGTTGATCGCCGGGATGCCGGCGTGGATGTGGCGGGACATCCTGCAGCCGCGATGGCTGTTCGTGGCGTTCCGATTCCTCACGCGTCCGGTCGTGGCGTTGATCCTGTTCAACGGGCTGTTGCTGTTCACCCACTGGCCCGAGGTGGTCGACGCGTCGGTGCGCTCCGAGCTCACGCACTTCACCCTCCACGTCCTGCTGGTCGGGTCGGCGATCGTGATGTGGTGGCCCGTGATGTCGCCGCTCGTCGAGCTCCCGGCCCTCTCCCCGCCGGCGCAGATGATGTACCTGTTCGCGCAGTCGCTCGCGCCGACGATCCCGGCATCCTTCCTCACGTTCGGGCACACGCTCCTGTATCCCGTGTACGGGACGTTCCCCCGGATCTGGGGCATCTCGGCGCTCAACGACCAGCTGATCGCCGGGCTCGAGATGAAGCTCATCGGCGGGTTCATCCTGTGGGGGTTCGTCGCCACGATCTTCTTCCGGTGGCACGCCCGTGAGGAGCGCGACGGCTGGGACGCCCTCGCGTTCCGCCCCGAGGAGCGCGAGCTGCGGACGAAGGTGCCGCGATGAGACCGGTCCTGCGCGACCGTCTCGTGATGCCGATCCTGCTCCCGCTCGGGATCCTGGCCGTGATCGCGGCGGTGCTCTTCGGCCTCTCGAGGATCCTCCTGTCGCTGACGCCCACGGCCGCGACCGTGACCGCGATCGCCGTGGCGAGCGGCGTCGTGATCACGGCGGCGGTGGCCGCCGGTCGCAAGCAGGTCCGGCTCTCGACCCTCGGGGCGATGCTGGGCGTGACGGCCGGCGTGGCGATGCTCGCCGGCGGGGTCGCGCTCGCCGTCGTCGGCGGGAGTGAGGAGGAGGCGGGGGGCGGGGAGAAGCCGGTGGTGACGCTCGCCGCCGCGAACATCGCCTTCGAGCCCACCTCGTTGACGATCCCGGCGGGCGAGGCGTTCACGTTGCAGTTCCACAACCAGGACGCGAACACGCAGCACAACGTCCAGATCTTCGACGACCCGACGTTCGCCGGGACCCCGGTGTTCAACGGGGCGCTGATCACGGGGGTCCGGCAGACCGGCTACGAGGTCGACCCGCTCGAAGCGGGCGCCTACTTCTTCCGCTGCGAGGTCCACCCGACGATGACGGGCGAGATGCAGGCCGTGCCGAGCGGCGGGGGTGGGGGGACCGGTCCGGGCGGTCCCGGCGCCGGCGGCGGCGAGACGGTCGTCGCCCAGAGCCTCGCGTTCGACACCGCCACGATCGAGCTCGAGCCGGTGCCGACGACGATCACGTTCGAGAACCGCGACGCGGGCGTGCAGCACAACATCGCGATCTTCTCCGATAGCTCGCTCGGCGACGAGCTGTTCAACGGGGAGCTGATCACCGGGCCCGCGACCGTGGAGTACGCCGTCCCCGCGCTGCCGCCGGGTGAGCACTACTTCCAGTGCGACGTGCACCCGAACATGAGCGGTGCCGTCGTGGTCTCGGACGCGGGCGGGGGCGGTGGCGGTGGTCCGCCGCACCGGCCCGACCGGCCCCTCCTAGCGCCGATCTCATCCGATCGGGAGCATGACGCGGCTCCCACAGGTGCCGTTACGCTCCGGGTACGCTCCGATGGAGGCGACCGGGCACAGCCGTTCGCCGAGCGGAGCTGTGCGTAGGGAGGGGTCGGTATGAGTGTTCGGGCACGGGGCGCTTCGATGCTGCCCTGGTGGCTGTTCCTGATCACGGGGATCGCCTGGTTGCTGATCTCGCTGATCGTGCTCCGGTTCGACATCACGTCGATCGCGGCCGTCGGCGCGCTGCTGGGCGTCGTGTTCCTGATGGCCGGCGTGAACGAGTTCGTCCTCATGGGCGCCCGACCCGGGTGGCGTTGGGCCCACGCCCTGCTCGGCGTTCTGTTCATCGCGGGCTCGATCTGGGCGTTCGTGCACCCGCTCGACGCCTTCTACGAGCTCGCCGCGATCCTCGGCTTCCTGTTGCTGCTGAAGGGCTCGTTCGACATCGCGATGGCGTTCATGACCCGCGAGGTCAACGATCTGTGGTGGCTCGGGCTCGTCGTCGGGATCCTCGAGGTCCTCCTGGCCTTCTGGGCATCGCAGCAGCTGTTCGCGCCGCGCGCCGCGCTGATCCTGATCTGGGTCGGGTTCGCGGCGATGTTCCGCGGGTTCACCGAGATCTTCCTGGCGTTCGAGGTTCGGAGGCTGTCCAAGGAGCTGTCGCCGGCGGTATAGGAACCGGCACGGACGTCCGAGGGCGCGTTCCCGTTCGCCCGACGCGAGGCCTGGACCGGTCGAGGAACGGAGGGCGTCGTGAACGATGAGGGCAACGGGCCGCAGGAGCCATCACCCGAGGAGCTCGAGGCCGAGGTCGAACGGCTGAAGGCCGAGCGGGACGAGCTCGAGGCAAGGGTCGAGACCCGGATGGAGGCGCCGAAGCGTCATCGCGTGCGGCGGATCCTGACGCCGATCCTGGTCATCCTTGCCGTGATCGTGTTCACGGTCAGCGTGCCGGCGGTGTGGGGTGCCCGAACCGTCCTGAACACCGATCGGTATGTAGCGACGGTGGCGCCGCTCGCGGACGACCCCGCGGTTCAGCAGGCGATCGCCACGAGGTTGACGGACGAGGTCTTCGCGGCCCTCAACGTCCAGGAGGTGATCTCGGACACGCTCGCGGCGATCGGCGAGCGGGCGACCCTGCTCGCGGGACCGTTGACCAACGCGCTGCACGGGTTCGTGCAGGAACAGGTAGTGAAGGTCGTGCAGAGCGACGCCTTCGAGACGTTCTGGGTCGAAGCCAATCGGTTCGTGCACACGCAGGTGCTGGCGATCATGCGCGGCGAGAGCGATACGGTGTCGGTGGCGGAGGGGAAGGTGCTCCTCAACCTCGTCCCGCTCGTGAACCTCGCGCTTGCCTCGATCGAGAACGTTTCGTCCGATCTCGTCGGCCGCGACGTGACCCTCCCGACGTTCGAACCGGGCGAAGTCCCGAGCAGCCAGATCGCCAAGCTCGAGCAGGCGCTCGGGATCGACCTGCCGGACAACTACGGCCAGATCCCCGTCTACGACAGCCAAGACCTGGAGGCCTTGCAGCAGACGCTTTATACCGCCAAGCGGCTCTTGATCCTCCTTCTGGTCCTGATCCCGGTGCTGATCGCCGCGGCCTTGTTGGTCTCGACGCGTCGGCGCCGAACGCTCGTCCAGCTCACCGTTGGTGGGGCGATCGGGCTCGTCGTCGTTCGGCGTGTCGCGCTGATCGCTCGCGACGGGCTGTTCGAGCAGGTGAACACGCAACGGCACCCCGCTGTGCGAGTCCTCGCGGACACGTTGATGGACAGCCTGTTCCGAACCACCGGCATCCTGCTCGCCATCGTCCTGCTGACCCTGCTGATCGCCCTGATCACGGGCCCGTACCCGTGGGCCGTGACCGTTCGGGGCTGGTTCCGAGACGGTGCCCGGGGGATCTCCTCGGCGGTCGGAGGTCACCCCGGGGAGGAGACCGAACGGGTCCGGTGGCTCCGCGACCCACCGCGACGCTCTGATGCTGGCCGGTGGGGTCGTCGCGCTGCTCGTGCTGCTCCTGTTCGACCTCTCGCTGGTTGGCCTTCGTCGATCGTCGACGGTCGTCATCGCCCTGTACGAGATCGCTCTGCTGCGTCTCGGTCACGAGCCCGATGCGGCTGAGCCCGAGGGGGCCGGCGCCGCGTAGGGGGCTACTGGAGCGGCGGGAGCTTCGGGCCCCAGTCGTAGACGACGGTCGTTCGGACCAGCAGGTCCTGCACCGACTCGTTCCGGGTGCTGATCGCGCTCCAGAACAGCCCGATCGGGAACAGCGCGCATAGGGTCGCCCGTACGAACGCCCTCCACAGGGGCAGGCCGACGTCGCTTGAGGAGACCACGCGCAGCCCGAGCACGCTCTTGCCCCACGTGCGCCCGGTGCTCGCCCACCCGATCGTCAGGTAGACGATGAGCAGGATCCAGCCGAGCGTGCCGAGGTACAGGGCGGAGGCCTCGGGCCAGCTGAACTCCGGGGGTGCAGGAGGAACCGGGCGCCGCTCACGGCGAAGTAGACGCCGACCACGGCGGCGACGATCACCAGGAGATCGATCGCGTCCGCGAGGAACCGGGAGACGACGCCGGCGCGCTGCCCCTGCAACCCTCGGGCCACCGGTGGCGCGGACACGCTCACGGTCGTTCCTCGGGTCGCCTCACCGGGCTCGCCGGGTCCGTCGGGTCGCTCGGCGTGTTCGCGGGCGTCCCGCTGTCCCGGCCCCGCCGCCCCCACGCCCAAGCAACCGTTCGCGCAGACGCGAGATCGCACGGTCGGCGTTCATGCTCTGAACGCGGATGCCACCGACGGTCTCGTTCGTCATCGAGCCCATCGCGTCCTGGATCAGCTGCATGAGGTTGAGCTCCTCGATCACCTCGCTCGCGATCGCCGTGAGGTCGAGTCGAGCGCACCAGCGCCTGCAGGTCGATCCTGTCCGCGACCGCCTGGATGTCGACGCGGCGCACGACCTGGTCGAGGTCCACGCTCGCGACGATCGCGTCGAGGTCGAGCCGGGATACGATCTCGTCGATCGGCACCCGTTCCACGATCGCCTGCGAACGTCGATGCGTTCGATGATGCGGTCGAGGTCGATCCGGGCCACGATCGCGTCGATGTCCAGGCGTCGCGATCACCCGGTCCAGGTCGAGTCCATCGATGATGCGGTCGAGCTCGATGCGTTCGGCGACGAGCTCGTTGAGGTCGATCTGGTCGAGCGCCGCGTCGACGACCTGGGGGACGAGCAGCCGAAGGAACGCCGCCGCCGCCTCCTCGTCGCGCGGGCGCTGCTCGCGCCAGCGCGCGTCGAGCCCTCCGAGCCGGTCGCCCGCCTGACGCAGCGGCTCCTGCACGAACCCGGGGCTCGTCACGAGCGAGAAGAAGAGCTCGGCGCTCCTCACCATCGTGGTGGCGGCACGGGCGCCCCACTTCGCGCCTTCGAGCGCGACCCCGATCGCCGCGCCCGCGACGAGCGGGACACCGGAGGCGGGGCGGGCGGTCTCGTCGCCCGGCGCCTCGCCCTCGGCGAACGGCTCGCGGCCGAGCGTGCGGGCGACCGCCTCGGCGAGTACCTCGGAGGCGAGCGCCGTCATCCCGATCGCGATCCGGAACGTCTGCTCGACTAGCTGCTCGAGCGGCGGCGGAGGCTGCGCGGCGACCCGCAGCGGGACGACCTTGCCGAGGCGTTCGGGTGACGCGGCGCTCTCGTCCACGGTCGGCCTCTCGTTCGGGGTGCCCCATCATCACCCCTGGGCGGCGAGGTGCCAACAGCGCGGGTCACCGCTCGGGCTACCATCGCCGTGCCCGAACGTCGTCCGGGCCGATCACCTGACGACGTGTGGAGGAGTCGTGGAGCCGCAGCCGCCCGCCCCCGGAGCCGAGGTTCCCCCTGATTCCGCCTCACCCGGGTCCGTCATCGAGCCGGGTTCGCCGCCCGCCCTCGGTGCGGACGGGCAGGCCGCGAGCGAGCCCGGCCGGATCGCCCGCGCACGCCGCTCGGCGGCCGAGCTCGAGACCAGGGCCCGCCGGGAGTTCGACCGCGCGCGCGAACAGCACGTCACGGTTCGGCTCGCGGTCCAGGCCTTCGAGAGCGATCGCCGACGCGCCGGCGGTCTCCTGGCGGGCGGCCTCGCGTACCGGATCTTCCTGTGGCAGATCCCGCTCGCGCTGTTCCTCGTGAGCGCGTTCGGCCTGGCGACCGAGCTCTCGGGGGATGACCCCGCCGACCTCGCGAGGAAGACCGGCATGACCGCGGCGCTCGCGGGCGCGATCTCGCAGGCCGTCGCCGCCTCGCAGAGCGCTCGGTGGTGGCTCCTGATCCTCGGCGCGTTCCTCACGGTCTGGGCGGGGCGGGGCGTGTACCGGGGGGTTCGTTTGGTGAGCGAGTTGGCGTGGGACATCCGCGCCCCCCGCGCGAGCTCGCTGAAGGGTTCACTCGCCGTCACCGGTTTCGGCCTGCTCGCCGTCGCGATGCAGGCCTTCCTGCCGAAGCTGAGCGAGGCACTCGATGTCCCCGGCCTGATCCGGTTCGCGTTGGGTCTGATCCTGGCGTCGTCGTTGGCGTTCGCGGTGCTGCGGCTGTTGCCGCACGCGGATGCGCCCTGGACCTCCATCGTGCCGGGCGCCGTGCTGACGGGGGTTGGGATGCGCCTGCTCGGTCTGGCCGTGTCGACCTACTTCGCCTACCGCCTCGATCACAGCAACGATCTGTACGGGGCGCTCGGGCTCGCCGTGGTGATGATGCTGTTCCTGTTCCTGGTGGCGCGGATCTTCGTCGCCGCCCAGTTCCTGAACGCGACGCTGTTCCGGCGGCGCGAGCCGAGCGCCGAGGCTGGGTGACTCAGCCGCCCTCGGCCGGCGGGATCACGGCCGAGATCATCATCCCCAGGCCGGCGCCGCCGACCACGTCGTGCGGGAGGTGCGCCCCGACGTACATCCGACCGAACCCCACGGTCCCCACCACTCCGGCCAGGACCGGTCGCGCGGTCCGGGGGAGCTCCTCGGCGGCGACGAAGGCGAGCGTGGTCGCGACGGCGGTGTGGCCCGAGACCCAGCCGAGGTCGCCCTCGATGCCTTCGCGGATCGTGACGT
Organism: uncultured Actinomycetes bacterium; assembly: GCA_963778545.1. Lineage (GTDB taxonomy): Bacteria > Actinomycetota > UBA4738 > UBA4738 > HRBIN12 > DASSJM01. Next base: position 379,493 of record CAVZUW010000011.1, on the reverse strand, counting down.
CGGGCAGGACCCCCTGTGGGCGTGCCCGTGCCGCCGAAGGGCTTGATGAGCTTGGCGCCGACCCACGCGATCGTGCCGCCGACGGCCAGGCTCGCGGCGAGGCGCTTGCGTCCGGCGAGGAGCGCGAGGACCGAGACCACCGGAACGGTCCCGAACGTCCCGGCCTGCATGACCGCTCGAACCGGCACCCGGATCCGGTCGCTCGCGCCGTTGGCCGTCCGGAAGAAGCGTTCCTCGTAACCCGGCAGCTCGCCTCGCCGGGCCTCGGCGAGGCTGACGAGGAACAGGACCGCGCCGAGCCCGAACCGGGCGACCCGTCCCGCCCGCATCCCGGGTTGCGGTCGCGTGCTACGCGGTCCGGCGACCGCGCACCAGTCCCCATACCGCGGTGACGATCACCGCGCCGAGGATCGATCCGATCACGCCGCTCGGCCGGAGGTTCAGACCGTCGCCGGCGATCAGGCTCGCGAGCAGTCCCCCCACGAACGATCCGAGGAAACCGGCGATCAAGGCTTCGGTCCAGTCGGTGCGGCCGTGGCTGCGACCGACGATCAGCTGGGCGATCCACCCGGCCGCCATCGCGACCGCGAGCAGTGCGAGGATCAGCATCGTCGTCTCCCGTTCGAAGGTCGGTGCAGTCTACGCGAGTCAAGGGGCCTCGCTCCGACCCGACCTGCCCGGCCGTGCGCGTCAGTCCAGGCCGATCGCGAGCGTCGCCCAGACCATGGCCGCCAGCGCGAGCGCGCCGACGACCGCGGCCACCGTGAGCCCGATGCGCCGAACGCTCCACACCTGGATCGACACGGGTGGCCGGTCGGGCGCGAGTTCGCGGAAGCGTTCGAGGATCGGGCGGCCGTCCTCCTTCAGCTTCTCGCTCACCTGCGTCGGGATCGCGAGCCCGCGGGCGGCGGCGAACGCCTCGGCGACGTCGTCGGGCGAGAAGAACGTGATCGCGCGCGCGTAGACGCGGTCGGGGTCGGTCCGCAGCGCCATCGTCAGCATCATGTTCGCGAGGTCGACGGCCTGCCGCCAGGGCGTCGGGCGGACCTGGAGGCCTGACACGTCGACGAGCTGCAGGTGGCCCCCTCGCACGAGCATGTTCGCCGGTTTCAGGTCGCGGTGGGCGAGCCCCGAGGCCCAGAGCCGCTGCACGAGCTCCATCCCCTCGTCGATGATCGCGTCGTCGACCTCGGCGTCGCCGAGCGTCGTCGCGTTCGAGAAGAACTCGGTCACGAGCATGTACTCGCGGTCCGGGGTGAGCTCGACGATGCCGTAGGTGGTCGCGACGCCGATCCCCACGTCGCGGAGCAGGCGCAACGCGTAGTCCTCGTAGAGCGCGAGCCTTCGCACGGAACCCAGCGGGACCTCGTCCTCGAGCTGCCCGTACAGGATCGTGCGCCCGACCTTGTACCAGCGGTCCGCGCGCAGGTGGCTCGTGGCGTAGATCTTGCCGAACAGGTGCCCGTCGAGCTCGGCGACCCGCATCCGGAGCGGGCTCGAACCGCCCGAGCCGGCGAGGCCGAACGGTTCGATCTCGTTCACCGTGAAGCCGAGCTGGTCGCGGACGGCCGCGACGATCGCCTCACCTCGCGCGCCGCCGAGATCCAGGTGCGCGGCCTTGCCACCGCGCGCGTAGGACACGGGGAAGACGTCCTCCGGGACGAAGAACGCGAACGCGAACCCCACCGTGATCCACGCCGAGCAGCAGCGAGTACACCGCGTCGATCGGATAGTCCGCTGCCAGCAGGAGCCGCGCCAGCACGACGAGCCCCATGAGCACGAAGCGCGCCGGCCCGGGCGAGCCGCCGTGGCCGGCCGGACGAGGCCAGCACCATCGCCGCGCCGAACAGCGTCACCGCGAGCGCGGCCACCGGCAGCGACGGGAAGGCCGTGGTCGCGTTGTTCGACAGGACCGTCACGCCCTCCGGCGCCGGCCGCTGGACCGCGAGGATCGTGTCGAGGAAGTCGACCACGACGTACAGCGCGAGGACCGTGATCAGGTGGCGCCACCGCGCGTAGAGCGCGGCGACGATGAGGATCGCGACCCGGAGGATCCAGACGAAAGCGGCTCGGTCAGGCCGTCGAGGAACTTCGCCACGTCGACCAGCGTCGGCGTCCGAAGGTCCTGGAACCACTCGCAACAGGGGTGACTGCGCGTTCGAGGGGACGATCGTGAGACCGATCGCGACGCCGGCCACGAGCAGCGCGACCGTCGCCCAGCCCCACGCGCGCCAACCCGGCTCGCGCGGCAGCGGAGGCGGTTCGCCGGAGGGCCGTCGGCGCCATCCGGCGTTCCCGAGTTTCGCCGCCGGGTGATCGGACGCGTCGCTAGTGTCTCCGGCGTCCCGGTTCCGTCGGTCTGCATCGGGCACGGACTCTAGCCCTTGCCGGTCGAGTGTTCATCGTTGGGTGCAACACCGCCATTCTTGGGGTACGCTCCGCCAGCGCCCGAAACCGGGCTTCAAGGGGAGGGGTTGGATGCTGGCGTACGAGTGGACGTTCGGCAGTGTGCTGTGGGCGATGGTCGTCTTCTTCTTCTGGTTCATGTTGATCTGGATCTTCATCGGGGTGTTCGCCGACCTCTTCCGACGCAACGACCTCTCGGGATGGGCGAAGGCCGGTTGGCTCGTGCTGATCTTCATCGTCCCGTTCCTCGGGATCCTGATCTACATGATCGCGCGGCCGAAGATGACCGAGCAGGACAAGGAGATGATGGCCGCGATGTCCGAGCGGGAGCGTCGGGCGTCCGGATACTCCGCCGCCGACGAGGTCGCCAAGCTCGCCAAGCTCCGCGACGAGGGCAAGATCACCGCGGAGGAGTACGAGCAGATGAAGGCACAGGCGATGATGCAGGTCTAGCTGCGTCGTTCGTCGAAGCTCCGAGGGCCGCTGGCGCTCCCTGACGACCGGGACCCGGCGGCCTTCGAGCGTTCGGAGGGGTGTGGCAAGCGTGATCGGCTCGACGAGCTACGAGGAGATCATGCAGGACGTCGTCCGCGGCTTCGAGGTCGCGGGGGTCGGCGTGCTCGTCGTCGGCTCGGTCCTCGCGTTCGCGCGGTTCGCGGTCGAGCTGTTCCGCCGCCCCCTCGACCAGGCCTACGAGGGCGTTCGGCATAGGGTGGGGCGGGCGATCCTGCTCGGGCTCGAGATCCTCATCATCGCGGACATCGTCCGGACGATCACGATCGACCCCACGCTCGAGAGCGTGATCACCCTCGGCGTCCTCGTCCTCGTGCGGACGTTCCTCAGCTTCTCGCTGGAGATCGAGCTCGAGGGCGTGGTCCCGTGGCGGCGATCGGAGAAGCCGGCCCTTCCCGCTGAGCCGCGGGCTCAGGAAGCCGAGCGGTAGCGGCTGAGGCCACCGGTCCCGGCGACGAAGAACGTCATCAGGATCCCGGCAGGCAGGGCGCCCCAGAAGCTCACGTTCACGCCGACGTTGCCGAGGAACAGCATCAGGAGCCACGTCGCCGGGAACGACCCGAAGACGACGACGGCGAACAGCACGAGCAGGAACCCGATCATCCGGACCTCCTCCACGATGGACGACGAGATGTTCGCACGGCGCGACCGGCGTGTGCGGGAGATCCGGGTTCGAAGACGTCAGCCGATCAGGGCGTCGGCGGCGACCGCGGCGAACAGCAGCGCGAGGTAGACGATCGAGAAGCGGAACAGACGCATCGACTCCGCCGGCGAGGTGCCGCGCCACAGCCGGAGCGCACGCCACACGAACCACCCGCCGAGCACGACGGCCGCGCCCACGTACACGAGACCCATCGAGGCGACCGGCACGAGCAGCAGGGACGTCCCGAACAGCACCAGCGAGTACAGGAGGATCTGCTTCCGGGTCTCCTGCGGTCCCCGGACGACCGGCAGCATCGGGATCCCGGCCGCGCGGTAGTCCCCGCTGTAGCGCATCGCGAGCGCCCAGAAGTGCGGCGGCGTCCAGACGAAGACGATCGCGAACAGCACCCACGCCGCGAGCCCGACCGTCCCGGTGACCGCCGCCCAGCCGACCAGGGCCGGGACGGCGCCGGCGGCCCCGCCGATCACGATGTTCTGGACGCTCGTGCGCTTGAGCCACATCGTGTAGACGAAGACGTAGAAGGCGATCGCCGACAGCGCGAGGCTCGCCGCGAGCACGTTCACCGTGATCGACAGGAAGAAGAACGAGATCGCGCCGAGCACGAACCCGAACGCGAGCGCGCTGTCGGGCTCGACCAGGTGGGCGGGGAGCGGCCGCTTGCGGGTCCGGCGCATCACCTCGTCGATGTCGCGGTCGAGGTAGCAGTTGATCGCGTTCGCCGAGCCGGCGGCGATCGTGCCGCCCACCAGCGTCGCGAGGATCAGGCCGATCGACGGCAGCCCGCGCTCGGCGAGCATCATCGCCGGCACGGTCGTGATCAGCAGCAGGACGATGATCCGCGGCTTCGTGAGCTTGAAGTAGGCCGCGGTCGTCTCGCGCAGGTTCGAGCGTTTGCCGTTCGAGCGCGCGTCGCCCTCCCCGGCGCCCCGGGCGTGACCCGCGAACCGGCGGCTCACCGTGGCGATCGCGACGAGGACCCCCCAGATCAGCGCCGACAGGACGACGTGCGCCGTCACCGATGCCGACGACAGCCTCGACCACACGTTGGCGGCCCCCACGAGGATCTGGGCGACGTAGAGCAGCAGCGTCACCGACGACAGGATCACGAGGTCCTTCGAGCGGTTCGTCATCGTCCGGGCCCGGATGGCCACCCAGATCACGAGCAGCAGGACGGTCGCGGCGAGCACGCGGTGGACGAACATCAGGGTCGCGACGCCGCCGAGCGTCGGCACCAGCCGGCCGTCCATCAGGGGCCAGTCCCGGAACGCGAGCCCCGCGGCCTCGGCCCGGACGGACGCCCCGACGATCAGCAGGGCGAACGCGGCCCCGGCCGTCCACAGCGTGAGCCGCGCGAACCTCGGATCCGAGCCCGCGATCGACGGGCCCTTGGTCGGCAGCTTCACGTAACAGAAGGAGTTCGCGGTGATGTTCACCAGGACCGCGAGCAGCGTCATCGCGGTCGCGAAGTGCAGGGTCACGAGCGTCGCCTCGAGCTCGCCCCTGACCACGACCCCGCCGAGGGCCGCCTGCACGAACACGAGCCCGACCGCGGCCAGGCTCGGGACGAGGATCTGCCGCACCCGCCGGTACTGCCGCCACGCGACCACGGCCTGGAGGCAGATCAGGATCACCGCGATCGTCGCGAGCAGCCGGTGGGAGTACTCGATGATCGCGTGGGTCTCGAGCGGCGGGATCCATCGCCCGAAGCAGGTCGGCCACCCCGGGCACCCGAGCCCCGAACCCGTCGCTCGAACGAGCCCCCCGGCCGTGATGAGCAGGACCGTCGAAGCGGTGGTGGCGATCGTGAGCTTCTGGAAGCGCGTCATCGTTCGAGCCGGGGCTCGCCCGAACGATAGCAGTACGCCTCCCGCGCAGGGGCAGGCGGCGGCGGAGCCCGGTCCCGCGTTGGCATACTGCCAGCGTGCCGACGCAGGATCGCACCGCGCCCGCCCCACCATCGACGGCGATCGAGGCCGTCCGCGCGACCGGTCGACCGCGAGCTCGAGCGGTTCCTGGGCGACCGTCGCGCGGAGCTGGCCGGGATGGACCCGTCGGCGGTCGCCCTGGTGGACGAGCTGCTCCGCCTGCTCCGCGCCGGCGGGAAGCGGGTCCGGCCGGCGCTGTGCTTCTGGGCGTTCCGGGCGGCGGGCGGCGGTGAGGACGACCCGATCGTCCCGGCCTGCGCGGCGCTCGAGCTCCTGCACACGTCCGCCCTCGTGCACGACGACCTGATGGACCGGGACGCCGAGCGACGCGGCGTGGACGCGACCCACGTCCGGTTCGCGAAGGACGCGCCCGCCGGTGTGGACCCGGAGGCGTTCGGGACGTCGGCGGCGGTCCTGGTCGGGGATCTGGCGCTCGTGCTGTCCGAGCGGCTCCTTCGCACGAGCGGGTTCGGGACCGGCCGGCTCGATGCCGGCGATGGCCCGCTTCGACCGCATGCGGGCCGAGATGGCGGCCGGGCAGTTCCTCGACGTCTCGGGCGCGCGCGACCTGGCCCGTGTCCGCGCGCTGAAGACCGGTTCGTACACTGCCGAGGGGCCGGTGCTGATCGGCGCGGCGCTCGCCGGGGCCGGGCCCGAGGCCGAGGGTCCGCTGCGGGTGTTCGGGCGGCTGGTGGGGGAGGCGTTCCAGCTCCGGGACGACGTCGCCGACGGCGAAGCCGGGACCGAGGCCGCCGCCGCCGTCGAGGACCTGGTCGCGCGCGCCACCCGGGCGCTCGGCGACGCGCCGCTGCGTCGCGAAGGCATCGACGCGCTGATCCAGATCGCGGAGCTGCTCCGAGCCCCGGGCGCGGCCTGATGCGGGTGTCGAACGCGGAGGTGGGCGCGGCGCGCCGCATGTTCGCGAGCCTGCCCTCGGCGGCCGTGGCGACCACGAACGCCGACGGGTCCCCGCACGTCGTGCCGCTTGTGGTTCGTCTGGCCCGAGGAGGCGATCTTCGTCTCGACGCGGCAGGAGGGACGGACCTGGGCCAACGCCGTCCGCGACCCGCGGGTCGCGATCACGATCGACCTGGGCCGCGCCTGGGTCGAGGTCGCCGGCGTCGAGATCGTCGGCCGGGCCGAGCCGCTCGCGGCCGAGAGCGCCGCGATGCGCAAGCCGATCTCCGCCTGGCACGAGAAGTACCGGCCGCTCCTGGCGGGCGAGGGGTTCGCGCGGTTCGCCGAGGAGGTCCGGGGGCTCGGGTTCCTGCGCGTGGTCCCGGATGCCGTCCGCGCGTGGGATCACGCGCGGGGGCGCTGACCCGCCGCTCGCTTGCCGCCCTCGGAGACCCGGGCATAGGGTTTGTGCAGAGCTTCACAAGTCGGTTAGCATCCTTTGTGAAAGTTTTCACAAGCGGTCGGGGGACCTCGTGCCGAGCTCGAGCCAGCAGCTTGACGTCGACGCCCTGATCGTCGGTGCGGGCCCCGGAGGCTCCACCGCCGCGTATCACCTCGCGCGCCACGGCCTGGACGTGCTCATGGTCGAGAAGGCCGCCTTCCCCCGGGAGAAGGTGTGCGGCGACGGTCTCACGCCCCGCGCGGTCGTCCAGCTGCGGCGGCTGGGGATCGACACCGACGATCCGCGGTTCGAGCGTCACCAAGGTCTGCGGATCTACTCGCGCCGCGTGACGCTCGAGCTTCCGTGGCCGGACCTCGAGGAGTTCCCGAACTTCGGCCTGATGATGACGCGGGCCGAGCTCGACGAGCTGCTCGCCCGTCACGCCGAGAAGGCCGGCGCCCGCCTGATGGAGCGGACGGAGGCGGTAGCCCCGATCCAGGAGGACGGCTGGGTCACCGGCGCCACGATCAAGGGTGAGGACGGCGAGAACAGGACGGTCCGCGCGCGGTTCGTGATCGCCGCGGACGGCGCCTCGTCGCGCTTCGCGTCGCAGGCGGGGGTGCGGCGCGACCCGTCGAAGCCGCTCGGGATCGCGGCGCGGCGCTACTACCGCGTCGAACGCCGGCCCGGTCCGTGGCTCGAGGTCTGGATGGACCTGCGCGAGGGCGACGACACGATCTTGCCGGGGTACGGATGGCTGTTCCCGCTCGCCGACGGCTCGATCAACGTGGGGGCGGGTCTGCTGAACACGTTCCGCGACTTCAAGGACCTGTCGGCGCAGCGGGTGTTCGACGCGTTCTGGCGGATGCTGCCGGCCGAGTGGAACGTGAACGAGTCCTCGGCCGAGGGCCGCGTGCTGTCGGGGCCGTTGCCGATGGGCTTCTCGCGGACGCCGCCGGCGACCCCCGGCATGCTCGTGGTTGGCGACGCCGCCGGGCTGGTCAACCCGTTCAACGGGGAGGGCATCGCCTACGCGATGGAGGCGGGCGAGCTCGCCGGGGAGCTGATCCACGAGGCCCTGGTCAAGGACCGGCCCGGCATCGCGCACCTGTACCCCACGGAGCTCCGCGAGCGCTACGGGCGCTATTACGGGATCGGCAACGTGTTCGTCCGGGCGATCGGGCATCCGCCGGTGATGCGGGCGCTCACCGAGTACGCCCTGCCCCAGGAGTGGCTCATGCGCTTCATGCTGCGGCTGATGGGCAACCTCACGGACGGGCGGACGGGCGACGCTCGCGACAAGATCATGTACGCGCTCGAGCGGATCGTGCCGGCGTCGTAAGGAGGCGGAGTTGGTCCTGGCCAGCGAGCTGTCCGAGTACCTGCCCGTCGTGATCCTGGCCGTGCTCGCGCTGCTGTTCGCCGTGCTGTCGCTCGCCGTGTCCGCGCTGCTGCGGCCCAACCACCCGAACCCGGCCAAGCTCGCGCCGTACGAATGCGGGATCGAACCCGAGCGGCTGCCCAAGGGCGAGCGGTTCAGCGTGAGCTTCTACACCGTCGCGATGCTGTTCATCATCTTCGACGTCGAGACGATCTTCCTGTTCCCGTGGGCGGTGGGGTTCCGCCAGCTCGGGCTGTTCGGGTTGATCGAGATGGCGATCTTCATCGGCCTGGTGTTCGTCGCCTACGTCTACGTGTGGCAGCGCGGGGGTCTGGACTGGGGACAGGCCGAACGGCCGACGCTGGTCGAGCGCGAGACCGAGCCCGAACCCGTGGAGGAGCTCGCCCGTGCCGGTTGAACGCGTCGAGGGCTTCCAGACCGGTCGCACGGCCGAGGAGGGCGAGGAGGAGTTCAAGCGCGGGCTCCTGCTGACCACGCTGGACAAGGCGGTCGGGTGGGCGCGGAAGCAGTCGATGTGGCCGGTCACGTTCGGGCTCGCATGCTGCGCGATCGAGATGATGGCTACGGGCGCCGGCGACTACGACCTCTCGCGTTGGGGGATGGAGCTGTTCCGCGCGTCGCCGCGGCAGGCGGACCTCATGATCGTCGCGGGCCGGGTGAGCCAGAAGATGGCCCCGGTGCTCCGCACCGTCTACGACCAGATGCCCGAACCGAAGTGGGTCATCTCGATGGGCGTGTGCGCCTCGGCGGGCGGGATGTTCACGAACTACGCCATCGTGCAGGGGGTCGACACGATCGTCCCCGTCGACATCTACGTGCCGGGCTGTCCGCCCAAGCCCGAGATGCTGATGTACGGGATCCTCCGGCTGCATCAGCAGGTCGCCAAGGAGCCGGCCACGTGATCGCGGGAGCCCGCCGAGCGTGAACGCCGCGGGGATCGCCGAGCGCGTGCGGACCTCGTTTCCCGACGTGGTCGTGGCGCGCGACGAGGCGAGCGTCATCGTGGGCCGCGGTGAGCTCCTCGGGGCGCTCGGGTCGTTCCGCGACGACCCCGAGCTGGGGCTGGACTTCCTGTCGAGCGTGACCGCCAACGACCGGCCCGGTCGCGACCCGCGCTTCTGGGTGGTCTACGAGCTCTCGTCCACCGAGCATCATCACCGGTTGCGCATGAAGGTCGGGGTGTCGGAGGACGACCCGCACGTCCCCTCGATCTCCGGGATGTTCCGCACCGCGGACTGGTACGAACGGGAGACCTACGACTTCTTCGGGATCGTGTTCGACGGCCATCCGGACCTCCGACGCATCCTGCTGCCCGACGACTGGGAAGGGTGGCCGCTCCGCAAGACCGAGGAGCTCGGCGGCGTGGACACGAGGTTCCACGGCGCGTTCATCCCCCCCGTCGACCGGAGGACCTCGTGACGGCCGACCGAACGCCGGACCCGATCCGCGAGCCGTCGGCCACGTCCACCCGAGAGATCCACCAGGAGACGATGCTCATCAACATGGGGCCACAGCACCCCTCGACGCACGGGGTGCTGCGGCTGCTCCTCGAGCTCGACGGCGAGACCGTGCTGGCGTGCACCCCGATCATCGGGTACCTGCACACGGGGATCGAGAAGAACACCGAGTACCGGACGTGGCAGCAGGGCGTGACGTTCGTGACGCGCGCCGACTACCTCGCACCGTTCTTCAACGAGCTCGGCTACTGCCTGGCGGTCGAGAAGCTGCTCGGGATCGAGGCGCCGCCGCGCGCGCAGGTCCTGCGGGTGATGTTCTGCGAGATGAACCGCATCGCGTCGCACCTCGTTTGGCTCGCGACCTCGGGGCTCGAGCTCGGCGCCGTCAGCGTGATGCTCTACGGGTTCCGCGAGCGCGAGCAGATCCTCGACATCTTCGAGGCCGCCACCGGTCTGCGGATGAACCACGCGTACGTGCGGATCGGGGGCGTCGTGATGGACCTGCCCGACGGTGGCCTCGACCGGATCGGCGACTTCCTGCGGATGATGCCCGGCCGGATCGACGAGTACGAGGCGCTGCTCACGGAGAACCCGATCTGGATCCAGCGGAACCAGGGCGTCGGCCTGCTGTCGGTCGAGGATGCCCTCACCTACGGCGTCACGGGCCCGACGCTGCGCGCCGCCGGCGCGGCGCGGGACGTGCGGCGCGACGAGCCGTACGGCGGCTACGAGACCTACGACTTCGACGTCGTCACGAGCGACGGGGCCGACTGCTACGCGAGGTACCTGGTCCGGATGGGGGAGATGCGCCAGTCCCTGCGGATCGTCGAGCAGTGCCTGGACCGTCTGCGCGAACCCGGGCCGGTGATGGTCGAGGACCCGAAGGTGCGCTGGCCCGCGCAGCTCGAGGTCGGACCCGACGGCATCGGGAACTCGCCGCGCTACATCACCCACATCATGGAGGAGTCGATGGAGGCCCTGATCCATCACTTCAAGATGGTGACCGAGGGCGTCTCCGTACCGCCGGGCGAGGTCTACGTGCCGGTGGAGTCCCCGCGCGGCGAGCTCGGGTTCTACGTCGTCTCCGACGGGGGGAACCGCCCCGCCCGCGTGAAGATGCGCGACCCGTCGTTCGCCAACCTCCAGGCGGCGCCGCAGATGGTCCGGGGCGGGTTGGTGGCCGACGTGATCGCGGTGATCGCGAGCATCGACCCGGTGCTCGGCGGGGTCGATCGCTGATGGCCGTGCTCTCCGATGACGGGCGCCGGACGGCGGAGGCGATCCTCGCCAGGTACCCCGCGGGCCGCGAGCGTTCGGCCGTGCTGCCGCTCCTGTACCTGGTGCAGTCCGTGGAGGGTCGGCTCACGCAGGAGGGGCTCCGCGAGGTCGGCGAGCTCCTCGGCATCACGACGGCGGAGGTCGAGGCCGTCGCCTCCTTCTACACGATGCTGCGGCTCCGCCCGACCGGGACGCACGTGGTCTCGGTCTGCACGAACCTGTCCTGTGCGCTCCGGGGCGCGAACGAGGTGTTCGAGGCCGCCCACGAGGCCGCCGGGGTCGAGCACGGCGAGGAGACCTCGCCCGACGGCGCGTTCACCATCCACCAGGAGGAGTGTCTCGGGCGCCTGCGACGCCGCTCCCGTGGTCCAGATCGACTTCGCCAACCACGACCGCGTGACGCCCGAGCGGATCGTCGAGCTCGTCGAGGCGCTCCGCGCGGGCGAGATCCCGCCCCCGTCGCGCGGCCGCGCGCCGAAGGACTTCCGCGATGCCTCCCGGATCCTCGCCGGCGTCGAGGAGACCGCGTGAGCGCCGCAGCCGACGACCAGGATCGTGACCGTCAACTGGGACGACCCGAGCGTGGTCGGGATCGACGGGTACCTCGCGGCCGGCGGCTACGAGGGCCTTCGCGCCGCCCTCGCGATGACCCCGACCGAGGTGATCGACCTGGTCAAGACGTCCGGGCTCCGCGGCCGCGGCGGCGCCGGGTTCCCGACGGGCGTCAAGTGGTCGTTCGTCCCGCAGGACACGGGCAAGCCCACCTACGTGGTCGCGAACTTCGACGAGTCCGAGCCCGGCACCTTCAACAACCGCGAGATCGTCGAGCGCGAGCCCCACCGGTTCCTCGAGGGGATGGCGATCGCCGCCTACGCGGTCCAGAGCCATCTGGCGTTCGTGTACTGCCGCGGCGAGTTCCTGTGGCCGGGCGAGATCCTGGAGGCCGCGATCCGCGAGGCGTACGCGAAGGACGTGTTCGGCGGGTCGGTGCTCGGGTCGGGGTTCGAGCTCGAGGTCGTGTTGCACCGTGGCGCCGGCGCCTACATCTGCGGCGAGGAGACCGCGCTCCTGTCCTCGCTCGAGGGGTACCGCGGGCAGCCCCGACTGCGACCGCCGTTCCCCGCCGTCGAGGGCCTGTACGCCTCGCCCACCCTGATCAACAACGTCGAGACCCTCGCGACCGTCCCGTCGATCCTGACGGAGGGTCCCGAGTGGTTCGCGAAGATCGGCACCGAGAAGTCGCCCGGCACCAAGATCTTCAGCGTCTCGGGCAAGGTGGAGCGTCCGGGCAACTACGAGGTGCCGCTCGGAACCCCGCTGCGGACGCTGCTCGAGGAGCACGCCGGCGGCGTGCTCGGCGGGCGCCGCCTCAAGGCGTGGACGCCGGGCGGGTCCTCGACGCCGCTGCTGACCGAGGAGCACCTCGACGTCGGTCTGGACTTCGAGTCGATCACGGCCGCCGGCTCGCTGCTGGGGACGGGCGCGATCATCGTGCTGGACGAGACCGACTGCATCGTCGAGGCGGCGCGGCGGCTCGTGCAGTTCTACGCCCACGAGTCGTGCGGCAAGTGCACGCCGTGCCGCGAGGGCACGTGGTGGGTGAGCCGGGTGCTCGGCCGCATCGAGCAGGGGTACGGGCGGTCCGAGGACCTCCCGCTGCTGGACGAGCTCGGCGAGAACATCCTGTTCAAGGCCTTCTGCGCGCTCGCGGACGGCGCGGTGAGCCCGATCCAATCCAGCCTGAAGTACTTCCGCGACGAGTACGAGGCGCACATCGCGGAGCGCCGCTGCCCGTTCACCGGCGTCGGGCCGGGCGCCGAGACCGAGACGGGCTCGGACGAGGACGGGAGCGGCGGGGTCGACGAGGCGGGCCTCACCGAGGTCCTGACGTGAGCACGCCGCAGCCCCAGGAGGAGCTCGTCGCGCTGACCGTCGACGGGATGGAGGTGACCGTCCCCAAGGGGACGCTGATCATCCGGGCGGCCGAGAACCTCGGGATCGAGATCCCCCGGTTCTGCGATCACCCGTTCCTGGATCCGATCGGCGCCTGCCGGCAGTGCTACGTGGAGATCGAGGGGCAGCGCAAGCTGTTCACCTCGTGCACGACCGAGGTCGCGCCGGGCATGGTCGTCCGGTCGCAGAACACCTCGGACGAGGCGCACAAGGCCCAGGTCGCGAACCTCGAGTTCCTGCTCCTGAACCATCCGCTCGACTGCCCGATCTGCGATCGCGGCGGCGAGTGCCCGCTGCAGGATCAGGCGATGGCGTTCGGGCCCGGCGAGAGCCGGTACGTCGAGCCGAAGCGGACCTACGAGAAGCCGATCGCGCTCTCGCCCGCTGATCAAGCTCGACCGCGAACGCTGCGTCCTGTGCGCGCGCTGCACCCGCTTCTGCGACGAGATCAGCGGCGACCGGTTCATCGAGCTGTTCGCGCGGGGCGCCGGCGAACGCGTGTCGATCGCCGCGGGTGAGGACTTCCGGTCGCCGTTCTCGGGCAACACGGTGCAGATCTGTCCCGTCGGCGCGCTCACGGCCGAGCCGTACCGCTTCGTCGCCCGGCCGTTCGACCTCTCGACCGCGGACTCCGTGTGCCAGCACTGCAGCGCGGGGTGCAACGTCCGCGTCGACCTTCGTCGCGGGTCGGTGGTGCGCGTCTTGGCGCGCGACAACGCCGACGTCAACGACGCCTGGAACTGCGACAAGGGCCGGTTCGCGTTCCGGCACGCCGATCTCCCGGGGCGCGTCACGATGCCGCTGCTCCGCGATCGCGGGCTCGAGCCCCGTTCGTTCGACGACGTCTTCACCAGCATCGCCGAGTGGTCGAGCGTCGGACGTGTCGCGTTCCTCACCGGCGGGCGGCTCCCCGACGAGGACGCGTACGCCCTGGCCAAGCTCGCGCGGGTGGGGTTCGGGACCAACGATCTCGACCATCGCCGGACGTTCCACGGCGGCCACGCCGAGCTGCTCGCAGCCGCTTCGCCGCTCGGCACGACCTACCGCGACGTCGAGCGCGCGAAGGTGATCCTCGTCGCCGGCCTGGACGCCGAGCAGGAGGTGCCGATCCTGAACCTGCGGATCCGCAAGGCCGCCCGCAAGGGCGCCTCCGTCTTCGTGATCCATCCCCGCCGGACGCGTCTGTGGGACGTCGCCGAACACACCCTGTGTCTCCCCGAACACCAGACGTACGTCCTGGAGCGGATCCACGACGGCGACGCCCCGGCGGACACGTTCGAGGCCCGGGTCGGCGCCGCGTTGCGCGAGGCCGGCGGCGACGCCGTGCTCCTGATCGGCGAACGCCTGACGGAACACCCGCTGGCCGCCGACGTCGCGCTGACCGTCGCCCAGAAGTACGGCGGTCGCGTGGCGCTCGTGCCGCGTCGGGCCGGGGACCGCGGGGCCCTGCGCGCCGGGGTGCACCCGTCGCTCCTGCCCGGCGGCCGCCGCGTGACCGACGAGACCGAGCGCGCGGAGGTCGAGGGGTCGTGGGGGAGCCTCCCGTCGGTGGGCGGACGTTCGACCCAGCAGATCCTCCAGGCGTGCGCGAACCGCGAGATCGAGGTCCTGTTCCTGATCGGCGTCGACCCCCTCCGCGACATCCCGGACGCGGGCCTGGTCCGTCGGGCGCTCTCGAACGCGCGCCACGTGGTGGTGCAGTCGCTCGAGCTCGGCTCGCTGGAGCCGTTCGCCGACGCGTTCCTGCCCGCCGCCGCGTGGGTCGAGCGCGAGGGTCACGCCACCGACTGGGAGGGCCGGTCGCAGCCGATCCACCCGGTCCGGAGCCCCGCCGGCCTGTCGCGGCCCGACTGGGAGATCTTCGCCGGGCTGGCCGAGGCGGTGGGTCGACCCCTCGGGTTCGAGAACCTCGAGGCGCTCAGAGCCGAGGCGGCGCCCCTGCTCGAACCGCGCCCGGTGGCCTCGCGCTCGACCGCGTGGACCGGGACGGGGCGACCGCAGCGGCTGGGTGAGCTGACCCTGCTCTCGTATCCGTTGCTCGTCGACGAGGGGCGGCTGTCCGAAGGCGCGGACGAGCTCAAGGCGGCGCTCGGGCAGGACGCGTTCGTCGAGCTGCACCCCGAGGACGCCGACAAGCGCGGGCTCGCCGACGGCGGCCGCGCGACCGTGACGACCGAAGCGGGCGAAGCGGTCCTCGATGTGCGCGTCACCGAACACGTCGCGCCGGGCGCGGCGTTCGTGCCGTTCAACCAGCCCGGGCTCGCCGCCAACGAGCTGCTCAGCGGGTCGTTCACGACGGCCGTCCGGATCGAGCCCGTCGTCGCGGAGGCCAAGGTCGAGCCAGCTGCCGCCGGGGTCGCCGAGGGGGCCGCCTGATGGACTGGCTCGACTGGGTGCTGCTGGTGGTGCGGGTGGCGGTGGTCTTCTTCGCACTGCTGATCCTGGTGATGCTCCTGATCTGGATGGAGCGCAAGGTCATCGCGGATATGCAGACGCGCGTCGGTCCGACGCGGGCGGGGCCGCGGGGCGTCCTGATCACGCTCGCCGACGGGATCAAGCTCTTCTTCAAGGAGGGCATCACCCCCACCCTCGCGGACCGGCCGGTCTACCTGATCGCCCCGGTGATCGCGATGCTGCCGGCGTTCCTCGCGTTCGCGGTGATCCCGTTCGGGACCCGGGTCGTGGTGTTCGGACGTGTGGTGCCGTTCCAGATCGCGGATCTCTCGATCGGCATCCTGTGGATCCTCGCGATGAGCTCCTTGATGGTCTACGCGATCGTGCTCGCGGGCTGGTCGAGCGGCTCGAACTACCCGCTGCTCGGTGGCGTCCGGAGCTCGGCGCAGATGATCAGCTACGAGGTCGGCATGGCGCTCGCGATCGTCGCGGTCGTCATGTACTCGGACACGCTGCGGATGTCCGAGATCGTGGCGAGCCAGGACCGGATCTGGAACGTGATCCCGCAGTTCCCCGCGTTCGTGATCTACCTGATCTGCGGGCTGGCCGAGACCAACCGGCCGCCGTTCGACCTGCCCGAGGCCGAGTCCGAGCTCGTCGCCGGGTACCACACCGAATACTCCGGGATCAAGTTCGCGATGTTCTACCTCGGCGAGTACCTGAACACCGTGACCGTGGCGGCGGTCGCGACGACGCTGTGGCTCGGCGGGTGGCGCGGGCCGGCTCCGGACTTCCTGCCGTGGCTCTGGCCGCTCCTGTGGTTCCTGCTCAAGGTCCTGGTGATCGTGTACGTCTACATCTGGATCCGCGCGACGCTCCCGCGCTTCCGGTACGACCGGCTGATGGCGTTCGGATGGAAGGTCCTGATCCCGATCGGCCTGGCCTGGGTGATGCTCACCGGCGCGATCGTCGTCCTGCCCGACGAGTTCGGACGCGATGCGGTCGTCACGGCCTTCGCGATCGGCGTCGGGGTGATCGTCGCGATCATGCTGATCTGGCCGCTGGTCGCGAGGCGTCGACCCGAGGAGGTGTCGACCCCGTGAGCGACGAAGGACGTCCCGCCCGCCCGGCCGGCTCGCCGACGGCGGCGATCGCCCGGGGGATGGCGACCGTCTTCCGGCAGATCTTCCGCCGTGACGTCACCGAGGAGTACCCGAAGGAGATCGAGCCGCCGCCCCCGCGCAGCCACATCGGTCGCCACCTGCTCAACCGGCACGACAACGGCCTGGAGAAGTGCATCGGCTGCGAGTTGTGCGCGTTCGCGTGCCCGGCCGATGCGATCTGGGTCGAGGGCGCGGACAACGATCCCGACCACCCGGTGAGCCCGGGCGAGCGGTTCGCGAAGGACTACCAGATCAACTACCTCCGCTGCATCATGTGCGGCCTGTGCGTCGAGGCGTGTCCGACGCGCGCGCTCACGCTCACCAGTGCGTACGAGATGTCGTTCGGCTCGCGCGAGGAGGCCATCCTCACCAAGGAGCAACTCCTCGAGCCACCACTGCCGCTCGGGACCGCCCCGGGAACGGAGGAGGGGTAGGTGGCGGTCGACGAGATCGTCTTCTGGGTGTTCGCGCCGATCTCGATCGGCAGCGCGATCGCCATGCTCCTGCAGCGCAACGCCGTCCACGCGGCCCTGTTCCTCGTCGTGAACTTCTTCACGATCGCCGTGTTCTACCTGGTCCTGGGCGCGTCGTTCCTGTTCGCCGTGCAGATCATCGTGTACGCGGGCGCGATCATGGTGCTGTTCCTGTTCGTGATCATGCTGCTCGGCGTCGACCGCCAGGAGCCCTTGGTGGAGCGGCTGCGGGGCCAGCGGGTGATGGCGATCGTGCTCGGTACGGGGATCGCGATCGAGCTTATCGTGGCGATCCGCGCAGGGATCGGGTTCGCGACGAAGGCGCCGGCGAACTTCGACGAGGCCGTCAACCGTGGGGGCAACGCGGAGGCGCTCGCGCGTGTGCTGTTCCGGGAGTATTTCTTCCCCTTCGAGGTGACGTCCGTGCTCCTGATCGTCGCCGCGATCGCCGTGGTCGTGCTCGCGTCGCGTCACCGCCGGGCGATCACGCGGGCCGAGGCCGCGAGCGCCCGCCAGCGGGAGGCGGTGTGAGCACGCCGATCGCCTACTTCGTCGTGGTGTCCGCGATGCTGTTCGCGATCGGGACGGTCGGCGTGCTGATCCGCAAGAACGCGCTGGTGATCTTCATGTCCGTCGAGCTCCAGCTGAACGCCGTCAACCTGGCGCTCGTCGCGTTCAGCCGGATGCACGGCAACCTGAACGGCCAGGTCGTGGCGTTCTTCTCGATGGTGGTGGCCGCGGCCGAGGTGGTCGTCGGCCTGGCGATCATCGTCGTGGTCTATCGGCGCCGGCAGAGCGCCAGCGTGGACGACCTCACGGTGCTGCGGGGGTAGGCGCGTGCTCGACCTGGTCTGGCTGATCCCGCTGCTCGCGCTTGCGGGCGCCGCGGTGAACCTGTTCCTCGGAAGGCGGCTCGGCAAGACCGCCGGCTGGCTCGCGACGGCCCTCGTCGGGATCGGGTTCGTGCTCGCGGTGGCGACGCTCGTCGACCTGCTCGGTCTCCCCGCCGACCAGCGCGCGCACGTGACCGACCTGTTCGACTGGATCTCGGTCGGGACGTTCAACGTCGACGTCGCCCTTCGGGTCGACCCGCTCTCGATCACGATGATGCTGGTGGTCACGGGCGTCGGCTCGCTGATCCACCTGTACGCGGTCGGATACATGGAGGACGACCCACGGTTCGGCACGTTCTTCGCCTACCTGAACCTGTTCGTCTTCTTCATGCTGATGCTCGTCCTCGCGGACAACTACCTCCTGCTGTACCTCGGGTGGGAGGGCGTCGGCCTGTGCTCCTACCTGCTGATCGGGTTCTGGTACGAGCGCCCGTCGGCCTCGAGCGCGGCGAAGAAGGCGTTCATCACGACGCGGATCGGCGACGCCGCGATGTTGCTCGGGATCGTGCTGATCTTCCTGCACGTCGGCTCGCTGGACTTCGGCGTCGTGTTCGGCCCGGGAGCGAGCGAGCTGACCCAGGGCGCGGCCACCGCGATCTCCCTGCTCCTGCTCGCCGGCGCGATCGGCAAGTCGGCGCAGCTGCCGCTGCACGTCTGGCTCCCCGACGCGATGGAGGGCCCGACCCCGGTCTCGGCGCTGATCCACGCGGCGACGATGGTCACCGCCGGCGTCTACCTCGTGGTGCGTTCGCACGTGCTGTTCGAGCTCTCCGGGACGGCGCTCACCGTCGTCCTGGTGATCGGGCTGGTGTCGGCGCTGTACGCGGCGCTCGCGTCGATCGGCCAGTTCGACCTCAAGCGCGCGCTCGCGTACTCGACGATGAGCCAGATCGGGTTCATGTTCTTCGCGGCGGGGATGCGCTTCTACACCGGCGCGATGCTGCTGCTCGTCTGCCACGCGTTCTACAAGGCCCTGCTCTTCCTCACGGCCGGCAACGTCCTGCACGGCCTGCATGACGAGACCGACATGCGACGGATGGGCGGTCTGCGCGCGGACATGCCGCTCTCGGCGACGTGGTTCGCGATCGGCGCGTTGTCGCTGGCCGGCATCCCGCCGCTCGCGGGCTTCTTCGCGAAGGATCAGATCGTCGGGTTCGCGGCAACGAGCGACCGGGAGCTCGCGTGGGTCCTCGCCTCGGTCGGAGCGTTCCTGTCGGCCCTGTACATCGCGCGGCCGCTGTTCCTGACGTTCTTCGGACGCCGGCGCACCGAGGAGCACGCGCACGAGGCGCGGGGGCTGATGCACGCGCCGCTCGCGGTGCTCGCGCTCCTGACGGTCGTGGGCGGGGTGTTCCTCGGCCTGACCGCCGAGGGCGGCCGGCTGGCCGGCTTCCTCGAGCCGGTCGTGGGCGCGGTCGAACCCGGCGAGGGCGCGCTGTCCGATGCGGCCCTGATCGCCATCTCCATCGTGCTCGCGGTGGCGGCGGTCGCGGTGGCGTTCTGGGTCTGGGCCTCCGGGCGTGTCGACTGGGAGGCGTTCCCGGAACGCCAGCCCGAGCTCGCCGGGTGGCTCGCGAACGCCTTCTACCTGAACTCGCTCTACGCCTGGCTGGTCGAGCATCCCGGGAAGGCGTTCGGTCGGGTCCTCACCGTGGTGGACGACCGCGTGATCGACGGGGCGGTCAACGAGGTGGCCGAGGACGTGGTCGAGGCCTCGGGGGTCGCTCCCCGGATCCAGCGGGGGTTCGTCCGCTCGTACGCGCTCGCGTTCCTGCTCGGCGCGGTGGCGCTCCTCCTGTTCCTGGGACTGAGGGCCTGACATGGCCTGGCTGACCGTCCTGATCTTCCTGCCGCTCGTCGGCATCCCCGTCCTCGCCCTGTGGCGGGGAGCGAGCGACGTCCAGGCCCGGGTCGTCGCCCTGGTGGTCTCGCTGGCCACGTTCCTCGTCGCGCTCGGGATGCTGGGGGCGTTCGACCCGTCCGTCGCGGGCTACCAGCTCGTCGAGCACGTGGACTGGCTGCCTTCCGCGGGTCTGTCCTACCTCGTGGGTGTCGACGGGTTCAGCGTCTGGCTGGTGGTGCTCACCGCGTTCATGACGCCGGTGGCGATCGTCTCGTCGTGGGGCGTCGGCCACCGGGTGCGGCTGTTCATGGCGCTCACCCTGCTGCTCGAGACCGCGATCGTCGGGTCGTTCGTCGCGCTCGACCTGCTCCTGTTCTTCGTGTTCTTCGAGGCGCTCCTGGTCCCGATGTTCCTCGTGATCGGCATGTGGGGTTCGGCCCGACGGGTCTACGCGAGCCTGAAGTTCTTCCTGTACACGATGGCCGGGTCGGCGTTCCTGCTGCTCGCGATCGTCTACCTCTGGTTCCAGACCTCCCAACAGCTCGCCCACGCCAGCTTCGACATCCGTCAGATGGAACGGCTCTCGCTCGCCACCACGACGCAGCGCTGGCTGTTCCTGGCCTTCTTCATCGCGTTCGCGGTCAAGGTGCCGATCTTCCCGCTGCACACGTGGCTGCCCGACGCGCACACCGAGGCGCCGACGAACGGCTCGATCGTCCTGGCCGCGCTGTTGCTGAAGGCCGGACCGTACGGCCTCCTGCGGTTCAACCTCGACCTGTTCCCCGAGGCGTCCCGGTACTTCGCCCAGGCGATCGGCATCCTCGCGGTGGTCGGCATCGTGTACGGCGCCCTCGTCGCGATGATGCAGACCGACGTGAAACGGCTCGTCGCGTACTCGTCGGTGAGCCATATGGGGTTCGTGATCCTCGGCATCTTCACGTTCACGATGCAGGGCACGAGCGGGGCCGTGATGCAGATGGTGAACCACGGGCTGTCGACGGGCCTGCTCTTCTTCGTGATCGGCGTGCTGTACGAGCGCACCCACACGCGCGACCTGTCCGAGATGGGCGGGCTCGCGACGGTGACGCCGTGGATCGCCGCCGCCTTCCTCGTGGCCACGCTCTCCTCGATCGGGTTGCCCGGGCTGAACAACTTCGTCGGCGAGTTCCTCGTGATCTTGGGGTCGTTCGGCGCCGATCGCGTCCTGGGCGCCATCGCCGTCTCCGGCGTCGTCCTGGCCGCGATCTACATGCTGTGGGCGTACCAGCGCGCCTTCCAGGGTCCGGGCGGCGAACGCCACCGGGGCCTGGTCGACCTGCTGCCCCGCGAGCTCGCGGCCGTCGTCCCGGTCGTCGCCGTGATGCTGGTGCTCGGCGTCGCGCCGAACCTGGTCCTGGACCGGATCAACCCGTCCTCGGCCGAGGTGGTGGCGTGGGTGCGGAGCGTCGACGTCGACCAGTCGGGCCTCCCGGGCGGCCTGCGCGCGAAGCTACCGCCGCCGGACGAGGCCGCCGTCTCGGCGACCGCCGCCGGCGTGGGCGCCAAGGATGCGGAAGTGGGTCCCTGATGCCCACCCCGGCGATCGAGCTCGGCCCCGTCATGCCCGAGCTGATCCTGGTCGGCGTCGCGGTGGTCCTGTTGCTCGCCGGGGTGGTCGCGCGGAAGATCTCGCCGACGACGCTGCTCCTGCTCTGCCTGGTGGGCATCGCCGCGGCCGCCGTCGCGGCCGTCCGGCTCTGGGACTGGGACGGCGTCCCCACGGTGCTGGCCGAGTCGATCTCGACCGATCGGTTCGGGGTGGTCGTTCGCGCGATCATCCTCGGCGTCGCGGCGATGGGCGCCGTGCTCGGCCACCACTACTTCGAACGATCGGGGGAGGGCAAGGCCGAGTTCTACCCGCTGCTGCTGTTCGCGACCGCCGGGATGACGCTGTTCGCGGTCTCGGCGGACCTGATCATGGCGTTCCTCGCGCTCGAGATCCTGTCGCTGTCCCTGTACGTGCTGACCGGCTTCTCGACGCGGCTCGGGTCGGTCGAGGGCGCGATGAAGTACTTCCTGCTCGGCGCGTTCTCCTCCGCCTTCTTCCTGTTCGGTATCGCGATGGCCTATGGCGCGTCGGGGTCCACGCGGCTGCCGGCGATCGCCGACGCGCTGGCCGGTCGAACGGGTTCGGTCGCGCTCGCCGTGACCGCGATGGGGCTCCTCGCGGTCGGGTTCGCGTTCAAGGTGTCGGCGGTGCCGTTCCACATGTGGACGCCCGACGTCTACCAGGGGGCGCCGACCGCGGTCACCGGCTTCATGTCCGCCGGGACCAAGGTCGCGGCGTTCGCCGCCTTCATCCGCGTGTTCAACATCTCCTTCCAGCCCATCACGTGGGACTGGCAGCCGATCGTCTGGGCCCTGGCGGCCGTCTCGATCGTGGCGGGGAGCCTCCTGGCGATCGCGCAGACCGACATCAAGCGCCTGCTTGCCTACTCGAGCATCAGCCACGCCGGGTTCGTCCTGCTGGGCCTCACGGCGGCGGGGGAGGACGGGATCGGTGCGGCCCTGTTCTACCTCGTGGCGTACGCCGCGACCGTGATCGGGGCGTTCGGCGTCGTCATGGTGGTCTCGGCCCGAGGCGAGCGCCACACCTCGCTCTCCGCGTACGCCGGGTTGGCACGGCGGAGCCCCGTCGCGGCCGGGTTACTCACCTTGTTCCTGCTCTCGTTGGCCGGGATCCCGCCCACGGCCGGCTTCGTCGCCAAGGTGGCCGTCTTCCGAGCGGCGACCGAGGCCGGCTACTGGTTCCTGGTGCTGATCGGCGTGCTCGCGAGCGTGGTCGCGGCCTACGCCTACCTGCGGGTCGTCGTGCTGATGTTCATGCGCGAGCCCGAGGAGGACACGAGCCCCGACGAGTCCTGGCTGCCGAGGGTCGCTCTCGCGGTTCCGGCCGTGCTCGTCCTGCTCTTCGGGGTGTTCCCCGGGGTGATCGTGGGCGTCCTGGAGCGCGCGGCGGTGCTCCGATGGTGAAGCGCCACACCGGTCTCCCGTTGACGGTAGGGTCGGTGCGATGAGCCGCCGCATGATCCCGGGTCTCGAGTCCCCCGACCCCGTGCTCGAACGCGAGATCCGGGGACGCCTCGACGAGGTCGAGACCGCGCTCGAGAAGGCCGTCCGGGCCGACTCGGACATGCTCGCCGAGACGGCCCAGTACCTGCTCGCGGCTGGCGGGAAGCGGTTCCGGCCGATGCTGGTGCTGCTCTCGGGGTACTTCGGCGACCCCTCGGATCCGCGGCTGGTCCCGGGCTCGGTCTCGATCGAGCTCGTGCACCAGGCGACGCTGTACCACGACGACGTGATCGACGAGGCCGACGCGCGCCACGCGGTGCAGTCGGCCAACGCCCGGTGGAGCAACACGGTCGCGATCCTCACGGGCGACTACCTGTTCGCCAAGGCGTCCGAGATCTCGACCGACCTCGGGACCGACATCTGCGCGCTGCTGGCCCGGACGATCGCGACCCTGTGCGACGGCCAGATCCGCGAGGTCGAGGCCGCCGGACGGGTCGAACAGTCCGAGGGCGACTACCTCGACATCATCCGTCGCAAGACCGGCGCGCTCATCGCCACCTCGTGCCGGCTGGGCGGGATGCTGTCCGACGCGCCGGCCGAGGCCCTGGACGTGCTCGAGCAGTACGGCGAGGCGCTCGGCCTGGCCTTCCAGCTCTCCGACGACATCATGGATCTCACCGCGAGCCAGGAGATCCTGGGCAAGGAGCCGGGTCAGGACATGCGGGAGGGCGTCTACACGCTCCCGGTCCTGCACGCGCTCGGCGGCCCTCGGGGATCGGAGCTCCGTGAGGTCCTGCAGGAAGGACCGCCGAGCGGGGAGCGGCTGGACCGGGCGCTCGAGATCGTGCGCGCTCCCGAGCACCTGGCGCGCGCCCGCTCCGCCGTGGTCGCCGAGGTCGACCGGGCCCATGGCCTGGCCGAACGGTTCCCGGAGGGTCCGGCCCGGACGGCGCTCGGACAGCTGGCCGAGTTCCTCGCGGCGCGCTGCGGCGCCCGGGAGTCCGGGGGCTCAAGGAGCGAGCGCGGACGCGCGAGCGGTAGCCCCCCGGGAAAGCAGAGCTGAGAGGGAGGGCGGGGGACGCTTGCTAGAATCCGCGCTGCTCGGGAAAACATTCACAAGCGTGGAGACCTACTACCAGTCGTACGGGGTCGTCCTCGCGGTCCTGATCGCCGGCGTGGGGCTCGTCGCGGTGGCGTTCGGCGCCGCAAGGCTCATCGCACCCCGGCGGCCGGTCGGGGACAAGCTGCTCACGTACGAATGCGGGATCGACCCGGTGGGCGAGGGTTGGTCGCAGAGCCAGGTCCGCTACTACGTCTACGGGTTCCTGTTCGTGATCTTCGACGTCGAGTCCGTCTTCCTGTTCCCGTGGGCCCGGATCTTCGAGAGCCTCGGGTACCAGGCGGTCGTCGAGATGGCGATCTTCATCGGGATCTTGGGTGTGGGCCTGCTGTACGCCTGGCGCAAGGGGGTGCTGAGGTGGGCCTGATCACCGAGAAGACGCCGCTCGCCGGGATCCAGCCGGTGAAGTTCCTCCTCAACTGGGGCCGGCGGTACTCGCTGTGGGTGTTCAACTTCGGCCTGGCGTGCTGTTCGATCGAGTTCATCGCGGCCTCGACGTCCAAGCACGACTTCATCCGGTTCGGCGTGATCCCGTTCGCGCACGGGCCGCGGCAGGCCGACCTGATCGTGATCGCGGGGACGCCGACGGACAAGATGACGCCGGTGATCAAGCGCCTGTACGACCAGATGCCGGAGCCGAAGTACGTGATCTCGATGGGCTCGTGCGCCAACTGCGGCGGTCCCTACTGGGACTCGTACTCGGTCACCAAAGGCATCGACCAGGTCCTGCCGGTCGACGTGTACATCCCCGGCTGCCCCCCACGGCCGGAGGCGCTCCTGCAGGGGATCATCCGGCTCCAAGAGAAGATCGCCGCCGAGGACATCAGGGAGAAGTGGAGTGGCAAGCTCACGACACCCGCTTCCGCCTCCTGAGGTGGAATCGCGCCTGCGCGCGCAGTTCGGTGACGATGTCGTGTCCTTCGAGGAGCAGCACGGGCACAGCGTGGTCGCGGTCACCCCGTCCCGGTACCGCGAGCTCGTGACGTTCCTGCGCAACGAGCCCGAGTTCGACTGCGACTACTGCGACTTCACCTCCGCCGTGGACTTCGGCGAGGAGGGGATGGAGGTCGTCACCCACCTGTTCTCGACCACGCACGATCACAACGTGCGCGTGAAGGTTCGGCTCCCGGCCGACGAGATCGTGCTCCCGACGATCTCGGACATCTATCCCACGGCGAACTGGCACGAACGCGAGACCACCGAGATGTTCGGCGTCACGTTCGAGGGTCACCCCCTGCCGGTGACGCTCCTGCTCCCCGAACCGTTCGAGGGCCACCCGCTCCGCAAGGACTTCCCGCTCATGTCGCGAGAGGCCAAGCCGTGGCCCGGCGCGGCCGAAGGGGAAGAGGAGGAAGAGGAGTGATCGCCCAGGCCGGCGAGAGCTTCGTGAACCAGTGGTTCGACGGGTACTGGCTGGTCCTGATCACGAAGGCGGCGATCGTGCTGATCTTCTTCCTCGTGGCGCCGCTCGGCGTCGGCTACGCCGAGCACAAGGTGATGGCGCACATGCAGGGGCGCCTCGGGCCGATGTACGCGGGCCGGTTCCACGGCTGGGCGCAGCTGATGGCCGATGGGGTCAAGTTCGTCCAGAAGGAGGACGTGATCCCCGCGGCGGCGGATTCCTGGGTCTTCTCTCTCGCACCGGCGGTCGCGCTCGTCCCGTACATCCTGCTGTTCGTCGTGATCCCGTTCTCGGACACGATCTTCATCCTGAACCTCGACGTCGGCATCTTCTTCGTGCTCGCGCTCTCGTCGGTCTCCGTGATCGGCGTGCTCATGGCCGGCTGGGCGTCGGCGAACAAGTTCTCGCTGATCGGCGCGCTCCGAGCGGCCGCGCAGCTCATCGCCTACGAGCTGCCGCTGGTGCTCGGGGCCGCCGCGATCGTGATGCAGGCGGCGACCCTCTCGATGGTCGGCATCGTCGAGGCGCAGGAGAAGTACTGGTTCGTCTTCTCGCAGCCGATCGGGTTCATCATCTTCGTCACGGCCTCGCTCGCGGAGCTCACGCGGCCGCCGTTCGACATGCCGGTGGCGGACTCCGAGATCATCTTCGGCGCCTACACCGAGTACACGGGGCTGAAGTTCGCGTTCTTCCTGCTCGCCGAGTACGGCGGGATCGTCGCCCTGTCCGCCATCGCCAGCGTGCTGTTCCTCGGGGGCTACCTCCCGTTGCCGACGCTGGAGTTCATCCCCGACCCGCTGTGGATGCTCGCGAAGATCGGGGCGCTTTCGTTCCTCATCATCTGGCTCCGCGTCACCTACCCCCGTCTGCGCGAGGACCAGCTGCAGCGGGTGTCGTGGCTCGTGCTGATACCACTGGCGCTGCTGCAGATCGTGGTGGTCGCCGTCTTCAAGGTCGCGTTCTAGGAGGGTCATGGCGGTCGACGAACGAGACGTCCGGAAGGCGCCCGAGGTGGAGCCGAAGTCCACCGGCCTCGGCCTGATCAAGGGGCTCGGGGTCACGCTCAAGCACGCGCTCCGGCCCTCGATCACGCAGCAGTACCCGGAGGTGAAGCCCGATCTCCCGCCGCGCACCCGCGGGGTCATCGCGCTCAAGGAGGCGAACTGCACCGTCTGCTACAAGTGCTCGCGCGAGTGCCCGGACTGGTGCATCTACATCGACGCGCACAAGGAGACGCACGAACCCGCCTCGGGTGGCAAGGGCCGCTCGATGAAGGTCCTGGACCGGTTCGCGATCGACTACGCGCTCTGCATGTACTGCGGGATCTGCGTGGAGGTCTGTCCCTTCGACGCGCTCTTCTGGAGCCCCGAGTTCGAGTACGCCGAGTACGACATCGTCGAGCTCACGCACGAGAAGGAGAAGCTCGAGGAGTGGACGTACACGGTCCTGCCGCCGCCGATGATCGAGGAGGGCGCGGAGGTTCCCGTAGAGGAACCGAGCGTGGCACCGGTCGCCGTGGCCGGCGTGGCGCCGGACACGGCCGGACTCGCCGCGGCGTATGCCGCGGCTCCCTCGGCAGGTCCGGCGCCGGCCGCTGCTTCGCCCGCCGATGCGCCGGTTGCGGTCGGCGCTCCGGCCGTGCCGCTGCCGCTCCCACTGAGGCTGCTGCCCCTGCACCGGTCGCTCCGGCCGCTGCCGCGGCTCCCGCTCCTGCGGAGCATGCCGAGGTGGCTCTTGATCAGGAGACGTTCGATCGCGTCCTGGCCGAGTTGTTGGAGCAGGGGACGGATCGGCGGGTGGCCGAGGGGCGGGCGCGGCGTGCGGCGATGGTGGCCGCACGGAACAAGGCCGAGGGCGGCTCGTGACCGGAGCCGAGATCGCGTTCGTCGTGATCGGGGTTGCCGCCGTGGTGGGCGCGTTCCGGGTGGTGACCGCGCGAAACGTCGTGCGCGCCGCGCTGTACCTCGTGGTCACGCTTTCGGCGGTCGCCGGCGTCTACCTCCTCCTGGCCGCCGAGTTCGTCGCGTGGGTGCAGATCCTGATCTACGTCGGCGCGATCGTGATCCTGTTCCTGTTCGGGTTGATGCTGACGAAGGCGCCGATCGGACGCGAGGCGCTCGACAATCAGCGGCGGGGCGTGGCGTTCCTGGTCGCGCTCGCGATCCTCGGGGGCCTGATCTACCTGATCCAGGGGGCGTTCGAGTGGGATGCCGCCCGCATCGACCCGGCTGAGGGCTCGGTGGCCGCGGTCGGGACGTCGATCTTCAGCCGGTTCGTCCTGCCGTTCGAGGTGATCTCGTTCCTGCTGCTCGCGGCCCTGATCGGGG
This sequence comes from uncultured Actinomycetes bacterium, assembly GCA_963778545.1. Taxonomy (GTDB): domain Bacteria; phylum Actinomycetota; class UBA4738; order UBA4738; family HRBIN12; genus DASSJM01. The sequence continues at coordinate 351,890 of CAVZUW010000011.1, read as the reverse complement.
CGATCGTGCTGTCGAGGAAGGAGGAGCGGCCGTGATCCGGCTCCCGCTGGTGCTCTTCCTGTCGGCGGCGCTGTTCTCGACGGGGGTGTACGGCGTGCTCGCGCGGCGCAACGCGGTCCTGGTGCTGATGTCGATCGAGCTGATGCTGAACGCCGTCAACCTGAACCTCGTCGCGTTCGGGGCGGCGCTGCACGACCTCACCGGGCAGGTGTTCGCGTTGTTCGTGATTACCGTGGCCGCGGCCGAGGTGGGGATCGGTCTGGCGATCGTCATCCTGATCTACCGCAACCGGGCGACGATCAACGTGGACGAGGTGAACCTCCTCAAGTGGTAACCGCCGAGTCCACGGAGGCCCTCGGCCGCGCGATCGCGGACCCGAGCTCGTACCTGACCAACGCGTGGCTGATCGCGTTCCTGCCCGCGATGTCGGCGCTGTTGACGCTGTTCCTCGGCAAGCGCACACCGGGCAAGGGATCGGTGTACGGGATCGCGGCGGTGGGTGCGTCGCTCGTGCTCTCGCTCGGCGTCCTGTGGACCTTCGTCGGTGGGGAGCGCGGGTTCTACGAGGCCTCGATCCCGTGGTTCCAGATCGGGCAGCTGCACCTGGAGGTCGGGGTCTACGTCGACGGGCTCACGGCGGTCATGGTCGTCGTCGTCACGTCGATCTCCCTCTGCGTCCACATCTACTCGCTCGGCTACATGAAGGGCGACGTCCGGTTCACCTGGTTCTACACGGTGCTGTCCCTGTTCACGAGCGCGATGCTCGTGGTCGTCCTGGCGAACAACCTGTTCCAGCTGCTCGTCGGGTGGGAGATCATGGGCGTCTGCTCCTACCTGCTGATCGGGCACTGGTGGGAGGACCACGTCAACTCCAGCTCCGCGATCAAGGCGTTCATCACCACGCGGGTCGGCGACGTCCCGTTCATGTTCGGGATCTTCGTGCTGATCTCCATCACCGGTTTCACGACCTCGAACATCCCCGCGATCAGCGAGGTGGTCTCGCACGGAGGGGCATCGGTGGCGCTCGTCTCGGCGGCGGCGCTCCTGCTGTTCGGCGGCACGATCGGCAAGTCCGCGCAGTTCCCCCTCCACGTCTGGCTCCCGGACGCCATGGCGGGTCCGACGCCCGTCTCGGCGCTGATCCACGCCGCGACGATGGTCGCGGCGGGCGTCTACCTCGTTGGGCGGCTGTTCTTCGTGTTCACCGATGCCGACCCGGTCGTGCTCCAGATCGTCGGGGTCGTCGGCGGCATCACGATGCTCGGTGCCGCGCTGATGGCGTTCGTCCAGGACGACATCAAACGCGTCCTCGCGTACTCGACGATCAGCCAGCTCGCGTACATGGTCGCCGGGATGTCGATGGGGCCGGCGGGTCGCACCGGCGCGTTCTTCCACCTGTTCACGCACGCGTTCTTCAAGGCGCTCCTGTTCCTGGGATCCGGTGCCGTGATCCACGCGGTCCACACGAACAACATGAGCGAGATGGGCGGCCTACGCAGGAAGATGCCCATCACGTTCTGGACGTTCCTGATCGGTTCGCTCGCGCTCGCCGGGGTGCCTCCGTTGGCCGGCTTCTGGTCGAAAGACGAACTCCTGGTGGTGGCGAACGAGGGCGGCCACGACGTCATGTTCGTCGTGCTGCTGCTCACCGCCCTCCTGACGGCCTTCTACATGACGAGGGCCGTCCTGATGACGTTCTTCGGCGAGTTCCGGGGTCACGGGGAGCCGCACGAGGGCCCACGGACGATGACCGGGGTGCTCGTCGCCCTCGCCACGGTCACCGTGTTCGTCGGGCTGCTCGGGGCGCCGCAGCTCGGGGCGGTGTTCGGCCAGTGGGTCTTCTTCCACGAGATCGAAGAGGCGCTCTTCGTCCCGTGGATCGCGGTGGCGTCGACGCTCGCGGCCCTGATCGGGATCGCGGTGGGCTACCGGCTCTACAACAGCTATCGAGAGCGCGACCCGTTGCGTTCGCTCGGGCGCGCGTACACGTTGGTCTCGAACAAGTATTACCTCGACGACATCTACTGGAAGGGTGTCGTCCGGCCGGTCCGAGACGACCTTTCCGCAGGTGTCTACTGGAACGACCGGCGGATCATCGACGGCGTCGTCAACGGCGCCGCCGCGTTCGCCAAGACGCTCGGGAACGGGGTGAACTGGTTCGATCAGAAGGTGATCGACGGTGCGGTGAACGGGCTGGCGAACCTCGCCGGCTTCACCGGCGGTCTGTTGCGGTACATCCAGTCGGGCAACGTCCAGCGGTACGCCGCATTCCTGTTCGCGGGCATCGTGGTGCTGGCCGTCATCTTCACGAAGATATGACAGGGGTTCGGGGGCTCAAGGAGCGAGCGCGAACGCGCGAGCGTCAGCCCTCGAGAAAGGAAGGGGAAGGCGCATGACCTGGGAGAACTCGGCGATCACGATCACGACGCTCCTGCCGCTGGCCGGGGCCCTGGTGATCGCGCTCGTGCCGCGCCGGTACGAGAAGGGCGTACGCGCGCTCGGCATCGTGTTCACGGGTGCGGCGCTCGCCTTCGCGATCGCGATCACGTTCACGTTCGACTACGGCGCCTCGGGCTTGCAGTTCCAGCTCGACACGAGCTGGATCCCCGCGATCGACGCGCGCTACCACGTGGGGATCGACGGCATCAGCCTTCCCCTGTTCGTGCTCACGTTCGTGCTGTCGTTCCTGTGCGCGATCTACAGCTGGCGAGTCGTCCCCAAGCCGGGCAAGACCAAGGCGTTCATCGGGCTCATGCTGCTGCTCGAGACCGGGATGGCCGGCACCTTCATCGCGTTCGACCTGATCCTGTTCTTCGTGTTCTGGGAGCTGGTGCTCGTCCCGATGTACTTCCTGATCGGGATCTGGGGGAGCGCCAACCGCGAGTACGCCGCGATCAAGTTCTTCCTGTACACGCTGTTCGGGTCGGTGTTCATGCTGTTGGGGTTCCTGGCGATGTTCTTCAGCTCCGACATCGGTGGCGGGACCCACACCTTCGACATCATCGCGTTGCAGCAGTACGCGGCGTCCGGCGGCTTCTCCCAGGGCTTCCAGCTGGTCGTGTTCGCAGCGGTCGGACTCGGGTTCGCGGTGAAGGTGCCGATGTGGCCGTTCCACACGTGGTTGCCCGACGCCCATACCGAGGCGCCCACGATCGGCTCGGTGCTCCTGGCGGGGGTCATGCTGAAGATGGGCGGTTACGGGTTCATCCGGATCGCGTTGCCGATCCTTCCGTACGGCGCGCAGAAGTACGCGCCGTGGATCGGGCTGCTCGCGGCGATCGCGATCGTCTACGCCGCGCTCGCGTGCCTGGCGCAGAAGGACCTCAAACGGCTGATCGCGTTCAGCTCGGTGGGCCACATGGGGTTCGTGATGCTGGGGATCGCGACCCTGACGACGATCGGGATCAACGCGGCGATCTTCGGCATGGTCGCCCACGGCCTGATCACCGGCATGCTGTTCTTCTGCGTGGGATCGCTGTACGACCGCTACCACACGCGCGAGATCGCCGAGATCGGTGGCGGGGTGATGCAGAAGCTCCCGTATCTGGGTGGGGTGTTCGCGTTCGTCGCGATCGCCTCGCTGGGCCTGCCGGGGCTCGCCGGGTTCTGGGGCGAGGTGATGGCGCTGCTCTCGAGCTTCAGCCCGGCCGAGTCACTGTCCACGCCGCTGTTCCGAGCGTTCATGATCGCCGGCGGCATCGGGACGATCCTGACCGCCGGCTACTTCTTGTGGATGCTCCAGCGCGTGAACATGGGCACGCTCCCGGAGAAGTGGAAGTCCGAGGTGTTCGGGGACATCGCGGCGGTCGAGTGGGTCTCGTGGGTGCCGCTGCTGGTGGGGATCGTCGCGCTCGGCCTGTTCCCCAGCTTGCTCACCGACGTCACGCAGGCGCCGGTCAACTCCCTGCTCGGCCTGTTCGGGGCGTAGAGGGCGAGGGCCGGCGCGGCGATGAACCAGGCGATCGACTACACGGCGATCCTCCCGGAGCTGATCCTGGCCGGGACGATCATCCTCGTGTTGGTGGTCGACGCCTTCCTGTCGCCCGAACACAAGTGGATGGCGATGCCCCTGGCGTTCGCCGGGGTGGTGGCGTCGCTGATCGCCACGCTCACGCTGATCGGCGACGACCGCTCCACGTTCGGCGGTGCGTTCGTCGTCGACGAGTTCGCGCTGCTGTTCAAGGTCTTCTTCCTCTCGGTCGCCCTGCTCGTGCTCATGGTCTCCTTCCGCTACTTCCGGGAGGGGCGCTTCTACCAAGGCGAGTTCTACTTCCTCGTCCTCACGTCGTTCCTCGGCTGCCTGCTGATGCCCTCGTCGAGGGACCTGCTGATGCTGTTCATCTCCCTCGAGCTCGTGTCCGCGCCGGGGTTCGTGCTCGCCGCATTCCGCAAGTCGGATCCCCGGTCCAACGAGGCCGGCATCAAGTTCTTCCTCTTCGGCGTCCTCTCGACCGCGGTGATGCTCTACGGGATGAGCCTGATCTACGGCGTGACCGGCAGCCTGAACCTCGTCGAGATCGGCCGCGTGCTCGCCGGGCCGCTCCCGCAGGGGCGCGAGACGCTCGCGTTGGCGTCGATCCTGTTCATCGTCGCGGGGTTCGCGTTCAAGGTGAGCGCGGTGCCGTTCCAGTTCTGGGCGCCCGACACGTACGAGGGGTCGCCGGTGCCGGTCGCCGCGTTCCTGGCGACCGCGTCCAAGGCCGCCGGCTTCGCCGGGCTCCTCCAGCTGATGTTCGTCGCCTTCCCGGCCCAGTACGAGTTCTGGACGCCGATCTTCGCGGTGCTGTCGATCCTCACGATGACGCTCGGGAACTTCGTCGCCCTGCAGCAGCGCCAGGTGGTCCGGCTGCTCGCGTACTCGAGCATCGCGCAGGCCGGCTACATGCTCCTGCCCTTCGCCCTGGTCTCGGCGAACCCGGTCATCAACCAGGACGCGTTCGCGGCCGCCGTCACGTACATCCTGATCTACGCGGTGATGACCCTGGGCGCGTTCGCGGTGGTGATCGCGATGGCCAAGGAGTCCCGCGGCCTGCTGATCACCGACTTCGCGGGCCTGTCGCGCCGGGCGCCGGTGATCGCGGTCGCGATGACCGTGTTCATGGTGTCCCTCGCGGGCATCCCGCCCCTGGCGGGGTTCTGGGCCAAGTTCCTGGTCTTCCAGGTCGCGATCCAGCGGGGCGGCATCGGGACGACGCTCGCGATCATCATGGTGATCAACTCGGTGGTGAGCCTTTCGTACTACCTGGCCGTGCCCAAGCAGATGCTGTTCGTCGACGGCGAGCACGAACGGCCCCTGATGCCCCCCGTCCTGGTCACGGCGGTGGCGGTCCTGGCGACGGTCACGGTCGTGGCGGTGGGTGTCTGGCCCGAGCTCCTGGCGCATTTCCCTCCGCTGTCTACCCTGGTAGGGCAGTAGGTCTCGACCGGCGGCCCCACCGAACCCGAACCGCAGGGTCGTCGAATCTCCACCCGAAGAAGGAGGTCCCGTTGATCGGTCTCAACCGGATGAAGACCTGGATCCTGATCGCCGCCCTGGGCGGCCTGTTCGTGCTGATCGGCGGCGCGATCGGGGGCCAGCAGGGGATGGTCGTCGCCCTGGGCATCGCCCTGGTCTTCAACATCTCGATGTACTGGTTCAGCGACAAGATCGCGACCGCGACCACGCGCTCCAAGCCCGTAACCGAGCAGGAGGCGCCCGAGCTGTACCGGATCGTCCGGGAGCTCACGCAGATCAACCAGATGCCGATGCCTCGGATCTACGTCTCGGAGATGATGCAGCCGAACGCGTTCGCCACCGGTCGCGATCCCGAGCACGCCGTCGTGGCGGTCACCCGGGGGATCCTCGAGATCCTGGACGATCGCGAGCTCCGAGCCGTGCTGGCGCACGAGCTCTCGCACGTCGCCAACCGGGACATCCTGATCGGTTCGATCGCGGCGGCCATCGGGATGAGCATCACGTTCCTCGCACGGTTCGCCCTGTGGTTCGGCTCCGGGGACGACCGAAACGGGATCGGCATCGTGGGGCTGTTGCTCGCCTGGGTGCTCGCGCCGATCGCGGCCGCGATCATCCAGATGGCCGTGAGCCGCTCGCGCGAGTATCAGGCCGACGAGTCCGGCGCGATCTTGTCGCGCGACCCCGACGCGCTGGCGAGCGCCCTTCGCAAGCTCGAGACAGCAGCGGGGAAGGTTCCGGTGCCGGCGAGCGTGAGCCCCGCCGAGGCCCACCTGTTCATCGTGAACCCGTTCCGCGGCCGCCAGGCCTCGAGCAGCCTGGCGAACCTGTTCTCGACCCACCCGCCCACGGCGGAGCGCATCGCTCGGCTCGAGCAGATCAAACAGGAGATCGGCTAGGCGCTCCGCGCGGCGCCGCGGGTCAGACGAGGTCGAGCAGCGACCGGAGATCGTGCAGGACGACGAGGTCACCGGCGGCGCTGATGCCTTCGGCGGGTTCGGCGTCGTCGCGCAGGATCAGGAACGACCGGATGCCGAGCGCCTCCGCGCCTTTGCAGTACCCGGCCTGGTCGTCGACGAAGACCGACTCGTCGGGTCGCGCACCGAGCGCGTCGAGCGCCGCCCGGTAGATCCCGGGGTCGGGCTTGGCGACGCCCACCTCGAAGGAGAGCATGACCGCGTCCGTCTCGCGCTCGAGCCCGAGCTCGTCCACGATCGGCCGGGTCGAGTGGTCGCAGTTGCTCACGATCGCGGTCCGGAGCCCGCGCGCGCGGAGCTCGCGCAAGGTCGGGATCGAGTCGTCCCACAGGTGGACGCCGTTCTCGGCGAACGCCTTCATGCGGGTCTCGTTGAGCTCGTGGACCAGCTCCGCGTCGGCCGGGACCCCCGCCGCTTCCAGGACGGCCGCGAGGTCCCCCTCGGCGCTGCCGTACGCTCCCGTGCTCCGGGCCTGCCGTGTGGTGGTGAACGCTCGCAGGAGCTCGCCCTCGCTCACCCCGAACCGATCCTCGAGCTCGGCCCGCATCGTCGGCCACTCGGTCCACGCCAGGGTGTCGTACAGGTCGAGCAGGACCGCCCGGACCTCGTTCACGCGGTCAGGTCGAGGATCGCGCGGACGTGCTCGATCGTCGTCCGAGGGTTGACGAAGCACATCCGGCCGACCTTCTCGCCCTCCCACGACGAGGGCTGGACGAAGCCGACCTGATCGGCGAGCGCTCGCCGCCACCAGGTCTCGTACTCCTCCGCTCCCCATCCCGCCCTGCGGAACAGGACCACAGAGAGCTCGGGGTCGAGGATCAGCTCGAGCTCGGGCCGCCGACGGATCTCCTCGGCCGTCTCCCGGGTGATCGACAGGACCCGTTCGACCGCGTCCCGGTACGCATCCGTCCCGTAGGTCGCCAGCGAGAACCACAGCGGGAGCCCGCGCGGGCGCCGGGACAGATGATGGGCGTAGTCGCTCGGGTTCCAATCGGGGGTCGCGTTCAGGGCGTCCAGGTAGGAGGCGTCTTGCCGGTGCGCCGCCCGCGCCCGATCGGGTTCGCGATAGATGAGCGCGCACGAGTCGTACGGCGCGAAGAGCCACTTGTGTGGATCGACGATGTAGGAGTCGACGTGCTCGATGCCTCGGAACCGCTCGCGAACGCTGGGCGCGAGGAGCGCGGCGGCGCCGTAGGCGCCGTCGACGTGCAGCCACAGCCCCCGCTCGCGACAGACGGCCGCGATGCCCTCGAGGTCGTCGATCGTCCCGGCGTTCGTCGAGCCCGCGCTCGCGACCACCGCGAACGTGCTGGCCGGGTCGACGCGATCCAGCGAGGCCGCGAGCGCCGCGCCGGTCAGGCGCCCGCGCTCGTCGTGGGGGACCGAGAGCAGGTCGACATCCATCACGCGCGCTGCCGATGCCACCGACGAGTGCACCGTGTCGGCGCACGCGATCTGCCAACGCGGCGGGCGTTCGCCGCCCCGACCCTCGGTCGCGGCGTGGCGAGCCGCCACCAGGGCCGACAGGTTGCCCGCCGTCCCGCCGGAGACGAAGCAGCCTCCGGATCCCACGGGCATCCCCGCGAGCTCGGCGAGCCATCCGAGCACCTGGTTCTCCGCCCACACGGCGCCCCCGCCCTCGAGCCAGCTTCCCCCGTAGATCTCCGACGCGCTGACCGCGAGGTCGAACAGGACGCTGGCCTTGCTGGGGGCGCCCGGCACGAACGCGAGGAAGCTCGGGTGGTCGGTGGTGATGGTCGCGGGCGCGAGCACGTCCGCCCAGATCCGGAGCGCCTCCTCGCCGCCGATCCCCTCGGGCGTGATCGTGGGTCCGGCGGCCGCGGTGAGTTCGTCGGGCTGCACCGGGTGGTCGAGCGGCTGCGGGTCCGCGATGCGCCGGCGTGTGTAATCCACGATCGCCTCGGTCAGCGCGTCGGTCTCCGGGGTGTACTCGTGCATCGTCGGTATGGTCGGCATCGCGTCCCGCTCCCGCTCGGCGCGTCCGGCCGAGTCGGGCATCGGTCGGGCTAGGCCACCAGCTCGGCGCAGAACCCGCCGAACGCGTCCACGTACCGCTGGACGTCCTCCTCGGTGTGCTGCACGGAGATCGTCCACTGCTCCTCGTCGCCGGGCGTCATGAAGATGCCTCGGTTCACCATCCAGGTGAACGACGCGTAGAACAGCTCCGGGATCGTCTCGAGGAAGTCGCGGTAGTTGACGAGGGGTTCCTTGCGGTACGACACGCAGCCCTTCGCGCCCAGGTCCATCGTGTGGGCCGGGAGGTCGTGCTCGTCGATCGCGCGCTGGCAGCCCTCGGCGAGCATCGTGCCGAGCTTGCCGAGGTGGTCGTACGCGTCCTTCGTGAGGACCTGCGTCAGGGCCGCGAGACCCGCCGCCGACGAGAGCGGGTTGCCGTTGAACGTCCCCTGCTGCGCCGCACCCTTGGTGACCCACTCCATGAAGCGCGCCTCGCCGCCGAACGCGCCGATCGTGACGCCGCCGCCGATCGCCTTCGCGTACGCGGCCAGATGCGGGACGGACGCCGTAGCGCTCGGTGGTGCCGCCGTAGGCGATCGTCCCGCCGCACTTGACCTCGTCGTAGATCAGCGCGGCGCCGTTGCGCTCGCAGATGTCCCGGAGGGCCTGCAGGTAGCCCGGCTGCGGCACGACGAGGCCGATGTTCATCATCACGGGTTCGAGGATCAGGGCGGCGATCTCGCCGGGCTTGTCGGCGAACGCCTGCTCCACCGCGGCCGCGTCGTTGAACGGGACGATGATCACCGTGTCGGTCAGGACCTTCGGGATGCCCTTGGAGGTGGGCTCCGTCGTGTACCAGCCCTGGTCGGGGCTGCCGACGTTGAACCGCATGTCGAGCACGTCGGCCTCGGGCACGACGGAGAACAGGACGGAGTCGTGGTGACCGTGGTACGAGCCCTCCATCTTCACGATCGTGTCCCGGCCGGTCGCCGCCCGGGCCACGCGGATCGCGTCCATCGTGGCCTCGGTCCCGGAGTTCACGAACCGCATCTGCTCGAGCTGGAACCGTTCGCAGATCGCCTCCGCGAGCGCGACCGTGGTCTCGGTGGTGACGGCGAAGTGGATGCCCTGGTCGGCGACGGCGCGGATCGCCTCGACGATCTTCGGGTGCGCGTGCCCCACGACGTTGACCCCGAAGCCGCCGTGGAAGTCGACGTACTCGTTGCCGTCGACGTCCCAGACCTTCGAGCCTTGCCCGCGCCGCAGGTACGTCGGGTAGGGGTCGCCCGCCTGGAAGTTCGACGCGACGCCGTTGGGGAGGCTGCGGACGGCCCGCTCGTGCAGGGTCTCGGACCCCGGGGTCCGGTCCAGGAGCTTGCGCCCCTCGCGCTCGGCGATCTCGGCGGCTTTGGCCTTCAGACGTTCGACGTCGGTCACGCTCCACCTCCCGTTGGGTGCGCCAATCTACCCCAGCCGGACCGCCGGAGGCAGACGAGCGTGCGGCCGCCCGGGCTAGGGGCGGAAGTTCACGAACTGCAGCGGGACGTCGAAGTCGTGGTCCTTCACGGCCTTCATCACGACCTGGAGATCGTCCTTGGACTTGCCCGTGATCCTGACCTGATCGCCCTGGACATGGCTCTGGACCTTGACCTTGAGGCCCTTCACGAACTTCACCAGCTCGCGCGCCTTCTCCTCCGAGATCCCGACGTTCAGGTTGATCGTCTGTCGTGAGGCGCCCTTCGCGGCCGGCTGGACCGGCCCGAAGTGCAGCGCCTTGAGCGAGACCTGGCGCTTGACGGCCTTCTCCTTCAGGACCTCGACCGCGGCCTTGAGCCGGTCCTCCGTGGAGGAGCGGACCTCGATCAGCTGGTCGTCCTGGCTGAGGCTCGTCCCGGTGTCCTTGAAGTCGAACCGCTGCGCGATCTCGCGTCGGGCCTGGTCGACGGCGTTGGCGACCTCGGGCATCGAGACCTCGGAGACGATGTCGAACGAGAAGTCCTGCTTGGCCATGCGGCAATCCTACCGTGGAGGTGCCGAAGCTCCGTTGCTATCCTTCCGCGCACGGGAGGATGCCCGAGCGGCCAAAGGGAGCGGTCTGTAAAATCGCCGGCTAAGCCTACGGAGGTTCGAATCCTCCTCCTCCCACCAAGCGGTTTGCTCGGAACGTCGCAGCGCGAGTACCGCGTCCGCACGCCGGCGGTTCGCCGACTTCGGCGAAGCCGGGGTAGCGCCGGGCCTGCTCATCGTAGATGCGGTCCCGCTCCTTGCCGGTCAGTTCGCGGACGGTCACCGGATACGTGTCCGTGCCCCGCTCGACGCTGCCCTCACCGGCGGCGATGAGGTTGTAGTACCAGTCCGGGTTCGTTGGGGCGCCGCCCTTGGTTGCGAACACGTAGATCGGTGCCGGGGTCGTCGTCGTGGCAGGTACATCGTCGGGTTGACGTAGTCGCGTCCGCTCGTGCGGCCGCGGTGATGGACGAGGACCAGGGGAGCGCCTTCGAAGGTAGCCGCCGACGCGTCCCTCGTTGGCGCGGAACTCCGCGATGGTCGTATCGTTCCAGTTATCCGCCATGTCACGCTCCCGTCGTCGCCCGGACGTCGTCGCCGCACGTGCCGCAAGATGCGCCGACAGGAACCGTCCGGCTCTGTCCAGCGCCGCGACCGCTTCGTCGAGGATCGGGTGATAGGCCTGGAAGACGTGGGGCACCCCCGGGGTGATGTCGAGGGTGACCTCGACGTCGGCGGTGGCGGCTTGACCGCGCGAGGCGGAGCGGCGTCGTCGAGGAGAACCTCGTGCGTTCCCGGCCTGGATGATCAGCGGCGGCAGGCCGGACAGGTCGGCGAAGACGGGGCTGATCAGGCCGAGAGCCGGCGTCGCGTCCCGCCGTGTAGTCGGTGACCCGGGCTTGGAGTGCTTCGAGGCTCAGCAGCGGGTCGACCTCGCGCTTGGTTTCCATCGTCGTCCCGGCCAGGGTGAGATCGACATACGGCGACATGACGAAGGCCGCGGCCGGCAGGGGCAGCCCGTGATCGCGGGCGTTGACCAGGGTGGCGACGGCGAGTCCGCCGCCGGCGGACTCTCCCGCGAAGGCGATGTCCGAAGGGGCGATGCCGCTCGTCGAGGAGGGCTTCGTACGCCGCAAGAGCGTCGTCGACCGCTGCCGGATACGGGTGCTCGGGGCCGAGCCGGTAGTCGACGGAGATGACCTTGGCGTCCGTCCGCCGGCCGACCTGCGAGGCCAGGTCGGCGGCGAGGAAGGCGTCCCCCAGCACGTACACGCCGCCGTGGAAGTACAGAACGACGTGGCGAGGTTCGATCCCGTCGACCGTGATCTCGGCGGTCGGGACGCCGCCCAGCGCGGCTGCGGTCACGGTCACCTCGGCAGGCAGCGGCTGCGCCGACAGCAGCTCTTTCAGGAGTCGCCGTTGCTCGCTCGACGTCGCTGTCGGCGGGGAAGGCCGACTGTCGCAGGATCGCGTCGAGGGTCTGTCGCTGCTCGATGCTCACCGAGGATCTCCCTTCGGTTGCGGCGGTCTCGACGGCGCTCATGGGTGCACCTGCAGGCCGATCCCGCGGTTGAGCCGCATCGACTCCATCAGCCAGAACGCGACGTCCGGGGTGAACACGTCCGCGGCCGCGAGCACGCCCGTGTACTTCTCGATGACGGGCGCGGCCGTCGCCTCGCCCACCGCGTCCAGGTAGGCCTTCACGGCGCCCCACATGTTCCCGACCGCGCCGTACTTCTGGAAGTAGGGCGTCGGATCGACGGTGGCGAGGGCAGTCTTCGCGCTGGCCTCGAGGTCCGCCATGTACTGCTGGTGCAGCGATGACGTCGTCGCGCGTGCCGAGCCGGCCCAGGTGGCCGCTGATGAGGGTCTTCCACGGGTAGGTCAGGGCCGTGGCCGGCATCGCCAGGTAGCCCGGGATGTCGTCGGACAGGTTGACGACGTAGACGGGCACCCAGCCCACGTTCACGATGTCGACCATCATCAGCGCGTCGTGCTCGGGAAAGTGGATGATGCTGTTGTCGGGCGTGTGGTTGGCGCCGTGCCACGCGAGCTCGATCCGCTCGCCGCCGATCTCCAGGGTCCGGCGGTCGCTGAACGTCTCCTCCGGTGCCGGTCGGGCCGGGTCGTCGTCCCGGAGCAGGAGCCGCCGCGTCTCCTCGTGCCCGATCCGCACGACGTCCTTGCCGAACAGCGAGGACGCGCCGGCGTGGTCCGCGTGATGGTGGGTGTGGACCAGGTAGCGTCACCTTGTTGCTCACGCCGTTGGCCTGGGCGATCTCGTCGATCGCTCGCTGGAGGTTGTGCCCGATGCTCGGCGGGGCATCGAAGAGGACGACGCCGTCCGACGTCGTCAGGAACGCGGCCTGGTAGACGCCGTCGGTGACCCAGTAGAGGTTCCGCTCGACGCGTCCGACGTAGTAGCCCTGCTCGTTGAGAGCCGGGCCGAACGCCGAGGGCGGGACGGGCGCGTAGTCCGGCAGGGCGTCGGCCGGTCCCGACGTTGCCGGCAGTTGTCGTGTCCGAGGTGCTCATCGATCGCTCCTTCGTTCGACGTGGTCAGTTCGCCCAGGGGAGGGAGAAGGCGCCGAGCTGGCTGCCGATCGCCGCCATGTCCTCGAACGCCCACTGCTCGCTGATCTTGCCGTCGTCGTTGACCCGGTAGATGTCGACGGCGTCCCACCGGACGTCGCGCCCGCTCGCCGGGATCCCGAGCAGGTCGCCGGTCTGCGTGGCGGTGACGACGAGTCGCAGCGCGACGAGGTCGCCGCTCGCGATCACGTCCTGCTCCTCGGCCTTGATGTCCGTCAGCGGCGCCGATGAAGGCGCCGAGGAGGGGCACGATGCTGTCCACGCCGGTCACGGTCTGCGATCGAGGGGCCGTGCCAGACGACGTCGGCGCGTGAAGAAGTCCCGCGCCCGCTCCGGGTCGTGCCCGTTGAAGACCTCGGCGACGAACCTCCGAGGGACCTCGATCCGCTGGTCGATCGTGAGCGTCTGGCTCATGCCGCTTCCGCCTCCTTCTTGTCGGCCGGTCGACCGTTGACGGGATCGTCGCTCGAGGACGTGCGCTGATCGAATCCCGGAAATCCGTAGTCCGGGCCCCAGCGGTTCCTCGCGCGTTCGAGTCGCGTCACGACGGAAGCGACTGAGCGCGGTTATCGTGCCTGATGATGGTCACGAGGCTGGTCGGACCGCGGCTGCTCGGCCGGGAACGCGAGCGCGAGGTGCTCGAGCGGCTCCTGGAGGGCGCGCGGGCGGGGCACGGCGGGGCGTTGGTGCTGCACGGAGAGCCCGGTGTGGGCAAGACCGCCTTGCTGGAGCTACGCGGTCGAGGACGGCAGACGACTTCAGGGTCGTCCGCACCGCCGGGGTCGAGGGAGAGATGGAGCTGCCCGTACGCGGCGCTTGCAGCAGCTCTGTGCACCGATCCTCGATCTGACCGAGCGCCTGCCCGATCCGCAGCGCGACGCGCTCAACGTCGCGTTCGGGCTCAGCGCGGGACCGGCGCCCGATCCGTTCCTCGTCGGGCTCGCGGTGCTCGGTCTGTTGTCGGAGGCGGCCGAGGAGCGCCCGCTGCTCTGCCTCGTCGACGACGCGCAGTGGCTGGACCGATGCGTCGGCTCGCGCGCTCGCGTTCCTCGCGCGCCGGCTCCTCGCGGAGAGGATCGTGCTCCTGTTCGCGGCCCGCGAGCGAGGCGCCGCGCTTGGCGGCTTCCCCGAGGTCCACGTCGGGCCCTTGGGACAGCGTGATGCCCGGGTCCTGCTGGAGTCCGTGCTGCCCGCTCGCGTCGATGAGCGAGTGCTCGAGCGCATCGTGGCCTGGAGACGCGCGGGAACCCGCTCGCGCTGCTCGAGCTGCCCGCGCGGGATGACACCCGCGCAGCTCGCGGGTGGCTTCGGTCTGCCGGCAGCGGTGCCGCTGTCCGCGCAGATCGAGGAGCACTTCGCGCGCCGGCTGGCGACGCTGCCGACCGGATGCTCGGCGCTTGTTGCTCCTCGCGGCGGCCGACCCGACGGGCGATCTCGCGCTCGTGTCTCGGGCGGCGGGGCGGCTCGGGATCCACGAGTCGGCGGCGCGAGCGCTCGGAATCGGACGGCGTGCTCGATCTGCAGTGCCGGTGTCGTCGTTCCGCCATCCGTTGGCCCGTTCGGCCGTCTACGGGTCAGCCACACGCCGATGAGCGGAACGAGGTCGCATCGTGCTCTCGCCGACGCGACCGATCCGCGAGACGGACCCCGATCGCCGCGCCTGGCACCGGGCGCAGGCGACGTCGATGCCCGACGAGGACATCGCCGCGGAGCTCGAGCGTTCGGCGGCGCGAGCGCAGGCGCGCGGCGGATTCGGCCGCCGCGGCCGCCTTCCTCGAGCGCGCGTCGGTGTTGACGCTCGACCCCGCGCGTCGCGCTGCTCGCGCCCTCGCCGCTGCTCAAGCGAAGCACCAGGCGGGCGCGTTCGACGACGCGCTCAGGCTGGCTGTCGAACGCGGAGGTGGGCCCGCTGGACGGCCTCTCAGCAAGCCGAGGTCGATCTCCTGCGGGCGCGGATCTCGTTCGCGGCGGATCGCGGGAACGAGGCGCCCGACAGCTGCTGCTCACCGCCGCGCACGGCCTTCGAGCCGTTCGACCCTCGACGGGCCCGAGAGATCTATCTCGACGCCCTCTCCGCCGCCCTGTTCGCCGGTCGCTTGGCGGGTCGATGTGGTGCACGCGAGGTCGCGGCCGCGGTCGCGAGCCCTGCCCCAGCCCGCGTCGCCGCCCGCCGCGACGGATCTGCTGCTCGATGGATTGGCCCGGATGATCACGGAAGGTCCGGCGACCGGAACGCCGGCCGTGCGAGAGGCGTTGCGCGCCTTCGGGAGCGGAGACATCGGAGCGGATGACGGTCAGCGCTGGTGGGGGTGGCTGGCGGGCCGGGCCGCCGGCTTCATCTGGGACTACGAGGCCTGGGACTCGCTCACGATGCGCCAGATCCGAGCCGCGCGGGCGGCCGGCGCGCTTGCCGAACTTCCCTTCGCCCTCAGCACCCGTGTCGGCGTGTGCCTGTTCGGCGGCGACGTCGCGGCGGCCGCGTCGCTCATCGACGAAGCGAACGCGCTCGCCGAGGCGACCGACGGTCGCATCGTGCCGCCGTACGGAGTGCTCACGGTCGCAGCGTTCCGCGGTCGCGAGGACGAGCTCGAGCGATCCGTCGCGACGATCGACCGAGGACTTCCTTCGGCGCGGCGAGGGGATGGGACTCACGGTGTCGCTGTGGGCGACCGCTCTGCTCTGCAACGGTCTCGCGCGATACGAGGATGCCTTCGCGGCCGCCGAGCAGGCGAGCGAGGACCCACACGAGCTGTGGTTCTCGAACTTCGCGTTGGTCGAGCTGATCGAGGCGGCCAGCCGCAGCGATCGGAGCGAGCGTGCCGCTGAGGCCCTCGAGATCCTGGCGGCATCGACGGGCGCGAGCGGCACGCCGTGGGCGCTCGGCGTCGAAGCGCGCTCGCGAGCGCTGCTGGCTGCACGGGGACGAGGCCGAGGCGCTCTACCGCGAGGCGATCGACCGTCTCGAACCGACGCGCCTCCGTGTGGACCTCGCCCGAGCTCATCTGCTCTACGGCGAATGGCTGCGACGTGAACGCCGCCGGCTCGACGCACGCGAACAGTTGCGGATCGGCGCACGACTTCTTCGCCGACTCCGGCATGGAGGCGTTCGCCGAGCGGGCCCAGGTCGAGCTGCGGGCGACCGGGGAACACGCTCGCAAACGGACCGTGGACACCGTCGACCAGCTCACCCCGCAGGAGGCGCAGATCTCCCGCCTCGCGGCCCAAGGGCACACGAACCGAGAGATCGCCGCGCAGCTGTTCATCAGCCCGAGCACCGTCGAGTACCACCTGCGGAAGGCGTTCCGCAAGCTCGACGTGAAGTCGCGGACCAGCTCGCGAGCCGCATCTCGTAAGGCGTCCGACGGCACTTCGGCTCATCGCGCATCCGGAAGTCGCTGCTAGCCTCATCAGAAGGCCGTCGTGCCGCCAGCCTTCGAGCCGCCGAGGGAGCTGCTCGCTCCGGAAAGGAACGGAGACTCCATGCCCATGATCGATGTCTACGCGGCCGCAGGCACGTTCGGCGACCACTCATGCCTTGGCCAAGAACCTGGCGACCGAACTCATGACGATCGAGGAGGTGCCGGACATCCCGATGTTCCGGAAGAACACGGCCGCCTTCGTGCACGAGCTTCCCTCGTCGGCTTGTCGAACGTCGACGGAGACAGCACCTATGTTCGCGTCCAAGTCCTCACGAACGCCGGTGCCCTCGATCGTGACAAGCAGCTCGCCGTGGTGAGCCGACTCACCGCCCTCGTTGCAGACGCGGCCGGTGATCCTCGCTCGCCGACCGCACCTGGGTCCTTCTGACCGAGGCGCCTGACGGCGGATGGGGTCTCGCTGGCCATGCGAACACCAACGCAGAGCTCGTCGCGGCAGCTCGTGCCCAGATCGCTGAACTGCAGGCCCAGAAACAGGAGGACTGAGCGAGCCGAACACCCGAAACCTGTGGGTACTCTCCTGGTGGGCTACGATTCGCCTGGTCGGAGAGTTCTGAGGACACCCCACCAGTGATCACGAGCGGTCGAGTTCACGGACGGAGGGGACCACGCGACTGACTTGTTCGACCCGTACGTCGCGGATGCGCCTCGTCTCCATCGCACTCGCGTGCTTCTCGCTTCGTCTCGCTCTCGGCCTGCGAGGTGGGCTAAACCGACATCAGCGGGGGCGCGACGGGACCCACCGAGGCGGCGTCCACGGGCCCGACCGAGCCCGCGGTCACCACCCCAGCAGCAACGGGCCCGACCGGAGCCGAGGTGATCGTGGGGGTCTGGGAGGGCACGCGGGGCAACAAGCGGTTCCCCGACTTCGGAGCCTTCTCGATGGAGATCGAGCCCACGAGCGGAGGATTCGCAGGCACGATGCAGATCCAACGATCGACGTGTGTAACGAACGGGACGGTGACGATCGGGCTGGATGGGGATCAGATCACGGTCGGCGTGGTCGAGGCGGAACAGGAGATCTCGTTCACCGGCACCCTCTCGGGCGAGGTGTCCGGGGCCTGGAAACCTCGTCGTGCTCGCCGCCTCGCCGGTTTGGCGGCTCGTCGTCCGGCGGTGCGGTTTTCCGTTTTTTTTTTTTTTTTTTTTTTTTTTTCTCTTCTCCTCCTTTCTCTCTTCTCTCTCTTCTTCTTTTTTTTTTTTTTTTTTTTTTTTTTTTTTTTTTTTTTTTTTTTTTTTTTTTTTTTTTTTTTTTTTTTTTTTTCTCCTCTCTCTCTCTCTCTCTCTTCTCTCGCTCTCCCTGCGGGTGGCTACCCTCGCCCGCACCCCCGGCGGCGTCCACGGCCCGCCGGCCCGCGTCACCACCCCAGCAGCAACGGCCCGACCGAGCCGAGGTGATCGTGGGGGTCTGAGGGCCGCGGGGCAACGCGGTTCCCCGACTTCGGAGCCTTCTCGATGGAGATCGAGCCCACGAGCGGAGGATTCCAGGCACGATGCAGATCCAACGATCGACGTGTGTAACGAACGGGACGGTGACGATCGGCATGGGATCAACCGGTTGCGTTCGAGGCGACAGGAGATCTCGTTCCCGGGACCCTCTCGGGCGACGAGATGTCGGGCTCCTTTACGACCGCCGGCGCGTGCCCACCGCCCACGCCGGGACCTGGGAAGCCGTCGTTCGGGCTGGTGCGGCTCAGCCGAAGCGGCCGAAGAGGTCGCTGGCGGGATCGAAGAAGCCCTCCGTGGGTCGGGCGTGCGCGTGCCAGTGATCGGGGATCCGCCGTCGCTCGGGGTCGATCCAGAAGCCGTCGGGGTAGCGCTCGGCCGCGATCCGCTCGAGGTGCTCAAGGAGCCGGCGCTCGAGCTCGGGTTCGGGAAGTCCGTGAGGTCGCCAGACGATCATCGGCGTTCGGCACACCATGCAGTCGGTGACCCAGCACTCCTCGTCCTCGAAGTGCCACTCGGTCACCCGCTCGGCGCGGCACAGGAGGCATCCCTCGCTCATGCGTCCGCCACCTCGAGCTCGACCCGGTCCCCGACGGCGACGCCGTGCGTCGCCAGCGCTCCACGGTCGACCTCCACCGCACCGACGAACGGTCCTTCCGGTCCGTACGAGGGACAGGGGTCCGCGGTGCACGGCTCCATGTCGAGGATCGAGATGATCCGGCCGGCGTCGTCCCAGAACGCGATCGAGAGCGGGATCAGGGTGTCCTTCATCCAGAACGAGCTCACGACCGGCTCCTCCCACACGAACGCCATCCCGTCGTAGGGGGACAGGCTCTCGCGCCCCATCAGACCCATCGATCGCTCGGCGGCTGTGTCGGCGACCTGGACGTCCAGCGACACCGTGCCGTCCTCGGTCCGGATCGAGAGCGCGGCCGTCGCGTTCGGGTCCGACGCGTCCGCCGGATCCGCATGCGACGGCGACGAGCAGCATCAGGGAGGACGAGCCGCACGCGTCCATCGTCCCACGGGTTCCGGAGGGTTGGGGATGGTCTGTCGGTATCATGGCCCGCGCCGTGCAGCACGCCGGAGTAGCTCAGTCGGCAGAGCACCTCCATGGTAAGGAGGGGGTCAGGGGTTCGAGTCCCCTCTCCGGCTCGGACCGCCGCGGGATCGCGCGACGAAACCGCAGGTCAGGTGGCGAGGGTGGCGCCGGCCGGTAAACTGCTCGTCACCGGGGCGGGGTAGCTCAGAGGCAGAGCAAGCGGCTCATAATCGCTGTGTCGCGGGTTCGATTCCCGCCCCCGCTACGAGTGAGCCCCCTGGGACTTCCCGGAGCGGGCAAGGAACACGTCAGGACACGGAACGGGTCGGAGGACCACGAGATGGCCAAGGGCGACAACAGACCGACGATCACCCTCGCGTGCACCGAGTGCAAGCGACGGAACTACGTCACCGTGAAGAACCGGGTCAACGACCGGGACCGGATCGAGCTGCGGAAGTACTGCCGCTGGGAGCGTCGACACACGCTCCACCGCGAGACGCGCTAGGAACCGCTTCAGACGATCTCGGTGAGGTCGACCGTCGCCACCTTGCCGTGGCGGATCGCGAGCACGAGCGCCTCCATCTTCGAATGCACCCGGAGCTTGGTCAGCACGTTCTGGGTGTGGGTGCGGAGCGTGTTCGGGCTCATGCCGAGCTCCGCCGCGATCTCCTCGGGCTGACGGCCGGCCGCCATCGCTTCGAGGATCTGGATCTCGCGCGGGGTGAGGCGTTCGAGCCGGCCCTTGACGTCCCCGTCGACGTCCCGCCGGTGGCGGAGCCGCCGCTGCGCGCGCTCGACCTCGACCTCGTCGTGGATCGCCTCGCCCCGATGCACACGCCGCACGGTCGAGGCGACGTCGCCCACCGCCTGGGTCTTGCGGAGCAGACCTGCCGCGCCCGCCTGCACCGCGCGAGCGAGCATGTACTCGTCGTCGTTGCCCGACAGGATCACGACGGCGGCCTCGGGGTCGCTCTGCTTGATCCGCCTCGTCGCCTCGAGCCCGTTCATCCCCGGCATCGAGACGTCCATCAGCACGACATCGGGATGGAACTCGGTCGCGGACGCGACCGCGTCGGGACCATCCGTCGCGACGTGGACGACGCGGAGATCCTTCTCCCGATCGAGGGCGACCTCGAGTGCCTCGCCGAACGTGCGCTCGTCGTCGACGATGAGGACCGTGATGGGTTTGCGGGCAGCCCCGTTGGCCTTCCCGTTCCCGGTCCCGGATCCGTTCCCGTTACCGGCCATGGGCTCGTCGATCGTAGGTCCCCCTTGGTCCCGAGTCACGGAAGCTCGCGCGATCGTTCTCGCGCAACGCTGCCGACTTGCTGTGCCCCCGCACGGTCGGTACGTTCGCAGTGTGTCGACGCCGTGTGAATCGGTCGGCCGGGAGACGGCCGTGCGCCCCACAAGCGTGTCGGCCGAACGTCGGGTTGCGTCGTGACGTTGAGCCCCGACGTCGAGGGGAGCACGTACCCGCCGGTGCGGTTCGAGGTCGACGAGGCACGCGTGCGAGCGTTCGCCGACGCCGTCGGGCATCGGGGGCCGGGCGTGCCGCCCACGATCGTGACCGTGCCCGAGATCGCGGCCGGGCTGGACCACGTGGTCTCCGATCCACGGCTCGGGATCGATCTGTCCCGTGTGCTGCACGGGGAACAGGAGTACCGGTGGTCGCGGCCCGTCGTGGTGGGCGAGACCCTGACCGCGTCCGCGACGATCGAGAGCGTCCGGGACAAGGGCGGCATGCGCTTCCTGGTCCTTGGCACCGAGGTCCGGGACGAGGCCGGCGAGCTCGTTGCGTCGGGACGGTCCACGCTGATCGTCCGGGGCGACGCGTGAGCGTTCGGTTCGACGACCTCCAGGTGGGGCAGGACCTTCCGCCGTCCTCGCGCCTGGTCACCCGGGAGGACGTCAAGTCGTACGCCGACGCATCGGGCGACCAGAACCCGCTCCACCAGGACGACGAGGTCGCGCGCGCCGCGGGCTTCCCCCGCGTCGATCGCCCACGGCATGTACACGATGGGCACCCTCACCTCCTGGCTCGTCGACTGGCTGGGCGATCCCGCCGCACTGCTCCGTCTCCTTGTCCATTTCCGCGCCCCCGTGTTCGTCGACGAATCGATCGAATGCGGCGGCCGGGTTCGGTCGCTGGATCCGCAGACCCGCACGGCCGTGCTCGACGTCTGGGTCCGGGTCGAACGCGACGGCGCGGACATCTGGCCGATCCGCAAGAGCGAGGCCGAGGTCCGACTGGACTGAGCGTTCGGTCCGAGCCGGCGTCGGCCCGTCAGTCGATCTCGATCCGCGACCCCGACGCGTGCGACCCCGGTTCCTTCCCGAGGCTCGCGAGCGCGTGCATCGCGTCGCCCATGCGATCGATCACGATCTGGATGTCGTCGTTCTGGCGCTGGCCGATCGTGTCCGCCATCCGGTCGATCCGCGCCGCGAGCATCTCGTTCGAGCGCTCGATCGACTCGGCGAGCGAGCCGAACCGCTGCTCGACCATCTGGATCACCTCGGCGGGCAGGCTCGCCTGGAGCTCCTTCATCGCTCGGAGCGCCTGCTTCGTGACGTCCTGATCCGCCACGATCTGCCCCGCGAGCGTCTCGCTGTCCGAACGCACGAGCTTGGCCAGGGCCACGAACCGTGTGTCCAGGGCGCTCCGCGTCTCGTCCAGGTGGCTCCACGTCTGCTCGATCGCACCGCGCGTCTCGGCGTTCTCGCGTTCGATCACCGAGGCGGCCGCGTGCAGGCGCGCGAGCACGTCGTCGAAGCGCGCGCCGATCGCGAGCTCCGCGGCGCTGGCGGCGCGGTCGCCCACGCCGGCCCCGAGCCGCTCGAAATGCTCGTCGAGCGCATCGACCATCCGGATGATGTTCCGGTCGATCGCCGACACGGTCTCGCCGGTCCGGGCGTCGATCAGCTGGGTCTGCTCGTCGGTCCGCGCGGCCAAGGCCGCCATCGATTCCTCGAGCTTGGCCTGGATCGTGGTCGCGACCGAGTCGGCCAAGCGTCTCGGTGACCGGGGTGAGCCGCTCGTCCAGCATCCGCGCGATCGTCTCGTCGTGGGCCTCGGCGGTGGGGACCAGCTCCCGGCGCAGCGCCTCGGAGTCCGAACGGACGAGGTTCGCGAGCCCGATGACCCTGGCCTCGAACGCGCGGTTCATCTCCTCGAGCCGCTCTCGCGTCTCGACCCCCATCCGGTCGCCGAGGAACGTCACGGATTCGTGGAGCGAGGTCATCGCGATCCCGGTCCGGTCGTACAGGAGCTGCAGCTGCTCGGCGAGCTCGGAGATCTGCTGATCCACCGAGCGGACGGTCGCATCCGTCTCCCCGTCGTGGGCCGACATCGCCTGCATGCTGGAGTCCGCGCTCCCGGCCAGCCGCCCATCGCCTCGACGCCCTGCGACACGTACTCCTGCATCGCCTGGGAGATCCGCGCGGTCTCCTGGGTGATGAGCTCGCCGTGCTCACGGATCCGGACCTGGAGGGTCTCGACGATCTCCTGGTCGCGATCGGCGAGCGTCTTGAACGCCGCGGCCACCTGGCGGCTGACCTCGTCGATCTGGGCGCGGATCTGACCGACGCCGAGCGGCGAACCTCCGCCGCCGCCTCCGGCGCCGGACTCGAGCGCGTCCGCGCTGCGGGAGATCTGCTCGCGAGCGGAGCGGACGGATTCGGCCAGCATGTTCATCGTGTCCTCGAGCCGACCCGTCCGGGACGCGAGGGCCTGGAACCGCTCGTCCGAGTGCGCGATCAGTGCTCGGATCGCCTGGTCGCGGGAGAGCTCCTTCAAGATCGTCGAAGCGACGGCCTCCTTGTCGCCGCCGGCGCTCCGCCAGACCTCGCCGGCGATCTCGTGCATCAGCGAGTTGGCGGTGTGCTGGATCGACCGAAGTCCCTCGTCGAGCTGCTCCTGGATCATCTCCTGGTAGGCGGTGATGACCAGCTCGGTCCGCTCGGCGGCCGACGGCGTGAGCCCCGCCGTCGGGGGCGGCGCAGGGGTGGGTTCGGTCCGGCCTCCGAAGAGGCTACGTCGCCTCGCCCGGTCACCGGGCGGTGGGGAAGGATCCCGATGCTGCATGTGGGCGCTCGCATTCCGGGGCCGGCGCGGCGCGTCCGCAAAAGTGTAGGAGAGGCCGGTTGCAACATCACGCACATCGGGCATCTCCCGTCAGGCACGTTCCGAGGGTCGGAGCGACCGGTCCGCCCTGTCCTCAGCCGGGCGTCAGGCCAGGCTCCGCGGCGGGCACCCTCACTCAGTTCGGTAACTCGCCGGGGTTCTTCGGATCGCGACGCTCGAGCGACACCGTCGACGACCTCGGGGCTCCGTGGCTGGCGCCTCGGGCTCCCACTACGGACCGATCCTCGCGACTGACCTGCGCGACCTGAGAAGCCGGGCGGCCGCACGGCCGACCTTTGCCGCACCTTCGGGGCCGCCCTATACTTGGCAGCCGAGTCCCCGCCTTCCGGCAGGACCGGTTCCGCGGAGGGGCGTAGCTCAACCTGGTAGAGCACCGGTCTCCAAAACCGGCGGTTGGGGGTTCGAGTCCCTCCGCCCCTGCAAGGGAGCACGATGAACAGGCAGATGAAGCGAGCGCAGCGCCGTCAGGGCACCCAGGTCGAGCGTGCCCAGGCCGCTGCCGCCTCGCGTCGGGCGCAGCTCCAGCAGAAGAAGCAGCGCACGGGCGCCCGCCAGTTCCTGAAGGAGGTCCGTCAGGAGCTGAAGAAGGTGATCTGGCCCACCCGTCAGGAACTCACGACGTACACGATCGTCGTGCTCGTCACGGTCGTCGTCCTCACGTCGTACGTGTTCGGTCTCGACGTCCTGTTCTCGAGGCTGGTCCTGAACGTCTTCACGAGCTAAGGCACGCACTCCATGAACGAATCCCCGATCGACCCTTCTGACGAAGCTGCCCCCGAGCCGTCCGCGAACGCGGACGGCGAGATGCCCAACGACGAGTCGTCCGCCGACGCGGATCGTGGCGACACGTCCGACGACACGCCATCCGAGCGCGACCCGCCGCCGAGCGCCTGGTCGAGGCCTTCGAGGAGGCCGCCGGCGAGGAGGCGGTCGCCGACGCCGCGATCGAGGCGGCCCTGGAGGAGACCGTCGCCGAAGCGGTCGCCGACGCGGCAGCCGTCGAGGCCGCATCCGACGACGCGATCGAGGACACCTTCGAGGAACGCGTCACCGAGGCCGTCGATTCGGGTCTCGAAG
This sequence comes from uncultured Actinomycetes bacterium, assembly GCA_963778545.1. Lineage (GTDB taxonomy): Bacteria > Actinomycetota > UBA4738 > UBA4738 > HRBIN12 > DASSJM01. The sequence goes on along the minus strand of CAVZUW010000011.1, from coordinate 327,739 downwards.
GAGCGGAGCTCGAGGAAGCGGTGAGCCGAGGCGGCAGCCGACGCGGACATGCAGGAGGCGATCGCCGACGCCGCGATCGTGGAGGCGCTCGAGGAGACCGTCGAGGAAGCGGTCGAGGACGCCGCGGCCGTCGAAGCGATGAGTGACGCCGCGATCGTCGGCGAGCTCGCCGACGAGGTGGAGTCGATCGCTGCCGACGTCGAGCAGGCCGAGGCGAGCGAGACCGAACCCGCCGCCGAGGCCGAACCCGCCGCCGAGACCGAACCCGCCGCCGAGGCCGAGCCGCCGCGAAGCCGCGCCGGCCGCAAGCGCGCGCGAAGGCGAAGGATGCTCGACAGGCCGATGGGTCCGGCGGAGGAACCGGGCGAAGGTGGGGCGGGATCCGTTCAGGGGTCCCGGCGACTGGTACGTCGTGCACACCTACGCGGGGTACGAGAACAAGGTCAAGACCAACCTGGAGTCGCGCATCCACACGATGCAGATGGAGGACAAGATCTTCGACGTCCACATCCCGATGGAAGACGTCATGGAGATCAAGGGCGGCAAGAAGCAGGTCGTGCAGCGCAAGGTCTTCCCCGGCTACCTCCTCGTGAAGATGATCTACGACAACGACTCCTGGTACGTGGTCCGCAACACGCCCGGCGTGACGGGGTTCGTCGCGGCGGGCACCGGGCAGCAAGCCGACGCCGCTCTCGCGTCGCGAGGTGGAGAAGATCCTGTCGGTGAAGAAGGAAGAGGTGAAGCCGCAGTTCCGGCTCGGGTTCGAGGAGGGCGACGTGGTGCGGATCATCTCCGGACCGTTCGCCGACTTCAACGGGACGATCAGCGAGATCAACCTCGACCAGAGCAAGCTGAAGGTGCTCGTGAACATCTTCGACCGGGAGACGCCGGTCGAACTGTCCTTCGACCAGGTGGCGAAGGTCTAGAACAACGACGATGCGGGAGGCCGAAAGGCCGTTCGAACCGCAGGAGGTGACCCAAGATGGCGAAGAAGAAGGTGATCGCCGTCGTCAAGCTCCAGATCCGCGCCGGCCAGGCGACGCCCGCGCCCCCGGTGGGGACCGCGCTCGGCCAACACGGCGTGAACATCATGGAGTTCTGCCGGCAGTACAACGAGCAGACCCAGGCGCAGGCCGGCCAGGTGATCCCGGCCGAGCTCACGATCTACGAAGACCGTTCGTTCACGTTCATCACCAAGCAACCTCCGGCCGCCGAGCTCATCAAGCAGGCCGTGGGGGTCGAGAAGGGATCGGGCGAGCCGAACCGCGAGAAGGTGGGCAGCCTCACGCAGGATCAGGTCCGCAGGATCGCCGAGCAGAAGATGGTCGACCTGAACGCCAACGACGTCGACGCCGCGATGAAGATCGTCGCCGGCACCGCGCGGAGCATGGGCGTGGAGGTGGTGGGCGCATGAGCGGAGGCGGCAAGCGGTACGAGCACGCCGCCGCGCTCGCCGAACGCGAGCGCGAGCACACGCCGGGCGAGGCGATCAAGGCGCTCAAGGCCTTCCCCGACGCGAGGTTCGACGAGACCGTCGAGATCGCGTTTCGGCTGGGAGTCGATCCGCGCAAGGCGGACCAGCTCGTGCGCGGCACGGTCTCGTTGCCGAACGGCTCGGGCCAGTCGGTGCGGGTGGCCGTGTTCGCCCAGGGGCCGAAGGCCACCGAGGCCAAGGAGGCAGGCGCGGACGTCGTCGGCGGGGAGGAGCTCGTCGAGCAGGTGATGGGCGGGTCGATCGACTTCGACGCCGCGGTGGCGACGCCGGACATGATGGCCGCGGTCGGCAAGGCGGGTCGCGTGCTCGGTCCCCGAGGTCTGATGCCGAACCCGAAGACCGGGACCGTGACGAACGACATCGCCAAGGCCGTGCAGGACATCAAGGGCGGCAAGGTCGAGTACAAGACCGACCGCACCGGCAACGTCCACATGATCATCGGGAAGAAGTCGTTCACCGAGCAGCAGCTGCTCGAGAACTACCTGGCGGTCGTCGAGGAGATCATCCGGGCCCGTCCGTCGAGCGCGAAGGGCAAGTACGTGAAGTCGCTCACCGTCTCCACGACGATGGGTCCCGGCGTCCCGATCGACCCGAACCGGATCAAGGGCACCGCGGAGGCCGCCCAGACGGCGTAGAGAAGCGGTTCCCGTCGAGCATCGCGAGCGGGCCCTCGGGCCCGCTCTCGCGTTCGGGTTCCGTCGGCTCGCCGGGCTCGCGGCGGGGGCATGGCAACATGGGCGGATGCGCGAATCCATCTCCGAACGCGAGCACGCCTCTCCGGCCGGCGATCTCGAACCACCCCGCCCCGAGTCGTCCCCCCGGTGGCCGCTCGTCGTCGTCGGGATCGTGATCCTGTTCAACCTGGTCGTCCTGCGGGCCGAGGCCAGGCCGGTGCAGAACCTGAACGACGCGTCCGTGCACCGGTCGATGATCGCGTGGGCGAGCGAACGCGTCGAGGACGGGCATCTGCCGCTCGACGGCTGGTACCGGGATCTGGCGCTCGGCTCGTCGAGGTTCCATCACTACCAGAGCCTCCCGCACGTCCTGACGGGGTTGCTCGCGCTGGCGGTCGGCAGCGAACGAGCGCTCTCGTGGACGTTGTACCTGGGGATGGCGCTCTGGCCGATCGCCGTGTACGCGGGAGGCCGGCTCCTCGGATGGGACCGGTGGATCTGCGCGATCGCCGCCGCCGCCTCCCCCCTGATCGTGAGCGAAGCCACGCTCGGCTACGAGTGGGGGAGCTACGCCTGGCGCGGCTACGGAACCTGGACCCAGCTCTGGGGGATGTGGCTGCTGCCCTTCGCGTGGGGGCTGTCGTGGCGAGCGATCGCCAAGGGCAGATCGTACTGGCTCGCCGCGCTCGTGCTCGCGCTGACCGTGGCGTGTCACCTGCTGACGGGGTACCTCGCGCTGCTGTCCCTGGGTGTGTTCGCGCTCGTGAAGTGGGGAGAGCTCCTGCGACGGATCGGCCGTGCCGCGCTGGTCGGGCTCGGGAGCCTGTTCGTCGCCGCGTGGGTGGTCGTTCCGCTGCTCGCGGACCGGCTGTGGACCGTCAACGATGAGTTCTCGCGCGGGAAGATCTACTACGACTCGTTCGGTGCGCGCCGGATCCTCGGATGGTTCGCGAGCGGGGAGCTGTTCGACCGGGGTCGCCCGCCGATGGTCACGATCCTGGTAGCGGTCGGCCTCGTCGTCGCCCTCTGGCGGTATCGGCGGGACGAGCGAGCGCGCGTGCTGCTGTTCCTGTTCCTGGTCTCGCTCTTCCTGTTCTTCGGACGACCGACGCTCGGGCCGGTCCTTCGGCTGCTGCCGGGCTCCGGCGACCTGTTCCTGCGACGGTTCGTGTTCGGGGTGCACCTCGCCGGCCTGTACCTGGCCGGGTTCGGCGCGGTCACCCTCGGTCGGATCGCGCGGGAGCAGCTCCCTCGGTTCCGTCCCTCCGCGACCGACCCGTCGCGATCGCTGTCGCTCGCGGTCGCCGGCGCTCGCGTTCCTCGCACCCGGCTACGTCGAACGCACCGCGTGGGCCGCGCAGGGAGCCGAATGGATCGGGGAGCAGGCGGTCGCCGACGCGACCGACGGCGCCGACGTCGCCGCCCTGGTCGACATCGCGCAGGAGCGTGGGCAGGGCAGGTTCTACGCGGGGATGCGTTCCAACTGGGGGTCGTCGTACGTCGTCGGTCAGGTGCCGGTCTACGTCATGCTCCTGAACCAGGGGACCGACGGCGTCGGTTTCGTCCGGCCGACGTGGTCGCTCTCGGCGCCGTTCGAGTACCGCTTCACCGATACGAACCCGTCGCACTACGACCTGTTCGACGTGCGGTACCTGATCCTCGACGAGGAGAGGCAGCCGCCGGTCCAGGCGGAGCGGGTGGCCGGGCGCGGGCGCCACGTGCTGTGGGAGACGCCGGACCCGAGCTACGTCGACCTCGTCGACGTCCTCCCGCCGATCACCGCGGACCGGACGAACCTGGGGCTGCGAGGGGCCAACTGGTTCCGCTCGGATCTCCCGGGCCGGGGCGCGAACCCCGGCGTCGCGTTCGAGGGGCAGCCGGCGCCCGAACCGACGGTGACCGCCGACGACCTCCCCGGCACGCCGGCGGGCCGTCGTGAGCGAAGACGTCGATCTGCGGGACGGGAGGGCGACCGCGACCGTGATCGCCGAGCGGCCGGCCATGGTGATGCTCAAGGCCTCGTTCGACCCGCGCTGGCAGGTCACCGTCGACGGCATCCCGGTCGAACCGGAGATGATCGCGCCGAGCTTCGTCGGGCGAACGGTGCCGGCCGGCCAGCACGTGGTTCGGTTCGTCTACGAGCCGTTCCCGCGCTACGACCTCCTGCTGCGCTCGGCGTGCGACGCTCGTCGGCCTCGCCCTGCTCCCCGGGTGGTTCGCACGACGCCGAGAGCGACGTTCGAGCCGCGGCAAGCACGTGCGAGGCGCCGAGCCGGACGGGACCCGGTGTCTAGCTCGGACCGGTGGCTTCGCCCGCGACGGGCTCGCCACCGGGGATCCGCGAGGCGAGGGACGGGTCGAGCTCGACCGCCTCCGTCGAGCTCGCGCTGGCCTTCCTTGCGTTCGCCCGAAGTCGATCAGGAGGAACCCGAGGTTCAGGTGGGCTCGGGCGTCGGTGTCGGTCGATCGTCGATCACGTGCTCGGTACAGGCCGATCGCCTCGTCGGTCGAACCCTGCTCGGGCACGGATGATCGCGAGGTTGAAGAGCGCCGGCGTGAAGTCCGGTGCGACGCGCGATCGCCTGCTCGTACTGGTCGGCCTCGGCGGCGTCGTCCCCGCGGGTCTGGTCGATCAGGCCGAGGTTGTAGTACGCGAACCGGTTCTGCGGATCCAGCACCAGGACCCGCTCGTAGAGGTCGACGGCCAGGTCGAGCTCGCCCGCTGCGTGAGCCGCGACGCGGGACCGAGCGGGAACCCTGGGCCTCAGGGCCCTCCGGGGCCTCAAGGTCCGACCGGCGCGACCGGCGCGCCCGGTGCCAACGGAGCGAACGGTTCCAACGGGACGGACGGCGTTGATGGAGCAACCGGCGCGACCGGGATCGATGGGGTGACGGGAGCGACCGGCGCCGATGGTGGTACCGGGGCGACCGGCGCCGATGGTGGTACTGGGGCGACGGGCGCCGTGGGTCTGCAGGGCCCCGTCGGACCGCAGGGTCCGATCGGTCCCCAGGGTCCGGTCGGCGCGACCGGCGCCGATGGGAACGACGGCGTCGATGGTGCAACCGGCGCGACGGGCGCTTCGGGTCCGGTTGGGACGCAAGGTCCCGTCGGTCCGCAGGGTCCGATCGGTCCGCAGGGCCCGGTCGGTGCCACGGGCGCAACCGGTGCCACCGGCGCGACCGGTGCCCCAGGGCCCGTCGGCAACCAGGGTCCGGTCGGCAACCAGGGTCCGGTCGGCAACCAGGGTCCCGTCGGACCACAGGGTCCGGCCGGAACTGTGGGCAGCGTGACCGGCTGGGAGACCATCACGGTCGTCTCCGCGAGCAGCACCTCTGCCAAGACGACCACGGCGACCTGCTCGAGCGGCAAGGAGGTCTTCGGGGGCGGCTACGTCATCGCCTCGAGCGGCAACGAGACACAGGTCACCGTGACCGGCGCCTACCCGTCCGCGAACAACGCTTATACCGTGACGACCGTAAAGAACCAGGGCAACCCTACCTGGACTGTCACCGTGTACGCGCTCTGCGCGAACGCCTAGCCGGGCGCCTCCACCGGATCGTCGCATCTCGCGGCTCAGGGTCGGTTCCGCGGCCACCGATGAACCCTAGGCGATGCTTGCCACGATGCCCGATCAGAGTTCGTCCGGGACGAGCTGGCGTCGTGAGCTCGTTGCCGCGCTGCGTGACGAACCCGCGCGCGAGGATGTCGCCGAGCGATATGCGGCCGGTCGGATCGCCGGGACGACGGCGGACCTGTACGAACGGCTGCTCGCTCGCTGACACGTTGTCGCCCGAGCGGGCGGCTCGGTACCCTTGAGCTCCGCCGCAGACAGCAGGGGTGCGCAGGCACGTAATCCCTCCGGGGCACCTGCCGAGGCGAACGAAGACGCATCGCTCTCGAGCGCGTCTCCGCTGTCTGCGGGGACGCGTTATTTCGTTCCGTGGAGGGTCGATGCCGAACGCCGAGAAGATCGCGAAGGTCGCCGCGCTCAAGGAGCGCATCCAGGATTCCGAGGCCCTGCTCCTGGCCGAGTACCGGGGGCTGTCCGTCCACGACGCCACCGAGCTCCGTCGCGCCTTGTCCGAGCAGGCGCGGTTCGCGATCGTCAAGAACACCCTGATGGTGCGCGCGGCCGCCGACGCCGGCGTCGCCGAGCTCGAGGCGCTCCTGGAGGGGCCGACCGCCGTCGCGTTCGTCCAGGGTGACGTGGTCGCCACGGCCAAGAAGGTCGTGGACGCCGCGAAGAGGTTCCCGGCCCTGGTGCTCAAGGGCGGCTACCTCGACGGCAAGGTGCTCTCGGCGGCCGAGGCCCAGTCGCTCGCGACCCTGGAGTCGCGCGAGGTGATGCTCTCGAAGGTCGCGGGGATGCTGAAGGCCGAGATGACCCGAGCGGCCTCGATGTTCCAGGCGATCCAGGGTCGGTTCCTCGGCGTGCTCGAGGCCTACAAGGAACAGCTCCCCGGTGAGGCGAGCGAGGCCGTGGAGGCCGAGCCGCGCCGCCGAGCCCGCTGCCGAGGCCGAGCCCGCTGCCGAGGCCGAGCCCGCTGCCGAGACCGAGCCCGCTGCAGAGGCGGAGGCACCGGCCGAGCCAGCTCCCGACGCCGAGCCGGCTCGCCGACGCCGAACCTGCCGGGGCGGAGCCGGCTGACGACGAGGCGGCTGCCGACGACCGAACCCGACGCAGCCGCGACGAACGACGAACCCGACGCAGAACCAGAGGGAGAAAAGGAGTAGACGATGGCGACCAAGACCAAGATGACCGCCGAGGACCTGCTCGATCAGTTCAAGGAGATGACGCTGCTCGAGCTGTCGGACTTCGTGAAGAAGTTCGAGGAGACCTTCGACGTCCAGGCCGCCGCGGCCGCGCCGATGATGATGGCGGCGCCGGGAGCAGCCGGGGGCGGAGCCGAAGAGGCCGAGGAGCAGACCGAGTTCGACGTGGTCCTGACGGGCTCCGGCGACAAGAAGATCCAGGTGATCAAGGAGGTGCGGGCCCTCACGAGCCTCGGCCTCAAGGAAGCCAAGGACCTCGTGGACTCCGCGCCGAAGCCGGTTCTGGAGAAGGTCAACAAGGAAGCCGCCGACAAGGCCAAGGAGCAGCTCGAGGGCGCCGGCGCTACCGTCGAGATCAAGTAGGCCGAACGGCCGAATCGGGGATCATCGCCAGGTTTCCGACGCCACGCTATCGCCAGGTTCCGAAGGCTGCGTTGCGGTCGGGTTCCGCATAGGGATAGATTCCCCATCGAGCAACATCTTCGATAGGGGGCGAACGCATGACCGACGAACGCACGTTCGGACAGAGACTCCGCGCGACACGGATCAAGGCCGGGTACTCGCAATCGGATCTGGAGGAGATCTCCGGGATCCCGAAGGCACGGCTTGAGCCGCTACGAGAACGGGCATGTCGCACCCTCGATCCAGACGCTCGAGCGCCTGGCCCGGGCGCTGAACGTCTCGGAGGCATCGCTCCTGGGTGACGACCGCGCCCTGATGGAGGAGTTCTTCCACGTCCTCACCGGGCGCGGGGTGCGGATCGCCTCCAGCGAGCAGGCGATCGCCCTCGGGAGCGCCGTCGCCGACATCGCGCGCGCGCTCGGGATGGTGGACGACGGGGACGGCGCGAAGACCGACCGCTCGACCTTCTCGCCCGTCGGTGTCGTGGCTTCCTCGAGATGGCCCGACGGGAGCTAGCCTCCGAGCCATCCGACGGCTTGCTGAGGGTTGACCTCGGCTCCGAGGGGGGGTAACCTTCGGCCGATTTCGACCGGGTCCCCGCCCGGGGGTTGACGCTGCGCGCCCGCGCACCTACACTCTTCGTTTGCCGTGCCGCGTTCTGCATGCCCTGGTTCCAGGGTTGTCTACCCTAGGGGGGATCGTTCTTGCCTGACTCGCTCGTCCCTGTCCGCGACCGTGTCAGTTTCTCCAAGCTCGACGAGGCGCTACCGCTTCCCGACCTCGTTGGCATCCAACGGGAGTCGTTCGATTGGCTCCTGGCCGAAGGCCTGAAGGAGGTCCTCGAGGAAGTCTCTCCGATCGAGGACTTCACCGAACAGTTCCAACTGCATTTCGGCAAGCACGCCTTCAAGGACCAGAAGTTCACCGAGGAGGAGTGCAAGGACAAGGACGCCACCTTCTCCGCGCCGCTGTTCGTCGAGGCGATGTTCGTCAACAAGACGACCGGCGAGATCAAGGAGCAGGAGGTCTTCATGGGGGACTTCCCCATGATGACCGAGCGCGGCACCTTCATCATCAACGGCACCGAGCGGGTGGTCGTGTCCCAGCTCGTGCGTTCGCCCGGGGTCTACTTCAGCCGGGAGCTGGACAAGACCACCGACAAGGACGTCTACATCGCCAAGATCATCCCCAGCCGCGGGGCGTGGCTGGAGTTCGACGTCGACAAGAAGGACACCGTCGGCGTCCGGATCGACCGCAAGCGCCGGCAGAACGTGACGGTCCTGCTCAAGGCGCTCGGCTGGTCCGCGGACGAGATCCTCGCGCTGTTCGACCACGCCGAGTCGATCAAGAACACCCTCGAGAAGGACCACGTCGAGACCCCCGAGGAGGCGCTCGAGGACATCTACCGCAAGCTGCGGCCGGGTGAGCCCCCGACGGCCGAGTCCGCCCGCACGCTCCTGGAGAACCTGTTCTTCAACCCCAAGCGCTACGACCTCGCGCGGGTGGGTCGCTACAAGGTCAACAAGAAGCTCGAGGCGGCCCAGGGCGTGCTCCAGTCCCAGCTCAAGGCGCGCTTCAAGCAGCTGACCGAGCTCGACAACCCCGACAAGAAGGGGTGGGACCAGCCGAAGTTCCGCGTCTGGGCCGAGCTCCAGAAGGACGAGCAGGGCGAGAACGGGCCCAAGTACAAGGGGATCCTGTCCTATGAGGACATGCTCCGCACGGTCCGCTACCTCGTGAAGCTGCACGCCGGCGAGGAGGGGTTCGAGCCCGACGACATCGACCACTTCGGGAACCGGCGGCTGCGTTCGGTCGGCGAGCTGATCCAGAACCAGATCCGGATCGGCCTGTCGCGCATGGAGCGGGTCGTCCGCGAGCGGATGACCACCCAGGACGTCGAGGCGATCACGCCCCAGACGCTGATCAACATCCGTCCGGTGGTCGCGAGCATCAAGGAGTTCTTCGGCACGTCGCAGCTGTCACAGTTCATGGACCAGACCAACCCGCTCGCCGGGCTGACCCACAAGCGTCGGCTGTCGGCGCTCGGGCCCGGTGGGCTCTCGCGCGAGCGCGCGGGGTTCGAGGTCCGGGACGTCCACCCCTCGCACTACGGTCGGATGTGCCCGATCGAGACGCCGGAGGGCCCGAACATCGGCCTGATCGGTTCGCTCTCGACCTACGGGCGCATCAACCAGTTCGGCTTCATCGAGACCCCGTACCGCCGGGTGACCGCCGGCAAGGTCACCGACAAGGTGGACTACCTCTCGGCCGACGAGGAGGACCGGCACGTCATCGCGCAGGCCAACGAGCCGATCAAGCCCGACGGTGGCTACGCCAACCCGACGGTGCTGGTCCGCCGCAAGGGCGGCGAGGTCGACTCGGTCGTGCCTGAAGAGGTCGACTACATGGACGTCTCGCCCAAGCAGATCATCTCGGTCGGGGCGGCCCTGATCCCGTTCCTCGAGCACGATGACGCGAACCGGGCCCTCATGGGCGCCAACATGCAGCGTCAGGCGGTGCCCCTGCTCCGTTCGGAGGCCCCGATCGTCGGGACCGGCGTGGAGCTCCGCGCCGCCGTCGACGCGGGGGACGTGGTGCTCGCCGAGGAGGCGGGGACCGTCGAGGACGTCTCGGCCGACGACATCGTGGTCCGAGAGCGGACCGGCTCGTTGAAGACCTACAAGCTCCAGAAGTTCCGCCGGTCCAACCAGGGCACGTCGCTCAACCAGAAGCCGCTGGTCAACGAGGGCGACAAGGTCGTTCGCAACCAGGTGATCGCGGACGGGCCGTCGACGGAGGCGGGCGAGCTCGCGCTCGGTCGCAACCTGATCGTGGCGTACATGCCGTGGGAGGGCCACAACTACGAGGACGCGATCATCATCTCCGAGCGGCTGGTCAAGGACGACGTGCTGACCTCGATCCACATCGAGGAGCACGAGGTCGACGCCCGCGACACCAAGCTCGGGGCCGAGGAGATCACCCGCGACATCCCCAACGTCTCCGAAGAGATCTTGAAGGACCTCGACGAGCGCGGGATCGTCCGGATCGGCGCGGAGGTCAACCCCGGCGACTACCTCGTCGGCAAGGTCACGCCCAAGGGCGAGACCGAGCTCACGCCCGAAGAGCGGCTGCTCCGCGCGATCTTCGGCGAGAAGGCGCGCGAGGTGCGCGACACCTCGCTCAAGGTGCCGCACGGCGAGAGCGGCAAGGTGATCGGCGTCCGCGTGTTCACGCGGGAGGACGGCGACGAGCTGCCGCCCGGCGTCAACCAGCTGGTCCGCGTCTACGTGGCGCAGAAGCGAAAGATCTCCGACGGCGACAAGCTCGCCGGCCGCCACGGGAACAAGGGCGTGATCTCGACGATCCTTCCGGAGGAGGACATGCCGTTCCTCGCCGACGGGAGCCCCGTCGACATCATCCTGAACCCGCTCGGCGTCCCGTCCCGGATGAACCTCGGGCAGGTGCTCGAGGCGCACCTCGGGTGGGCCGGCCTGGTCGGGTTCCGCAAGGACGGACAGGACCACGAGGGCCCCGTGTACGTATCGACGCCGGTGTTCGACGGCGCCCGCGAGCACGAGATCCTCGAGGCGATCCGCAGCGCGCACCCCAACAAGGACGGGGTCCGCCTGGTCGACGATGTCGGCAAGGCGGTCCTGTACGACGGCCGCAACGGCGAGCCGTACGAGGAGCCCGTCACGGTCGGGGTCGCCTACATCCTGAAGCTGCTCCACCTGGTGGACGACAAGATCCACGCTCGGTCCACCGGTCCGTACTCGATGATCACGCAGCAGCCGCTCGGCGGGAAGGCGCAGTTCGGCGGGCAGCGGTTCGGCGAGATGGAGGTGTGGGCACTCGAGGCGTACGGCGCCGCCTACGCGCTGCAGGAGCTGCTGACGATCAAGTCCGACGACGTGCTCGGCCGGGTCAAGGTCTACGAGGCCATCGTCAAGGGCGAGAACATCCCCGAGCCGGGGATCCCCGAATCCTTCAAGGTGCTGATCAAGGAGATGCAGTCCCTCTGTCTGAACGTGGAGGTTCGGTCGGCCGAGGGCGAGGAGATCGAGCTCAAGGAGACCGACGAGGACGTGTTCCGTGCGGCCGAGGAGCTCGGGATCGACCTGTCCCGCAGGGAGCCGGCCGGCGCCGACTACGACTAGAGCAGCAGGGCGGGACGCAGGAGGGAACAAGCAAGTGTTGTTCGTGGTGCAGGGTGAGGTCGTGAGGAGGCCGCCTACGTGCTGGATGTGAACTTCTTCGATGAGATCCGGATCGGCCTGGCCACCGCGGATCAGATCCGCGCATGGTCCAACGGCGAGGTCAAGAAGCCGGAGACGATCAACTACCGGACGCTGAAGCCGGAGAAGGACGGCCTGTTCTGCGAGCGGATCTTCGGTCCGACGCGGGACTGGGAGTGCCATTGCGGCAAGTACAAGCGCGTGCGCTTCAAGGGCATCATCTGCGAGCGGTGCGGGGTCGAGATCACGCGCTCGAAGGTCCGCCGCGACCGGATGGGCCACATCGAGCTCGCCGCCCCGGTCACGCACATCTGGTACTTCAAGGGCGTCCCGAGCCGTCTCGGCTACCTGCTGGACATCGCCCCCAAGGACCTCGAGCGGATCATCTACTTCGCCGCCTACGTCATCACGCGCATCGACACGGACCGGCGCCACAAGGAGCTGCCCGAGATCGAGAAGGAGATCGAGCAGGAGAAGAACGAGCTCGAGGCCGAGCGCGACGACGAGATCAAGGGCCGGCTGTCCGAGCTCGAGGAGCGCCTGCGCGAGCTCGAGGGCGAGGGGGCCAAGGGCGCCCAGCTTTCGGCCGCCCGGCGTGAGGCCCAGCGCGACGTCGACCGGATCACCGAGCAGACCAAGCGCGAGACGGAGCACCTGGACGAGGTGCTCACCGGGTTCAAGAACCTGTCGGTCAAGCAGCTCGTGGCCGACGACGCCGTCTACCGTTCGCTCCGCGAGCGGTTCGGGGACTACTTCGACGGCGGCATGGGCGCCGAGGCGATCAAGCGCCTCCTCCAGGACCTCAAGCTGGAGGAGGAGGCCGAGTCCCTGCGCGAGCAGATCGCCACCGGCAAGGGCACCCGCCGGCTGAAGGCGATCAAGCGCCTGAAGGTCGTCTCCAACTTCACCGAGGGCCGCAACTCGCCCATGGGCATGGTGCTCGACGCCGTGCCGGTGATCCCGCCGGACCTGCGCCCGATGGTGCAGCTCGACGGTGGCCGGTTCGCGACCTCGGACCTGAACGACCTGTACCGCCGGGTGATCAACCGGAACAACCGGCTGAAGCGGCTGCTCGACCTGCAGGCGCCCGAGATCATCGTCAACAACGAGAAGCGCATGTTGCAGGAGGCCGTCGACGCGCTGTTCGACAACGGGCGCCGCGGCCGGCCGGTCACGGGCCCGGGCAACCGACCTCTCAAGTCGCTGTCGGACATGCTGAAGGGCAAGCAGGGACGGTTCCGCCAGAACCTGCTCGGCAAGCGCGTGGACTACTCGGGCCGTTCGGTGATCGTGGTCGGCCCGGAGCTCCGCTTGCACCAGTGCGGTCTGCCCAAGCAGATGGCGCTCGAGCTGTTCAAGCCGTTCGTGATGAAGCGGCTCGTCGACCAGGCGCTCGCGCAGAACATCAAGAGCGCCAAGCGCATGGTCGAGCGCGCCCGTCCGCAGGTCTGGGACGTCCTCGAGGAGGTCATCAAGGAGCACCCGGTCATGCTGAACCGGGCGCCGACCCTCCACCGTCTGGGGATCCAGGCGTTCGAGCCGGTCCTGGTCGAGGGCAAGGCGATCCAGATCCACCCGCTGGTGTGCACGGCCTTCAACGCCGACTTCGACGGCGACCAGATGGCGGTCCACGTCCCGCTCTCCGCGGAGGCGCAGGCCGAGGCCCGGGTCCTGATGCTGTCGACCAACAACATCTTGTCGCCGGCGCACGGCCGGCCGATCGCGGTCCCGACGCAGGACATGGTGCTCGGGATCTACTACCTGACGATCGAGCCCGACCGTCCCGAGAACGACGAGGACATCCCACGATTCGGGTCGATGAACGAGGCCATGATGGCCCTGGATCACCACCTGGTCCGGCTGCACGACGTCGTGAAGGTGCGGCTGCCGGGCAAGGCGCTTCCGCCGGAGATGCGCCCGGATGAGGCCGACGGTGACGCCTCGGCCAACGGCAACCGCGTCCCGGTCGTCGAGACCACGATCGGCCGGCTGATCTTCAACCAGTGCTTCCCGGACTCCGAGGAGTTCGTCGACCGCCCGCTGCTCAAGAGCGACGTGAGCCAGCTGGTCGACGCCTGCGTGCACCGCTACGACCGGGCGCAGGTCGAGCAGATCCTCGACGATCTGAAGAACGTCGGGTTCCACTACGCGACGCGGGCCGGCGTGACGATCGGGGTCGAGGACGTCACCACCCCTCCGGACAAGGCCGCGATCTTGGATCGCCACGAGAAGGAGGCGTCGAAGGTTGAGGCGCAGTACCGCAAGGGCATCATCACCGACGACGAGCGCCGCCAGGAGCTGATCACGATCTGGACCCAGGCGACCGACGAGGTCAAGGTCGCGATGGAGGCGCAGTTCGGCAAGACCAACCCGATCTACATGATGGCCAACTCGGGAGCCCGGGGGAACATCATGCAGATCCGGCAGATCGCGGGCATGCGTGGCCTGGTGGCCAACCCGAAGGGCGAGATCATCCCGCGGCCGATCAAGTCGAACTTCCGCGAGGGCCTGTCGGTGCTCGAGTACTTCATCTCGACGCACGGCGCCCGAAAGGGCCTGGCCGACACCGCGCTCCGGACGGCCGACTCCGGCTACCTGACGCGGCGTCTGGTCGACGTCTCGCAGGAGCTGATCGTTCGCGAGGAGGACTGTGGGACCGACCGTTCGGTGCCGGTGCCCGTCACGTACGAGACGCCGAACGGCACCCGGGTCGAGAACCAGCACCTCGACACCTCGCTCTATGGGCGGGTGCTCGCGGAGGACGTCAAGGTCGACCGCAAGAAGATCGCCTCGAAGGGCGAATTCCTCGACGACGCGGGCGCGCAGCGCCTGGTCGATGCCGGCGTCGACGCGGTCCGCGTTCGGTCGGCGACCACCTGCGAGGCCGAGTACGGCGTGTGCCGGCTCTGCTACGGCTGGTCGCTCGCGACCGGGCGGCTCGTCGACATCGGCGAGTCGGTCGGGATCGTGGCCGCGCAGTCGATCGGCGAGCCGGGCACGCAGCTCACGATGCGGACGTTCCACACCGGTGGCGTCGCGGGTGAGGACATCACCCACGGCCTGCCCCGGGTCGTGGAGCTGTTCGAAGCCCGCCGTCCCAAGGGCGAGGCGTGGATCACCGAGATCCCCGGCACCGTCCAGATCGAGGATGACGAGGACAAGAAGGAGCGACGGATCACCGTCACGTCGGAGGACGGCAGCGACTCGGTGCAGTACAAGGTCGGGTTCCGGGCCCGGCTGCTGGTCGGCGACGGCGACACCGTCGAGGTCGGACAGCAGCTCACCGAGGGTTCGGTGAACCCCCACGAGAAGCTGCGGATCGAAGGCGTGCAGGCCCTGCAGAACCACCTCGTCGAGGAGGTCCAGCAGGTCTACCGCTCGCAGGGCGTCACGATCCACGACAAGCACATCGAGCTGATCGTGCGGCAGATGCTCCGCAAGGTGCAGATCATCGAACCGGGCGACACGGACTTCCTGCCCGGTGACCTGATCGACCGCCGCCGGTTCGAGACCGCGAACCGCGAGACCGTCGAGAACAGCGGTCAGCCGGCCAGCGCTCGGCCGCAGCTGCTCGGGATCACGAAGGCGTCGCTGGCCACGGACTCGTGGCTGTCGGCGGCCTCCTTCCAGGAGACGACGAGGGTGCTCACCGAGGCGGCCATCGCCGGTCGCTCGGACGGGCTGCTCGGCCTGAAGGAGAACGTGATCATCGGCAAGCTGATCCCGGCGGGCACCGGCATGGCGCGGTACCGGAACGTGCAGGTCAAGATCAAGCCCGAGGCGATCCCGGAGTACTGGCTGGCCCGCCAGCGCGAGATCGCGGAGGCCGAGGCGGCCGGCGAGCCGGTCCTCGCGGGCATCACCCGCGAGGAAGCCGAACGCGAGCTGTTCGGAGGAGGGTCCTTCGCCCCCGAGGAGTAGGAGCAGCGGTACGTACCGAGGAGCCGGGCGGGTCGCCGCCCGGCTCCTTCGCGTTCCGGCCCGTGTCGGGGTCGGGACTTGACCGACGGACCCGGGCGGTCCGACGATTCGGCTTCGCCCGTCAGTAAGGAGTGCTCCATGCGCCCGCGCCGCGCGACCCTGATCCGCGTCCTGTCGATCGCCGCCCTGTTGGTTTCGGCCTCCGGGATCGATGCCGTCGCCGCTTCCCGTGACGCACCCCGGGTCGACGGGTCCCACGGCGCCGGGGGTGTCGCCGTCTTCCGTGGGACGACCGGCCTCCGGAGCACCGGGCACCGCGCGTCTGCTCCGCAGATCCCCGGGCTGTCGCTCGATCGGATCTTCCAACTCGAGCGGGAAGAGGGTGACCGCGAGCTTCCGCTCCCGGCCGGGAGGGCACCCGTCACGGATGGCGTCTCCGTGGCCGGGCAGCCGTCGGGCCTGCTCACGGAGTTCGGCGGGCTCGACGCGTTCGACAACGCGGTGACGACCGGTCTGGACTTCGAGCCGCCCGACCAGGGGCTATGCGTCGGCAACGGGTTCGTGCTGGAGTCGATCAACGTCACGATCCGGGCCTTCGACGTCTCGGGCCGCGCCCGGAGCTCGGCCACGGATCTGAACCGCTTCTACGGATTGCCTCCCCTGTTCGATCCCGCGACCGATCGGTGGGGTCCCGTGCTCACCGACCCCTCCTGCATCTACGACCCGGAGACGAAGCGCTTCTTCCACCTGGTGCTGACTCTGGAACAGGATCCCGTGAGCGGCGAACTCACCGGGCCGAACTTCCTCGACATCGCCGTCAGCCGGACGAAGGATCCGACCGGCCGGTGGGACCTGTTCAGGATCGACACGACGAACGACGGGTCGAACGGCACGGTCGATCACGACTGCCCGGGGGAGCTGCCCGACACCACCGGTCCCTGTCTCGGCGACTACCCGCACCTCGGCCTGGACGCGAACGGATTCTTCGTGACCACGAACGAGTACGCGCTCTTCGATCCCGACGAGCGGTTCATGGGCGCTCAGCTCTACGCGATGTCCAAGTCCGCGCTGGTCGAGGCCCCGGCGAACGTGTCGTTCGAGATGTTCCCGAGCCTCCAGGTGCCGGAGCGGAGCCAGGTCGGGTTCACGGTTCGCGCCGCGAACGTCCCGGGCACCGCCTGGTCCGAACTCAAGCACGGCACGGTGTTCTTCGCGAGCGGCATGGTCGGGATCGAATCCGGCAATCCCTCCCCCGACTACGACGCGATCACGCTGTGGGCGCTCTCGAACACGTCGTCGCTCGATTCGCCCGATCCCGAGCTCAAGCTCCGCCATCGTGTGGTGAACACGCTCCCGTATCAGATCCCGCCGCCATCGACGCAGCGACCCGGCGACCTCCCGCTCGGCGAGTGCCTGAACATGGAACCGTGCCTCAGCGCCTTCGGGGCGCCGCCGTCTCCGCAGGGTCTGTCGGTCGTGGACAGCCTTGACGGCCGGATGCTCGGGACGTGGTTCGCGGACGGCGACCTGTGGTTCTCGCTCGGCACCGCCGTCGAGGTGGGTGGCGAGGATCGGGCCGGCATCTTGTACGGCGCGATCGAGCCGTCGTTCAAGCACGGCAAGCTCAGGGGCAGGGTCCAGGTGCAGCAGTACGTCGCGGTGGAGGGCAACAACCTGATCATGCCCTCGGTCGGCGTCGATGCGAGCGGGCACGGCTATCTCGCCTTCACGTTGGTCGGCCCCGACCACTTCCCGAGCGCGGCCGTGGCGAAGGTCTCGCTCGACCGCTCGGTCTCGAAGGTGAGGGTCGTGCAGGCGGGCCTCGGCCCGCAGGACGGGTTCAGCGGGTACTGGATCGGCGGTCCGAGACCGAGGTGGGGCGACTACTCCTACGTCGCGGTCGACGAGCAGGGCAACGTCTGGGCGGGCGTCGAGTACATCGCTCAGACGTGCACGTTCGCCGAGTGGATCGGCGGGGACCTCAGCTGCGGGGGCACCCGGGGTCCCTTCGCGAACTTCGCGACCAGGATCATGGAGCTCAAGTAGGCCGAACGGGACCCGTCAGGCACGAGCGGTCGTGCCTAGGTCCCGTTCGTTGACACGCACGGGACGTGCCTAGTAGCCTCATCGTTTGCACCGGGCTCGGCGGGCGGGCCCGGTATCTGGTGCGCTTCCAGGGGGTTTCCCAAGGGACGACCTACGCCCACTGAGTTCCACCCTGGAAGCCGGGCCCGCGGTCCGGCTTCAACGCTGTCGGACCCCGAGTTCGGTGACAAGTCGAGAGTGTAGGCGAGAGGACCATGCCCACGATCCAGCAACTCGTGCGCCACGGCCGTACGCGGCCCCGGGAGAAGACCAAGGCTCCCGCGCTCAAGGGCAGCCCCCAGCGGCGGGGCGTCTGCACGCGCGTCTACACCATGACCCCGAAGAAGCCGAACTCGGCCCTGCGCAAGGTCGCCCGCGTGCGCCTGACCTCGGGGATCGAGATCACCGCCTACATCCCCGGCGTGGGTCACAACCTGCAGGAGCACTCGATCGTCCTGGTCCGGGCCGGTCGCGTCCGAGACCTCCCCGGTGTCCGTTACAAGGTCATCCGCGGGACGCTGGACACCTCGGGCGTGCGCGAGCGCCGCAAGGCGCGGTCGCGCTACGGCTCGAAGAAGGGCGGCGACTGATGCCGCGCAAGGGCCCAGCCTTCCACCGCGACACGGCACCGGATCCGGTCTACCAGAACGTCCTGGTCACGCAGCTGATCAACAAGGTCCTGCTGGACGGGAAGAAGACGCTCGCCGAGCGCACGGTCTACAAGTCGCTCGAGATGATCAGCGAACGCACGGCGAACGACCCGGTCATCGCTCTCAAGAAGGCGGTCGAGAACGTCCGCCCGATGCTCGAGGTGCGTTCGCGGCGTGTCGGTGGCGCCAACTACCAGGTGCCGGTCGAGGTTCGACCCTCGCGCGGCACGACGCTCGCGATGCGGTGGATCGTGAACAACGCGCGGGCGCGCAAGGAGCACTCGATGGCCGAGCGCCTCGTGGGCGAGATCATGGACGCCTCCAACGGCCAGGGCGTCTCGGTGAAGCGCCGCGAGGACATGCACAAGATGGCCGAGGCGAACAAGGCGTTCGCGCACTACCGATGGTGATCGAGATCAACGACGTGGCCGGGCTCACCTCGAGCCCGGCGTTCGATGAAGGGGGCCGCTGAGTCATGGCGGTGCCCGCGGAGAAGGTGGACGTGGCAGAGACGGTCGAGAAGGTCACAGGACGCGGAACCGGTTCCGGCAAGGAGCTGGTGATCCGCGAATACCCGCTCGCCAGGACCCGGAACATCGGGATCATGGCGCATATCGACGCGGGCAAGACGACCACGACCGAACGCATCCTGTACTACACCGGCAAGGCCTACAAGATCGGCGAGGTCCACGAGGGCACCGCCCTGATGGACTGGATGGTCCAGGAGCGCGAGCGGGGGATCACGATCACCTCGGCCGCGACGACCACGAACTGGAAGGGTCACTGGATCAACATCATCGACACGCCGGGTCACGTCGACTTCACGGTCGAGGTGGAGCGGTCCCTGCGCGTGCTCGACGGCGCGATCGCGGTGTTCGACGCGGTCGCCGGGGTCGAGCCGCAGACCGAGACGGTCTGGCGCCAGGCCGACCGGTACTCGGTCCCGCGGATCGGCTTCGTGAACAAGATGGATCGCACCGGCGCCGACTTCGGGCGCACCGTCGAGATGATGGTCGAGCGCCTGCAGGCGAACCCGCTCGTCCTGCAGCTGCCGTGGGGCAGCGAGGGCGACTTCCAGGGCGTGATCGATCTGGTCGAGATGAAGGCGCTGCACTGGGTCTCGGAGATGGGGGAGGAGTGGGAGACCACGGAGATCCCCGCCGAGCTGAAGGACGCCGCCAAGCAGGCGCACCACGACCTGTTCGAGAAGCTCGCCGACCACGACGAGTCTCTGATGGAGAAGTTCGTCCACGAGGAGGAGGCCACGGTCGACGAGCTCCGCCGCGCGATCCGCCGGGCGACCCTGGCGGGCGAGGGCGTGCCCGTGCTCCTGGGCTCCGCGTTCAAGAACAAGGCGATCCAGCCGCTGCTGGACGCGATCGTCGCGTACCTGCCGGCGCCGAGCGACGTGCCGCCCGTCGAGGGTCACACCCCGAAGGACGAGCACGCCGAACGCAAGCCGGACGACAGCGAGCCGTTCTCGGGACTGGTCTTCAAGATCATGTCCGACCCGTTCGTGGGCCGGCTCACGTACGTCCGCCTCTACTCCGGGGTGCTGCGCGCCGGCTCCCACGTCGAGAACACGACGAAGGACCGCAAGGAGCGCATCGGACGCATCCTGCAGATGCACGCGAACCACCGCGAGGACATGGACGCCGCGTTCACCGGCGACATCGTGGCGATCGTCGGGCTCAAGCATTCGAGCACCGGCGACACGCTCGCCGACCCCGCGAACCCGATCATCTTGGAGTCGATCAGCTTCCCGACGCCGGTGATCTCGGTCGCCGTCGAGCCCAAGACCAAGGCCGACCAGGACAAGCTGGGTACCGGTCTGGCCAAGCTCGCGGACGAGGACCCGACGTTCGTCGTGAAGTACGACGACGAGACGGGGCAGACCGTGATCTCCGGCATGGGCGAGCTGCACCTGGACATCATCGTTGACCGCCTGCGCCGCGAGTTCAGCGTCGACGCCAACGTCGGCAAGCCGCAGGTGGCCTATCGCGAGTCGATCCGCAAGCCGGTCACCAAGGTCGAGGGCCGCTTCATCCGTCAGAGCGGTGGGCACGGACAGTTCGGTCTCGTGTACCTGAACCTCGAGCCCACCGGGCAGGGCGGCGGCTACGAGTTCATCAACAAGATCGTCGGCGGCAAGATCCCGCGGGAGTACATCCCGGCGGTCGACCAGGGCATCCAGGAGGCGATGGAGAGCGGCGTGCTCGCCGGCTACCCGCTCGTGGACGTCCGGGCCACCCTGGTGGACGGCTCCTTCCACGAGGTCGACTCGTCCGAGATGGCGTTCAAGATCGCCGGCTCGATCGGGCTCAAGGAGGCCGCCCGCCGCGCCGACCCCGTGCTGCTCGAACCCGTGATGGAGTTCGAAGTGATCACGCCCGAGGACTTCATGGGCGAGGTCATGGGCGACGTGACCGCGCGGCGCGGACGGATCGAGCGGATCGACGACCGGAGCGGCCAGAAGGCGATCCGCGTGCTGGTCCCGCTCGCCGAGCTGTTCGGCTACGCGACCGACCTGCGTTCGCGCACCCAGGGGCGCGCGTCCCACACACCGATGCAGTTGCAGAACTACCACGAGGTGCCGGCCAACATCTCCAAGGAGATCGTTGCCCGCGTCCGGGGCGAGTAGGACCTCGGACCCAGCTCAGGACCCGGACGAGGAGACGAGGAGAAGAGGACATGGGCAAGAAGAAGTTCGAGCGCACGAAGCCACACGTGAACATCGGGACGATGGGTCACATCGACCACGGCAAGACGACCCTGACCGCGGCGATCACCAAGCGCCAGGCCGAGAAGGGTCTCGCCGAGTTCACGCCGTTCGACGAGATCGACAAGGCGCCGGAGGAGCGCGAGCGCGGCATCACGATCGCGATCGCGCACGTCGAGTACGAGACCGATACGCGTCACTACGCGCACGTCGACATGCCGGGTCACGCCGACTACATCAAGAACATGATCACGGGCGCCGCCCAGGTGGACGGCGCGATCCTGGTCGTGTCCGCGGCCGACGGCCCGATGCCGCAGACCCGCGAGCACGTGCTGCTCGCCCGTCAGGTGGGCGTGCCGTACATCGTGGTCGCGCTCAACAAGGTGGACATGGTCGACGACCCCGAGCTGCTCGACCTGGTCGAGCTCGAGGTGCGCGAGCTCCTGTCCGCCTACGAGTACCCCGGCGACGACACGCCCGTGATCCAGGTGTCGGCGCTCAAGGCGCTCGAAGGCGACGAGGAGGCCATGGCCAAGATCGACGAGTTGCTCGCGGCCGTGGACTCCTACGTACCCGAGCCCGTCCGCGACGTCGACAAGCCGTTCCTGATGGCGATCGAGGACGTGTTCTCGATCACCGGTCGCGGCACGGTCGTGACCGGCCGCGTCGAGCAGGGCGTGCTCAAGAAGATGGAAGAGGTCGAGATCGTGGGGATCAAGGACACCCGCAAGACCACGGCGACCGACCTCGAGATGTTCCGCAAGCTCCTGGACGAGGTGCAGGCCGGCGACAACGTCGGGGTGCTGCTCCGCGGGGTCGACAAGGAGGATGTGGCACGCGGTCAGGTGCTCGCCAAGCCGGGTTCGGTCACGCCGCACACCGACTTCATGTCCCAGGTCTACGTGCTGTCCAAGGACGAGGGCGGCCGCCACACGCCGTTCTTCACCGGCTACCGCCCGCAGTTCTACTTCCGCACGACCGACGTCACCGGCTCGGCGAACCTGCCCGAGGGTGTCGAGATGGTCATGCCCGGCGACAACATCGAGATGACCGTCAGCCTCGGTGCGCCGATCGCCATGGAGGAAGGCCTGCGCTTCGCGATCCGCGAGGGCGGCCGGACCGTGGGTGCCGGACGCGTCACCAAGATCATCAAGTAGCGGACCGAGACGGAAGAGGGGAAGCGACGCAGTGGCCGGACCCAGGATCCGCATCAAGCTCCGCGCGTACGACCACCGGATGCTGGACGTCGCGGCTCGCGAGATCGTCGAGCACGTGACCCGGACCGGGGCCAAGGTCGTGGGGCCCGTGCCGCTGCCGACCGAGCGGTCGATCTACACCGTGATCCGGTCGCCCCATAAGTACAAGGACAGCCGCGAGCACTTCCAGATGCTCACGCACAAGCGGCTCATCGACATCGTCGACGCCACGTCGAAGACGGTCCAGGAGCTCCAACGCCTGAACCTGTCGGCCGGCGTCGACATCGAGATCAAGTTGTAGGACATGGCTGACATCAAAGGCATCCTCGGGACGAAGCTGGGCATGACCCAGATCTTCGACGACACGCGTGCGATCCCGGTCACGGTCATCCAGGCCGGGCCGTGCTTCGTCGCGCAGGTCAAGACCGAGGAGAAGGACGGCTACTCCGCGGTCCAGCTCGCGTTCGGAGCTACGCGCCCGAACGGCCTGACCAAGCCCGAGCAGGGCCACTTCGACAAGCACGGGGGGCAGGCCGCCCGGCACGTCGTCGAGATCCGGACGGACGACGCCGCGTCCTACGAGCCGGGTCAGGAGCTCCGGGCCGACGTGTTCGAGGCCGGCGAGCTGGCCGACGTCGTGGGCGTCTCCAAGGGCAAGGGGTTCGCCGGCGTGATGAAGCGCCACGGGTTCAGCGGCCTGTCGAGCAGCCACGGGACCGAGCGCAAGCACCGTTCGCCGGGCGCGATCGGCGCCTGCGCGACCCCGTCGCGCGTGTTCAAGGGCATGCGGATGGCGGGCCAGATGGGCAACGAGCGCGTGACGGTGCTGAACCTCGAGATCGTCCGCGCCGATGCCGAGCGCAACCTCCTGCTCCTGCGGGGCGCGATCCCGGGCCCCGACGGCGGCCTGGTGATGGTCCGGTCGGCCGTCAAGGCTCCCGCCACGAAGGGCGGGCACTGATGCCGAAGGTCGACGTGGTCTCCCTCGCCGGCAAGAAGGTCGGCACCCGCGAGCTCGCGCCCGAGGTGTTCGAGGCCAAGGTGAGCGTGCCCCTGATGCACCAGGTGGTGCTCGCGGGCTTCGCCTCGATCCGCCGCGGCACGCATTCGACCAAGACCCGTGGAGAGGTCTCGGGCGGCGGTCGCAAGCCCTGGCGCCAGAAGGGGACGGGCCGGGCCCGGCAGGGTTCGAACCGCTCCCCGCAGTGGACCGGCGGCGGCGTCGTGCACGGCCCCCACCCGCGCGACCACGAGATGCGCGTGAACAAGAAGATGAAGCGCGGTGCCCTGCGCTCGGCGCTCACGGACGCGCTCACGAGCGGGAAGCTCTCGGTCGTGCAGGATCTCGCGTTCGACGCGCCGAAGACCAAGACCGCGGCCGAGGTGCTCGACACGCTCGAGCTCGGGGGCAAGGTCCTGCTCGTGCTGCCGTTGCCCAGCGATTCGGGCGCGGTGGAGAAGTCGTTCCGCAACATCCGTGGCGTCCGGGTCGCCTACGCTCGGAGCCTCGGCGTCTACGAGGTGATCGCCGCGGATCACCTGGTGATCACCGAGAGCGCGCTCGACGTCGTCGAGGGCTCGCCGGCCGAGGCAGGGGCCGAGGAGCCCGCCGCGAAGGAGCCCGCCGAGAAGCCGGCAACGAAGGCGCCCGCCAAGGCGAAGGCCTCGACGGAGCCGGAGTCGGAGGACGAGCCGACGACCGAGGCGGGAGGCGAGGCCGAGTGAAGACGCCGCGCGACGTGATCATCCGGCCCGTGGTGAGCGAGAAGTCCTACGCGGGCCTGGAGCAGAACACCTACACGTTCCTGGTCGACCCCAGGGCGAACAAGACCGAGATCAAAGAGGCCGTCCAGGTGATCTGGAACGTCCAGGTGATCGCGGTCCGGACGCTGAACCGCACCGGCAAGGTCAAGCGACGCCGCTACACGCTCGGCAAGCGGGCGGACCAGAAGCGCGCGATCGTCAAGCTCGCCGAGGGCGACAGCATCGAGATCTTCGAGGCGGGGAAGTAGCGCATGGCCGTTCGCAAGTACAAGCCGACGACGCCGGGACGACGCGGCGCCAGCGTGTCCTCCTTCGAGGAGATCACGCGCGCCAAGCCCGAGCGATCCCTCGTCGCGAAGGGCCGGAACCGAGCCGGTCGGAACGCACAGGGCCGGATCACCACCCGGCATCAGGGCGGCGGCAACAAGCGCCGGTACCGGGTGATCGACTTCCGGCGGGACAAGGACGGCGTGCCGGCCAAGGTGGCGCACATCGAGTACGACCCCAACCGCACCGCGCGGATCGCGCTCCTGCACTACGCCGACGGTGAGAAGCGCTACATCCTGTCGCCCAACGGTCTGCGGGTCGGCGACCGGCTGGTCTCGGGAGAGGGTGCCGACGTGCGGCCGGGCAACTCCCTGCCGCTTCGGAACATCCCCGTGGGCACGACGGTGCACGCCGTGGAGCTCAAGCCCGGTGGCGGCGCCCGCATGGCGCGCTCGGCCGGGACGAGCATCCAGGTCATGGCCAAGGAGGGCAAGATGGCCACGCTCCGCCTGCCCTCCGGCGAGACCCGACTGGTCGAGGCGAGCTGCAAGGCAACGATCGGCGAGGTCGGCAACGCCGAGCACGAGCTGATCCAGCTCGGCAAGGCCGGACGCAACCGGTGGAAGCGCAAGCGTCCGTCCGTCCGAGGTGTGGCGATGAACCCCGTCGACCACCCACTGGGCGGCGGCGAGGGCAAGAGTTCGGGCGGCCGCCACCCCACGAGCCCGTGGGGCCAGAAGGAAGGCCGGACGAGGAAGAAGAACAAGGCGTCGAACAAGTACATCGTTCGTCGTCGCGGGAAGGGGCGGGGCTAGTGCCGCGGAGCATCAAGAAGGGGCCGTTCGTCGACGAGCACCTCATGGTCAAGATCGTCGAGATGAACCGCAAGAGCGACAAGAAGGTCGTTCGGACCTGGTCGCGCCGCTCGACGATCGTGCCCGACATGGTCGGTCACACGATCGCGGTCCACGACGGACGCAAGCACGTGCCCGTGTACATCTCGGAGTCGATGGTCGGGCACAAGCTCGGCGAGTTCGCGCCGACGCGGACGTTCCGTTCGCACGCGCGCGGTGAGCGTTCGACCACGGTGAGGTAGCAGGACGTGGAGGCGAAAGCGACGGTGAAGTACGTGCGGATCTCGCCGCCGAAGGCTCGGCGGGCGGTCGATCTCGTCCGTGGCCGGCAGGTCGAGGAGGCCCGCCGGATCCTGCGCTTCTCGCCGCTCGGCGCCGCCAAGACGATCGAGAAGGCGCTGAACTCGGCCGTCGCGAACGCCGAGCAGCAGCCCGGCGTGGTCGCGCAGAACCTGGTCGTGGAACGGGCCTGGGTGGACGAGGGTCCGACGCTGAAGCGCTGGCGCCCGCGCGCCTACGGTCGCGCGACCAAGATCCTGAAGCGCACGTCGCACATCACGCTGGTGGTTCGTTCGTTGGGAGAGGATGCGTAGTGGGTCACAAGGTCAACCCGTACGGGTTCCGTCTCGGGGTCATCTACCCGTGGAAGTCCAACTGGTTCGCCGGTCGGGACTACTCCGACCAGCTCCACGAGGACATCTGGATCCGCAAGCACATCCGCTCGCGCCTGTCGCGCGCCGGCATCTCGAGCATCGACATCGAGCGCAAGGGCGACCAGATCTGGATCTACATCCGCACGGCGCGGCCGGGCATCGTGATCGGCCGCAAGGGCGCCGAGGTCGACAAGATCCGTAAGGACGTCGAGCGCGTCACGAAGAAGCGCGTGGACGTGAAGGTCGAGGACATGAACTCGGCGGCCTCCGAGACGCGTCCCGAGACCGACGCCACGCTGCTCGCGCAGGGCGTGGCCGAGCAGCTCGCCGGCCGGGTGTCGTTCCGCCGAGCGATGCGCCGAGCGGTGCAGACCGCGATGCGGTCGGGCGCGCTCGGCGTTCGGGTGCAGTGCGGCGGCCGCCTCGGCGGCGCCGAGATGTCCCGCCGCGAGTGGTACCGCGAGGGCCGGGTCCCGCTGCACACGCTCCGCGCGAAGATCGACTTCGGGACGGCCGAAGGCAAGACGACGTTCGGCATCATCGGCGTGAAGGTGTGGGTCTACCACGGCGACGAGATCCCGCAGGCCGAGCAGGAGACCGAGCGGTTGCGCGCCCGCGCGCTCGCGCAGGTCTCGAGCGGCGGCGCCTCGACGGGCGCGCTCATCACCGACGAGCGCGAGGCCGCCGAGGTCGCCGAGCCCGAAGCGGTCGCCGCTGCCGAGCCGGCGGCGGAGGCCGAGGGGGTCGACGCGGAGGCGGCGCCAGCCGAGGCTCCGACTTCCGATCCAGCGGAAGGCGGAACGGCCGAGGCGGAGGGACCGGCGGGCGACTCGTCGGCGCAGGAAGCCGCGCCGAGCACGCCCGCCGCCGCCGACGAAGAGCCCGCGGGACCTGCCGCCGAGGCCGATCGGCGAAGGAGCAGGCCTGATGCTCGCCCCGAAGAAGGTCAAGCACCGCAAGGTGCATCGAGGCCGCCGGCGTGGTCGCGCCAAGGGCGGGACCGAGGTGCATTTCGGTGACTTCGGCCTGGTCGCGCTCGAGGCCGCGTGGATCACGAACCGCCAGATCGAGGCGGCTCGTGTCGCGATCACGCGTCACATCCGCCGCGGCGGGAAGGTGTGGATCAACATCTTCCCCGACAAGCCCTACACGAAGAAGCCGGCCGAGACCCGGATGGGCTCGGGCAAGGGCAACCCGGAGGGCTGGGTCGCCGTCGTCAAGCCGGGTCGCGTGATGTTCGAGCTGTCCGGGGTCTCCGAGACGCTCGCGCGCGAGGCGATGTCGCGCGCCGCGCACAAGTTGCCGATCAAGAGCAAGTTCATCACCCGCGCCGGGATCGGGGGGATGGAGTGATGGCGGGCATCCAGGAGCTCCGCGACCTCGGCGACGAGGAGCTGTTCGAGCGGCTCGAGGCCGACAAGGAGGAGCTGTTCAACCTGCGGTTCCAGCTCGCGACCGGACAGCTCGACAACCCGATGCGGATCAAGGACGTTCGGCACGAGATCGCGCGCATCCTCACGATCGTGACCGAACGCGGATCCGAGCACGAGCTGGAGGCCCCAAGGGCTGAGTCAGGGGCCGAGTCCGAGGCGGAGGCATCATGAACGAAGGACCCGAAGAGACCGTGACGGACGAGACCACGCCCGACGCAGCGCCGGCGGCCGCGGCCGCTCGCGCGCCGAAGGCCTCCGAGCCCTCGGCGGGCGACCGCACCCGGCGCAAGATCCGGGTGGGCGTGGTCGTGTCCGACAAGATGGACAAGACCGTGCTCGTCCGGATCGACCGACGCGTGCGGCACCCGCTGTACAAGAAGACCGTCGCGCGTTCGAACAAGCTCGCCGCGCACGACGAGACGAACGACGCGCACGTCGGCGACACCGTTCGGCTGATGGAGACGCGGCGGGCCTCCAAGACCAAGCGCTGGCGCGTCGTCGAGATCGTGGAGAGGGCCAAGTAAGTGATCCAGCAGGAATCGCGTTGCAAGGTGGCGGACAACACCGGGGCCAAGGAGGTCCTCGTGATCCGCGTGCTCGGCGGGAGCGGCCGCCGGTACGCGCACGTGGGCGACGTGGTGGTCGGCTCGGTCAAGGATGCGCTGCCCGGCGGCGGGGTCAAGAAGGGTGAGGTCGTGAAGGCCGTCGTCGTTCGGACCGCCAAGGAGCGGCGCCGCCCCGACGGTTCGTACATCCGGTTCGACGACAACGCGGTCGTGATCTTGACGGCCGACTCGAAGAACCCGCGCGGCACCCGGATCTTCGGACCCGTCGCGCGCGAGCTCCGCGAACGTCGCTTCATGAAGATCATCTCGCTCGCCCCGGAGGTGTTGTGACATGCCCGGCGTGAACATCCACAAGGACGACACCGTGAAGGTCATGACCGGCAAGAGCGCCGGCCACACCGGACGCGTGATCCGCGTGCTCCCGCGCGACGGCCGCGTGATGGTGGAGGGCGCGGCGATGGCCAAGAAGCACCAGCGCACCTCGGGCAAGCGCTCCACGAGCGGTTCCCAGCTCCAGCAGGGCGGGATCATCGACACCGAGCTGTACATCGACATCTCGAACGTGATGCTCGTGTGCAACTCCTGCGGCCAGCCGACCCGGGTCGGGTACCGCATCGAGGGCGACGGCTCGAAGTTCCGGGTGTGCAGGAAGTGCGGGGCCGACCAATGACCGATCAACCGACGCCCCGCCTCAAGGAGCGCTACAACCAGCAGGTCCGTTCCCGGCTCCAGCAGGAGCTGGGGTTCCCCAACCCGAACCAGGTGCCGCGGCTGGACAAGGTCGTGCTGAACATGGGGGTTGGTGACGCCCTGAAGGATGGCCGTATGCTGGAGGCCGCGGTCGACGACCTCACGATCATCACCGGCCAGAAGCCGGTGATCACCAAGGCCCGGAAGTCCATCGCCGGGTTCAAGCTCCGTGAGGGCAGCCCGATCGGCGCGAAGGTCACCCTCCGGGGCGACCGGATGTGGGAGTTCATCGATCGGCTCGTCTCGATCGCGATCCCCAGGATCCGGGACTTCCGAGGGCTGAACCCGAACGCGTTCGACGGGCACGGCGACTACACGCTCGGGCTGACCGAGCAGCTGATCTTCCCGGAGATCGACTACGACAAGGTCCTGAAGATCCGGGGGATGGACATCACGGTCGTGACGACCGCGAGGAACGACGACGAAGGCAGGGCGCTGCTCGTCGCGCTCGGGTTCCCGTTCGAGGGGATCCCGATGGCGGCGGCGTCCTAGGAGAGCGGACATGGCGAAGAAGGCGTTGAGGAACAAGCAGGAGGCGCAGGCCAAGTTCAAGGTGCGCGAGTACACGCGCTGCCGGCGCTGCGGCCGAGCCCGAGCCGTCTACCGGCGGTTCCTGCTCTGCCGCATCTGCTTCCGCGAGCTCGCGCACGCGGGAGAGCTGCCGGGGGTGACGAAGGCCTCATGGTGAAGCTGGCCACCAACGTGAACGATCCGGTCGGCGACATGCTGACCAGGGTCCGCAACGCCAACCTCGCCTACAAGGACGACCTGGTCGTCCCCGCGTCGAAGATGAACCGAGCGCTCCTGCAGATCCTCACGACCGAGGGCTACGTGAGCGACTTCGCCGAGGAGGGCGAGGGGATCGAGCGGGTGTACCGCGTGACGCTGAAGTACGACGCCAAGCGCAAGCGGACGATCAGCGGGATCAAGCGCGTGAGCAAGCCCGGCCGTCGCGTGTACGCGGGTAAGGGCGAGCTGCCAAGGGTCCTCGGCGGGCTCGGGGTCGCGATCATCTCGACCTCGCAAGGCGTGATGACGGACCGCGAAGCCTCCCGCAAGGGGATCGGCGGCGAGGTCCTTGCGTTCATCTGGTGAGTTCGATCGAGGGATGAAGAGGACATGAGTCGGATCGGCAAGCAGCCCATCGAGATCCCGAGCGGCGTCGACGTCACGGTCGGCGAGGACGCCGTCGTGGTCGTCAAGGGCCCTCGCGGCGAGCTGACGCAGCGGGTGCACCCCGAGATGCGCCTCGTCCGCGACGAGGCCGTCCTGCGCGTCGAACGGCCGACCGACGAAGGGTTCCATCGCAGCCTCCATGGACTCACCCGTTCGCTGATCGCGAACATGGTGGAGGGCGTGACGAAGGGCTACGAGAAGCGGCTCACGATCGTCGGCGTCGGTTACCGCGCGACGATGAAGGGCAAGGCGCTCGAGGTGCAGGTCGGGTTCTCGCACCCGGTCACGGTGCCGGCGATCGAGGGGATCGAATTCGAGACCCCGACGCCCACCCAGATCGTGGTGCGGGGCAACGACAAGCAGCTCGTGGGCGAGGTCGCCGCCAACGTCCGCAAGATCCGCAAGCCCGAGCCCTACAAGGGCAAGGGGATCCGCTACGAGAACGAGTACGTCCGCAAGAAGGCCGGCAAGGCAGCGAAGGGTGCGACCGCGTGATGGATGCCAAGACCAGACGCCGGGCCCGGGTCCGCCGACACGTCCGCGTGCGCCAGAAGATCTCGGGAACCGCCGAGCGGCCGAGGCTGGCCGTGTACCGCTCGAACCGGCACATCTATGCGCAGCTCGTCGACGACGACGCGGCGCGCACGCTGATCGCGGCGTCCGACCGCGACATCAAGCCGGGCGGCGAGGGCAAGACGGCGCCGGCGAAGGCCGTCGGGGAGCTCCTGGCCGAGCGCGCGAAGGCAGCCGGGATCGACCGGGTCGTGTTCGACCGCGGCGGCAGGCTGTTCCACGGGCGCGTCGCTGCGCTCGCCGAAGGTGCGAGGGAGAAGGGACTGCAGATCTGATGCGGCGTTACGACTCACAGGGCGAGAAGAGCATCTACGAGGAGCGGGTGATCTCGATCAACCGCGTGGCCAAGGTCGTCAAGGGTGGCCGCCGGTTCTCGTTCGCCGCGCTCGTCGTGGTGGGCGACGGAGCCGGCCGCGTCGGTCTGGGCTACGGCAAGGCCAAGGAGGTGCCCGCGGCGATCGCCAAGGGCGTCGAGGAGGCCAAGCGCAAGATGTTCGAGGTGCCGATGATGGGCACCACGATCCCGCACCAGGTGACGGGGCGGGACGGCGCGGGCATCGTGCTCCTCAAGCCGGCCGCGCCGGGGACCGGCGTGATCGCGGGTGGAGCGGTTCGCGCGCTCGTCGAGTGCGCCGGCATCAAGGACATCCTGTCCAAGTCGCTCGGCTCCTCGAACGCGATCAACATCGTCAAGGCGGCCATGACCGGGCTGCAGAGCCTGCGGCGCCCCGAGGAGGTCGCGCGGCTCCGAGGGCGCGAGCTCCACGAGGTGGCGCCCAAGCCGATGCTCGACGCGGTGGCGGCGGCGCAGGCGCGCATGTCGGCCGCGCGCGCGGCCAAGCTCGAGGAGGTCTACGGCGATCAGGCCCAGGCCTCGCCGGACACGGGTGGTCGCCGATGACCAAGCTCAAGGTCACCCAGGTCCGCAGCGTGATCCACCGCCCGAAGGACCAGAAGCAGACCGTTCGGCGCCTCGGGCTGCACCGGATCCGCGACAGCGTGATCAAGGACGACCGTCCCGAGATCCGCGGCATGATCGCGAAGGTGCAGCACCTCGTGCGCGTCGAGGAGGTTCAAGGAGACGGCCCAGAAGGCGGTTCGAAGGGCCGGAGTCGCGAGAGGACGTCGTCGTGAAGCTGCATCACCTCAAGCCCGCCGAGGGCGCGAAGAAGGACCGAACCCGCGTGGGCCGCGGCCGCGCCGGCACGCGCGGCAAGACCGCGGGCCGCGGCACCAAGGGCTGGGGCGCGCGCCACAACCCCAAGCTCGGGTTCGAGGGTGGCCAGATGCCGCTCCAGCGCCGCGTGCCGAAGCTGAAGGGCTTCACCAACCCCAACCGCGTCGAGTACGCCGTCGTGAACGTGGGCTCGCTCGGCGAGGTGTTCGAGGGCGAGGTCGACCCGAAGGCGCTGCTCGAGCACGGCCTGGTCCGCAAGGGCCGGCCCGTCAAGATCCTCGCCCGCGGCGAGATCGACAAGGCGCTCACGGTCCGCGCGCATGCGTTCAGCGAGGCGGCCAAGGCGAAGATCGAAGGAGCCGGCGGTAGGGCCGAGGTCCTGGGCGACCAGGGGTAGGATAGGGACCCGTGCTCCGCGCCTTCGTCAACGCGTTCAAGGTTCCGGACCTCCGGAACAAGATCTTCTTCACCCTGGCCGTCATCGCCGTCTACCGGCTGGGATCGCACGTCCCCGTGCCGGTCGTGGACATCAACATCCTGACCGACGCGTTGAACGCGCAGGGGAGCACCGGGTTCCTCTCGTTCATCGACCTGTTCTCCGGCGGCGCGCTGACACGCATGGCGGTGTTCGGGCTCGGGATCATGCCGTACATCACGGCCTCGATCATCATGCAGCTCCTCACCGTCGTGATCCCCAAGCTCGAGTCGTGGCACAAGGAGGGCGAGTCCGGCACCAAGAAGATCAACCAGTGGACCCGCTACGTGACCGTCGTGCTCGCGCTGCTCCAATCCACCGGGCTGGTGTTCCTGTTCCACTCGCGCTCGCAGCAGCTCGGCGGCGTCGACATCTTCCCGGCGGGGACGTTCACGGCGGCGAACATCGCGCTGATCGTGCTGGTCATGACCGCCGGCACCGCGATGATCATGTGGATGGGCGAGCTGATCACGCAGCGGGGCATCGGGAACGGGATGTCGATCCTGATCTTCTCGAGCGTGATCTCGCGATTGCCGCAGGAGGGTCGCGCGATCCTCCTGCAGGCCGGAGAGGCGAAGTTCGTCGTGGTCCTGCTGATCGGTCTCGCGATCGTCGTGGGCGTGATCTTCATCGAGCAGGGCCAGCGGCGGATCCCGGTCCAGTACGCCAAGCGCGTGGTCGGCCGGCGGATGACGACGGGCGGCAGCACGTACATCCCGCTCAAGGTCAACCAGGCCGGCGTGATCCCGATCATCTTCGCGAGCTCCGTTCTCTACTTCCCCACGCTGCTCGCGAGCGTCTACCACGCGGACTGGTTCACGAACTTCGTGAACAACTACGTCACGAACCAGCGGAGCTTCGTGTACATGATCTTCTACGGGCTCCTGGTGATCTTCTTCGCGTACTTCTACACGGCGATCGCGTTCAACCCCGTCGATACCGCGGACAACCTGCGGAAGTACGGTGGGTTCGTCCCCGGGATCCGGCCCGGACCGCCGACGGCCGAGTACCTGAGCTTCGTGCTGACCCGGATCACGCTCCCGGGGTCGATCTTCCTGGCCACGGTCGCGTTGCTGCCGACGATCGTGCTCGCCTTCTGGACGATCCAGCAGTTCCCGTTCGGGGGGACCTCGTTGCTGATCACGATCGGCGTCGCCCTCGAGACGATGAAGCAGCTCGAGTCGCAGCTGTTGATGCGGCACTACGAGGGTTTCCTGAAGTAGGCCGTCGTTGCGGATCATCCTCCTCGGACCTCCGGGCGCAGGGAAGGGCACGCAGGCCAGGAGGCTGTCCGAACGCTACGGGCTCCCGATCATCGCGACGGGTGACATCTTCCGAGACCAGATCGCGCGCGAGACGCCGCTCGGTCAGCAGGCCAAGGAGTTCTACGAGCGCGGCGAGTACGTCCCCGACGACCTGACCACGAAGATGGTGCTCGAGCGGCTCTTCCAGCCCGACGTGCGGGAGGGCTTCATCCTCGACGGCTATCCCCGCACGGTTCCCCAAGCTCAGTCGCTCGAACGGGCGCTCGCCGAGAAGGGGCAGTCGATCTCGGCCGTGCAGAACTTCAAGATCTCCGACGCGGTCGCCGTCAAGCGACTCATGGCCCGCCTGGTCTGTCCCAACTGCAAGCGGAGCTACAACACGGAGTTCAAGCCGCCGCGGGTCGCGGGGATCTGCGACGTGTGCGGTCACGAGCTCGTCAACCGCGCGGACGACGACGAGGAGACGATCATGCGGCGGCTCGAGGTCTACAAGCGCGAGACCAAGCCGCTCGTCCTGTACTTCTGGGAGCGAGGGCTGTTGCGGGACATCGACGCCGAGGCGCCCGAGGAGGTCGTCGCCGACCGGACGATCGAGGCGATCGCCGACCTGCTGGACACGTACGAGTGATGCCGTGATCGTCTACAAGTCGCCCGACGAGATCGACAAGATGCGACGGGCCGGCCGCATCGTCGCCGGCACGATCGACCGCGTCCTCGCCGCGGTGCGCCCGAACGTCACCACCGCGGAGCTCGACGACGTCGCCGAGACGTACATCATCGAGCAGGGGGCGACGCCGTCGTTCAAGGGCTACGGCGCCGGACCCGGCCGGGTCCCGTTCCCGGCGTCGATCTGCACCTCGATCAACCAGGAGATCGTCCACGGGATCCCCTCGAACGAGCGCAGGGTCGCCGAGGGCGACCTGCTGAAGCTCGACTTCGGCGCGATCTGGCAGGGGTTCCACGGCGACTCGGCCGTGACCGTCATCGTGGGCGAGCCGGCCTCGGCCGAGGCCGACAAGCTCGTCCGGGTCACCGAGGAGGCGCTCGAGGCCGGGATCGCCCAGATCCGGCCGGGCGGCCGGCTCTCGGACATCGGCGCGGCCGTGGAGCAGGTCGCGCGAGGCGCCGGGTTCGAGGTGGTCCGCGAGTACGTCGGCCACGGGATCGGGCGCCACCTGCACGAAGACCCCCAGATCCCGAACTACGGCAAGCCCGGACGCGGGCCCGTGCTGAAGCCGGGTCTGGTCGTGGCGGTCGAACCGATGGTCAACGTCGGGGGCTGGGAGACGAGCCTGCTCCCGGACGGCTGGACCGTGGTCACCGAGGACGGGTCGCTCTCGGCGCACTTCGAGCACACGATCGCGGTGACCGAGGACGGTCACGAGGTGCTCACGGCCCGCGGCTGAACGCCGTTCAAACCCGCAGGTCACCGGTCGTTTCCGCTGGTCGTGGACGGTGTTCGTGCCTCGCCCGTATACTGGCTGCCCGCTTCCATCCGGAGGCGGTTCCGTCTCGCCCGTGGGCGGGTCGGACGTGCCCGGAAACGAGGATCACCCGGAGCTTGCCGAAGAAGGACGCGATCGAGGTCGAAGGGACGGTGACCGAGCCGCTCCCGAACGCCATGTTCCGGGTGGAACTCGAGAACGGACACAACGTGTTGGCCCACATCTCGGGGAAGATGCGGATGCACTACATCCGGATCCTCCCGGGGGACCGGGTGTTGGTGGAGCTGTCGCCGTACGACCTGACGCGCGGCAGGATCGTGTATCGGTACAAATAGGGGTTCGGGGGCTCAAGAAGCGAGCGCGAAGGCGCGAGCGGTAGTCCCCGATGAGAAAGGGCAGTCGATGAAGGTCCGTCCGTCGGTGAAGAAGATCTGCGATCGCTGCAAGGTGATCCGCCGGCGCGGCGTGATCCGCGTGATCTGCTCGAACCCCCGGCACAAGCAGCGGCAAGGATAGAGGAGGCACAGCGTGGCTCGGATCGCCGGCGTCGACCTTCCGCGCGACAAGCGCGTGGACATCGCGCTCCGCTACATCTACGGCATCGGATCCACCCGGGCGTACGAGATCGTCCAGGGCTCGGGGGTCGAGGGCGGCACGAAGGTGCGCGACCTCTCCGAGGACGAGGTCAGCAAGATCCGCGAGTTCATCGACCGGACCTACAAGGTCGAGGGTGACCTGCGACGCGAGGTCGCCCAGGACATCAAGCGCAAGATCGAGATCGGTTCCTACCAGGGGGTCCGCCACCGCAGGAGCCTCCCCGTGCGCGGGCAGCGCACGCACACCAACGCGCGGACCCGCAAGGGCCCCCGCAAGACCGTGGCCGGCAAGAAGAAGGCCACGAAGAAGTAGAGGGGTTCGGGATGGCGAAGCCGAAGGCCAAGAAGACCAAGCGCCGCGAGAAGAAGAACGTCGTCCACGGGCAGGCGCACATCAAGTCGACGTTCAACAACACGATCGTCACGATCACCGACCTGCAGGGCAACACGATCTCGTGGGCCTCGGCCGGCAACGTGGGGTTCAAGGGCTCCCGCAAGTCCACCCCGTTCGCCGCGCAGCTCGCGGCGGAGTCCGCCGCCCGCAAGGCGCAGGAGCACGGGCTGCAGAAGGTCGACGTGTTCGTGAAGGGCCCCGGCTCGGGTCGCGAGACCGCGATCCGCTCGCTCGCGGCCACCGGCCTGGAGGTCGCGGGCATCCAGGACGTCACGCCGGTGCCCCACAACGGGGTCCGGCCCAAGAAGCGCCGGCGCGTCTAGCCGGTACGAACGGCCCGCGGAGTCGACCGCGGGTGGCTCCACGTGGTGGAGCCAGAGGCGGGGAGGAATGGATGATCCCCCGTCGGAGGAGGAGCAGAGGATGTTCATCGTCGCCAGACCGCAGATCCAGGAGGAGTCCCTCAGCGCGACCCGCTCGAAGTTCGTCATCGAGCCGCTCGAGCCGGGGTTCGGCTACACCGTGGGGAACTCCCTCCGTCGCACCCTGCTGTCCTCGATCCCGGGCGCAGCGATCAGCTCGATCCGGATCGAGGGCGTGCTGCACGAGTTCTCGACGATCCCCAAGGTCACCGAGGACGTCACCGACATCATCATGAACCTGAAGGAGCTCGTGGTCCGCAGTGAGGCCGACGAGCCCGTCACGGTCTACCTGAAGG
Source organism: uncultured Actinomycetes bacterium (assembly GCA_963778545.1). Taxonomy (GTDB): domain Bacteria; phylum Actinomycetota; class UBA4738; order UBA4738; family HRBIN12; genus DASSJM01. Next base: position 291,482 of record CAVZUW010000011.1, on the reverse strand, counting down.
CCAAGGGCCCGGGCTCGGTCACGGCCGGCGACATCGCGCCGCCCGCCGGCGTCGAGATCCTCAACCCCGACCTCCACGTGGCCACGCTCGGCAAGGCCGGGTCCCTCGAGATGGAGATGACCGTCGAGCGCGGGGTCGGCTACCGGATGGCCGACAAGAACAAGAACGCCCGCGACCCGATCGGCGTGATCCCGGTGGACTCGATCTTCTCGCCGGTGCGCCGCGTGTCCTACGCGGTCGAGAACACCCGCGTCGAGCAGATGACCGACCGCGACCGGCTGATCCTGGACGTCGAGACCGACGGTTCGATCACGCCGCGCGAGGCGCTGGCCTCGGCGGGCGGGACGCTGCTCGAGCTCGTCCAGCTCTTCGGCGACCTGGCCGAGGCGCAGTCGATGCAGGTCGGACCGGCCGAGGACGACTCGGTCCCGTCCGACTACGGCATCACGGTGGAGGAGCTCAACCTGTCGGTCCGCTCCTACAACTGCCTCAAGCGCGAGGGCATCAACACCGTCGGCGACCTGGTCGAGAAGTCCGAGGCCGAGCTGATGGACATCCGCAACTTCGGCCAGAAGTCGATCGACGAGGTCAAGGCCAAGCTCGAGGAGCTCGGCCTGGGGCTGCGGGAGGAGTAGGGATGCCCAAGCCCAAGAAGGGCCCACGCTTGGGCTCCGGCCCCGCCCACCAGCGCCTGATGCTGAACGGCATCGCCGCCCAGCTGTTCGTCCACGAGCACATCAACACGACCGAGGCCAAGGCCAAGGCCGTGCGCCCGGTGGCCGAGAAGCTGATCACGTTCGCCAAGAAGGGCGACGTGGCGGCGCGCCGCGAGGTCCTCAAGCAGATCCCGGACCGCGACATCGTCCACAAGCTGTTCAGCGAGATCGGGCCGCGCTTCGCCGAGCGCAACGGCGGCTACACGCGGATCCTCAAGCTCGGGCAGCGGCAGGGCGACGGGGCGCCGATGGCTCGGATCGAGCTGGTGGGGTCGGAGTAGGGGTCGCGGTGCGCGAGGCGCGCTGAGGTCGGGGGCTCCCCTCGGGCTGCGCGTCTCGCTGTGCTCGGATGGCTCCTTTGGTGCTTCCGGCTCGCGCGACGACGCCCGAGGCGACCCCCTCCCCGCGCGCCGTGACGGCCGTGACCCATACTCCGTTAGGTGATCGTTCGGGTTTCGCTCGCGTACGACGGGACTTCGTTCCGGGGGTGGGCTCGGAACTCGGGGCAGCGGACCGTCGAGGGCGTCCTCTCGGACGCCCTCGCTCGCGTCCTGGGGGACGCGCCGAAGCTCTCCGTTGCGGGGCGGACGGACGCGGGGGTGCATGCTCGGGGGCAGGTGGCGTCGTTCGTGGCGCGGCGACGAGGTCGATCTCGAGAAGCTCCAGCGGTCGATCAACGGGATGCTCGCGCCCGAGGTCGTCGCGTGGGAGGTGCGCCGGGCGCCCGAGGGGTTCGATGCTCGGTTCTCGGCGACGGCGCGCGAGTACCGGTACCGGATCGGGACGGGGGCGTGGCCGGACCCGTTCGAGGGTCGGTTCGTCTGGCATCGGCCGGGTGCGCTCGCGTTGTCCCCGATGCGCGAGGCGGCGCGAGCGCTGCTGGGCGAGCACGACTTCGCGTCGTTCTGCCGGCGGCCGCAGTCGGGCGGGACGGTCCGGCGGCTCGAGCGGTTGTCGATCGCGCGAGACGGCGACCGGGTCGAGATCTCGGCGCGCGCGAACGCGTTCCTGCACCAGATGGTGCGGGCGCTCGTCGGGACGCTCGTCGCCGTGGGGGACGGCCGGCTCGAACCCGTGGAGGTCGCGAAGATCCTCGCGGCGCGGGATCGTGCGCGGACGCCGCAGATGGCGCCGGCCCATGGGCTCACGCTCGAACGGGTCGTCTACGGCCGTCGCGGGCCAGGCCGCTGATTTGACCCACGGCCGCTCGGCCACGGACCATCTGCCCATGGACGTGCTCCTGCCGCGGTCCCTCGACGAGGCGCTCGAGCTGGCGGCCGCGAACCCGGAGGTCGTGCCGATCGCCGGCGGGACCGACGTGATGGTCGAGCTCAACATGGATCTCGGGCGCCCCGAGACGCTGATGGACGTCTCGCGACTGCCCGAGCTCGGCGAGTGGCGGCGCGAGAACGGCCACCTGTTCCTCGGCGCCGGCGTGACGCTACACGAGGATCATGCGCGAGCTGCCCGAGCACACCGCGCTCGTGCAGGCGTCGCGGTCGGTGGGGTCGCCGCAGATCCGCAACCGCGGGACCGTGGGCGGCAACCTCGGGACCGGCTCGCCGGCCGGGGACGCGCTCCCGGTGCTCGCGGCGTGGGACGCCGAGGTCGATCCTCGCGCGGGCCGGCGGGTCGACGCGTTCGGTGCCGTGGCGCGAGTACCTGACCGGCGTGAAGCAGACCGCTCGCGAGCCGGGCGAGCTGATCCTGGGCGCGCGGTGGAACGTGCCGCGTGGCCCCGGCTCCTTCTCGAAGATCGGGACGCGGAACGCGATGGTGATCGCGGTCGCGAACCTGTGCCTGCAGGTCGACGAGGACGGTCGGTCGGTGCGGGTGGCGCTCGGTTCGGTCGCGCCGACCGTCGTGCGTGCCGAGCCCGCCGAGACCTTTGCGGCGCAGGCGTTCGAGGACGCCGGCTTGTGGGACGACCCGCGGGCGACGCTCGGTCCGGACGCGGTCGAACGCTTCGGCGAGCTCGTCGCGGAGGCCGCGAACCCGATCGACGACGTCCGCGGGACCAGCGCCTACCGGCGGCACGCCGTCGCGCGTGATGGCGCGGCGAGCGCTCGGATGGGCGCTCGCGGATCGGGCGGCCGCCTGATGCTCGTCCGGACGAACGTGAACGGCGAGTGGCGCGAGACCGACGTCTGGCCGGGCTCGAGCCTGCTCTACCTGCTGCGCGAGCACCTCGGGCTCCCGGGTTCGAAGAACGCGTGCGAGCAGGGGAGTGCGGCTCGTGCTCGGTGTGGCTGGACGGCGAGCTCGTGTGCGCGTGCCTGGTCCTGGCCGCGCAGGCGCACGATCGCGAGGTGCGCACGGTCGAGGGGCTCGCCGCCGGCGAGGCGATGCACCCGGTGCAGGAGGCGTTCGTCGAGACCGGGGCGGTGCAGTGCGGGTTCTGCACGCCGGGGTTCGTCGTCGCGGTCGCCGACCTGCTCGAACAGGAACCCGAGCCGGCGGAGGCCACGGTCCGCGAGGCGCTCTCGGGCAACCTGTGCCGCTGCACGGGGTACGAGAAGATCCTCGAGGCCGTCCGGCTCGCCTCGGACCGGATGCGGATCCGAGAGGACGAGCTGTGAGCCGTCAGGTCGGCGAGCGGACGCGCGAAGGCGTCGGCGTCTCGGTCCCGCGGATCGACGGCATCCCGAAGGTCAAGGGCCAGTTCGCGTACGGCAGCGACCTGTGGGCCGACGAGATGCTGTGGGGCCACACGCTCCGCAGCCCGCACCCGAGCGCGCGGATCCGGTCGATCGGGATCGCCGAGGCCGTCGCGAGCCCCGGCGTCTACGCGGTGCTGCTCGCCGACGACGTGCCGGGCTCGAGGTTCTACGGGCTGGAGTTCAAGGATCAGCCGGTGCTCGCCTCGGACGTGGTCCGGTACGTGGGCGAGCCCGTGGCCCTCGTCGCGGCCGAGCATCCCGAGCTCGCCCGCCGCGCCGCCGAGAAGATCGTCGTCGACTACGAGCCGTTGCCCGCCGTCGTCGACATGCGACAGGCGCTCGAACCCGACGCGCCGCAGGTGCATCCGTTCGGCAACGTCCTGCACGAGGTGCGCGTCGAGCACGGCGACCCGAACGCGGAGGCCGAGGTCTGGGTCGAGGGGTACTACGAGACCGGGATGCAGGACCAGGCGCCGCTCGGGCCCGAGGCGGGGATGGCGGTGCCCGCCGAGGACGGCGGCATCGACCTGTTCGTCGCGACGCAGTGGCTCCACATCGACCGCAAGCAGCTCGCCCCGTGCCTCGACCTGCCCGAGGACAAGGTCCGGCTGTTCCTGGCGGGGACCGGTGGCGCGTTCGGCGCGCGCGAGGACGTGAGCATGCAGATCCACGCGTGCATGCTGGCGCTCCACACGGGCCGCCCGGTCAAGATGGCGTACGGACGCGCCGAGTCGTTCGTGGGCCACGTCCATCGGCACCCCTCCCGCATCTGGATGCGGACCGGCGCGACGCGCGGCGGCGACCTCGTCAACGTCCGCGCGCGGATCCTGATCGACGGCGGCGCGTACACGTCCTCGTCGATCGCGGTGATCTCCAACGCGACGACGTTCGCGCCCGGTCCCTACGAGATCCCGAACGCGCTGATCGAGGGCACGTGCGTCTTCACGAACAACCCCCCGTGCGGCGCGATGCGCGGGTTCGGCGCGGTGCAGGTGTGTTTCGCGCACGAGGGACAGATGGACAAGCTCGCCCAGGCGCTCGCGATGGACCCGGTCGAGCTCCGGCTGCGCAACGCGGCCGCGACCGGGACGATCCTGCCCACGGGTCAGGTGATCCGAGGCGCAGCACCCGTGCGCGAGGTCATCGAACGCTGTGCCTCGATCGCGATGCCCTCGGAGGCGCCGACCGGTGCCCGCGATCCGGTCGAGCTCCCGGGCGGCGTGGCCGGCAACGTCGGGCGCGGCGAGGGTGTTCGGCGCGGCGTGGGGTTCGCGGTGGGCTACAAGAACCACGCGTACAGCGGTGGGTTCGACGACTCCTCGGAGGCGCGCGTCATGCTGTCGTCCGGACCCGAGGGACCTGTCGCCGAGGTCCATTGCGCCGCAGCCGAAGTGGGGCAAGGGGTCCACACGATCCTCGCGCAGATCGCGCGGACGGTGCTCGGGATCGAGCGCGTGATCCTGCACACCTCGGACACCCTGGTCGGGTCGGCGGGCTCGACGTCGGCCTCGCGGCAGACCGTGGTCTCGGGCGGCGCGGTCAAGGCGGCGTGCGAGGCGGTGCTCGAGGACCTGTTCGAACGCGCCCGGCGCGACGCGAGGCTCCTCGCGTCGGACCTCGGCGTCGAGGACGGGTTCGTGACGGCGGACGGGGAGCGCGTGGCGCCGGTGGAGGAGCTGCTCACCACGCCGATCGAATGCACGCGGGTGTGGCGGCACGCCCCGACCCACCCGCTCGACGAACGCGGTCAGGGCGACGTCCATGTAGGGTTCCTGTTCGGTGCGCAGCGGGCCGTCGTCGACGTGGACGAGGAGCTCGGCCTCGTGCGGGTCGTGCAGCTCGCGACCGCACAGGACGTCGGGTTCGCGATCAACCCGCAGAGCGTGATCGGCCAGATCGAGGGGGGCTCGGCGCAGGGGCTCGGCCTCGCGCTGATGGAGGAGATCCAGCTGGAGGACGGCCAGATCGCCAACGCCTCGTTCACCGACTACCTGCTGCCGACCACGCTCGACATGCCGAGGGTCGAGGTCGAGCTGGTCGAGGAGCCCGAGCCCGGGACGCCGTTCGGTGCCAAGGGCGTGGGCGAGCCCTCGAACGTCGTCGCGCCGGCCGCGATCGCCTCGGCGCTCCGGAACGCGCTCGGGCGCGATCTCCAACGCATCCCGGTCCGCCCCGACGACCTGATCGGCCTGCGCGAACCACTCGGCATCCCGCCCTGGCCCCCGTTCCCCGAACGTCCGTCGCGCGAGCCGTCGCCCGCCGCCGCGGGCATCCCTCGGACGGGGGAGCCGTGACCCCGGGGTGGTCGCGTCGCCTCCGGTCCGTCGCGATCGGGGGCGCGTTCCTCGTCCTGCTCGCCGGGTGCACGTCGGACGGCGAAGAGAACGGGCCGACGACGCGACCGGCGCGACCGGTACCACCGAAGCCGTGGCGCCCGAGCCGATGCGGCTCGAGGTGCTCGTCGACAACGTGGAGTACGGCGGGGACGCGGGGACCGACGCCGTGATCGACGCGATCGATGCCGACGTCGTCGGCGTGCTCGAGTCCTACAACCGCCTCCCCGAGATCGCCGCGAACACCGGCTACCCCTACTACGACGTGAGCCTGCAGCTCCTGTCGAAGTACCCGATCCACGAGCCGTCGGGCGCCGAGGGCCGGTACGCGCTGATCGAGGTCCGGCCGGGCGAGGTCGTCGCGTTCTTCAACATCCACCTGGACTACGTGAAGTACGGGCCGAAGCTCCTTCGCAACGGCCAGCCGGTCCGGGACGTGCTCGCGTCCGAGGACGAGGTGCGCACCTCGGCGCTGGACGAACCGCTCCGGCTGATGGACGAGCTGATCGCGCAGGGCTACCCGGTGATCTTCACGGGCGACCACAACGAGCCCTCGAGCCTGGACTGGACCGAGGCCACGGCCGCCTCGCGGACCGACGTCCCGGAGGCGGTCCCGTGGCCCGTGAGCGAGGCGATCCTCGGGCTCGGCTTCCACGACACGTACCGCGAGGTGCATCCCGACCCCGTCGCGGATCCCGGGATCACGCACGAGATCGTCGACGACCGGATCGACTACGTGTACGCCGCGGGTCCGGTCGAGACGCTCGACAGCCAGCTGGTGGGGGAGGAGGGCGGCCCGGACGTGGAGATCGGGTTCCAGCCCTGGACGTCGGACCACCGCGCGGTCCTGTCGACGTTCGACGTCACGCCCGTCCCGATGCCCGTCATGGTCTCGGTGAGCGAAGCGCTCCTGACCCAGGGCGACCCGCTCACGGTCGCGTACCGGTCCTCCGGGTCCGACGGCACCGTGGCGATCGTGCCGTCGGGGTCGGACCCGGGCTCGGCGGTCCTCACCGAGGACGCCCCCGGCGGCTCGGGCCGCTTCGAGGTCGACACGGCCCGGCTCGAACCGGGGGGCTACGACGCGGTCCTGTCCGGTGGCGACGGGGCCGAGCTCGCCCGCGTCGCGCTCTGGATCCGCGATCCGAACGCCGTGATCCGGGTCTCGACCGATCGCCCGAGCTACCTGGCGGGGGAACCGATCGTCGTGAGCTGGACCGACGGCCCGGCCAACCGCTGGGACTGGATCGGGGTCTACGAGGCCGCGAAAGCCGACCCGAAGGTCGACTCCTACCTGATCTGGAACTACGTCGGCCAGCACGCCGCCGGTGCCGTCCCGCCCGCGGTCGAGGGCTCGATGACCCTGGACGAGACCGTCATGGGCAACCCCTGGCCGCTGCCCCCGGGCAGGTACGTCGTGCACTATCTCGTGGTCGACCGGTACCGCTCGATCGGCAGCGCGACCTTCGAGGTCGCGCAGGGGCGATCTTTGACGGTGGCGCGAAACCGCAGGTAGCATGGGCCGTCGGCCGCTCCGGCCGGCATCTTTCATGTGATGAAGACCTACTCGCCCAAGCCGCGTGACATCGAGCGCCGCTGGTACGTCCTCGACGCCAGCGGTGCCATCCTCGGCCGTCTGGCGACGCAGGCCGCCACGATCCTGCGGGGCAAGCACAAGCCGATCTTCGCCCCCCACGCCGATACGGGCGACCACGTGATCGTGATCAACGCCAAGGAGGTCACGCTCTCCGGCGGCAAGGAGAACAAGAAGATCGCCTACCACCACTCCGGCTACCCGGGCGGCCTGACCGAGACCGTGTACTCGCAGCTCCTGGTGAAGAAGCCCGCGTTCGCGGTCGAGAAGGCGATCAAGGGCATGCTCCCGCACAACCGGCTCGGCCGGCAGATGGCGAGCAAGCTCCGCGTGTACGCGGGTGCGGACCACCGCCACGAGGCCCAGATGCCCCAGGCGCTCGCGCCCGGCGAGTTCCCGAGATGGAGCGGCCTGCCCGAGGCGGCGACCGAGAAGCCGGCCCCGAAGACCCGCTCGGAGCTCAAGGCCCCCGCCGCGAAGCCCACGACCGCCAAGCGGGCTACCGCGACGTCGCCGGCCAAGAAGACCGCGGCCAAGCGTCCCACCGCCAAGCGCACCACCGCCAAGGCCACGACCGCCAAGGGTTCGACGGCGAAGACCACGGCCAAGAAGACCACGGCCAAGAAGACGACCGCCAAGCGCACGACGAAGAAGGAGACGTAGCGTGGTGCAGACCGCGACGGGACGACGCAAGGAGGCCATCGCCCGGGTCCGCCTGATGCCCGGCACGGGCTCGTTCCGGCTCAACGGGCGCACGCTCGACGAGTACTTCACGACGCGCGCCCATCGCATGGTCGTCGCCGCGCCCCTGCGCCTTGTCGAACGCGACAAGGACCTCGACGTGATCGCCCGGATCGAGGGCGGCGGCGTCTCGGGTCAGGCGGGCGCGCTCCGCCTCGGCATCGCGCGCGCTCTGATCGAGCTCGACCCCGAGCTCCGCGCCGTCTTGAAGGCGGAGGGCTACCTCTCGCGGGACGCTCGCGAGAAGGAGCGCCGCAAGTACGGCCTCAAGAAGGCCCGCAAGGCTCCTCAGTACTCCAAGCGCTGACCCCGGCCGCTCGCCGCAGGATCGTCAGCCTACTCAGGTGGTCTCGTCGCTCACGTCTTCGAGCAGCAGCCTCGCCTGCGCCTCGAACTCCGTGGGGACGAACACGTGGGCCACGCCCGACCCGTACGGGTCGGACCCTCCGCCCTTGAGCAGCACGGGGATCCCCTCGCCCTCGAGGCGGGCCTTCACGATCTCGCCCTCCATGATCGAGGGGACCGACAGCACCTTGACGAGGTCGGGCATGCCCGCATTGTGGCAGGCGGGTTGGTTTCGAAGACATTGACGTTCGTCGATGTCTGGTCTAGCCTCCCATCGATGAACATCGATCCCTTCGGAGAGACCCTGTGATGCGTGAGTTGAAACTGCTCGACGGCGCGCCGGCGGCGTGTTGCTCCTCACTGGGGGCGACCGCGATGTCCGAGCAGGACGCCCAGGCGACCGCCGCCGTCTTCAAGGCGCTGTCGGACCCCGCGCGTGTCCGGATCGTGAACCTGTTGGCGAACGCCGACGGGCCGGTGTGCGTGTGCGACATCACCCCCGAGCTCGGCCTGTCGCAGCCGACGGTGAGCTTCCACCTGAAGAAGCTCGTGCAGGCCGGCCTGCTCGAGCGCGAGCAACGGGGCGTGTGGGCGTTCTACGCCGTGAACCGCGAGGTGCTCCCGCGCCTCGGGAGGATCTTCGAGCTGGAAGGAGCGACGGCATGAGCGAAGTCAGGGAGCAGGTCCGCGAGCATTACCGCGAGGTCGCGATCGACGTGCGGGACGGCGGCGACGGGTGTTGCGACTCGGGATGCTGTGGCGGTCCCACGAACAGCGAGGTTTGGGGCGCCGAGCTGTACGAGGCGGCCGAACGCGCCGAGCTCCCCGATGCCGCGGTCCTGGCGAGCCTCGGCTGCGGGAACCCCACGGCGGTCGCCGAGCTGCGCGAGGGCGAGACCGTGCTCGACCTGGGTTCGGGCGGCGGGATCGACGTGCTCCTGTCGGCCCGGCGCGTGGGGCCGACCGGGCACGCGTTCGGCCTCGACATGATCGACGAGATGCTCGACCTCGCCCGGCGCAACGCCGCCGACGCGGGCGCCGAGAACGTCGAGTTCCTCAAGGGCTACATCGAGGACGTCCCGCTGCCCGACGCGAGCGTGGACGTGATCATCTCGAACTGCGTGATCAACCTGTCCGCCGACAAGGCCAAGGTGTTCGAAGAGATGCGGCGCGTGCTCCGGCCGGGCGGACGTATCGGCATCAGCGACGTCGTCGCGTCCGACGACCTCACGCCCGACGAGCGGGCCGAGCGCGGGAGCCTGGTCGGATGCATCGCCGGAGCGCTCTCGTTCGGCGAGTTCCGCTCGGGCCTCGAGGGTGTCGGGTTCGACCGCATCGAGATCGAGCCGACCCACGAGGTCGCCGACGGGCTGGTCTCGGCGATCGTCCGGGCGCGCCGACCGTAGGACGGATGATGGCGAAGCAAGGGCCGAGCGACGTCCCCGAGGTCCTGTTCGTCTGCGTGCACAACGCCGGGCGAAGCCAGATGGCGGCCGCGCTGCTCGAACGTCACGCCGGCGACCGGGTCCGGGTTCGGTCCGCGGGGACCGCGCCGTCCCACTCGATCGATCCGAACGTGGTCGCGGCGATGGACGAGCGCGGGCTCGACGTCTCATCGGCACGACCCAAAGGCCTCAGCGACGACGACGTCCACGAAGCCGACGTCGTGGTCACGATGGGGTGCGGAGACGCGTGCCCGGTGGTCCCGGGCACCCGCTACCTGGACTGGGACCTGCCGGACCCTGCGGGCAAGACGCTCGCCGAGATCCGGCCGATCCGCGACGACATCGAACGCCGCGTCCTCGACCTGCTCCGCGAGCTCGTGCCCGAGGACTAGATCCGGAGGGTTTCGGGTAGCCTTCGCGCGCGATGGGGCGGCTCTTCGGAACGGACGGCGTTCGAGGCGTGTTCGGACGCGACCTCACGACGGATCTCGCGCGTTCGCTCGGGCGCGCGGCGGTCACCGTGCTGGCGCGCGACGGAGACGCGCCGCCGACGTTCGTGATCGGTCGCGACACCCGTGGGTCGGGTCCCGTCCTGGAGGATGCGCTCGTGGAGGGCATCGTGGGCGGCGGGGGCAACGCGATCCGCGCCGGCGTCGTGCCCACCCCGGGCGTCGCGTTCCTCACGACCGAGCTCGAGGTCGAGTCCGGCGTGGTGATCTCCGCGTCCCACAACCCGCCCGAGGACAACGGGATCAAGTTCTTCGGGTTCAGGGGGTTCAAGCTGTCGGACCGCCTCGAGGACGACATCGAGGCGGAGATCGCGGCCGGCGGCGACGAGCGTCTCCCGGCCGGGCGCGAGCTCCCCATGCCGACCGAGGGCTCGAGCTACCTCGACCACGTGGTCGCGTCGGCCGAGGCCCGGCTCGACGGCATGCGCGTGGTCGTGGACTGCGCGAACGGTGCGGCCTCCACGTTCGCGCCCGCCGCGCTCGAACGCCTGGGCGCCGAGGTGATCGCGATCAACGCCCAACCGGACGGCTCGAACATCAACATCGACGGCGGCGCGCTCTACCCGGAGGTGGTCGCGGAGGCGGTCGTGGCGCACGCCGCGCACGCGGGGGTCGCGCACGACGGCGACGCCGACCGCGCGCTGTTCGCCGACGCCGCCGGCAACGTGATCGACGGTGACCAGGTGCTCGCGGCGTGCGCGATCTCGATGAAGCAGGACGGAGCGCTGACGGGTGACACCGTCGTCGCGACCGTGATGTCGAACCTCGGGTTCCACCGCGCGATGAAGGAGCACGGCATCGGTGTGATCTCGGCGCCGGTCGGCGACCGATACGTGCTCGAACAGATGCTGCAGCACGACGTGGCGCTCGGGGGCGAACAGTCGGGGCACGTGATCTTCCGGGACCAGGCCACGACGGGGGACGGGCTGATCACGGCGGCGCGCTTCCTGTCGCTCGCAGCGCGCCGAGGCATCCCGGTCGGCGAGCTCGCGGCTGCGATGCGCCGCTTCCCCCAGGTGCTCGTGAACGTCGAGGTCGCGCACAAGGAACGGCTCGACGATGCTCGGGAGGTCTGGGACGCAGTGAAGGCGAGCGAGTCCACCCTCGACGGCACGGGCCGCGTGTTGGTCCGCGCCTCCGGCACGGAGCCGCTCGTCCGGGTCATGGTCGAAGCCGAAAGCGAGGAACTCGCTCACACCCACGCGGACGCGGTCGCGGAGCTCATCGCGTCGGTGCTGGCCTGACGATTGGGTACCGAAAGGCCGTAGCGCGTCCACGATGGTCGGCTGTTACCCTCGGAAGCCATGTGCGGCATCGTCGGATACGTGGGTCCCGACCAGGCGCTTCCCGTCGTTCTCGAGGGGCTCCGACGCCTCGAATACCGAGGGTATGACTCGGCGGGCGTCGCGTTGATCGACGGCGGCCTTTCGGTCGTGAAGCGAGCGGGCAAGCTGTCCGAGCTCGACGCCGCGCTCGAGACCGTGGGCGCCGTCCCGGGCTCCGTCGGGATGGGGCATACGCGCTGGGCGACCCACGGCGCACCGACCGACCGGAACGCGCACCCGCACACGGACTGTCGAGGCGAGATCGCGGTGATCCACAACGGGATCATCGAGAACTTCACCGGATTGCGTGCCGGCCTGGAGAAGCGTGGCCACGTTCTCGATTCCGACACGGACACCGAGGTCGTGGCGCACCTGATCGAGGAGAAGGAAGGAAGCCTCGCGGACCGCGTGCGCGCAACCACCTCGGAGCTCGTCGGGGCGTATGCGCTCGTCGTCCTCGCGATCGACGATCCCGACCTCATCGTCGGGGTCCGTGTCTCCTCGCCGCTGATCGTCGGGCTCGGCGACGGCGAGAACATGCTCGCGTCGGACATCCCAGCGGTGCTCCAGAAGACGCGGACGGTCCTGCCGATCGACGAGAACCAGGTGGTCGAGGTGCGGGCCGACGGCGTTCGCGTCACCGATCTCGAGGGTCGCGACGTCGACGTCGAGCCGTTCGAGGTCGAGTGGGACGTGGCCCGCGCCCAGAAGGGCGGGTTCGCCGACTTCATGCTGAAGGAGATCCACGAGCAGCCCTCCGCCCTGAGAGACACCCTGGTGGGTCGCGTCTCCGACTACGGCCTGCTGGTGCTCGACGAGTTGCACCTCGATACCGATGTCCTCCGCGACGTGAACAAGGTGTTCGTCGTCGCCTGTGGGACGGCGTTCCATTCGGGCCTCGTCGCGAAGTACGCGATCGAGCACTGGACGCGGGTGCCGGTCGAGATCGACATCGCGTCGGAGTTCCGGTACCGAGACCCCGTCCTGGGTCCTGACACGCTCACCTTGGCCGTGAGCCAGTCGGGGGAGACGATCGACACGCTCGAGGCGGCACGGCACGCGTCGAGGCAGGGCTCGAAGGTGATCGCGGTGACGAACACGATCGGCTCCTCGCTCGCCCGCGAGGCGGACGCCGTGATGTACACGCACGCGGGTCCCGAGATCTGCGTGGCCGCGACCAAGACGTTCGCGACCCAGATGGCGGCGCTGCACCTGGTCGCGCTCTACCTCGCGCAGATCCGCGGCGCGATGTTCCCGGTCGAGATCGGCGACATCGTCAACCGGATGCGTGAGCTCCCGGGTCAGGTCCGGCGGACGCTCGCGCTGTCCGAGCAGATCCTCGGGATCGCCGACGAGATCCACGAGGCCCACGACGTCCTGTTCATCGGACGCCACACGGGCTACCCGGCCGCGCTGGAAGGCGCACTGAAGCTGAAGGAGCTCTCGTACGTCCACGCGGAGGGCTATCCGGCCGGCGAGCTGAAGCACGGCCCCATCGCGCTCGTCGAGGAGGGCGTGCCGGTCGTCGCGGTCGCGACCGAGTGCCACGTCTACCCGAAGGTCCTGTCGAACATCCAGGAGGTCCGCGCGCGAGGCGCCCGCGTGATCGCGATCGCGAGCGAGGGCGACGAGGAGATCTCCCGACACGCCGATCACGTCCTGTTCGTGCCTCGAGTGCCGGAGCTGTTCGCGCCCGTCGTCGTGACGCCGCCCCTGCAGCTGCTCGCCTACCACGTCGCCAAGCTTCGGGGGTGCGACGTCGACCAGCCTCGGAACCTCGCCAAGAGCGTCACGGTCGAGTAGCCGAGCCCCAGGGATCGAGACAGGGATCGAGACAGGGATCGAGCTTGCCCTCGGCGGCTACCCTAGCGACGTGGAGATCCTCGGCCTCGGGGTCGACATCTGCGAGATCGAACGGATGGAGCGCGCCCTCGGGCGGCACCCGGCGATGCGCGAGCGGGTGTTCACCCCGGAGGAGCGGGCGTACTGCGATGCGAAGGCCCGCCCCGCCGAGTCCTACGCGGGACGGTTCGCGGCACGTGAGGCCGTGATCAAGGCGCTCGGCGGCTATCGCGGCAAGCGGTGGCAGGACATCTCGGTGACCCGAGCGCCGTCCGGCGCGCCCTCGATCCGCCTGGAGGGAAACGCGAAGGTCCGCGCCGACGGGCTCGGCGTCTCGGACGTGCTGATCACGTTCACGCACGAGAAGACGAGCGCGGTCGCGTTCGCGGTGGCGGTCTCGCGATGAGGTTCGCGCCCGCGACCGTGGCGGCTCGGCGATGAGGTTCGTCCTGACGCCGGCCGAGGCCGCGGACCTCGATCGCGCGACCCAGGAGCGCGGGATCTCCGCCGACTCGCTGATGGAGGCCGCCGGCCGCGAGGTCGCCGACGCCGCGCTCCGGCTCGTCGGCGGCGCCTACGGCCGGCGCGCGGTCGTGGTGTGCGGCAAGGGGAACAACGGCGGCGACGGACTGGTCGCCGCTCGATATCTCGATCGCGCGGGTGTGCGGACGGCCGTGCTGCTCCTGGACGAGGCGCTCTCGGGCCCATCCGCGACCAACCTCGTCCGGCTCGAGACGACGAGCGTGCGCCGTCGCGCGTGGTCGCGCCACTCGCTCGAACGCGAGCTCGAACGCGCCGACGTGGCGATCGACGCGATCTTCGGGACGGGCTTCCACGGGACCCCCGACGGGCCATCCGCCGAGGCGATCGAGGGGCTCACGGGCTCCTCGATCCCGCTCGTCGCCGTCGACATCCCCTCCGGGGTGCACGGCGAGACCGGAGCGGTGGAGGGTCCCGCCGTCCGGGCCGACCTCACGGTCACGTTCGGCGCGCCGAAGCCGGGCCTCGTCCTGTTGCCGGGGGCGACCTACGCCGGCATCGTCGAGGTCGAGCCGATCGGGTTCCCCGCGGATCTGATCCGCAGCGACCTGCTGCTCGTCGAGGCCGAGGACGTCGCTGGGATGCTGCCGCCCCGAGAGCCCGACACGCACAAGCGCTCGGCGGGCTACGCGGTCGTCGTCGGCGGCTCGAGGCTCATGACGGGAGCGGTCGCGCTCGCCGGCGCCGCCGCGTACCGGGCGGGCGCCGGCCTCGTGGCGGTGGCGGTCCCCGAGGGCATCCTGCCGGTGACGCAGGGCGCGGTTCGCGAGGCCGTCTTCGTCGGGCTCCCCGAAACGGACGTGGGGACCGCCGCGGGCGGCTCCGCTCGCCTGGACGAGGTGCTCGCACAGGCGGGCTCCCTCGCCGTCGGGCCCGGGATGACGACCGACGAGCGCACGGCGGGATGGATCCGCGAGCTCGTGCGTTCGAGCGAGGTGCCGGTCGTCCTGGACGCGGACGGCCTGAACGCGTTCGCGGGGCGCGCGGAGGACCTCGCCGATCGCAAGGCCGAGCTGATCCTCACACCGCACGCGGGCGAGTTCGCGCGCGTCGCAGGCCTCTCGACCGGCGAGGTGGCGGCCGATCGCGTCCGTCACGTCCGCGAGCTCGCGGCGCGGACCTCGGCGACGGTGCTCCTGAAGGGCAGCCGAACGTTGATCGCCTCGCCCGACGGAGCGGTCAGGATCAACCCGACCGGGGGTCCCTTCCTCGCGACCGGCGGCACGGGCGACGTGCTGACCGGGATGATCGCGGCGCTCCTCGCCCGGGGCTGCTCGCCGCTCGACGCCGGTTCGGCCGCCGCGTTCGTCCACGGCGTCGCGGGCGGGCTCGCGGGGCAGGAGCGAGGCGAGGGGGCCACCGCGTCCGACGTGCTCGAACGCGTCCCGCGGGCGATGCGGGAGGTCGTCGTCGGGTGACGCGGTACCGTCCGACGTTCGTCGAGATCGACCTCGACGCGGTCGTGCACAACGTCCGGCTGCTCCGACCCGCCGGGGCCGAGCTGATGGCCGTCGTCAAGGCCGACGGGTACGGGCACGGCGACGCCGAGGTCGCGGAGGCGGCGCTCGACGGCGGCGCGTCGAGGCTCGGCGTCGCGCTCGTCGAGGAGGGGCTCGGGCTTCGGGAGCGGGGGATCGACGCGCCGATCCTGGTCCTGGCCGAGTTCCCGTCCGGCTCGGAGAAGGAGGCGCTCGAACGCGGTCTGACCCCGACCGTGTACTCGGTCGAGGGCCTCGCCGGCGTGGCGGAAGCGGCTCGCGCCCTCGGGCGTCCGGTGGGCGTGCACCTCAAGGTCGACACGGGGATGCATCGGGTCGGTCTGTGGCCGCCGGAAGACGCCCCTGCGTTCGCGCGCCGCATCCTCGAGGCGGGGCTCGAGCTCGAGGGCCTGTGGACGCACTTCGCGGATTCGGAGCGGGACGACGAGGGGACGCTCGAGCAGCTGACGCGGTTCCGGGAGTCCGCGGATGCACTCGCGGCCGCGGGCATCGCGCCCGGGGTCCGGCACGCCGCGAACAGCGGCGCGACGATCCGGCTCCCACAGACCCATCTCGACCTGGTGCGCCCGGGCGCGGCCGTGTACGGGGTCGACCCGGGCGGCGGGCTCGCCGAACCGTTCGGCGTGCGGCCCGCACTGTCCTGGCGCTCGGCCGTGACGATGGTGAAGCGGCTCCCCGCGGGCGAACGCCTCTCCTACGGTGGCCGGTACGTGCTCGAGCGGGACGCGACGATCGCGACCGTGCCGGTCGGCTACGACGATGGATTCCCTCGTCAACTCGAGGGGAAGGCCGAGGTCCTGATCGGGGGCCGGCGGCATCCGGTCGCCGGGACGATCACGATGGACCAGATCCTCGTGGACTGCGGTGACGCGTCCGTGGCTCCGGGCGACGAGGTCGTGCTGATCGGCGCCCAGGGCGACGAACGGATCCCGGTCGAGGAGCTCGCCGAGCGCGCCGGTACGATCGCGCGCCAGATCACGACCGGGATCGGCGAACGCGTCCCGCGCGAGTACGTGGGCGAGGAGGAGCGACCGCGATGAGCCGCAAACGCACCGCCCTGGTCACCGCCGGCATCGCCGCCGGCGCGGTCGCGGGCGGCGTGATCGGACGCACGGTCTTGAACTCGCGACGCCGGCCCGACCCGGAGGCCGACGAACGTCTGTCCGAGCTCCCGCCCGAGGATCTGGGACCGGTGCGATCGTTCGACGGGACCGAGCTCGCCGTTCGCGCCGCCGGCGACAGCTCCAAGCCGACGATCGTGTTCGTCCACGGGTTCAGCCTCGACATGACGACCTGGCACTACCAATGGACCGGCCTGTCCGACCGGTACCGGTGCGTGTTGTTCGACTTCCGCTCGCACGGCAGGAGCGCTCGCGCCGCCGGCGGCGATCTCTCGCCGCTCGCGTTCGGTCACGACCTCGCGGCCGTCCTCCGGGCGGTCGGGGACAAGCCCGTCCTCCTGGTCGGTCACAGCATGGGCGCGATGTCGATCCTCGCGATGGCCGAGACCCAGCCCGAGCTGTTCGGGGACCCCGTGGCCGGCGTGGTCTTCGTGGGTTCGGCCGCGAGCGACCTGATCCGGGGGGCGTTCGGTTCGGTGACCGAGCTCCTGCGTCCGCGGCTCGGTTCGCTCCGGCAGGCCGCGGGGCGGGTGAACCGGCTCCGGCGGTACGTGCTGTCGAGCCCCGCCGACGTGGCGCAGCTGATCGCTCGCGCGACGCAGTTCGGGCCCGATGCCTCGCCCCACCTCGTCCGGTACGTGGTCGGGCTCGCCGCGAAGGCGCCGTCCGAGGTGTGGACCGACGGGCTCGCGGGACTGATGGAGCTCGATCTCCGTGATGCGGTGCAGCACATCGCGGTGCCGGCGATGGTGCTGGTGGGCGAGCAGGATCGGATGACGCCGCCCTCGTCCTCCGTCGCGCTCGCCGCCGAGCTCCCCAAGGGCCGTCTCGAGGTGGTCCCGAGTGCCGGTCACTTCCCGATGATGGAGACGCACGAGGAGTTCAACCGGCGGCTGGCGTCGTTCGCCGCCGAGGTGCTCCGGCCGCGCCGGAACCGGCGCAAGAGCGCATGAGCGGCCACGAGGTCCCGGCGTGATCACGCGGGTGGACGGGATCCGCGTGGGTCACGTGACCGACGGCACCGGGATCACGGGTTGCACCGTGGTCCTGTGCCCGCCCGGCACCACCGGGTCGGTCGACGTCAAGGGCGGCGCCCCCGGGACGCGAGAGACCGACGCGATCCGGCCGGGGACCTCCGTCAACGAGATCCACGCCGTGCTCCTCACCGGGGGGAGCGCGTTCGGCCTGGCCGCGGCGGGCGGGGTCGTGCGCTGGCTCGAGGAACGGGACGTGGGGTTCGATGTCGGGGTGGCGCGCGTCCCGATCGTCCCTGCCGCCGTCCTGTTCGATCTCGCGATCGGCGGATCCACGGCTCGGCCCGACGAGTCGGCAGGGTACGCCGCCTGCGAGGCGGCGGCCGACGGCGACGTCGAGGAGGGCAGCGTCGGAGCCGGCACGGGCGCGACCGTCGCCAAGCACCCCGACCCGGCCGCGTGCTGGAAGGGCGGGGTCGGCGGCGCCTCGGTCGAGGCGGGTGAGGTCGTCGTCTCGGCGCTCGCCGCGGTCAATGCGCTCGGAGCCGTGGTCGGAGAGGACGGCGAGCCGATCGCCGAGAACCGCAACCCGGACGCCGAGCCGCAACGGTGGCCGGGCGCCAACACGACCCTGGTGGTCGTCGCCACGAACGCGACGCTGTCCAAGGAGCGTGCGCAGCTGCTCGCGCAGGCGGGGAACGAGGGGCTGTCGCTCGCCGTGACGCCCGCGCATACGATGTGGGACGGCGACACGGTGTTCGCGGTCGCCACCGGGCAGGTCGACGCGCCCCAGCGCGACCTCGAGGCGATGGCGACGCAGGCGGTGGCCGAGGCGATCCGGCGAGGCGTCCGCGCGGCGGGTTCGCGGGGTGGTGTGCCGGCGGTGGGGCCAAGGGTCGAGGAGGCGGGATGAGGACGCTCGACGAAGCTGCGCTCGACGCGTCGACCTGCACGAAGTGCCGGCTCTCGGAGGGGCGGACGCAGGTCGTGTTCGGGGTCGGCGATCCGAACGCGGACCTGATGTTCATCGGGGAGGCGCCCGGCTTCCACGAGGACAAGCAGGGCGAGCCGTTCGTCGGCGCGGCCGGTCAGCTGCTGAACCAGCTCCTGAGCGAGATCGAGATCCCGCGGCAGGACGTGTACATCAACAACGTGATCCTGTGCCGGCCGCCGGGCAACCGGGACCCGCTCCCGGACGAGCTCGACGCGTGCAAGCCGTGGCTCGACGAGCGGATCGCGATCATCGACCCCGCGGTCGTCGTGACGCTCGGGAACTGGGCCACCCGGTACATCCTGGGCCGGCAGGTCTCGATCAGCCGCGTGCGGGGCCAGCGCTTCCCCTGGAACGGCCGAACCGTGATCCCGACGTTCCACCCGGCGGCGGTCCTGCACGGCGGCGGCCAGGCCTCGAACCAGATGACCGCGCTCCGCGCCGACTTCCAGGAGATCCGAACGGCGCTCGCCGAACGCCCCCAGCCCGCCGAGGAACAGCTCGGCCTGTTCTGATGTCGCTCCCGTCCCCCTCGACGTGCGTTGGGCGTCCCGCGTCGCGTCGCGGCCCCCACCTCTGATGCATCTCGAGCTCCGAGCCGCGACGGCGCGAGGACACACGTTCGATCGGTGAGGCCATGGCCCCGCTGCTGGCGGCGGGCGATGCGATCGCGCTCACGGGTGAGCTGGGGGCGGGCAAGACCACGTTCGCGCAGGGGCTCGTTCGCGGTCTGGGGTTCGAGGGCCACGTCGTGTCGCCGACCTTCACCCTGGTGCGCGAGTACCGCTCGGGGCGCCTGCCGGTCGTCCACGCGGACGTCTACCGCCTCGAACGGGTCCAGGAGGTCATCGACCTCGAGCTCGACCAGTCGGCCGAGGACGGCGTGCTCCTGGTCGAGTGGGGCGACGCCGTCGAAGCCCTCCTGCCGACCGGCCATCTGGTGGCCGAGCTCACGACCGACGATCCGGGGCAGGAGCGGGCGATCGTCCTGCGGACCGAAGGCCGGACGTGGCTGCCGCGATGGGAACGGCTCGAACGGCAACTGGAGCCGTGGAGGATCGAGCGGGCGGCGGGGGAAGCGTCGTGATCGTCCTCGGCATCGACACCTCGACCGAACAGACCTCCGTCGCGCTCGGCACCGAGCGGGAGATCCTCGGGACGGCGCGGTTCGCGGGCGTCCGTCGGCACGACGACGTGGTGCCCGCGATCGAGCGTCTCCTCGAGTGGACCGGCGTCGAGCTCCCGCAGGTCGGGGGCGTCGCCGTCGGCCTGGGGCCCGGCCTGTTCACGGGCCTGCGGGTCGGGGTCGAGGCCGCCAAGGCGCTCGCGCAGGTGCTGGGGGTGCCGATCGTGGGGATCGGCTCGCTCGACGTGCTCGCGTTCGGCGTCCAGCACACGAGCCGCAGGATCGTCGCCGTGATCGACGCCCGCCGCGGGGAGGTGTTCTACGGCCTGTATCGCCCGGTCCCGGGCGGCGTGATGCGGGATGGCGACTACCGCGTGGCCTCGCCGCACGCGCTGGCCGCCGAGCTCGAGATCGAGCGGGAGGAGATGCTCCTCGTCGGCAACGGTGCCATCCTGTACCGGAAGGAGTTCGAGCAGGTGGACGCCCGCGTGGAGCTGGCTCCGGCCTCGTTCGCGCACCCCTGGGCCTCGGCGCTGGTCAGCCTGGCGGCCCCGAGGTTCATCCGCGAACAGACCGACAGGCCGGTGGACCTGGTACCGATGTACCTGAGGAAGACGGATGCGGAGATCACTTGGGATCAGCGAGCCAGAGGCGCCTCGGCTTGAGGTGACCCGGATGCGCCGGCGCCACCTCCGTGGCGTCATGGCGATCGAACGCCAGGTCTACCCCCGGCCGTGGAGCCCCAACCTGTTCCTCTCGGAGATGTCCGAGTCGCGGAACCGGTGTTACCTCGTCGCGCGCCTCGACCGGGAGGTCGTCGGCTACGGAGGGCTGATCTGCTACGGCGAAGAGGCCCATGTGACCAACGTCGCCGTCGATCCCGAACGCCAGCGCGAGAAGATCGGCACCCGCCTGCTCCACGACCTGGTGCTGGCGGCGTTCGACATGGGTGCCGAGGCCGTGTCGCTCGAGGTCCGCGTGACCAACTGGGGGGCGCAGCGCCTGTACGCGCGGTTCGGCTTCCGCCCGGTCGGGATCCGGAAGAACTACTACCAGGAGATCGGCGAGGATGCGCTGATCATGTGGCTCGACGGGATCCGCGACGCCGAGTCCCGAACGCGTCTGCGCCGGTTGCTCGACGAGCTCCCCGACGGCCTGCGACCCGAGGTCGCGTGACGTCTCCCGCCGACGAGGAACACGCCGCCCGCTCCCTCAGGGTCTCGCCGTGAAGGTGCTGGGGATCGAGACGTCCTGCGACGAGACGGCGGTCGCGGTCGTCGACCGGGAGACCGTGCTCGCGAACCTCATCGCCAGCCAGGTCGACGTGCACGAGCGCTTCGGCGGCGTGGTGCCCGAGCTCGCGAGCCGCGCGCACGTCGAGGCGCTCACCCCGCTGATCGACGCCGCCCTCGAGACCGCGGGGTGTGGTTTCGGCGACCTCGACGGCGTCGCCGTGACGGTCGGCCCGGGCCTGGTCGGCGCGCTGCTGGTCGGGATGGCCGCGGCCAAGTCGATCGCGCTCGCGACGCAGGCCCCTCTGATCGGCGTGAACCACCTCGAGGGCCACATCCTCGCGAACGCCGTCGAGCACGGGCCCCAGATCACCCCCGCGGTGTGCTTGGTCGTGTCGGGCGGACACACGATGCTGGTGCACATGCCCGAACCCCATCGCTACGAGCTCCTCGGACAGACCGTCGACGACGCCGCGGGGGAAGCGTTCGACAAGATCGCTCGGTTCCTCGGACTCGGCTTCCCGGGCGGGCCGGCGCTCGACCGTCTGGCGCGCGACGGGGATCCGAACGCGATCCGCTTCCCGCGCGCGATGGCCGACTCGGGCGACTTCGACTTCTCGCTGTCCGGCCTGAAGACGGCCGTGCTCCGGCACGTCAAGGCGGAACGCGAGGCCGGTCGCGACGTCGACCCTGCCGACCTCGCGGCCTCGTTCCAGGAAGCCATCGTCGACGTGCAGGTGGCGAAGACCGTCGATGCGGCCCGGGACCGCCGGGTCGAGACGGTCCTGCTCGGTGGCGGCGTCGTGGCGAACTCCCGGTTGCGCGAACGGATGGAGAAGGCGGGCGCCGAGGCAGGTCTCCGCGTGCTGTTCCCGTCGATGGATCTGTGCACGGACAACGGCGCGATGATCGCGATCGCCGGGACCTGGCGGCTGCTGCGGGGCGAACGGACGTCCCTCGGCGTGGGTGCCGACCCCTCGCTGGAGCTCGCGTGACGACGTTCCTCGTGACGGGGGGAGCAGGGTTCATCGGTTCGCACCTGTGCGACCGGCTCCTCGCCGAGGGCCACCGGGTCGTCGCGGTCGACGATCTTTCGACCGGCCGTATCGCCAACCTCGGGGAGGCGCGTGGCTACGGCAACGACTTCACCTTCTTCAACATGGACATCCGCGCGGACGGCCTGCTCTCCCTGTTCGAGCGTCATCGCCCTGAGGTCCTGATGCACGTCGCCGCGCAGGCCGCCGTCCCGAGCTCGATGGAGGACCCCGTCCGCGACGCCGCGATCAACATCATCGGTCTCCTGAACCTGATGGAGTGCTGCGTGAAGACCGGTGTGCGCAAGGTCGTCTACGCGGCCTCCGGGGGAACGCTCTACGGCGAGCCCCGGAAGCTGCCGGTCAAGGAGACGGCGACCGGCCGACCCGTATCCCCGTACGGGATCAGCAAGAAGGTCGGCATCGACTACCTCAGCTTCTACGAACGACATCGCGGGATCTCGTTCACGGCGCTCGCGCTCGCGAACGTCTACGGCCCGCGACAGGACCCGCGGGGCGAAGCAGGGGTCGTCGCGATCTTCGCCTCGACGATGGTCGACGGGCGAGCACCCACGATCTACGGAGACGGGAACCAAACGCGCGACTACGTGTTCGTCGACGACGTGGTGCATGCGTTCGCGCTCGCAGCAGAGCGGGGCGACGGTCGGATCGTCAACATCGGCACGGGTCTCGAGACGTCGGTCAACGGCCTGTTCAGGCTGATCTCCGAGCTCACCCGGTTCGCGGGTGAGCCCGCGCACGGCCCGGCGAGGCCGGGGGACCTGCGGCGGAGCGTGCTCGACCCCGGGCTCGCGGCAGACGTCCTCGGTTGGCGTCCCTGGACGCACCTCGAGGATGGACTCGCCGAGACCGTCTCGTTCCTGAAGCAGGGATGACCGGGTCGGGCGGCCTAGGAACCAGGCTCGTAGCGAACCAGCGCCGGGCGCAGATGCTCCACGAACTCGTCCAGCTTCGTGCCGCTGATGGTAGCCAGCACCTCCAGGTCCCGGACCCGCAGGCTGATCGTTCCCTCATCGGGCGTCCCACGCATCTGCCGGACCTGCGAGATGAACTCCATCAGCGCGCCCTGCTCCTTCGGTGGCAGGGAGACGATCTTGGACGGGTCGATCACGGGTTCGGGACCGCCGTCGACCCGCCAGGCGATCTGCGAGAGCAGACGTTCCGGCACCATGTCGTACAGCCGAGCGAGTTCGTAGAAGCGCTCCAGCGTGATGCTGCGCTCCGCCCGCTCGTATCCCGCGACCGCGGTCGACTTGAACCGGCCCTGCGACGCGAGACCGACCTGACGGAGCGTCATGCCCCTCGCCGTTCTCGCCCGTCGAAGGGCAAGGCCAACCTCGTGTCTCAGATCGCGACCCGATGGCATCGTCTGGCCCTTCACTGCTGTCGGCGACTGCCGTGGGGCGGCGTCCAATCCTTGCGCACGACTCGAGCCAAGGAAATACCCCAAGCGACGTAGCGCCGATGTGTGAAAGCTGCCCCGTTTGACACGAACACGCTCCGTGTTCCAAACTCTCATGGTTCACTTCGGGGAAACCGGGAGCCAGGGATCCGCACGCATGATCGTCCGACCCGTCTCGCGAGGGCGTCGCTCGAGTAGGGTGCGCCCTCCGGGAACTCGGCGGACCAGATCCATCGGCGGGGGAACATCCAGCCGGTCTGCGGCTCGGTCGCCCAGGTGGAGTTCGAGCGGGCGAAGGTGGGTATCCATCGGTTGCCGTAGGAACTTCGTGCGTGGAGAAGATCGCTGGAGGCGGTAGAGATCGGAACGGAGAGGTCTTTGAGATGCGCGCGGCCGAGGAGTTTCGGCGTCCTTCGCAGCTTCCGAGTCGATGCTGCGGCTAACGACGGAACGGGCCTGCTTTCGCCTTCCTCGTCCGGTCGGTCGACGTCGGGCATGGTCCGCCTCCTCGAGGCCCAGGCGGAAAGGATGCCTCGATGCGCACCCTGATCGTGGACGACCAGCGCCTGTTCGCGGAGGTCATCGAGGTCACGGTTTCCGCGCTCGGCATGGAGGTCCTGGGCGTCGCGGCCGACGCGGCGGGGGCGTTGGAGGCCGTCGAGCGGCTCCAGCCCGAGCTGGTGCTTCTCGAACTCGATCTCCCGGATCGAGACGGGATCCAGACCGCACGGCAGATCCTCGAGACGTGTCCGGGCACGAGGGTGGTTGCGCTCACGGGTCTGGACGACGGATCGACCGAGCGTGACGCCCTGCGGGCAGGCTGCACGGGTTTCATCACCAAGAAAGCTCCGATGGTCGAGTTCGCGAGGATCCTCACCGGCCTGGCGGACGGCAGGGACATGCCGAGGCGCATCGCTCACGGCGCGATCGCGGCGCGCTCGGATCGGATCGATCCTCTCGCGCGGCAGCTCACGCGGCGAGAGCTCGAGGTCCTCGGGCTCTTGGCCCTGGGCACGCCGAGCAGTTCGATCGCCGAGCGCATGGGCGTGACCCCGAATACCGTGCGCACGCACGTGCAGGGGATCCTGACCAAGCTCCAGGTGCATTCGCGTCTGGAGGCCGTCGCGTACGCGACGTCGAGACGGATCGTCTCCGAGGCTTCGTGACCACCCATGCCCTGAACGGGACCGTGGTCCGGGTGGGGTCGGACATGGCTTCGCCGCAACGCACCCTGATCGTCGACGGTTACCTCCTGTTCGCCGAAGCGCTCGGCGCGGCTCTGGCCGGAGAGGGCTACGAGATCGTGGGGGCCTTCGGCTCCGAGGCCGAGGCGGTGGAGGCCGCCGGGCGAGTCAGACCCGACCTGATCCTCGTCGGTCTCAATCTCTCCGACGGGCGCGGGCTCGATGCAGGCGCGGCGATCCTCGAGCGCTCCCCGAGCGCCACGATCGTCGCGATGGGTGAGTCGGCGAGCTTTCCCCTGGCCCAGGATGCGATCCGCGCCGGCTTCCACGGCTATGTCACCAAGGACTCGGGGATCGCGCCTCTCGTCGACGCCCTCCGGGTCGTAGCCGGAGGCACCGGACCCGCTGACGTCCCAGGTAGGTGGTCCGGAGAGGGAGGGGACCGGCGGCCTCCGGAGCCACGTCCGTGGGGGAGCCTGACGAGCCGAGAGCGGGAGATCCTGGTGCTCCTGGCTCAGGGGATCGCGACCCGGGACATCGCCGTGCTTCTTCACATCGCCCCGCACACGGTTCGGAGCCACGTCCAGAGCCTCATGTCCAAGCTCGGGGTCCACTCTCGTCTGGAGGCGGTCGCTTCCGCCCGGCGTCGGGGTCTGATCCCGGCGGTCGCCTCCGTCCGCCCTCGTTCCGGGGGCGAGCCGGCAAAGACCCCGGGGTCGCAGTCCTGTCCTAGGCCTTAGGGCCCGTCGAACATCACCCATTTGGACGAGGACGCTGTAGTCCTCAGTCGGGACAATGGGGTTTCGTTTCCGTAGGTCGAAATCGCTCGGGAGTTCATACCTTGTCCAGTGGTCCATTCGGTTCTGACGCATCCCAGCTTCCCGATGCCATGGCCTCCGGGATGATCGATCCCTCGGCAACGGTCGTTCCCGACGGAGCACCGGTGGTCGGCGACGCTGTGCTCGATCTCCACGAGGAGGGCTCGATCGGCCTCCACATCGTGGAGTCCCAGGTCGCCCTCCCGATCGAGCTCGCTCCCTCGCCCTTGGGGCTCCTCGCTGCCCAACGATGGCAGCTGGTCGTCAAGCGGCTCGTCGACGTGGTCGGCAGCATCGTGCTGCTTCTCCTCTTGCTCCCGATCTGGGCCGTGACGGTCATCGCGATCGGGCTGAGCTCCCGCGGGTCCGCCCTCTACGCCCAGGAGCGGATCGGCCGCGACGGCAAGCCGTTCAAGATGCTGAAGTTCAGGTCGATGCGCGTCGGCGCACACGAGGGTCGAGAGAGCCGTGATGCACCTGAATCAGGCCACCGGACCGACGTTCAAGATCAACGACGATCCGAGGATCACTCGGGTCGGGCGACTGATCCGGAAGTGGTCGATCGACGAATTGCCCCAGTTGATCAACGTCGTCCTCGGTGACATGAGCCTCGTCGGTCCTCGTCCGCCCCTGCCGGACGAGTACGAGACCTACGACGAGCGTGAGCGCCGACGCTTGGCGGTCACGCCCGGCGTCACGTGCATCTGGCAGATCAGTGGCAGATCGGACCTCGACTTCGAGACGTGGGTCGCCATGGATCTCGAATACATCGAGACGTGGAATCTGCGGATGGACTTCGGGATCCTCCTCGGAACGATCCCCGCGGTGCTCACCGCACGTGGCGCGTACTAGCAACATGCCAACCCCCGCCCGCCGCCTCTCACCACAGGAACCGGTCGCCCCGCGCCGGGGGTGGCCGGCGCGCGGGAGCGGGTCCGTGATCTTGGTCTTTTGCCAGGTCGATGCCACCGTTCGGCCTACAGCGCTGTCCCGCGTTCTGAGTACACTCTCTGCTTTCGGGAAGGGAAAAAGATGAACAACGAAGCCCGTCGATCGCCGATCCGCTCCGGGATCGTCAGCCTCAGCGCATTCCTCCTGCTCGTCGGAGGCCTGTCGCTCGTCCTGCCCAACGAAGCGGACGCGGTTCAGTTCCCCCAGGTCACAGATCGTCTCGGACGATCCGGTCGATTGGACGCCGTGGGTCGGCGACGGGTACATCGAGTCCATCGCCCAGGTCGGCAACAAGATCATCGCCGGCGGGAGCTTCTCCACCGTCAGGGCGCCGAACTCGCAGACGACGATCGCCCGGACGAATCTGTTCGCGTTCGACGCTACGACGGGAGCCATCGACCCGAACTTCAACCCTGTGCTGGACGGGCTGGTCAACGCCGTCGTCGCGGCCCCCGATGGCCTCTCCGTGATCGTGGCCGGCCAGTTCAACCACGTGAACGGGGTCGAGTCGCAACGGACCCGCCAAGATCTCGCTCTCGAACGGTTCCCTCGTGACGTCCTTCACCGCGGTGACCGCAGGCGGACCGGTCCTCGACATGGTCGTCCGTGGGAACACGCTGTACGTCGGGGGTCGATTCAACACGGCCAACGGGGTCACGCGACCGCGCCTCGCGGCGTTCAACGCCACGACGGGCGCCTTGGACAACCGGCTCAATTCCGTGTTCGCCGGAACGATCAACGGTGGAACCACGCTCGTGGACTCGCTCGACGTCACGCCGGACGGCTCCAGGATGGTGGTGATCGGCAACTTCACGACCGTCGACGGACAGAGCCGACCGCAGGTCGCGCAGTTCGATCTCACGACGAACCCCTTCACGCTCGCGAACTGGCAGACCAACCGATACAACGGCGCCTGCGCGAGCGTCTTCACCTATTGGGTGCAGGACGTCGACTACTCTCCCGACGGTTCGTATTTCGCGATCGTCACGACCGGTGCCTACCGCGGCGGGGTCAACGCAGGGGTCCTGTGCGACACCGCGGCGCGCTGGGAGACGTTCTCGGTCGGGAGTGGGCTGCAACCGACCTGGCTCGATTACACGGGTGGCGACACCCAGGTTGGGGTGGCGATCACCGCGGCCGCGGTCTACACGAGCGGACACCAGCGCTGGGAGAACAACCCGTTCGCCGGCGACGCCATCGGGCCGGGGGCAGTGAGCCGACAGGGTCTCGCCGCACTCGACCCGGTGAACGGGATCCCGTTCCGTTGGAACCCGAGTCGATCGGTCGCCGGCGGCAGCTTCCGGGGCGCGTTCCTCGGTACGCCGCAGGGGCTGTGGCACGGGACCGACACGGACTCGGTCTCCGGTGAGCCGCATTTCAAGCTCTCGTTCTTCCCGCTCGCGGGCGGGACGACCATCGCGCCGACGAACACCGGAACCCTGCCCGGCACGCTGTTCAGCCTGCCTCCGACCGGGTGCCCGAGCTCCGATCCGTCGATCCTGTTCCGGGTGAACGCCGGTGGTCCGACCGTCTCCGAGCCTCGACTGCGGTCCGAACTGGCTGGCCGACAACAACAACGGGGCTCCGGGCGCCGCGTTCCGCAACACGGGGAGCAACGCCTCTACGTACAACCAGGCCTTCACCGTGCAGTACGCGCCGAACGGACCGGTCCCGCAATCCACCCCTTCGCAGGTCTTCTCGACCGAGCGTTGGGATCCCTCAGGCGGCAACGAGATGAACTGGAACTTCCCCGTCGCCAGCGGCACGCCCATCCAGGTGCGGCTTTACTTCGCGAACCAATGCGACTGCACGGCGTCGAGCGGCCAGCGCGTCTTCGACGTGGTCCTGGACGGCAGCGTGGTCCTCAACGACTTCGACATCGTCGCGAACGTCGGGAACCGGGTCGGCACGGTCAGGACCTTCAACAGGACGAGCGACGGCAACGTCGACGTGGACCTCACCCACATGGTCGAGAACCCGTTGATCAACGCGATCGAGATCGTGCGGACCGACATCCCGCCGGTGCAGCCGCCCGCGGCAACGTTCCTCGTCCAGCAGTCCTTCGACGGCACTACTGCCGGCAACCCTTCGCAGCTCCAGACTCCGAATGTCAACTGGAGCTCGTCGCGGGGCGCCTTCATGATCGGCGGCACGCTCTACACCGGCCTCCAGGACGGGACGCTCCAGGCCCGTTCCTTCAACGGATCCACGCTGGGGCCGGCGACCGTGCTGAACCCCTACCTGGCGAGCCCGGGGGCGGTGTTCGCGAACGTCACCGGCGCCTTCTTCGCCGGGGGCAGCATCTACTACACCGTGGCGGGCGACGCCACGATGCACTCTCGCTACTTCACGCCGGACTCGGGCATCATCGGGGCGGTCCAGTTCAACGTCCCGGCCAACGGGTTCAACTGGTCCCAGGCGCGGAGCCTCACGATGGCGAACGGCAAGCTCTACTGGGCCACGCCGGACGCCAACCTGCACTCGGCGACCTTCACCGGCACGGCCCCGCAGGCGGGTACCGACGCCGTCGTCAGTGGCCCGGGCATCGACGGGCGCACGTGGGGTGGGAACTACGGGATGTTCGTCCTGTCGACCCCCAACGCGGGTGACACCCAGGATCCCACCGCTCCCGGCAACCTCCACGCGACCTCGGTCACCTCGTTCGAGGTGGACCTGGCGTGGAACGCGTCGACCGACAACACCGGGGTCACGGCCTACGACATCTACCGTGGCGGATCGCTGTTCGCCTCGGTGCCCGGCAACCAAACGACGTACAGCGATCCCTCGGTGGCGTCCGGGACGTTCTACACGTATCGCGTCCTCGCCAGGGACGCAGCCGGGAACGAGTCGCCGTTCAGCAACATCCTCAACGTGACGACGCCGCCCTCCTCGAACGCGTTCGAGGACGGGTTCGAGTCGGGGAACATGTCGGCCTGGACCGCATCGCAGGGGATGACGGTGCAGTCGGCGGACGTGTTCGCGGGGTCCAACGCGGCCATGGCGACCGCGAGTGGGTCGCCCGCCTTCGCGTCCAGGACGCTGACCGAGACGTTCCCGCAGCTGAACTACCAGGCGGCGTTCAAGATCGTGAGCCAAGGGGCCAACGCCGTGAACCTGATGCGGTTCCAGACGGGCGCCGGCGCCAGCATCGCGACGCTGTTCGTGGGCACGAACGGGAACCTGGGTCTGCGCAACGACGTGACCGCTAGCACGGTCACCAGCTCGACGCCGGTCTCGCCGGGAACCTGGCGGGAGGTCGAGGTGGTGCTCAACGTCAACGGCGCGTCCGGCACGGTTCAGGTCCTGCTGGACGGCGTGCAGGTCAACGCCCTGACCTCCACCATGAACTTCGGCAACACCCCGATCGGCCGGTTGATGATCGGCGACAACACCACGGGCAAGACGTTCCAGGTCGCGTTCGACGAGGTCGTGGCGTTCGTCACCTCGGGTGACACGCAGGATCCGACGGCTCCCTCGGGGTTGCAGGCCACGGCGGTCACCAACGATCACGTCGACCTGTCCTGGGGCGCCTCCACCGACAACGTCGGCGTCACCTCCTACGAGATCCGTCGGAACGGTGGGGCGGTCGGAACGGTCCCTGGGAATCAGACGACGTTCACGGACTCGACCGTGGCACCCGGGACCGCCTACACGTACCAGGTCTTCGCCAACGACGCCGCGACCAACCAGTCCCCGGGAAGCAATACGGTGAACGTGACGACGACGTCGCTCGCGTTCTCCGACGGGTTCGAGTCGGGGAACATGTCGAACTGGACGTCCGTGGTCGGCGGGGTCGCCGTTCAATCGGCGGACGTGTTCGCCGGGTCCAACGCCGCGATGGTGACGTCCACCGGCACCCGGGCGTTCGCATACCGGACGCTGTCGAGCAACTTCACGACGTTGCGGTACAAGGCCGCGTTCAAGATCGTGAGCCAGGGCGCGAACGCCGTGAACCTGCTCCGGCTCCAGACCGACGCGGGGGCGAACATCGTGACGCTCTACGCCAGCACGGGCGGGAACCTCAGCTTCCGCAACGACACGAACGGCACCACGATGTCCAGCTCGACGGTCATCACGCCCGGCACGTGGCGAGAGCTCGAGATGCGGGTCACGATCAGTGGCGCTTCGAGCACGATCCAGGTCCTGCTGAACGGCACGCAGATCAACCAGCTCACGACCACGCTGAATCTCGGGACGACCCCGATCCGCCGCGTCATGATCGGGGACAACAACGCCGGGCGCACCTTCCAGGTCGGTTTCGACGAGGTGGTGGCGGTCTGAGGTAGGCGTCGTCGGGACAACCGAGGACGAGCAACGAACACGTCGGTTCGGCGTCGTCCCCCCAGCCCGGCGGGCTGGGGGGACACGCTCACTCGGCGGCGACGGACCGAGGTGTGCTTCCGGGGTGAGAACCTTGTCGAGTGTGAGTGACCCCTTCGGGGCGGGGCATCCCGCTCCGCCGGCGGCAGAACCTCCCGTGCGTCCCCGGGTCTTGTTCATCGCCGGGACCGGTCGAAGCGGCTCGACGCTGCTCGAGCGCATGCTGGGGCAGGTCCCCGGGACATGTCCGCTCGGTGAGGTCGTGCATCTGTGGGAACGAGGGGTCCTGGATGATCAACGCTGCGGGTGCGGCCTCCGGTTCCGCGAGTGCCCGTTCTGGTCGCGGGTGGGGATCGAGGCGTTCGGTGGGTGGAACGAGATGGGATCGACCGTCCTGGAGCTCAAGAGGCGGGTCGATCGTCATCGGTACGTCCCGTTGATGCTGTGGCCGCAGCTGTCGAGGCGCTATGGCTCGGATCTGGCATGGTTCTCGGAGATCCTCATCCGGCTGTACCGCACGATCGCGCACGTCAGTGGCTCTGGCGTCGTCATCGATTCCTCCAAGAGTTCGTCGTACCTCATGCTGCTGCGGAAGATCGCCGATCTCGACCTGCGGCTCGTGCATCTCGTTCGAGACAGCCGAGGCGTGGCGTACTCCGCGACCAAGCGGGTCGAGCGACCTGAGGTCGTGCGGGGCCGGGCGTATATGCCGAGATATCACCCGGCGCGCTCGGCGCTGGAATGGGACGCGTACAACTCACTGTTCGAGGTGGTCCGAGCCTCCGGTGTCCCTTCCCTCCGGCTGAGGTACGAGGATCTGCTCGCCGACCCGAGGCGTGAATTGATGCGCGTGCTCGCGCTGGCGGGGCTGGAGGCTGGGGATGCGTCCCTCAACTTCGTCGGACAGGGGGTAGCGTCCCTCAGGGTGACCCATACGATCTCGGGCAATCCCATGCGGTTCGAGAGCGGGAACGTGCAGCTCCGACTCGACGAGGAGTGGAAGACCGGGTTGTCCTTCGAGCACCGGAGAGCGGTCGGTCTCCTGACCTGGCCATGGATGCGGCGGTATGGCTATGGCGTCCGCTCCTGACGCCGCCGCGCCGGACGCCGCGCAGGCGGCCATCGGCCCGCGAGGGTGGCCGGCGGTCTCGGTGGTCATCCCCACGCGAGAGCGACCCGAGCTTCTCCGTCGTTGCGTGCGATCGATCCTGGGGCAGCGCTACCCGGGACAGATCGAGTGCATCGTGGTGTTCGACCAGAGCGATCCCGAGGAAACCGGGATCGCCGTCCCGGACGGTCGAGCCCTGCGCTCGATCCGGAACACCCAGACGGCGGGACTCGCGGGCGCCAGGAACAGCGGTGCCTTCGCCGCGACGGGCGACCTCCTCGCCTTCTGCGACGACGACGACGAGTGGCTGCCGGACAAGGTTCTGCGGCAGGTGACGCGGCTTGGAGAGCAACCATCGGCGATCGCGGTCGCCTCCGGGATCTTCGTCCACATCAACGGCCATGACGTCGCCCGGGTCCCCGTACCGACGGAGCTCACGTTCGGCGACTTCCTCCGTTCCCGGTGGATGGAGGTCAATCCCTGCAACATCTTGATGCGTCGGGCCGACTTCCTCGACCGCGTCGGACCCGTGGACGAGCAGATCCCCGGCGGACACAACGAGGACTACGAGTGGCTGCTGCGGGCGACCAGGGTGGGACCGATCTCGGTCGTGCGGGAGCCCCTGGTTCGTATCTACTGGCACGAATCATCATGGTTCGCGCAGCGTTGGCGATCGTTGATCGCCTCCCACCTGTACCTGCTCCGCCGGTTCCCCGAGTTCTCGAACGACCGTCGTGGCCTGGCTCGGATGTACGGGCAGCTCGCCTTCTACCACGCGGCGGCGGGGGATCGAGGGGGCGCCCGGCGATGGGCATCGCGAACTCTCCGGGTCCGGCCCCTCGAGCGACGCACCTACCTTGCCCTGCTCGTCAGCGTCCGACCGAGCCTCGCGCCGCGCATCCTCGCGTTCGCCAACCGTCTCGGGAGAGGGATCTGAGGTGAACGCCCCTCCCGTCGACGACGACGATCGGTCCAGGGACGGGCTCCAGGCGGTCGCGCGTGGTGGGGTGCTCAACCTCGTCACCGCGGCCCTCGGGGCTGTCCTGGGATTCTTCCTGGTCATCCTCGTCGGGCGGGGTCTGGGTCCGAGCGGCGCGGGGGTGTTCTTCACATCCATCGGCCTGTTCACGATCCTGTCGACGATCCTCGAGCTCGGCGCCCCGATGGCGCTCGTCCGTTCGGTCGCCGCCCGTCAGGAGCTCGAGACGCCTCATGACCTGCCTCTTCTCGCGTCGATCAGCATCGTCCCGGTGTTGGTCATCGGCACCGTGGTCGCGATCGTCGCCTACATCCTGATCGACCAGATCGTGTCCGTGCTGTTCAGTCCGGCCGAGCGGTCGCAAGGGGCCGAGTTCCTGCGGGTCCTGATCCCGTTCATCCCGCTCGCGGCCGGCGCATCGGTGGCACTGGGTGGCACGCGTGGGTTCGGCAGCATGGTGCCGTTCGTGCTGGTCCGCAACCTCGGGAAGCCCATCCTGCGGCCGATCCTCACGGGGGCGGCGATCCTCGCCGGCCTCGGGGCATCGGCGATCGCGCTGGCTTGGGTGATCCCCGCTGGGCTCGAGTTCCCCGTCGCGTTGCTCGCCTTCCTGGTCCTGCTGCGTCGCGCGACGAGCGGCGTACGCGGATCGCGGGAGGGAGATGCGCCCCCCGTGCGTCGACTGGCGGCCGAGTTCTGGCGGTTCGCCGCGCCTAGGGGTGTCGCGGCCACGTTCCAGACCCTCGTCCTCTGGATGGATGTCCTGCTCGTCGGGGCCATGACGTCGACGCGCCAGGCCGGCATCTACGCGACGGCCAGCCGGTTCGTGCTTCTGGGAACCCTCGCCATCGAGGCCGTTCGGCTCGCGATCGCGCCCCAGCTCGGGGCGATGTTCGCCCGCAACGACCTCGCCGGCGCCCAGCGCATGTACGGCGTCGCGACCTGGTGGCTGATGGTCCCCTCGTGGCCGGTGTACGTCGTCATCGCGGCCTTCGCCCCGGTCTTCCTCCGGCTGTTCGGCGCGGGGTTCGGGGAAGCTCAGGACGTGCTGGTGATCCTCTCGATCGCGATGCTGTTCAACATCGGAACCGGGAACGTGACGGTGGTGCTCCTGATGGCCGGGAAGAGCGTGTGGAACCTCGGCAATGCGCTCATCGCGTTCGTCATCAACCTCGGCCTCAACCTCTTGTTGATCCCTCGGTTCGGGATCACGGGGGCGGCCATCGCGTGGACGGTCAGCATCGTCTGGGAGAACCTCGCCCCGCTCGTCCAGATCCGGCGGGCGTTCGGGCTCACGCCGTTCGGAGGGGATACGTGCGGGTGGCGACGGCTGCCCTGGTCGTGTTCGGGGGCGTCGCGCTCGTGATCCGGTTCGCGTTCGGAGCGGGCGTCCCGCAGCTCATCCTCGCCGTCCTGATCGCGATCGGTCCCTACGTCTATGTTCTGACGCGAGCGCGCGGCGAGCTCGAGGCAGGCGTCCTCGTGCGCGCGATGAGGGCTCGACCCTCGAGACCCGGGGGGACGACGGCTCGATCGATGCTGCCGATCGCATCGATCGACGAGGATGGTGAAACCGTGATATGAGCGCGACGACGCGGACCGGCGATCGCCAGTCGGCGGGGACCTCGCGAGCGCTTCGCGAAGTCGTCGCTGCGGGCGTTCGGCATCCTGACGGCTCCGCTGCGGGGAGCTGCCCGATTTCCTGATCATCGGGGCGAAGCGCGCGGCATCGACGTCGCTGTGGAATCACGTGGTGCGCCATCCGAACGTGCTGCCGATGTTCCCATCGCGACAGCGGATCAAGGGGACCTCGTTCTTCACCACGAACTGGGACAAGGGCCAGTCCTGGTACCGATCGCATTTCGCCCTCGCGGCGCACCGACGGGTACGGACGCGTCGGGACGGCACACCACCGATCACCGGCGAGGCGACCCCCTACTACCTGTTCCACCCGCTCGCACCGGAGCGAGCCGCGGCCGTCACGCCGGACGCGAGGATCGTCGCGATCCTGCGTGATCCGGTCGACCGGGCGTACTCGCACTACCGCGAGCGAGCCCGTCACGGTGCCGAGATGCTCTCGTTCGAGGAGGCGCTCGCGGCCGAGGAGGAGAGGCTCGAAGGTGAGGAGTCGCGCATCATCGAGGAACCCGGATACGTGAGCCCGGCGCACGAACACCTCTCGTACGTCGCGCAGGGTCGCTACGCGTCGATGCTGGAACGCTGGTATCGCCGCCTTCCCGCGCGATCAGGTCCTCGTCCTGTTGAACGAGGACTTCGATCGGGACCCCGACGAGGTCCTGGCTCGGCTCTTCGCTTTCCTAGGGTTGCCTCGGTGGGAGCCTCCACGGCTCGAGCGGTACAACTTCCACCCCGACCCATCGATGGCACCGGCGACGAGGGCCGAACTCGTCGAACGGTTCCGCGAGGACAACCGGAAGCTGGAGTCCCTCCTCGGCGTGAGCCTGAGCGGATGGGGGACATGACCGTGAGAGCCGCGCGGAAGGTCGACGATCCGGACGTCTCCTCGGACCTCGGTTGGCTCGCCGGGCTGCTGTGGGGACCAGACGCGTGCGTCCAGATCGTCGGGGCGGGGTTCGATGCTCCGACGGGTTCGGACCGGTTCGCGCTCGTCGGCGGGGTCGACACGCCGCGCTTCCTGATCCCGCTGGCATCACGCCCAGCAGCGGTGGCATCGCTCCGCACCTACAACGCCCTCCGAGCGCCGGTCACGCGCGCGCTCCGCGGGGGACTCGCTGCGGCGATCCGTCTCGGTGCGGAATCGGATCTGGGTCCGGGATCACCTGCTGGTGGACTCCGCCGGCAGCCCCTGCAACCTCGCTGCCGGAGGAGCTCTGCAGGATCCTCGGGCGCGCGGACCTGACCTTCGCTGTCGGCGTCGGGGCCGCGGGTCCGAGCCGCAAGCCCACCCTCCAGGTGTTCTCCGAGGAGGGAACGCCCGTGGCGTTCGTGAAGGTGGGGTGGAACGAGTTCACGCGCAACCTCGTCGGTGGAGAGGCGACCGCGCTGCGGGCGGTCACGCGCTCTGCGGCGGGCGGCGTCGTGCATGCGCCCGCCCTGTTGTACGCGGGCAGATGGAACGACCTCGAGCTCGCGGTGGCGGCTCCGCTGCCGAGGCAGGTTCGGCGCCATCGGCCGAGCAACCCGACACCCCTCGAGGCAACGCAGGAGATCGCGCAGCTCGACGGACCGTTGACCACCACCTCGCTCGCTGAGAGCGGCTACGTGCACGGGCTGCGCGACCGCCTCCAGGACACGATCTCGGACCACGGCTCGGAGGAGCTTGCGCTGCAGGCACTCGATGCCATCGTCGAACGGGCGGGCGCGCGACCGCTTACGGTGGGGACGTGGCACGGGGACTGGACGCCCTGGAACCTCGCGTGGGAAGGGGACCGGCTCTGGGTCTTCGATTGGGAGCACTTCGGGAGAGCACCGCTCGGTTTCGATGTGCTGCACTACGTGTTCGCGACCGAGTTCTTCGGTCGACGAGAGGACACCGGACCAGGCGGCAGCCGTCCTGAGACGCGAGGGGGTCCCCAGATCAGTGGGCGTGGGGGTTCCGGCATCCCTGGCCCCGTGGCTGGCCGATCTCTACCTGCTCGAGCTCTTAGCGCGGTCGTTGAGGGCTCGCCGCGACGGCGCCGGCGTCAACCCGCGCCTCCTGCCGGCGCTGTTCGCGACGATCGACGATGCGATCGGGAGGGCCCACTGACGTGGCCGCCCCTCGGATCGTCCTCGTGTCCTCGTCGGGCGGCCATCTCCTGCTCCTCAACCAGCTCCGCCCCTGGTGGGAGGGCTACGAGCGACTGTGGATCACCTTCGATACGACGCGACGGCCGCTCGTTGTTGCGCGGCGAGGACATCGTGTGGGCGCACCATCCCACAACGCGCAACGTGAAGAACCTGCTACGGAACCTGTTCCTCGCGTGGCGCGTGCTTCGATCCACGCGGCCGGCACTCATCGTCTCGACCGGGGCAGGTGTGGCGGTTCCGTTCTTCATCGTCGGGAAGCTGCTCAGAATCCGGACGGTGTACATCGAGGCTGTCGAGCGGATCGAGTCCCCGTCGCTCTCCGGCCGGCTCTGCTACCCGTTGAGCGATGCGTTCGTCCTGCAGTGGGATGCGCAGCGTCGCCATTACCCTGCGAGGACATGTCGTCGGCCCCCTCTATCTGACGACCGGAGGTTCCTGTTCGTCACGACGGGGACCGATCGGATGCCGCTCACCCGAGTGGTCCGATGGATCGATCATTGGCTCGAGGGGCGATCGGGAGAGGTCCGATGCCTGATCCAGGGCGGCCTGTCGGAGCGCCCCGCGAACGCCAGTCTCGGAGCCCTACCTGTCGTTCGACCGGTTCGTTTCCGAGCTTGGGAACGCGGATGTCGTGGTGAGCCACGCCGGGACCGGAAGCATCATGATGTGTCGACGACTCGGGCGGATCCCCATCGTGGTGCCGCGGCTCAGCCGGTTCGGGGAGGCCGTGGATGATCACCAGGTGGTCTTCGCCAGGCGCATGGCCGGGCAGGGCGACATCGTGTTGGCCGAGTCTCCGGGAGCGCTCCTCGCCGCCCTCGACGCGGCGATGGCCGATCCCGACTCGGTCCGACGCAGCCCTCGACCCCAGGGACTGGCGGGATCGATCCGGAGGTTCGAGGAGCTGGTGGATCCGCTCTTGAACGGCGCCGGGAAGAGGCGTCCGGTTGAAGATCAGGCCTCCCCCGGTCGAACGGGGGAGGCCTGATCGGTCGACGAGATCACGCGATCGGGCTCGTGCTCGTCACGACCTCGTCGAACGCCACGTTGAAGGCCCGGTCCTTGACGTTGTCGCCCAGCAAGAGCCGGCCGATCCCCGAGGTCCCGAGGTTCTGGGTGAGGCTGAGTCGAGCGACGGGCTGACCGTCGAACCAGACGTCGGTCGAGCCGGCGGCCCCGACCTTCACGTGGATCTGCACGTGGTGCCAGGCGTTCTTGCTTACGGTCATCGGGCTCCAAACGACCGTGGCTCGTCCGTCGTTGCGGAACATGAGCTCTCCGGCCCTGCTCACGAAGAGGGTGAAGATGTTGGCTCCGGTCGGTGATTGCAGCCTGAGCAGATTCATCGTGCTCGACTGGCTCGCGACCTTGAAGTACGTCCGGGCGTAGAGCTCCGACTGTGGCGCCTGGAGGGTCTTCACCGCGTAGGTCCCGTAGGCGCCCGTGGTCGCCGCCTTGGCCGCGTACGCTCCCGCGAAGGCACCCCCGCTCCCCACGGTCATGTGTGAGACGGAGCTCCACGCAGCCATCGAGCCGCTCTCGAAGCCGTCGGAGAACGTGGTGGTGTCCCTGCCGCGGGCACCGTGGCGCTGACCGCGTTGCAGGTGCCGGAGGTATTGCCGACACCGTCACGAGCGAGGACGGCGTACACGTACGTCCCGCCCGGCGAGACGGCCACATCGGCGTACGAGGTCGACGGGACCGTGCCGACCATCGTCCCGTCGCGGTAGACGTCATATCCCTGCACGCCGACGTTGTCGCTCGATGGTGTCCAGGACAGATTCACTTGCGAGCCGCTCGCCGACGCGGTCAGGTTGCCCGGAACCGTTGGCGGGATCGAGTCGCCCGCGGACGTCCGCGAGTTGAAGTACGGATCGTTCGCCAGGGTGCGGAACGCCGCGTAGGAGCTGGCGGACGTGTCCATCCGGAAGTCGTACCAACCACCGAAGTTCGCGGTGGCGTAGGCGTCGAAGTAGACGACGGCCTTGACCTCCGGGTACAGGGTCTTGATCGTGGCGCCCATGTCGGCGATCCACGCCGCCTTGTCCCCGGGACGGTTCTCCTGGACCCCGGTCTCCCCGATCATGAGCGGCTGCGGCTTCGGCGCGGCCCACGTGTAGAAGGACGCGAAGATGTTCTTGAATGAGTTCCAGCTGGCACCCGCCTTGCCCGGCGCCCAGTTGTACCCGTCGGCCGCGATCCAGTCGACGTACGCGTCGCCCGGATAGAACTGCTGCGACTTGCCGGTGGCGAAGTTGAAGGCGTTCGGACTCCATACCCACTCGACGTTCGTCGCACCCTCGGCCACGAAGATGTCGTGGATGTGACGCCACGCGTCGATGAACTGCGCGGGGGACTGGATCTCGTCGTTGTCGTAGATGACGGCGTCCATCTCGCCGAACCACCGAAGCATCACCGGCCCCCCCAGGGCCTCGAGCGCGTTCGCGCGCGTCCGGATCATGGAGTCGAACGATCCGTTCAAGACCTGGGTGAGATACGTCCCGCCCCACGAGATCATCGGGATGCGACCGTGCTCGATGTCCCAGGCCTGTCGCCAGTTCGGGAACACGTTGCTCGTTCCACTTGAAGAAGAGATGGTCGATATCGAGCGTTCGACCCAGGTAGGACTCGAGGTTGTTGACGGAGGCCTCCTGCTGCGCCCTCGACCATCCGTCGCGCGGTTGCACGTAGGCGCCGAAGAGAGTGCCGGATCCGGTCGTGGCGGTCGCCTGTGCCGCCGGCGCCGATGCCTCGATCGGCAGGAGCAGCGCGAGGAGGAGCGCGCCGAGCGTGACGAGCTCGGCCGGGCGCCGATGGAGCCTACGTGTGCCGATCATGGTCCCCCCATCCCTCCGTTCGTGGTGCGTCGGTGCCCTATCGGATGGCTAGGTCTGACTACTTAGCTCGGAGACCCGCAATCACCCGGACCGTCGCCGATCTCATGGGATCGGGGGAACGTCGTAGGCCGAGCTGCCTCGTCGCCGTGCCGAATGGGACGGGCCCTTCCGACTAGTCCGTCCGATGGGGGGCGCGGGCAACCGCGTGGCCGAGCGCCGCTCGGTATCCGCTCAGGGCAACGGTCCACCCATGGATCGAGCGATGTGCTGCAGCGGAACCTGCGACGACCCGTGCCGGTGAGAGAGAATCCATCCATGGATCCAAGGAGCGAGGTCTCGGCGCCGAGAGGGCGCCTCCCCTTTGGCCTGGCCGGTGCTGGTGCTGTTCGTCCTCTATCCGGTGTGGTGGCTCCTCGGGCTCACCGGATTCATCTGGGCCATCCTCTGTGTGCCGATGCTCCTGTGGCTCTACTGGCGACCGTCGATCCGGGTGCCATCAGGGTTCGGCATCTGGTTGCTGTTCCTCCTGTGGATGTGCGCATCGATGATCGCCCTGGACGACCCGACCCGCCTGCTCGTGGCCGGGCATCGCGCATCGATCTACGTCTCAGCCACGATCTTGCTGGTGTACGTGTACAACCTGCCCGAGCACGTCATCTCCCGTCTCGTAGGCGCGCTCGCCACGTTCTGGGCGGCGATCGTGGTGATCGGCCTGGTGGCCATCCCCTTCTCCTCGCTCGAGTTCAGCAGCGTGACCGAGCGACTCCTTCCCGGTGGCCTGCTCAACAGCGAGTACGTGGTCGACATGGTGCACGTTCGACTGGCCCAGGTTCACGACTTCCTCGGGTTCCCGGTCGGGCGCCCCACGGGTCCCTTCGCGTACACGAATCAGTGGGGATCGGCGTTCGTCCTGCTCGTTCCCTTCGTCGTCCTGGCCATGTCGATCCGTCCACGGCCGTGGCGATGGTTAGGACCGCTGCTGGGCTTGGTCGCGATCATCCCGTTGGTGGTGTCGCTCGATCGTGGCGCATGGCTCTCCCTCACGTTCGGGGGCGTGTACGTCGTGGTCCGGATGGCGATGCGTGCGCAGTTGGGCAACGTCGCGAGGATCCTCCTCGTGGTTGCGGTGCTGGTCACGGTGATCCTGGCGACCCCTCTCGGCGGGCTGTTGGAGGATCGGCTCGCGACCGGGCATAGCAACGAGGGGCGTCTCGACATCTACGGTCAGGTCATCGACGGCGTGAAGGAACAGCCGCTGTTCGGGTATGGCGGGCCGCGCGAGGCGGAGGGGAACCAGTACCTCCCGCAGCTCGGGACCCAAGGCGCGTTCTGGCTGGTCCTGTATTCCCACGGGATCCCGGGCGCGGCGCTGTTCGTCGCCTTCTTCATGGTGGTCGCGTGGCGCAGTCGACGGGCGCGAGATCCGATCGCGTTCTGCTCGCACGTGGTGATCCTGATCGGGCTCGTGCAGATGCCGTATTACGGGATGATCCCGGCCGGCATCCATATCCTCATGGTGGCCGCAGCGCTCGCCCTGCGTTCGTACGAGCGATCTCCGTCCCGTGCGGGGGACGCGACACCACGGCTCGCCGGGCGGGCGCGCCTGAACCCCGTTCAGCTGCGCTGACGCCCTCTCCGGAAGAGAGGCTGGTTGGCGAGGTTGACGAACGCTTCGTAGGACGAGCTGGACGTGTCGAGGCGCCAGTCGTACCAACCACCGAAGTTGGCAGTCGTGTACGCATCCATGTAGACGACCGCCTCGATGTCCGGGAAGGTGCGCTTGAGGGTCCGACCCATCCGCCTGATCCAGGCTGCCTTGTCCCCGGGGTCGTTCTCGAGGACCCCGGTCTCGCCCACCATCAGAGGTTGGGACTTGGGCGCACCCCACTTGTAGAACCCCGCGAAGATGTCCTTGAAGGATGTCCAGGCCGCGTTGGTGCGAGCCGGTGCCCAGTTGTAGCCGTCGGCGCAGATCCAGTCGACGTATGCGTCGCCGGGGTACATCTGCTGGGCCTCGCCGCTCTGGAACGCCCACGCGTTGGGACACCACACCCACTGAACGTTGGTCGCTCCCTCCGCAACGAACATATCGTGGACGTAGCGCCAGGCGTCGACGAATTGATCGGGCGACTGGATCTCGTCGTTGTCGTAGATCACGGCGTCCATCTCGCCGAACCACCGGAGGAGCACCCGCGAATGCAGGGCCTCCAAGCCGTTCGCACGGTTCCTGATCAGCGAATCGTGGGAGCCATCGAGAACACCGTCCAGATAGGTACCACCCCAGGAGATCATCGGGATCCGGCCGTGGCGTTTGTCCCAACGCTGACGCCAGTTCGGGAAGACGCTGCCGTCCCACTTGAAGAACAGATGATCGATGCCGAGGGTCTGCCCCAGATCGTCCTCGAGGTGATTCACCGACGCCTTCTGGCCTGCTCTGGACCAATCGTCAGGTTGGACGTATGCGCCGAGGTACTTGCGAGTGGCTGCCATGGATCCCGCGGGCACCCAGACGGCGCCCGCGATCAGGCCGACGACGAGCACGAGCTGGACCACTCCGCGTGGTCCGAGAAGGCGTCGCCCGCGCGCCATCATGCGATCGGGCCTTGGCTCGCGGTCACGTCGTCGAACCACGCCTGGTACGTGCGCCCCCCCACGTTGTCTCCGATCATCACGCGGGCCACCGCCGCGGATCCGAGGTCGGCGGTTCGGCTCAGCTCGCCGATCCGTCGGCCGTCGTACCAGACCTCGACCAGGCCCGAGCTACCTGCGATCGCGACGTGGACCTGGACCTGATGCCAGGAGTTCCTCGGGACCCTCGTCGGGCTCCAGACCACTTGCTTGGTGACGTCGTTGCGGATCATGAGGTCTCCCGCAGAACTCAGGAAGACCGTGAGGATGTTCGCGCCGACCGACGATTGGAGCCGGATCAGGTTCATGACGGTCGATTGGCTGGCGACATTGACCCACGCTCGGGTGTAGATCCCCGTCTGAGGGGCCGACAGCACCTTGAGCGCGTACGCCCCCGGCCCGCCGGTCGCTCGAGCCTGAGCTGCCCAGCCGCCCGAGTGGACGTTGGTGCTCTGCAGCGTCATGCCCGCCGTTCCGGTCCAGCCCGCGGTCCCCGCTTCGAATCCTTCGGAGAAGAGACCGGTGGGGGTCCCGCCAACCGTGCCACCACCGCCAACCGTGCCACCACCGCCGACCGTGCCGCCACCGCCGACCGTGCCGCCCGGAACCCCGTTGAAGAAGGGGTCTGCGGC
This sequence comes from uncultured Actinomycetes bacterium, assembly GCA_963778545.1. Lineage (GTDB taxonomy): Bacteria > Actinomycetota > UBA4738 > UBA4738 > HRBIN12 > DASSJM01. Next base: position 248,804 of record CAVZUW010000011.1, on the reverse strand, counting down.
GAGCGCCCGAAACGCATCGAACGACGACGTGGACGTGTCCAGCCGGAAGTCGTACCAGCCACCGAAGTTCGCGGTGGCATAGGCGTCGAAGTAGACGAGGGCCTTGATCTCCGGGTACTCGTACTTGATCGTGTTCTGCATGTCAGAGATCCAGGCGGCCTTGGCGCCCGACCCGTTCTCCATGACGCCCGTCTCGCCGATCAGCAACGGCTGGGCCTTCGGCGCGCCCCAGGCATAGAACGACGAGAAGATGTTCCGGAACGGATTCCATCCTGAGTTGGCTCGCGCCGGCGCCCAGTTGTAGCCGTCGGCGCAGATCCAGTCGACGTACGCGTCGCCCGGATACATCTGCTGGGCCTCACCGGTCGAGAACGCATAGGCGTTCGGACACCAGACCCACTGGACATTCGTTGCGCCTTGGCTCTGGAAGATGTCGTGCATCCTCCTCCAGGCCGAGACGAACTGCGCGGGCGACTGGATCTCGTCGTTGTCGTAGATCACGGCGTCCATCTCGGCGAACCACCTGAGCAGCACAGGTCCGCCTAATGCTTTCAGCGCGTTCGCTCGAGCGCGGATCATCGTGTCGTACGACCCGTCCAGGACGTGGGTGAGGTACGTGCCTCCCCAAGAGATCATGGGGATCCGGCCGTTCTGCAGGTCCCACGACTGACGCCAGTTGGGGAAGACGTTGCCGTCCCACTTGAAGAAGATGTGATCGATGTTCAGCTTCCTGCCCATCGCGGATTCGATGCTGTTGATGGAGGCTTCTTGCCCTGCACGGGACCAATCGTCCGGCTGGACGTACGCACCCAGGTAGGTGCCGGTCGCCGGCGGCGTCGAGGCGGCGGACGACGGACGCGGGGTGAGCACCATGCCCCCGAGCAGGAGTCCTGCGATCGCCATCGCGCCGAGCCGCTGACGGGCGGTGCGGACGTGAACCATCATCGATTTACCCCCTCGTTGGTCGATGAGACAACCCGCAGCGCATCGACGCATCACCGCAGGACATGGGGGAAGAAAGGAGATGGAGCAGAACCAGGATCTCCGGAGTCTATCGTCCCGCGGAAGAACACGCAACGTGTCTTCGCGAAGCAGGGGAGCGCCTCCGTGCGCCGCAGTTCTCATCTTTCACGCCTCGCACATCTTTCGGACCGGGTGCGATAGCCTTCGGCGCATCGATCGTTCGGGCCGACCCGTCCCCCGACGTCATGCACCCTTGACGAGCACAGGAGTCCACTACGATCGGCACCGACGCACCATCCGTCCGGGTCTCTCCGCAGGCGGCGAGGGCGAACCTCGCGCGCTCCCCCCGTGAACCTCGTCGCAGACGGGATCGCCGCCGCCGCCAACCACGCGCGGCCGCGACCGGACGGTACGTCGTCGTCGTCGGGGTGATGGCGGTTGTCGCATGTCTGATGCCGAGGGCGGACGCGCATCCGCTCGGGAACTTCACCGTGAACCTGTACAGCGGGCTCCGCCTCTCGATGGATCACGTGGAGGTGGACTACGTGTTGGAGATGGCCGAGGTCTCCACGCAGGAGCAGAAACCTGGCATGGATCTCGATGCCAACGGTGCGATCTCTCCGGAGGAACAGCAGGGATGGGCGGATCGCGCTGCAGCGCAACTACTTACGAACCTGCACCTTGTGGTCAACGGCTTGCCGGTGGAGCTCTCCACGGTCACGGACTCGTTGCGTTTCCGCGTGGGGCAAGCCGGACTCGACCTCCTCTACATGGAGGCGACGTACGCGGGAGAGCTCCCGGCCTCGGGTGCCGCGGAGTATCGGGACGACAACTACAAGGGACGCCCAGGTTGGCGGGAGGTGACGGTGTCCGCAGATGCGTCCGTCCGGCTGCTGACGTCCTCGGTTCCCGAGCAGAGCATCTCGGACGAGCTTCGGTCGTACCCCGCGTCCCGGATCAACGACCCGCTCGCGGTGAAGGGAGCGACGTTCAGCTTCCAATCGGCCGATGTCCCCGTCGAAGGCTCGGCGTCGCCGCCTCCGAGTGCGGGCGAAGGTCCGGATCCGCCGAGCGGCTCGAGCTCACCCGCAGGGGACACGTCGGGATTGACGGGATTGTTGGCGTCGGCGGCCGATCGAGCGCTCTTCCCGATCCTCGGCCTCGCGTTCGGGTTCGGCTTCGTTCACGCGCTCGGTCCCGGACACGGCAAGGCCGTCATCGCCGCATCCGGCGTCAGCCGTTCGATACGGTTGCGCCACACGCTGTCGATCGGCGCTGTGGTGGCCGCGATGCACTGCGCGACGAGCGTCGGGCTGGGCCTCGTCGCCCTGAGTGCTTCTCACGTCTTCTCGTCGGAAGACGTCTACTCGTCGCTGCGGATCCTCTCGGCCGTCGTCGTTCTCGTGATCGGCGCGATCTTGCTGGTCGTTCGACTCCGTCAGCGATCGGAGCATCGGCGACCGCACACGCATGTGCACGAGCATGATCCGGAAGAAGAGGGAGCGCTGCCGACGTCGACGCAGGGTCGCGCGAGCCTCGGAGCGATCGTCGCCTCGGGAGGACTCGTGCCCTCGCCGAGTGCCGTCGTGGTGATGCTGGGCGCCGTCGCCGCGGGACGGATCGCGATCGGGATCGCGATCGTGGTGGCGTTCAGCATCGGGCTCGCGACGGCGCTCGTGTCCGTCGGCGTCCTGAGCGTCTATGCCGCAGGTCTCGACCGACCGGTTCCTCCACCGGGTCGGCGACTGGCTGCCGATCGCCTCGGCCGCGGTGATCCTGATCGTAGGTGTGGTCCTGACGGCGAGCGCCATCGCCGCGTAGAACGCGGCGATGGCGCGTCGCGTCGTCCTCCCTAGCCCGCCACCTGGTCCACCCGGACGTGGTCGAAGTTGACCGTCATCGTACGTGCGGCGTTGTCGCCGATCTGGATCAGCCCGACCGGGGTCGTGCCGGTGTTGGCGGCCCAGGCGTTCACGATCCTGGTGCCGTCCCGGTACAGGTCCCAGGTCCCGGCCGCGCCCACGGTCCCGCACAGCTCGAGCTCGTGCCACCCGGTGCCGATCGCGGTGGAGGAGCTCTGCTGGGTGCCGGCCACGTCCGAGCGCACGAGCAGGGTGCCCGAGGCGTTCAGGTAGACCTTGGCCACCGGGCCGTTGGCGGCGGTGCGCAGCCGCAGCAGGTCGATCGCGGTCCCGCCCTGGGTGGTCACGTTCACGTTCATGCTCATGCACACCTGCGAGAAGGTGCCGGTCAGCAGCTTGGTCGCGAACGCGCTCTGGGCGGTGACCTGGGCCCGGGCCGAGGGGGCCGCCGGGCTGCCGGTGCCGGCGTCGATGGTCAACCGCGTGGCCGAGGTCCAGTTGGAGAAGTCGTTGCTGGAGAACTCGTCGGCGAAGATCGCCGATGACCCCGACTGTCACCAGGATCGGGTCAGACGCGAGGCTCTCTGGTGCTCGTGTTCACCGGGGTGGCCGAGTCCTGGGCATCGCACCTCGTAGGTGTGGCTCGTGCCGCCGGTCAGCCCGAGGTCGGTGAACGTCGTGTTCTGGGTCGTGAACGATCGGGCTGGTGCCGCCGTCGCGGTAGATCGCGGTAGGTGATCGGCGGGGAGGCATCGGTGGAGGCCGCCCAGGAGATCGTGATCTGACCCGCGGCGGGGCTGGAGCCGGTGGGCTTGCCCGGGACCGTCGGCGGCGTCGTGTCCTGCGGCGGCGGGGTGCCCTCGCCGGGGCTCTGGTCGACCCGGACGTGGTCGAAGTTGACCGTCATCGTGCGCGCCGCGTTGTCGCCGATCTGGATCAGCCCGACCGGGGTCGTGCCGGTGTTGGCGGCCCAGGCGTTCACGATCCTGGTGCCGTCCCGGTACAGGTCCCAGGTCCCGGCCGCGCCCACGGTCCCGCACAGCTCGAGCTCGTGCCACCCGGTGCCGATCGCGGTGGAGGAGCTCTGCTGGGTGCCGGCCACGTCCGAGCGCACGAGCAGGGTGCCCGAGGCGTTCAGGTAGACCTTGGCCACCGGTCCGTTGGCGGCGGTGCGCAGCCGCAGCAGGTCGATCGCGGTCCCGCCCTGGGTGGTCACGTTCACGCTCATGCTCATGCACACCTGCGAGAAGGTGCCGGTCAGCAGCTTGGTCGCGAACGCGCTCTGGGCGGTGACCTGGGCCCGGGCCGAGGGGGCCGCCGGGCTGCCGGTGCCAGCGTCGATGGTCAACCGCGTGGCCGAGGTCCAGTTGGAGAAGTTCCCGCCCGTGAAGTCGTCGGCGAAGATCGCGGTCGCCGTACCGGTCACCACCGCCAGGTCGCTCGCGGCGTTGCCCGAGACCGTGCCGTCGTTGGGCGTGACCTCCACGGTGACCGTCTCCCCGTCGTCGCCGTTGCCGGCCTGGGACAGGTCGAAGGTGTCGGTCAGGGAAGAGGTGCCCGACGTGGTCTTGCGGGTGGTCCCGTTGACCTTCCACACGTAGGTCAGCGTGACCGTGTCGCCGTCGACGTCGGCCCTGGTGGCCGTGGCCGTCAGCGTGTCGTTCGTGCCGGGCGAGCTCGTGTTCAGGGCCACCGTGGCGGTCGGGGCGGTGTTGGCCACCGTGACCGGGCTCGAGGTCACCGGAGCCGAGTTCGCCGAGCCGTCGTTGGCGGTGACGCGGACGCGGATCAGGTCGCCGCGGTTGCCGTTGCCGCCGTTCGCGGTCTGGGACAGGTCCAGCGTGGACGAGGTGGCGCCCGTGATGTCGGTGCCGTTCTTGGACCACTGGTAGGCGTAGGTGACCGGGTCGCTGTCCGGGTCGTGCGAGGTCACGGTCACGCTCAGCGTGTCGTTGGTGCCCGGGGAGGACTGGTTGATCGCTCACGGTGTCCACCACCGGGGCGGCGTTGCTCGAGTTGTCGAGGAAGTCGGCGAATCCCCGCTGGTTCTGCCCGGAGACCTGGATGAAGTTGCCGCCGACGTAGAGGTGGCTCCCACTCATGAGCATCGTGTTGACCTGGAACGGATCGACGACCGTCGGGGTCCAGTCGTCCCGCAGCGCACCGTTGGCTGGCGCTGAAGGCGGCGAGTCGTCCGCGGGTCTGCCCGGCGATCGTGTCGAAGTGGCCACCCGCGTAGACGATCCCATCGTTGAACGCGACCGAGGTCACGTCCCCGTTTCCGGTCGCGATCCACTGCTGCGCCCCGGTCGTGCTGTTGAACGCGACGACCTGGTTGCCTCCGGCGCCGACCCCCACGCCGACGAAGATCTGCGTCGGACCCTGGGCGAGGCCCCCCGCACCCTGGCTGAGGGTCCCCTGCCATGACAACGAGGCGCCCGTCGTCGGGTTGAGCGCGGCGATGCGGCCGGCCGCGGCGCCGTTCATGGTCGTGAAGTTCCCCACGACGATGATCCGGTTGTCGGGGGTCACCACCATGTTGAGGGGCTGGGCGCTGGCGCTGGGCAGCCACGTCGGATCCACGCGGCCGGTCGTAGCGCTGATCGCGGCGAGCCGCGTCCTCGTCTGCGGTCCCTGGCCGCCGTCACCGATGACGGAGGTGAACGTACCGCCGATGTAGACGAGGTCACCGAGCGTCGTGATCGTACGGACCGTTGAGGGGACGGATGGATGCCACGTCCTGATCGCCCCGGTCGTGGCATCGATGGCCCCGATCCGTTCCCGCGAGAGGGTGCCCAGGTGTCGGAAGACCCCTCCCGGGTAGATGGTCGTCCCATCGGGCGACGCAGCCAGCGTCAGGACCGCGCCATCCGCGCTCGGATCCCACGCGACGGGATTGCCGGTGGCGGCGTCGAGCGCCGCGAGGTTCAACCGCGGCACGGTCTGCCCGGCGTGGCCGAGCAGCTGCGTGAAGTCGCCACCGATGTACACACGGTTCCCGACACGGAGGATGGCGTTGCACCGTGCCGTCCACCTGATAGGTGCTGTTGGGGAGCGTGGAGACGATCCCGGAGACGATCGTGGTGTTCGCCGACACGACGACGCCGTTGGTCGTCCCGTCGTTCGGGGTGACCTCCACCGAGATCGCGTCACCGACGTCGCCGTTGCCCGCCTGCGAGAGGTCGAAGGTGTCGGTGAGGCTGGTCGACGCCGAGGTGGTCTTCTTGACCGCGCCGTTCACCTTCCAGACGTACGTCAGGTTGACGGTGTCGGCGGGGTCGGCGTCCGTTCGGGTGGCCGTCGCCGTCAGGGTCGTGTTGGTCCCCGGCGAGGTCGGCGCGAGCGACACCGTCGCCGACGGCACCGTGTTCAGGATCGTGACGGCCGACGACGTCACGGGAGCGCTGTTGGCGGTCCCGTCGTTGGCGATGACCTGGACGCTGATCTGGTCGCCGCGATCGCCGTTCCCGGCCGTTGCGAGGTTCAGGTTCGCCGAGGTCGCGCCCGGCGATCGGAGTTCCGTTCTTGATCCACTGGTACGCGTAGGTGACCGGATCGTTGTTCGGGTCGTGGCTCGTGACCGTCACCGACAGCGTGTCTGCGGTGCGCGGGCTCAGCTGGTTGATCGTGACGGAGTCGACCACGGGCGGCGACGGGGGCGGCACCTCGGTGGTGAAGCTCCACGTCGGTCCGGTGACCGTGTGGGAGCTGTCGCTCACATCGGCGTACCATTCGTACTCCGTGGCACCGTCGAGACCGTTCCACTGCAACGTCGCGTGCTGTCCGGACGGAACGTCCTGCACCGTCCCGATCTGCGTGAACTGGCTCGAGCCGGACATCGGCCAGTCCATCACGAACTGGCTGTTCGCGTCAGTCTGGAAGTCGCCGTTACCGTTGTTGCGCGTCGGCGAGTAGGTAAAGGCGTAGATCTTGTTCTCGGCAGGCTTGAACGTGTAGTAGCGCAGCCACCCATCGCCGCCGTTCGGGTCGTCCTGGTAGTCGGAGTTGAGTTGGAAGACCGGCTGCCCGCAGCTGTTGTTGTCGGTCCTGCGACCCTCGCCGTGGTAGTGGCCGTTGATGACCATGAAGATCTGGCAGTTGGGGCTGACGAGCTGCTGCCACACGGCCTCGGCGGACATCCCGTCCGGCCGGTTGTACGGCGACGTCGGGCGGATGCTGTTCTGGTTGACGAAGGCATGGGTGCTGATGATCACCTTCCGGCTCGGGAACGCGTCGATGATCGTCTGTGCCCAGTTGACCGCGTACGCGGGCATGTCGTGCTCGAGGTGGATGATGAGGAAGTCCATCCCGCCGGCCGAGAACAGCTCGTAGTTGTCCTTGTTGAGCCGGTTCACGGGATCGCTGGGGCTCGATCCCAGGTACCCGCCGTACCACGGGTTCCCCTGGTACCGCGAGGGCGGGAACCAGATGTCGTAGTTGGCCGCGTTGCCGTTCGTCACGTTCATATCGTGGTTGCCCGGCAGCACCCCGTTCTTCACGCCGTTGGTATCGAGGATGTCCTGCGCGGCGTCCGCGCGGGTCCACTCGGGCGTGTTCCCGGCGTTCTCGACGATGTCGCCGAGGTGGGAAGCGAACACCGTGTTCAGGTCGTCCTGCGAGTCGACGATCCATTGCATCTGCGCGTTGTAGATCGGCGTCAGAGCGACCTGCTCCGAGTAGTGCTGCGTGTCCGGGATCGCGACGATCGTGAAGTCCGGACCGGGTGGCCCGTTGAGCGACCGCCCGTAGAACGTGACGTCCATGGGGTCGGTATCCGGATCCGACACCGTGACGTCCAGGGTCGGCGATGTCGAGATGCCGGTCGCGTTGTCCGTCGGGGCGACCAGGGTGGGCGCGTTCGGGGCGGCGCCGACCGAGAACGGCGCCCCGGCCACCCAGGTGGGGCCGCCGACGGTCGAGCCGTTGATGCCGCCCACCGAGCCGGCGACGGACGTACCAGCGCCCTCGTTCATCCCCCAGCGGCCGATCAGACCGGTCCCGGAGGTCAGCTCGGAGTTCATGGAGTTCGCGATCTCGGTGTCCGTCCGGGCGACGTTCCAGATGCGGGACTCGTCGAGGACCCCGGCGAAGAAGCCGGACGCCACACCCGTCGAGTTCATCGCGGTGGCGAGCGCCGCGTGCTGGATCGAGTCCGAGCGCGGTGCCCGCGTCGCGCCGACATTGAGCGTGCCGTCGGGCACGCCGTCGAGGTAGATGTGGAGCGTGGTCCCGTCGAAGCGTCGCGGCCGCGTGATGCCAGACGTTGGAGGTGACGGTCGTTCCGCCAGTGAGCGGATGGTTCAGACCCGGCTGGGTCTGACCCGCGCCCTCCTCGTAGTCGACGACCAATCGGTTGTTCGAGGTGTCGATCCCGAGGAAGTAGTTCATGTCGACGGTCGAACCGTCGTTCTCGGCGCGGCCCTTCGTCACCAAGGGCACCGCGCTCGCGATGCCGCCCGATCCCGTGTCGGTCCCGACCCCGGTCCCGGTCCGCTTGAACCAGGTCTCGACCGTGAAGGTCGAGGCCCCGAGTCCCGGCGCCGCGCCGAACGTCACGTACTGCGACGACCCGTTGAACTGCAGGCCGGTGTTCCCGGAGGGAGGTGGTCCGTCGAGCGCCGGAGCGCCCGAGACCCACGTCGGTCCGCCGGTGGTCGTGCCGTTGATGCCGCCCACCGAGCCGGCGACCGACGTGCCGGCGCCGTCGTTCATGCCCCAGCGACCGATCAGGCCGGTGCCCGAGGTGAGCTCGGAGTTCATCGAGCCCTGGATCTGCGCCTGGGTCCTGGCGACGTTCCAGATCCGCACCTCGTCGACACGACCGGCGAAGAAACCGGCGAGCACACCCGTCGAGTCCGACGCCGTCCCGATCGCGGGCGCCTGGATCGAGTCCGAGCGCGGCGTCTGGGTGGTGGCGGTGCAGGTCCCGTTGAGTGCCCCATCGAGGTAGAGGCAGAACTGCGTGCTGTCGTAGGTCGCGGCCGCGTGATGCCAGACGTTCTGCGAGACGGCCCCGGCGCCGTTGACCGGATTGTTGTTGTTGCTCGCGCGGAGATCCTCGAAGTCCGCCTCGAGCTCGCCGCTGGAGGCGTCGATCCCGAGGAAGTAGTTCGCGTCGACGTTGGACCCGTCGGTCTCCGAGCGCCCCTTCGTGATCAGGGGGATCGAATCGGTATTGCCACCCGTCCCGGTCGAGGCGGCCACCCCGGCACCGGTCCGCATGAACCAGAGTTCCAGCGTGAACTGCGTCGCTCCGAGCGGCGAGGGAGAGCCGGACGTGCCGAGGAGGATCCCGTCGTTCACACCGTCCAGCAGCAGGGCCTGGTTCCCGGAGGGCGGCGTCCCGTCCAGCGCCGGAGCGCCGGACACCCACGTCGGTCCTCCTGTGGTCGTGCCGTTGATGCCGCCGACGGAACCGGCGACCGAAGCCCCGGCGCCCTCGTTCACGCCCCAGCGACCGATGAGGCCGGTCCCCGAGGTGAGCTCCGAGTTCATCGATCCCTGGATCTGCGCCTGGGTCCTGGCGACGTTCCAGATCCGCACCTCGTCGACGCGTCCGGCGAAGAAGCCCGCGAGCGCACCTGTCGAATCCGATGCCGTGCCGATCGCCGGCGCCTGGATCGAGTCCGAGCGCGGCGTCTGGGTGGTGGCGGTACAGGTCCCGTTGAGCACCCCGTCGAGGTACAGGCAGAACTGCGAGCCGCTGTACGTGGCGGCCGCGTGGTGCCAGACGTTCTGCGACACGGCGCCGGCGCCGTTGACCGGGTTGTTGTTGTTGGTCGCGCGCTGGTCCTCGAAGTCCGCCTCGATCTCGCCGCTGGAGGCATCGATCCCGAGGAAATAGTTGGTGTCGACGTTGGTCCCGTCGCTCTCTGAGCGTCCCTTCGTGATCAGCGGGATCGAGTCGGTGTTCCCGCCCGATCCGGTGGAGGCGGACACTCCGGCGCCGGTCCTCATGAACCACAGCTCGAGCGTGAACTGCGTCGCTCCGAGCGGTGAAGGAGTCCCGGCCGTGCCGAGGAGGATCCCGTCGTTCACGCCGTCCAGGAGCAACGCCTGGTTCCCGGCGGCGGACGAGATCGGCGCCAGCGGCAGCGACGACGCGACGATGGCGAGCGTGGCGAAGGCCACGAGCGAGATCCGGCGCCATGCGCGCCTCGATGTGCGGGTCATCGATGCCTCCTTGAGGTGTTTCACGGGGGTCGGAACGGGCGGGCGGTGGGCCGATCGCATCATCCCGCCACCTGGTCCACGCGGACATGGTCGAAATTGACCGTCATCGTACGTGCGGCGTTGTCGCCGATCTGGATCAGCCCGACCGGGGTCGTGCCGGTGTTGGCGGCCCAGGCGTTCACGATCCTGGTGCCGTCCCGGTACAGGTCCCAGGTCCCGGCCGCGCCCACGGTCCCGCACAGCTCGAGCTCGTGCCACCCGGTGCCGATCGCGGTGGAGGAGGTCTGCTGGGTGCCGGCCACGTCCGAGCGCACGAGCAGGGTGCCCGCCGGCGTTCAGGTAGACCTTGGCCACCGGGCCGTTGGCGGCGGTGCGCAGCCGCAGCAGGTCGATCGCGGTCCCGCCCTGGGTGGTCACGTTCACGCTCATGCTCATGCACACCTGCGAGAAGGTGCCGGTCAGCAGCTTGGTCGCGAACGCGCTCTGGGCGGTGACCTGGGCCCGGGCCGAGGGGGCCGCCGGGCTGCCGGTGCCGGCGTCGATGGTCAACCGCGTGGCCGAGGTCCAGTTGGAGAAGTCGTTGCTGGAGAACTCGTCGGCGAAGATCGCCGGCGTCCCGGACATCACCTGGATCGGGTCCGAGACCGGGCTCATCTGGCTCGGGTTGGTGAACGCGTCGGTCGCCTGCACGGTGTAGGTGTGGAACGAGCCGGCCGCCAGGCCCGTGTCGGAGTACGACGTGTTCGTGGTCGTGGTGATCGCGGTGCCGCCGCCGTCGCGGAAGATCGAGTAGGTGATAGGCGGCGACTGGTCGGTCGAGGCCGCCCAGGTGATCGCGATCGTGCCCGCCGACGGGCTGGTACCGGCCGGCTTGCCCGGCGTGGTCGGCGGGGTGGTGTCCTGCGGTGGCGGATCTCCGCCGCCCGGGCTCTGGTCGACGCGGACGTGGTCGAAGTTGACCGTCATCGTGCGCGCGGCGTTGTCGCCGATCTGGATCAGCCCGACCGGGGTCGTGCCGGTGTTGGCGGCCCAGGCGTTCACGATCCTGGTGCCGTCCCGGTACAGGTCCCAGGTCCCGGCCGCGCCCACGGTCCCGCACAGCTCGATCTCGTGCCACCCGGTGCCGATCGCGGTGGAGGAGGTCTGCTGGGTGCCGGACACGTCCGAGCGCACGAGCAGGGTGCCCGCGCGCGTTCAGGAAGACCTTGGCCACCGGGCCGTTGGCCGCGGTGCGCAGCCGCAGCAGGTCGATCGCGGTCCCGCCCTGGGTGGTCACGTTCACGTTCATGCTCATGCACACCTGCGAGAAGGTGCCGGTCGAGCAGCTTGGTCGCGAACGCGCTCTGGGCGGTGACCTGGGCCCGGGCCGAGGGGGCCGCCGGGCTGCCGGTGCCGGCTGTCGATGGTCAACCGCGTGGCCGAGGTCCAGTTGGAGAAGTCGTTGCTGGAGAACTCGTCGGCGAAGATCGCCGGCGTCCCGGACATCACCTGGATCGGGTCCGAGACCGGGCTCATCTGGCTCGGGTTGGTGAACGCGTCGGTCGCCTGCACGGTGTAGGTGTGGAACGAGCCGGCCGCCAGGCCCGTGTCGGAGTACGACGTGTTCGTGGTCGTGGTGATCGCGGTGCCGCCGCCGTCGCGGAAGATCGAGTAGGTGATCGGCGGCGACTGGTCGGTCGAGGCCGCCCAGGTGATCGCGATCGTGCCCGCCGACGGGCTGGTAGCCGGCCGGCTTGCCCGGCGTGGTCGGCGGGGTGGTGTCCTGCGGCGGCGGGATCTCCGCCGCCCGGGCTCTGGTCGACGCGGACGTGGTCGAAGTTGACCGTCATCGTACGTGCGGCGTTGTCGCCGATCTGGATCAGCCCGACCGGGGTCGTGCCGGTGTTGGCGGCCCAGGCGTTCACGATCACTGGTGCCGTCCCGGTACAGGTCCCAGGTCCCGGCCGCGCCCACGGTCCCGCACAGCTCGATCTCGTGCCACCCGGTGCCGATCGCGGTGGAGGAGGTCTGCTGGGTGCCGGCCACGTCCGAGCGCACGAGCAGGGTGCCGCTCGCGCGTCAGGAAGACCTTGGCCACCGGGCCGTTGGCCGCGGTGCGCAGCCGCAGCAGGTCGATCGCGGTCCCGCCCTGGGTGGTCACGTTCACGCTCATGCTCATGCACACCTGGTGCACGGTCTGGCCGAGCGTCCTGGTCGCGAAGGCCGACTGTGCCGGTCACCTGGGCCCGGGCCGAGGGCGCGGCCGGGGCTGCCGGTGCCCTGATCGAGCGTGAGCCGGGTGACCGTCCAGTTCGACAGGCTGGAGAACTCGTCGGAGAAGATCGCCTGGGCTGCCCCAGTCACCACCGCCGAGTCGTTCGCGGCGTTGCCCGTCGACCGTGCCATCGTTGGGCGTGACCTCCACGGTGACCGTCTGCCCGTTGTCGCCGTTGCCGGCCTGGGACAGGTCGAAGGTGTCGGTCAGGCTAGAGGTGCCCGACGTGGTCTTGCGGGTGGTCCCGTTGACCTTCCACACGTAGGTCAGCGTGACCGTGTCGCCGTCGACGTCGGCCCTGGTGGCCGTGGCCGTCAGCGTGTCGTTCGTGCCGGGCGAGCTCGTGTTCAGGGCCACCGTCGCGGTCGGGGCGGTGTTGGCCACCGTGACCGGGCTCGAGGTCACCGGAGCCGAGTTCGCCGAGCCGTCGTTGGCGGTGACGCGGACGCGGATCAGGTCGCCGCGGTTGCCGTTGCCGCCGTTCGCGGTCTGGGACAGGTCCAGCGTGGACGCGGTGGCGCCCGCGATGTCGGTGCCGTTCTTGGACCACTGGTAGGCGTAGGTGACCGGGTCGCTGTCCGGGTCGTGCGAGGTCACGGTCACGCTCAGCGTGTCGTTGGTGCCCGGTGAGGACTGGTCGATCGTGACGGTGTCCACCACCGGGGCGGCGTTGCCCACGCTCGCGCTGTCGCTGACCATCGTCCCGTTCGCGGTCCCATCGTTGGGCGTGACCTCCACGGTGACCGTCTGCCCGTTGTCGCCGTTGCCGGCCTGGGACAGGTCGAAGGTGTCGGTCAGGCTAGAGGTGCCCGACGTGGTCTTGCGGGTGGTCCCGTTGACCTTCCACACGTAGGTCAGCGTGACCGTGTCGCCGTCGACGTCGGCCCTGGTGGCCGTGGCCGTCAGCGTGTCGTTCGTGCCGGGCGAGCTCGTGTTCAGGGCCACCGTGGCGGTCGGGGCGGTGTTGGCCACCGTGACCGGGCTCGAGGTCACCGGAGCCGAGTTCGCCGAGCCGTCGTTGGCGGTGACGCGGACGCGGATCAGGTCGCCGCGGTTGCCGTTGCCGCCGTTCGCGGTCTGGGACAGGTCCAGCGTGGACGAGGTGGCGCCCGCGATGTCGGTGCCGTTCTTGGACCACTGGTAGGCGTAGGTGACCGGGTCGCTGTCCGGGTCGTGCGAGGTCACGGTCACGCTCAGCGTGTCGTTGGTGCCCGGTGAGGACTGGTCGATCGCTGACGGTGTCCACCACCGGGGCGGCGTTGCCCACGCTCGCGCTGTCGCTGACCATCGTCCCGTTCGCGGTCCCATCGTTGGGCGTGACCTCCACGGTGACCGTCTGCCCGTTGTCGCCGTTGCCGGCCTGGGACAGGTCGAAGGTGTCGGTCAGGCTCGAGGTGCCCGACGTGGTCTTGCGGGTGGTCCCGTTGACCTTCCACACGTAGGTCAGCGTGACCGTGTCGCCGTCGACGTCGGCCCTGGTGGCCGTGGCCGTCAGCGTGTCGTTCGTGCCGGGCGAGCTCGTGTTCAGGGCCACCGTCGCGGTCGGGGCGGTGTTGGCCACCGTGACCGGGCTCGAGGTCACCGGAGCCGAGTTCGCCGAGCCGTCGTTGGCGGTGACGCGGACGCGGATCAGGTCGCCGCGGTTGCCGTTGCCGCCGTTCGCGGTCTGGGACAGGTCCAGCGTGGACGAGGTGGCGCCCGTGATGTCGGTGCCGTTCTTGGACCACTGGTAGGCGTAGGTGACCGGGTCGCTGTCCGGGTCGTGCGAGGTCACGGTCACGCTCAGCGTGTCGTTGGTGCCCGGTGAGGACTGGTCGATCGCGACGGTGTCCACCACCGGGGCGGCGTTGCCCACGCTCGCGCTGTCGCTGACCATCGTCCCGTTCGCGGTCCCATCGTTGGGCGTGACCTCCACGGTGACCGTCTGCCCGTTGTCGCCGTTGCCGGCCTGGGACAGGTCGAAGGTGTCGGTCAGGGAAGAGGTGCCCGACGTGGTCTTGCGGGTGGTCCCGTTGACCTTCCACACGTAGGTCAGCGTGACCGTGTCGCCGTCGACGTCGGCCCTGGTGGCCGTGGCCGTCAGCGTGTCGTTCGTGCCGGGCGAGCTCGTGTTCAGGTCCACCGTGGCGGTCGGGGCGGTGTTGGCCACCGTGACCGGGCTCGAGGTCACCGGAGCCGAGTTCGCCGAGCCGTCGTTGGCGGTGACGCGGACGCGGATCAGGTCGCCGCGGTTGCCGTTGCCGCCGTTGGCGGTCTGGGACAGGTCCAGCGTGGACGACGGTGGCGCCCGTGATGTCGGTGCCGTTCTTGGACCACTGGTAGGCGTAGGTGACCGGGTCGCTGTCCGGGTCGTGCGAGGTCACGGTCACGCTCAGCGTGTCGTTGGTGCCCGGTGAGGACTGGTCGATCGCTGACGGTGTCCACGACGGGCGGCTGGTTGAACTCCAGATCGAACGGCGCTCCCGCGCCCCACCCGGCGTTGCCGACGAGGAACCCGCTGATCGTGGTACCGGTGCCCACCGTGCTGAGCCCCGCGCCCTCGCTCATGCCCCAACGGCCGAGCAGCGACGGCTCGCCGACGGTGATCTCGTCGTTGATCGTGTCACGGATCTGGGCCTCGGACTTCGCGACGCTCCAGATACGCACCTCGTCGACGAGCCCGTCGAAGGAGCCGTCGAGGACGCCCGTCGAGTTCGACGCCGTCCCGATCGCGGGAGCCTGGATCGAGTCCGAGCGCGGCGTATGCGTGGTCGCCAGGCATTCCGAGCCGGGCGTGCCCTCGAGCTCGCCGTCCAGATAGAGGCAGAAGGCCTCGCCGTCGAACGTCGCGGCGGCGTGATGCCACTCGTCGAGCGTCACGACGGTTGATCCGAACACCGGGTTGTTGTTCGCGGTCGTCCGCTCGTCCTCGAAGTCGCCGGCCAGCGTGCCGGTCGCCGTATCGATCCCGAGGAAGTAGTTCGTGTCGACGTTCGAGCCATCGGTCTCCGACCGGCCCTTCGTGATCAGGGGGACCGCGGACGTGAGGCCACCGCTCCCCGTGGACGTGCCGGCCCCCGCGCCGGTGCGCTTGAACCACAGCTCCAGGGTGAACTCCGTCGCGCCGAGCGGGGAGGGCGACCCGGCGTTGCCGAGCGTGATGCCGTCGCCCGCGCCGTCGAGGTCGACCGCGTAGTTACCCGGAGCCGGTGCGAGCGCCGCAGCAGGTCCGCCGCCGGTGCGCCCTGCGCCGCCGACGACGGTGCCGTTGGCGTTCGCCGAGCCGGCCGTGTTGGCGACCGTGGTCCCCGAGTTCTCGTCGAACGACCAGCGGCCGCGGAGGCCGGTGATCGGCGCGAGGAACCCACCGTTCATCGACGCCTGGATCTGCGCCTGCGTCCGGGCGACGTTCCAGATCCGCGTCTCGTCGATCGCGCCGGCGAAGAACCCGGCGAGCGCACCCGTCGATTGGGCGGCCGTGCCGATCGCCGGCGGCTGGATCGAGTCACTTCGAGGGGTCTGGGTGGTCGCGAGACACGTCCCGTCGAGCACACCGTCGAGGTAGAGGCAGAACTGAGAGCTGTTGAAGGTCGCGGCGGCGTGGTGCCAGGTTCCCCACGTGACGATCGTGCTGCCGACGACCGGGTTGTTGTTGTTCGTCGCCAACGTGCTCTCGAAGTCGGCGACGAGCTTGCCCGTGACGTCGTCGATCCCGAGGAGGTAGTTCGCGTCGACGTTCGAACCGTCGGTCTCGGACCGACCCTTCGAGATAAGCGGGATGACCGTGGTGATGCCGCCCGAGCCGGTCGACGCGATCGCGCCCGCCCCGGTCCGCTTGAACCACGTCTCGAGTGTGAACTGCGTCGAACCGAGCGGAGACGAAACGCCGGGCGCGCCGAGCGTCACGCCATCGTCGACGCCGTCGAGCAGCAGCGCGTTGTTCGCGCCGGGCGCGGAGGCGATCACGGGATCGAACGCGGGCGCGCCCGCGCCCCATGTCGCGCCGCCGACGAGGGTGCCGGTGACGTTCCCGGCGCCCGCCGTGTTCGCGGCCGAGGCCCCGTTCCCCTCGTCGAACATCCATCGACCTTGGAACCCGGCCGTCCCCGCCGTGACCGACGTGGTCATCGTCGAACGGATCTGCGCGAGGGTCCGGTCGTCGTTCCAGATGCGGACGTCGTCGACCTGTCCGGCGAAGAACCCGTCCGCGACGCTCAGCGAGTTGTATGCCGTCCCCACCGCCACCGGTTGGATCGAGTCCTGCCTCGGAACCTGGGTCGTGGCGAGGCATGTCCCGTCGAGGACGCCGTCGAGATACAGACAGAACTGTGTACCGCTGAAGGTCGCGGCCGCGTGATGCCAGACGTTCATCGAGATCACCGTCGTGCCGGTGACCGGGTTGTTGTTGGTCGAGGCCAAGGTGCTCTCGAAGTCGGCGGCGAGACGTCCGTTCGCGTCGATCCCGAGGAAGTAGTTGGCGTCCTGGTTCGTCCCGTCGGCTTCGGAGCGACCCTTCGCGATCAGAGGTACGGCGGTGATGCCGCCGGTTCCGGTGCCGGTCGTCAGACCCGCTCCCGTGCGCTTGAACCACAGCTCGAGGGTGAACTGGGTCCCACGGAGCGGGTTCGTCGTGCTCCCGGTCCCGAGCTGGACGGCGTCGTTGACGCCGTCGAGCGTGACCGCGGAGTTCCCCACGGCGGATGCGGTCCCTGGCAGGGCAACGAGGACGGAGACGAGGACAGCAACGGTCACCGAGATCCGTGCCACGCGGTTGCCACTCAAAGAGATGCTCCTCAACACGACTCCCGATCCACTGAAAACGGCGTGCCCGCCCCGGGAGACGAGGCCGGACGTCCCGCAGACCCTGTGGGCCCGATGGGGGAGTCTGGCAACTCCCAAGAGGGATGGCATCGTCCATTTGGCGTACTTATCGGCGCCAGATCCATGGCGTTGGTCGTAGGCCGGCCCCAGAGCCCTAGGAGCGCCCCGGCCTGGGGCCGCGGAGCGGGGGTACGCGGATCGGGGGTACGCGGGTCGGGCAGGCGAGCGAGATCGGCGAGGGGATCGACGATGGCCCGCTACCGATCGGACGGGGGGCCGATCGGGCTCCTACGGCTCAGTCATCGTCGTCGCGCGAGCCGGCAGCCCGACGCCTCGACAGCTCGTGGGGCCGGGCGGGCGCGTCGTTCTTGCCGTCCTGACGGCGGTCGTCGAGGGTCGCGACCTGTGGGTCGGCTTCGGGCCGCTCCTCGGGCCGCGTGCCGAGATGCTGAGGGGACGCTAGGAAGTACCCGTACGCGTGATGGGCCCGTCCGCTCCGGCCGACCCGCACGGCGTTGAGGATCAGACCCTCGATCCCGACACCGACGTGATCCAGCTGCTCGATCGCATCGGTGATCGCTCCGGCCCGCGTCCGCTCCGCCTCGACCACCATGATCGTCGCGTCCGCGAGCGGCACGACTGCCAGGCAGTCGGACAACCCGAGGATCGGGGGGCAATCCAAGATCACGTAGTCGAAGTCCTGCCGAAGGTCGTCGATCAAGGTGACCATCGCCGAAGACTGCAAGAGCTCTGCCGGGTTGACCGGAACCGGACCTCCCGGGATGACGGAGAGGTCCGGGACGTCCGTCCTCACGAGCACCTTCTTGAGCTCGATCTGGCCGAGCAGCAGATCGCTGAGCCCGAAGTCGTTGGACAACCCGAACAGATCGTGCAGTCGGGGCCTCCGCAGGTCGACACCGACGACGACCACGCGCTGATCGGCGTGCGCGATCGTCGCCGCCAGGTTCGCGGCGGTGGTGGACTTGCCCTCCTGTTCACCGGAACTCACGATCGCGATGACCTTGACGTCCCGATGACGACCGATCGCCATGACGCTGGTCCGGATGCTCCGGAACGCTTCGGCGACCGCGCCCCGAGGTTCTTCCTCCACGAACAGTCGCTTGGCCGCCTCGCTCGACCGGCGATCCACGCGCGGGACGTAGCCGAGGACCGGGGTCTGCATGTTCGAGGGCAGATCCCCGCGACCACGGATGCGGTCGTCCGCTCGGTCGCGGACGAACGCGATGACGATCCCGATGAAGAGGCCCAGGAAGCCCCCCGCGAGCAGGTTCAGGATCAGGTTCGGACTCGAGGGCGACCTCGGCGGGGTTGCCGGCAGGATGATGTCACCGGCGCTCACGTAGGTCGGGATCTGGGCCTGCTGCGCGGCGAGCACCCCGAACTGCACCTGGAGGTCGCTGAGCTCGTCCTGCGCGTCGAGGACCTCCGGGGTGCCCGCGATGCCCCCGTCGATGACGGTTCGGAGCTCGCGCTCGCGGGTCCGCAGGTCCTTCAGCTGCTCCTCGATCGCCTGCTGCCTCGCCGTGATGGCTTGCTGCGTTTGCGCCGCCTTGTAGTCGAGGTAGGCGTGCGCGAACGCGTCGGCTCCCCGGGCCGCATCCTTGGCGTTCACATCGGTGAACATGACGTCGAGGACGTACGTGTCGGTGCTCGTTTCGACGCTCACATGGTCGAGGAGCTGCGTGACCGTTCGGGGGCTGTCCAGCGAATCGCGAGCGAGCTGCGCGATGGGGGCGGACGACACGAGCCGCACCTCGGTGTCCAGGCTGATGACCGAGGCGATCGGGAGCCCCGGATTGGCCGTGGAAGGCGGTTGGATCAGGACCTCGGTCGTCGCCGTATACAGAGGAGTCTTCGTCCACGTGTAGAGCAAGGCGAGGACGAGTCCGATGGTCACCGCCGCCGCGATCAGTGGAAGCTGTCGTCGCAGGACGGCCGCATACTGGGCGACATCGACGGATTCGTCGCCACCTCGGGCGTATGGATCTCGCATTCGGGTCTTGGGATCCTCAGGCTCGGATTGAGCCTGCATCATACGCCGACTCGACCGGATCCCCATGATGCGACCGTCGGTAAGCGCGGCCCTCAAGGCTTAGGTCGATCACCGGCTCTGTCGGTTGGCCCGCTCATCCGGAGAGGGTTGTCCCCATGGGTCACGGGTTTACGACATGGGTCACGGTTTACGACGGTTCTAGCGCCGTCGGTCCTCGGGAGGCCGTGACGCGGCTACCCACACCGGCAGCATGGCTGCCGGCAGTTCTAACGGATCTTCGACGTTCCGAGTCGGATCAGGCGGTCGACGCGGAGCGACGACGGCCGATGACGAAGAACGCGATCCCGATGGCGAGGAGCACGAGCGCCACCGCCGCGATCATCATGACGTCGCTGCCGGTGAAGGCCGTGCCACCGGGCGGGGTCACGACCTCGCCTTTCACGTTCCCGTCATCCGGATTCGGAAGCGTGGATTGCGCGAGCGCCGCCGTCGCGAAGATCGCGAGATTCATGACGACCGCTCCAAGTACGAAACCAACCTTCTTCATGAAGCCTCCTCCCGAGGTGTTGGAGTGGAGTCTAGGGCGTTCGACCCACAGAGGGCAACGGGTCAAATGGATGAATCGTGTTTCGGGTCGAGGCATCCGATCCCGCCGTGCCTGGGGAGTCTCCGCCAACGGTCCGGCGACGACGTGACCGGCAGACCCCTCACGTTGACCCCTGGCACTCGCCCCGATATCCTGTTAGCACTCACCGTAGTCGAGTGCTAATCGCGCAAGGGAGGGAAGTCATGGCCAAGAAGGACTTCAACCTGAAGCCCCTCGAAGACCGGATCGTCGTCAAGCCCGGCGAAGAGGAAGAGAAGACGGTCTCGGGCATCGTGATCCCGGACACCGCCAAGGAGAAGCCCCAGGAGGGCTCCGTCGTGGCGGTCGGTCCGGGTCGGTTCGAGGACGGGGCACGGGTTCCGCTCGACGTCGCGGTCGGCGACACCGTCATCTACTCGAAGTACGGCGGCACCGAGGTCAAGGTCGCGGGCGAGGAGTACCTGATCCTCTCGGCCCGGGACGTCCTGGCCGTCATCGGCAAGTAACCAGCAGTCGCGTTCGGACCGGGGGCCGGGCCGCGAGACGGCCGGCCCCCGTTCCGTCACCGAGGAGGTCCCATGGCAAGCAAGCTGTTGAAGTTCAGCGAGGACGCCCGTCGCGCCCTCGAGGCCGGCGTGAACAAGCTGGCCGACACGGTCGCCCTCACGCTCGGACCGAAGGGCCACAACGTGGTCCTGGACAAGAAGTGGGGCGCGCCGACGATCACGAACGACGGCGTCACGATCGCCAAGGAGGTCGAGCTCGAGGACCCGTGGGAGAACATGGGTGCGCAGCTCGCGAAGGAGGTCGCCACCAAGACCAACGACGTGGCGGGTGACGGCACGACCACCGCGACCGTGCTCGCCCGCGCGATGGTCCACCGCGGCATGCGCAACGTCGCGGCGGGCGCGAACCCGATGGCGCTCAAGCGCGGCATCGAGAAGGGCGTCGTCGTGGCCGTCGACGCGATCAAGGACCAGGCCAAGGACGTCGGCTCGCGTGAGGACATCTCCAACGTCGCCGCGATCTCCGCCGCGGACCCGACGATCGGCAACGTGCTCGCCGAGGCGCTCGACAAGGTCGGCAAGGACGGCGTCGTGACGGTGGAGGAGTCGAACACGTTCGGCATGGAGCTCGAGTTCGTCGAGGGGATGCAGTTCGACAAGGGCTACATCTCGCCGTACTTCGTCACCGACCAGGAGCGGATGGAGGCGGTCCTCGAGGAGCCCTACATCGCGATCGTGAACAAGAAGATCGGGGCGGTCCAGGAGCTGCTCCCGCTGCTCGAGAAGGTGCTCCAGGCCGGTCGGCCGCTCTTGGCGATCGCCGAGGACGTCGAGGGCGAGGCCCTCGCCACGCTGGTCGTGAACAAGATCCGCGGCACGTTCAATGTGGTGGCCGTCAAGGCACCGGGCTTCGGCGATCGACGCAAGGCGATGCTCCAGGACATCGCGACCCTCACGGGTGGCCAGGTCATCAGCGAAGAGCTCGGGCTGAAGCTCGAGAACGTCGGCCTCGACCTGCTCGGGAGCGCGAGGAAGGTCGTCGTGACCAAGGACGACACCACCGTCGTCGAGGGCGCCGGTTCCAAGGACGAGGTCAAGGGTCGCATCAACCAGATCAAGGCCGAGATCGACAAGACCGACTCCGACTGGGACCGCGAGAAGCTCCAGGAGCGCCTCGCGAAGCTGGCCGGCGGCGTGGCCGTCGTCAAGGTCGGAGCCGCGACCGAGGTGGAGCTCAAGGAGAAGAAGCACCGGATCGAGGATGCGCTGTCCGCGACGCGGGCCGCGATCGAGGAAGGCATCGTGCCGGGCGGGGGCGTGGCGCTGATCCGCGCCGAGGCCGCGCTCGACAAGATCGACCTCGACGACGACGAGGCGACCGGGGCGAGGATCGTCCGGGACTCCCTGTCCGAGCCTGCCCGCCTGATCGCCGACAACGCCGGCGTCGAGGGCGCCGTGATCGTCGAGCGGATCCGCGACCGAGGGCGACTCGCGCGGCTACGACGCCTCCAGCGGCGAATGGGTCGACATGTTCAAGGCCGGCATCCTCGACCCGGCGAAGGTCACGCGCTCGGCGCTGCAGAACGCTGCCTCGATCGCGGCGATCATCATCACCGCCGAGAGCGCCGTGGTCGAGAAGCCCGAGGACGATGAGGAACCGGCCGCGGGCGGTCACGGCCACATGCACTAGCTCCGATCGAGGATCACGCGTCGGGCCGGGCGGAACGCCCGGCCCGTTCGCGTTCCCGGGCTCCGATCGGCCTACTGATCCCGGTCAACACGAACGAGCTTGCCGGCCAACTCGTCTTCGAGCAGGCGCACATCGCCGTCGACCATCAACGCGACGAGCTCCTCGAAGGTGGTTCGGGCCTTCCACCCGAGCTGCTGCTCGGCCTTGGACGGATCACCGCACAGCGACGCGACCTCGGCGGGGCGGAGGTACCTGGGATCGACCTCGACGTGACGCCGCCAATCGAGCCCGACCTGCTCGAAGGCAAGCTCCACGAACTCCTGGACCGTGTGTGACTCGCCGCTCGCGATCACGAAGTCCTCGGGTTCATCCTGCTGCAGCATCAGCCACATCGCTTCGACGTATTCGGGCGCATGACCCCAGTCACGTACGGCCTCCAGGTTCCCGAGGTAGAGCTTGTCCTGGATGCCCGACTTGATCCGCGCAACCGCGCGCGAGATCTTGCGTGTGACGAAGGTTTCCCCCCGTCTGATGGATTCGTGGTTGAACAGGATGCCGTTGCACGCGAACAGGCCGTACGCTTCCCGGTAGTTCACGGTCGACCAGTAGGCGAAGACCTTGGCGACGCCGTACGGGCTGCGTGGGTGGAACGGGGTCAGCTCATCCTGCGGCGGCGGCGCGGATCCGAACATCTCGGATGAGGACGCCTGGTAGAAGCGGGTTTGGACCCCTGAGGCTCGTATCGCCTCGAGCATCCGGATCGTGCCCATCGCGGTGGCGTCCGCCGTGTACTCCGGGATGTCGAAGCTCACCTTCACGTGACTCTGTGCACCCAGGTGGTAGATCTCGTCGGGCTCCAGATCTCGGATGAGGTTGATCAACGAGCCGGAGTCCGAGAGGTCACCGTAGTGCATCAGGAACCGGACGCCGGCTTCATGCGGGTCGTGGTAGATCTGCTCCACGCGTTGCGTGTTGAACGACGATGACCTCCGGATGAGGCCGTGAACCTCGTACCCCTTGGAGAGCAGGAGTTCGGCGAGATAGGAGCCGTCCTGCCCGTTCACGCCGGTGATGAACGCCTTCTTCATCTCACTGAACCTTCGCGAGTCCCGAAGCATGGCGCAGCGCGCTCAAGACGAGTCGGATCGTCGAAGGTTGCGGTGACCGACTTGGCGCGTCCATGATGACCACGCAGTCGTCCGGTCCCCGAGGCAGTGCCCCGCTCCACCCGACGAAGACCGAGCCGTCGATCGCCGTCGCCGTCAGCGTGACCTGCGTCACCCGACGGAAACGATGGCAGTCGCCGTCGCCTGGGCAAGCGATCCCGGAGCGCCGCTACCGAGCCTGGCCATCCCCTCCGTCCAACGATACTGGTCAGTTGCCGTTGTTGCTTGAGGCTGAACATGGCGGTCGCCGACTTGTTCCCGTCCATCGTCACCGTGCACGAGATGGTCGTGCCGCCGCAGGCGCCGCTCCACCCTTCGAACGTGGAACCCGGGTCGGGCGCTGCGGTCAGCGTGACGCTCGTGTCCTTCGCGTATGGCTCGCTACAGTCTCCGCCGCAGGTGATCCCGGCGGGCGTGCTGGTTACCGTGCCCTGGCCGTTGCCGGTCTTCTCGACGGTCAACACCGGATCGTTCGTGAACGTCGCGATCACCGACTTCGGCCCGTTCATCGTCAGCGTGCAGGTCTCGTCCGTCCCCGTGCATGCACCGCTCCACCCGGCGAATTCCGCGTTCCCCTTGGGGTCGGCCGTGAGCGTCACGCCCGTGCCCGACTCGTAGGTCTCGGTGCAGTCGTCCCCGCAGTCGATCCCGGGTGGGCTGCTGGTCACGGTCCCCTCGGCGTCCCCCTCCAAGGTCACGGTCAGCTGCGGCGCGAAGTCCTCGGCCATCTCCCACGAGTCCGCCTCCACCGCTCGATCGCAGTCGAATTGGTCGAACAGGAGCGTGGTGGCGCCTTCCCGATCCGTATACGCCTTCGTGCTGCCGATCTCGTCACCGCTCTGGATCCGCCACAGGACGGTTTCGTTCCCGTTGGGTGTACGGCGCACGAGCTTGACGCTTCCTCCACACCTGGTGTTCGAACGAGCGAAGTACACCGTCCCGTCGGAGGTGACGGATGGTGCGTGCTGGCGCGTGCCGTCGTTGGGGATCGTCTCTTTCGTGCCGTCCGGGATGAAGTAGCGGGTGACGTTGCACACGTTCGCGGAGGGACACGCCGACCAAACGGCATAGTCCCCGTTCACCTGGCCGGGGGCGAGGAAGGCGTTTCGGCCTCGAACCTCTGCGAGGCGCTGCGCATCGCCTGTTGCGAGGTCGAACAGGAACAACCGGCGAAGGCCACTCCGATACAGGCGCGCGAACAGGAGCCGGTTGCCCGAGATGCTCGGCCAGTACTCCCATTGGTCGGTGTTGACGCCGGCAGGGGGAGAGGACCGGCTGCGGTCGGCCAGGTCGAAGAACTTCAGATCCGACCTCCTGAATCTGAACTGCTGGTAGACGAGCACGTCACCGTCGATGTCCCCGTTGGCTCCATCCGTCCCCGGAGCGTTGACTTTGAACTGCCCACCCCCACCGAGTGGGCGGGCGAAGACGTCGTAGTGCCCAGGGCTCCGCCGTGTGTTCTGCTGCCACGCGAGGAAGTTGTCCCCTCGGACCGGCTGGTACTCGCCCACCCGATTCCGGCCGAGGAGGATCTCGGGCGCTGCACCGGCGTCCGGCGCGGCCACCACCAGGGAGGTGAGCGCCGCCAGGATGCAGGCGATCGTCGCAACACAGCTGCGAAGGGGCGAGCGGACGCCGCTGCGCGATGTCTGGGCGGTCTCGGTTCCTGCCATTCCCGGCTACCTCCCGGCAGGATCGACGATGTGAGAAGAGCACCCTATCGTGGGAGGGCGGACCTGCGCGAGGCAAGGGATCGGAGGGCGGAACCCGACCATGGACGTGAGCGAGATCGATCTCGATGGGTCACGCGTGCTGGTCACCGGGGGAGGAGGCTTCCTCGGCCGACGGATCGTCCAGCAGCTCGAGGAGCGCCGGGCAACCCCGATCGTGATCCGGTCGGCGGATCATGACCTCACCGAACCCGAGCAGGTGCGTGCGGCCTTGTCGGAGTCCAGGCCCGACTATGTCGTGCATGCCGCCGCCGTCGTTGGTGGCATCGGCGCGAATCGAGACCGTCCGGCCGACTTCTTCTACGCGAACGCCGTCATGGGGGTCCACCTGATCCACGAAGCGTGGCGGGCGGGGATCCGCAAGCTCTTGATCGTCGGGACCGTCTGCTCATATCCGAAGTACACCGAGGTGCCGTTTCGCGAAGAGGACCTGTGGAGCGGGTACCCGGAGGAGACGAACGCACCCTACGGGCTCGCGAAGAAGATGCTCCTTGCTCAAGCACAGGCCTACCGTGACCAATACGGTTTCGATACGGCCTTCGTGATCCCCACCAACCTCTTCGGACCCGGGGACAATTTCGACGAGCACACGAGCCATGTCATCCCCGCGATCATCAAGAAGTCCGTCGAAGCGATGGATGAGGGCCGTGACGACATCGTCCTGTGGGGCACGGGTAGGGCAACGCGGGAATTCCTCTACGTCGACGATGCGGCCGAGGGCGTCGTCCTCGGCCTGCAACGACTGGAGCGCCGGGAGCCCGTGAACCTTGGTTCGGCAACGGAGATCTCGATCGCTGACCTTGCGGAGCTCATCGCGAAGGTCACAGGGTTCCAGGGACGATTCACCTGGGATCCATCGAAGCCGGATGGACAGCCGAGGAGATCCGTTGACGGCTCGACGGCGCGAGAGCTCCTGGGCTGGTCCCCGCGCGTCGACATCGAGGAGGGGCTGCGCCGAACGGTCGAGTGGTACCGGGCCGATCGGGCCTGACGCTCTTCTTGGTGCTCTAGGGCGCCGCCGCCTCCAGGCCCGCCACCGCCGGAGCCCGACCCGCCACCGTCGGAGCCCGACCCGCCACCGCCTGAGCCCGACCCGCCACCGCTTGAGCCCGACCCACCCCCACCGGCACCGGACCCCGAATCCCGACCCTGAGCCGGATCCCGACCCGGAGCCCGATCCCGACCCCGATCCGTCCGAGCCCCCGCCGCTCGATCCGCCTTCTGACCCCCCTCCCGACGTGGATCCTCCAGACCCGCCGGTGGTCGATCCTCCCGAGCTCGACGATCCCGAGCCCGAGGTCGTGGAACTCGATGTCGGCGGAGCGGTTGACCCCGAGCTGGAGCCGTCCGCAGATGACCGGGCGGGCTCGCGATTCGGGTTCCGTTCGGCGTCCCCGTTGATCTGGTTGACCTCCTTGTCGGAGAGCTTGGGCAATCCGAGCTGAAGATCACCCTCGCCCTTCGCGCTTTCGGTGCTGTCAGCGGACTGGCCAGCCTCGACCTCTCCCGGCAGCTGGACCACACTTCCTCGAGGCGAGTCGTCTCTATGGATCAGGGCCGTGACCAGCAGCGCATCGAACACGAGGAACACCACCACCGCTACTCCGACGATCGGACGGAAGAGGTAGGCTCGGAACCCCGGGTAAGCGGTTTTTCGGCTGCTTCGCTCGAAGCTCAAGAGGGGACGTCTGAAGTTCGCTCGCCGCTGCACCAGACCGGCCCCTCTCGACTGATTCTCCCGAACAGACCCGGGGGCGGAGACACCGACGGCCCCGAGGGCGAGGTGCCTGGTCCCGGACAGGTCTAGGGCCCTGTATACAAGCTCGGCCGGGTCATCGGCAAGGGCGGTACCTGAGATCAGCCAGCGACGGCGCGGAATGGATCGGGTGAGGGCGACCGGTGTTCTTACTCTTGCCCGGCGGCCTGCCAAACACCCCATTTGATCTTGGCGTTCACCCAGTAGAAGTGCAGGCCGTTGGCGGCATTGCCGAGTGAGTAATCGTTGTTCGTCCAGCGGTTGTTCTTGCTCGTGTAGTAAGCCTGGTTGGACTGATTGTATAAGCGCAGGCCCGCGGCGAGGCCCGTAGCCTGGACGATGGTGTTGTCGTGGACGAAGAGGTTCGCGACCTCGTTGTTGAGGCCGATCCCGCACTGGTCCCCGATCCGGTTCTGCTGCACCGCCGTGATCCCGCCGGCGTTGCCCTCCACGGTGTTCCCGTAGACCTCCACGTCGCGTGCCTCGGCGATGAAGATGCCGGCTCCCCACACGTCGCCCAGGTAGGGGGTGCTGGAACCCGTTCCCCCTGACGAGGTTGTTCCGGATCACCGCGGAGTAGCCGAGCTCGCGAAGGATGCCCGCCCCGTAGTTGTCCTCGACCACGTTGCCCTCGAAGAGAGTATTGATGTTGAACCCGTCGGTCCAAAGCCCGTTCCCGTAGTTGTCGTGGACGTAGTTGTTCCGGATGATGAGCCCGTCGGTGTTGACCCACTTGGTCGCCCCCGCTTCGAACCCCCAGTTATAGCCGGCGATGTTGTTGTAGGAGAGCTCGTTGTTCTCCACTAGCAAGATGCCCCCGGCTCCCCCGCAGTCGGCCTGGCCACCCGCGATCCCGAGCTCGCCGTTGTGGTGGATGAAGCTGTCTCGCACGATCGTGCCCGGGCCCATCCGCACGCCCAGGCCATGGTTCAGCCGGACCTCGACGCCGGCGATCAGCCAGCCGTTGCTCGCGACGACCGTACCGGCCCGTGTGGTGCCGAACTTCTCGACGGTGAGATCGCGGATCTCCACCGCCCACGCGCCTGAAATACCACCACTGGCGACCGAGACCTCCAGCTTCCTTCCGGACGGATCGTCGGCGAGGTAGATCTTCTTCGTGCTGTAGTTCCAGAAGAACTCGCCGGAGGACAGCTCCCCGAGCGAGCCGACCTGCCACAGGCTCGTATCGTCCAGGAACACCTGGTCTCGGTACACGCACATGCTCTTGGGGTCGCGTCCCTGCACGGGCCGGCACTGCGTACTCGTGCCCGGCAGGATGCTCTTGCCTAGGCTGGTCTGCCCGGTGATGACCCAGTACGAGCCCTCCTTCGTGGCGGTCACCGGCTTCGCCCCGCTGATGATCGTATTTCCGCTCCCGGTGCCGATCAGCTTCTGCCCCGTTTTCAACGTAAGAGGCTGCGAGATCCTGTAGACG
Organism: uncultured Actinomycetes bacterium; assembly: GCA_963778545.1. Taxonomy (GTDB): domain Bacteria; phylum Actinomycetota; class UBA4738; order UBA4738; family HRBIN12; genus DASSJM01. Next base: position 220,869 of record CAVZUW010000011.1, on the reverse strand, counting down.
CCGGGAGCCAGACAGAACGTCGTTCCGACGGGCTTCGCGGCAGGCTGCGTTTGCAGATTGATGCTGGGTGAGAGAGCGACGCCTTGACAGTTCCCAATCGGCGACGGAGTGGGAGTGGGCGACGGAGTGGGAGTCGGCGTTGGTGTGGGAGTCGGCGTTGGTGTGGGAGTCGGCGTTGGTGTGGGAGTCGGCGTTGGTGTGGGAGTCGGCGTTGGTGTGGGAGTCGGCGTTGGTGTGGGGCTCGGCGGGGTCGTTGGGTTCGGCGACGGGGACGGACTCACAGCTCCTGAAGCTCCCCTGATGTCGATCACTCGGTTCTCGAGCTGCGACACGGCTCGGCGGATCCTCTGTATCGCCCGACGCTCGGCGACCGGCCGATTCGGTGTACCTGCCTCGAGCTCGACGGATCTCGTCGCCGGCTGGCTCGTCAATGCAGCCTCCAGCGTGGCCACTCGTTCGTTGAGTCGAAGCACTCGTCGCGTCAGCTGCCGGATCCGGAGGCCATCCGACGAGCCAGTGCCGGCGCCATGTGCGGAAGTGTTGCGCGCGAGACTGGCCTCTATCGATCCACCACTGATGCCGAGGAGGTCTTCGAGCTCCGCAACGTCGACCGCGAGGGTTGCGACTCGCCGCTCGAGCGTGGTCAATGACGTCGCGTTCTTGGCTCTGGAAGGCGACATCATGAGGAGCATCGAAAGGATCGTGAGCGCAACGACGAACCAGCGACGTCGCCTCGATCGGAGCTCCTCGTTCACCCGGCCGATATCGACGGGATCCGTCTGATCCTGAACAGAACCGTGTGGAAACCCTGCTCCGCAGCGGGCGGAGGTGTGGATCCCCGCTGTAGGCCGACACACTCACGACCACACTCGGATCGTGCCACGTCCCGAGGGGTGGTCCACGCTCAAGCGGCTTACGTAGGCGTCAAGTGTCTCTGGCGGGTGTGGGACGGTGCCTGAGGAGAAAGCATTCGTTCGGTCTCGGACGTCCCTGGGGGCTGGCGCGGGACGGAGGACAGCGCTCCTGGTCCCGTTGGGGGATGACATCTGACCGAGTCCGCCGACCTGGCACGAACACGCTCCGCGTCGTGATCGTCTCATTGGGTACCTTGTGGGTGCAAAGGCGCGACGATGGACCGGAGGTGAAGTCCCATCGAGGGTGAGCCGGAGCCGGGAGGCTCTCAATCGAAGGCACAGCGGCCGGAAGACTCCGTCAGCGCGCAGATACGGTCTCTACGGTCGTCGCAGTCCACACAGGCGGAGCGTCGCCTCGACCTGCAGGAAACGCTTTCGATTCTCTCGTTCCGCAAATGGTCGATCCTGCTCGTGACGCTCCTGTCTGTCGGTCTCGGGCTGTTCGTGTCGAGCCGACAGACACCCATCTATGAGTCAGACGCGAGCATCCTCGTGACGCCTGTGGAAACGGGGAATGAGACCATCCCGGCCGAGGAGCCGAACCTCGCAACGGAGGCAGAGCTCATGAGGTCGGTGACCGTCGCGAGGATCGTGAGCGAGAACATCGGCCACGCAGGGCCACCGGGGGCCCTCCTCAGGGATCTGGATGTTGTGCAACCGACGGACACCGAGATCCTTCAGATCCATTATCGAGATCCCAGCGCAGAGGTAGCGAGGGTAACGGCGGCCGGGTTCGCAGAGGCGTATCTCGCTTTCAGAGAAGACGTCGCCTCGAGGGCGATCTCCGAGCGAGCGGAAAACCTGGACGCCCAGATCGCCGAACTCGAGAAACAGATCGCGAGGGTCGAGGCGCAGCGCCTACGCCTGCCCGACGACGACCCTCGGCAAGCGAGCCTTCTCAGCGAGGCGGGGTTGCTCGGAGATCAGCTTGTTCAGACGCAGGTCGCACGCTTCAACCTCCCCGACGACATCACCGGCGGCCGGATCATCCAGCCTGCATCGCTTCCCACCTCGCCTGTGAGCCCCGACCACGTGGTGAATGGCCTGTTGGGGCTTGTCGGTGGCCTGGCGCTCGGGATCGGGCAGGCGCTTGTGCGCGACCGCATGTCGGGACGGCTCCGATCGGCGGAAGAGGTCGAGGATTACCTCGACGCTCCCGTTCTCGCGATCATCCCGAGGATCCCGGAGTGGCGCCGACGGAAACAGGCGTTCATGATCAGCCTTTCGCGGCGGCACTCGCCGGCGTCCGAGGCGTACAGGATCCTTCGAACCGGTCTGATGTCGGCCGCGTCGGCCTCACGAGTCAAGAGCATCGTGGTGACGAGTGCTCACAGCGGGGAAGGGAAGTCGGCCACGGTCGCCAACCTTGGGCTGGTCCTTGCTAGAGCGGGAAAGCGTGTAGCGCTGGTTTCGGCAGATCTACGCCGACCTCGCTTGCACGATTTCTTCCGAGCCGGTGAGACGATGGGTCTGAGCGACGTACTTACCGGACGCCTGCCTCTCGAGAAGACGGTGCAAGACATCGAGCTGACGGTTCCGGCAGGACAGCCGCTGGATCGTGCGGCCTTCAGTCTGAGCCTTCTTCCGAGCGGACGTGTTCCGGCGGATCCGGCCGAGCTCCTGTCGTCGCCAACCATGGCGGCGGTGCTGGATGAGCTTGAGGAGACGTTCGACTTCGTCCTGATCGATGCGCCACCCATCCTCCCCGTCACGGACGCGGCGCTCGTTGCACGCGCGGCCGATGCAGTGCTTCTCGTGATCGGCCCGAACAGCTGCACTCGAGCAACCGTCATGTCTGCTCGGCAGCAACTTGACCGCGTCGGCGCTCGGGTCCTGGGCGGTGTGCTCAACGGACCCAACGCGATCAAGACGCAGCCCTATGGCTACTACTGATTCGTTCTGAGATGGCCATATCGCCGTGGATCGCATGAGCTGGACGCCAGAGCCTCCGGCTCCAAGGTCGCTCACGCGAGAGATAGGAGCGCGCAAGTGGTCGATCGCCGCGATCACCGCGCTCGCGGTGGTCAGCGCCATCTTCTTCGCCTTCCGACGGCCGCCGATGTACGCCGCAGAGGCAAGGGTGCTCGTGAAGCCGGTGGAACCCGCCGAAGGGCAGGCTGTCGCGCAAGCGCCGAACATGGCGACCGAGCAGGAGATCGCCGCTTCGCCCGAGGTGGCTCGCGCGGTTCGCGATCGGCTCGGACTGGGGGTCGCGGCGAGCAGCTTGGTGAACGATCTCTCGATCGAGAATCCTCCGGATACGGAGGTTCTGATCCTGACATTTTCCGATCCAGATCCGGCGGTCGCTCGAGATGGCGCCCAGGCGTTCGCGGATGAGTACGTGAGGCTTCGCGATAAGGGGGCAATCGGAGCGCAGCTTGCATCTACTGAGGAGATCCGGGCGAGGATCGCTGACCTGACCGCCGAGCTTCGGCGCGTCGACAGGCGTATCGACGATGCTTCCAATGAAGTAGCCGTGGAATCCCTCGTCTCACGTGCGGATCTGTTGACCGGTCTGCTCGTGCAACAGAAACAGGGGCTAGTCGCCCTGCAAGCCGTTCCAGACGTGGCTGAACTCTTTCAGCCTGCTGTTGTGCTCGGTCGCGTCGTACCGAGTTATGCAAGGAACGCCGTCGTGGCCCTCTTGCTCGGCCTTGCCCTCGGGGTGGCGCAAGCGGGATTACGCGGGCGGCTGGACGACCGGCTGCGTTCGATCAGTGAGGCGGAGCCGTATCTCCGATCGTCAGCCCTCGCGCTGATCCCTTCGCTGCCTGGGCCCGATAAGAGGCGATCCACGATCGGATTTTCGGACGTTCAGGCTTCGAGCTCCGACGCCTTCGTTCCACTTCGCGTGAGCTTCATGGCGGCGGCGTCGATGCGGGACGCGACGGTGTTCGTCGTGACGAGTGCGTCACGCGAGGACGGGAGATCGACCATCACCGCCCATCTGGCAAGATCGCTTGCTCTAGCAGGTCGGACGGTGACCGTGATCTGCGCCGACCCCGCGAGGCATCGTCTGGAGCGTCTCGTCGCCGGTGAAGGCGATGTCGGGCTCAAACAGGTACTGGAGGGATCGGTTCCGCTCAGCAAGGCCCTGCTGCCCAGCATGGTCGGCAACGTCAGCGTGCTGCCCTGCGGTAGTCCGATCGGAGGCGATATCGATCTATCTCGCTACCCCGCCATGGAGCCCTCCTCCACTCCATCCGTGAACGATCTAGCGTCGTGCTGGTCGATGCGCCTCCGATCGGCGATCCAGACGCCGTATCTCTCCTCCCCTTCGTCGACGGCGTGCTGTTCGTCGTCGATTGCCGGCGCATGCACGGTCGGACGCTGGCCGTCGCACGACGTCAACTTGACCGGATGCACGTGGATCTGCTCGGTATCGTGTTCAACCGCGCGACTGCTTCGGTGATGAGGCCGCAGCCTCATAGCCTGGTCGCGGCTGGTTCCTCCAGGCCGTAGGGACGCCCAGTCTGCGCCGGTCGATCCGAGGTCTGGCTCATGACGAAGCCGATGAGGATCGCGAACGGGATAGCGAACTCCGGATACTCGAGCCAGTTGTCGATGAGACTCAATGGGACAACCAAGAGCAGCGCCGCCCGAGCGGCAGGTGCCAACCAGCTCGACGAGCGTCCCGCGTGTTTCCACAGGGCAACGAACAGCATCACGAGGGCGGCGATGCCCACGATCCCGAGGTCGCCCATGATGCCGAGTGCGCTGGAGGCAGCCGATTCGACAGAGCCTCCGTAAACCTGCGTGGCTGTGGCAAAGCGCAATGCGATGCCGAGATCGGTGGGCTCCAGCCCGATGAACTCCAACGGCGAACCGGGCTCCGCGCCGACCAGGAGGAGACTGGCGCGACTCGCGCTCGTGCCAGGCCCCGACCCGAGAACCATAGCAAGAGGGTCGGAGGTCGCGCGCTCCCAAACGATGTCGAATCCGGGTTCATCACCAGAGGTTGCCAGATCAACGACCCGTCCGTAGAAGCCGCTGGTAAGGGTCCCAACGAGGATGAGCACTGAGGTACCTACAACAACCGAGAGAAGTATGGGGCCCAGCTTGCCACGCCGTGTTTCTCCGGGATGCTTAGCAAAGGGCGCGATCAGTGGCTCGAAGACCGCCGCGAAAGAAGCGATCACCAAGACTGACAGCGAACCGGTGGCGAGCATCATACCGAAGCAGACGGCGACGCCTGCACCACCGACGACTGCGCTGATGCGTTTGGCGAGGAGGGCGGCGATCACGACGAACAGCGCCAACGCGAAGAGGCCGCCGAGGACGTGGGACCCGGCGCCGTGGCCCTGAAGGGTTCCCTGAACTGGATCCGACCATCCGTACGCCATACCTTGGTACACGGCGATCGGGATCTGGATCGCTGCAAGAAGGATCGCAACGGTACCGACCGTATGTACGGTCTTGTCATCAGCACCCCAGCGCGCGATGGCCCAGATCACGACAAGCGGCTCGCCAGCGATGAGAACGAAGAGGACAGCCCTCATCGGATCGTCTGGGTGTGCGATGGCCGAGAGCAACACCACGAGGAGGAAGACGCCAAGCCATCGACCGGGCGATCGGGCGGCCGCTCGTGGCGGCCGATCCGCGGCCGCAAGGGCGAAGAGGAGTACCACGGGGTAGTGCAGGAAATCGACGATCTCGGGTAAACCGAGAAGGTCACGCAGGCCGCGCGCGGCAACGGCCGTGACGAGCAGCAACGAGCACCAAGTCGGCAGCTCGAGGTAGTGGAAGAGCGCCAGGCTGGCCAATGTGCCCACGGACAAGATGGCGACCTGGACGTGTCCGTCGGCGACCGCTTTGCCGGCCACGACCGTAAGACCGAACCCAGCAACGGCGATGAGGGGGGACAACCGTGTTCGCCAGGGCCGGATGGTGGCGTGAGCTTCGAGAGCAAGCGGATCGGTCTCGCTGACTTTCACAGCAGTTCACACTACAACTGTTCCTCTGCCCGACCTCGATCCGGGTGTGTACTGCTAGCGTATGGGGGGTGTGAGGAGACTCCTTCAACGATCCTCGTGGGACCCCCGGCTTCGTCCAAACGCTCGCATCTGGGTCTCACTCGGTCTCCTGTGGCTCATTGCCTGCACGTCAAGTAGTGAACTAGGGGAGGACGGCAGATTTGACCCGGGTCCGCTTGAGGCCTGTCGCGGTGTCGATGTCAGCGCCTCGGAGGACCTGCGAGTCATCGTGGCCACTGGGCCCGCAGATACCACCTTCTGTCTCGCTCCGGGTACGTACCGGATCTCAGCTCCGCTTGTCCTCAAGGACGGGCAAGATCTGATCGGCAGCGGCAGTGGAGTCACGGTCATCAGCGGGGCGAAGACGGTCACTGCTACCAAGGATCGGTCCGTACTGGGTCATCACCGGACAGACCAGCCTTGGCACGAGCGTCCTGCCCGTCACGAGCATCCAATGCCGGCCCGTTGAGGGACGCGACCCCAAGGGCATGTGCGTATACCGAGACCAGGTGTTCCTGGATGATGTAAGTCTCTGGCAGGTCGGGTCGCTGAGCGAGCTCTCTTCCGGTGAGTTCTTCTGGGACTACACCACGAGGAAGATCTACCTCGCCGACGATCCGAGCGGACGCAAGCTCGAGGTCTCGGGTGCGAATGAAGGGATCTCGGGCGGGGCCGGGGTGGAGATCCGCAACCTCACCGTCGAGAAGGTGGGCAGCGCCCGGGCCGGTACGGTCGTCGCGAGCAGCGACTGGTTGATCGACGGCGTCGAGGTCCGGCTGAACCATGGCGTCGGCGTGCGGATGGGCCCGGGCACGATCGTCCGAGACAGCTTCATCCACCACAACGGCGAGCTCGGGGTCGCCGGGGGCCAGGCCGATTGCCCGGGCGCCGAGGGCATCGTGCTGGAGAACAGCGAGCTCTCCTACAACAACCTGGCCGGCTACAACTGGGGGTTCGAGGCGGGGGCGACCAAGTGGGTCAACACCGACGGGCTCATCATCCGGAACAACTACGTCCACGACAACTACGGGAGCGGGCTCTGGACCGATGGGTTCAACATCAACACCCTCTACGAAGGCAACCAGGTCGAGGACAACTATGGTTCGGGCATCCTTCGCGAACTCGGCTACTCCGCGGTGATCCGGAACAACCTCGTCAGGGGGAACGGGTTCCAGCACCCCTTCTCAGAGGACGTGTGGGGGGCCGGCATCTTCATCGCCGAGGCACGCGACGTGGAGGTCTACGGGAACACCGTGGAGGGCAACGCCGGCGGGATCACGGCGGTGCAACAGGACCGGATCGGGGACCCCTGCGGGATCGGTCTCAACAACGAGGTCGCGAACCTCTTCGTCCACGACAACACCATCGTCCAGGAGACCGGGCTCGCGGCAGGCCTGAGGGTCAGCATCTCGGACCCGTCCTACTACACGGAAAAGAACAACCGCTGGACGAACAACAGCTATCAACTGGACGACCTGGATGCGATGCGATTCCTGTGGCAGTCAAGCCAGATCGACGCGGAGGCTTGGCGCTCGTACGGTCATGATGACTCTGGTGAGAACTTCGATGAATCGTAGCCCATAGCTTCCACAAAGTGCATTGTCGCTCCTCTTCGGGGTCCCCTTAGCCGAGGCGGATCTGAGTCGCGCTCATCTCGCCTTCTTGTGTGCCTCACGGTACACGGCCTCAAGTGAGTCGAGGTGTTGTTTGGATGTAAACATGGTGCGCGCTGTATCAAACGCTTGGGTCGAGGCTCGTTGATGGGCTTCGTCGTCCATCAATCGAAGGAGCTTGTTCGAGATGTCGGCGACGTCATCAGGCCGACAGGCAAGCCCCTCGCCACGAGCAACGAACTCGGGGAGCGCTCCGCGGTCCGAGACGAGGAGAGGTCGTCCAGCCGATAGGGCTTCGAGAGCGGCGAGAGGCGACGCCTCCTCCGAGATCGATGGAAGCGTCACGTAGCGTGCGTCGGCTAGGAGACCAACAACCTCCTCGTGTGGGAGCTGACCGAGGAAGCGTGTGTTCGACAGGGCAAGTTCTCGAGCGAAGCGCTCGAGTTCACGCCTTAGCGGTCCGTCCCCTGCGATGACGAACGGGGGATCACCCGCTCGTCGCAGGGCTCGAAGGAGGCCGGGGAGGCCCTTCTCAGCTGAAAGCCTGCCGATGAAGAGCCCATACCTTCCACCCGCGGCCTTAGGTATCGCGGACATCGGTGATTCCACGAAGTGTCGAACGAGGCCGATACGCTTCTCAGCGATGCCCCACTCTCGGAGACGAGACCGAACGAACTGGCTGGGAGCGATGAAGCGAGCCACTCGATCATGGAGTCTCATAACGAAGCGATGGATCCATAGGGCCGCAGCATAGGCTCCTGCCTGCTTGTACGTTGGGAAACACGGATGCATGAGTGCGTTGAGGTAGTTGCCGGACTCGCACCTGCGACACAGGGCATTGTCCGTGAACATCAAGCCATTGGGACACCTGAGTCTGAGGTTGTGGACCGTCATGACAATCGGTACGCGCCGTTCGTAAGCAGCCAGGAAGACTGCTGGGCCGAGCGATGGGTAGATGTTGTGTACATGCACTACATCAGGTTCGAACCGGTCCATGGCTGCAGCGACCTCGCGCTTCTTCGCCGGTGAGTACAACATCCGGCCGGCGGTCCGAGGGCCGGGGGGCAGTTCGGCGTTTGATTCGAGCAGCGTGTCGACCGAGTGGAGCTGTGACACGAGTTTAATTTGGTCCTGGACATGGCGATCTTCCCCGCCAGGAACTCGGTAGAGGCTGTGGGCGAACAAGATTCGCATCTCTAGACCCTCTCCTGTCAGCTCGGCTGTGCTTCCGACCCCGGATCAGTTCATGCCCATGTCTTCACCAAGCATCCCATCTCGGCCGCGGGTAGCGGGCTCCTTGGGCGTTACTCACCCATCGATCGTCGGGCGATGGAGTGGTCGCGTTTCGCGGCGGGCTGCATCATGGACCGTTCTTGATGGCACCAGAGTCCGAGCCTCGACACCTCGTCCCGTCGAGGAGCATGTCGTTTGTCCCGCTAGCGTTGTCGAGTGCGAACGAGGAGCTGAAGTCCCGTCCGGTCGGGAATGTGTAGAACACTGATTCGGTCCCGTCCAGGGTCTCTACTGGTCACACGTGACTCCCGTTCTCGTGCAGCTTTGGATTCGGTCACCGTTCAGCACGTTGTCGTGGATGTAGATGTCGTGCATCGGCATCGGGTTGCGCGTCCCGTCGTAGACGTCTATCGCCCGCCTACCGCCGGAGCCGTCGTCATTTCCACCGAAGGTGTTACCGACGATCTCCATGTTGGACGAGTCGGAGATGATGATCCCGGCCCAAAACGAGGGAGGAGGGTCCGCGTTCCATCCGTTGTTGCGGATCTTGTTGTTCTTGATGAGCGCGTGGTCGCCCTCGACGGCGTCGCCTGAGACCTCCCATACGATGGCGCTTCGGCCGTTGTGTTCCAGTCTTGAACCCCTGATCACGAGGGCGACGTGGTCGCAGTGGTCACACCAGATACCGTCCCAATAGTTATCGTGGACATACGAGTTCGTCATCGTGAATGAGCCCTGGTTGAGCTTGATACACGAGGCGGACTGGAAGTCGGATTTCCGCGAGTCGGGGTGCCACCCGTTCTCGTCGCACTCGAAGTTCTTCACCACGATGTCGTGAGCTGCGCCGCCGAAGCACGTGGTGCCGTTCCCGAAGCAGTGCACCCCGATAGCGTGGATTCGCACGTCGGCCATCATCACGGCCCCGCAACCGCCGTTGCAGTCCTCGTCGAGCGGTCGGTTCGCCCCACCGACCGAGAGGCGCTTGAACGTGACGAGCCCGGTCGTGTCAGAGTGGTAGTAGTCGAACATCACCCAGATGCCGGGGGCTGCCTGGATGGTCGTCGCGTCGCGACCGGAACCCACCACGCGGTCTCCCGGGTCAAGGAGGACCTTCTCCGTGACGGTGTAGTCCCCCCGGGCGAGGCAGAAGGTCGTCCCGGCGCCGTGCCTGTCGAAGACCGAGCCCAGCCGCGCGTTGGCCCGGACATTCACCCCTTGACAACGGTTAGATCTCGGCGCGTCGAGCGTCACCTTCCGAGGCGCTCCACCACCCCGTCGCCCCCACGAGGAGCAACGACAGCGCGAGAACGCTGATCGCGCCAGAGAAATGAGCTCGCGGGGTTGATGGAGTCATGGGTCGTTACCTGCGCCAGAAGAACCAGCGAGTGAACGAACTGCATCAACAAAGCTCGTACTAACCGAGTCGTGAAGTCCTCCGTCCTCCCTACGGCGAGTTGCGCTGCCCAGACTCCCTTTTGACGGCGGCGTCCGCTCCACGCAACCGACCTCCTACGGATGTGAGTCCTGTGCGTCTGGCGGCCGATTCGTGGGAGTTGGTGGAGCCCTGGCAAGCCAAGTGGACAGATGACCAGGTCGGCTCGTTGAGGACCGAGTCAGTGATCTCCGGGATCAGCTCGGGAACTGTCGGATGAGGGGAGCCGCAGCCCCGGACCCCCCTCCTAGCCATGGAGTCCCGACTGTGCTCGATGTGACTCGCGTGAGGGTCGGCCCGAGGGCGATGACGCGAGATTCAGACGTTTCAGGCGTTCGACACATCGAGTAACCCGCTGTCTTCGAGTAGGTCTTTCAGCTCTCGGAACCTAGCTCCCACATCCCACCGAGGTAGCGGTCCCTTACCTGCTTCGCTGACAGCTGTCGCGAGGGATCGTGCTGTTCCAGATGGTCCGTCCAGGGCAACACAGACCGCCCCAAGGGTGGGGGGTCCTCCTCGATCGAGACACACGGCTGGGAGCCCCAGGGTGAGTGCTTCGCCGACGATCCACCCCGCCTGATCATGGAGGCTAGGGAGCAATAGCACGCTCGCTTCGTTCCGCATGAGATCAAGAAGCTCGTTACGGGGAATCCATCCCTGGAACGTCACGCGGTCTTGCACTCCGAACTTCCTGGCCAGTCGACGAAGCCGGTATTCGTCAGGACCAGTCCCGCAGATGACTAGGCTCCAATCGGGAAGCTCCTTGATGGCCCGGATCGCTAGTGAGCCGCCCTTCCAATGCAGCAGTCGACCTGCGAAGAGCGCAACTCGCCGTCCCGTGAGAACGCGTCTCTCCGGGATGATGTCTACAGCCACATTGGGGAAGACTCGCACCTTCCCGCGGTAGCGTGCGGGCAGCCAGCGCACAGTGTCCTCGTTTTGAGCAAGGATGAGTGCCGCCCGTCGCCAAGCGATGCGCGCAAGAGGATTGAGGTATCGACCTGCCGACGAGGCAGCAGCTCGAGCGATCTCGTACACCATCCCCTTGGCTCCAACTACACGTGGGTCGATGTGGGACCCGCCACCGCCACCCACCGGACCATAGATGAATGGACGCCCGAGCCACGCCCCCGATGAACCGAGCCAAGCGTTGGCGAAAGTAAGGTGCCACACAACGTCGAACGGGTCAGCTCGCTGCAGGGCTCGCATGCGGCGAAGAGCATGAAGTTGCCAGATCATGTAATAGAGGCGCACGCCATGGTGACCGCGCTTCCAGAAGCGCGCCCAATGCGGAAGGTCGATGTATATGAAGTGTGGTCGCTCGCTCAGAGGCAGCGATGAGAGGGACGCCTCGATCGCGGGTCGGTTGTTCCCCCTTGTCACGATCCATGTCTCTCCGAGGATGGCCAGCATCCTGCTCCATGCCCAACCGGCACCGGGTTCGGAACCAGCAGAAGGCTCGCAGGCGTAGGCGATGGCGAGGATACGCATCGTCTTACTCGATACCTCCGCGGCCGCGACTGGACCGATCGCAACTGCGAGTGCGCTCGATCGGATCGATTTGAAGGCCTTAGCTTTGCTAGCCGGATAAACGCCCGCCCAGCTATGCGAAGATGCGCTCCCGTCTCGTGCCTCGCTCACGCCGTACTCCTTCGAGCTCCGAACCACCAGAGCATGCTCGTAGTGACTGACAGTATGGTAATTGCTCCACGACACTTCGGGAGGTGGATGGAATCGGGTCTGAATCGGAGGCCTTTCGGCATGACGAAAACGGACGCGACCAGGTCGATGCAGTCGTCCTTCGCACCGAGCCCTCGCCGGCGACTTCGTCAGAGGTAGGACGAGATCTGATCGAGCACCAACTCCCCGGCTTGCTGGGAGAGGAAGTGTGCTTGCTCCACCCCCGGGCCGGCTACGACAGCGGGCCTGGGGGAGGCGACTTCGATTTCGCGGTACGTGACATAGACCTTCATTGGCCTCTTCGCGCTACCGGCGTCCGAGTCTGTCAATGCATCCGTCATAGCCCCGGTGGCTGGTACTGGGTCGTGGAGACGCACGACGAGGTTTTCGCGATCGATGCATTGGACGATCCCGAAGGTATCGGTCAACTCAATTTCCCGACCCGTCTCGCGTTCGAGAACGATGAAGCGACGATCCCTGCCATCCGTGCTGCATTCGTCACCATGAAGCGTTTGGTGAAGCGGATGCGGGATCGAGCGAAGTGGGATCCGATCATCTCGATGGCGAAGACCAACCCCGATACCTACGCAAGATGTTTGGAAGCATGTCTTGGGCGAGAGCTTGGCAAACGTGTCAGCACGTTGGTACTCGGCGGCCGGACGCCGGATGACGGATTGTGGAAGCGGACTGCTGTCTCATTACCCGTTCGCAGAGTCCGGACGCCGTGGCGAGCGGGAACGCTACTCATTCGATCGATTGGCCGTCTCGCTGACAGGATCCGGCAGCCAACCGGGCTGACCGTTGTGGTCGTTGGTCCCGATGGGGCCGGTAAGTCTTCGGTCGCGTCGAGCCTCATTGACCAATGCGGAGTCTTCTTCTGGAAGACTCGTCATCTCCACTGGAGGCCGGGGCTCTTGCCTCGCTTAGGCGCTATGCTCGGGCGCCCGCGCGTTGATACAGACGCTCCTCACAGCCCGATTCCCCACGGACCGACGATGTCTCGTGTCGTTCTCCTCTACTACTGGCTCGACTTCCTGTTGGGAACATGGCTAAAGCTGAGGCCGCTTCAATCGAGAAGCACTCTGATCGTCCTTGAGAGGGGATGGTGGGATATCCTCGTTGATCCACGCAGGTATCGTCTCCAGGTTTCCGACCGTCTCATCAGCATGCTGGGCCGTCTCCTTCCGACTCCTGATTTGACTCTCCTTCTGGATGCGCCGCCATCGCTGTTTCTCCAACGCAAGCAAGAGCTTCCGAGTACCGAATTGGAGCGTCAGAGTAAAGAATGGAGAGAACTCGTTGTTCGTCTTCCTCATTCGAGGCTGGACGCGAGTCGATCCGAAACCGACGTGCAGGCGGTGGCGACCGAGGAAGTGGTCACGTTCCTGGAGCAGCGAACGGCTGCTCGGATGGGACGTGGCTGGGTGACGCTCCCTCGCGCAGGTGAACCCCGATGGATGATCCCGCGAGGGCCGCGAAGCACAGCGCTTTCGGGGCTCCGCATTCACCAGCCGATGACTCCTATAGGCAGGCTGGCCTGGGAAGCGGCGCGAGTCGCTGCCCTCGCAGGCGGGTTCTCGCTGCTTCCGCGCGGAGACGCCCCTGACCGTGCCATCCGACAGGCGCTCGCGCCGCACATCCCGCGTCGCGGAACGGTAGCTGTGACGAGGTCGAATGATGAAACCCGGATCGTCGCGCTGATCCTCGACAGGAGGGGCACTCCATTCGCCGTCGCCAAGGTCGCATTAGACCGATTGGGCAGGGAAGCGCTGGAGAGAGAGACTTCCGCCCTCAGAACGCTCGGCCAACACCTCCCTTCGCCCATGCGCGCTCCGCGCATCATTGACCAGGACGAGGGACTCCTCTTGTTGGAGGCGATCCCATGGCGTCCACGCTTGCGACCCTGGGAGCTTCCTGTGGATGTCGCTCAAGCCCTAGGCCGCTTCCACGCTACTCGGCATGGTCAGGATGAGATTGGGCTAGCCCATGGCGATTTCGCGCCGTGGAACCTGCTCCGGACGGCAGATGAGTGGGTCGTAGTCGACTGGGAAGCTGCCCGCATGGATGCGACTCCGTACTACGACCTATTCCATTACCTCGTACAGTCCTGCGCACTCCTCGGCCGACCCTCCGCAGGATCCCTAATAGACGGCGTGGCGCAGGCCCAAGGTGTTGTGGGGAAGCTGGTCAGCGCCTACGCGGAGGGAGCCGGCATCACCGGTGGCGACGCGGCTCGACATCTGTCGACGTACCTCCAACTCAGTGCCAAGACGCTGAACCCGGCGGCACCCGATTACCGTACAGGCATACGTGTGCGAAAGCAGCTTCAACGTCGCCTCACGTCGGGCAACCGCACCTAGTCCGTAGCCGAGAACGCAGATTCCGAGATCGAGTGCACTGGCTTCCTGCGACGTCGCCACCCAAGAGCGAAACTATGCGAGGTTCCGATACCTCCGCGTCGGGATCATGGCGCCAGGTTCGTAAATATCGATCCCGAATCGGTGCACGATCTCAAATAGCCTGGCCTCAGCGTCGTGGTCCACCTCCTGTTGCCACAACGCCAGCTGCTGGACCGGCTCCAGCGTTCGAACCTTGTCATGACTCTTCCCGTGAGTTGATGGGGAGGGGGTCCGCAGAACGCGCAGCATCCGCTCATGATCGTTCAGCTTCAGACGACGAGCCAAGAGCGGTATCAAGCGCTGGGTGGAGAGCATCAGCTCCTCATAGGAAAGGACCATCCACTTCTCAGGGCGCTCCTGGAACGCTCGAAGAGGTCCCAGATTGTCCAGGGACCACTCGAGGACTGCCCTTTCGAGAGGGGAGCCAGACTGCAGGATCGACCACCCGTACTCGACCGTATCGTCGTCGAGGAATCGAGCGCGAAAACCCGCGTGCCGCAGGTTCGCCTCCACCCTGGCGATCGCTCCGGAGCGGATCATCGACAGGGCCGAAGGGATCGGATGGCGGACGAGATACACTGGCAAGAACCGCTGCTCCGCGAGCCATTCTGCGATCGCCGTGCCGTGCACGGTCTTCAGTACTCGCCGATGGGTCAACAGGTGGAAGCTGGGAGACAGTGGATCATAGGGGCCTCTGATCCTGGTGATACGACGGTCGAAGTAGAAGGAGCGGAACCGTTCGTCTGCTCCTTGCGGCACTTCCAAGATCTTCCGGAACTCTGGCTCAAGGATGCCCTCCAAGCCTGTCGGGAGACCCCTTTCCGCTACAAGCCCAGGCAGATCTGGCTCGTTCACGCTGCGGATGCCGGGGGTGGCCGCAATCATGTGCATGAGCCACGTTGAACCTGCTCGCTTACAGGAGACGATCAGGATGTCGCTCTGATTTCCCGGTCGATGAACCGCGACGCTGGTTAGAAGCTTCCTCAGCGGCTCTCGTAGCCGGGAGTTCGACCGAATCATCCTACGAGTCGCATCGAACGCCTTCATACTACGGGGCGATGCAATCCTCGGCCACTTCGCTTGATGCGTTGAAGGCCGATGCTAGCAACCTTCTCCAGCACCATCCCACCGCATCGAGCCTTGTCAGACATGACGATGTCCGCCTCGCGTATAGCTCGGATGTAGCCAAGAACCTGTTGACCGAGAGGAGAGAGGATCACACGCCGGTCTGGCTGGAATCCCTTGGCCAGCTGGACGTGTCCCCACCACGTGCTGCCACCGCTACCGCCTACATGCCCCGGGCGGTACGTTCGGAAGAACAACTCCTCCGGAGACTCCCGAAACCCTCCAACGAAACTTAGGCGTGCCAATAGAACCTTGCCAGCACCGATGTAGCTTTCCATCAATGGTGTTGCCGCTAGGGCACTTGACCGGATTAGGCCGAAGATGAAAGCAGAGTACACGTTGCCTTTGACGTCGAACAAGACGCTTCGGAAGCGCTCGACCACGTTACTTGCTGAGAGTGCACCTGCGCAGGTTGCGACCGGGATTCGTTCCCCCTGAGCGGTCATGTATGTGCCACTCTCGGCATCGAATCGGACGGGAGACCCGTCGGGTTCGATCGCTTTGACTCGAGTACCAGCCAGGACTATCGATGGGTCGTCACCAAGGAGCTCACGGCAGTGACCCAAGAACGCGGGGCGGATGAGATCGTCATGAGCATGCCACTTGAAATACGTTCCGTGGGAAAGGCGAAAGGCGCGATTGAAGTTTGAAGCCACGGGTATGCCCCGATCGGTGCGCTCATAGCGGATCCTCTTGTCACGCAGCATGTATTCCCTGCATATGTCCGGAGTTGCATCCGTTGAGGCGTTATCGGAGATGACGATTTCGAAGTCCTCGAATGTCTGATCCAGGATGGAATCCAACGCTCGTGGCAGTAGGTCCGCGCCGTTGTATACGGGAACACCAATCGAAACGGTGGGTTGATTCATTCGACTACCGCCGGTTGATCCTGAGATCGATTGAGCGCCTCGCACCTGGCCGGTCGACTGGAAGGCGGCTAGGAGGCTCCGTGTTCGATGCATTCGATCCATGACTGACAACGGTGCTTTGCGCCGGGGAGGCAGTTCCTGAACGTCTCCACCTGAACGTGTGCGGGAGAGCGACGGGGGAGAGGAGTGGCATGCCGTCTACTTGCCGCTCCTGCCAGGTTGCCCGGCCCCCTCACGATCGATGGGTGGTTCGTTGGGCCCAGCCGGAAGACGGTTCCGAAGCGCCCTCAAAGCTTGATACCACCACAGAGCACATCCTGCTGCTGTTCCGACCGCAAAGGCGATTGCTGCGCCATAAGCATCGCCCCATGCCGCGCCCACAGACACAACGCTAAGGAAGATGACCATCTCTATCGCACCGGTTACCAAGATACGGCCCGATTCGGCCAACGCGAGCAGCCCGGACCTTGCACCGAGAGCAGCGGCGCCAAAGGTGAATGCGATGATCATGGGCCCGAGCAGGGAGTGGGCCTCTTCCCAAGTCGCGCCGAGTAGCTGTCTTCCGACCGACTCGGGCAAGAAGAACAAGAGCGCCCCCCACGCGAGCACCGACGT
Organism: uncultured Actinomycetes bacterium; assembly: GCA_963778545.1. GTDB lineage: Bacteria > Actinomycetota > UBA4738 > UBA4738 > HRBIN12 > DASSJM01. The sequence goes on along the minus strand of CAVZUW010000011.1, from coordinate 204,016 downwards.
CGCGCTCACGGACGTGATCGCTACCATCGTGTGACGCAGACTTGTGGTGGATCGCGCGAGGTTTCGTGCGCTTTCAGGTAGGGCCGCGAGCCCGATTCCCATGACGATCACGTTTGTGGGCCCCAGCAGCAGCTGCGTCCCCTTCAGTCCGCCTACTGCCGCCAGACCCGCGATGATTCCGATGAGGTACCAGCTCAGCGAATTCGTCCCGATTCGAATCGCGGAGTCGCCGAGCAGCGGAATGGAGAGATCGCTGTGACGCGTGTACCACGACTTCGCGAGGCGAGGCGAGGGCATGATTCTTGCTTGGATGACTCCCGCCACTGCGGCGATCGTCGCGGAGGCCCCCCACGCGCCAACGATCGCGGGGGTGGTTGCCGGCCCCCACGCGAATATCAGTGACAGGAACCCAAGCATGGTCACTCCCCAGATCACATCGTTGAGGACGGCATGTTGGCCCCGCGAGGCCGCGAAGAAGACTGCACGCCACGTCTCCTGGATGACCAGACCTGGAAGCGCCAACCCCAATGCAATCAGGCTTTCGCCAAGAGGCCCTTTGACGATGAACCAACCAACAAAGACGACCGCTCCACCAGAGATGACTCCGATGACCGCTGCTGTACCAGTGGCGGCTCGCGAGGCTTCACGCCAATCCTCTTCCTGCGCGGTGCTGTACCGAATGAGCAGCGGTTGGGTGGTCACTGGCCGGGAGAGAGCCAGCACGATCAGATACGTGCTGAAGACGATGAAGAATGCGCCGAGCTCTTTGGTACTAACATGCCTCGCTACAGCCACGCCCAATAGGAAGTTCGTCAAGCTTGAGACGGCTTGATCCCCGATCCCCCATCCCATCCGCCCAGTAGCTTTGGCGACGGCACTTACTCTGTTGGCTAGCACTCGCATTTCTGGCTTCTGTCTATGTAGAGTAATTTGAGCAAGGATACCGATATCCGGAACAGGCGAAGAATCGCGAGCTCGGAGGCGCGTGGATGCACACCCCTTGCGACATCCCGGGGGACATCGACAGGACCACAGGTGTTGGTCGCAGTCACCCGGAGTTGGACCTCGTCGATCCCGGTTGGGGCTCCCTGTGCGCACCAGGGGGGTATAGATTGGCCATGCCAACCGCCCTTCAACACGTCGTCCGCGAGCGAGCACATGATTTCTGAATCACCTTGCACGCGGGAGATGAAGCTCCCTTGAAGAGGTCGCTATCGCCGCGCCAGGGACAAACGGCTAGGCGGACAAACATCGATACGGGCACAAATGGACGAGTTGAGCTACTTCGGCGGACCGGGCCGGCGCCTGTACGGCTGCCTGCACACGCCCTTAAGACAGGAGTTGATTGGCGGGGTCGTCATTTGCTCCCCCACGCTGGTGGACTTCGATAGGATCTACCGCCGGGAGTTCAGTCTCGCTGTTTCCCTTGCAGCCCGAGGCTTCGCCGTACAACGATTCCACTACCGCGGATCGGGGAACAGCGAAGACATCGCCGGGGACGCAACGCTCGAAACCATGGCTGAGGATGCGCTGACGGCTGCGGAGCGCTTGACGGATAAGACCGGAGCGGATCGGCTCGGTTTCGTCGGCACCAGGTTAGGAGCGTTCGTCTCCGCCGCAGCCGCACGCCGACACGGTTCCGCACCTCTCTCCTTGTGGGAACCGGTAGTCGATCCCTCGCTTTACTTCCGCGATGCGATGCGCTCGCGTCTGATGAGGAATCTGAAGCTGGAAGCGATGGCCTCCGGCCCTCGATCGGTTGAAGGGGAGAAAGCTCACTCCTCCATATCCACCCTCGAAGCGTCGCTCGGGAAGACCGGTTTCGTCGATATCGTTGGTTATCCCTTGAGTCGTGCTTTTTACGAAGGCATACAGCACCGCTCCCTAATTGACGAGATTGGGGTGCCGAGACCGATCCAGATCCTTCAAGTCAGTTTGGACACGAGACTCCGTGGGGAGTATGTGTCACTGGCCGAGCGTCTCGAGGCCGGCGGCTGTGAAGTACGGCGTTGTGTCATCGCGGACAAGGAGGAGGCCTGGTGGTTCGTCGCCGGGCGTCCGGGGGATGATGAACATGGACCAGGAGAGACCAAGATGGTTGAAGCAACGACGGAGTGGTTCGTTCAGCACGTGCCAGCCGGGGACGTCTCCGCAAGGTAGGGCCCGATGCAGGCGTCGATGAAGCTGGAGGATATCGGCGACGAGACTCCGGTCTTCATCCACGCTGGTGAGGAAACGTTGTCGGGGATCCTTGGCTTCCCTGCTCGCGACTCCAGCGGGTTGGGCGTGATCGTCCTGGCTGGTGGTTGGAGAGGAACGTCGGCGGGCAGGAACCGTGTGATGGTCCGTTTGTGTCGTCGACTGATGGCTTCTGGGTTCCATACCTTGCGCTTCGACTATGCCGGAGTGGGGGAGAGCACAGGTACGCAGAAGCGCACGCTCGCCGACCCATCCGTCGAGGATCTGTTGGGCGCTGTGAAGTGGTTTCAAGCACATGGGCCGTCTCACGTCGTGCTCGTCGGATTTTGCTATGGGGGATGGACGTCCCTGGTCGGTGCCCCTCGGATCCAGCGATTGAACGGCGTAGCGTTGTTGGCCGTCCCTGTCAACATCGACGGACCATCCGAACTCGCTCTAGCTACCGACCGCGTGAGATTCAGTCGTTTGGTCCGCCAATCTTTGCGTCCGTGGTTCCTGAAGAGGATGTTCGACGCAGATCGGCGGCGACTCTATCGTCGCTACTTTCAGGGGAAGTGGCAGGCCTCACGTCGAGGAAAGGCGGCGGTGAGAGGAGCACGCAGCCAAGGCGAGATGGAGCCAAGCTCGAGGTTCGTCGACTTCCTTGGTTCTCTCGTGGAGCGAGCTGTGCCTGTGCTATTGCTCTACGGAACAGAGGACTTCATGTACGACGATTTCCAGCGAGCTAGGTCCGGCCGGTTGGGTGAGATGCTTGAGCGAGGCGGTTCGAGCATCGAAGTCGACGCGGTGCCGGGCTACTTGCACCCTCTGGCCGAGCTCGACGTCCAAGAGTCTCTCATCGACGCCGTCGCCGAGTGGGTAAACAAGCTCCCGGCGACGGACGCGAAGGGTGAGGAACGGGCATGGACTTCAGTTGGACCGACGAGCAGCGAGCACTCCGAGAACAGATAATCCGCTTCGCCGAGAACGAACTCAACGACGACGTTCTTGAACGCGATAGGAGCGGCACCTTTCCTGTCGACGCTTGGCGGAAGTGTGGAGCGATCGGGATCCAGAGCCTTCCCGTCCCCGAGGAGTTCGGTGGTGGAGGTGCGGACGCCCTGACCATCGTGGGCGCGCTGGAAGCGCTCGGTTATGCATGCCGAGACAATGGCCTGGTCTTCTCGCTCAACGCTCACATGTGGTCGTGCGTCATCCCCTTGGTGACGTTCGGAACGCCCGAACAGAAGCGCCGATGGCTTCCTGGGCTATCCGACGGTTCTCTCATCGGAGTACAGGCCATGACGGAACCGGGGTCAGGATCCGATGCGTTTGCTTTGTCCACCGACGCACTACGTAAGGATGGCTTCTACGTCTTGAATGGCGCAAAGACGTTCATCACCAACGCACCGGTAGCGGATGTGTTCGTCGTCTTCGTTTCAACTGATCGAACCAAGGGGCTGGGCGGTCTGTCATGTCTCCTGGTGGAACGAGATAGGCCGGGTCTCTTCGTCGGCCCGCCCTTCGAAAAGATGGGTCTGAGAACGTCGCCGATGAGCGAGGTCGTGTTCACCGATTGCTTGGTGCCTGAGGAGAATCTCTTGGGATCCGCTGGAGCGGGCATGGCGATCTTCAGCAGCTCCATGGACTGGGAGCGGAGTTGCATCCTCGCAAGTGCAGTCGGCACCATGCAGAGACAGCTCGAGCGCTGCATCTCATACGCGAATGAGCGGACCCAGTACGGTCAGTCGATCGGAAAGTTCCAAGCGGTCTCTCATCGAATCGCCGACATGCGACTACGCCTCGAGACTGCCAGGTTGCTCCTCTACCAACAAGGATGGCGCAAGAGCAGGGGCAGGTCCTCGCCACTCGACGCCGCGATGGTGAAGTTACACTTGAGTGAATGCTTCGTGCAGTCAAGCGTTGATGCCCTACAGATCCATGGGGGATACGGTTATATGAGCGAATATGAGTTGGAACGCGACGTACGCGATGCGATGGCCAGTCGCATCTACTCTGGCACCTCGGACATTCAACGCAACATCATCGGTGCGTATCTCGGTCTCTGATGGAGGTCTTGCTCCACGAGCTGCTGCGTTCCTCCGCGGACCGCGATCCGGACCACGTGGCAGTGCTCGACGGCGATCGACGTCTCACGTATGGAGAGCTCGAGCGTCACACGAACCAACTCTGCGATCTGCTGCAACGCCTTGGAGTGCGCCGACACGACCGAGTTGGACTGTATCTAGACAAATCGCTCGAGTCGGTGATCGGCGTCTATGGAATCCTCAAGACTGGCGCAGCGTACGTGCCCCTCGATCCTCAAGCCCCCGTGTCACGGCTTGCTCTCATCGCTCGAGACTGCGACCTCAAGCTACTGCTCACGGGGATCGAGAAAGCCCAGATGTGGCCCGATGTGGTCGTCCCGACGACCAGTGTTGACACGCTCGTCGTCTTGAATGGCGGTGATTCAGATATCGAGGATCCGCCTGCCGGCATTCGCGTGTTGACCGTGGACGACCTTGCCTCGGCGATGGACACACCCATGTCGGTCCCCATGATCGACCTGGACCTCGCGTACATCCTCTACACATCGGGCTCAACAGGTGACCCGAAGGGCGTGATGCTCTCCCACCTGAACGCCCTCACGTTCGTGGACTGGGCTGCTCAGGCGTTTCAAGTGCGATCGACCGACAGGTTGTCCAACCATGCTCCACTTCACTTCGATCTGTCGATCTTCGACTTGTTCGCGGCGGCAAGGAGTGGCGCAGCGGTTGTCCTGGTCCCCGGGCGAATGTCCGTCTTCCCTATCCAAGTCTCGCGGTTCATCACGGAACTTGGAATCACCATCTGGTACTCCGTCCCTTCCGCGCTGAGCATGCTGGTTCAGCGCGGCGACCTCAAGGACGGAGCCTTTCCGAACTTGCGAACGATCCTGTTTGCTGGGGAGGTCTTCCCGACGAAGTACCTTCGCGCCCTCATGGATCTGCTCCCTCATGTGTCGTTCTTCAATCTGTACGGGCCTACTGAAACCAATGTCTGCACCTATTACGAGGTTCCGGTTCTGCCAACGGACTCATCGGAGACCATCCCCATCGGAAAGGCGATCTCCAACGTGGAGGTCTTTGCTGTCTCCGATGAAGGTACGTTGACTTCGCCAGGAGAGGTCGGAGAACTCCTCGTGAGAGGCTCAAGCGTGATGCAGGGCTACTGGGCGGATCCGGGTCGGACCGGTGCGAGTTTTGTGTCTCACCCATTTGGCGGCGGGGCACGCGATCAAGCGTACAGGACGGGTGATTTCGTCCGACAAGATCCCGACGGGAACTACCGCCTCCTTGGACGACGTGACTCGCAAGTCAAGAGCCGAGGGTATCGGATCGAGCTCGGAGAGATCGAGACTGCGCTCTTTGCGCATCCTTCGGTCGCCGACTGTGCCGTGATCGCGATTCCTGACGAGCTCATCACGAATAGGGTCAAGGCGTTCATCACTGTTCGTGACCCTTGCTCGGAAGGGGAGCTCGTCCAGTTCTGTACTGAACGGATCCCCCGCTACATGGTTCCGGAAGAGTTCGAATTCCGGGAGACGCTTCCCAAGACTTCGACTGGGAAGACCGACAGGAGGGCGCTTCTGACGGAGTCGCTGCTGTAAGGGAGGAGATGGAATGACCACAAAGGACATTCTGCGTGATTTCATAGTGCGGGAAGTCGCACCGCATGAGACGCAGGATCGCCTAACCGATGACCTGCCGCTTATCGAGAATGGCGTCGTCGATTCCCTCGGGATCTTCCACATCGTTTCGTTCCTGGAACGAGAGTTCGGCGTTGACATCAACGACGAGGAACTCGCTCCTGAGCATTTCGGAACGATCGCGAACATCGCTCGATTGGTCGATTCCAAGCGCGGTTGACGAAGCCTGTGTCGGAAACGTCTTGGCGGCGTCAGGCAAGCGGATGCCGCCCAGGCGGGATCGCCGACGAGTGGAAGTCGTTGAGATGATCGTGTTGCCAGGGGCCCGAAGAGCATTTGTAATGCGTCCGGAGGTGCGATGGTGAGTGATCCGAAGGTATCGATCGGCTTGCCCGTCTACAACGGGGAAGACCTGCTTCCCGAGACCCTCGATTCGATCCTCGCACAGACGTTCGACGACTTCGAGGTAGTGATCTCGGACAACGCCTCGACGGATGGGACGCCTGAGATCTGTCGCGCGTATTCGAGGAGCGACGAGCGCATCCGCTTTGAACGTGCGAACAGCGGCATCTCGATTCCCAACAACTTCAAGCGCGCGTTCCGCCTCTCTCGTGGTCGGTACTTCAAATGGCATGCACATGATGATGTTCTTGATCCAGAGTTTTTGACCCAGATGCGTGCAAGATTCTGGATGATGATCCGACAACGATGGTCGTCGGGACGCGATACGGACTGATCGGACCTGACGGCTCTCCTCTTCCATTCGACGCCAGGCTGGGGAAATACGTCACTTCATATGGCGAGAAGATCCCCGTTCCGGGACTGGCAGGTGCAGAAGCGCTTGCGTCGCCTGATCGGGTACGTCGGTTCCGAAGCATTCTGTTCGACGTTCGCGGGCGCCGACGAGGGGAAGTACATCTTCGGGGTGATCCGATCCGACGCCCTCGCGGCTACCCCACTGAATGAAGGGTATATCGGAGGAGACAAGGTACTGCTCGCCCGACTCAGCTTGGTCGGCCGGTTCAAGGAAGTCACCGACGAGCTGTTCTTCAGGAGGTATCACCCAGGCCATGTCGCTGGCACTGAGGGCGACACATGGTTGGGGCATATCCGACTTGCGAAGAAGTTGGAGCCCGATCGCGGTCTGACCGTCGTCCCGCTCTCACGCCAAGTGAGTGGCTATATCCGGGCGATCCGCGACGCGCGCATCACGCGTACCGAGAAGGTCCACTGCGGGGCGATGGTTGTCGAGAAGGTGGCCGATGTCGGTATGGAACGCGTCCAGCAACTGTTGACCAGTATCCGAGCTGCGCTCGTGCGCCGCTGAACTCCCGTGATAGGCAAACCCATCGGCCGATCGGACGGTGTATCGCGAGGAGACGCTCATGTTCCGTCCGTTCCTCCGATGAGCCTTTCGAACATGCGCAAGTCGCGATGATCAACGAGATGCTGGGACCAACGATTTCCCGTAACGGGCACGACACGGCCTCCGATCAGCTCGACCCCGATGGTCTCCTCGAGCGGCACCTCGTCGAGTCGTTCGAACACCTCCACTAGCGTTGTCCGCCGGTACGCCATCGGACTCTGCGCGACGAGGATGCCCTCTCTGCCAAGATGCTCGATCGATCCGTCCTCGCGCAGGCGCTTGAGGGTGTCGGGGGACTCCCACGCGGGGATCGCGGCATCGGCTCCAGCGAGCACTGCGGCTATCACGGCTTCGACCTGATCGGCGCCGGCGAGGGGACGGACGCAGTCGTGGGCGACGACGACGCCGACGTCGGCGCGGAGCAAGGGGAGCGCCGCGCGGAGCGACTCAGTCCGTGTTGAGCCCGCCGGTGGCGACGGCGCTGATGGGATCTGCCCTCCCAGCGATGTCCGGGGGGCAGGACGACCACGACGTCGCGACAGAACGGCCGAACGAGGTCGATCGCCCTGTCCACGAGGCGCTCTGACCCTTGAGCGTGGCGGAGTACTTCGGTTCCCCGAAACGAGTACCGAGTCCAGCAGCCAAGACGATGGCCGCGACGACCGTTCCCGAAGCCGTGTCCGGCGACTGTCCTCCTCGGCCATTGGGTACTCGACAGTGAAGACGGAGGCTGTCGCGCGGTCAAGGCTAGCGGCTCACCCTGCCACGCACAGCGCGATCGGACGTCGGATCAGCCGAACGATAGGTCGTCGTACCACGCTTGGCCAGCGTTGTCCGGTTCTACCTCGGTTCCGCAGCATGAACCTGGCTTGCCTGGCAGCGGTCGGGGCCGTCAGCGTCGCCGAACGAAGGGTCCAGCCAGCGGTGCCGGTGAGGGTCCCGACGGTATCGCTGCGCAGCAGAGTGCCGGAGGAGTTGCGCCACTGCACGATGATCCGGGCCCCGCCGGCGAGGTTGGCCACGCTGGCCCACCCGGAGGCCTGTAGGTGTTCCCGCCAGTTACCGCAACTGTCTGGGTCGAGGTCCTGCGCCGCCGAGGAGCGGGCGACTGATCAGGAGGGCCTTGGTCCCAGAGTGCACGGGCGAGGTCACGATGGTGCCGGAGGTCCATCCTGTGAGGCCGGCCTCGAAGCCGGGGTTCTGCAGCAGGTTCGACCCCGAGCCGCACGAGCCCGTGAAGCTCGCCGAGTAGGTCTGCGGGGTTGCGCCGACCACGACGTTGTGGGTCGCGGCACCGCCGTCGGACCAGCTAGCGAAGGTCAGGCAGCCCGAGCTCTGCGGGGCGGAGAGCGTCCGTGTGCCTCCCACGTTGGCCAGTACGGTGAATGGTGTGACCTTCGTGATGTCCTCGAAGGACACCGAGACGCCCCTGGGGACCGAGTCGATCGTCACGGTCGTGGTCCTGGGACGCACCTCGACGCAGTCCGTGGCCGACAGGCCGGCGCTGTTGGTGACCGTGGCGCAGAGTTCGAGGAACGTATCGTCGCCGTGGTCGTCGAGCTCGACGCTGCCGCTGCCCCCCGTGGTCGGTGGCAGGTAGTCGGGGTGGGTGTGGACGTTGTGGTGCAGGATGCCGGTCCAAGTCGATCTCGTCGGTCAGGTCGCCGTCGTTGCGCGTCAGTGGCCGTCGCGGAGAACTCCACCGATCGTTCCCACATCGACGACGACGTTCCCGGCAGGATTGGGGATCGTCCACTTCGGGCGGCGTTCCCGGATTGGCGAGAGCGGCGATCTCGGCGCCGCTGAGTGCTTCGCGTATAGAGACGGACCTCATCGACTGATCCGGCGAGGTTCTGGTTCGCCGCCAATGGATCGGTCCCGTTCGCGTTCCCGGCCGACGAGGACCGGCCTCGAGCTCGATAGGATCGAACCGGTCTTGTTCATGCTCGCGCGCTGCACCCCGTCCACGTACAGCTTGATGGTCGCGCCGTCGTAGACGCCGGCGAGGTGGACCCACTGGCCGAGCGAGGCGGTCCCGCCGCCGACGTACTGGTTGCCGCCGCTCGTCGTGTTCAGGCCGAATCGGGGCTGCCCGTTGTAGAAGGAGAGATGGAACTGATCGGCCGAGCCCGTCGTGAGCTGCCGCGACACCACCGCGCGCCAGCCCGACTGGGACGCTGGGCGACGGACCCACGCCGATACGGTGAACGCGTCGGTGAATCCTTCCGAGGCTCGACGAGTTCGGCACGGCCGCGATGTCGTTCGACTCCGTCCACGTTCCAGGCCGCCGCCGAGGCGGCCGGACGCCCCAGGTAGCTCCGTTCATGAGATCGGCGTTGTTGCCGAGCGCCGAGCCGTCCGAGGCCACGGTTCCGGATCCCTCGTCGAAGCCCAGCGATAACACCAGCGGTGGAAGATCCGGATTGCTGCGTGTAGCGGAGTCGGTAGACCGTCCCTGTCGGTGATCGACACCCAGTACAGGTTGGAGTCGGGACCGGCGATCAGATGCACGATCCCCGACGTGAGGTCGCCCGAGGCGAAGTCTCGGACCGTATAGCCACCGCTGCCGTTCGGAGCGAGGTACTTCACCCAGTTGTCGGTGGAGTCGGCGAAGAAGTACGCCCCTTGGTACTCGGCGGGGTAGGCCGTTCCGTGGTACCAGTCGCCACCGGTCACGGAGGCACCGGTGCCTCCGTGCGAGTACGTGTAGACCGGGTCGCGCGGTCCCTGCGAGTAGATGGCTTGGCACAAGGCGGTGTTCTGGTACACGCCGTACACATGGCTCCCACCTTCATAGCAGGGCCAGCCGTAGTTCATGCCGGCTTGGCCGCGATGGATCGACTCCCACGCGCTCTGGCCGACATCCGCGATGAGCATCTCGCCCGAGACCGGGTCGAAGCCGAACCGGAACGGGTTCCGGAGACCGTACACCCACGTCTTCGAGGTGTTGCTCGTCGGGTCGCCGTTGTAGAACGGGTTTGAGGGGAGCCCGTTGCCGGTCGCTGGGTCGAGCCGCAAGATCGCGCCGATCAAGGTGTCGGTCTGCTGTGGGCCGTTCGGGAGCCGGTCGCTGTCCCCGTTCCCGACGTACAGCGCGCCGTCCGGGCCGAACCGCACCGTACCGATCGCGTGCCGGCGACTGTCCTGCGGTATGCAATCGGGGACCATGGCGCCGTTCTGCCAGCACGTCAACGTCGCGTTCGTATTCGGATTGGTGATGACCGAGGCGTCGCTGTTCCGACCCAGGAGGACGGTTCGCGCCCCGGGTCCCGTGGCGGCAACGTCCAGTTGGGTGGGGTCCGCTGTGATGCGTTCGAGGCGCGCGACGCGTGGCCCGACACCATCATCCGTAACGCCCGGCGGGTCGTACGTGTAAAGGGCGTAGACGTAGGGCGTCTGCGGGAAGTTGGGATGAGTCGTGATGCCCACCAACCCGCGGTCCAAGTACGAATTCACATCTCCGGAGAGGTCGATGAATGGAGTCGGGAGCAATGTCCCGTTGCGGAAGACTCGGATCACGCCGTTCTTCTGAGCGATGAATATCCGACCGTCGCTCGTGAAGCTGATCGCGGTCGGCAGATCCAGCCCGCTGACGACCGGTTCGATTACGAAGCCGGCTGGAAGAGCCGTGGCGGCGTGCGCCTCGGAGCTGTGGATCGCTTGGCTCGCCAAACTCGCGGTCAGCGCCAGGCCCATGAACGTGGCAAGCAGTCTGAGGTCCCGGTCGACCTTCGTTCGTCGCGAACGGCCCGCCATCAGCGCCCCCTGTCAGCGTCTGGCTCCGCCACAGTCCCTACGTCAGGCTGCGTAGCATATGCTCCCTAGTCATTCCTTGCCTCATGTGGTGGAAGCTGCGGTAGCGCCCGGTAGCTAAAGGGGCCCCACAGACGGGGAGGCGCACGGGCGCTGATGAGAAGCCGCTGTTGATGTCCGTGCCAGAATGGAGTCCGATGCCACACACCCCTTCCCTCAGTCAGTTGCAGCAGCCGGCATTCGCGGTGGTGAACGGTGAACTCGTCGCATACGAGGACGTCAGGATCCATATCTCAGCGGAGGCGCTGACCCGTGCGCTGAGCGTCTTCGAGGGGATGAAGGGGTACTGGGACCGCGAGTCTCGGGAGTTCGGGATCCGCAGCCCTCGTCGGCACTACGAGCGCCTGTGTCGCTCCGCCGCTGTGCTCCACATCCCTGTGGATTTCTCGTACGACGAGTTCAGAGACGCGATGCCTGACCCTGGCGCGAGCGCTGCTGACTGTCGATCGCGACATGTGGTTCAGGGCGACGATGTACGTCGTCGACGGGCACTGGGGCGAGGGCACGCGGGCCGACCTCGTCGTCACCGCGTTCCATCAGAGCAAGGACCTGTTCCCACCGATGACGCTCACGATGAGCTCGTGGAGACGTTCGGGAGATGCGCAGCTCCCGTACCGGGTCAAGGCGTCCGCGAACTACGTGGTCGCCCGACAGGCGCGGATCGAAGCGTCCGAGCGGGGCTTCGACGATGCGATCCTGTTGAACGACGCAGGACGCGTGGCGGAGGCGACGGGCTCCTGCGTCGTCGCGTTCCGCGACGGGTCGGTCATCACGCCTCCCGCCTACGAGGGCGCGCTCGAGAGCATCACCTTGGACGTCGTCGAGCGGATCTGCCGCCGTGATGGCCTGGCTTTCGAGCGGCGGCCGCTGGATCGAACGGAGCTCCTCACGAGCGGCGAGGCAGCGGTCGCAGGGACGATCTCGGAGCTCACGCCGATCTCTCGGATCGATTCGGCGGAGCTGCGGGTCGACGGCGTTCTGGCCTCCCTTCGCGATCGATACCTCGCCGCGATGAGGCGCGTCGAGCCGCTGGCCGACCTTGAGTTCGAGGTAATCGCCGTCAGTGAGCTGACCGAGTAGGTTCGAGGGTCGATCAGGGCGTGGTGCCGGCCTGGGGAGCTTTGGCGAGGACACCGCTCTCGGAAAGGACGCGAGCCGCCTCCTTGATATCGCTGAAGGAAAGGTCCGAACGATCCGCAACATCGAGCAGGCTGTGGCGACCATCGGAGAGATTGAGCACCCACAGACGCGCCATCAACTCGTCGCCGACTCCCTGTGCTCCTACCGTCGGGTAGAGTCCACGTCGCCCGAGTTGCGGCTCGCCCTTCGGGAGGAGGTTTACGTAACACTCGTCGTTCTCCAAGACGTCCAGGACGCTGAGATACAGGCCGAATGAGTCGGCGAGGTACTCCGGACGAACGAACCCGAGGTCGTCCGCCGAGGTGTGGTACTCCGGGTACTCGTTGTGCGGAGTCCTGGTCAACGAACCGACGGCGAGATCGAAGCCGGGAGAGCAGTACTGGCGCTCGTCGTAGCCGTACGGCGAGAACTCGATGACCCGATGCGGTCCCCCCGAGTGCTTCAGGATGTGGATGGCCGCACGGTCGATGAGGGCATCCCCTTGGCGGCTGCGCTTGTAGGTGGGGTGGCCGGGGTCTCCCACGGATGCCGCGACCAGTCCCGCCTTGATGCGCTCGACTCGTTCCTCGTTGCGGGCCAGCCATGTGATCGAGCCGATGGTTCCCGGGATGAACAGGAAGCGGTACGAGTATCGGAGTCGTCGTCCTCGCAAGTGATCGGCGAGTTGTGTGGCGAGCGCGATGCCGGACAAGTTGTCGTTGGCCATCGATGGATGGCAGCAGTGACATGAGATCAGGATCTCGTCGTCGGTCTCGCCGGCGAGGTAGCACTCCGCATACGTGAGATTCCCGGGCTGGAGTGATGAATCGATACGTACCTCGTACTCGCCCTCGGGAAGCTGATTGAGCCGTTCCTCCTCCATGCAGAATCCCCATCCCTCTGCGTAGTAGGACGTGCGATAGGGGATGAGGTGAGGTTGCTCGGGCAGGGTATGAACGTGTTCCTTCAGTTGTGACAAGGGCATCCGCGCTTCGATCGGTGTGCTGTAACCCACGACGTGAAGGTTGTGATCGCGGAAGTCCACGACGCGTACCCCGTCAGGGTCGTCGATGTAGGCCTGACGGATGTTCCATTCCTTCGGGACTGTCCAATCGAGGACGCGAGTTCCCGACGGTACCTCGTGCACGTCGAGAGGGATCCGCTCACCGATCCGACGGAGCGTCTCGCGGATCCCGTCACCTGTGATGCTGCGGCAGAAGGGGAACAACTCCGTCATGAAGTCCGACATCCTGGAGCCAATCTCACTGTGGTCGAGATCCAGATCCAGGTCGCGCACGTCGTCCAAACCGATCGGTGAAGTCCTGCCGAGGATACCGAACCTGTCGGTCGGGGAAGGACGCCCTGACCGCGCGGCTCTTGACACCGATCTGAGCGGGCTGGAACAGTGAGGGGGTCACGAGGAACTCCACATCCGCGCCGACACGACAGAGTGAGACCTGATCGGTATGCGCTTCACGCGAACCGGGCTGGAAGATGCCGTCATCATCGACCTCGAGCTGATCGAGGACGCTCGGGGCTTCTTCGCGCGAGCATGGGATGAGCGCGAGTTCGCCGAGAACGGTCTCGAGACACGCATCGCGCAGTGCAACGTTTCCTTCAACAGGCGCAAGGGAACGCTCAGGGGGATGCATCTGCAACGCCCGCCGTACGAGGAGATCAAGCTGATCCGGTGTGTCAGAGGATCGCTCTTCGATGTCATCGTCGACATACGCCCTGAGTCAGCCTCCTACAAGCATTGGACGGGGTCGAGCTCAGCGCTACCAACCGTAAGATGCTGTACGTGCCACGCGGTTTCGCACACGGCTTCCAGACGCTGGAAGACGACACGGAGACGTTCTACATGGTGTCGGAGTTCTACGTCCCGGGCGCCGAGGACGGGATAAGGTGGAACGACCCGACGTTCGGGATCGAGTGGCCGCTCGGTGAACCGAGCGAGATCTCAGACAAGGATCGTGATTGGCCCGACTTCGTCGGGTAGCTGGAAGACGAGAGGAGCGACGCCAGGTGATCATCGTCGACGCTGCACTCGAGGATCGGCATCGGTCCGGAGATCCGATCCGGGTGGGGATGGTGGGTGCCGGGTTCATGGGACGGGCCATCGCGCTCCAGATCGTCGAGGCAACGAAAGGGATGGAGCTCGTCGCCATCTCGAACAGGACGCTCGAGAAGGCGAGACAGGCATACCTGGAGGCGGGGATCGAGCCAGAGGTCGTCGAGGACACGGCGGGCCTTCACCGCGAGATCGAGCGTGGGAGGCCCGCGATCACCGACGATCCGTCGGTCCTCTGCCGCGCGGACGGTATCGACGCCATCATCGAGGTCACCGGAACGGTCGAGTTCGCCGCGCGGGTGGCGGTCGAGGCCATCGATCACGGGAAACACGTTGTCCTGATGAACGCCGAGCTCGATGGCACGCTGGGCTCCGTCCTGAAGGAACGTGCCGACGGATCAGGCGTCGTCATCACGAACGCCGACGGGGATCAGCCTGGTGTGATCATGAATCTGTTTCGCTTCGTGCGGGGGATCGGCCTCCGGCCCGTACTCTGCGGCAACATCAAGGGCCTCCACGATCCATATCGGACACCGTCCACGCAGGAGGGATTCGCCCGGAAATGGGGTCAGAACCCCACCATGGTCACGTCGTTCGCCGACGGAACGAAGATCTCCTTCGAGCAGGCGATCGTGGCGAACGCGACGGGTATGCGGGTCGCACGAAGGGGGATGCTCGGCCCCAGCGTCGAACCGGGGACGCCGCTCCAGGAGGCAGTTCGGTCGTACCCCGTCGAGGAGCTGCTCGACGGTCCTGGGATCGTCGACTACGTCGTTGGTGCAGAGCCGAGCCCCGGCGTGTTCGTGCTCGGCACGACCGACCATCCCACGCAGCGTCACTACCTGAACCTGTACAAGCTCGGCGAGGGTCCCCTCTACTGCTTCTATACGCCGTATCACCTCTGCCATTTCGAGGTTCCGAACACCGTCGCTCGAGCGGTGCTGTTCGGTGACGCGACGATCGCCGCCGACGGAGCGCCGCGTGTCGACGTCGTCACCGCCGCCAAGGTGGATCTCAAGGCCGGCGAGTCGCTCGACGGCATCGGCGGCTTCAAGACCTACGGACTCGCCGAGAACGCCGAGATAGCTGCGGCGCAGCGGCTTCTGCCGATCGGGCTGGCGGAGAACTGCGTCGTCTCGAGGGACATCGCGCGCGACTCGGTTCTGACCTACGAGGATGTCCAGGTACCGCCCGGAAGGCTCGTGGACGACCTGCGGCGGCAACAGGAGGAGCGCTTCGGGCTTCGAGGCGCGACGATGTTGTCCGTCTTGTCCCCCCTGTACTTCCTGCGGGACTTCATCGAGGGGCTCGCTGAGACCTTCCAGGCGGCAGGGGTCGTTGGGCGTCTCCTGGCGGCCGCGATCGCCGGATAGCTCAGGTCGAGTTCAGATCGTAGGAGGCTGCGCCGTTGGGTGCCTCTCCGAGACTCTCCGCACCCAGCACCACCGGACGAGGGATCGGAACGATGAATCTGCCGCCTCTGTCGAGATACGCCGCTTCCTGTTTGATGATCTCGTCCTTGACGTTCCACGCAAGGAGCAGGATGTAGTCGGGCATCTCCTCCATGATCCTTTCGGGCGGGCTGATCGCGATCCCCACCCCCGGCATGAGCCTGCCTTGCTTGTGGGGGCTCCTGTCGGCCACGAAGTCGATCACGTCCGATCCGATCCCTGACGAGTTGAGGAGGATCGTGCCCTTCGCCGCGGCCCCGTATCCGGCGATGTGCTTTCCGGCAGCCCTCAATTCCAGGAGGAGTTTCCTCAGTTGCTTCTGGAGCCGGGTCACCCTTCGGCCGAAATCACGGTAATAGTCGAAGCCCGTCAGACCCGCCGCCTGGTCTTCGATGAGCAAGGCCTGAACGGCATCCGAGACGTCCACGCTCCTTCCGAGCCCGAACCTGAACGTCCCACCGTGGATCGGGAAATGACGCAGGCTGTTGAGCGACAAGCCGTGACGCTCGAACAGGAACTTGGCGGCGGTGACGGAGAAGTAGGAAAGGTGCTCGTGATAGATGGTGTCGAACTGAAGTTCGTCGATCAGGTCCTTCATATACGGCGCTTCGACCTCGGCGATCCCGTCCTCACGGAGGAGGATCGAGATCCCGGCGACGAAGTCGTTGGGATCCGGGACGTGGGCGAGGACGTTGTTGGCGAGCAGCACATCGGCTTGCCTCCCTTCGGACCGCAAGCGGGCCGCGAGTTCGGAGGTGAAGAACTCTTGCAGTGTCGGTATGCCGATCGCTTCTGCCGCCCTGGCGGGACCGGCGGCCGGGTCGATCCCCAGGACCGGGATCCCGGCATCGGCGAAGTTCTGGAGGAGGTAGCCGTCGTTGCTGGCGATCTCCACGACGAGGCTGTCCGGGCCCAGGTGGCGACGAGCGATCAGCTCTTGTGCGTGAAGCCGTGAGTGGTCGAGCAGCGTCCGAGACACCGACGAGTAATACGAGTACTCCAGGAAGATCTGTTCCGGCGCGACGACATGGAGGATCTGTACCAGCGAGCACTTCGAGCAGAAGGCAACGTCGAGCGGGTATCGGGCCTCCGGCTCATGGGCGCGCTCCGGTTGGACGTACGCATCCGTCAGAGGCATCTTGCCCAGCGACAGGAACGTTCGCAGTCCTCCGGCTCCGCACGACCGACAACGGGATCCGGAGAACACGGTCACGCCCCGTGCGGCCGCGTGAGCGCTCTGCCGGCGGAAGCGTAGATGTCCCCGTCGATCACGATGCGGCTAGCCTTCTCGATTGCGAGCGGCTCGGCAAGGTCCGAACGCACCATCTTCGGACGCGAATGGTCATTCGACCCGCGATCCATGGAGGCCGAACTCGGGGTCGGAGAGGCGATCCTTCGCCACCCCTGAAGTCGACCAACGAAGTGTGGGTTCGAGCAGGCCGGAGCGGATGAGCTCCTCGATCCGGCGCAAGCGGACGAAGCGCGGCGACGAGAGGTCATCCTTCGTCATCCCGTGGCGGTCGAACGCCTCGATGAGTTGGTGAACCCCGTCCGGCACCGTCCAGTTGGGGTGGAAGCCGGGGAGTCCCTCAACTGCCTTGGAGAAGTCGACCCGGTAACAGCGTGCGTCGGGGCCTCCTCCCTCCTCGTACGTCACACGACTTCCCGGAACTGCCCCTGCGACGATGTCCGCGATCTCGCGAACCTGATAGTTCTCCGTCGTCGCCCCGATGTTGAAGGCTTCCTCGTGTACCGTCGCACGAGGCGCCTCCAGCGTTGCCAGGACGGCCCGAGCCACGTCCTCGATGTGCACCAACGGCCTCCACGGCGTGCCATCGCTCTTGATCACCACCTCTCCCGTGGCGAACGCGTTCGCGACGAGATCGTTGACGACCAGGTCGAGCCGGAGACGGGGCGAATAACCGTAGACGGTGGCATTTCGGAGGAAGGTGGGACTGAACGCGTCGTCGGCCAAGGCCGAGAGGTCCCGTTCCGCCAGAACCTTGGATTCTCCGTACGGCGTCACGGGATTGAACGGAGCCGACTCGGTGAGCAGATCATCTGGCGACGCGGCCCCGTACAGGCTGCACGAAGACGCCAGGATGAAGCGCTCCACTCCGGCCCGCTTGGCCAGCTTCGCTATCCGAACGGAGCCGAGGTGGTTGATCTCGTACGTCCTGGCGGGATCGAGGCTGCCGAGGGGGTCGTTCGAGATCGCGGCGAGGTGGACGACGGCGTCGAAGCCGCGCAGTTGTTCGATGTCCGTGTCGCGGACGTCGAAGCGGAGCGTCGATACCGCCCCGGGCTCGGGCCCGAGCGCGCATCCCTCGAACCAGCATGCGTCGAGCCCCGTCACCTCGTGGCCCGCGGCCTTCGCCATCGGCGTGAGGACGCTGCCGATGTACCCGTCGTGGCCGGTGACGAGGACCCTCACGTCAGACCGTCCAGGGCGGGTCGCCGTCGTTCCAAGCGCTCTCGAGGAGGTTCTTGTCCCGCATGGTGTCCATGCACTGCCAGAACGAGTAGTGGCGGTAGGCCATGAGCTGACCCTCTGCGGCGAGTCCTTCGAGCGGCGCGAGCTCCCACTTCGTGGACTCGTCGTCGTCGATGAACTCCGCGATGCCAGGCTCCAGCACGAAGAATCCCCCGTTGATCCACCCTTCACCGACCTGACGGCCGTGCTCGCCGGCGAACTGCGGTTTCTCGATGAAGCGCACGACCCGATCGTCCTCCATCTCCACGCGGCCGAACCTGGCGGGCGGATGAACGACCGTCATCGTCGCAAGCTTCCCGTGCTGCCGATGGAACTCGACGAGCTTCGAGAGGTCGACGTCCGAGACCCCGTCGCCGTACGTCATCATGAACGTCTCATCCCCGAGGTAGGGGACGATGCGCTTGACCCGCGCTCCCGTCTCCACCTTCGTCCCCGTTTCGATCAGGTCGACGGTCCACGCCTCCGACATGGGGGAGGTCGTGCTGAACGTCTTCACATCGCCGTTGTGCATGTCGACGGTGAGGTTCGAGTCGTTGTAGGTGCGGTAGTCCACCATGTACCGCTTGATGTACTCGCCCTTGTAGCCGAGGGCGACCACGAAGTGGTTGAACCCGTGCCGCAGGTAATGACGCATGATGTGCCACAGGATCGGCTTCCCACCGATCTCGACCATGGGCTTCGGTCGGATCTCGGTCTCTTCGGTCAGACGGGTGCCGAGTCCCCCGGCGAGGATGCCGACCTTCATCGATCGATCCCCGAGTCTCCTTGCCTCGAGCCCTTCCTCCCTCGGGCGGGTGGGGCGAGATGTTCTCGGGCGAGCAGCCACACGAACGACGCGTTGCCGAGGAGATATCGCCGCCAGAGGCGCCTGGGCTCAGCGGCGAGGCGGAAGGCCCATTCGAGGCCCACGTGCCTGAGGATCGTGGGCGCGGCAGGTTTCGCTCCTGCCAGGTAGTCGATCCCGGCGCCGACACCGATCATCACCGGCACGCCGAGTTCCTTCGAGAACCTCGCCATCCACTGCTCCTGCTTGGGAGCCCCCAGACCCACCCACATGATGTGCGGCTTCGTTCGCTCGATCTCCTCCTGCAGTTCATCGACCCCCATGGCCTCCAGGGGCGCGTACGGTGGCGACGTCGCTCCGACGATCTGGACCCCCGGCACCTCGTGTTCGAGCCGTCGAGCCGCCTGCGCCGCGATGCCCGGGGCGCCGCCGTAGAAGAAATGCCGCAGCCCCTCGGGCTTCCCGACCGATGCAACGAGAGGGATGTACTCGATGCCCGTGACCTTCTCGGTCCGCGTGTGGCCGCGGCGCCGGAGGATCCAGACCAGCGGCATCCCGTCGGGCACGGAGAGGAATGCGCCATCGGCCGCATCCCGCAAACCGGGGGAGCGTTGGGATTCCACCGTTGTATGCACGTTGGTCAGGCAGACGTAGGTTCCCGCTCCGCCGGCGACGGCCCGCCCGACCACGGCGTGAGCCGCTTGAGCCTTGCTGACCGGGTCCACGCGTTGGCCGAGGATCCGCTCGCGCGCCGATGGCTGTACGGAAAGGTCCATAGCTATCTCGATCAGTAGGCGCCCTTGCGGCTGAAGAGGGCTCTGATCGTCCGCAGCATGATGTACCCATCCAGCGCGGGTGCCCAGTTCTCGATGTAGAAGGTATCCATCCTGATCGCGGCCTCGTGGTCGAGGTCGGATCGACCCTGGATCTGCCACCAGCCGGTGATGCCAGATCTGACCTCGTGTCGGGGCCCGAGGAGTTCGAGGTTCGCGGAGACCTGCTCGGCGGGCAGGGGGCGCGGTCCGACGAGGCTCATGTCGCCCAGAAGCACGTTGAACAGTTGGGGGAGCTCGTCGATGCTCCAACGGCGCAAGACCCTCCCGACCCTCGTCAGGCGGGGATCGTCCTTCATCTTGAAGAAGGGGACGGAGGTATCGAACCCGTTCTCTTTCGCTCCTTGCTCGGCTCCCTTGGCCATCGTTCGGAACTTGTACATCACGAACGTGCGGGCTCCCTCGGTCACGCGTTCCTGGCGAAAGAGGGTCGGACCGGCCGACGTGACCTTCACCGAGATCGCCGCCAAGAACAGGATCGGAGAGGCGATGATCAGGGCGATCGTGGCGAGGACGAGGTCCATGGTGCGCTTGACGAAGCGCTGCGACGTCGAAAGTCCCGCCGGCTTGATCGTCAGAGCGACCCCCTCCTTGCCGAGGGGGTGTGCGGCGAGGCGCGAGACCCATACGCCGGAGAGGTCCGTGTAGATCTTCACGACGACGCCTTCCTGCCTGGCGGCCTGCATGACGGCGAACATCTGTTTGGGTCCGATCGTGGTGGAGGCGATGAAGATGCAGTCGGGTCGATAGTGTCGGAAGACGACCCGGAGTCGCCGAACCCGTTCGGAGGCAGGGATCTCGACCGACGCCAGGATGGGATTGCTCGCGTCGATCCAGGCCAGAGGGAGGTATCCGGAACCAGGCTTGCGCAGGAGCTGGAGCGGCTCCTGGACGTGCTCTCCCCTTCCGATCACGAGCGTTCGCAGCTTCAAGGATCCGCTCGTGCGTTGGCGAGCCACACGCGCTCTGACCAGCATCCGCGTCGAAAGTTCCAAGACCAGGGCGATCACCAGGGTGATGGCCACCCACTGACGCGAAACGTAGACATTCGACCAGAACGCGAGCAGGATCAGGACCACGACCCCGATGCCAACCGCAGCGGCGGTCCTGCGGAACTCCTCGAGCCCCGACAGGTGTTGCGTCGCATAGAGCCCGAGTGCGTGGAAGACGCATGGCCACAGGAAGCAGGCGACGACGACCTGGAGCGGATCCAAGGCGGGTATGAGATGCGACCTCAACGCGTGGGCAACGAGCAGGGCAAACGCCAAGCAGAGGATGTCGAGGGGGATGAGCAACGATCCGACGAGGCGATAGCGCCGGAGAGCGCTGGTTCCGATGCGCAGAGCGGCCGTTCCATCCAGGACCCCGCCGCGTCCGTTTCCGATGACGCTCGAGAGATCGACCGCGCCCTGATCGTCGAGATCGGGGACGACGACAAGACCCTCGTCGGTCAGTTCACTCTCTCGCTGGCGAAAGGCCATCTGTCGTTCCCTCGATTGTCACCGTACCCAGAACTTCTCGCCGAACACGCTCCGGGGACACGAGCGGTCGGCCCTGAGCGCTGCGCCCCTGGCCGCGTGATGGTGGTCGTGACCGATCGGTCCCAACGCCGCCTGTGTTACAGAACGGCCATCAAGGGGGAAGGTTGCCTCGATGACCCACCTCCGCGAACGACGATCCGGGGCGCCCCAGGACGAGTGCCCTCCCCGGTTGCGCCCTTGGTGAACCCCGGGCGGCCAGGGTAGAGCGCCCGGGCACTTGTTCGCAAACCGGACTGCGGAACGGCGGAGGCAGAACACTGAAGGACACGGCTACCATGGGCCAGGAGGTTTCGGGGTCGGACCCACGCGGGAGGATGTTCGGGATGCGAGTCGTCGTCATCGGGACCGGTCACGTCGGGTTGCTCACTGCAGCAACCTTATCGACGATCGGTCACGACGTGGTCGGCCTCGACGCCGACGAAGAGAAGATCGACCGGCTTCGACACGGCATCACCCCATTCTTCGAGCCCGGGCTCTCGGAGCTGATCGAGCAGGGGACCTCCGCGGGGACCCTCCGCTTCATGGTCGGCCCGGAGGGTGCCGTGCCTGGCGCGGAGGTTCTGTTCATCTGCGTCGGCACACCGGCGAGAGCCTCCGGTGAGGCGAACGTCGTCGCCGTCGAGCGCTCAGCTCGGGCGATCGCCCGACACTTGACGGGCCCGATCGTCGTGGTCGAGAAGTCGACGGTACCGGCAGGAACGGCCCAGCGGCTGGGGCAGGTGCTCAAGCTCGAACGCCCAGACCTGGCGGACGACATCGAGGTCGTCTCCAACCCCGAGTTCCTTCGGGAGGGGCAGGCGGTCGATGACTCCCTGCGGCCGGAACGGATCCTGGTGGGCGGACGATCGCCGAAGGGGTTCGAGACGATGCGCCGGCTGTACGAGCCGCTTATCCGCGACGGCGCGCGGTTCATCGAGACCAACATCCAGACGGCCGAGCTCGCGAAGCACGCCTGCAACGCCTTCCTCGCGATGAAGATCTCGTACGCGAACGCGCTCGCGCGCCTGTCCGAGCGCGCAGGAGCCGACGTGACGGCCATCGCGGAAGTGATGGGGTCGGATCCGCGGATCGGACGAGCGTTCCTGGATGCGGGACTCGGCTGGGGCGGCTACTGCTTCCCCAAGGATCTCCAGGCCTTCGAGCGGTTGTCGGCCAGTCTCGGGTACGACTTCAGGCTCCTCCGCGAGGTCCAGCGCATCAACGACGAGGCGATCGGCGCGGCGCTCGACAAGGTCAAGGACGCGCTGTGGAACCTCGAGGACAAGCGCATCGCGTTGCTGGGGCTGTCGTTCAAGCCCCGAACCGACGACGTGCGTCTGTCGCCGGCGCTGGCTCTGGCCGGCAGGCTGCTGGCGGAGGACGCCAGCGTGGTGGGCTACGACCCCGAGGCGGGGGCCAACGCGAAATCCGAGCTCCCCGAGCTCGAGGTGGCATCGAGCATGTACGACGCGCTCGACGGGGCTGACTGCATGGTGGTCTGTACCGAATGGGACGAGTTCCGATCGCTGGACCTGGATCGCGCGAGGGGGATCCTGGCTCATCCGATCGTCGTGGACGGACGGAACGTCTTCGATCCCGCTGAGATGAGGTCCAAGGGGTTCGTGTACTACGGCACCGGACGAGCCACCAACGGTGGGCTGTCCTGACCTTGACCCATGCGGTCGTCACCGGGGGCGCCGGCTTCGTCGGCTCGCACCTGTGCGAACGCCTTCTCGACGAGGGATGGCGGGTCACCTGTTTCGACTCGCTCCTGACGGGCCAGACGGAGAACCTGTCGGCCGCGATGGCTCGTGATCACTTCCGGTTCGAGACGCATGACGTGACCACCTACATCACCGTCGAGGAGGATGTCGACTGGGTGCTCCATCTCGCCTCACCGGCGTCTCCGATGGACTATCTGTCGCACCCCATCCACACGCTCAAGGTCGGCGCGCTCGGGACCCTCAACGCGCTGGGGCTCTCGAAGGCGAAAGGCGCCGGGTTCCTGCTCGCCTCCACGTCCGAGGTCTACGGTGACCCTCAGGTCCATCCACAGCCGGAGGAGTACTGGGGCAATGTCAACCCGGTCGGTCCGCGCGGCGTCTACGACGAGGCCAAGCGGTATGCCGAGGCGATGGCGATGGCCTACCACCGGACCCATGGTGTCCCGGTCAAGATCGCGAGGATCTTCAACACGTACGGTCCCCGGCTGCGGCGCGATGACGGCCGGGCCGTGCCGACGTTCATCGACCAGGCGCTCCACGGTAGGCCGCTCACCGTCCACGGAGACGGATCCCAGACACGATCGCTCTGCTACGTGGACGACCTGATCGACGGCCTCTGGCGGCTGCTCGCCTCCGACGTGGTGGCGATGCCCGTCAACCTCGGCAACCCGGAGGAGACGAAAGTCCTGGACCTCGCGCGATCGATCGTGCTCCTCGTCGGGGGCGACTCCGACGTGGTCTTCACGGAGCGCCCCGTCGACGATCCCGAGGTTCGTTGCCCGGACATCTCTCGAGCGAGCTCGATGCTCGGCTGGACGCCGGCGATCCCGCTGCCGGACGGTCTGGCTCGCACGATCGAGTGGGCCAGGCATGGGTGGCCGGCGTAACGTCGGCGACCTGGCCGCGAGCGCGATCGCTCGAGGGCGTTCCGGGAAGAAGAGGCTGATCGGATCTCCGGGCCGTCAGGTCTGGAAGACGGGCCTCAGAGGAACCGGGTCACGTCGCGCCACAGCCTGACGGGGAGCGGCGGCGCGAACTCGACCGTGAGATCCAGGCGCGAGCCGGGCACGCCCTCGTACACGGCCGCGCCCTGGACGACACGGAGCGGAGCACTCGCGGAGACGATCCGCATCCCCTCGGGAGGCTCGATCCGCAGATGGAGCGTCGTGGGCCGGACCGTGACCTGATTCGCGAACGTCAGGCGGTAGACGCCTCCAGAACTATTGCCCTCCCACGCGCTCGGATCGGCCCAGGAGAACTCGAACGTGTGTTCCTGTCCGCTTCGGATCGGGACGTACCGCTGCTCGTATCGGACGCCGAGGTCGGTCTTGGAACCCACCGTTCGCAGGGGTCCATCGCCCTCCCGCCGTTCTACGGGCACGCAATCCGTGCCGCAGTACGCGTTGACCAGGGCCACGCTCTCACCCGCCCGAAGGTGTTCGAGGACGGATCCCCCCTTCTCGGAGCCGGCCGGTCCGATCACGTACCCCGGCTGACCCGACTTCGGCGCGTCGTTGCGGAGCGTCACGTCGAGGTCGGCGACCCCGAATCCGTCGTTCTGAAGATCGATCGCATAGCGGAGATCTCGGTCCTGATAGAAGTCCACCTTCGAGCCCGCGGCGCTGTTCACGACGACGGAGAGAAGGTCGCCGTCCGAGCCGGGAGGAAGCAGGGCGCCGCCGACCGGTGTCGCCTGGAGTCCCTCCTGCATCGAGGCGTCGGTGGAGAACATCAGGATGTGTCGGTCCGCGGCCGCATCGACGAACTGCTCGAGATCGAGGTGGTCCGCCGCTTCTTGGCTCACGAACCGTTCGAAGACGACGCGGGCCACATCGCCGAGGATCCTCTTCCGCATCGCGGGGTCCGTGAACACCGCGAACGCCTCGTTGGTCGTGAACGGGACGACGTTGTCGGCACCGATCTCGATGTCGTAGCCGGGGATGTCCACGGGTCCGGTCGCCCGCAGGAGCGCAGCCTCCGCGAACGGGTCGGCGAGGATGACGCCGTCCAGTCGATCACCCGTCACGGCCTCGTAGGAGCTCAAGATCGCTTGTCCGACCGTCGGCATGTCGGGCATGACGTTGATCGAGGTCCAGAACCGACCGTCGACCCGGAACTGGTCGTAGTTCGCACGGAAGTCCGGGTTCGGGGATGGGACGCTCTCCACCGGCGGAGGTGTCAGGCCGTGGATCGGGAGGAAGGGCGTGAAATGGAACCGGCCGTCGTCGGTCGTGAGGATCGAATACGCGCCGATCAACCCCCCGGTCCCGCGGAGCTCCGCCGGGTCCTGCGCGCCGAAGAAGTACCTTTGTCGTCCCTCCGCGCCGAGGAACCTCGGGAGCCCCTGCAAGAGCAGATGTGTCGCGTGGACACTTCGACCGAGCTCGTCCAGTTGAGCCTGGGCGTCCAGACGCGCCGGCCCCACGGGGCCGAGCAGCAGGGACGTCGGGGCCTCGTCCAGGCGCGTCACCGCGCGGGTCATCAGCGTGTCCGCTTCCCCCGCGGCCCGGATGAGTGGGGGGAAACGATCCAGTGGGACCCGCCCGTCCGAGGGAGCCAGGCCGGACAGGCCGTCGCCCGGGATGTCGGCCGCGGCGTCGGCCAGAACGATGACCGCGTCGGTGGCGTCGACGGCGGAGCCTGCGACGGCCTCGACCGCGTCGGTCGTGCGGCCGACGATCGGGAGCCATCCGGCAACCCGGTAGAGCAGGCCATCCGTTCGGCCCGCGGCCCGAGCGAAGGACTCCCGCGCGTCGCGGAGAGACTCGGCCGCGGCGTCGGCGTCGCCGGCGAGGAGCTGGCTCCTTCCGTGCTCGGCGGCGGATCGTCCACGGACCAGGTCGCCCTGGATGTGGCGCAGGGATGCGACGAGCGAAAGCCCGAGCACCGCCACGATGACGACGACCAGGAGGAGGCCGCCGAGGACGGATCGAAGGCGTCGCTTGCGTCTGGGTCTCGTCTGTGGTTCTGGGGTCACATCAGAGGAGTCCGGGGACGACTCGATGTTGTGGGTGTCGCTGCGCATCGTTCCTTCCGATCGTCGCCGGCCTCGCATGCTACCCGCCGCGTCGCTTCACCCACCTCGACGCCCTCGCGGATGTGTCCACCTCGGTCCGAGATCGCGGTGGTCAGAGAGCCGGTCATACGGGCGGGCGCTCGGTCCCGATCCTTGCGAGT
This sequence comes from uncultured Actinomycetes bacterium, assembly GCA_963778545.1. Lineage (GTDB taxonomy): Bacteria > Actinomycetota > UBA4738 > UBA4738 > HRBIN12 > DASSJM01. The sequence goes on along the minus strand of CAVZUW010000011.1, from coordinate 177,798 downwards.
GCGGTGAGCTCGATCAGAGCGAATCCGGCGTTCACGCCCGCGAGCGCCCACCAGGGCCACGACGCTGCCCCCTCGGGGACGCCGACGAGCGCGTTGAGCACCAGCACCGCCGTACTGGCCAACGCGAGGATCACGAACGCCCACGACCACCACCAGAGCTCCTCGACCCGGTGGGAGACCAGCACCATCAAGCCGGCGAGCGCGATCGCCATGACGCCCGAGACACGGAGCCACGCCTCTTCACCGAGCGGCGGCTGGTCGAACACCGACTCGATCACCCACCCGGGTGCGATCACGAGGACCAGTCCGAACGCCGCCCACAGCGCCGCCTGCCACACGAGAACCCGCCGCAGGAGCTTCACGGTGGCGCATCCTCGCAGGTCGCAGGGCCGATGGCACCGGCTCGTTGGTAGCATGTGCGCGGGAGCCCGCCGGGCTCCCGTTCCGTGACCAGGACGGGGACCCGCTCATGACCAACACGCAGCGGGTCGCGGTGATCGGGCTGGACTGTGCGACGCCCCAGCTGCTGTTCCGCGACTTCGCCGCCGAAACGCCGAACATCCACGCGCTGATGCAGCGCGGGATGTGGGGGGACCTGGCGAGCATCACGCCGCCGATCACGGTCCCCGCCTGGGCGTGCGCGATGACCGGCAAGACGCCCGGTCAGCTGGGGATCTACGGCTTTCGCAACCGCAAGGACACCAGCTACGAGGGACTGTCGATCGCGACGGCCGACGCCGTGAAGGAGCCCGCGGTCTGGGACGTGCTCGGCACCAAAGGGATGCGATCGCTGCTGATCGGCGTTCCGCCTTCGTTCCCGCCTCCGAGGTCGTTCCCCGGATGGCGGGTCGGATGCTTCCTGACCCCGCCCTCGGCCAAGTCCTGGGCCTATCCCGCCGAGCTCGAGACCGAGATCGTCGGCGAGCTCGGAGAGGGCAACGACTACATCTTCGACATCCCGGACTTCCGTCGGGCGGGATACGACGTCGCACTGGACCAGGTGTTCAAGATGACCGAGCGACGCTTCCGGGTCGGGCGCAAGCTGGCGGTCGAGAAGCCGTGGGACTTCTTCATGCTGTGTGAGATCGCGCCGGATCGCCTCCACCACGTGTTCTGGCAGCACTGGGATCCCACCCACCCGCTCTACGAGCCGGGCAACAAGTACGAGTCGGCGTTCAGCGACTACTACCGGTTCATGGATGAGCAGGTCGGCTCGCTCCTGGATGTCCTGCCGGACGACGTCATCACGATCGTCATGAGCGATCACGGCGCGCGCCCGATGATGGGCGGCTTCTGCTTCAACGACTGGCTGATCCGCGAGCGATATCTCACCGTCGAGGCCTACCCGTCGCAAGGTCCTCCCGATCAACGAGGCCGCGATCGACTGGTCGAACACGGTCGCCTGGGGCGACGGCGGCTACTACGGCCGGTTGTTCCTCAACGTCAAGGGCCGCGAGCCGCAAGGCATCGTCGAACCCGCGCGGTACGAGGAGGTTCGAAACGAGCTGATCGACAGGATCGAGGCCGCGCCCGGACCCGACGGCGAAGCGCTCGGGACCAGGGTTCTCAAGCCTCAGGAGGTCTATACCGAGGTCCGCGGGGTGGCGCCCGACCTCATCGTCTACTTCGGCGACCTGGCGTGGCGCTCGGTCGGCTCGATCGGCAATCGCAGCATCTACACCTACGAGAACGACACGGGCCCCGACGGAGCGAACCACGACCGCTCGGGGGTGTTCGCGATGGCCGGGCTCCCCGGTCAGGCGACGGGTGAGGTCCCGGACCTCAACCTGGTCGACGTCGGTCCCTCCATCCTGTCCCTCTACGACCTCGAGGCGCCCGAGGGCGCTGTCGGAAGGAGCTTCCTGTGACGCATCGCCCCGAGCAGAAAGGGTTCACCGTCTGGTTCACCGGCCTGTCCGGCGCCGGCAAGTCGACGATCGCCGAGATGCTGTACCACGAGTTCCAGGCTCGGCGAGATGAAGACCGAGATCCTCGACGGCGACGTCGTTCGCCAGAACCTGTCGAAGGGTCTCGGGTTCTCCAAGGAGGATCGGGACACCAACATCCTGCGGATCGGGTTCGTCGCCGAGCTGCTCACGCGCAACGGCGTCGCGACGATCTGCTGCCCGATCTCGCCGTACAAGGAGACCCGCGACCAGGTGCGGGCCGCGATCGGCGAGTTCGTCGAGGTCTACGTCCACGCCACGATCGACGAGCTCGCGCAGAACCGCGACCCCAAGGGCCTGTACAAGAAGGCGCTCGCCGGCGAGATCAAGGGGTTCACCGGCGTCGACGACCCCTACGAGGTCCCCGAGGATCCCGAGCTCGTGCTCGACACGATGGTGGAGACGCCCGAGGAGTCCTTGCGGCGAACGCTCGCCCGACTCGTGGAACTGGGGTACCTCGAGGACGACACGGCTCTGGTCGAGGGGGAGCGCCTGCATTCGGGGCTCACGGACCTGCGCGTCCACGACACGGGCCACGTCGTCAAGGAGAACTGACGACGCCGGGCCCAGGTGGGGCCCTGGGCCACGGTGGGCCACGTGCGAGCGTGGGTCAGCGTCAGGTGAACCTGGTCATCCGTGCGAGTGTGGTCGTCTCCGCGGCCGGGCGCAAGCGTTGCATCTCGCTAGTCGGTGCTCGACGGCGCTGCCCGTTCGGGTGGCCCGGCGTAGACGCCGAGCCCCGGGTCGGGTAGCTCCGCCGGGGGTCCGTCCGTTGCCTCACCCACCGAGATGATCTCGCTGACCGTCGCCGGCATCTGCGGCGGGGGTTCGGGCGACTCGGCGAGTTCGGACAGGCGCGCCGACAGCGCATCGAGTGCGTCGTTCGCCGGGGCAAGCGCTTGTCGGAGACGCTCGGAAAGGGCCGAGGCCTCCCTCTGCACCTCTCGGATCGAATCCGGCATGGTCTCGGCGAGGGGCGCCATCCGGGCACGCCACGCGGCGAGTCGGTCGATGTCCTGGCGCAGGGCGTCGTGGACCTGTTCCGTCTCTCCGAGCTGCTTCTCGGCGTTCTTCCGTGCACCATCGGTGAGCCGTGAGAGGGCGCGCTCGGCGGCGTGGAGGACATCGGTGAGCTCCTCGGTCGTCGAGGTTGAACCGGAGCGTTCGACGGCGCGGAATCGTTCGGCCGCATCTTCCAGCTTCAACTCGAGGTCGCGGTTCCGCGCCTGGAGGTCCGCGATCTCGACCCGACGCTGGTCGAGCTCGACGCCGAGCGCTGCGACCTGCTCGGTCGCCTCCTTCGCCTCCGTGGTCGACCTCATGACCGACATCTCCCGATCGTTGACGACGGCCGTCACGCTCTTGCGCGAGTAGCCGAAGAAACCTCGCTTCAGGTGACTCTCCACGGGCGCCTCCCTCCTCGTCCTGGGCCTCGGCTCGATTCTCCGGGTCAACATCCGGTTGGTCACTCCGCCGGGTGGCCTACCGCGCTTGCGGGTCGTTCTCGCGTGATAGCGTCCCTGCATGCAGGTGTCGATGCGCCCACCCTCCCTGGGGTGGGCGTTTCGCGTATCCGTGGAGCTGGGAGCGACGTAGGGAGACGAGATGGAGATCGAGATCGGCAAGGGGAAGATGGGCCGGCGGGCGTACGGGTTCGACGAGGTGGCGATCGTCCCCTCCCGGCGGACGCGGGACCCCGACGACGTCGACATCTCCTGGCAGATCGACGCCTACACGTTCGGCCTGCCGATGATGGCTTCGGCGATGGATGCGGGGGTCTCGCCGGCGACCGCGATCCGGATCGGACAGCTCGGCGGTCTCGCCTGTCTGAACCTCGAGGGCCTCTGGACGCGCTACGAGGATCCCGACCCGATCTACGAGGAGATCGCCACCCTGTCCGACGAGAAGGCTACGGGGCGGATGCAGGAGCTCTACCGCGAGCCGCTCAAGGACGAGCTGATCGAGCAACGGATCCGCGAGATCAAGGAGGGCGGGGTCGTCTCGTGCGCCTCGCTCACGCCGCAACGTGTCGAACGGTACGCCGAGGCGGTGATCGGCGCCGGGCTCGACGTCCTCGTGATCCAGGGAACCGTGGTCTCGGCCGAGCACGTCTCGACCCACAGCCAGCCGCTCAACCTCAAGGAGTTCATCGCGACCTACGACCTGCCGGTGATCGTCGGCGGCTGCGCCTCGTACACGACGGCGCTCCACCTGATGCGCACGGGCGCGGTCGGCGTCCTCGTCGGCGTCGGACCGGGGAACGCCTGTACGACGCGGGGGGTGCTCGGCGTCGGCGTGCCGCAGGCGACCGCGATCGCCGATGCGGCGGCCGCCCGGATGGAGCATCTCCGCGAGACCGGCCGCTACTGCCACGTGATCGCCGACGGCGGCATGCGGACCGGCGGCGACATCGCGAAGGCGATCGCCTGCGGGGCGGACGCGGTCATGATCGGCTCGCCGCTCACGCGCGCGTACGAGGCGCCCGGCCGCGGCTACCACTGGGGGATGGCGACGTTCCATCCGACGCTCCCGCGTGGCGCTCGCGTCAAGACCCAGCAGGTCGCGAGCCTGGAGGAGATCCTCACCGGACCGGCCCACGAGAACGACGGGACGTTCAACCTGTTCGGCGCGCTCGCCACCTCGATGGCCACCACGGGCTACGCGACGATCCGCGAGTTCCAGAAGGCCGAGCTCGTGGTCGCGCCCTCGATCAAGAGCGAGGGCAAGACGTACCAGACCGCCCAGCGCGTCGGGATGGGTCACTAGCGACGTGGCCTCGCCCGGGCGCCCGGTCCTGGTCGTCGATCTCGGGGCGCAGTACGCGCAGCTGATCGCGCGCAGGATCCGCGAGTGCCACGTCTACTCGGAGATCGTGGCGCACGACCTCACCGCCTCCGAGCTCGCCGCGCGCGCGCCCGCGGGCATCGTCCTCTCGGGGGGTCCGGCTTCGGTGTACGAGGCGGGGGCCCCGGCCCTGGATCCCGGCGTGTTCGAGCTCGGCGTCCCGGTCCTCGGGATCTGCTACGGGCACCAGCTGATGGCGCAGGCGCTCGGTGGCGAGGTCGAGGCGACGGGGCAGCGCGAGTACGGCCGTACCGAGCTCCACGTGACCGAGCCGGGGGTCCTGCTCGAGGACCTCGCCGCCGACGAGCAGGTGTGGATGAGCCACGGCGACGCCGTCACGCGGGCCCCCGCGGGGTTCCGCGTCACGTCTCGGACCGACGCGATCCCGATCGCCTCGATGGAGGATCCCGAACGGGCCCTGTTCGCGGTGCAGTTCCACCCCGAGGTGGCGCACACGCCGAAGGGGACCGCCGTGATGAAGCGGTTCCTGTACGACGGGTGCGGTCTGCTCCCGGACTGGACCCCGGCCAACGTGATCGAACGCGCGGTCGCCGCGATCCGAGCCCAGGTCGGACAGGCCGAGGTGCTCTGCGCGCTCTCCGGCGGTGTGGACTCGGCCGTGGCGGCGCTCCTGGTCCACAAGGCGATCGGCGAACAGCTGACGTGTGTGTTCGTCGACACCGGATTGTTGCGCGAGGGCGAGCCCGAGCAGGTCGAGGAGACGTTCGGACGGCACTTCCGGGTCCCGCTCGTGCACGTGAAGGCGGAGGACCGGTTCCTCGGCCGGCTCGAGGGCGTCACCGACCCCGAGGACAAGCGGCGGCGGATCGGCGAGGAGTTCATCCGCGTGTTCGAGGAGGTCGCGCGCGAGCACCGGAGCGCGGGCTTCCTCGTGCAGGGGACGTTGTACCCGGACGTGATCGAGAGCGGTTCGGACACGGCGGCCAGGATCAAGAGCCACCACAACGTCGGCGGGCTCCCGGCGGACATGGACCTCGAGCTCGTCGAACCCCTGCGCGACCTGTTCAAGGACGAGGTCCGAACCGTGGGGGCCGAGCTCGGCCTGCCCGAGGAGATCGTCCAGCGGCAGCCGTTCCCGGGGCCCGGGCTCGCGGTTCGGATCGTGGGCGAGGTCGACCGGGAGAACCTGACGATCGTCCGCGCCGCCGATCACGTGGTGCGCGAGGAGATCCGGCGCGCCGGCCTGGACCGCGAGACGTGGCAGGCGTTCTGCGTGCTGCTGGCGGAGGTTCGCAGCGTCGGGGTGATGGGGGACGGGCGTTCGTACGAGCACCCGGTCGTGCTCCGCGCGGTGACGAGCGAGGACGCGATGACGGCGGACTGGGCCCGCCTCCCGCACGAGGTGCTCGACCGGATCGCGAGCCGGATCGTCCGCGAGGTCCCGGGCGTGAATCGCGTCGTCTACGACGTCACGAGCAAGCCGCCCGGCACGATCGAGTGGGAGTAGCGCTCGACCGGTCGAACGGACGGCCCGCCGATCAGCTCGCCGGGGTCCTCGCCGTGCGCGTCCGAGCCCGCCGGCGCCGGTAGGTCCGGTTCTTCGTCCGGTTGCCGCAGATCGACATCGCGCACCACGCGGCCGAACGGTTCTTCGAACGGTCGAAGAAGGCGTACCCGCACCGCCGGCACGCCTTGAGCCTCGGCCACACCCCGCCGACCTGTGCCTCGTGCAGGATGTCGAGGACCGTCGCCACCGCCGCATCGGCCCCGGGTCCGACCGGCTCGAGCTCGGTCGCGCCCCGCGACCCGAACCCCACCCGGAGCCGGACCCTGGCTCCCTCGCGGCGGAGGGTCTCCAGCGCCTCGCGGGGCATGGCGTTCCCGTGGTTCGCGGCGACGAGCGCTCGGAGCGCCTCCCTCAGCTCACGGAGGCGATCGACGTCCACGTAGGTGATCCGCACCGGCGGCGTGACGAGCCGCTTCTGCAGCAGCCACGCCCGCGCCTTCGCCGGCGTGCCGAGCCGGTCCCACGCCGGCGGGAAGTCCTTGTTGTAGGTGTTCACGAACCGCTGGAGCGTCTCGAGCCGTCCGGGTGCCTTGGGCCGACCACCCGGTTCGATCTGCTCGCCGACGCGACGCTTGTCCCGATCGTCCATGATCTCTCTTGACCTTCCGGGAGAGACCAGCATAGCCTGTATGCCGGTCATGGTTTCGCGCTGGCAACGGTTCGGATCGCTGGGTCTGGCGTTCGCGGCGGGGGTGCTCACCACCGTCGTGGTCGTCGCGGTGGCTCGTTCGGAGCCCGAGCCCGGCCCGTCCGGCGAGGCGGTTTCCGGCGCGACGTCGTCCGCGAGCCCCGCGGTCTCGGGGGCGTCCGCGTCGCCGACGACGCTGCTCAAGATCGGCGGCCTGCCGGGCAAGGAACCTGACCGGACGGTGGACCCCCTGCTGCTGCCGTACCCGTACCTGTCGCCGACGCCGCCCCCTTCGACGAGGACGGAGCTCGACGGCACCTACCTCCGCACGCTGACCCTGCGCGACGTCGGAGGGGCGCGGATCGGCTTGCCGTTCCGGTGCCTGCGGTGCCCGCCGTACCGGATCGACGCCGGCGTGAGCACGATCATGTTCTGGCACGGCGCGTGGTTCCTGCATCACCAGATGTCGGACTTCAAGACGCAGGGCAGCTTCGTCGTCGACGGCGATCGCGTGACGCTGTTCAACGACCCGAACTGCCCGCAGGGCGAGGGCGTCTATCGGTTCGAGAAGACGACGCACGGTCTCCGGTTCGAGACGATCCGCGACGAGTGCCCGTGGAGCGGCGAGCGCGCCGACGACCTCACGCGGGTGACGTGGACGGACGTCCACGTCTGCGTCCGGTGGATCAAGAACCTGTGGCCGGGCGCGGTCGCCTGCTGAGCGTCGGCGCTGTGTGGTCCCCGGGTCAGTCGACGCGTTCGGCGATCACGACCAGACGGGTCGATGCCGAGAACCGCGGGTTGCAGGTGGTCAGGACGAGGCTCGGGTTCACCGTCTGGTCCAGGACCGAGTCGCCCGAAGGCAGGATGCCCGTCGGCGGCGTGACGACCGAGCGCGTCACCCGGTAGTCGAAGATCCCGTACTCGGTGGCCAGGACGATCCGGTCGCCCGCCCGGAGCTCGTTCAGAGACCAGAAGGGCGCCAGGTACGTCGTACGGTGTCCCGCGATCCCTACTCGACCCGTGTCCTGCCACGGGTAGGCGGTCTGCGAGTAGTGACCGGGACCCTTCTTGAGGGATTCGGTGTCCGTGCCCTCCACCACGACGTAGTCGACGTCGATCTTCGGGATGCGGATGATCGCCACGGCGTGCCCGGGGACGTTGACCACCCGGTCCGGGGCGTCGGCGGGGGTCAGGCTCGCCACGTTGCGTTCGAACCCGGGGCGGAGGGCGTTCTGTGCCCGTTGGGTGGCGAACCCGGTCCCCCACAGGTTCCACCACAGGTACCCGGCCAGGACGAGCGCGCCCGCGATGAAGACCAGCCCCGTGATCCGCAGGATCCTGCCGCTGCGGCTCCGCCGGCGAGGAGCCGATGGCCGAGCGGGAACGGCGCTGCCCTCGAGGATCTCGGTCTCGGCCATCCCTTCCAGTGTCGCAGGTTCGGTCGTGTTCCTTGAGCACCCGAAGGGCAGCCCGAGCGCCTCTTGCGTTCGGCCCGGGGACCGTCCGATGCCCCCCTACAATCAGTGCCGTGGCCGTGCGTTCGCCCCTCGTCGATGCCCTGAATCCGGTGCAGGCCGAGGCGGTGCTGCACACCGAGGGCCCCGTGCTCATCGTGGCGGGCGCCGGGTCCGGCAAGACGCGGGCCCTCACGCACCGGATCGCGTACCTGATCCGCGAGCACGGCGTGAGCCCGTTCGCGATCCTCGCGATCACGTTCACGAACAAGGCGGCCCGCGAGATGGCGGCGCGGGTGGAGGGGCTCCTCGGGCAGCGCATCGCGAAGGGGATGTGGATCCTCACGTTCCATTCGGCGTGCGCGCGGATCCTCCGGCGCGAGCACGACCACCTCGGCCTGCCCGGCAGCTTCACGATCTACGACGAGGGAGACACGGAGCGCCTGCTCACCAGCGTCCTCAAGGACCTGAACCTGGATCTCAAGCGGTACCCGCCCCGGGCGATGTCCGCGGCGATCGGCAAGGCGAAGGACAACGTGTTGTCGGCCGCCGAGTTCGCGCAGATGGCGGGCAACTTCTACGAGCAGACGATCGCGAACGTGTACGTGGACTACGAGAAGCGCAAGCTCGCCGCCGGAGCGCTCGACTTCGACGACCTGATCACCGAGACCGTCCGGCTGTTCCGCGACCACCCCGCGGTCCTCGAGCACTATCAGGAGTGGTTCCGCTACATCCTCGTGGACGAGTACCAGGACACGAACCGCGCGCAGTACCAGCTGGTCAACCTGCTCGCGGAGAAGTACCGGAACGTCTGCGTCGTGGGCGACGCCGACCAGGGCGTCTACTCGTGGCGCGGGGCCACGATCCAGAACCTCCTGGACTTCGAGCGCGACTACCCCGACGCCGAGGTCTTCCTGATGGAGCAGAACTACCGTTCCACCTCGAACATCCTCGCGATCGCGAACGCGCTGATCGAGCACAACGTGCAGCGCAAGCCCAAGTCCCTGTGGACCGAGACGACCGAGGGCGAGCTCGCGGTCCGCTTCCGTGCCGACGACGAGCACGAAGAGGCGCTGTTCGTCGCGGAGGAGACCCACCGGCTCGTCGAGGATGAGGCGCACCGGTACTCGGACGTCGCGGTCTTCTATCGGACGAACGCCCAGAGCCGCGTGCTCGAGGACATCTTCATGCGCGCGGGTATCCCGTACCGCGTCGTCGGCGGCGTGCGGTTCTACCAGCGCAAGGAGGTCAAGGACGTCCTCGCGTACCTGCGGCTGCTGCTGAACCCGCAGGACGTGGTCAGCGCTCGACGGGTCGTGAACATGCCCAAGCGCGGCATCGGGGACGCGACCGTGGCGGCGCTCGAGGGGTTCGCGGCGCTCGAGCAGATCCCGTTCCTGGAGGCGACGAGGAGGGCCGACGAGCTCCCGGAGCTCGGGGCGCGGGCCAAAGGCGCGATCGCCGGGTTCGTCGGCGTGATGCAGCGACTCCGGGAGGCGTACGACTCCGGGGCGGGGCCGCAGCGGATGGTGGAAGCCGCCGCCACCGAGTCCGGCTACCTCCTCGAGCTGGAAGCCGAACGCACCGTCGAGGCCGAGGGGCGGATCGAGAACCTCCGCGAGCTCGGCGGCGTGGCGGCCGAGTTCGAGCAGCGCTCGCCCGACGGGACGCTCGCCGAGTTCCTCGAGCAGGTGTCGCTCGTCTCCGAGCAGGACGAGTACGACGAGGAGGCGGGGAGCGTCACGCTGATGACGCTCCACAACGCGAAGGGGCTCGAGTTCCCCGTGGTCTTCATCATCGGCCTGGAGGACGGCGTGTTCCCGCACTATCGCTCGATGGGCGATCCGGCGCAGCTCGAGGAGGAGCGACGGCTGATGTACGTCGGGGTGACCCGAGCCCGCGAACGCCTGTATCTGACGTTCGCGTGGAGCCGGACGCTGTTCGGCTCCACCTCCTACAGCCCGCCGTCGAGGTTCCTCGGCGAGATCCCGAGCGATCTCGTGCGCGCGCTCGAGGAAGGCGATCTCGTCGTCGCGGAGGGAACGCCGGTCTCGCCGATCCGGGCGGCCGTCGAGGGCCGGCGCGAGATCCCGCAGATCTCGGCGGGCGACACCGTCCAGCACGACAAGTGGGGCGAGGGCGTCGTGCTCACCGTGAGCGGCTCGGGCTCGGACGCTGAGGCCACGGTGCGTTTCGAGGACGCGGGGGAGAAGCGGCTGCTGGTCGCCTACGCCCCGCTGCGCAAGGTCGGCTGAGCTAGCCGGGCGGGGGAAGGCGCCGGAGCCCGCGTTCCGCGTCCCACGTGAGCGCCTCCGCCCGGTCGCCGAAGCGCACGTAGCCGGCCGAACGCACGTCGACCGAGAAGCAGTGGTACTCGGGCTCGTCGGGAGCCCAGTCGATCCGTCGGCGGATCGCCTCTCGGAACGCGGCGCGGAGCTCCGGGTCCCGTTCGTCCACCGCGCGGCCGTAGATCTTCACGTCGCCGTCGGTGCCGTCGTTGTTGGTCGTCACGCTGTGGACCACGATCCGCGGATCGCGGAGCAGATCGAGCGCCTTCCTCGACCGCCACATCATGGAGACGAACAGCCGGCCCTCCGCGATGTCGCATTCGTTGGGGCTCACGCGCGGCGAGCCGTCGAGGCGGATCGTGCCGAGCATGACCAGTTGATCGCGCTCGAACCGTGCGCGAGCCAGCTCGCCGATCTCGGGGCACGCCCGCTCGAACGCGTCCCACCGCATCTGCGCATCGTAGCGACCGGCGTCAGCGCGAGAGACGGTCGAGCACGTTGCGCGTGATGCGCTCGACCACCGGGTCGCCCAGGCCCAGCACCCAGTCGGTGACGCCGACGTTCACGACCGTGCCGCCCCCGGGGCGTTCGAACGCCGCCAGCACCGCGTGGCCGTCGCCGAGTTCCGCGAGGTGCTCCGGGCTCGCGTCGCCGAAGACGGCCATCGAGCACTGCTCGAGATCGCCGGGCTCGTGCGCGTACCTCGTCGGCTGCTCGTGCTGCGCCCACAGGTGGGCGGGCGCGGTCGCGAGGATCTCGAGGCCCTCGGGGGCGCCGTCGACGCCGGTTGGTACAGGGAGGCCGTCGGGCCCGGTCTCGAACGCGCAGCCGTCGCACTCGTACGCGACGATCGCATCCGCGCCGCCGAATCCCCGGCCCTCCCCGAGCCCCGTGCCCTCGAAAGCCCAGTGGCCGGGTCGGTGGACCGTGTAGGCGCCCGAGCCGTCGGGCGCCCCGAGCCCGTAGCGCGAGTAGCCGCCGCGCGTGAACGTCAGTCCGATCGTCGAGGTCTCGGGGCGGCCGATCCGGCGGTCGGACCAGCAGCCCGTCAGGAACCGTTCGTCCGCCGTGCCGAGGACCGGGTCCTCGTCCGCTCGGTACTTGTAGCCGGTCATCCCCCGATGACCGGGGTCGAACCGGATCTGCCAGAACGACGTGTTCCCCGACAGGATCGCCGCGTTGCCGCCGCGCGCGACGAACGCATCGAACGCGTCGCGCATGCCCCACGACCAGTACTCGTCGTGGCCGACGCCGAGCACGAGACGAGGGCCTTCGAGGATCTCCGGGTGTTCCTCGAGGTCCTGCGAGATCGCGACGTCGACGCGGTAGCCGTTGGCCTCGGCCCAGCGGGTGAAGGTCCGTTCGTAGGTGAACCATCCGGCCCCGCCGCACCAGTCCGAGAGGCCGAGCGGGCGCGCCCAGCGGCGGAACCCCATCGCCTCCCGGTCGGGTACGGGCTGCATCATCCGGCCGATCGGCTCGGGCTTGACGAGGAACCCCTTCGCCAGCGGGCGTTCGAACGACACGTGCGTGCCGCCGGTGTACAGCGACGGACCGCCCCAGTCGTTGTACGCGTGCCAGGTCGTGGCCGACAGCACGAGCAGGATCGGCGCGGGATCGGACGGGTCGGGTCGAACGACGAGGAACGCGTCGGCGCGTTCGTCGCCGGCGGTCACGGTGACGGCGTGGTACCCCGATCGCCACGCGCTCACGGGGATGTCGAGCGCGGGGGGCCAGCCGCAACCGTTCGCGGAGGCGTCCTCGGGCGTGTCGTGCGATCGGCCGGCGAAGCCCTTCTCGCCCCAGACGGGTTCGGACAGGGCGCCCTCACGGACGACGGTGATGTCGAAGGTCGGAGCATCGGTGGAGACGAACAGCTGGACCGGCTCGCCGTGACCGACCGAGGGCGGCCAGCAGTACGCCTCGAGCGTCACCTCGCGAGCACGAGGTAGCCGGCGATCACGATCAGGGCGCCCGCCACGATCGGGGCGATCACCCAGGCCAGGCCGAGCCGTCCCCGATACGGGCCGAGCGTCCCGATCTTCGTCGTCGGCTTGAGACCCGGGGGCCGGAACCGGAACCGTTTCGCCATGACCCTGTCGAGTATCTCAGGCGACGTGACGGGCTCGGTCGCTCAGTCCCGTTCGGACGACCTGCGCGAGCGACGCCTCGCCCATCCGGAGAGGGCGAGCAAGACCGTGAGCGAGGAGGGGAGGAGCACCAGCGATCCGGCCTGCGTCGTCGTCGGTCGGAGGCTCGGTCGTGGTCGGAGGCTCGGTCGTGGTCGGAGGCTCGGTCGTGGTCGGAGGCTCGGTCGTGGTCGGAGGCTCGGTCGTGGTCGGAGGCTCGGTCGTGGTCGGAGGCTCGGTCGTGGTCGGAGGCTCGGTCGTGGTCGGAGGCTCGGTCGTGGTCGGAGGCTCGGTCGTGGTCGGAGGCTCGGTCGTGGTCGGAGGCTCGGTCGTGGTCGGAGGCTCGGTCGTGGTCGGAGGCTCGGTCGTGGTCGGAGGCTCGGTCGTGGTCGGAGGCTCGGTCGTGGTCGGAGGCTCGGTCGTGGTCGGAGGCTCGGTCGTGGTCGGAGGCTCGGTCGTGGTCGGAGGCTCGGTCGTGGTCGGAGGCTCGGTCGTGGTCGGAGGCTCGGTCGTGGTCGGTCCTGGTTGCGGGCTAGGGGAAGGAGAGGTCTCGGGGGGTGGACCGCCGTTGGGGGGTCCCTCGTCCGGCCCGGGCGAGATGACGGGCGGCGCCGTCGGGGCGGGAAGCACGCCACTCACACCACCGAGGATGTTTTCGAGAGCGACCTGGATGTCCCCCGGCAACGAGTCCCACAAGGGCACCAACGTCGCAGCGATCTGCTCGTCGAGGTCCGTGACGTCGGCACCTCCCTCGACAGCGAGTGCGCGCTCGGTCAAGACACGCCGCGCCAGCGCAACGATCTGGGCCGTCACACCCGCATCGACCGCCTCTTCGATCTCCCCGAGCGATGCCACGGCCGCATCGACATGCACCTGTGCCTCCTGCGGCTGGATCGATCGCGTTGCGTCTCGGGCGAAGATGAAGGCGAGTGCGATGACGGACGCGACGGCGACGCCTTGGAGTCGATCCACCCATCGACGCGCAGAGCCGGGGTCGGCGGCTCGTCATCGTCGAACGGTTCCGCCGCGAGATCCATCGCGGAAGGATGGATCTGCGGCCGCAACGGCCGCGGTGCCGGCGATCGCCGCGCCGAGCTCGGTGAGGCCCGGGCCGTCCTCCACGACCGTATCGGCCAGCAGGGCGAGCTCGGGTGCGAGCGCCGCTCGGCTCGCCGCGAGCAGGACGATGCTCGTCGGCGGGGAGACGCGCCGGATCTGGGCGATGACGGAGGGTCGTGATCCTCGGCGAGCTTCTCGTGGAGGACGACGATGTCGGGCCGGTGTTGCTGGACCTGGAGGAGGACGTCCGCCATCGTGGCGGCCTCTCCTGCCACGAACAGCCCACGCTCCTCGAGGAGGAACCGTGCGAGTCCGCGCTCGAGAGGCCGGCGGTCAGCGACGATCGCCGATCGCCGAGCTATGTGCTTCGCCATGACGTGTCTCCGGCCAGATGGGGTGATTCCTGTCCCTATATAGCGCATCGGAGGGCACGGAGACCGCATCCGCGCTCGGGGAGCCCAAGGGATACAAGGGAGGCCTCGGGCCACGCCCCGCTCCCTGTGCCTGCGCCGGACGGCCCAGACGCAGGTGGGGCTCGTGACGGCCGTGGTCGTTGACCGCGCCGGAGCTATGGCGTTCGGCGTGCGCTGATTGACCCGATAGAGAGACGTATGCACGTCTCCGCGGATCTCGATGCCGAAGCCCGCGGACGCGCTCGACCACCTCCGGCGCGCACGAGATCGCTCGCGCCGGGCCGTCGAACGTCGCGTTGAAGCCGTCGCAGATCTGGGTCAGGAACCGATCGTCCGTTGCCGAGCAGTGGTGACAAGCCGCGTCCGCGGGGGCGTCGGTAGACTGCCGGCATGCCCGGCAAGCACCGGATCATCGTCGCGAAACCCGGCCTGGACGGTCACGACCGCGGGGTCAAGGTGATCGCTCGCAGCCTTCGGGACGCCGGGTTCGAGGTCATCTACACCGGTCTGCACCAGACCCCGGAGCAGATCGCGGAGACCACGATCCAGGAGGACGCCGACGCGGTCGGGCTGTCCTGCCACTCGGGTGCGCATATGACGCTGTTCCCGAAGGTCGTCACGCTCCTGCGCGACAAGGGCGCCGGTGATGTCGTCGTGTTCGGCGGCGGGATCATCCCCAAGGACGACATCCCCAAGCTCGCGGAGGCCGGGATCGAGAAGATCTTCACGCCCGGCGCCTCGACGGGCGAGATCGTCGACTGGCTGAACGAGCGCCTCTCCGACCATCAGGCCTCCTGAGTGGACCTCTACGAGCACCAGGGCAAGGACCTGTTCGAGCGCGCCGGTATCCCGCTGCCCGAACGCGCCGTCGCAGCCACGCCGCAGGAAGCGGCCGCGGCC
The DNA here is from genome assembly GCA_963778545.1 of uncultured Actinomycetes bacterium. Taxonomy (GTDB): domain Bacteria; phylum Actinomycetota; class UBA4738; order UBA4738; family HRBIN12; genus DASSJM01. Next base: position 162,606 of record CAVZUW010000011.1, on the reverse strand, counting down.
GCCGAACGGCTCGGAGGCCACGTCGCGGTCAAGGTCCAGGTCCAGATGGGCGGTCGTGGCAAGGGCGGCGGCGTCGTGCTGGTGCACTCGCCCGAGGAGGCGGCGCGCGAGGCGGCCCGGATGCTCGAGCAGGGGTTCGGCGGCGTGCCGGTGACGCGTGTGCTGGTCGAGCGTCTCGTCGACATCGCGGCGCAGTTCTACGCGGCGATCTCCCTGGATCGGAGCGAAGGCACCTACCTGGCCATGGTCTCCAACGACGGCGGCATCGAGATCGAGGAGGTCGCCAGGACCAAACCGCAGGCGATCCGCCGGGTGCACGTCCACCCCGTCCGCGGTCTGCGCCCGTATCAGGCCCGCCGCTTGACGGGGCATCTGCCGCTCGAAGCACGCGAGGGCGCCGCGGATGTCCTGACGAAGGCATCCTCGGTCCTCGAGCAGATGGACGCCACCCTCGTCGAGATCAACCCGATGGTCCTGCTGACGGACGGGACGGTGATGGCGCTGGACTCGAAGGTCACGGTCGACGACAACGCGCTGTACCGTCAGCCGGACGTCGCGCGCCCTGAGCGATTCGTTCCCGATCGATCCGATCGAGCAGCGAGCGAGGGAGGCCGGGCTCCAGTACGTGAAGCTCGACGGCGAGGTCGGGATCATCGGCAACGGCGCCGGTCTGGTGATGGCCACGCTCGACGTCGTGAAGCAGGCGGGAGCCGACGCCGCGAACTTCCTCGACGTGGGCGGCGGCGCGAGCGCCGAGGTCATGGCGACCTCGCTCGAGGTGATCCTCTCGGACCCGAGCGTTCGCAGCGTCCTGGTCAACATCTTCGGCGGGATCACGCGCTGCGACCTCGTCGCGCGGGGCATCCTGGAAGCGCTCGAACGCGTGACGCCCCGGGTGCCGATCGTCGTTCGGCTCGATGGCACGAACGCGGAGGAGGGGCGGCAGATCCTCGCCGACGCGAACCATCCGATGATCGTCCCGGCCGCCACGATGCTCGAGGCCGCCGAGCGCGCCGCCTCGCTCGCGCGTGAGGGGGCCGCGTAAGCGATGGCGATCCTCGTCGACGGAGGAACGAAGGTCGTGGTCGCGGGGATCACGGGTTCGGAGGGAACGTTCCACTCGCTGCGGAACCGCGCCTACGGGACCCAATGTCGTGGCCGGCGTCACGCCGGGCAAGGGCGGGCAGGACGTCGAGGGGATCCCGGTGTTCGACACCGTGGATGACGCGGTCGAGGCCACCGGCGCGAATACGTCCCTGATCTTCGTGCCCGCTCGGTTCGCCGCCGAGGCGATCTACGAGGCGGCGGACGCCGGGCTCGGCATGGTCGTCTGCATCACCGAGGGCATCCCCGTCCGCGACATGGCGCAGGTCGGCGCGTACCTCGGTGGGACGCATACGGTGCTCGTCGGGCCGAACTGCCCCGGCGTGATCTCACCGGGTGCCGCGAACGTCGGGATCATCCCGGGCGAGATCTGCGCGCCGGGGCGGGTGGGGCTCGTCAGCCGCAGCGGAACGCTCACGTACCAGATCGTGCACGAGCTCACGCAGCGCGGGATCGGCCAGTCCACGTGCGTGGGGATGGGCGGCGACCCGGTGCACGGCCTCGGGTTCATCGGCTCGCTGGAACGCTTCGAGGCCGACGAGGGGACCGATCTCGTCGTGATGATCGGCGAGATCGGGGGCGACGACGAGGAGCGAGCCGCGGCGTTCATCGCCGAGCGCATGAGCAAGCCGGTCGTGTCCTACATCGCCGGCTTCACGGCGCCGCCGGGCAAGCGGATGGGCCACGCCGGCGCGATCATCACGGGTTCGAGCGGCACGGCGGCGGCCAAGGCGGAGGCGCTCGAGGCCGCCGGGGTCCGGGTCGGACGAACGCCGACCGAGGTCGCCGAGCTCGTCCGCGCCGCCCTGTCGTGACGCTGCCGGGTGGCCGCCCGGCGGTCCCCGACGAGGATCCCGGATGGGTGCTGTCGATCCGGCGGGGGTTCCTGGTCTTCCTGTTGATCGCCGGGATCGGCCTCTTCGCGGCCGTGGCGACGTTCGCCCTCGCGCTCCCGAACGTCTCGTTCGTGGGCGCGCTCCGGGTCGGGGCGCTCTACCTGGGTCCGTTCCACCACGTGGCGCTGGTGTTCGAGGGCGACCTCGCCGTCGACGCGTCGAGGTTGCCCGGCGCGAACCTTCCCGTCGGCGGCTCGGCGACCGTCGAGCTCGGTGTGGCGCTGCTCGCGGTGACGGCGCTCGCCGTGTGGTTGCTGTTCCGGGCCGGGCGTTCTTCGTCGTTCGGCCAACGGGCGAGCGTTCGAGGGCTGACGGGCGCGCGGGTCGCGTTCGGCTACGCGCCGCCGATGGTGCTCGTCGCGCTCCTCGTGCGGTTCGACGAGCCGGCCGCGCTCGGGTCGTTCGTGACCGGCGGGGTTCGCGTCTCGTTGTCCCTGTGGCAAGCGATCGTGTTCCCGTTCGTCCTCGCGGCGCTCGCGGGGGCGTCGGGCGGGGTGTGGTCGTGGGCTTCGTCGGCGCGCGAACGCCCGTCGGCGGTGCGCGCCCGGGCCGTGCTCGGAGGCGGGTGGCGGATGTTCGTGTTCGCGATCGGGCTCTCGTACGTCGGTCTGTTCGTGGCCGGGATCGTGCAGCCGGACGAACCCGTCGCCCTCGCGACGCCGTCGACGGCTCGGTACTTCGGCACCGTGTTCGAACGGCCCGGGCCGGGGACGGCCGTCCTCGCCCATCACCTCGCGCTCTCACCGAACGAGGCCATCTGGACCCTGGTGCCCGCCGAGGGCGGGTGCGACGTGGTGCGGGGGAGCGAACGCGCGGACGTCCTGTGCTACCGGCGGTTCCCCTCGTTCGTGGCGTCGAGCGGCGAGGTGGCGTTCGGGAACGCGCCGGCGGGTTACCTGGCGTTCCTGCTCGTCCCCGCGATCTCGACGATCGCGGGCGGTCGATGGGCGGGGTCCGCGTCGGGGCGTTCGCGTGCGGCCTCCGCGGCGGCGGGTGCGGCGGCCGGAGTCGTCTTCGCCGTCGTGATGCTCGCGGCGTGCGTGCTGTCCTCGATCACGCTGTCCTATGGCGCGACCGCGGGGTCCGTCGGTCGTGGTGGCCACCTGTGGATCGGTCCCGATCCGGTCACCGGGACGCTGTTCGCCCTCGGCTGGGGGGTGGCCGGCGGCGCGCTCGGGGCCGCGACGGCGGGGTTCAGGGGGTGGACGGCGGGGCGGACACCAGCAGGATGACCACGACCGCGCTGATCGCGATCCCCGTGATGAGCATCGATCGGGCGACCTTGGGATCGGCGTCCTTGTTCACGAGCCAGGCGATCAGGCCGCCCACCCAGCCCATCAGGATCGGGAGCAGCCACCACGCGCCGTTCACTCGGCGTTTCGGCGCAGCCGGCGGCGACCAGGCACCCGGCGACGACGGCGTCGAGAGGGCGCTCGACGCCGCCCCGATGCCGACCTCCGCGCTCTGCGGCTCCGACGCGGTGAACGACAGCCAGGCCGACCGCCAACCGTCGTCGGTCCTCGGGTACCGCGAGACCGGACCCTGACCGCCCTGGCGGTCCCAGATCCCGAAGAAGTCGCGCCCGTACCCCAGGAGGTACCTCGAGCCCGAATGGGTGAACTGCAGCGCCTCGTCGCCGGCGGATGCGGACGGAGCCTCTTCCGACGGCGGAGCGGGCAGACCTTCGTTCAGCATGCTCCCGCAGAAGCGACACTTGATCGCTTCGTCCCGGATCTCCTCGGCGCAGAACGGGCATCGCTTCACGGTGTCACCGCATCGTACGTCGGGTCGAGGTCCGTGAGATCGAGCCGCGGGAACGCGGAAGGCCCGGCGGGATCGCCGGGCCTTCCGTCACGTTCGGTCGGAGCTCAGCGCATCAAGCCGGTGGGCCGCCGGGCATCGGAGGGGGAGCGGTGCCGCCGGTGCTGGTCCCGCCCATGCCACCACCCGAGGCCTGGTGTTCCTGCCAGCGCATCCAGCCGCCGTAGCCGATCACGAGGGCCAGGATGAGCCCGATCCACGCGAACAGGTAGATCTGATCCATGTCGACCAGGATCTTCAGGATCGTGAAGAGCACGATCGCTGCCGCGAGACCGGCGCTGACCAGCGCACGAGGTGCCTTGATGTCCACGTTCGCGACGCTCATGCCTTCCCACGCCACGAGCGCGATCGCGAGCAGGAGGTTCAAGACCCCGATGCCCGACGCTCCGCTCGCCGAGGCGCACCCACCCACACCGGGGATCCCGGTTTCGATGCAGATGCGCTGCCACGGTAGGAACACGTCGATGATGTAGAGGATCCCGGCCCCGAGCAGGATCTTGTGGGCCGTGGACATCTTCGACATGTCGAATCCACCAGACTGCGACATGCATGCTCCTTTCGGCTCGCCGCGCCGCTCGCGGCTCCTCGAGCCGGGGCTATCGAACACCGCGCCTAGTACGGAGTCAAATGCCTACGGAACTTGTCTGTCGAGCGGTCCTGGCGGCCAGGATCGAGGTCCCACACGCGACGGCGCCGGCCGCGACCGCGAACCAGGGTCCGAGCCACGGACGCGAGAACGCCGGTGGGAACAGCACGGAGAGCAACGACGCGACCACCACCAGCGCTCCGAGACCGGCGATCGCCACGTCCCACGCGGGGTCTCGCAGGCGGGACACGAGCCGCGCGCCGGTGAGCGCGAGCCCGGCGATCGCCGCGAGGGCCGCCACCAGCGACCAGTGGCCGCTCCGCGTCCAGGCGCCGAACGCCTCCGAACCCGGACCGAACCGGCTCCATGGCATCGCGCTCGCGAGGACGGCCAGGCCGAACGCCGCGAGCGCGAACGTCCTGATCCCGCGGTCCGGGCTCGGTCTCGTCGGGTCCGTCGTCTCGGCGGCGTCGGGCCCGATGACGTCCGCGAGGCACTCGGTCCCGAAGTTCTCCCCTCGAACCGGCGTCGAGCACGCGAGGCACATCGGGCGTCCGCACCCGTCGCACCGCGCGACCGCCGGGCTCCCCGGGTGGCGGTCACATCGGTCGAGCACCTTCGACGAGCGTTCGTCCGGTGGCACGACCGAAGCGTACCGTCACACCCGTCGCGGTTGACGGGTCCGTCTCGGCTCCCTAGCGTGCGCGACGTGACCGCTCGGGTGGCCGTCCTCGCCTCGGGAGCGGGGACCAACCTGCAGGCGCTCCTGGACGACCCGGTCGTCGGCCCGTGGGTGGTCCTCGCGATCAGCGATCGGGGTGATGCGGCCGCGCTCGAGCGTGCGCGGTCCCGGTCCGTCGAGGCGGTGCACGTCGACCCGGCGAAGTCCGCGGATCGAGCCGCGTTCGATCACGCGCTCGTCGAGATCCTGCGCGAGCGAGCGATCGACCTGGTCGTGCTCGCGGGCTACATGCGGATCGCGGGGCCCGAGCTCGTGGGGGCCTTCCGTGAGCGGATCCTGAACGTGCATCCGGCCCTGCTCCCGGCGTTCCCCGGGACCCGCGCGGTCGCCGACGCGCTCGCGTGGGGCGTCAAGCTGACCGGGGTGACCGTGCATCTGGTCGACGAGGAGGTCGACCACGGCCCGGTGGTGTTCCAGGAGGCGGTCGAGGTCCATCCGGACGACGACCGGGACGCGCTCGAGGAGCGCATCCACGAGGTGGAGCACCGGCTGCTGCCCGCCGCCGTCCGCGCGCTCGGCGAGGGTCGGGTGGTGGTCGAGGGCCGCACGGTTCGCGTCCTGCAGGAGGCGCAGCGATGACCGACGTCCGTCCGGTCCGGCGAGCCCTCGTCGCCGTCTTCGACAAGGACGGGGTCGTCGAGCTCGCGCGCGAGCTCTCGGCGCTCGGCGTGGAGCTCGTCTCCTCCGGCGGGACCGCGGCGACGATCGCGGCGGCCGGGATCGACGTGACGCCGGTGGAGACGGTCACCGGGTTCCCCGAGATGCTCGACGGTCGCGTGAAGACGCTGCACCCGAGGATCCATGCGGGCATCCTGGCCGACCGTCGGAAACCCGAGCACGAGACCCAGCTCGCCGACCAGGGGATCGAGCCGTTCGATCTGGTGGTCGTGAACCTGTATCCGTTCCGCGAGACGGTGGCGAGCGGTGCCACCGAGGACGACGTGATCGAGAAGATCGACATCGGCGGCCCGGCGATGGTCCGCGCGGCCGCGAAGAACTTCGCCTCGGTCGGCGTCGTCGTCAACCCGTCGCGCTACGCCGAGGTCGTGGACGCCATCGGGGCGGAGGGTGGTCTTTCGCTGGAGCGGCGGCGAGAGCTGGCCGCCGAGGCGTTCGCGCACACGGCGGCGTACGACGCCGCGGTCGCGGGCTGGTTCGCCTCGGACGACGCCGCGATGCCGGCGTTCGTCGGTCTCGCGTTCGAGAAGGTGGGCGACCTCCGGTACGGCGAGAACCCGCACCAGCGCGGAGCGCTCTACCGAGAGGCGGGTGGGCCCGGGGTGCTCGGCGGCGCGGAGGTGCTCGTCGAGGGCAAGGAGATGTCGTTCAACAACTGGCTGGACGTCGACGCCGCGCTCACGCTCGCGGCCGACCTCGAACGCCTCGGACCGGCGTCGGTGATCGTGAAGCACAACAACCCCTGCGGCGCGGCCGTCCAGGGTTCGCTCGCGGCGTCCTACGCGGCGGCGTTCGAGTCCGACACCGTGAGCGCGTTCGGGGGGATCGTGGCGTTCGGACGCGAGGCGGACGAGGACGCGGCACGGGCGATGGCCGACGTGTTCACCGAGGTCGTCGTCGCGCCGTCGTTCACCGACGGCGCGCTCGGGGCGTTCGCCGAACGCAAGGGCCTGCGCGTGGTCCGAGCCCCGCTTCCCGAACCCGGCGGCCTCGACGTGCGCGTGCTGCACGGGGGCGCGCTCGTCCAGGACGCGGACGCGGCACCCGAGGGCGGGGCCGAGCTGGAGGTCGTGTCGACGCGGCAGCCCACCGAGGACGAATGGCGCGACCTGCGGTTCGCGTGGATCGTCTCGATGCGGGTGAAGTCGAACGCGATCGTGTTCGCGCGGGACTTGGCGACGGTCGGCGTGGGGGCCGGGCAGATGTCGCGGGTGGACGCCTCGGTGCTGGCGGTGCGCAAGGCGGGGGATCGAGCGAAGGGCTCGGCGATGGCGAGCGACGCGTTCTTCCCGTTCCCCGACGCGGTCGAGGTCGCGGCGGACGCCGGGGTGACGGCCGTGATCCACCCCGGAGGTTCGATCCGCGACGAGGAGGTGCTCGCGGTGGCGGAGGCCAGGGGCATGGCCGTCGTCGTGACCGGGCGGCGGCACTTCCGGCACTGAACGGATGCCGGACGATCCCCGCGACATCGTCGAGTCGGGCTACGACGCGATCGCCGAACGGTACGCGGACGCGATCCGTGCGGGCCGCGGGCCCGAGACGTACTTCCGGAGCTTCCTGACTCGCGTGCTCGACCTCGTCCCCGATGGAGGACGGGTCCTCGATCTCGGGTGCGGGGCCGGGCTCATCGCCGCCGAGCTCTCGACGCGTGCGAGCGTCGTGGCCGTGGACCTCTCGGCCGCCCAGCTCGCTCTCGCACGTCGGAACGCGCCAGGGGCGAGGCTGGTGCGGGCGGACATGGTGGACCTCGCGTTCGCACACCGGTCCTTCGACGCGATCGTGGCGTTCTGGACGCTGATCCACGTGCCGCGGGATGCTCACGCATCGCTGCTCGCGAGGATCCGCACCTGGCTCCGACCGGGCGGGTTGTTCGCGGGGACGCTGGGCAGGGGCGACAACCCTGCGGACCTCGTTCCCGACTTCCACGGCGCGCCGATGTATTGGAGCCACTTCGATGCGGAGACGAACCGCGCGTTGCTTCGCGCCGCGGGCTTCGATCTGGTGCAGGCCGACGAGATCCAGGACGAAGGCGAGACCCCGCTCTGGGTGATCGCGAGAGCCTGACCGTCGGTCTCGCGTGGCCACCGTCCCTCCGGGCTACCCGCCTGGACCGTCGGTAGGATTCGCCCGTGACCGCAACCATCCTGGACGGCAGGGCGATCGCCGCGCAGATCAAGGCGCAGGTGGCCGAACGCGCCATGGCGCTCGTCGATCGCGGGATCCAGCCCGGGCTCGCCGCCGTGCTCGTGGGCGCCGACGAGGCGTCGCGGATCTACGTGGGTGCCAAGCACAAGGCCTGCTCCGAGGTCGGGATGCGTTCGGAGCAGGTGGACATGCCCGGGTTCATCACCGAGGGGGAGCTGCTCGCGACGATCCGGCGGCTGAACCGCGACCCCGAGATCCACGGGATCATCGTGCAGCTCCCGCTGCCGAGGCACATCAGCGAGCTCGCGGTGCAGACCACGATCGATCCGCGCAAGGACGTCGACGGCCTGCACCCGCTCAACGTCGGGCTGATGGTGCGCGGCGAGCCGTCGTTCCCGCCCGCGACCCCGTACGGGATCGTCGAGCTGTTGCTCCGCTCCGGCGTCGAGCTCGAGGGCGCCGAGATCGTGGTGGCGGGTTACGGCGACCTCGTCGGGGCGCCGCTGTCGATCCTCCTCGCGCAGGACTGGATCCGCGGCAACGCGACCGTGACGGTGTGCCACGTCAAGACGCGCGACCTCGCGGAGCACACGCGACGCGCCGACATCCTGGTCGCGGCGACCGGACGACCGCAGCTCGTGACCGCCGACATGATCAAGCCGGGTGCGGTCGTCGTCGACGTGGGCGTGCACCGGACCGAACACGGGCTCGTCGGCGACGTGGCGTTCGACGAGGTCAAGGAGGTCGCGGGGATGATCACCCCGGTCCCGGGGGGCGTCGGCCCGATGACGACCGCGATGCTCCTGCTCAACACGATCTCCGCGGCCGAGAAGCTTTCCGAGCAGCGTTGAGCGAAGCGGGGAGCCGGCTCGAGGCGCTCGTGCGCTCGCGCCGCTTCGGCGTCACCTCCGAGGTCGTCCCTCCGAGGTCGAGCGATCCCGAACCCGTCGAGCGCCAGGCGCGCGAGCTCGTCGGCTACGCGGACGCCGTGAACGTCACCGACAATCCGACGGCGAGCGCGCACATGTCGCCGGTCGCCGGCGCGGCGATCGTCGCGAGGACCGGTGTCGAACCCACGCTGCAGCTCACGGTCCGCGACCGGAACCGGCTGGCGATCGCGGCCGACCTGCTCGGCGCATGGGCGCTCGGCGCCCGCAACCTGCTGTGTCTCACCGGCGACCCGTTGTCGGTGGGCGACGAGCCCGACGCCGCCGCGGTGAACGACATCGGGTTGCTCGAGCTGATCGCGCTCGCCGCGACGCTCCGTGCGGAGTCTCGGCTCCCCTCGGGTGCCGAGATCGAGCCGGCGCCCCGCTACTTCGTCGGCGTGGCCGACAGCCCGCTGGTCGAGCGCTACGACCCGGCCCGTCTCGAGGTCAAGCTGGACGCGGGCGCCGGGTTCGTGATGACCCAGATCGCCTACGACCTGGACCGGCTCGCCGAGTGGGCCGAGATCGTCCGCCCGCGCGGCGTGTTCGAACGGGTGGCCGTGTTCGTCGGCGTCGCGCCGCTTCGGAGCGCGAAGCAGGCCCGGTACATGAACGAGCACCTGCCCGGCGTCCACGTCCCGGACGACCTGGTTCGGGCGCTCGAGGACGCCGGGCCCGAGGCCGAAGCGCTCGGGACCGCCCAGTGCGTCGAGATCGTCTCGGGGCTCCGGGCGATGCAGGGCGTCTCGGGCGTGCACGTGATGGGTCTGGGGCGCGAGGAGCTCGTCCGGCACGTGATCGAGGGGGCCGGGTTGCTCCCACGACCCTCAGCGTAGACTCGCCGAGCAACCTTACCGAGGGAGGAACCATGGCGGAGACCGTCACGATCCAGGGACAGAGTTACCTGAAACGCAACCCGCTCGGGGTCCTGGGGCTCACGATCATCACGCTCGGGATCTACGGCCTGTACTGGTACTACAAGGCGAACGAGGAGATCCTGCGCTACACCGGCGACCAGACGATCAGCCCGTCCCGCTCGCTCCTGGCCGTGATCCCCGGCTTCCTGCTGATCGTCCCGCCGTTCATCGCCTACTACAACACCTCGAACCACATCGTCCAGATGCAGCAGCAGCGGGGGATCCAGTCGCAGATCTCGCCGGCGCTGGTCGTGATCCTCGCGCTCGTGATCTGGTTCGGGATGGCGGCCTACGTGCAGGAGCACCTGAACCGCGTGTGGGATTCCGCCGCGGCGGGCGGCACGCAGCCCGCGGCCCCGCCTCCTCCCCCGCCGGTTCCCGCCTGACCCGGGCGAGCGGCCGTCGCCGAGCCCGGCTCAGCGGTCGTCGATCGGGACCCACGACTGGTCGCGGGGTCCGATGTACTCCGACCCGGGTCGGATCACGCGGTTGTCCGCGTACTGTTCGCGAACGTGAGCGGTCCAGCCGGCCATCCGCGCGACCGCGAAGATCGGCGTCATGAGATCGGTCGGGATGCCGAGCGTGTGGTACACGCTCGCGGCGTAGAAGTCGACGTTCGGGAACAGGCCCTTCTGGTCGGCCACGGTGCGTTCGATCGCCTCGGAGATCTCGTACCAGGACGTATCGCCGTGGCGCTCGCCGGTCTCCTTCGACAGGCGCTTGAGCACGACCGCTCGCGGATCCATCGTCTTGTACACGGCGTGCCCGAACCCCATCACCTTCTGGTGGCGATCGAGCTTGTCCCGCACGTACGCCTCGGCGCGGTCCGGCGAGCCGACCTCCTCGAGCATCTTCATCGACTCCTCGTTGGCGCCGCCGTGCAGCGGCCCCTTGAGCGCGGCGATCGCCGCGGTGATCGCCGAGAACATGTCGGCCAGCGTCGAGGCCACGATCCGCGCCGTGAAGGTCGAGGCGTTCATCGTGTGGTCGGCGTACAGCACGAACGTCGTGTCGATAACCTCGGCGTCCTCCTGGGACGGCTCGAGGCCGAGCAGCATGTGGAGGAAGTTCGCGGCGTGAGGGAGCTTCGTGTTCGGCGGCACGATCTCCTGACCCGTGCGCAACCGGTGGTACATCGCGAGCAGGGTCGGGGTCTTGGCGATCAGGCGCAGCGCCTTGCGATGGTCGGCCTCCGCCGAGTCGTCCCACCCGTCCGGGTCGTAGGCCGAGGCCGCCGACACGCTCGTGCGGAGCATCGACATCGGGGAGGTCTGCTGCGCGAGCGTGGGCATCAGGTCCTGGAGGAACTTCGAAACCTCGCGCTCTTCGACCATGAAGTCGTGGAGCGTGTCCAGCTCGGCCTGGTTCGGCAGGCGGAGCTCGTGGAGCAGGTGCACGACCTCCTCGTAGGAGGTGCGTCCGGCCAGGTCGTGGATGTCGTAGCCCACGTACCACAGGCGGCCCGCCTGCCCGTCGATGTCGGACAGCCGGGTCTGGGCTGCCACGATCTCGCGAAGGCCTCTGTCGGTCACCGCACGCTCCGTCGGTTCGGCATGGTCGCCTCGCCCATCATCCCATCACAATCCCCGGCGTGACCGTGTACCGGATCGCGCTGATCCCCGGCGACGGGGCGGGCCCCGAGCTCGTCGACGCCGCCCGCCTGGCGATCGAGGCCACCGGCGTCGAGATCGACTGGGACCTCCAGCCCGCGGGGCTCTCGGTGATCGAGGCCGAGGGCACGCCCCTCCCACCCCGGGTCATCGAGTCGATCCGGACCAGCCGCGTCGCGCTGAAGGGGCCGCTCGGCACCCCGGCCGGGTTCCGGAGCGTGAACGTCGGGCTGCGGGTCGCGCTCGGGCTCTACGCGGCCGTACGTCCGTGCACGCTGTACCCGGGGGTGCGCTCGCGCTACGAACGCGTGGATGTCGTGGTGATCCGCGAACTCACGGAGGGCTCGTACACGGGGATCGAGTTCGAGCAGGGGGCGCCGCAGACCGCGGAGCTGATGGCGTTCATCGAACGCACGACCGGCAAGCGCATCCGGCAGGACTCCGGGCTGTCGATCAAGGCGATCAGCGAGACCGCGAGCCGAAGGATCGCGAGGTTCGCGTTCGAACACGCGAGGGCGAACGGACGCCGGAAGGTCACCGCCGGTCACAAGGCCAACATCATGAAGTTCTCCGACGGGCTGTTCCTCGAGACCGCCCGCGAGGTGGCGCGCGAGTACCCGGACGTGGCGTTCGAGGACCGGATCATCGACAACCTGGCGATGCAGCTCGTCCAGCGTCCCGGGGACCACGACGTGCTGCTCCTGCCGAACCTGTACGGCGACATCCTCTCGGACCTGTGCGCGGGGATCATCGGCGGGCTCGGTGTGGCGCCCGGCGTGAACCTCGGGGACGCCTGCGCGGTCTTCGAGGCGACCCACGGCACCGCCTCGCGCTACCGGGGTCTGAACCGCGCCAACCCGATGGCGCTCATGCTCTGCGGCGCGATGCTGCTGCGCCACATCGGCGAGACCGACGCGGGGGACCGACTCGAGTCGGCGGTCGCGGACGTCATCGCCGAGGGCCGGACCGTCACCTACGACCTGCGGCCGACGCGGGACGACCCGAACGCCGCCAGCACGACCCAGGTCCGGGACGCCGTCATCGAGAGGCTGGTCTCACGATGACCATCGTCGGCGCGTTGGGAAGGCTGAGGGCCCGGGGTAGGTTCGGACGAGCGAGGGGCTGCCGGGGGGCGGCCCTAAGGGCGGGAAGAGGACCGACATGAGCAGACGGCCACTGATCGAGACCGCCCAGGGGACGAGGCGGGAGGCGTTCGGGCCACAGGAGTGGGGGCTCCTGGCCGCGATCGCGGCGATGTGGGGCTCGTCCTTCCTGTTCATCGAGATCGGCCTGGAGCATTTCGGGCCGGGGGTGGTCGCGTTCGGGCGCGTGGGCGTCGGGGCGCTCACGCTCTCGCTGCTGCGCGGGTCCCATCGGCCGATCGAACGGAGCGACCTGCCCCGGGTGGCCCTGCTCGGGGTCGTCTGGATGGCCGCACCGCTCCTGCTGTTCCCGATCGGGCAGCAGTGGATCGACTCCTCGCTCGCCGGGATGCTCAACGGCGCGGTCCCGATCTTCGCGGCGGTCACCGCCGCGATCTTGCTGCGGCGGGCGCCGGCGAGCCGGCAACTGCTCGGGATCGCCGTCGGGTTCTTCGGCGTCGTCGGCGTCCTGTGGCCGGCGACGCGGGACGCGGACGCGACGGCGCTCGGCGCCTCGCTCGTCCTGATCGCGGTCCTGTGTTACGGGGTCGCCGTCAACATCGCCGTCCCGCTGCAGCAGCGCTACGGTGCGCTCCCGGTGCTCCTGCGGGCGCAGGTGGTGGCGCTCGTCCTGCTCGCCCCGGCCGCGCTCGTCTCGCTGCCGAACTCGGAGTTCGCGTGGTCGAGCACGCTCGCGGTGGTCGCGCTCGGGTTCTTCGGGACGGGATGGGCGTTCGTGGCCATGACCACGCTGGTCGGCCGCGTCGGCGCGACCCGCGGGTCCGTCGCGATCTACTTCCTGCCCGTGGTGGCGATCGTCCTCGGTGTGGTCTTCGAGGACGAGACGATCGCGGCGATCTCGCTCGTCGGCACCGGTCTCGTGCTCGCGGGCGCCTACCTCACGAGCCGCCGCGAGTAACGCCCGGCCGCCGACGGCCCTGGTTCGCGCGGATAGGATGTCGCCGCCTCGAACCGAAGGAGCGCCACGGATGCGTGTCACCGTCGTCGGAAGCGGGTTCGTCGGACAGACCACCGCGATGCGGCTGGTCGAACGCGGACTGGCCGAGGTCGTCCTGATCGACATCGTCGAAGGTCTGCCGCAGGGGCTCGCGCTCGACATGCGGCAATCGGCCCCCGTCGTGGGGTTCGAGCCGAACGTGATCGGGACCAACGACTATGCCGACACGGCCGGCTCCGACGTCGTCGTGATCACGGCGGGCTTCCCACGTCAACCCGGGATGAGCCGGATGGACCTGCTCGGCAAGAACGCCGGGATCGTCCGCGACGTGGTCGAGCGCTTCGTCCCCGGGTCGCCGAACGCGATCATCATCGTCGTGACGAACCCGCTCGACGAGATGACCTTCCTCGCGGCCGACGTCTCGGGCTTCCCGAAGGAACGGGTGATGGGGATGGCGGGGGTGCTCGATTCGGCTCGACTACGCGCCTTCATCGCCGAGGAGCTCGGCGTCTCGCCGCTGGTGGTGGAGGCGATGACGCTCGGCTCCCACGGGGAGGCGATGGTGCCGCTGCCCCGCCACGCGACCGTGGACGGGAAGCCGCTCACCGATCTCGCCGACGACGCGACGCTCGAGCGCCTGTATGCCCGGACGCGCGATGCCGGCGCCGAGATCGTGGGGCTCCTGAAGAAGGGGAGCGCGTACTACGCCCCGTCGGCCTCGGCCACGCGGATGGTCGAGGCGATCGCCGGTCGCGTCGACGAGCCCCTGCCGGTCTGCGCGTGGTGCACGGGCCAGTACGGCATCGAAGGGGTCTACGTCGGCGTGCCCGTGAAGCTCTCGGGCGCCGGCGTGGCCGAGATCGTCGAGCTCGACCTGAACGACGATGAGTTGGGCTCGCTCCGTGCGGCCGCCGAGGGCATCCGCGCCAAGTGCGCGGATCTCGCGACGCTCTAAGGGTCGCTCTCGACGGGGAGGTTTGCGACCGCGGCGTCGCGGCGTACCCACGCGAGACCGAGGACGCCACCCGCGACGAGCAGGACGCCGCCGGCCACGGTGATCCACAGCCCCGCCGAGATCTCGACGCGGAGATCCTCCGCGAGCAGATCCTTGAGGCGTTCGCGCACCACGTCCTCCGGGAGCCCGAGCTGCACCGAGAGCGTCTTCGCGAGCCGGTCCACCCCCTCGACGCCACCGAAGCGGTCCTTCGCGCGGGCCGCGTCGGCGACCGGCAGGGCGACGCAGAGCGCCCCGAGGACGATCAGGGCGATCGCGAGCCCCCGTCGCGTCCCGCGCGAGCCCGAGATCCGCATCGCGAGCATCACCAGCAGCGCGCCCACGGCCGCGAAGAGCACGACCTTGCCCTCCCACACGTCGATCCCGTGCAACGAGACGTCCGCCGCGTGCTCGGCGTCGGCCGCGAACCCGATCGTCGCCCACTCGCGCGTCGGCGCCCACACCGGCCGCGATCGCCCCGAGCGCGACGCAGACGGTGCCGGCGAGACGCAGGCCGGTGGGGCGAGCCGTCGAGGTGATACCCGAGGCCATCGCGGCATCCTCTCACCCGCACCGGACGCCCGGAAGCACCGCGGTTAGCATGGCCTTGCCATGGCCGAACCACGCGAGATCGATGCGGCGGAGATCACTCGAGTCGTCAGGGATCTCTGCATCGAGATCAACTACAAGGTCCCCGAGGAGATGGTGCGGCTGGTCCGGCGCGCCCGGGAACTCGAGGAGTCACCGCTCGGACGGCAGGTGCTCGACCTGCTGATCCGCAACCAGGAGCTGGCCGCCGAGGGGGAGTACCCCTACTGCCAGGACACGGGCTACACGGTGATCTTCCTCGACCTGGGCCAGGACGTACACGTCACCGGTGCAGATCTGTACGACGCGGTCAACGAGGGCGTTCGGCAGGGGTACGGCGACGGGTACCTGCGCGGTTCGATCGTTCGCGATCCGTTGTTCGACCGCAGGAACACCGGCGACAACACGCCAGCGTTCATCCACACGCGGGTCGTCCCGGGGGACGAGATCCGGATCCAGGTCGACGCCAAGGGGGCCGGCTCGGAGAACATGGGCAAGCACGCGATGCTGAAACCCGCCGACGGGCTCGAGGGCGCCAAGGAGTTCGTCCTGCAAGCCGTGGCCGAGTCCGGCCCGAACGCCTGCCCGCCGGGGATCATCGGCGTGGGGATCGGCGGCAACTTCGAGATGTCGGCGGTGATCGCCAAGCGGGCGCTGATGCGAAAGGTCGGGCAGCCGAACGCCGATCCGCAGATCGCCGAGCTCGAGGCGGAGCTGTACGAGAAGTGCAACGCGCTGGGTTTGGGGCCCGAGGCGCTCGGAGGCACGCAGACGGTGCTCGCCGTCCACGTCGAGACGATGCCGACGCACATCGCGTCGCTGCCGGTCGCCGTCAACATCGAGTGCCACGCGCACCGGACGGGCTCGAGGGTGATCTGAGGTGGCCGTCGAGGTCCTGGACGACGGACGCAAGCGGATCGAGGCGCCGCTGTCGGACGAGGACGTCCGCGAGCTGAAGATCGGCGACGTCGTGCTGGTGCGCGGGACGGTCTATGCGGCGCGCGACGCGGCGCACAAGCGGATGGTCGAGATGCTCGACCGGGGCGAGGACCTCCCGTTCGACATCGCCGGTCAGGTCGTCTACTACGTCGGTCCCACCCCTGAGCGTCCCGGGCACGTGACGGGTTCGGCCGGCCCGACGACCGCCAGTCGGATGGACAGGTGGACGCCCCGTCTGCTCGAGCTCGGGCTGAAGGGGATCATGGGCAAGGGCGGCCGCGGACCCGCGATCCGCGAGGAGCTCAAGGAGCACACCGCGGTCTACATGGCCGCCCTCGGCGGCGGGGGAGCCCTCGCGGCGCTCACCGTGCGTTCGCAGGAGATCATCGCGTTCGAGGACCTCGCGACCGAGGCGATCCGCCGGATGGAGCTCGACGACTTCCCGGTGTGGGTGGTCAACGACTGCGAGGGTCGCGACTTCTACGCCGAGACCGTCAAGCCGTGGCGCAAGAACGACCTGCTGCCCGAGTCGCTCCACGTGTCGACCGACGAGTGGGCCGGCAAGAACGGCGGAGGCTGATGCGCCGGTTCTGGGCCGAGGCGAAGCGCCACGTCCGGAACTTCTTCACGAACTGGCGCGAGTACGACGCCCCGGTCTTCACCAAGCTCCGCCTCACGGTCCGCAACCGGTTCCACGCCACGTTCTCGCGGGCGCAGTGCTGCGGACACACGGGCGAACCCGGCTGCTGACAGCTCCCACCTGGGGGGCCCGGTTCGGGTCCCGAGCCGCACCCGCACCACCACTGAGCCGCTACCCGTAGCGCACGCCGGCATCGTCGGCGACGCCGGCCGTTCGGGGCCTGAGACCGACGATCACGTTCGCGACGCCACCGGCCACCAGCCCGAGCCCGAACCCGCCGAGCACGTCCAGCGGGGCGTGCGCCCCGAGGTAGACCCGCGCGAACGCCACCAGCCCGACCACCACCCACGGGAGCGCCCGCCAGGCGCCACGCAGGTACGGCGTGAGGACCCACGCGAGCCCGGTCACCAGGATCACGTGGCCGGAGACGAACGAGGCCCCCGCCGTCGGGGTGTCGCCGCGGACGATCGCGTCCACGATGGTCTTGCCCGGGCGGGAGCGTTCGACGAGCTGCCACACGATGCGCTCGAACACGAGCTTCTCGACCGTGACCAGCAGGCAGGCGATCGCGAGCCGCCATCGGCGGAACGCGGCGGCTCCGAGTGCGACGATCGGGCCGACCGCGAGGACGCCCAGCCACTGCACCCGCTGCATCACCGGCGAGAGGGCCTCGGGCAGCTCGTTGATCGCGTGGAAGACCGCGAGCTCGACGGGCCCGACGGTCCCGTCGGACGCGATGATCGCGCACGGCACGAACAGCGCGAGGCCGGCCAGCGCGACGACGACGTCGGTCCGCCGCCGGACGACGGGATCGCTCATGCGGCGAGCTCCGCGACGATCGCCTCGGCGACCTCGTCGGTCGACGAGGTGCCGCCGAGATCGGGGGTGCGCGCCTCGCCGTGTTCGAGCACGCGGTCGACGGCGCGCTCGACGGCGTCGGCCGCCGCCGGCTCCTGCAGGTGGCGCAGCAGCATCGCGCCCGACAGGGTCATCGCGATCGGGTTCGCGACGCCCTTGCCGGCGATGTCGGGCGCGCTGCCGTGGACCGGCTCGAACACCGCGTACTCCCACCCGAGGTTCGCGCCGGC
The DNA here is from genome assembly GCA_963778545.1 of uncultured Actinomycetes bacterium. Lineage (GTDB taxonomy): Bacteria > Actinomycetota > UBA4738 > UBA4738 > HRBIN12 > DASSJM01. Next base: position 144,829 of record CAVZUW010000011.1, on the reverse strand, counting down.
CGCCAGGCCGAGACCGCCGACCAGTCCGGCGCACAGATCAGAGATGATGTCGCCGTACAGGTTCGGCAGCAGCAGGACCTCGAACGCGGCAGGCTCGCGCACGAGCCTCATCGAGAGCTGGTCGATCTCCATCTCCTCGAACCACACCTCGGGATGACCGTCGGCCTCGATCTGTCCGATCGACAGGAACAGCCCGTCGGAGAAGCGCATGATGTTCGCCTTGTGGCCGAGCGTGACCTTCCTCCGGCCGTGAACGCGGACGTACTCGAGCGCGAACCGGACGATCCGCCGCGCGCCCGTCACCGAGATCGGCTTGACGGTGAACCCGGAGTCCTCGCGCAGCTCCCGCCCGGAGAGCCGGCGCAGCTCCTCGCGGAGCTCGAACGCTTCACCGGTCCCCTTCTCGAACTCGATCCCCTGGTAGAGGTCTTCGGTGTTCTCGCGGACCACGACCAGGTTCACGTCCGTGTACCGCGTCGGCAGCCCCGCGAGCGAGCGCGAGGGTCGCACCGCCGCGAACAGGTCGAGCGCCTGCCGGAGCTCGACGTTCACGCTGCGGAACCCCGAGCCGACCGGCGTCGTGATCGGCCCCTTGATCGCGACGCGCGAGACGCGGATCCGGTCCAGGACGCGTTCGGGGAGCGTGGTGCCCTCGCGCGCCAGGACCTCGGCTCCCGCCTCCTCGACGACCCATTCGATCGGGACGCGCGTCGCGTCGAGCACGCGCCGGGTCGCCTCGGAGACCTCGGGGCCGATGCCGTCGCCGGGGATGAGGGTCACCAGGTGCGCCACGGCCGAACCTTATCGGGCGTCCGGCGTCGGGGGCGGTGGAGCCATATCGGCGCCTGCGACTCAGAAGCGATCGAACAAGATCGAGCGCTTCACGTCCTGGATCGCCTTCGTGACCTCGATACCTCGAGGACATGCGTCCGTGCAGTTGAACGTGGTCCTGCAGCGGAACACGCCGGTCTTCTCCGACAGGATCTCCAAGCGCTCCTTGGCGCCTTCGTCCCGTGAGTCGTAGATGAACCGGTGAGCGTTCACGATCGCCGCCGGCCCGACGTACTCGTCGTCGCCCCAGAAGATCGGGCACGAGGTCGTGCATGCGGCGCACAGGATGCACTTGGTCGTGTCGTCGAACCGGTGACGCTCCTCGGGCGACTGGAGGCGCTCGGTGTCGGGTTCACCCGAGTCGTTGATCAGGAAGGGGAGCACCGAACGGTAGCCGGCGAAGAACGGCTCCATGTCCACGATCAGGTCCTTCAGGACCGGGAGTCCGCGGATCGGCTCGACCGTGACCTTCGGCGCGACGTCGCGGACGATCACCTTGCACGCGAGCGCGTTCTTGCCGTCGATCATCATCGCGTCCGAGCCACAGATGCCGTGCGCGCACGAGCGTCGGAGCGCCAGCGTCCCGTCGTGGTACCACTTGACCTGGTGCAGCGCGTCGAGCAGCCGGTCGTCGGGGTCGGCCTGGATCTCGAACTCGTCCCACCACGACTCCTCGCCGCGGACCTCGGGGTTGTAGCGACGGATCTTGAGCGTGAGCGTGACCTTGTGGGCAGCGCCCGCCGCACGCAGGTCCGAACCCTCGAGGATCTCGCCGAGCCCGTCCGAGGCGGTTGCGGCCATCAGTACTTCCGTTCCATGGGCACGTAGGGTCCCAGTTTCACGGGCTTGTGCTCGAGCCGGATCGACGCGTCGTCGTTCCGGTACGCCAGCGAGTGCTTGAGCCAGTTGGCGTCGTCGCGCAGCGGGTGGTCCTCGCGGTAGTGGCCGCCCCGGCTCTCGTCGCGGGCGAGCGCCGCCGCCACGAGCGCGTCGGCGCACTCGAGCAGGAACCCGAGCTCGACGACCTCCATGAGCTCGGTGTTGAACATCTTGCCGGTGTCCTGCACGTACACGTGGTCGAACCGTTCGCGCAGGCTCCCGAGGATCCCCTGCATCTTCCGAAGGCTCTCCTCGGTCCGGACCACGAACGCCAGGTCCTGCATCGAATCCTGGAGCTCGTTCCGGATGTCCGCCGCGTTCGCGCCCTCGGGACGGTTCAGCAGGCCGTCGACCATGTCGCGGACCATCCCCTCGGGCCGTTCGGGGAGCTCGGGCAGGTCGGCCTCCTCGCAGAACCCGGCCGCGTGCACGCCGCCGCGGCGTCCGAACACCACGATGTCGAGCAGGGAGTTCGTCCCCAGGCGGTTCGCGCCGTGGACCGAGACGCACGCGCATTCGCCCGCCGCGTACAGGCCCGGGACCGGCGTCTCGTCCTCGCCCACGACGACCTGCCCGTCGACGTTGGTCGGGATCCCGCCCATCGCGTAATGCGCGGTCGGCTGGATCGGGACGAGCTCGGTGGTCGGTTCGACGCCGAGGTAGACGCGCGCGAACTCGGTCACGTCGGGCAGCTTCTCCTCGATCACGTCGCGCGGCAGGTGGCGAACGTCGAGCCACACGGCGTCACGGTTCGGACCGTCGCCGCGACCCTCCCTGATCTCCTGGAAGATCGCGCGGCTCACCATGTCGCGCGGGGCGAGGTCCTTGACGGTCGGCGCGTAGCGCTCCATGAAGCGCTCGCCCTCGCTGTTCAGCAGGATGCCGCCCTCGCCGCGGACCGCCTCCGAAAGCAGGATGCCCATCTTGTAGACGCCGGTCGGGTGGAACTGGAAGAACTCCATGTCCTCGAGCGGCAGCCCGCGACGGAACAGCACGGCGGGGCCGTCGCCGGTGAGGGTATGCGCGTTGGAGGAGACCTTGAACATCCGGCCGTACCCCCCGGTGGCGTACAGGACGGCCTTGGAGCGGAACACGTGGAGCTCGCCCGTCGCGAGCTCGTACGCCACGACGCCGGCGCACGCGCCGTCGACCATCAGCTGGTCCAGCACGTAGAACTCGTTGAAGAACCGAACGTTCCGCTTGACGCACTGCTGGTACAGCGTCTGCAGGATCATGTGGCCCGTGCGGTCGGCCGCGAAGCACGCGCGCCGGACGGGCGCCTCGCCGTGGTTGCGGGTGTGCCCGCCGAACCGCCGCTGGTCGATCTTGCCCTCGGGCGTGCGGTTGAACGGCAGCCCCCAGTGCTCGAGCTGGTAGATCGCGTCGACGGCCTCCTCGCACATCAGCTGCGCCGCGGGCTGGTCCACGAGGTAGTCCCCGCCCTTGACCGTGTCGAACGCGTGCCACTCGGGCGAGTCCTCCTCGACGTTCGCGAGCGCCGCGCAGACGCCGCCCTGCGCCGTCCCGGTGTGCGAGCGCGTGGGGTAGAGCTTCGAGATGACGGCGGTCTTCACGCGGTCCGAGGTCTCGATCGCCGCCCGGAGACCCGCCCCCCCGGCGCCGACGATCACCGCGTCGTACGTGTGGAAGGTGGTCATCCGATCAGACCGTTCCCGGCCACTGGCTCGGCGTCGAACGTGAACACGACGACCGTGCCGAGGACGAACAGCGCGAACCCGATCACGAAGAACGCCATGTCGATCGCGAACCGGACGCCCGGCCACCGGACGTAGTCCTGCACGATGATGCGCAGCCCGTTGATCCCGTGGATCAGCGCGAGGACCAGGAGCGCCCAGTCCCAGGTCCGCCAGAAGGGGCTCTGCCACCGCGCGGCGACGAAGCCGAAGTTCACCCGCTCCACCCCGTCGTCGAGCACGTGCATGATCAGGACGTGACCGACCGCGAGCACCAGCAGCACCAGCCCGCTGATCCGCATGTACAGCCACGACCAGAGCTCGAAACCGCCGACGGGCCGCTCGCGCCCCCGGGGGCCGCGGGACCCGTCGCGCGGGGACGGCGTCGGGCGTTCGGGAGCCTCGACGGCCATCAGAAGACCCCGGCGGACTCGAGGATCCCGTTGCCCATGATGATCGTGATCGGGATCATGCTGAGCACGAAGATGATCGTGGAGGTGAGCGCGATCCCCTTCATGTGGCGGGCGCTCGACGGCCAGAAGTCGAAGATCATGATCTTCACGCCGTTGATCGCGTGGTACAGCACCGCGGCGACCAGCCCGAGCTCGAGCAGCTGGACCACCCAGTTGTGGTAGACGCCGACCACGCGGTTGTAGGCCTCGGGACCCCAGCCGACGACGGCGGTGTCCACCACGTGCGCGAACAGGAACAGGATCACGGCGACGCCGGTGATGCGGTGCAGCAGCCAGGACCACTGTCCCGGACTGCCCTTGTACAGGGTCCCGACGTCGGACTTCCGCTTCGCCATAAGCCCTCGAGTACCTAGCCTAGACGCGCCTCCGGCGAACGCCTGCCCCGGAGCCGCGCGGAGTCTACGCGACGCGAAGGGCGACGAACACGCCGTCGCGGGTCGGCACGATCGTCGAGACGAATCGCTCGTCGTCCGCGATCAGCCGGTTGTGCTCGAGGATCGCGTTCGTGGTGGTCGCGTCGCGCCCGTGATCGCCCTCGGGGTCGGCGACCGCGCCCGACCACAGCACGTTGTCGCAGAGGTAGAGCCCGCCCACGCGGATCCGTTCGCGCGCCGCCCGCCAGGCATCGGGGTACCCCTCCTTGTCGATGTCGTCGTAGACGACGTCGAACTCGCCCTCGACGGCTCCGAGGTTCTCCACCGCGTCGCCGACGTGCCAGCGGATCGGCTCCGCCAGGCCGGCGCGGGAGAGGTAGTCGAGCGCCTTCTGCTCGTTGGCCGGGTCGCCGTCCGTCGCGTGGACCTCGCCGCCGGGCCCAACCGCTCGCGAGAACCAGTAGGCCGAGTACCCGAACCCCGAACCGAGCTCGAACACGCGCCTCGCGTCGATCGAGCGCGCGAGCAGCTCGACCGCGACACCCACCAGACGCCCGATGATCGGGAAGCCGCGCTCCTTGCCCTCCGCCTCCATCTCGAGCAGGACCGGCTCGTCGTAGCGGGTGAGCAGCGAGCGCAGGTAGTCCTCGATGCGCGGGTCGACGATGTCCACGTCCCGATGCTACCGGCTACCCTGGGTTCGGGATGAGCGACGCCGAACCGCGGTCGACCGACTCCGGGATCGACCTCGAGCCGGTCTACGAGCCGGACGATCTCGGCGGCTTCGACCCCGAGCGGGACCTGGGTCTGCCCGGCGAACCGCCGTTCACCCGCGGCGTGTACCCCTCGATGTACCTCGGGCGCCTGTGGACGATGCGGCAGTACGCGGGGATGGCGACCGCCGACGAGACCAACGCGCGGTTCCGGTACCTGCTCGAGCACGGGCAGACGGGGCTCTCGGTCGCGTTCGACCTGCCGACGCAGATGGGCCTGGACTCGGACCACTCCCGCGCCGAGGGCGAGGTGGGCAAGACCGGCGTCGCGATCGACTCGATCGAGGACATGGGTCGGCTGCTGGACGCGATCCCGCTCGACGCGGTCTCGACGTCGATGACGATCAACGCGACCGCGCCGATCCTGCTCCTGCTGTACGAGCTCGTGGCCGAGGAACGGGGGATCGACGCCTCCGCGCTGAACGGGACCGTGCAGAACGACCTGCTGAAGGAGTACGCGGCCCGCGGCACCTACATCTACCCGCCGAAGCCCTCGATGCGCCTGATCACCGATCTGTTCGCGTATTGCGGCCGGACCATCCCGCGCTGGAACACGATCTCGGTCAGCGGCTACCACATGCGAGAGGCCGGGGCGACCGCGGTGCAGGAGCTGGCGTTCACGCTCGCGGACGGGATCGCGTACGTCCAGGCGGCGATCGACGCCGGGCTCGAGGTCGACGCGTTCGCGCCGCGGGTCTCGTTCTTCTTCGCGTGCCACATGAACTTCTTCGAGGAGATCGCGAAGTTCCGGGCCGCCCGTCGGATGTGGGGCACGATCATGGCCGAGCGGTTCGGGGCGAAGGACCCGAGGAGCCTGATGCTGCGGTTCCACACGCAGACGGGCGGCGCGACGCTCACGGCGCAGCAGCCGCAGAACAACATCGTGCGGACGGCGCTCGAGGCGCTCGCGGCGGTGCTCGGCGGGACGCAGTCGCTGCACACGAACTCGTTCGACGAGGCCCTCGCGCTGCCCACCGAGCAGGCCGCGAAGATCGCCCTTCGCACCCAGCAGGTGATCGGGCACGAGACGGGGGTGGCGCACACCGTCGATCCTGTGGGTGGCTCCTACTACGTCGAGTCGCTCACGAACGAGGTCGAGGCGCGCGCGCGGGAGTACCTCGAGCGGATCGACCGGATGGGAGGCGCGGTCGAGGCGATCGAGGCCGGCTTCTACCAGGACGAGATCGCCGAGGCCGCGTACCGGATCCAGCAGGGGATCGAGTCGGGCGAACGCGTGATCGTCGGGGTGAACGGGTTCGAGGACCCCGAGGAGCAACCGGTGCAGATCCAGACGATCGGCCGGGAGGAGGTCGCTCGGCAGGTCGAGCGTCTCCGCGCGCTCCGGGCCTCGCGCGACCAGGGAGCGGTCGACCGAGCGCTCGCCGAGATCGAGGCGACCGCGCGCGGGACCGGCAACCTGCTCCCGCCGATGAAGGTCGCCCTGCGCGCGCGGGCGACCCTCGGCGAGGTCTCCGACGTGCTGCGCGGCGTGTTCGGCGAGTACCACCCGCGCTAGCGCCGTCGCTCACGTGGCGAGCTCGACGATCGCGTGCACGATCGCCGCGACGCCCGCGACGCCGAGGATGAGCGCGAGCCAACGCAGGCGCGGGCTGCGCGCCGTGGCGACGGCGGCGATCACGCACCCGAGCCCGACCAGCAGCTCGGTGACGTAGGTCAGGGTCTGGCCCATCGCGGTGCAGGGTAGGCTCTGCCGCCATGGACATCTCGATCATCGGCGGGACCGGCGACGAGGGGTTCGGACTGACCCTGCGCCTGGCCCGTGCCGGACACCACGTCACGATCGGGTCGCGGTCGCAGGAGAAGGGGTCGGCCTCGGCCGAGAAGGCTCGCGAGCTCGTCGGCGGCGGCGCGAACGTCGACGGGACGACCAACGAGACGGCCGCCGATGCCGAGATCCTCATCGTCACCGTGCCGTTCGAGGGCCAGGCCGAGACCTACCGAACGATCAAGGGCGCGATCAAGCCGGGCGCGATCGTCGTGGACTGCACGAGCCCCCTCGCGACCGCGGTGGGCGGCCGAGCGTGGCACGTCGTGCGGCCGTGGCACGGTTCGGCGGCCGAGCAGGCCAAGGCGATCCTGGATCCCGGCGTTCGGATGGTGGGGGCGTTCCACACGATCTCGGGCGAGGCGCTGCAGGACCTCGAGCACGAGATGGAGAGCGACGTGCTCGTGTGTGGCACCGACAAGGAGGCAAAAACGGTCGTCGGTGGGCTGATCGAGGACATCCCCCGCCTGCGCTGGGTCGACGCCGGCGATCTCACCCAGGCCCGGATCGCCGAGACGCTCACCGCGCTGCTGATCTCGATCAACCGGACGTACAAGATCCACGACGCCGGCGTTCGGATCACCGGGCGCGATGCGTGGGGCATCCCCGGGGCGAGCGCGTAGGTCGCGTCTCGCAGGGCTCGCCTACGCCATCGTGTCGGCGATCAGCCATCCGAACCCGACCGCCCACACCGCGACCGAGAGCGACGCCGTCACCTTGACGAGCCTCGGCCGGATCGCCACCACGAACCCGACCGCGAGCGCCACGAGGACGACCGCCTTCTTGAGGAGCAGCCAGCTCGTCGGATCCGAGACCGACGGGGGATGCATGCACAGGACCAGGACGTCGTCGAACCGACCTCGGCCGCACGTGTAGGCGGGGATCCGTCCCGCGATGAAGATGCCTCCGAGCGCGACCAGGGCACCCAGCGCCCAGACGTACCGGGAGCTCCCCTCGACGTCCACGAGCCGGCGCCGGAGCCGTACGAAGATGCCGACCGCCCAGGCGATCGCCCCGATGGAGCACATCGTGAGGATCATCGCGCCGGCCGATCGCTCGACGCACGGGCCGGCGACCACGCCGCACACGCGCCAGATGTCGTCCCACGACACGACGATCGTGACGACGGCCGACACCACCAGCGTCCCGGCGAACACCCGGCCCGCGAGCTTCCCCTCGGGGCTGATCTCGGTGAGGACCTCGTCCACGCCGCGGTCCCGCCGACGGGTCACCGCAGGGTCAGTCGAGCTCGACGAGCGGGTCCCCGGGCTGGACGTTCTGTCCGGCCTGCGCCGGGATCTCGGTGACGACGCCCGCGCGAGGGGCCGGGATCGCGTTCTCCATCTTCATCGCCTCGAGGATGCAGACGACGTCGCCCGCCTGGATCTCCTGACCCGGCTCGACGAGCACCCGCAGGATCGTCCCCTGCATCGGCGCCGCGATCACGCTGTGGACGTGGTCGCCGCCGTGGGCCGAGTGGCGCGACGGGACCTTCGGGGCGGTGTCGCGGCGCTGGTCGAAGATGCGCACCGGTACCCGCCGCCCGTCGACCTCGAGCAGGAGCTCGGCCGGGACCGGCTGCCGCGTGTCGGACGGAGGCGGCGCCGGCGTACCGCCCTCGGGGAGCTCGGCGTCGCGGAGCGCCTTCTCGAGCCACGTCGTCGAGTGCGTCGACTTGGCGAACGCGCGGGTACCGAGGATCCACCGGTGGAGGGGGATCGTCGTCGGGACCCCCTCGACCTGGTACTCGGCGAGCGCGCGGTCCATCCGCGCGATCGCGCGGACACGGTTCTCGGCCGAGACGATGACCTTGGCGAACATCGAGTCGTAGTCCGCGGGGATCTCCCGTCCCTCCCGGACGCCCGAGTCCACCCGCACGAACGGACCCGACGGCTCCCGGTACGCGGTGACGCGGCCGGGTCCCGGCAGGAAGTTGCGCGCGGGATCCTCGGCGTTGATCCGGGCCTGGATCGCGTGGCCCGTCGGGCGGACGTCGGACAGGTCGAGCTTCTCGCCGAGCGCGACGCGGATCTGGAGCCCGACCAGGTCGAGGCCGGTCACCATCTCGGTCACGGTGTGCTCGACCTGCAGCCGCGTGTTCATCTCGAGGAAGTAGAAGCTGCCGTCCTCGTCGACGATGCACTCGACCGTGCCGGCGTTCACGTAGCCGGCCTCCTTCGCGAGCGCCATCGCGGCCTCGCCGATCCGCGAGCGCAGGTCGGCGTCGACCACCGGCGACGGCGTCTCCTCGATCAGCTTCTGGTGGCGGCGCTGGACCGAGCAGTCGCGTTCGCCGAGGAAGAACACGTTGCCCCTGGTGTCCGCGAACACCTGTGCCTCGACGTGGTGCGCGCGGTCGATGTACCGCTCGAGGAACACCTCCGGGCGGCCGAAGTACGCCTGCGCCTCGCGGGTCGCGCGCGCGAGAGCGCTCTCGAGCTCCTCGGGCTTGCGCACGACCTGCATGCCCTTGCCCCCGCCGCCGAACGCGGCCTTGACCAGGACGGGGAACCCGATGCGTTCGGCCTCCGCCGGCGCCTGCTCGAGCGTCACCGGGTCGGGCGTGCCCGGCACGATGGGGACCCCGACGCGATCGGCGGCGCGCCGGGCGGCGGACTTGTCGCCCATCATCTCGATCGCCTCGGCGGGCGGACCGATGAACGTGAAGCCCGAGTCGGCGACGGCGGCCGCGAAGTGCGCGCGCTCGGACAGGAACCCGTAGCCGGGGTGGATCATCGTCGCCTTCGCGCGCGAGGCCGCCTCGAGGATCGCGCCGATCGACAGGTAGGAGTCGGCGGCGAGCGCCGGGCCGATCCGGTGGGCCTGGTCGGCCATCTCGACGTGCAACGCGTCGCGATCGGCGTCGCTGTAGACGGCGATCGAGGTGTAGCCGAGCTCCCGGACCGTGCGGATGATGCGGACCGCGATCTCGCCGCGGTTCGCGATCAGGATCCGAGGTTTCGCCACGCGCTCCGCTCCGTCATGCTTGCTCGATCGGACCGTCGGCTTCCCGAGGGTCCGCGGAACCCGGTACCCATCGAACAATCGGGTACCCCCGAACGGGAGTCAATCGTCGTGCTGTCCGAAGACGCCCTGGTCCGAGCGCTCGAACGTGTCGGTCTGCGTGCCCCGGTGCGGTTCGAGGAGGTTACTGCCTCGACCCAGGCGACGGCCCTCGAGCTGGCGGCCGCAGGCACGCCCGAGTGGACGCTCGTCGCCGCGGGACACCAGACCGAAGGTCGGGGCCGCCTCGGGCGCACGTGGCTCGACGAGCCCGGCCGAGCGTTGATGTTCTCGCTGGTGCTGCGGCCCGAGCTCGACCCGGACTCGGGAGGCCTGCTCACGCTGCTCGCGGGCACCGCGATGGCGCAGGCCTGCTTCGAGCTCGCCGATCAACGTGCCGCCTGCAAGTGGCCGAACGACCTCCTCGTCGCCGGTCGCAAGGCCGGGGGGATCCTGGCCGAGTCGCGCGTCGACGGTGGCCGGTTCGAGCACGTCGTGATCGGCGTCGGCGTGAACCTCGGCGCCGCGCCACCCGACGTCCCCGAGGCCGGGGCGGTGGAGGCCGAGGACGACGAGCTGCTCGAGGCGTTCCTGTCCGCGTTCGTCCGCGGGTACCAGCCCGCGCACCCCGCGTTCGCCGGCAGCGTGATCGCGGCGTACCGGGAGGTGTGCGCGACGCTCGGCACCCGCGTCCGAGCCGCGACGGCGGGCGGAGCGGTCGTCGAGGGGGAGGCCGTGGACCTGGACGAACGCGGAGGCCTCGTCGTCCGGACGCCGGCGGGGGACGAGGTCGTGCGGTTCGGAGCGGTCGAGCACCTGGAGTAGGATTCGCTCGTGCCGTTCCCCCGCAAGCTCCTGATCGAGAACGAGGAGCTCGTCCTCGAGCTGCGGCCGCACTGGATCGCGGTGGTGATGCCGGCGATCGTCACGATCCTGGTGATCGTCGGGTGGTCCCTCGCGGTCGCCAACGGCCCCGAAAGCGGCACCGGCCACGACGCCGTGTTCTGGGGCGCGACGGCCGTCGCGATCTTCGTCCTGATCTGGTTCCCGGTCCGCAAGTTCATCGCGTGGGTGACGTCGTACTTCGTCGTGACCTCTGACCGGGTGATCCACCGCGAGGGGTGGATCGCCAAGCGCTCGATGGAGATCCCGCTCGAGGCGATCAACGACGTCCGCTTCCGCCAGGGCGTGTTCGAACGCATGATCGGCGCCGGCGACCTGATCATCAGCTCGGCGAGCGAGTTCGGACGCGAGGTGTTCGGCGACATCCGCAACCCCGAACACGTCCAGAAGACGATCTACCAGCAGGGAGAGCTGAACCAGGACCGGATGTACCGAGGGGCCGAGCGGGGCTCGGCGTCCTCGGTGCCGTCCCCGCCCCCGTCGGGCACGAGCGCGCCGGGGATGCCGCCGGCCTCGGCGTCCACGACCGGCGAGCTCGAGCGCCTGGCGGAGCTGCGGAACAAGGGCGTGCTCACGGAGGACGAGTTCCAGGCCCAGAAGAAAAGGATCCTCGGAGGGTAGAATCCGAGGCCCGGTACCCACAGGCGAGACGTATGGACACACTTGATCGATCCGTAGCCCGAACCCCACCGGCGACCAAGATCGAGATCGTCGGGTACGCGCTGGTGGCCGTCGGCTACGTCGTGATGACCCTCGGGATCCTCGAGATCGGCGGCCTGTTCAACGTCGCGCTCGGTTTTGCCGCCGCCTGGGCGGGCTGCGTCCTGATGTTCCTCGGCGAGGAGCGGCGCGAGTTCGACGAGGAGGCCGAGTTCCGCCGGGAGCTCGAGGACCTCTGACACCGGTGCCGCTCGCTCGACGGCGAGCGGGGTTCGCGGCCCGGATGGGACAATCGCGTTCGTGGAGCCGAGGGTCGCCGTCGTCGGCGTGGGGCACGCGGGGTTCGCGCCCGTCACCGCCGGGATCTCCTACAAGGAGCTGATGTTCGAGGCGGCGCAGCGCGCCTACCACGACGCCGGCGTGGATCCTCGGACCGAGGTCGACTCGTTCGTCTGCTGCTCGGAGGACTTCCTCGAGGGCACGTCGATCTTCGACGAGTACGTGCCGGACCAGCTCGGCGCGATGCAACGGCCGGTGCAGACCGTGGCGGCGGACGGGCTGTTCGGGGTGGCGACGGGGATGATGCTGATCCGTTCGGGCCTCGCGTCGATCGTGGCGGTCGAGGCGCACAGCAAGGTCTCGGATGTTCTGACGCTCGGCGCGATCGAGGCGTTCGCGCTCGACCCGGTGCTGAACCGCCCGCTGCGGTTCCCGACGCTGGCGGTCGCGGGGCTCGACATGAACGCGTTCCTCGAACGCACGGGCCTTTCCGAGGAGCACTGCTCGATGGTCGCGGCGAAGAACCACTCGAACGCGCTCGACAACCCGCGGGCTGCGTACCCGGCCGACCTCGACGCCGAGGACGTGGATGGTTCGAGCCCGGTCGCCTGGCCGCTCAAGACGCTCGAGGTCGCCGAACGCGCCGACGGCTGCGTCGTGGTCGTCCTCGCCGCGGAGGACCGAGCCCGAGAGCTCACCGAGGGACCCGTGTGGTTGCTCGGCGCCGGCTGGTCCTCGGGCAGCCCGTCGCTCGAGAGCCGTACGTGGGGCGAGACCGAGCCGGTGACCAAGGCCGCCGAGTCCGCGTACCGCCAGGCCGAGATCTCCGACCCGCAGGAGGAGATCGACCTGGCCGAGGTGGACGACACCTTCGCGTACAAGGAGCTGCTGCACCTCGAGGCGCTCGGGTTCGGCGAGGCGTCCGAGCTCGCGCAGCTGCTCGAGGAGGGCGAGCTCGAACCCGGCGGCGACCTGCCGGTCAACGTCTCGGGGGGCTCGCTCGGGCAGGGGAACCTGTTCGAGGCGAACGGGCTCGTCCGGCTGCTCGAGTGCGTCGAGCAGCTCCGGGCCGAGGCCGGCGAACGCCAGGTCGACGAGGCGTACGTCGCGGTCGCCCAGTCCGCGCGCAGCGCGCCGTCCACCTCGGCCGCCGTGGTCGTGCTCGCGAACGACGAGGGGGCCGGCGGATGAAGCTCGACGGCGTCGACCACGTGTGGTTCTGGGTCTCGGACATGGACCGGGCGGTCGGGTTCTACCGCGACGGGCTCGGTCTCGCGGTGAACAGCCGCCACGGCGACGAGTGGGCCGAGCTCGACGCGGGCTCGATCCGGATCGGGCTCCACGGCGCCCGCGGCGGGAACACGCAGCACGGCGGCACGGCGGTGTTCCGCGTCGATGACCTCGACCTCGCGAAGACCGCGCTCGAGCAGCGGGGCGTCGTGTTCGAGGAGCACCTGGGCGAGGTCCCGGGGATCGCGCGGTACGCGTCGTTCGCGGACCCCGACGGGAACTCGATGCAGCTGATCGAGTACGTGACCGACGACGCGTTCCCCGGCGGGGTCATCTGATGGCGCGGCGGGTCGCGGTCGTCGGCGCGGGGATGACGAAGTTCGTCCGACGCGCGCAGGAGACCGGCAAGGAGCTCGCGTGGGAGGCCTCGCGCGAGGCGCTCGCGTCGTGCGAGCTCCCGCTCGACCGGATCGACGCCGTGTGCCTGACGAGCGCGCCCGACGCGTTCGACGGCGTGCACATGAAGGGGGAGTACCTGTCCGACGGCGCGGGGGCGTTCGGCCGTCCGTACATGCGCACGTACGTCGGCGGGGGCAGCGGCGTGTTCACCGCGATCCAGGCGTACTACACGGTCGCCAGCGGCATGGCCGACGTGGTGCTCGCGGTGGCCGAGGAGAAGATGTCCTCGACGCAGCCGCACCCGCAGGGCGCGTTCCTCACGATCTTCGACAACATCCTCGAACGCCCCCTCGGCCCGAACCTGCTGTGGATCTTCGCGCTCGAGATGAACCGCTACATGACGGTGCACGGCATCGACAAGCGCGACATCGCCGCGGTCGCCGTGAAGAACAAGCGGAACGCGGCCGACCACCCGGCGGCGCTGCTCGGGCAGGCCGACATCACGATCGAGGACGTGCTCGCCTCCGAGACGCTCGCGTGGCCGGTGCAGCGCCTCGACGTCTCGCCGATCAGCGACGGCGCGGTCGCGATCGTCGTCGCGAGCGAGGAGGCCGCGAAGCAGATCACGAGTGACCCGGTCTGGATCCAGGGCGTCGGGTGGAACCTCGACACCGCGTACTGGACCAACCGCGACCTCGTGTTCCCCGAGTACGTCGCGAACGCCGCCCGCATGGCCTACGGGATGGCCGGCGTGACCGAGCCGCGCAAGCAGATCCACGTCGCCGAGCCGTACGACCCGTTCGATTACAAGGAGCTGCACCACCTCGAGGGGCTGTTGCTGTTCGACAAGGGCAAGGCGCCCGAGGCGGCCCGCGACGGCGTGCTCGACCGCAAGGGCGACCTGCCCTCGTGCCCGAGCGGCGGCCTGCTCGGCGTCGGCAACCCGATCGCGGCGGCCGGCCTGATGAAGATCGCCGAGCTCTTCTGGCAGCTCCGCGGCGAGGCCGGCGCGCGCCAGGTCCCCGGGACGCCCGAACGCGGGGTCGCGCAGGCCTGGGGCGACCTGATGCAGGTCGGCACGGTCGTGGTGATGGGTCGCGAGGGCGGCCCGCCGACCACGGCGACCCAGCTCGAGACCCCACCGACGGCGACGCCGGCGCAGTCGCTCTCGGACGCCGAGTTCCGATCGGCGACGGGCGCCGTCGAGGACGAGATCGGCGCGAAGTACGCGTGGGACGCGGGCGTCGCGATCGGCCGGTTCCTCGACGGGCTCCGCGAAGGGAAGATCCTCGGCCGCGAGTGCCACGTCTGCCATCGGGTGCTCGTGCCACCTCGGATGTTCTGCGAGCGCGACTTCCGCGGAACCGACGCCTGGGTGCAGGTCGAGAACACCGGCGTCGTGCAGACGTTCTCGATCTGCAACGTGCGCTGGGACATGCAGCCCCTCGAGGAGCCAGAGCTCCCCGCGGTGATCTCGATCGACGGCTCGGACGGTGGGTTCCTCCACATGCTCGGCGAGATCGAAGCCCGACGAGGTCACGATCGGCATGGCGGTCGAGGCCGTGTGGAAGCCGGTCGGCGAGCGCACCGGCTCGATCCTCGACATCGCGTACTTCCGGCCGAGGAAGGACGGCTGATGCTCGAGAAGATCGCGCGTCCCGAGGAGATCCGGCGGTGGGAGGGCGACCTGCCCGTCCGCCACCGGTACACCCCGGGCGTCGCGGGCGAAGCGTTCTTCACGGCGCTGAAGGATCGGGGCGTCCTGTTGGGTTCGAGGTGCGAGCACTGCTCGTACACGTACGTGCCCGCGCGGCTCTTCTGCGAGCGGTGCTTCGCGGAGCTCTCGGCCGACACCGAGGTCGGTCCGGCCGGCGAGCTCGTGTCGTTCACGATCGTGTTCCTCGGGATCGAGGGTGAGCCGCTCGAGCGCCCTGAAACCATCGGAGCCGTGCGGCTCGACGGTGCGGATGCGGTGCTGATCCATCGGGTGCTCGAGCCGGGCGAGGAGCCGCTCGAGATCGGCGAACGCGTCGAGGTCGTCGTCAAACCCGAAACCCAACGAACCGGCTCGATCCTGGACATCGAGGGGTTCCGGGTCACCGAGTAGCCCCGCCCTCCCGCGGAGAGGCGTCATCCCGCCCCCGTAGACTCTCCGCGTGGCGACCCTGACGTGTGAACGGTGCGGGCTTCCTCTGCCCGACGAGGCCCGCTTCTGCCCGAACTGCGGCTATCCGGTGGGCGCCCCGCCGCCGGAGGAGCGCAAGTTCGTCACGGTGATCTTCGTCGACCTGGTGGGGTCGACCCAGATCTCGAGCCAGATCGATCCCGAGCGCTATCGCGAGGTCCTGACCCGCTACTACCGCATGGTCGCCGAGGAGCTCGAGTCGCTCCGCGGCCGCGCCTACAACTTCGCCGGGGACGCGGTCGTCGGGGTCTTCGGGCTGCAGCACACGCACGACGACGACGCGCTCCGTGCGGTGCGCGCCGGTCTCGGTTTGGTCGACCGCATCGGTCGGCTGGGTGAGGAGATCGGGCTGCCGGTACCGCTCCGGATCCGGGTCGGGATCCACACGGGGCCGGTCGCGATCGGCAACGAGGCGTCCGAACAGGGTCTGCTCTACGGGGCCACGGTGAACATGGCGGCTCGGCTGCAGCAGGCCGCCGACCCGGGGACCGTGCTCGTCTCGGAGACGAGCTACCTGCTCTCGCTGTCGCAGGTCCAGTACGGGCCGATGCGCGAGGTCGAGGCGAAGGGGTTCGAGGACGAGGCGCGGGCGTGGCCGGTCGCCGCCCTGCAGCCGGGCTCGGGACGCCGGACGATCCCGTTCGTCGACCGCAAGCGCGAGCTCCGGCTGCTGCAGGATGCGTTCGACGGCGCGCGGGAGACGCGGCGCGGGCACCTGGTGACGCTGTTCGGCGAGCCGGGGATCGGCAAGAGCCGTGTGGTCGAGGAGTTCATCGCGGGTCTGCCCGACGAGGCGAAGGTGCTGATCGGCCGTGCGAGCCCGTTCGAGGAGGACGTGACCTTCGGCCCGCTGGCGCAGATCCTCCTGCACGAGATGGGGGAGGCGGCGCACGCGCCGCCCGAGGCACTCCGCGCGAGGCTCGAGGAGATCGTCCTGGAGTGCACTCCGCCCGACGAGGCGAAGGAGATCGTCGAGCGCCTGTGCATCGCGCTCGGGATCGCCGGCGAGGCCCGGGACGAGAAGCGCTACGCCGTCGCCGAGATCCGCTCGGGCCTGCTCGCGCTCCTGCGCGGGTTCTCCGGCCGCGGCCCGGTCGTCCTCGTGCTCGAAGATCTGCAGGCGGCCCAGGCACCGATGCTCGAGCTCGTCGAGGAGCTGGTGCGCGAGGCCGAAGGCATCCCGCTGCTCGTGATCTGCGCCGCCCGCTACACGCTGCTCGACGACCGCCCCGACTGGGGCGGTGGGCGGGGGAACTCGGTGAACCTCTACATGGAGACGCTGTCGCTCGACGACTCGACGCAGCTCGCGCGAGACGCGGGGGAGGGCCTGGACGAGGCCACCGCCCAACGGATCGCGCAGCACGCCGGGGGGAACCCGTTCTTCATCATCGAGACGACGGGGATGCTCCTGCACGAGGGCAAGGGGCTCTCGGCCGACACCGGCCCGCTGCCGCCGGCGTTGCTGCCGCCGACCGTCCAGGCCGTGATCGCAGCCCGGATCGACCATCTCTCGCCGCAGGGACGAGACCTGATCCGCAAGGCCTCGGTGTTCGCCCGGTCTTCGTTCACGCTGGCCGAGCTCGACCTGGTCGCCGAGCCGAACGCCGACGCGCTCGGCCAGCTCGAGGAGGAGGAGCTGCTCGAACACGACGGCGACCGCCCCGACGTCTGGCGCTTCAGCCACGGCATGGTGCGCGACGTCGCGTACGAGAGTCTCCCCAAGCGCGAGCGCCAGCGCCTGCACCTGCTGGTGGCCGACGGTCTCTCGGGCAACCCCGAGACCGCGGCCCGGCGCCCGCGCGCGATCGCGTTCCATCTCGAGCAGGCGGCCCTCGCCGCGCTCGACCTCAACCCCCGCGACCGGACGCTCGCCGAACGCGCGGTCGACGCGCTCGCGCGCGCCGGCGACATCGCGCGCGAGGGCCCGAACATGAAGGCGGCCGAGGAGGACTACCGGCGCGCGCTGGAGCTCGCCGGCCCCGAACGCGCGTGGGGGCTCCGCGAGGCGAGGATCCTCGCGAGCCTCGGCGAGATCCGGTACTGGCTCGGCGAGTTCGAGCCCGCGGTCCCGGTGCTCGAACGCGCGCTGAAGCTCGGCGACGGCGACCTCGCGGTCCGGGCGCAGGCCTCGCGGTTCCTCGGCGACATCGAGTTGTCGATCCTCGGCGACGCCAAGCGCGCGGCCGAGCTGCTCGACGACGCGCTCGACGCGGCGCGCGGGCTCGGGGATCCGTGGACGCTCGCGCGGACGCTGCTCGTCGCCGCGTGGGCGCCCTACTTCCGGCAGGACGTGGAGACGGCGCGGGCGATGTTCCAGGAGGCGCTCGACACCGCGCGCGCGAACCCCGAGGGCGACCGCTGGTCCGAAGCTCGATCGCTCGTCGGCCTCTCGACGCTCGAGAGCGACGAGGGGGACGAGGAGGCGTCCCTCCGGCTCGCGGCCGAAGCGCTCGTCGTCGCCGAGTCGAGCGGGGACCGCTTCTCGCTCGCGGTGGCCCACGAGGCGGTCGGCGGCACGTTGCGGCACATGATGCGGCTGGAGGATGCCGAGGCGCACATGGATCGCTCGGTCGACGGGTTCCGCGAGCTCGGCGCGCGCTGGGAGCTCGCGAGCGCGCTCACCTCACGCGGCATCGCGCGACGGCTCGCCGGCCGGGCCGAGGACGCCGTCAAGGATCTCCGCGAGGCGTACCGCCTGTGCCGCGAGCTGAACGAGCGGAGCATCATCACGTGGACCGCGAGCGCGCTCGCCCGGGCGCTCGTCAACGCGGGCGACCCCGGTTCGGCGCGCCGGGTCCTGGACGAGGTCGACGCGTTCGCGAACGTCCACACCGCCGCGGGCGAGGACTGGCTCGACTACGCCGACGTCGAGGTCCTGGTGGCCGAGGGCGAGCGGGACGCGGCGCTCGAACGCGCGAACGCGATCCTCCGCTACGAGCGCGACGAGGGTTCGGACAAGGACGTCGCGACGCGGGTGTGGTGGATCTCGCAGGTCTTCGGCGTCGAGGCCGCCGGGGGCGAGGAGGAGGTCGAGCGCGCCCGGGAGCTGCTCGAACGCACCCAGATGCTCCAGGCCTTCCGCGAGCCGGAGCTGGTCTCGGATCGTTCGGTGATTTCGGAGGCCTGACCGCTAGGCTTCGGGGCGGTGGACTTCGACCTCACGCCGGAGCAGGACGAGCTGCGGACCGCGGTGCGCGCGTTCGCCGAGGAGGTCGTGGCGCCCGCCGCGGCCGACGCCGACGAGCGCGAGGAGTTCCCCACCGAGATCGTCAAGCGTGCCGCCGAGCTCGGGCTGTTCGGGATCCCGTTCCCCGAGGAGGTCGGCGGGCAGGGGGGCGACCTGCTCTCGTTCTGCCTGTGCCTCGAGGAGATCGGGCGGTACGACCAGTCGCTCGGGATCACGCTCGAGGCGGCCGTGGGGCTGGCCGCGAACCCGATGTTCCGGTTCGGGACCGACGAGCAGCAGGAGCGGTGGCTCGTCCCGATGGCGCGGGGCGAGGCGATCGGCGCGTTCGCCCTGACCGAACCCGGCGGCGGCTCGGACGCGCGCGCGATCCGCACGACGGCGAAGCTCGACGGCGACGGCTGGGTGATCGACGGCTCGAAGGCATTCATCACCAACTCGGGCACGCCGCTGACGTCGGTGATCATCGTCGCGGCGCTGGACGACGCCGCGGACGACGGCGACGTGTCGACGATCGTCGTGCCGGTCGGGACGGCCGGGCTCACCGTCGGGCCGAGCTACCGAAAGGTCGGCTGGCGCGCGAGCGACACCCACGAGGTCTCGTTCGACGGGTGCCGCGTGCCGGCGGATCACCTGCTCGGCGAACGCGGACGCGGCTACGCGCAGTTCCTCGAGACGCTCGCCGACGGTCGCGTCGCGATCGCGGCGCTCTCGGTCGGGCTCGCGCGAGGATGCCTGGAGGAGAGCGTCCGGTACGCGAGCGAGCGGGAGGCGTTCGGGCGGCCGATCGGGGCGTTCGAGGCGCTGCAGTTCAAGATCGCCGACATGCGGGTGGGGGTCGAGACGGCCCGGCTCGCGTACCAGCGCGCGGCGTGGCTCCGCGACCGCGGGCGGCCGTTCGCCACCGAGGCGTCGATCGCCAAGCTGTTCGCGAGCGAGGTCGCGGTCTCGAGCGCGCGGGAGGCCGTGCAGGTCCACGGCGGCTACGGGTTCGTCGAGGACTTCCCGGTGGCCCGCTTCTACCGCGACGCCAAGGTGCTCGAGATCGGCGAGGGCACCAGCGAGATCCAGCGGGTGCTGATCGCCCGGGCACTCGGCCTGCCGGGGACCGAGCTGTAGGCAGGTCCCAGGCACGGATCGTGCCTGCGTCTCAAGCGTGCCGAGAAGGCCGCCGAGGATGGTTGCAACGAGGGGTTCCAGCGAGCACGGTTGACACCCCGCTCGGCCGTCCGATAGGAAGGGCCTCCCCAATGGCCGAAAACCACTCAGGTTCGCCCGTCGTGTTCCGCCGCGCCCTCGCGGTGGTGGCGGCGCTGGCGCTCCTGACGTCGGCCGCGCAGGTCGCGCTCGCCGAGCCGACCACCAAGCAGAAGCTCGAAGACGCCAAGGCGGAGTTCGAGCAGCTCAAGGGTGAGATCGAGTCGCAGCAGCGGGTCGTCAGCGCCCTCCTGCTCGAGGCCCAGCGCATCGCCGAACGCAAGGAGGCCGCGTACGGCGAGTGGCAGCAGATCACGGCCGACCTCCAGGACACGCGGGCCGCGCTGACCGACGCGCAGGTGCAGTACCAGGGGCTGCGGGCCGATCTCGAGGAGCGCGCCAGGGATGCCTACATCTCCGGGCCCGCTTCGGGGCTCGAGTTCCTGCTCGGCGCCAGCTCGATCGCCGACCTGTCCGCCCGGATGGAGTACGTGAACGCCCTGAGCCAGGAGGACGCCGACCTCGCGACGGAGGTCCAGAACGTCCGCAACACCCTGGCGGCCCGCAAGGACGAGCAGCAGCAGCTCCAGGAGCGAGCGGCGCGGGCGCTCCAGAAGGTCCAGGAGGCGGAGGCCGCGCTGAAGGCCAAGCTCGCCGAGCAGCAGGCCGCGCTCGACGAGCTGGACGCGAAGATGGCCCGCGCCGAGGAGCTCGTCAAGAAGCTCGAGAAGCAGTACCAGCAGGAGCTCGCCGCGCTCACCGGTCTGGACTTCCACGCCGGCACGATCCTGAAGGTCTGCCCGGTCGGTCAGCCCCACGCGGTCTACGACGGGTTCGGGGCGCCGCGGTACGCGGGCGGCTACCACCCGCATGCCGGCAACGACATCATCGCCCCGCAGGGGACGCCGATCTACGCGACCTTCGACGGGTACGCGCAGGCCGGCTACAACGGCCTGGGCGGCAACTCGGTCAACGTGTACGGGGACCTCGGGTACACCTACAACGCCCACCTGATGCAGCCCGGGTTCACGGGGAACGTCTCCGCGGGCGACGTGATCGGGTACGTGGGCGCGACCGGCGACACCTCGACGCCGCACGACCACTTCGAGTGGCACCCGAACGTGATCCCGTCGAACTGGCCGGAGAGCCCGTACGGCTACAGCGTGATCGGCGACGCGGTGAACCCGTTCCCGCTCCTGTCGCAGGTCTGCTAGCGCCGGCGCCGTCCGTCGACCGAACCCGACGCTGATCGCGAGCCCCTCCGCAGCAACACGGCCGCGACGACCGCGAGGACGACCAGCCCCGCCACGATCGCGATCGTGGCCGCGGACGATCCGCCCCCGGAGGTCCCCGTCCCGGCGGTCGGCGAGGCCGGCTGCCCCGCCACCGAGACGTAGCCGAGCTCGCGGATGTCGCCGCCCGCCTGTTGGATGCTCGGCAGGTCGTCCGTCTCGAGCGCTTTCCACCGATCGCCGGTCGTGGACCAGATGATCGAGTGGCTGCCGTGGTCGTTCGCGAGCAGCGGGTAGACCAACACCACGGTCGCGAGGCTCTCGAGCTTGGCCTCGTCGCCCGAGGGCCGGTAGGTCGCGTCGAGCAGGTAGGCGTTCCCCACGACGTGGAACGGTTCGTCGGGGTGGGCGATCGCCCCCGCGAGGGGTTCGACGGTCACCTCGACCGAGCGCTCGCCCTCGGCGCTCGCGAACGACCCCGCGGGCAGGATCACCGTGACCTGCGCGTCGTCGGTGGTGACCACCGCGGTCTTGCTCCCGTCGTTCCCCAGCTCCACCGTGAAGGTGCCGGGTGTCGGCTTCTGGTTGGTCGCCGCGAGCTCGGGGGGCGGCTGGACCCATCGATACGCGGTCGGGGGCGCGAGCCCGTCCAGGAGCGGGCGTCTCGCGAGCGGGCTGAGGTGTCCGGACCACAGCGCCGACACCGCGTAGACCACGAGCGATCGCGAGACCCGCGCCGAGCGCGCGCGACCGGACGGTCACGGCAGCGGGTCGAGCCGCTCGATCGGGCTGGTCGCGTACCGCTGCGGCCAGACCACCGCGTACTCGCCGGGCGCCTGCCACTGCCAGACCACGCTGCTCGCGAGGACGTTCGCGCCCGCCGTCACGGTGCCGGGCTCGCCGAACCGCAACCCGCTGCCGTTGGGCAACGAGCCCTGCGGCAGGTCGACGGCGTTCGCGGCGGTGGCGATCGCCGCCGGCGTCGGTTGAGCGGCCGTGGAGAGCACATCGTGCAGCAGCGCCCAGGCGCCCGAGAAGCCCGCGAGCGCCGCGGCGGTCATCTCGCCGCCGAAGCGTTGGGTGTACGCGGTCTGTGCGCGTTCGAGCAGGGCCCGACCGTCGGGGGTGAGGCCGTCGACGTTGAGCGCCCCCGAGGCCGGCTTGTCCGAGGCGAACAGCCCGACCGCGTCCTTCCCGAGCGTCGAGCCGAACTTCGGCATGCAGTAGCTCGAGGACGTCCCGATCCCCACGAGCACGTCCAGACCCTGTCGCACCATCTCGCGCCGCATCGCGATCGCGTCGTGCAGGTACGCGGAGACGAACACGACGTCCGGCCTGCTTCCGGCGAGGTCGTGGACGAACGCGTGCATGTTCACGTCCCGCGGGTCGTACCCGAACCTCCCGACGACGTCGTAGCCGCGAGCCGCGAGCTCGTCGAGCGCGCCCTGCGCCACCGCGCGCCCGTACGCGTCGTCCACGAACGTGACCGCGTACCGGAGCCCAGTCGGGTCGACGTCGAGCACCGGGGCGTACTCGTCGGCGACGAACGCGATCGCGTTCCGACCCAGGATCGCCCCCGAGGGCGCGACGCGGAACACCAGCTCGCCGGCGCCACGGCCGGTCATCTCGCCCACCGCGCCGGTCTCCCAGAACAGCATGTCCCGTCGCGCGGACGCCTCGGCGGCCGGCTCCGAGATCGTGCTCCCGTAGCTCCCGAACACCAGGCGCACGCCGTCGTCGTGGAGCTGCGCGATCGCGCCGGGCGCCGCGTCGGCGCTCGGGGTGTCGACGGGGACGAGCTCGACCGGGCGCCCGCCCACGCCGCCGTCGGCGTTCACGAGCTGGACCGCGAGCCGCACGCCGTCGAACTCGTCGACGCCCCCCGGACCCTGGGCGCCCGAGAGCGGATACACCGCGCCGATCCGGATCGGCTCGGGCGAGGAGGACGTGCACGAGACGCCGGCGAGCATCGCCAGCGCCACCACCAGACCCGCGCCGCGCCTCATCGGAGCACCACCAGGGCGTTCGCGAACGCGTGGGTCGCCGCCGGGACGGTCCACGTCCCCGAGGCCCACCGCTGCCACCCGAAGAGCAACCCGGCTCCCACGTCGACGGGGAGCACGGCCGGACCGTACGCCGGCACGTGGACGAGCCCGAACAGGAGCGCCGAGCCCACGATCGCGACCGTCGCCCCGAACCGTTCGAGCCGGCCGTACGCGAGGCGGCGGAACAGTGCCTCCTCGGCCACGGCCGCCAGCACCGAGAGCGGGAGGGCGGCCGCGCTCCACGGGAGCGGGACCGGGGACCCCGAGACGCTCGCCGCCGCGACGACGGCCCCGAACCCCAGCAGCAGCGTGAGCCCCGGCGACATCCGGGCCCGGTCGCGCTCCAGGGGGACCGCCAGCGAGGCCAGCCCGATCGTGAGGTACGACGCCGCGAACAACGCGGTGCGCGTGCTCGGGGCCGCGTCGACGAACGGCCGCAGGACGAGCACCGCGACGCCGACGAGGACGACGATCGTCGCCGCCCCGTGCTCCCCGGCGCGCGAGCCTCGGGCCCTCGGCGCGCGCGCTCACGGCTTGACCTCGAACGCGACGACCGAGACCACCCGCGGGTCGAACGGCGCGTGATCGCTCGCGACGAACTCGACCATGATCCGGTGTTCGCCGGGTGTGACGTCGGGGATCGTCTGTTCGAGGCCCTCGGTCATCGAGATCAGCGTGTCGTCCAAGATCACGTGCAGGTGTCCCTCGTCCGGAACGATGTGCGTCGTGGTCGCCGGGACGAGCTTCGCGCCTTGGAGCTTCACGCGGAGGTCGACGTTCGAGCCGTGCACGACCTCGCCGACCTTCGGCGCCACGATCGACAGCTTCGCGGTGCTGCTCGGGCGGTCGCCCGTGGACGCGGTCGCTCCCGTCGCCCCGGTTGCTCCTCCGTCGTCCGACCCCCCGCAGGCGGCCAAGGCGAGGGCCATCGTCATCGCGATCGCGATCATCCGGTGCTTCGGCACGCGTACTCCCTTCGCGCTCGGCTCATCCTGGGAACGTCTGCTGGAACGAGGCCACCAGCTCGGCGCCATCCTTGGCATGCGCCGCGATGTCGAACGACCAGGTCCCCGGTGTCAGGTCGATGTTCGCGGCCAGGTGCCCGGGCCCGAAGCGCAGCATCTCGGGTTCGAACGGTTCCGCGTCCGGCGGATGGATCGTGAGCGTGACGCCGCGGAGCGGGAGTTCCTTCCCGCCCGCGTCGAACGCCGTCACGTGCACCTGGTTCGTCCGGCCGGGCTCGCCCGGGTCGACGTAGGACTGGATCTGCACGCCGCCCTCGAGCGTGATCGTGTACAGGTCCGGCTGGCCGGGCACGCGCGAGACGACGATGTTCTGGTCCGGCGGTTTCGGTGTGACCTCGAGCGGGATCTCGACGGAACTGCCCGCCCCCTCCACCAGCACCGTAACCGTCCAGGTCCCCGGTTGTGCGAGCGCGGTGCCCGAGGCCTCCCACGTGTCGTGGTGACCCGGCTCGAGATCGAGGGTCGAGGTCACGTCCGGCTGCCCCGCCAGCTCGAACGTCATCGAGACCCGCCGGGCGTCGACCGGTTGGCCGGTGTCGTAGTCGGTCACGCTTGCGACGAAGGTGTTCGGGCCGACGGTGCCGGGGGTGATCCGGAGTTCGACGCGCGTGGTCGTGGCGAAGTCCGAACCCTTCACCACGAGCGGCCGGGGCGCGTGCGGCGCCTCGGCGTTCGGCTGCGGCGGCAGACCGGTGAGCAGGGCGGTCGCGGCGAACACGCAGACCGCGAGCGCGAGCTCGCCGCCGGCGGTGCGGAGCACCGGGCGCGGCTCACCCTCCTCGAACCGGGCGACGTTGCGATAGCGGTTCACCGCGCCGAGCGCGATGAGCACCACGACGATCGCGAGCTTCACGACGAGCGTGGTGCTGTAGTCGCTCCGGAACGGGTGTAGCAACCACCCCCATCCGAGCTCGTTGGTCGAACGCAGCACGCCCGAGACGACCACGATCACGAGCCCGGCCCCCGCCAGCTGCGAGTAGCGACGCACCTGCGCCGGCTGGAGCCGCCGAACGAGTCCGACCACCAGCCACACGAGGCCACCGATCCACGCCCCGACCCCGACGAAATGCAGCCACTGCGTGGCGACGGTCACCGCGGAGCCGGCCGCGTGGCCGCCCGCTGCCCGCGCGAGCATCGCGCCCGCCGCCGTGACGGCGAGCGCCACCAGGGTGGCGCGCCCGGGCCTCAGCGCCGCTGCGAGCGCGGCCACCCCGGTGATCGCGACGGCGACCGCGAGCAACAAGAACTTCCCGCCCGCCTCGGACGAGAGCAGCGTCCCGAGCGGCACCCTGACCGACGAGCGTTCGGCCTGGGTCATCGCGACCACGCCGAGCGCCGCCAGCGCCCACGCCACACCGAGGAGCCACGGCCGGGCGTTCGCCTTCGGACCGAACGCGAGCAGGCCCGTCACGGCCGCGCCGAACAGGATGACGAGCCCCACGTAGAGCATCCACCGGCCGGCGATCGCGCCGGCGGTGGGGGTCGGTGTCCCGCTGCCGGTCTGCTCGACGGGCTTCACGTCGCCGGGGGAGACGCCGACGCCGAACGAGAACGCCCCGGCGGTCACGTGGCCGTCGGTCGCCGAGACCGTGCGCCAGGTGACCGTGTAGACGCCGTCCGGCACGGGTTCGAGGCGGACGCGCACCTCGCGGTTCGACCCGGGCGCCCGTTCAGGAGCTCCGGTGGGGACCGAAGCGCCCGAACCGTTCACGACGCCCACGATCGTCAGCTCGAGGTCGGGTGGCTCGGTGAACCGCAGGACGATCTGGCCGGGCGACTGGTCCAGGAGCTGACCGTTCGCTGGGTCGGTGGACTCGATCGCCGCATGGGCACCCGACGGGACGGTGACTCCCACCAGCCACGCGGCACCGATCGCCGCCGCCGCGAGGACGAGCGCGACGCGCCTCAAGCGGGCTCCTTCACGAAGACCACGCTCGCGGTGACCCGTGGCGCGAAGGGCGCGTGGTCGGCAGCGACGAACTCGGCCTGCAACCGATGTGGCCCGGGCGCCAGGTCGCCGATCGGGATCCGCTGGTCCTTCCCGTAGGTCATCGAGACGATCGCGCCGTCGACGAACACGTGGATGTGCCCGGTGGTGGGCGTGAGCGTCGTGGTCGAGCTCGGCACGATCGTCCCGCCCCGCAGGTCGAGGCGAACCTCCATCGTCGTTCCGGTCTCGGTCTCGCCGGCGGTCGGCCGGTCGAACGCGATCGTGGCCGTCGACGCCGGCCGGATCGCGGCCGGCGGCGGCCACACGCGGGAGGGCACGACGACGGACGCCACCAGGATCACCGGTACCACGGCGACCAGCCCGATCGCGCTCCATCTCGGGAGCGAACCGAACCCGCGCCCGCGCAGCCGGCTGAGACCGATCCAGCCCGTCACGAACCCGAGGCCGACCAGGCCCGTCGAGACGAACTCGGGCGCGCCGCCCGCGTGGGCGAGCATCGGGGTCAGGCGGCCTTCGTCCGCCGCGACGAGACCAGCGCGACGATCGCCACGATCAGACCGATCACGCCGACCAGGATCCCGATCAGGCCGAAGGTCTTCGCGCTCGAGGCATCGTCGGCGGCGGCCTGCGCATCGGCCTGCGCGTCGCCGATCGCGCTCGCCAGCCGCGGCTCCACCCGGTCGATCCGGTCGGCGAGCTCCCCGCTCGTCGGCTGCTGGTCGGGGAACTCGACCGACTGCGGGCTTTCGACGTCGTCGAACGTGTTGGGACCCGACCGGAAGGTCTCGTCGACGTCCTCGCCGTCGACCGTTCCGGAGAGATGGAACGTGTACCGTCCGGCGCTCGTCGGGATCAACCACGCGCGGTAGTCCCCGGGCGTGCCCTCGCCTTCCCCGAAGAACGGTTCGAGCGTCAGCGGCGTCGTCGTGTCACCGAACGCGACCTCGACGCCGAGCGTATCGGCGAGATCGAGGACCGGCTGCCCGTCGTGGACCAGGAGCACCTGGACGCTGTTCACCTCACCCGCGAACGCGGGCTCGGTTCCCCACCCGACCTCCATCTCGAGGTCACCCAGGTTGCGCGACTCGTGCGCGAACGCCGGTGCCGCCGAGAGCAGCACGAGCGCCCCGACGAGGGCGGCGGCCGACAGGGGTCGTTTGGATCGTTCCCACATGATGGACCTCCGACGTTCCGGCACGGCGTGCGAGCCGCGCGTGGATGTGTTCGACGAGGGGACGTCAGGAGGAGGGTGGTGCTCGAACGTTGCCCGCCGTCGCGAACAGCGGGACGTGCGGGCGCCGGGCGGTGACGGGAAGGGTGAACACCACGCGGACACGGGGGAGCCGGGTGCGGGTCGCGATCACGGCCGCGAGACGCGAGGCCGTCCGAGCGAACAGCCACAGGATCCCCGCCGCGATGATCGCGACGACGACCTGGACGGCGATCCCGGTGACCAGGATGTGATCGTGCGCGAGACCACCGAGCGGCGCGTGGGAGACGAGGCGCTCCAGCACCTCCTGCGCGACGAACGCGCACGTCTGGGCGACGACGAGGACCCTCGCGAGGCGCCCGAACCGTTCGGTCCCGTCGCCCGAGCTGGGCGAACGCGCGGACCACGACCGCCGCCATGCCGGCGACCACCAGCATCAGGACGGCCTGGTCGAGCGCGGGGAGGTACGCGTGACCCGTGCGCTGCAGGGCGAACACGCGTTGATGGGGGTCGGGGATGGCGATCAGGTAAGCGAGCGCGTGCCCGAGCACCAGCCCGGCCGCGGCCGTGCCGAAGATCGGGAAGCCTCGGAGCCTAGGTCCTTCACGCACGCCGAACGATCTCCTCGGTGCGACTCGGCTGGATTGTACGCTTGCCACCTGACAGAGGCGACGGGGAGCGATGCGCGCAGAGGGCGTTCGGACGGTCGGGGTCATCGGGTGCGGCCTGATGGGTTCGGGGATCGCCGAGGTCGTGGCTCGGGCGGGGCAGGACGCGGTCGTGCTCGAGACGAGCGACGAGCTCGTCGAGCGCGGCCGGCAACGCGTCGAGACCTCGACGCTCCGCGCGGTCGAACGAGGGAGGCTCGACGCCGAGGAGCGTGATGCGGTGCTCGGGCGCGTCTCCTTGACCACGGACGTGCAGGACCTGTCCGACGTGGATCTCGTGATCGAGGCCGCGACGGAGGATCACGACACCAAGGTCGGGATGTTCCGCCGCCTCGACGAGGTCACCAAGCCCGAGGTGATCCTGGCCAGCAACACCTCGTCGATCCCGATCGCCGATCTGGGCGCCGCGACGTCGCGCCCCGAGAAGGTGCTGGGGATGCACTTCTTCAACCCGGTCCCCGTGATGGGGCTGATCGAGCTCGTCCGGGCGATCTCGACCTCGGACGACACGATGGCGTTCGGGCGCGCCTACGGGGTGGTGCTCGGCAAGACGACCGTCGAGTCCCGCGATCGGGCCGGTTTCATCGTGAACGCGCTCCTGATCCCGTACCTCAACGGCGCGATCCGGATGCTCGAGGACGGGTTCGCGACGCGCGAGGACATCGACACGGCGGTGCACCTCGGTCTGAACCACCCGATGGGGCCGCTCCAGCTGATCGACCTGATCGGGCTCGATACGCACCTGTTCATCGCGAACGTGCTGTTCGAGGAGTTCAAGGAGCCGACCTACGCGCCGCCGCCGCTGCTGCGGCGGATGGTCACGGCCGGGCGTCTGGGCCGGAAGGTCGGCCGCGGCTTCTACGACTACGAGGGCTGACCGCCCTCACTTCGCGTCGAGGGCCCGTTCGTACACCTCGAGGGTCATCCGCGCGGTCTCGTCCCACGAGAAGCGTTCGGCCTGTCGGCGCCCCGCGTCGGCCAGGCGTTCGGCGAGGGCGACATCGCCGACCAGCGAAGCGATCGCGGCGGCGATCTCGCGCACCGAACGCGGGTTCACGCCGAGTGCCGCATCGCCCGTGACCTCGGGGAGCGAGGACGTCGCCGAGGCCACGACGGGGACCCCGCGGCTCATCGCCTCGAGCACCGGGAGGCCGAACCCCTCGTACACCGAGGGGTACACGAACGCCTCCGCCGCACGGTAGACGGCGTCGAGCTCGCCGGGCGAGAGCGCGCCGGTCATCACGATCTCGCCAGGACCCTCGAGCGCGAGCTCGCGCATCAGGCTCTCGTGGTGCCAGCCGAGTGGACCCGCCAGCACGAGCGCGTGCGGCACGCCCGTCGCGGCCACTCGCCGGTACGCGCGGACCAGCCGCACCAGGTTCTTCCTCGGTTCGATCGTGCCGACGAACAGCACGTACGGCGGGCGGACCTTCAGGCGCGACAGGGTCTCGCCCACGTCGACGTCGCTCGTCGGCAACGCGGCGGCCTCGGGGATCACGTGGAGCTTGCGCGGGTCGACGTTCGTCCGCGACAGGACGTCCTCGGCGGTGGTGCGCGACGGCGTCACGATCGCGTCCGCGCGCCGCACGGCCGCGCGCAGCCCGAGCCGGTACATCGCTCGCCACGCCCTCGGGAACAGGCCGGGGTAGCGGTCGAACGCCAGGTCGTGCACGGTGACGACCAGCCGCTGGCCCTCGGCCGCCGGCGGGACGGCGGACGCGCTCATCGCGTGCACGAGATCGGCCGAGCGTATCGACGCCGGGAGCGAGGGTCTCCCCGTCAGGTTCCACCGCGGGTACAGGCTCCGGATCGAGCCGTCGAGCTCCTCCTCGGCGAACCCCTCCATCCACGCCTCGGAGGGCTGAGGCGTCTCGAACCTCGCGTGGAAGAGCGTGAGCTCGAGCGACGGCTCGCGCCCCACGAGCGCCGGCATCAGGTTCCGGATGTAGGTGCCGACGCCGCCTGGCACGGAGAAGAACAGCTGGTCGACGTGCGCGGCCACCCTCATCGCGAGGCCTCCACGCACGAGCATCCGTCCGGCCCGACCGTCGCCCCGTGCTCGGTGTCCGGCTCGATGTCCAGGCGGTCGCCCGCCCTGAGCTCCACGTCCACGTCGTCCAGGTGGAACCTGATCGAACCTTCGAGGCAGAACAGGACCTTGTGGAACCCGTGGGCGTGCCGGCCGTAGCTGTCGCCGGGTCCGTTGCCCCACGACCTCGGCTCCGAGCATCCCTCGGCCCGGAACGCTTCCAGGGCGGCGTCGCGCCCGCGGATCGCGGATGCGGTCTTCGACGCGGTCATCTACCCCGCGTCGCCGCGGCCCGACTGCGGGGGGACGCCCTTGCGGGCGAACGGCACGTCGCGGAAGCGCCGCCACGGCGTATCCGTGTGGTGTCGGGCCTGCAGGGCCCCGAACCCCGTCGCGTCGATCCGGCCCGCGAGGACCCACGGGTGGGGGTGGGGGCTCTCCTGCGCGAAGTAGCGCTCGAGCGCCCGGATGATCGCGCGCTCCTCGTCCAGCGTGAGGTCCTCGGGGAGCTCGAAGCGGCGGTCGTCGCTCACAGCGGGATGTTCCCGTGCTTGCGAGCCGGGATCGTCTCGCGCTTGGTCGAGAGCATCCGGAGCGCCTTGATCAGGCGGGGCCGGGTCTCGGCGGGCTCGATCACGTCGTCGATGAACCCGCGTTCGGCCGCGATGTAGGGCGTCGCGAACTTCGCCTGGTACTGCTGGATCAGTTCGGCGCGCGCGGCGACCGGGTCCTCGGCCTTCTCGATCTGCTTGCGGAACACGACGTTCACCGCGCCCTCCGGCCCCATCACGGCGATCTCCGCCGTCGGCCACGCGAACGACACGTCGGCCCGCAGGTGCTTCGAGTTCATCACGAGGTACGCGCCGCCGTACGCCTTGCGCGTGATCACGGTGAGCCTCGGGACCGTCGCCTCGGTGAACGCGTAGAGCAGCTTGGCGCCGTGGCGGATGATGCCTTGGTACTCCTGGTCGGTGCCCGGCAGGAACCCCGGCACGTCGACGAACGTGACGATCGGGATGTTGAAGGCGTCGCACGTCCGCACGAACCGCGCGGCCTTCTCGGACGCGTCGATGTTGAGCGTGCCCGCGAGCACCTTCGGCTGGTTGGCGACGATCCCGATGGCTCGACCGTCCAGCCGCGCGAACCCCGTCACGACGTTCATCGCCCAGAACGGGAAGACCTCGAAGAAGTCGCCGTCGTCCACGATGCGGCGGATCACCTCGTGCATGTCGTACGGCTCGCGCGCCGAGTCCGGGATCACGTGCGTCAGCCCCTCGTCGTGGCGATCGGGATCGTCCACCGGCGCGAACGCCGGCGCGTCCTCCAGGTTGTTGGACGGGAGGTACGACAGGAGGTGGCGCACCATCGCGAGGCACTCCTCCTCGTCCTGGCTCACGAACGACGCGACCCCCGAACGGCTGGCGTGCGTCATCGCGCCGCCGAGCTCCTCGAACGTGACCTCCTCGCCGGTCACCGCCTTGATCACGTCGGGACCGGTGATGAACATGTGCGAGGTCTCGCGGACCATGAACGTGAAGTCGGTGATCGCGGGGGAGTAGACGGCGCCGCCTGCGCACGGGCCCATGATGACGCTGATCTGCGGGATCACGCCCGAGGCGCGCACGTTGCGCTCGAACACGTAGCCGTACCCGGCGAGGCTCGCGGCGCCCTCCTGGATCCGAGCGCCGCCCGAGTCGTTGATCTGGATGAACGGAGCTCCGGTCGACATCGCGAGGTCCTGGACCTTGCAGATCTTCTGCGCGTGGATCTCGCCCAGCGAGCCGCCGAACACCGTGAAGTCCTGCGAGGCGACGAACACCCTGCGGCCGTCCACGGTGCCGTAGCCGGTGATGACGCCGTCGCCGGCGGGGCGGTTGCGTTCGATCCCGAAGTCGTGGGAGCGGTGCACGGCGAAGGGGTCGGTCTCCTGGAACGAGTCCCGGTCCACGAGGAGCTCGACGCGCTCTCGCGCCGTGAGCTTGCCCTTCTCGTGCTGCTTGCGCACGGCGTCCTTGCGGGAGCCGTCGAGCAGGGCGGCGCGACGCTTGCGGAGCTCTTCGATGCGGTCCTCGACCGTGCGTACCGAAGGCTGGGGACGATCCTCGGTCTTGGCCATGATCCTCCGGAGTCTAGCGGAGCGACCCTCGTGCCCGAGATCCCGGCTGGAAGCAGTCGCCCGCACCTCTCCACGGTCCCCACCCGTCGGCGTTGACCATGCGGATCGTGACGATGGTGTTCGTCCGGCCCGAGAGCGCGCTCTCGTTCAGGTTCCAGGCGGGACGCGTCCACGAGTCGTAGCGATCCGGCCAGGCGTCGGCGAGGTGCTGGAACAGGCCGACATAGTCGCCGTTGGTGGACGTCATCTGCGGGTTCAGGTCGCTCTCGGCCTCCGCGACGCAGATCGCGCGCTGGGATCCGCCGCCGACCTCCCACCGGTCGGTGGCGCACACGATCAGCCGCTCCATCTTGCTCCGGATGGTCTCGTCGGCCTTCCGGGTGAGGTCGCATGGGCCGGTCGCTTCGCCGGCGAACGCGGAGGTCGCGGGGAGCAGGAGGGTCAGGGCGACGGTGGGGACGAGGATCCGCACGAGGGTGAGACGGGGGATGCGCACGACGACGGACCCTAGCAGTACGCGGAACGACCGACGGGTTGCTCCGAGGCGAAGCCGCGATGGGAACGCCTACCGACCCGCTAGACGTCGACGCGGCCGCCGCTGCGCCAGTAGCGGCCATGGTCGCGGTCGAGGAACCCCTCGTCGACCAGGTGGCGGCGGAGCGCGGCGTGGTCCGTGGAGAAGCGTCCGACGATCGCGTTCACGGTCGCCTCGTCGTAGTCGACGCCCGGCTCGAACTCGAGCGCGATCCGTTCGAGGACGATCCGACGCTTCGACTCCTTGGCGGGGACCTCGGTCAGACGGCCGTCGCGGAAGAACGCGCGCAGCACGGCCTCCTCGTCCTCGCTCGCCGCGCCGAGGGCGAGCCCGGCGTCCCGAGGCGGCCCGACCTGCTCCGCGGCCCAGCGCAACGTCTCGGCGTCCAGCCGGTACGTCCGCCGGTCGTCCTGGAGCCGGACGATGCCCGCGGCGGCCAGCCGGTTCAGGTGCTTGCGCACGCGCGACAGCGGCAGGTCGAGCGCATCAGCGATCGCGGCCGCGGCGCCGCTCGAACGCGCGAGGTGGCCGGCGATCGCGAGACGCTCGGGGTCCGCCAGGGCTCGCAGGATGTCGTCGGGCGTCTCGGCCATGTCGGTGGCTACTCCTACCATCCGCCGCATGCAGGCGACCGCCGAGCTCACGCCCGCCCAGCGCCGGACGCTGGAGGGGCTCATCGGCACGGACGAACGGCCGGTGTTCGCGGTCGATGCGGTGCTCCGGGTCCGGGACCGGATCGAGGAGGCGGCACGCGCGTTCGAGCCGCCGGAGCCGCTGTGGCTCGGCAAGTCCAACCTGAGCGACCTTCACCGCTGCCCGGGGTTGTTCGACGCCGTCCGCGCCGGTGAGCGCGCGCCGTTCACGTTCTCGGCCCGGACGGCGGCGGGCCGGCTCGCGCACAAGGCGATCGAGCTCGAGGTGGCGGGGCGCGAGGAGCGCGAACCCCACGACCTGGTCGAGCAGGCGGCCGAGCGTCTGACCGAGGACGGCGCCTTCTCCGCGTACTGGGGTGGGCTCGACACCCTGCGCCGCGACGAGAACCTGATGGACGCGGCCAAGACGCTCGAGCTGTTCCGCTCGACGATGCCGCCGCTCCGGCAGATGCGGCGCGAGCTCGCGCCGTCGACCGAGTGGCACGTGCGCGTCGAGCTCCTCGGTGGCACGGTCGTGCTGTCGGGGCAGCTCGACCTGGTCCTGGGTTCGGGACGGGCGGACGGGGCGGCGCGGGCCACGCGGCTCGCGATCGACCTGAAGACGGGACGGGCCTGGCCCGAGCACGCCGAGGACATGCGCTTCTACGCGCTCCTGCTCGGGCTGCGGTTCGGGATCCCGCCGTACCGCGTCGCGACGCTGTACCTGGAGTCGGGCGAGTGGCAGGCCGAGGACGTCGACGAACGCGTCCTGGACCGCGCCGCGGACCGCGTGATCGAGGCGATCCGAGCGGCCGCCGCCTCCGCGGCCGGACGGCCCGGGGCGCTCACGCCCGGTCCGTACTGCACCTGGTGCCCACGCTCGCTCACGTGTCCGTCGAGCGCGACACGCGAGACGGCCTGAGCGACCGCGTCCCTGACGCGCCCGGCGTTGCCGCGTCCGCCGAGGCTCGCCTATCGTCGGCCGAACCCGCGACCGCGAACGGAGCGAGCATGGCCAAGGATGTGTACGACGTCGGCGAGATCCCGCCGGTGGGCGAGGTCCCGCCGAGCATGCACGCCCAGCTGGTCCGGCCCGAGCGCTACGGCGATCCGAACGACGCGATCCGCGACGAGGTGATCGACGTCCCGTCGATCGGTCCCGACGAGGCGCTCGTGATGGTCATGGCCGCGGGCGTGAACTTCAACAACGTGTGGGCCGCGCGCGGCGTGCCGGTCGACGTCACCAAGACCCAGGCGCGGTGGGGCGAGCCGACCGAGTTCCACATCGTGGGCTCGGACGCGGCCGGCGTCGTGTACGCGGTCGGCGAACGCGTGACGAACGTCCGCGTTGGCGACCGGGTCGTCGTCCACGCCGGCCAGTGGGACCTCGAGGACCCGTGGGTGATCGCCGGCAGGGACCCGGGCCTCGCGCCGTCGTTCCGGGTGTGGGGCTACGACACGTGCTGGGGTTCGTTCGCGCAGTTCACCAAGGTGCAGGCGCATCAGTGCCTGCCCAAGGCCGAACGGCCTCACCTGGGAGGAGGCCGCGGCGCCCACCCTCACCGGCGCGACCGCCTATCGGATGCTCCACGGCTGGCCGCCGAACACCGTGGGGGAGGGCGACGTCGTGCTCGTGTGGGGCGCCTCGGGCGGGCTCGGGTCCCTCGGGGTCCAGCTCGTGGCGCTCGCCGGAGCGAAGGCCGTCGCGGTCGTGTCGTCGGCCGAGAAGGGCGCGTTCGCCGTGGAGCAGGGCGCGATCGGGTTCATCGACCGGACGGCGTTCGACCACTGGGGCGTGCCCCCGGCGTGGGACGCCCCCGAGTGGAAGACGTGGTTCGAGGGCGCGAAGGGGTTCGGGAAGGCGATCTGGGACGTCGTCGGCGAACGCACGAACCCGACCATCGTGTTCGAGCACCCGGGACAGGACACGATCCCGACCTCGATCTTCGTGTGCGAGCGCGGGGGCATGGTCGTGATCTGCGCCGGGACCACCGGGTACGACACGATGGTGGACGTTCGGTACCTGTGGTACCTGCAGAAGCGGTACCAGGGCTCCCACCTGTTCAACGACGAGCAGGCGTCCGCGTTCAACGACCTCGTCCGCGAGGGCCGCGTCACGACGACGCTCGGGCACGCGTACGACTACGAGGAGTCGGGGCTCGCGCATCGGTTGATGGAGCAGGGCGCCCTGCCGGAGGGCAACGTCGCGGTGCTGATCAACGCGCCCGAACGCGGCCTGACCGACCTCCCCTGATCGCTCGGCCCTAGGTCGCTCGGTCCGGCTCCTGCACGAGCTCGACCAGCACCCCGCCCATGCTCCTGGGGTGCACGAACGCGATCGTCGTGCCCCGCGAACCCGTGCGCGGCGTCTCGTCGATCAGCGTCGCACCCTCGGCCCGCAGGCGCCCGAGCGCCTCGGTCACGTTCGCGACGCGGTACCCGAGGTGATGCACGCCGGGCCCGCGCTTGTCGAGGAACCGTCCCACCGGCGTGTCGGGTCCCAGCGCCCCGAGCAGCTGGACGTACGACTCGCCCACCGGGAACAGCACCTCCTCGACCCCTTGGTCGGCCATCCGTTCGCGGTGCACGGGCTCGAGGCCGAACGTGCGCCGGTACCGTTCGACCGCCTCGTCCAGATCCGTGACCGCGATCCCGACGTGGTCGATCTGCGTCAGCATCACGAGCTCCGTCGCGTGCGCCGCCGGCCCTCGGTGAGCGGTGGCTGGAGCCGTTCCATCAGCTCATGCGCCTGTTTCACGTGGTAGGCGGGCAACGTGAGGGCTCGGGTCACGGCGGCCACCGCCTGGGCGCGCAGGTCGTCCTCGGCCTTGGCGCCGTCGCCGCGGGACGGATGCAGCGCGTAGAACTCGGTGATCTCGAGGAACTGGTGGAGCGAGGGCGTGAGACCTCCGCGCTCGTAGGCGTAGATCGTCTGGCGGGCGGCCGGGAACCCGCCGGCACCCGCCGCGTCCTGGACCGCCCGGTACCCGGCGGCCCGCCGGAGACCCCTGAGCATCGCGCCGATCGCCCGCGCGTCCTCCCTGGTCACGGGCTGGAGCTTCTTCCTGGCCATCGCCACGCACGATAGCGGCTGACGGATCCACGGACAGAACCGGCTCGTGCACGGTGCGTAGGCCGCCTCTCCGGAGCCCTTCCTCTAGGCCGAAGGTCTGATGCGCCCTTCGGTCCTCGTGCATAGGATGGGTTCGCCGCCGAACGACATGAGGGGTGGACGTGAAGCAGACGAATCGATCGACCGCATCCGTGCTGCACGGCTCCGACGCCGTGGCCCAGGGCCGGGCAGACGTCAACAAGGTCCGCGAAAAGACGCGTCGGCGGCGTCTGACGCGGCTCATCGTCGTGCTCGCGGTGGTCGACTTCTACCTGTGGTACCGCTACCTCACCGACAACCCGTTCAAGATGCCGACGCTGGGTCCGGAGGCGATCATCTTCGCCCCGGTCGCGCTGATCATGGTCATGATCGTGCTGATGATGGCGATGCCGCTGTTCAGCGGCCGGTCGCCGCATCAGATCGTGCGGCCCGAGGAGATCGAGGTCGGGCTCGACGAGGTGCGCGGGCTCGACAACCAGGTCGACGAGGTGGGGCGCACGCTCGACGTGTTCCTCGGGTACGCGACGTTCCGCGACCAGCTGGGCGGCAACCCGCGACGCGGGATGCTGTTCGAGGGCCCTCCTGGGACCGGCAAGACCTACCTCGCCAAGGCGATGGCCAAGCAGGCGGGGGTCCCGTTCCTGTTCAGCGCCGCGCCGGCGTTCCAGTCGATGTGGTTCGGGATGACGAACGCGAAGATCCGCTCGTTCTTCCGGCGCCTCCGCAAGCTCGCTCGGAAGGAAGGCGGCGCGATCGGCTTCATCGAGGAGATCGACGCGATCGGCGGTGAGCGCGGCGGCATGAACGCGAGCCCGGACGGGACCGGCCTCGGACGCGTGGCCTCGTCCTTCATGGGTCCCGGCGGCTCGGGCATGGTGAACGAGCTGCTGATCCAGATGCAGTCGTTCGACCAGCCGCCGTTCGGAGCGCGGTTCAAGGCGCGGATGATCGAGTGGGTGAACGGGTTCCGCAAGCCGGAGAAGCGGATCGCCGCGACGAAGCCGACCTACAGCAACATCCTGCTGATCGCGGCGACGAACCGCGCCGACAACCTCGACCCCGCGCTCCTGCGGCCGGGTCGGTTCGACCGTCGGCTGTACTTCGATCTCCCGTCGAAGTCGGGCCGCCGTGAGCTGATCGACTTCTTCCTCGACCGCAAGACCCACCACCAGCAGCTGGACGACGACCACGCGCGCGAGGACCTGGCGCACGAGACGTTCGGCTACACCCCCGTGATGATCGAGCACCTGTTGGACGAGGCGCTGCTGATGGCGCTGCGCAACGGTCGTACGTCGATGAACGTGCAGGACATCCACGAGGCCAAGCTGACCGAGGAGCTCGGCTTCAAGCAGCCCGTCACGTACACGGAGACCGACCGCGTGTCGGTCGCGACCCACGAGGCGGGTCACGCCACGGTCGCGTACTTCCTCGGCAAGGGCCGGCGGCTCGAGGTGCTTTCGATCATCAAGCGGCGGCTGTCGCTCGGCCTGCTCGCGCACGGGGACGAGGAGGAGCGCTTCACGCGAACCCGCACCGAGATCGAGTCGAACATCGCGATCGCCCTCGGCGGTCTGGTCGCCGAGCACGTCTTCTTCGGCGAGAGCGGGACGGGTCCCGCCTCCGACCTGCAGCAGGCGACGACGCTCGCCGCGCAGATGGTGGGGTCGTTCGGGATGGCGGGCTCGCTCGTGTCGTTCGACGCGATCGCCGAGGGTCCGATCGGGTCCAAGAACCTGGTGGGCAAGGTCCTCGCCGACTCGCAGGGCAAGGCCCGCGTGGAGGAGATCCTCACCGACCAGAAGGAGCGGGTCACCAAGCTGCTCGAGGAGAACCGCGACGTGGTGATCGGGCTCCGGGACTCGCTGATCGCCCGCGACGAGCTCGTGGGCGACGAGATCATGCAGCAGATCGAGCTCGTGCTGGATTCGCGGAATCCGGCTGCGAGGTAGGCGCGGGGTAGGTCGGGGCGCCGTCCGCGCTGCTCGTCTTCGCCTACGCGCTCGGTCCGTGCTCGCGGAACACCTTTGGGCTTCGGCTTCGCTCGACGACGCGCTGACGGTGCCCCTCCCAACCCGGCCAGCGCGCGCGCTCGCGCGATATCGTTCGGGGGATGACGACTTCTTCTTCGGATGTGCTTCGGTCGATGTTCGAGCATCATCTTTGGGCGACCGAGGTTCTGATCCATCATCTCGGCGTGCTCCCTGCCGAGCAGCTCGATGCGTCGGTTCCGGGGACGTATGGATCGATGATCGACACGCTGACGCACATGATCGACGCGGATACTCGGTACCTCCTGCGGTTGCGGGATCCTTCGCCGCCGGTGGCGGACGATCGGATTGGGATCTCGCTCGCGCAGCTCCGCTCGGAGATCCCGGAACACCGGGAGCGATGGGGACGGGCGCTGGACGACCTGGAGGCGGGCGGGCTGCACGCGGCGATCCTCGGGCGGGACGACTACCCGGACACGGATCCGGCGGAGTCGATGTTGCTGATCCAGGCGATCCATCACGGGAACGACCATCGGACGCAGATCTGTTCGACGCTCGGAGCGCTCGAGCTCCCGCTGCCCGA
Source organism: uncultured Actinomycetes bacterium (assembly GCA_963778545.1). GTDB lineage: Bacteria > Actinomycetota > UBA4738 > UBA4738 > HRBIN12 > DASSJM01. The sequence goes on along the minus strand of CAVZUW010000011.1, from coordinate 105,853 downwards.
GATCGACGGCTGGGACTTCTGGGCCGAACGACACCGTCCCTAGGTCGATGGATCCGGGTGACGAGCTCGTCGACGTCGTCGACGAGGAGAACGAGGTCGTCGGCGTGGTCCCCCGCAGGCGGCTACGGACCGAGAACCTCCTGCACCGATGCACGTACGTGGTCGTCCTGGATGCCGCCGGCGAGCTCTACGTCCATCGGCGGACGGAGACGAAGGACGTCTACCCGGGCTTCTACGACGTGGTGGCCGGTGGGGTGAACGCGGCGGGGGAGTCGTTCGACGAGTGCGCCCGACGGGAGCTCGAGGAGGAACTCGGCATCGCGGCGGATCCGACCTTCCGGTTCCTGCATCGGTACGACGGGCCGAGCGGCCGGGTCTGGGGCGGGGCCTACGACGTGGTCTGGGACGGCCCGATCGTGTGGCAGCCGAGCGAGGTCGCGTGGGGGGCGTTCGTGCCGTTCGACGAGGTCGACGCGATGATCGCGCGCGAGTCGTTCTGTCCCGACGGGCTCGAGGTCTTCGAGCGGTGGCGCGAGGGTAGACTCGTTCCATGAGCCGTTCGGTCATCGTTTCGGGTGCTCGAACGCCGATCGGGAAGTTCCGAGGCGCCTTCGCCGGGTTGTCGGCGGTCGACCTCGGCGCGGTCGCGATCCGCGAGGCGCTCGCGCGTTCGGGCGTCGCGCCCGACCAGGTCGACTACGTCGTGATGGGACAGGTGATCCGCGCGGGCACCGGGCAGATCACCGCGCGGCAGGCCGCGATCGCCGCCGGGATCCCCAAGGAGGTCCCGGCGCTGAACGTGGACAAGGTGTGCCTGTCCGGGACCACCGCGATCGCGCTCGCCGATCAGATGATCCGCGCGGGCGAGGTCGACGTCGTGGTCGCCGGCGGGATGGAGTCGATGACCCAGGCTCCGTACGTGCTGCCGAGCGCGCGGGAGGGTTCGCGCCTCGGACACGCCGAGATGATCGACACGATGATCCACGACGGCCTGTGGTCGACGTTCACCCGGCAGCACATGGGGGAGTCCTCCGACGCGGTGAACGCCGAGCTGGGCATCGGCCGGGAGGAGCAGGACGCCTGGGCGGCGCGCTCGCACCAACGCGCGGACGCCGCGTGGGCGTCGGGCGCGCTCGCCGAGGAGGTCGTCCCGGTCGAGGTCCCGCAGCGCACGGGTGCTCCCGTCGTGGTCGAACGCGACGAGGGGATCCGCGCCGACTCGACGCCCGAGTCGCTCGCCGCGCTGAAGCCCGCGTTCGCCGACGGCGGGACGATCACGGCGGGCAACGCGTCGCAGATCAGCGACGGCGCCGCCGCGGTCGTGGTGACCAGCCCGGAGAAGGCCGAGCAGCTCGGTCTCGAGCCGCTCGCCGAGATCGTGGCGCACGGGATGTCCGCCGAGCGCTTCCCGTACCTGCACACGGTGCCGGCGATCGCGCTCCAGAACGCGCTGAAGAAGGCCGATCTCGACGTCCACGACCTCGGCCTGCTCGAGGTCAACGAGGCCTTCGCGGCCGTCTCGCTGCACGTGACGCGGATCCTCGGGTTCGACGAGGAGCTCGTGAACGTCAACGGCGGCGCGGTCGCGCTCGGCCACCCGGTGGGCGCGAGCGGCGCGCGCCTGGTCCTCACGCTCGCGCACGAGCTGCGGCGCCGCGGCGTCGACCTCGGCGGCGTGGCGATCTGCGGCGGCGGCGGCCAGGGCGACGCGTTGGTGATCCGGCGCCGCTGACATGAGCGACCTGGAGCGCTTCGAGCTGCCGGAGGAACTCGAGGAGTTCCGCGCGCTCGTCCGTCAGATCGCGGACGAGCGCATCGCGCCTCGGGCGGCCGAGATCGACGAGACCGACGAGTGGCCCGAGGACGTCTACAAGCTCCTCGTCGAGCACGACCTCATGGGGGTCGGCTATCCCGAGGAGCACGGCGGCTCGGGCGGCGGCTCGCTCGCGTTCGGCGTGTTCATCGAGGAGCTGTCCCGCGTGTCGGCGGGCGTCTCGCTCACCCCGCTCGTGTCCAAGCTCGGCGTGATCCCGCTCGTGGTCGCCGGCGACGACGAGAAGGCCAAGCGGATGACCGAGGGCATCGCCCGCGGCGACCTGCTGATGTCCTACGCGCTCACGGAGGCGGGCGCGGGTTCGGACCCGGCCGCGATGACGACGCGATACGTGCGCGACGGCGATGACTGGGTGCTCGACGGCACGAAGCGGTTCATCACCGGGGCCGGCGTCTCGCACGCGTACGTCGTTTTCGCGACGAAGGATCCCTCGATGCGCTCGAAGGGCGTCTCGGCGTTCCTGGTGATGAAGGACGACCCCGGCGTCGAGTTCGGGCGCAAGGAGGACAAGATGGGCATCCGCGGGTCGCCCACCCGAGAGGTGATCCTGACCGGCGCGAGGATCCCGGCCGACCGGCTGATCGGGGAGGAGGGCGGCCGGGTTCGGGTACGCGATGGCGACCCTGGACTATTCGAGACCCGCGATCGCGGCGCAAGCGCTCGGTATCGCGCAGGGGGCGCTCGACGTCGCGAGCCGCTACGCGACCGAACGGCAGCAGTTCGGCAAGCCCGTCGCCGAGTTCCAGGGTGTCTCGTTCATGCTCGCGGACATGGCGATGCGGCTCGAGGCGGCGCGGCTGCTCGTCTACAAGGCGCTCGCGCTGTGCGATGCGGGCGATCGCCGGATGACGTACTTCTCCAGCGTCGCGAAGTGCTTCGCCTCGGACGCGGCGATGTCGATCACGACCGACGCCGTGCAGGTCCTGGGCGGCTACGGCTACATCCGCGAGTACCCCGTCGAGCGGTTCATGAGAGACGCGAAGATCACCCAGATCTACGAGGGCACGAACCAGATCCAGCGCGTCGTGATCGCCCGGGAGCTCCTGAAGGCGCTCGACTGAGCCGACCCGGCTAGATCGCGAGCTCGTCCGAGAGGTCGTCGAAGCTCGACAGCTCGCGCAGCTGCTCGGTCACCGACTTCGAGCCGACCGCGGTGGCGTCGACGACGATCTTGTCGTGCTCGTCCTCGAAGTCGTCGGCGGTAGCGTCCTCGTCCGATCCCCTCGCGTGCGGCTCCTGTGACGCGCTCGGGAGGAACACCCGGAACGAGGCGCCACCGCCCGATCGCGCTTCGACCCACGCCTTGCCTCCGTGCAGCTCGGCCAGCCTCGACAGCAGCGCGAGACCCGTGGCACCCTTCTGCCGCTTCTGACCCGGTCCGCTGCCGTCGGGCGAACCCGCGGCGGCTCCCTCGACGCGCATGCCGGCGGGGATCTCGTCGCAGGTGTCGTCGACCGCGATGACGGCGCCGCTCGGATCCGAGGAGACCTGGACCCACACGGGGCTGCCGGCCGCGCTCCGACGGCTCGCGTTCGTGAGCAAGATCTCGACCATCTGCTCGGTCAGGGCGGGGTCGGTCTCGACCGCGGCGTGCTCGGCGTGGACGCGCACGTCCAGCTCCGAGATGTCCGGCGTCTCCTCGACCACGCGCCGGACGATCGCCTTCAGGTCGACCCGCCGCTTGCTGGGGACGAACGATCCGTTCGCGATCCCGTCGAGCTCGATCAGCTGCACGACGAGCCGCTCCAGTCGGCGGGCGCTCGCCCCGAGCTGCTTGATCATCGTCGCGCCGTTGGACGTCGACGGGTCGGCGTGCTTCATCGCGAGCGTGAGGCCCATGATCGAGGTCAGCGGGCGGCGGAGCTCGGTCGCCACGGCCTCGCGGAGCTCCTCGCGCTGATCGTCGACGATCACGGTGAGCTGCCGCGGTCCCCTCGCGACCGGCTCGGCTCCGGGGCCGTCGTCCAACCGCGCCTCGAGCGAGAAGCTCCGCTCGAGCGCCTGCTGGAGGCGCTCCTCGGCAGCGACGGCGCGCTGTTCGGCCTCGGCGGCCTCCGAACGCGCGAGCGCCAGCATCTCGCCGAGGTCGGCGCGCTGGGCCTCGACGTCGGCGAGCGCCTGGTCGGCCTCGCGACGCTGCGTGTCCACATCCTTGGCGAGCTCCTCGGCCGCGCGCAGCAGCCCGGCGACCTGCTCCAGACCCTCGGTCGCCTGCGAGACCTGGAAGCTCGCGGCCGACACGCGGCTCACGAGACCCGCCTCGTCGGCGGCTCGTTCGGCGGACGCGAGCGTCTCGGGGTCGAACGGCTCGGGGTCCACGTCGTCGGGCTCGATGGAGGATCCCGTGTCGAGCGGTTCCGCCGCGAAGGTCTCGTCGGCGAGCGCCTCCGTGCCGAGGGTCTCGTCCACGAGGCCCCCCGATCCGGGGCCGCTCGAGCCGAAGCCCTCGGGGTCGAAGGCAGCCATACGCTCGAGGATGTCGGACATCGGATCGATCACCGCACCTTTCTGCCGGTTCCGCCGGCGCCCCGGATGATCACCGGGTGCTCGAGCGGGCCATCCGTTCCGTTGTCGATACCGTCGTCGATGTCCCGGAGAGCCTCCGAGAGCTTCGTCATGTGGAACTGGTCGGCCGCGTAGTCGAGATCGGCCTCCATGCGGGCCATCTCGTTCGCCATCTCCTCCGCGCGGCCCTCGGCCTCCTCGAGCTTGGTCCGGAGGGCCTCGACACCGTCGGCCCGGCTCTCGGCTCCCGCGAGCTTGCGTCGCAGCTCCTCGACGAGGTCCGCGCTGGTCTGCACCGACGCGAGACGCCCCTGCGCCTCCTCGAGCTCCTGCTGCTTGAGCGCGAGCCGCTGGCGTTGCGCCTTCGCGTCGAGCTCCGCGGCGTTCAGCCGTTCGGTGGTGTCGCTCAGCCGCTCACGCAGAGCGGTGGATTCCGAGTCGCTCGTGTGCGTGGTGCTCTCGGCCGCGACGAGCCGACGCTCGAGCTCGGCGGTGCGAGCGAGCGACTCCTTCAGCTGCTTCTGGATCCCGCGGAGGTTGCCCTCGGCGGCCTCGGCCCGATCCTCGGCGGCGCGTCGCGATCGCTCGAGCTCGAGTTCACGGCCCGGCTCAGCGGGTGGAGAGGACATCGCGCGGTCGGCTCGCGGCGCACCGCCGGCGGGGAAGACCTGGACGGGCATCTCCGACGGCCGTCCGTGGTTCGGGACGGCGCTCGACCGGCTCGAAAGTGCGAACAGCGTGATCGCGCCGATCAGGAGCACCGTGCCGCCGAGCGCGAGCAGGTACCACGTCGTCACCGACGACACGACGGGGCCGACCTCCTGGGACAGCTCGGCCACGACGACCGTGCCGCCGGGCGAGAGCCAGATCGGCACGAGCGTCTGGAGCACGTCGCCGCGGACCTGCGTCTGGGCCTCGCCGCTCGCGACCGCGAACGTGAGATCGCGCAGGTACGAGGGGCGCGTCCCCACGATCTCGGGATCGTCGGCGTACAGGATGCGGCCGAGCGAGGAGTAGATCCGGATGTCGTCGATCGGTCCGACCGACGTGATCTGGGCGTCGATACCGGCGCCGAGCTCGAGGGCGCGCACACCCACCACGGGCGCGAGCAGGTCGCGGGGTTCGAGGAGCGTCGCGAGCTCGGTCTGTGCGGCCAACCGGGCATCCGTGGATGCCTCCTGGATCGCCTGGGACTTGGCGCGCATCGACAGGAACAGGGATCCGGACACGGCGAACAGCAGGATGACGATGAGCCATCCCCAGAGCGGGCGTCGCTGCCGCCTGGTCAAGGAGCCGAACATCCCGTCCTCTCGCTCGAGGGCTTCCTGCGCGTCAGGGGTCGTATCGGCAGGTCAGCACGCTCGTTGGAGTCCCCCGAAGGGGGGATTAGTCCGGAATGACTACCTCGGCCCCGCGGCGGGGGAGCCCAAGGAGGAACCGGCATCCCTCGGAGCGTCCGAGGACCGCGGTACCCTGCGTGTCGTGACGGCGGCGCAGGCACGAGGGGGGACGGCGCGCGTGCTCAGCCTCGACCTCGTCGAGCGCGACCGCCTGGACGAGGCGGCCTCGTTCGTGGTCGAGCTCCTTGAGCGGCCCGCCTCCGAGATCCGGGTGCTCGAGGGCCAGATGGGGCTGGACGAGGCGCTCGTCGTGGCGGGGCACCCCGACGCGTTCGAGCTCGAGCCCGTGGCGCCGGTCGAACCCGGCACGGTCTGGGCGGTGGACGGGGGTTCGTGCACCGTGGCGGACGGGCGGTCGTTCCAGGTGGCGGCGTTCCGGGCCGCCCGGGTCCGGTTCGAGGACGGACAGACGGTCGACGTCGATCGGCCGCAGCTGGACGTTCGGGCCGTCGCCCCCGAGGAGATGGCCCGGCTGGCCCGCGCCACGCTCACCGAGCTCTGCGGCTCCGAACCCGAGCGCCTGCCCGAGCTGCCGCGCCCCGTCGACGCGCTGCGCGAGTGGGCCGAGTGGGGAGCGGTGGGGCGAACGGTCCGCGAGGCGTCCTCGGGCGACCTGGTCCTGGTGGACGGTTCGTTGCACGGCGGACCGCTCGTGCCGCAGCAGATCGTGCACCGCGTGCACGAGGAGGCCGTGGCGCGCGGGGTCTCGCTCGCCGGCGTGGTCAAGGCCTCGACGCTGTACTGGGGTCGGAACGCTCCGCTCGTCACGCTGCTGAAGCGCCGCGGCGACCGCGAGGTCGGGCCGTCGCGCTGGGCGGCGCGGATCTCGACGGATCCGGTCTTCGGCCGGCTGTACGTCGGCGACATCTTCGTCGCCCATCTCGCCCCGACCGCGACGCACGCGTTCCGGGTGGACGTCGCGCGCGGTCCCGCCCCCGCGCTCGAGGTGCTCGGCCGGCTGGCCGGGCTCGCGGACGATCCGGCGTTCGTCGGCTACCCCTACCCGCTCGCGCGGGCGCACCAGGCCGCCCGCGTGACGGGCTACGACGTGGTCGACGTCCGCCGAGCGTTCCGCGAGGCGCTCTCGCGCCGCGGGATGGCCGAGGGCGACGTCGAACTCCTGTTCCAGGACTTCCACGAGGTGCTGAACCGATGAGCGACCGCGACGCGCGACGGCCCTCCCCGGGGGACCACGTACAAGGGCCGGATCTTCGGCAAGAACGTCCTGGAGTCGACGTTCCGGTCGTTCTACGGCACCGACCTGTTCCTGGGCGAGCTGCTCGCGGCCGAGGATCCCGAACGCGGCCGCAGGTTCCTGTTCCGCGTGATCCAGGTGACGTACGGCTCGGACTCGTCGGACCCCTCCTGGTCCGAACGCACCGCGGGCTCCTACATGTCGGGCGACGTCGCCGGGACCGAGTACACGCTGCGCGATCCGGAGCAGCGCCTCTACAAGGTCGCGACCTGTCAGCCGCTCGGGTACATCGACGCGGCCGGTGCGTTCCGCAAGCCGAAGTCGCTCCCGGCGCAGTTCGCGCGGGTGACGGCGCCCACCGCCGAGGACTTCGACTTCCTGCGCGAACGCATGGGCGACGTCCGCGTCGGCCTGCTGCGTTCCGGCGAGGACACGATCGACCTGGAGATCGGCGTCCAGGGCGACACGCTCACCTCGCACGTCGGCGTCTTCGCCACCACCGGCATGGGCAAGTCGAACCTCATGAAGGTGCTCGCGGGTCAGATCCTCGCGTCGCAGGGCCGGTACGCCTGTCTGCTGTTCGATCCGCACGGCGAGTACCTGGAGGGCGGGAGCGGTACGCGCAAGGGGCTGCGCGCCCACCCGTGGGCGTCCGACCGGCTGAAGGTGTACGCGACGCGCGCGGCGGGCGCCGGCGCCACCTCGCTCCGGCTCTCGCTCGCCGAGCTCACCCAGGGCGACCTGCAGACGGCCTACGAGTGGAGCCACGCGCAGGAGGACGCGATCTACCGGCTGATCCGGTACTTCCACGAGGAGTGGATCGTCCGGGTGGGCGAGGAGCAGGACGTCGCGTCGCTCGCCGAGGATCTGGGCGTCGCCACCAGCACGATGCAGGTGATCCAGCGGCGGGCCCAGCGGATCCTCGACATGCCGTGCATCTCGCGCGATCCCTCACAGCCGTCGCTGTCGAAGCGGATCGTCGACGAGCTGATGGACGGGTTCAGCGTGCTCGTCGACACCAGCGGGCTCTCGTCGATGGAGGAGATCCTGGTCGCATCGGTCATCACGCGGACGGTGCTCGACGCGTACGCGAACCTGTACCTGGAGGACCGGGACCGGTTCGCCGCGCTGCCGCCCACGCTGGTGGCGCTCGAGGAGGCGCAGCGCGTGCTCTCGCGCGTCGCCCGGTCCGACGAGAACGTCTTCCCGCGGCTCGCGCGGGAGGGACGGAAGTTCAAGGTCGGGCTGTGCGCGGTCTCGCAGCAGCCGAAGCTGATCGACGACGAGCTGCTGTCGCAGTTCAACACGTTCTTCATCCTCGGCCTGGCCGACGAGAAGGACCGCAACATCCTGCGCGGCAGCTCCAAGCAGGACATCTCCGACCTCGGGCCCGAGATCCAGACGCTGATGCCGGGCGAGGCGATCGTGACCAACCTCGAGGCGCCGTTCGCGCTGCCGGCGCAGATCTACCTGTACGAGGACTACCTGAAGTCGGTCGCGGGGCCGTCGCCGCTGCCGCCCCGGCCCTCGGACGCGTCGAAGGGGTTCGCCGAGTAGATGGCGCGGCTCGTCGCGCTCGGGGACGCGCACCTCGGGCGTTCGCATCTCGCGCACCTGCGGGACGACCAGGGCCGCAACGTGCGCGAGGAGGACTTCCTCCGTTCGTTCGCGTGGGCGGTCGACGAGACGATCCGCCTCGAGCCGGACGGGTTCCTGTGGCTCGGCGACATCTTCGACCACGCCCGGCCCTCCTACCGGACGTTCGCGCAGGTCCTGGCCGGGCTGCAGCGGCTCGCCGACGCCGGGCTGCGCGGGGTCGCGATCAGCGGCAACCACGACACGCCGCGGATCCGCGGGACCGGCTCGCCCTACGACGCGCTCGAGCGCGTCTTCCCCGGCGTCGCGTTCGCGTGGCGGATGGAGGCGATCAGCGCCGAGCTCGCCGGGGTCGTCGTCCACGCGGTCCCGCAGACGCTCGCGGTGGACGACCTCCGCGAGCAGCTCAAGGTCGCCGCGGGCGCCGTGCGGCGCGAACTCGACGAACCTGCTGATCGCGCACGTCGCGCTCACGTCGCTGCCCTCGCGCGCCTACCGCGACATCAACGAGCTCGAGGTCGAGGAGTCGGCGTTCGATCGCGCGTTCGACCTCGTGGTCCTCGGGCACTACCACGCCGTGCAGAAGATCTCGAAGCGCACCTGGTACGCGGGCTCGACCGACACGTTCTCGTTCGCCGACTCACCCGAGACCACGAAGGGCCTGGTCGTGATCGACACGGACTCGGGCGCGATCGAGCACGTCGAGAACCCGCACGAGCGGCCGCTCGCCACGGTCTCGGTCGCGGCCGCGAGCATGTCCGCGGGCGAGCTCGTCGACGCCGTGGAGCGCGCGGCGAAGGGGACGCCCGAGGGCGCCGTCGTCCGCGTCTTCCTGAACGAGGTCGACCCAGCGTCCTACCGGCAGGTCGGGACCGAGCAGTTCCAGGAGGCGGTGCCCGGCGCGCTCTGGGTCCAGGTCGAGCCCGAGCTCGGCGCCGACGCGATGGCCGTGCAGGGCGGACCGACGATCGGCTCGATCGAGCAGGAGTGGGTCTCCTACGTCGAGCTCCAGGACCTGGCCGGGCTCGAACGCGAGCGTGTCGTCAACCTCGGGGCGCGGTTCCTCGACGACGCCCGGGGCGAGAGCGCATGAGGGTGCTCGAGCTCTCGCTGCGCAACTACCGCATCTTCGAGGAGGTCGACCTCGAGCTCCCCGCGCGCGTGATCGGGATCTTCGGGGTGAACGGCGCCGGGAAGTCCACGCTGATGGAGAGCATCGCGTTCGCCTGCTACGGCGTCGACGCCGCTCGCACGAAGAAGCAGGAGATCCGGACCCACGGCGTCCTGACCGACTGCGAGGTCCGGCTGGTGTTCGAGCACGCCGGGCAGCCCTACGAGGTCCGGCGCACGATCAGCGGGAAGGGCCACACGCCCGGGGCCGAGCTGTTCGGCGGCGGCATGACCCTCGCCACCGGGACCACCGAGGTCGACGCGGAGATCCGCCGCCTCCTCCACATGGACCTGCAGGTCTTCCGCGCATCGGTCTACGCCGAGCAGAAGCAGCTCGACGCGTTCTCCGACGTGACCCCGGGCCGGCGCAAGGAGATGGCGCTCCGCCTCCTCGGGATCCGGCCGGTCGAGGACGCGCGGAACGCGTCGCGGCGCGAGGCGCGGGCGACCAAGGAGAGCGCCGACCAGCTCACCGGCGCCGTGCCGGACGTCGCCGCGCTCGAGGCAGACCTCAAGGACGCCAAGGACGTGGTGACGGAGGCCAAGCGTCTGGCGAAGGCCGCGGCCGCCGAGCTGAAGGAGGCGATCGCGGTCGAGAAGGCCGCGAAGAAGGCGTTCGTCGCATCCGATGCCGTCCGCCAGCGGATCGAGAAGCTGACGGTCGAGCTCCGCGCCAAGACCGAACAGCGCGATCACGCCGGTGCGCAGCACGACGCCCTGGTCGAACGCGTCGAGCGGATGACGGTCGCGGTCGCCGACCTGCCGGCGATCGAGGAGGAGCTGTCGGGGCTGACCGGGATCGACGAACGGCTCCGGCTCGGCACCGCGCTGGTCGAACGGACGAACGAGCTCGCCCAGACGCAGGAGCGCCTCGACGCCGCTCCCGAGATCGACCGCGCGACCGTGCTGTCGGCGCTCGAGACCGCGGCGGCCGCGGTCGAGCTCGCTCGGGCCGCCGCCGCGGCGGCAGAGGCCGAGCACGCGCATCGCTCGACGCTCCTGGATCAGGCGATCGAGCGGCTCGAGCGCGCGGCGGAGGCCGACCCGTCCGAGCCGTGCCCCACCTGCGGCCGCCCGCTCGGCGACGACTTCGCCTCGTACGTGAAGCACTGCAAGGCGGAGGTCGCCGCCGCGAAGAAGGCCGCGGCGGGAGCCGCCGCGACGGTCAAGCAGACGCTCGCAGGACGAGCCCGGGCGGAGAAGGAGCAGGCGGCCGCGGCGGAGGCGGGGGAGCGCGTGCGCGCCGAGGACGCGCACCGGTCGGAGCTGGCCGAGCGCATCGGGGCGCTCTCGGCCGAGGTGGCGACGCTGGCGGAGCCGTTCGGCGGCGCCGTCCCCGATCTCGACGACCTGCGGACGAGCGCCGAACGCGCGCGCGCGCTCGGTACCCGCGCCGCGGAGCTCGGCACCGAACGCCAACACCTCGCGCAGGCCGAACGCGACCTGGATGCGGCTCGGCAGCGGATCGAGCTCCTCGACGGCGAGCTGGCGAAGCTGGCCGCGGAGGCCGACGGGCTCGCGTTCGACGACGCGGACCACGCGCGGCTCCACGACGAGCTGGAGGAGGCGGTCGGCGCGCTCGAGGACGCCAGGGCGACCGAGCGCGAGGTGAGCGACGCCCTCAAGGACGCCGAGAAGTCGGAGGCCGGGCTCGTCGCCGCCCTGCGCCAGGCCAAGGAGACGCAGGCGAGGGTCGACGAGCTGCGTTCGGACGCGCGCTACGTCGAGCGGGTGGCGCTGCTGCTCGAAGGGTTCCGCAACCATCTCGTCGCGCGCATCGGACCCGAGCTCTCGCGCGAGGCGGAGGCGCTGTTCCGCGAGCTGACGAACCACGAGTACGACGACCTCAAGGTCGACGAGGAGACCCTCACGATCCAGATCGCCGACGGGGACTCGTACTTCGCGATCGATCGCTTCTCCGGTTCGGAGACCGACCTCGCGAACCTCGCGCTCCGGGTCGCGATCTCGACCCAGCTGTCACGGCTGTCGGGCGCCGACGTCGGCATGATGGTGCTGGACGAGGTGCTCGCCTCGCTGGACGAGGAACGCAAGGATCTGATGGTGCAGGCGCTCGGCCGGCTCTCGTCGCGTTTCCATCAGCTGTTCGTGGTGACGCACGCCGAACAGATCAAGGATCAGTTCCCCGCGACGATCTCCGTGCAGAAGACCGGGCGCCGGCGGAGCACCGCGGTCCTGGTGTAAGGCCGGTTCGCTAGCCGAGGGCGACGGCGGTCTCGGACGCGGTCTCGTCCGTCGTGCCGGCCGTTCGACCGTTCGGCAGGAACGCCCGGACCACGCCCGTGCCGTCGGGGAGCCGTTCGGCCTTGGTCCACCCGCCGTGGAGCTTGGCCAGGAACGCGGCGGCCGCCCCGGCGGCCCCGTCGCCGTTCAGGGGGGCCCCGCCCTCGACGGAGATCAGCACGCCGTCGGGCGCGCGTTCGAGCACGAGCCCGATCCGGTCGCCGGTCTCGGTGCGCGCGACCGCCGACGTGAGCAGATCGTCGAGCAGGCGCTCGACGCGCGCGCGGTCGACCATGACCGTCGCGGTCTCGACCGAGACGTCGAGGTCGCGATCCTCGGCGAACGGGAACTCGCGCACCACGCGGCGCACGAGCGTGTCGATCTCGGTGCTGCGGCGCTCGAGCACGGGCTCGCCGCGCGTGAGCCGGTCCGCGTCGAAGATGTCGCCGATCGCGTGCTCCATCCGCTTGGCCTGCGTCATCAGCTGGTGGAGCAGTCGCTCGTCGTCCCTGCTCGGCTGTCGCGTGGACAACGTTCGCGCGAGCCCGAAGATCGCCGAGAGCGAACGCTTCGCGTCGACCGACAGCGCGTCCGCCACCTCCGTCGCGGCGCTGGGGGTCATCGACGGGGCCTCCGGCGCGGTGGGTCCGTCGTCGTCGCCTCGCTCGGCGGTCTCCTGGAGGCGCGCGAGCGATCCCTGGGTCTCGAGCAGACGCGCCCGTGCATCGGCGGCTTCGGCCTCGGCCTTGTCGGCCAGCGACGCAACCTGCTCCTCGAGCTCCTCGTTGCGTCGTGAGAGCGCACCCGCCGACGTCACCGCCTCCTCGAGCTCGTGACGGAGGTTCGCGAGCTCTTCCAGTACGGAGGCGACCTCCGATGCGTCCGTGTCGTCGGCGCGCACGGCGTCGAGCTCGGCGTTCACGGCCGTCAGCTTGGCCATCAGGTCCTCGGCCTCGGCTCGCGCGGCTTCGAGCTCCGGGTCCTCGTCGTGCTGCGCGGCGGCGACCTCCGCGGCCTCCGCTCGCTCCGTCATCTCGTCGGCGCGGACCTCGGCGCGCTCGGCGCGGGCCGCGAGCTCGGTGACGAGCCCCTCCGCGCGCTCGGCGCGTTCCGCGAGCTCGATCATGCGCGCGTCCTCTTCCTCGACCCGTCCGGACAGTTCCGTCGCTCTGGCTTCGGCGGCCTCGGCGCGAGCCACGGCCCGGCCGACCTCCGCCGCGAGCTCGGCGCCCTTGGCGTCCCTCGCCTCGACCTCCGCCTCGAGCTCCGAGGCTTGCACCTTCGCCCGTTCGACCTCGGCCTCGAGCTCGGACGCTCTGGCCTCGGCCCGCTCCACGTCGGCGGCGAGCTCGGCCGCGTGTGCCGCGGCCTGGTCCGCGCGGTTCTGCTGCTCGCCGGCGAGGCTCGACGCCTGCGACACGCCGCTCTCGAGCGCCTCCTTGTCCGAATGCAGCTTGGCGATCTGGGCCTCGAGCGCCTCGGCCTTCGCGGTGGCGGCCTGCAGCGACGTCCGAACCGCGACGAGCTCGTTGCGCGCCTCGGCGAACTGGGCATCGCGATCCTTCAGGTCGTTCTTCGCCGCCTCGAGGGCGTCCTTCGCGTCCTCGAGCGCTGGCGTGAGATCGGGCCGGAACTCGAGCTCGGTGATCCGCTGCGAGAGCTCGAACACCCTCGCCTCCGCGTGCGCGGCGCGCTCCACGTGTTCGTCCATCCGCTTGGTGAGCGCGGTCGCCTCGGCCCACGCGGCCTCGGTCTCCTCGTGCGCCACCGACAGGTCCGCCGAGACGGCGTCGAGCGACGAACGCGATTCGGACGCCTCGGCGAGTGCCCGGCGCTCGTTCGACCGGGCGGTCTCGAGCTCGAGCCGCGCCGAACCGAGCCCGGCCTTCGACGCCGAGAGCTCCTTGCGGGCCTCGTCGAGCGCCGCCGTGGTCGTCTCGTGCTGGGTCCTGATCGACTCGAGGGTTCCCTGGGTCGTCTCGAGCTCGCCCCGCGTCCCGGCGTGCTCGTTCCGAGCCGCCTCGAGCTCTCCGCGCGCACCGGCGAGCTCGGCCCGAACGGCGTCCAGCTCTCCGCGTGTCGACTCGAGCTCGGCGCCGGCCGTTCCGTGCTCCTGCCGGGCGGCCTCGAGCGCCGCCTGCGTCTGCCCGAGCTCGTCGCGTGTCGCGTCGTGCTCCGCACGAGCGGCGTCGAGCTCGGATCGAACGCCGTCGAGCTGCGAACGCAGACCCTCCAGATCGGCCCCGGTGGTCGCGTGGTCGGCCTGGCTGGCCTCGAGCTTCGCGGCGGTGGCGGCGAGCTCGGAACGCGTGTGTTCGAGCTCCGTCTTCGCGGTCTCGAGCTCGGCGAGCGTCGCGTCGCGCGAACCCGACGAGGACGCCGCCTCGGCGAGCGCCGCGTCCCGCTCGGCCCGAACCGCGTCGAGCTCCGCGCGCGCGCCCTCGATCTCGGCGTCGCCGAGCTCCTGCTGCCCGCGCGCGACCTCGAGCTCGCCACGGAGCTGCTCCATCGCCGACCGCGTCGTGGTGAGATCGTCGCGCGACACCGCGAGCTGCGCCTCGAGCGCCTCGACCTTCTGGAGCGCGCCGCCCAGCTCGTTCCGCGACTCCTCGAGCTCGGCGTGGGTCTGCTGGAGCTGGACCGTGCGATCGGGCTGGTCTTCGAGCTCGCGGAGGTCGGCGCTGAGATCGAGCACCTTGGCCTCGGCATGCGCGGCGCGAGCCGCCGACTCCTCGTACCGGTCGCCGAGCTCGGTCATCTCTCGGCTGATGATGTCGAGGTTCGCCTTGGCCGCGTCCAGCTCGCTTTGAAGTCGATCCTCGGCGCCACGGAGCGCGTCACGCTCGGCGGCGATCGCGTCGCGTTCGGCCGCCACGGCGTCGCGTTCGGCCGTGACGGCGTCGCGCTCCGCGTCCAGCTCGCCGCGGGCGTTCTCGAACGACGCGACCTCGGCCCGGAGCCTTCTGAGCTCGGCGGACAGCTGCGTCGGGGAACCGCCCGGCGCCGCGGCCGCCTCGTCCGCCCGTGCCGCTGCCTCGTCGGCGCGGGCCTGCGCCTCGCGAGCCGCCTCCTCCGCGTGCTCGGCGCGGGTGTCGGCCTCGGCGAGCCGGGTCTCGGCCTCGTTGGCTCGGCTCTCGGCATGCGCGAGCTCGCCGCGGACCTGTTCGGTCTCGGCCTCGAGCCGCGCGAGGTTCGCTTCGGTCTCGGACGCGCTCGTGCGGACGAGCTCGAGCTCGGCCTCGGCCGTCCGTCCGGAATCGAGCTGTCGCTGCGCCTGGTCGTGGTCCCGCTTGATCGCCGCCAGCTCCGACCGTGCCGACCGGAGCTCGGCCTCGATCAGCCGAGCGGCCTCCTCGCGGACGGTCGCGCCGGCCTTGAGTTCCGCCTCGGCGCGGGCCGCCTGTTCCTCGGCGGCACGGACCCTCGCGTCCACCTCACCGATCGAGCCCTCCTTGGCGGCGAGGGCCTCCTTGGTCTGGGTGAGTTCGCCGGCGAGGCGTTCGAGCTCTCCCTTGAGCTTCGCCTCGTCCGCCTTCGACTGCTCGAGCGCCTTCTGCGCCTGCACCAGGTTCTTGCGATCCCGTCGCGGGTCGTCGCTGCCGGCGAACCCGCTCGATCGGTAGCTCGGCCGGCTGGTGGTGCGGACGGCGGCCACCAGCGCGAGGAACGCGAGGAGCCCGGCGGCGATCGAGGCGTAGATCCACGGGCGGCCGGCGGACGTCGCCTCGTCGGGACGGATGACCTCCGCCACGACCGGCGTCCCGTCCCCTTCGCCCACCGCGACGGCGACGAAGGTGTGGACCGAACCGTCGGTGGTCTCGGTCTGCGTTCCGTTCGAGAGGACGCGCGAGATCTGGCTGCGGAGGCGACGGTCCTGGGTGCCGATCAGGGTGGGGTCGGCCGCGAAGCACGACGACCCCGTCGGTGTTCCAGAGCGTGACCGACTCGCTCGGGTCGAGCAGCCGGTGTTCGACGAACGAGGAGATCGACTCGGCGCGCGCGTCGCCCATCGGGCTGTCGACGTCCTCGGTGGTGAGCCGGGAGGCGACGGCCTCGGCGGCGTGCTCGGCCGACCGTCGCGTCTCGCGCGACAGCCGGTCGTCCACCTTGCCCGCCTGGAGGTACGCGAAAGCGGCCGCACCTGCCAGCGCAAGTGCGAGCACCGCGAACGCAACTTTCCGCGCCCCACCGGGAACGCTCACGCTCAGACCCTGCCCTTCCCTAGGTCGATCGCCGGGATCGCTCCCTGTATCGGCCGGTCCGAGGGTCTACGTAAGCCCTTCGCCGCACGAGTTCGGCGCCTGGCCGCGCTCGGTGGTCGGGCGACCGGGCGACGGGGGAGCGGACGCCGTCAGGCGGGGTCGTTCCGGGTGACCTCCGACGAGATCTCGTCCCAGGAGGTGCCGTTCCAGCGCAGGACGGACTCGCGGAACGCGCTCGGGCAGCAGTGCGGGTCGTCGGCGTGGAAGACGGCCTCGCGGATCCGGAGGTCGCCCGCCGAGATCGCGATCTGGGTGTCGCAGGCTTCGCGTCGGAAGATCTCGCTCGCGTCGCCCACGGACGTGGCGACGACGCGGTACGTGCCGCAGGCGCCGCTGCCGCCGACGTCCTCGAAGGTCAGCAGGTCGGGGATCCGATCGCCGGTCACGTCGCCCGGATCCAATCGGATCCCGAACACGCCCTTGCGCGGCGGATCCGTGAAGGCGTACACGGCTCGCCACGTGGGCGGATCCTCGAACCGCTGCCACACGATGAGCCCGGTGGTGCCCTCGGGCGGGTCCTGGTCGAACCAGGTGACCGCGATCTGATCGTTCGCTTCCGGCTGGGAGGCAACTCCGAGCGCCGGACCGACCTGCGAGGCGATGCTTGCCCCCGCCGGCACGAGGCTCGATGAGTTCGCCCGCCTCGATGCTCGCGAGCTCCGCGGGGTCGTCCACGATCGCCGGCATGCCTTCGGGGAGCCGGACGTCGGCATCCACGACGGGACTTGAGCTCGCGCTCGGGGTCGGCGTCTCGGTCGTCGCGGTGACGGAGGGGGTGGTCTCCATGGTCGTCGGAGCGGTCGCCCCGGACGGTGCCGCCGCGGGCTCGTCCGAGCCCGAACAGGCCACACCGGCCAGGGTGAGGACCACGATGAGGGGAAGGAGGCGACGCACGCGTGCATGCTACCGGCGCCCCGCCGCCTAGAATCCCGAACGTGCGCGATCTCGAGCCCCGCCGCGTCGCCTCGAGCCAGGTGACGCTCGTCCAGCTGATGGAGATCACCGATGTCAACATCGCCGGCATCGTGCACGGGGGCGTCGTGATGAAGCTCGTCGACACGGCGGCGGGGCTCGCGGCGTTCAAGCACGCGGGCGGCCTCAGCGTGACGGTCTCGATGGACGAGATGTCGTTCCTCGCGCCGGTGCACGTCGGGGACATCGTGACGGTGAAGGCGTCCGTGAACGACGTGGGGACGACGTCGCTCGAGATCGGCGTCCGTGTCGAATCCGAGGAGCTCGAGACCGGTACGAGGACCCACTGCTCCAGCGCGTACCTCGTGTTCGTCGCGCTCGACGACGATGGCAAGCCGAGACCGGTCCCGCCGCTGATCGCCGAGACGGACGAGGAGCAGCGCCGTCAGCACGAGGCCAAGATCCGGCGCGAGACGCGGACCGCGCACCGCGCGGTGATCGACGAGCTTCGCCGCGGCGTCTGAGAGCATGGAGGCGTGAGCGACCCGTTCGCTGCCCGGGCCCGACTGGAGACCGGCGACGGTCCGGTCGACCTGTACCGGCTCGCGGCGGTCGCCGAGCTCGACCGGCTCCCGCACACCGTCAAGATCTTGCTCGAGAACCTCCTGCGTCGCGCCGGCACCCGCGACGTCTCCGAGGACGACGTCCGGGCGCTCGCATCCTGGCCGCAGGGTTCCCCGACGGCCGACCTGGCCTTCATGCCGTCTCGCGTCCTGATGCAGGACTTCACGGGCGTGCCCGCGGTCGTCGACCTGGCCGCGATGCGCTCGGCGATGGCGCGCGCCGGCGGCGATCCGTCGAGGGTCTCGCCGCTGGTGGACGTGGACCTGATCATCGATCACTCGGTGCAGGTCGACCTGTTCCGCTCGCCGACGGCGTACGAGGCGAACATCGAGTGGGAGTACCGGCGCAACGGCGAGCGGTACGCGTTGCTGCGGTGGGCGCAGCAGGCGTTCGACGGCGTCCGCGTGGTGCCACCCGGTGCGGGGATCTGCCACCAGGTGAACCTCGAGCATCTCGGCAGGGTGGTCACGGTCCAGGACGGGGTCGCGCTCCCCGACACGCTGGTGGGGACCGACTCCCACACGACGATGGTGAACGGGCTCGGCGTGCTCGGGTGGGGCGTGGGTGGGATCGAGGCCGAGGCCGCGATGCTCGGCCAGCCGATGTTCCTGCCGACGCCGCTCGTCGTCGGCGTTCGGGTCCGTGGCGCGCTCCCGCCCGGGACGACGGCGACCGACCTGGTCCTGACGCTCACCCAGATGCTCCGCGAGCACGGGGTGGTCGGACGGTTCGTCGAGTTCTTCGGCGACGGCTGCTCGACGCTCGAGCTCGCGGACCGCGCGACGCTCTCGAACATGTGCCCCGAGTACGGGGCCACGTCCGCGTACTGGCCGGTCGACGACGAGACGCTGCGCTACCTCCGGCTCACCGGTCGGGGCGACCGGGTCGATCTCGTCGAGCGCTCCACGAAGGAACAGGGCCTGTTCCGTCGCGACGGCGACCCCGAACCGACCTTCACCGAGATCGTCGAGCTCGACCTCGCCGCGATCGAACCCTCGGTCGCCGGACCGAAGCGGCCGCAGGACCGCGTCCCGCTCTCGCGCGTGTGGGGTTCGTTCGTCGAGGCGTTCCGCGACCGGCTCGAGCCCGACCCCGACGCGACCGAGGTCGGCCGGCTCCTCGAGGAGGGCGGGAACGCCGGAGGTCGGCGTCGATCCCGAGGAGACCGTCGAGCCGGGTTCGGAGGAGCCGGTATCGCTCAACCACGGCGCCGTCCGTCACGGCTCGGTCGTGATCGCCGCGATCACGAGTTGCACGAACACGTCGAACCCCGCCGTGATGCTCGCGGCCGGCCTGCTCGCGAAGAAGGCGGTCGAGGCGGGCCTGGACACCAAGCCGTGGGTCAAGACGTCGCTCGCTCCGGGTTCGCGCGTGGTGACCGAGTACCTCGACGCCGCCGGGCTCACGCCCTACCTCGACAAGCTCGGCTTCTCGCTCGTCGGGTTCGGCTGCACGACGTGCATCGGGAACTCCGGGCCGCTGCCGGAGGAGGTGGCGAACGCCGTGACCCAGAACGACCTCGCCGTGGTCGCCGTGCTCTCGGGCAACCGCAACTTCGAGGGCAGGATCCATCCGCTGGTCAGGGCGAGCTACCTCGCATCACCGCCGCTCGTGGTCGCGTACGCCCTCGCGGGCCACATCGAGGTCGACCTGTCGAGCGAACCCCTCGGGATATCGGCGGACGGGACGCCGGTGTCCATGGAGGAGCTGTGGCCTTCGCCCGAGGAGGTCCGGGAGGCGATCGCGGCATCGGTCTCACCCGAACAGTTCGAGCGCGAGTACGGGCGGATCTTCGACGGCGACGATCGGTGGCGCGCCCTCCCGACGCCCGAGGGTCCGGTCTACGCGTGGGATCCGAACTCGACCTACGTGCGCGAGCCGCCGTTCTTCGAGGACCTCGAACCGACGCCGTCCGAACCCACCGACCTCGCCGGCGCGCGTTGCCTCGTCAAGGTCGGGGACTCGATCACGACCGATCACATCTCGCCGGCGGGCTCGATCAAACCGGACTCGCCCGCGGGGCGGTACCTGCTCGACCACGGCGTCGAGCAGCGCGACTTCAACTCGTACGGCGCGCGGCGAGGCAACCACGAGGTGATGATGCGCGGCACGTTCGCGAACGTCCGCCTGCGCAACGACCTCGCTCCGGACCGCGAGGGCCCGTGGACCACCCACCTGCCCGACGGTGAGCTGATGACGATCTACGACGCCGCGATGCGCTATCAGCAGGAAGGCGTCCCGCTCGTCGTCCTCGCCGGCAAGGAGTACGGCAGCGGTTCCTCGCGCGACTGGGCGGCCAAGGGCCCCGCGCTCCTCGGCGTCCGCGCCGTGATCGCCGAGAGCTTCGAGCGGATCCACCGGAGCAACCTCGTCGGGATGGGCATCCTCCCGTTGCAGTACGCGCCGGGGGAGTCGGCCGCCACCCTCGGGCTGACCGGGACCGAGACCTTCGAGGTCTCGGGGGTCGCGGGCGGGATCGAACCGGGCCAGCGTGTTCGGGTCATCGCGAGCCCGCCGGAGGGCGAGGACGTCGCGTTCGAGGCCGTGCTGCGGATCGACGGCGCCGCCGAGGTGGACTACTACCTGCACGGCGGCATCCTGCAGATGGTGCTCCGGGAGATGCTCGCCCCGTGACCGGGGAGACCACGGAGCTCGGGCGGATCCTGGTCGGCACCGACGGGTCCGCACGCGCGGAGGAGGCGGCTCGGCAGGGCGCCCGGATCGCCGCGGCGCTGGGTGCCGCGCTCGACATCGTCTACGTCGTCGAGACCGACAAGCCGCACGACACCGACGTCGAGCCCGAGGCCGAGGCCGCGCTGGAGCGGGCCGCCGTCTACGCGAAGGAGTTCGGGACCGTCGCCGACCTGAGGATCCTCGCCGGCGACCCCGAGCAGGTGCTGGTGAGCGAGGCGCGAGAGCGCGACGCCGACCTCGTGTGCATCGGACCCGACGGCGGTCTGCTCGGCGGAGCGATCCGGGTTGGCCGGGTCGCGAAGCACGTGCTCGGTCACGCGCCGTGTTCGGTGATGCTCGCGCGCACCGCGGGCGCCACCTTCCCGTCGAGGATCACCTGCGGCGTCGATGGGTCCGAGGCGTCGGTCCACACGGCGTCCCTCGCTGCCGTCGATCGCGGCCGCCACCGGTGCCGAGCTCCACCTGCTGCACGTCGTCCCCGTCTTCCGGGGCCGCGACTCCGAATGGACCCTCGACGAGGGGGAGGAGAGTCCGCCCGAGCTCGAGCCGGCCGTTCGAGCGGCGACGGAGCGAGGGGTCCAGCCGGTGCGGGACATGGCGATGGGACGACCCGAGCATGCCCTCGTCGCCGCGGCCAAGCGCGACCGCAGCGACCTGTTGGTCGTCGGCCACCGGGACGCGGGCGGGGTCGGCCGGGTGCTGCTCGGCAGCGTGAGCGAGCACAGCGCGGAACACGCCCCGTGCTCGGTGCTCGTGGCTCGTTCCTGAGTCGTCGGGTCTCGGCGCCCGAAGCGTCAGGCGGTCGCGACCTGCGCGGCCCAGCTCGGGGCCGTCGTCGGTGCATCCGAACACGTGGAGGGCTCGACCGTCACCGCCAGCACCTCGGAGCCGGTCACCTCCTTGTCGGCGAACGCGAACACCGAGCCGTCGTCGCTCGGCGCCACGCACACCGCCGCCGCCGGGGTGTCGCCCTCGATCACCCAGAGCTCGTACACCTTGTCGTCGGGGAGCGGCTCGAGCCCCGACCCCTGCAGGTACATCCCCGTCTCGCCCGGCGTGAACGCCGCGGTGACGATGCCCGAGAGGCTCGGATCCTGCGGCTCCAGCGCGAGCACCGTGGCCTGCGCGGGCACCTCGCCACCGCCGCCGAACACGGCCGCCCCGAGCACCGCGCCGCCGACGAACAGCACCAGCGCCGCCGCCACGGCCACGAGCGGGCGCCAGCGGCCCCCGCCGCGGCCCTGCCGCGACTCGGGCGCTCTCGCCGAGCGCGAGCCCGATCGTCTCTTCGGCGAAGCCCGGGCGGAGCCGGACCGGGTCCAGGGCGAACGCCAGCCGGCCGGCGACCTCGCCGTACTCGCTCTCGAGGCGGCGGCACTCCTCGCAGTCGGGGCCGTGCGACGCCATCTCGCGTTGGAGCTCGGCCTGCTCCTGCGGGTCGAGCCCGCCGATCGACCGGATCGCGATGAGCTCCTCGATCCTGGTCGTGGTCGCGCATCATCGCGGCAGCCCCCCGATCGCGGTGCGCAGCCGCTTCATCCCGAGCAGGGTCCGCGACTTCACGGTCCCGAGCGGCAGGCCGAGCTTGTCCGAGATCTTCGACTGCGACAGCCCGTCGAAGTACATGAGCTCGATCACCTGGCGCTGCTCGTCGGGCAGACTCCTCGAGCGCGGCGCGGACGGCCCGGCGCTCCTCGGGGAGCCCGAGCTCGTCCACGACGTCGTCGG
Organism: uncultured Actinomycetes bacterium; assembly: GCA_963778545.1. Taxonomy (GTDB): domain Bacteria; phylum Actinomycetota; class UBA4738; order UBA4738; family HRBIN12; genus DASSJM01. The sequence continues at coordinate 83,692 of CAVZUW010000011.1, read as the reverse complement.
CGAGGTCGGGCTGGATCACCGGGTCCGAGAGCTGTGACTCCTCGCTCCGCCGGCGCTGGGACTCCTCGCGGCGCACGGCGTCGACGGCGCGGTGATGGACCATGCCCATCAGCCACGAGCGGACGGACCCGCGCTGCGGGTCGTACCCGCCCGGGTTCTTCCACACCGCCAAGAACGCCTCCTGCACGATCTCCTCCGCGAGGAACGGTTGCCGAACGACACGGCGCGCGAGCGACATCGCGCTCGGCGAGTAGCGCCCGAAGAGCCCTCGGAACGCTTCCCCGTCCCCGCGGCGGATCCGCTGGACGAGCTCCCGGTCTCGGGCTTCGGCGAGGTCGTCCGTCACGGACAGCTCCCGCGACGCGCGGGCACCGAGCGCCTCGAGGACCGAAGAGGGAGCCGCCGTTCCGTGCCGTCCGTTCCTCGTCGGGCATTCGCAGCACGGTCGTGCTCGGATCGTGGCACCCGGTCGGGCCGGGAAGTTCTCATGTGCCCGGCGGCTCCGAGGCACCGGGCGAGGGGCGCCGCATGCGGCGGTCCGCCTCCGCGATCAGCTCCGCCGAGCGGGACCGGATGCTCGGGGTCGTAGGAGGCGGCCCCGATCGAGACGCGAGGGCCCGGTCTCGTGCCCGGTGCTCGCGTTGTGGGTGGCCACGGCCTCGATGATCCGCTCCAGCACGATCGGCTCCGAACCCGCGACCGCGCCCGCCAGCAGCACGCAGAACGCCTCGGAGCCCACCCGCGCCACGACGTCGGAGACCCGGACGGCCGAACTGATCACCGTGGCGGCATCGGCGACCGCCGCCTCCGCCCGGGGCCCCGCCGTCCTCGTCCACGCGGAGGAACACGATCAGGACGGGGTCCTTGGAGCGGTCGGCCAGCCGGAAGTGGTGGTTCGCGAGCAGGTCGAACCCCCGGGCGTTGAGCAGCCCGGTGAGCTCGTCGAACGCCTGATACCGGCGCGAGGCCCGCCTCGACCTTGCGCAGGGTGACCGCGTACCGCACGGCCCGGGCGACCAGGTCGGTCGCGGCGTCCGGCGGGACGACGTCGCTCGCGCCGGCATCGAACGCGTCCATCGGCTCGGCCCCGGCGTCGCCGATGACGATGACCGGCACCTCGGGCGCCCGCTCCCGCAGGGAGACGATCACGTCGGTGCCGCTCGCGTCGGGGAGCTCGAGCGCGGTGACCACCACGTCGATCCCGCCGTCGGCCAGGTTGGCGAGCGCGCCGAGCAGATCGTCGGCGTGTTCGAGCGTGCACCCCTCGAGCGCGCCGGGGTCGACCCCGACGGCGAGGACGGACAGCTTCGGGTCGCGCGGAACGCTCATCGGCAGCGCAAGCCTATCCCGACCGCGACGGCCGGTCGTCGCAGCGTCGCGCAGGGCCGGCTCAAGCGAGCGCGGACCGGATCGACGCCAGCGCCGACGGGTTCTCCAGGCTCGACAGGTCGCCCGGGTCCTCGCCGACGACCGTCGCGCGGATCGCCCGGCGCAGGATCTTGGCCGAACGCGTCCGCGGGCAGCTCGGGGACCACCACGCACCCGCGAGGGCCGGAAGGCCTTGCCGAGGTGCTCGGCCACCAGCGCCGAGAGCTCGTCCGCCAGACCCTCCGAGACCTCGCCGTTCGTGACCACGAAGCACCAGATCGCCTCGCCCTTGACCTCGTCGGGGACGCCGACGACCGCGGACTCGGTCACGGACGGGTGCAGCGTCAGGATGCTCTCGACCTCGGCCGGGCCGAGGCGCTTGCCCGCGATGTTCATCGTGTCGTCGCTGCGCCCGTGGAGGAACCACTGGCCGTCCTCGTCGACGCTCGCCCAGTCGCCGTGGCACCAGACCCCGGGGAACCGGCGCCAGTAGGCGTCCAGGTAGCGTTCGGGATCGCCGCGGAGCCCGCGGGTCATGCTCGGCCAGGGCGTACGGCACACGAGTTCGCCGACCTCGCCGGCATCCGCCACCGTCCCGTCCGGCCGGAACACCGCCACGTCCATCCCGAGCGCCGGGCCTCGGAGCGAGCAGGGTTCGAGCGGGCTGATCGGGTGGGGAGACAGGAAGCAGGCGCCGACCTCGGTCCCGCCCGACAGGTTGATGATCGGCAGCCGGCCCTTCGCCGACCTCCTCGAAGAACCACCGGTACGGCTCGGGGTTCCACGGCTCGCCCGTCGAGGCGAGGATCCGCAGCGACGACAGGTCGTGGGAGCGCACCGGCTCCTCGCCCGACGGGATCAGCGCGCGCACCAGCGTGGGCGAGACCCCGAGGTGCGTGATGCGCGTGTCGCTCCACCATCGACCAGAGCCGGTCGGGTCCGGGATGGTTCGGGGCGCCGTCGTACAGGAACACCGTCGCGCCGAGCGCCGTCGCGCCGACGATCTCCCACGGCCCCATGATCCAGCCGAGGTCGGCGAACCAGAACAGGAGATCGCCCGGCTGGACGTCGGTCTGGTACGCGACCTCCTCGGCGATCTTGACGAGGAACCCGCCGTGGACGTGGACGGCGCCCTTCGGTGTCCCGGTCGTCCCGCTCGTGTAGGCGATGAACAGCGGGTGTTCGGGATCCAGGTGCGCGGTCTCGAACCGGTCCGCGTTCGACGCGAGGAGCTCGTCCCACCGCAGATCGCGCTCGGGGTTCCACGGCGCGTCCGTTCGGCCCAGGCGATCCACGACGATCACGTGGCGGACCGATCCGGCCGCGCGCCACGGCCTCGTCCGCGGTCTCCTTCATCGGGACGACCTTGCCGCGCCGCGGGAAGCCGTCGGCCGTGATCAGCACCGTCGCCTCCGCGTCCTCGAGCCGCTTCGCGACCGCGTCGGCGCCGAACCCCGAGAACAGCGGCAGCCACACCGCGCCGAGCTTCGAACACGCCATCACCGCGACCACCGCCTCCGGCGTGGGCGGCAGGAAGATCCCGACCGCGTCGAGCGACCGCACGCCGAGCCCGGCGAGACCGTTCGCGAGCCGGTCCGAGGCCTCGCGCAGCTCGCGGTACGAGACCCGGCGGGTGGTGCCCTCCTCGCCCTCCCACACGATCGCGGTGGCGTCCGGCGGTGCGTTCGGCCCATCGGTCGACGCAGTTGTGCGCGAGGTTCACGGATCCGCCGCCGAACCACGTCGCCCACTCGACCCCGCGGGACGTGTCGAGGATCGAGGTGGGCGGCTCGTAGAACTCGAGGCCGAGGTCGCGGATCGCGGCGTCCCAGAACCACTCGACGTCCGTGGTCGAGCGTTCGAGCAGCTCCTCCTCGGTGGCGATGCCGTGGGCGCGCATCAACCGCGTGACGTTCGCCCGCTCCACGACCTCGGGCGAGGGTCTCCACACGATCGTCACGGCCTGCCCCGCTTCCTTTCCGGGCCTACGGGTACGCTCTGCTGCACGGGAACGCCGCCGTTCCCGAACCCAGCCTATGACCCCGGACGACATGAAGAGCCCCACGACGCCGAACCACGACGCCCGCGGCCCGAAGCCGTCCGGCGCGCATCCGCACGTCCGGCGGGTGTTCCTCGCCGCGACCGCGACGCGTCTCCGCGTTCGTCATGGTGGTCGCCGCGATCGTCATGGGCGGCTACTTCTGGGCGAACGCGTCGATCTCGAGGATCCCGGACCCGCCGCCCTCGGCATCCGGGTCCACCGGCCCGCAGGACATCGCCGGCAAGTGCGACGAGCGCGCCTGCAACTACCTGCTGCTCGGCAGCGACTCGCGCAAGGGCCTCACGCCCGAGGAGATCATCGCGTTCGGCACCGACGCGCACATCGGCGGCGAGAACCGCTCGGACACGATCATCCTCGTCCACACGCGCCCCGACCGGAAGGAGGTCGTCTTCCTCTCCTTCCCGCGCGACCTGTGGGTCGACATCCCGGGGATGGGGGAGGGCAAGATCAACTCCGCGTTCGAGGGCGGCGTGAACGGCGGCGGAGCGCAGCGCGTGGCGCGGACGATCCGGAGCCTCAGCGGGATGCAGATCCACCACGTGCTGTACGTCAACCTGCTCGGGTTCCAGCGGGTCGTCGACGCGCTGGGCGGCGTCGACATGTGCGTGCCCTACCCGATGAAGGACGAGCTGGCGCTGCTCGACATCCCGGCCGGCTGCCAGCACTTCGACGGGCGGACGGCGCTCGCGTACGTCCGGACGCGTCACCAGCCGTGCGACACCGTGCCGGACTTCGCGAGGATCAGCCGGCAGCAGCAGTTCCTGCGCGCGGTGATCGCGAAGGTCCTCCAGCCGGGCGAGCTCCTGAAGCTGCAGAACCTGATCCCCGAGCTCCTCGGCAACCTCGTCGTGGACCAGGGGCTCAACCCCGCCGAGCTCGTCTATCTCGCCGGGCTCCTCGAGAGCGTGGGGACGGAGAACGCGGACTTCCGCGCGCTCCCGACCGTCCCCGAGGGGATCTACGACTCGAGCGGCACCTACGTCTCGATCGTCCGGGCGATCCAGCCCGAGGCCGACGAGCTGATGCGCAGGATCCGCGAGGGCAAGCCCCTCGGCGACCTCGGCCAGGAGCTGTCGCAGACGCCGCCGTCGCCGGCCAACATCGTCGTCTCGGTCGTCGACCGCGACGGGAGCTCGGTCGCGACGAACGTGTTCGACATCCTGACCGAAGGCGGGTTCATCACCTCGCCGGGCATCGTGGACCTCACCGAGATCCAGCCGCCGACCAAGGGCGCGATGATCCTGTATCGCGCCGACGCCGAGGACGAGGCCAAGGTCGTCGGCACCTACTTCGGCAACCTGACGCTCGTCCCGGCGCCGGCCGGAACGCTCCCCAAGGGCCAGGACGTCGCGGTCGTCGTGAGCGGCAGGTACCAGATCCCGCCGCCGAACACCGACGAGCCCGTGGAGTGCCCGACCTAACGGGCTCGGTAGGGTTGGGACGACCGGTCCCCGAAAGGTCCCGATCGTGACCGACGACGACCCGACCACCGAGCAGGTCGCCACCGTCGAGCTCGCTCGCCTGCGTCGCATCGAAAAGGCTGCGAAGCAACTGCTCGAGCAGATGCAGGGCCGGCGCTCGGCGACGACCGTGCTGACCGCGGTCGCGGAACTGCGCGCCGCGCTCAGGCCGACCGTCGAGCGATGACCAACCCCGCCCGCCAGCCGGGTGCCCGTCCTCCGGCCGGCGGTTGGATCGCGTCCGCTCCGAGGTCGCTCCGAGCGAGGAGCCACGCGATGACCGAGTTCGAGTTCCACATGTCGCCTGTTCCGAGCTCGTCCCGGCCCCAGACCAGCGCGGGGACGGAGTCCACGAGCTCGAGGACGAGACGCGCTCGTCCCCCGTCGTCGGTCAGGCGATGCGGGCTGGCGACCGCCTCCGCGATGTCGGGGATCACACCGTCCCGCCACCGGCGCACCTCGTAGCGGCAGACACGGAACCGTGCGATCCTCCGGGTGAACACCGGACCTTGCAGGGCGACGCCGCGGGAGGCGGGTTCGTCGTCGGGGATCGGCCATGCGGTCTCGATGACGAAGCGGCCCTCCGGGACACGAACCACGAGAGCGGAGTGGTAGAGGTCGAACCGTGGACGCCGCTCGCGGAAGGCCATGACGGCCTCGTAGGCGAGCCCGTTCATGCGGACGAAGTGGCCGCCCGCCCCGAGCGGTAACCAATAGAGGTCGACCCCCTCAGCGCGAGGGTCTAACTGGCCGGCCATCAGGGACGCCGGAGCGCCTCGTCCAGCGCGCCGAACGCGACCTCGGGCACGTACCGCCGGCGGATGAGATCCCGGCCCTTGCGGCTGAGCGACTCCCAGGTCGCGTCCTCCTGGATCACGAATTCGAGCGCGGCGACCATCGAGTCTCGATCGTCGGCGATCAGCAGGTGCTCGCCCGAGGACACGTCGAGCCCCTCGGCGCCATCGGCGCCCGTCACGACCGGGAGACCGCGCGCGAGGGCATTCAGCACCTTGACCTTGGTGCCCGAGCCGCCGACGCCGACGTCGACGAAGCACCGGGCGCGCCGGTACAGGGCCTCGTCGTCGTCCACCGGTCCCGCGAACTCGGCCCCGCGGCTCAGGTGGACCTGCCGCACGAGCCGGTCGGGCGCCCCGGCCCCCGCGACGACGAGGCGGACGCCGGGCACGCGTTCGAGCAGGGCGGGGAAGTCGTCGTCGAGGAAGCGCGAGAGTCCTTCGGCGTTCGGCGGCCACGAGAGCGTGGCGAGGAACAGCAGCACGGGTTCGGGCGACGGGGTGAGCTCGGGGCGTTCGAGGAGCGCGGGGTCGGCGACGTTCGGGAGCAGGTCGATCCGGGGACCGCTCGTGACGAGCGCGGCGAGGGTGGCGCGGTCGCGTTCGGAGACCGCGAACACCACGTCGAAGCGCGAGAGCAAGCCCGCCTCGTACCGCCGAACGCGACGGGCCTCCAGCCGAACCAACGGCCTGCGGACCGGGTTGGTCTCGAGCTCGGCGTGCCGGCGCCACATCACGTGCTCCGCGTTGTGCTCGTGGAGCAGGCGGATGCCCCGGTACCCGTCGGGGACGTACTGCGCCATCAGCCAGCTGTCCACGAAGACCGCGTCGTGTGCGCCGGTCTCGAGGAGCTGGGCGACGCGCTCGGCCATCGTCTCGCTCCGGTTGCGCTCGATGCTGAGCGGCACGCCCCCGGCGTAGCTCGACACGAGGTGACGGACCGACCGTCCCCGTTCCAGGGGGATCGAGACCACGCCGCCCTCGCGCACCCACGGCGCCTCGTCGTGACCGCGGAAGCACACGACCTCGACGTCGTGTCGTGCCTCCAGGTACGAGAGCACCGCGGCCGACTTGATCGTCCCGCCGCTGCGGGGCTCGGCGAGCTGGCGCGGCGTGAGGAACAGGACCCGCACTCAGCCGGCCCGATCGAACAGCGCGAGGACCGGGAACACGACGGTCGCCCGCAGGATCCGGGGCAGGCGCCGCGGTTCGAGCGCCAGCCGCCACAACCACTCGAGCCCGAGGGTCCGGAGCGCGCGAGGGGCCCGGCGCTTCGAACCCGCCCACATGTCGAACGCGCCGCCCACGCCGATCATGATGCGGACCGACGGGAACGCGTCGGCGTGGCGCTCGATCCAGCGCTCCTGCTTCGGCGCGCCGAGCCCGACCAGGACGATCGTGGGCGCCGCCGAACGGATCGCCTCGACGATCTCGTCCTCTTCGTCGGCGGGGCGGGCGAGCCCGTCCTCGCCGATGGTGGCGCCGGCGCCCGCGGTCACCACCTTGAGCCCGGGGAGCGCGCGCCATCGCGCGGCCGAGCGTTCGGCGACCTGGGGGGTGCCGCCGACGAACGCCACGGTCTCGCCGCGCTCGGCGGCCAGCCGCAGCAGCAGCGCGGCGATCTCGACCCCCGGCCACCGCCGGACCGAACGCCCGTTCCGCAGCGTCTGCACGATCGCGACGCCCGTCCCGTCGGGGAGCGCGAGGTCGGCCGACCGCAGGACGTCCGCGTAGCCCGTGTCCTCGCGGGCGTGGAGGAGGATCTCGGGGTTCGGCGTGAAGATCCGGAACGCGCGGTCGCCGTCGAGGAACCCCGTCGCGATGCCCCGGAGCTGCTCGACCGACGCGAGCTCGTCCAGCCGGACGCCGAAGATGACCGAGCTCACGAGGGCCCGACGTCCTCGCTCCGCGTGAACCACGAGTACAGCTCCTGCGCGCGTTCGCCGCAGCTTCTGCGGCGCCTCGGTGGCGTACCGCTCCTGCATCTCCGCCTTCAGTCCCTCGCGGGCCGGGGAGGGCCGTGGGACGACGCGTTCGAGCCGCTCGCCCTCGCCGCGCCGCGCCCGCCAGTCGTCGTCGATCTCGCGCATGCACCGCGCGACGTTCTCCTCGGTCGGCTCGAATTCGGCGAACGTGGTCCCGAACCGCGCGTTCAGCCGCCGGGCGATCGCGCCCAGCTCGCCACCGGTGACCTCGTCGAACGTCCCGACGACCATGTCGCCGTGATGGGCCACGAGCGGCTCGTAGAACGCGCAGAACCCGCGGAGCAGGTCCGCGTAGGTGCGTGAGGGGTGCCGGATGCGGCTGCTCACCACGGCGCCCTCGGGTTCACGGATCAACACGAGCGCCGGGACGCCCAGTCGGATCCCCGCGATCACGTGACCCGATGCGTGCGTGTGGTGCGCGACGCGCAGGCTCCGCGGCTCCTGCGCGAGACGGAACGCCGCGATCGCGAACGACGACGCGCATCGCGGGTAGGACTCGACGAGGAGGTCAGTCCGCGAATCGACCAGCTCGCCTTCGCCTCGTAACCGAGCCAGCGGCATCGCGAGCGAGGGGTGCGGAGCGAGTCGCGTCATGACCGAATACTTGATCCGGTCCACGCCCGGATGCTACCGCTCGGGCCTTCGGGCCGGACCGCGACCCGCGATACTGCCCGCGTGCGGATCGCGATCGACGCTCGTCCCGCCTCCGATGCCGAACCCACCGGCGTGGGCCACTACACCCGGCGGATCCTCGACGCACCTGCCGGCGGCGATGCCCTCCGACGAGCTCGTGGCCTGGCATCCGCGGGCCGAGGGCTCCGACCTCCCTCGGTCGCCGAACCTGACCGAGGCCGTTTCGCGGATCCCCTCGGTCCTCGAACCGGTGTGGCGCCGCCTCGAGGTCCCGAGGCTCGAGAGCCAGATACGATTCGACGCGCTCCTGGCGACGAACTTCCTCCCGCCGCCCACCCGCAGCGACGGCGTGGTGCTGGTCGTGCACGACCTGGCGTTCGAGGTGATGCCCGAGGCGGGTCCCGGGTTCGGCGAGCGGTGGCGGCGACGGTTCGACGGATGGCTGCGGCGGAGCGCCGCGGTGATCGTGCCGTCGTCCAGCGCCAAGGCCGACCTGCTCGAACGCCACACGCTCGACGACGGCCGGGTCCACGTCATCGCGCACGGTGCGGATGCGTTCGAGGCGCCGGCGCCCGACGAGGTCGAACGCGTCCGCGGTCGGTTCGGGATCGGGGGGCCGTTCGCGCTGTTCGTCGGCGGGATCGAGCCTCGCAAGAACCTCGCAGCGCTGGTCGAGGCCTTCGCGCGTGGGGGCGATGCCGAGCACTGGCTCGTGATCGCGGGCGGCAGAACGTACTGGGCCCCGCACGGCACCGAGTCGCTCACGACGCAGGTCGCGGCGCTCCCCGAGGGCGTTCGGCGGCGCGTGGTGCTGACCGGCTACGTCTCGGACGAGGAGAAGCGCGCGCTGCTGGCCGGCGCGACGCTGCTCGCCTACCCGTCGCGGTACGAGGGGTTCGGGTTCCCGGTGCTCGAGGGGTTCGCGGCCGAGGTGCCGGTGCTGACCTCGTCCGTGGCCTCGCTGCCCGAGGTCGCCGGCGATGCCGCCCTCCTGGTGGACCCGAACGACGCGGACGCGATCCGCGACGGTCTCGTCCGGCTCTTCGGGGACGCGGCCCTGCGCGACCGTCTCGTCGCCGCCGGACGCGAGCGGCTCGCGAACTTCTCGTGGGAGCGGGCCGCCGGGGCGACCGCCGAGGTGCTCCGCGGGGCCGCGGGCCGTTCGAGCGGCGGTCGATAGACTCCCGGCATCCATGAGGACCCCCGTGCATCGGCGCGCCTTGGCGTGGGTCGCCGTCATCCTGGGCCTGGCGCTGGTCGCCGCCGCCTGCAGCACGAGCGATGCGGAGCCACGGGCGACGACCTCGCCCGTCACGTCCCCGAGCCCGAGCGTGAGCACGAACGGGACCCCCAACGCGTTCGACGCGACCGCGCTCGAGACCTCGACGCCGATCAAGCACGTCGTGTTCCTGATCAAGGAGAACCGGACGTTCGACCACCTCTTCGGCACGTTCCCCGGCGCGAACGGCGTGTCCACCGGGATGGCGTTCGGCGAGCCCCGAACGCTCACGCGCGGCACCGACGGCCGGCTCCCCGGCGACATCCCGCACTGCTACACGTGCGCGCTCGCGGCGTGGGACCAGGGGGAGATGGACGGGTTCCTGCAGGGCGACCAGGCTCCGTGGGCGTACACCCAGCTCCACAAGGACCAGCTGCCGAACTACTGGCACTGGGCGCGACAGAACGTCCTGTTCGACAACTTCTTCGCGAGCGCGCAGGGCCCCTCGTTCCCGAACCACCTGTTCTCGATCGCGGCCACCTCGGGTGGCGCGCACGACAACCCGCGGAGGACGCCGAGTCTCACCCACGGCTCGAACACGTTCGGCTGCGACGCGCCGCCGCTCCAGACGGTCGAGGTCTACGACAGCGAGGGCCGGATGCGGAAGGTGCCCCCGTGCTTCGACTTCCTGACCGAGGGCGACCTGCTGAACCGCGCGCGGATCCCCTGGGCGTACTACGCGGCGAGCGAGGATCAGAAGGGCTACATCTGGTCGGCGTACTCGGCGATCCGCCGCTACCGGATGCACGAGGACCGCTGGCAGAAGCACATGTTCCCGGTCGGGGACGTCGTGACGGACATCCGCGAAGGTCTGCTGCCGCCGGTCACGTGGATCACGCCGCGGTTCGAGCTGTCCGAGCACCCCGAGTACAACTTCTGCCACGGCGAGAACTGGTCGACGAAGGTGATCGACGCGATCATGCGCTCGCCGATGTGGGACTCGACGGCGATCTTCCTCACGTGGGACGACTACGGCGGCTTCTACGACCACGTGCCGCCGCCGCAGGTCGACGACTTCGGGTTCGGGATCCGCGTCCCGATGATGGTGCTCAGCCCGTACTCGAAGCAGGGCAAGGTGAGCAGCGAGCTCGGCGAGTTCTCGAGCGTCCTGCGGTTCATCGAGGACAACTGGGGCCTGACGCAGCTCACCAAGCGCGACAAGCAGGCGACGCCGATGCTGTCGGCGTTCGATTTCGAGCAGGAGCCGCGGGCGCCCGACCCGCTCCCGCTCCGCGACGACTGCCTGGGCCCGATCTGGGCGCCGAACGACTAGGTCGCCCTCAGCCCGGTGCGGGGTCTCGGAGCTCGGCGAGTCGCGCCCGAACGCGCTGCGCCGACACGAGGTTGCCTTTGCGCTCGTAGTGCTCGACCGCTGTCTCGAGCGCGGCGACCGCTTGGTCGCGCTCGCCGGCGAGCAGAAGCACCTCCCCGAGATCGGCGTTCGCGTCGCCTTGCCCGTTGAGGGACTCGGTGACGTCGCCCATCGCGACCGCCTCGCGCGCGAGCCGCTCCGCCTCGGCGTGCTCGCCTCGGCGCGCGAGCACTTTGGCCTTGACCTGCCGCCAATGCATCTCGTTCAGGACGTCGTCGCTCGCTCCGAGCTCCGCCGCGCGGGCGGCCCAGGCGTCGGCCTCATCAAGTCGATCGAGCGCGTAGAGCGCCTGCGCGAAGCTCCCGGCCGCGGCCGACAGGAAGAGCCGTTCCCCCAACTCCTCGTGCAGCCGGAACCCCTCTGCTGCGAACTCCGCGGCGGCGCCCGGATCGCCTGCCAAGAGCTCGACGTCGACGCACTCGAAGGCGGTGATGTTCGCGAGCAGGACGCTCCCGCCGCGCTCCGCTAGCTCCGCACGCATCTCGGCGAGGATCGCGCGCGCCTCGTCGAAGCGACCGAGCATCGCAAGCGACCCAGCCCGGTAGGCACTCTGGAACTGGTCCCGCCCTGCTCGTGGCTCGTTCTCGTCGAGCCATGCCAGCAGTTCCGACACGGCAGTCGTGCCGAAGAACCGACACGAGGCGCGTCGGCCCAGGAAGCCAGGCGGTACGTGGCCCGCCCGCCGAGCATGAGCGAGGGCCCGCTCGAAGGCCTCCAGTCCTGCGTCCATCCGCCCACGCGTCTCCGCCACCTCCGCGAGCGCGGAGTGGGCGATGTACAGAGCCAGGTCGTCGTCGGCGGCCTCGAACAGGGGCAACGCCTGCTCGACGAGCGCGGCGAGTGACTCCGTCGCCCCCTCCGTCCCGAGGTAGATCCCGATGATGCCCGCTTGGATCCTCCCGCTGAGCTCGCCGACACGATCGCCCGCCGCGGCGGCACGATCGACCAGTGCATCGGCGCGCCGGAGCGCGTCGTCGGCCCGGCCCGACCAGAGGAGGGCGTCGATGAGCTCGGTTTCGAGGGCGAGGTCGAGATCGGCCGCCGGTGCGAGTGCGGCGGCACGCTCGAGGAGGCTCACGGCGGCGCCGTAGTCCTGGCGGAGGTTGGCGCGGAAGCCGGCCGCCGTCAGGCGCCGCCGCGCCGACGCGGTCAGGTCATGATCGGAGGGCAACCCGAGTTCGTCGCGGTAGCGACATGCCTGTTCGAGGTGGTAGCCGACGATCTCGTCCAGCTCGACGAACTCGGTCCCGCGCTCATCTAGCCAGGATGCGAAGCGTCCGTGGAGCTCAGCCCGCGTCGTTTTCGGCAGGGCCTCGTACGCGGCGTCACGGATCAGGAGGTGGCGGAATCGGAAGCCGTCCTCACCGGCGAACAGCGGGCGGTCTGGCCTGATCAACTCTTTGCGAACGAGCGCCGCGAGGTTCGGGGTCACCTGGGTCTCCGAGGGTGCGAGCGCCTGGACGGCGCCCCGATGGAAGATCTCACCCTCGATCGCACCCCGCTCGAGGACGCTTCGTTCGGCGGGCTCGAGCTGATCGAGGCGAGCCGCGAGCACAGCCTGCAACGTGGGCGGAACGATCACCTCGCCGTCCCCGTCTCCGGCCATCGCCACCATCTCCTCGACGAAGAGCGGGTTGCCGCCCGCGGCGCGCGCGATCTTCGCGCGGAGCTCGCCGGGACGCGCGCCCCTATCAGCTCCTCGACGTCCTCGTCAAGCAAAGGCTCGAGCCGAAGCGTCACCGGCCAGGTGGGGCGGCTTCCGCTGAGCTCCGGCCGTGCCATGCAGAGCAGCAGGATCGATGCGTCCGAGGACAGCAGCGCGACATGTTCGATCAGGTCGTGGAACGTTTGCTCGCCCCACTGGATGTCGTCGAACACGACCACCAGCGGCCCCATCGCCGCCGCGTGTTCCAGGGTCTTGCGGAATGCCCACGCGATCTCCTCGGCCGAGGTCACGGAGTCTCCTACGCCGAGCAGCGAACCGATCGCCACGACGGCCTCCTCGGGAGGTGACACGTCGAGCTGCTTCAACACCTCAACGACCGGCCAGTACGTGATCCCCTCGCCGTACGGGGGCAACGGCCCACGACGGCCGTCGCCTCGATCGATCCCAAGAGCTCCGAAGCGAGCCGGGACTTGCCGACGCCGGCATCACCGATCACCGTCACGAGCTCGCAACGACGTTCCTTCTCTACGCGTCCCCACGCCTCCCGGAGGATCGCGAGCTCGTGATCGCGCCCGACGAATCGCGCACCATGCCGCCGTCCCGGAGCGTCGCGAACAACCACGAGCCGGAAGGCGGGCACCGGCTCGGCCTTACCTTTCAACTCGAGAGGGTCGATGGCTTCCACGTCGGCCGCGTCTCGGACGAGCGCGAGCGTCGGCCGCCCGATCAACACCTCGCCCGGCTGCGCCGCCTGCTCCAGACGCGCGGCGACGTTGACCGCATCACCGGTCGCCAGGCGCTCCTCGGTCCCGGTCACCACCTCGCCGGTCATGACGCCGATCCGTCCCTGGAGTCCGAGCTCGGGCAACGCGTCCCGCATCTCCACGGCCGAACGCACCGCGCGCAGCGCGTCGTCCTCGTGCACCACCGGCACGCCGAACACAGCCATCACGGCGTCTCCGATGAACTTCTCCACGGTTCCGCCGTGCCGTTCGACGATCGCCTTCATCCGCTCGAAGTAGCTCGCGAGCAACGCGCGCAGCCGCTCGGGGTCGAGGGTTTCGCCGAGCGTGGCCGAGCCGGTCAGGTCGCAGAACAGCACGGTGACCGTCTTGCGCTGCTCGAGGGAGGGCGCCGCGCTGACCTGCTCCGTGCCACACTCCGGACAGAATCGGAACGGTCGTTCCGACTCGAATCCACAGATTGCGCAGACTGGCATCCGCTCAGTCTAGGTGGGTCACCTGGAGCCCTTCGGCGATCCAGGCACCGGATCGCGCGGCGAACCTACCTCAGCGGTCCGAACGCTTCCGAGCTTTCCAGATCTGTTCGGCCGGGTAACGCCTCGCCCACTCGGGGGGTGCGATGTCCTCGTGGATCGTCGTGGCGCCCTCGGGCAGCTGGATCTCGATGAGGTCCTCGATCTCGAAGCCGTTGGAGCGGAGCAGCCGGATCATCTCGCCGTGGGGCAGGCGGAACTCGACCCCGTCGACCTTCCCGTCCTTGTCGTGCCACTCGGTCCGGTGCATCCCGAAGAAGTCGCGGTGGAGCTGGAAGTCGGCCGGAGCTTCGTCGTCGTCTTTCGGGTAGCAGAGCAAGAGCAGCGGGTGGCCGCCGAGGAAGATCAGCCATCCGCCCGGCCGGAGCATCCGAGCCGCCTCCGGGATCCATCGGTACGGGTCGCACCAGATCGCGGCGCCGTACTCGGAGAAGGCGAGGTCGAAGCGCTCGTCGCGGAACGGCGCACGTTCGGCGTCGGCGTGTACGAGCGGGAACCGCAGGTCGAACTCCTCCTGGAACGCCTTTGCGGTCGCGAGCTGCCGGCGTCGAGTTGTCGAGCCCGACCGGCCGAGCCCGGCGCCGCGCGAACCAGGCCGACCAGTAGGCGGTGCCGCACCCGAGTTCGACCACGTCGAGACCGTCGACGTCGGGGAGCACGCGAAGGTCCGATTCGGGCACGCTCCAGGCGCCCCAGGTGATCTCGTCGGCCGCCCATGCCTGTGCGACCGGGCTCGACCCAGTTGTCCGCGTCGGCGTCCCAGCCCTCGCGGTTGACGAGCACGTGGTTCTCGGTCACGCGCGAACCATACTGGTCGGAGCCACGCGGAAGGAGGCCGATCGTGATCGCACGCGTGTGGACCGGACGGACGAAGGCCGAGGACTACGACTCGTACCTCGCGTACCTCGAGGAGAGCGGGGTCGCGGCACTCCAAGCCACTGCCGGCAACCGAGGGGTGATGGTGCTCCGCCGTCTCCACGGCTTCGAGGCCGAGTTCAGCGTCATGTCCTTCTGGGACTCGCTCGACGACGTGAAGGCGTTCGCCGGCGAGGACGTGGACGCGGCTCGTTACTTCCCCGACGACGAACGCTTCCTGCTCGACTTCCCCCCGAGGCTGAAGCACTTCGAGGTCGCCCGAGAGCGGTGACGCAATTCTCTTGGTGGCACTGAGCGATGGGATCAGTGATCGCCGGCGCTTGACGGCCGACAAATCCTCGGGTGATCCTCCCCAGATGCCACTAGAGCCAGGTTCCGTCGTCGGAACGGCACGGTTCAGAACGGTTCACCGAGACTTCTACAAGGGGCATCTACGTGCCTGCCGGCGAACACACGGCTGTTTCGATTCGTTTTCGCCCCACCGAGAATCCCGAGTGGGGTTATGCCGATCGATGGATCCTCGTGGGGCGCTCTCTCGATTACACCGGGCAAGGTGGCCCTCCTCAGCATCAAACCTGGAACAGATTTAACACAAGCCTCCGCAACGCATGCCGCGGGCAGTCTCCGGTGCACGTATTCGAAGTACTCACGGGAGGCAGCCCCAGAACCTACCGCTACTGGGGCCAATGGAGGGTAACTCGCTGGTACGAACAGTTCGACGAGGATCAGCAGCGAACGATTCTTAGGTTCGTCCTCGAAGTTCCAGACTGAATCGTGGAGGTCTCCGTGGGAATCGTCATCGATACCACTGAAGCGGTCACAACGAAGAAACTCTTTGACTCGTTCTACGTTATCCCCGATTTTCAACGGGACTTCGTCTGGAAGAAGAAGCAGGTTGTGCAACTGCTTGTAGACGTTTATGGAGCCTTTCACTCAGGGGACGATGACAACTATTTCGTTGGCAGTATCGTCACCTTCAAGACGGACAATGGATCAAGCCTCGCTGTGGTTGACGGTCAGCAGCGGCTCACGACTTTGTATCTGTTGTTTTGCGCACTGCGCGATCGACTAAGAGAATTCGACCCCACCACGAGCGTGCCGACGTTAGATCAAGCAATCGCGTCTGCTGATATCACGCCGTCGGGCGACACTACGATGAGACATCGTCTTGAGCTGCGGTACAAGGCGAGCAACAAGGTCCTGCATACTATTGGTGAAGGCAAAGTTGTTTCCCTAGAACTTGACAAGACTGCCCCCGGCCGCGCGCTTCTTGACGCGTATCGATTCTGCCGAGACTTTCTCTTCGAGAAGTTTGGCGAGGACGATCAGGCCGGGCTGAAGAAGTTTCATGCATTTGTGCTGTCGCAGGTTGAGATGATTCGAATTACGAGCGGCGACTTCCACAGTGCCCTGACGATCTTCGAGATCTTGAACTATCGGGGCGTTGTTCTCAATGCTATGGACCTACTCAAGAACCTGCTGTTCCGCGTGAGTGGGGAGGAGCAGCATGCCGAACTCGTGTCGGTCTGGGATGAAATGTTGGCGATTCTGCGCAAGGGCGGAGAGCCGCGTCCGTTGAGGTTTCTGCGCTACTACCTCGTTGCGACATATGACTTTCCAAAGATGCCTCGCGCGAGCGAGCTCTTCCAATGGGTGTTGGACAATGACCAGGCAATCGGCTACTCAAAGAATCCACTGCGGTTTGTCTCCAGCCTGCGCCAGGGCGCTCGATTACACGAGTGTTTTAGCCGGGCTCGATCCCTGGGAAGACGAAGACATACACCTCCTAGGCATCCTCTATCAGAAGACCGGCGTGAGCCAGCACTTGCCAATGCTCCTCGCCGGTGCGGCCTCCTTGAATCAGTCGCGCTTCCATGAACTCGCGAGAGGTGTCGAATCACTGGTCTTCAGCTACACGTTGGCCGGCGCGCAGTGGAACGACATAGAGCAAGTGGCACCTGGCTGGTGTCGAGCTCTGAGGGAGATTCAGAGTCGCGAAGACTTCGATCGATTTCTTGCTCAGGTCTATCGGAAGGTGTCGGAGGTTGCTCCCAAGGCGAGAGAGAGTTTGCGTGAAACCAATGCGATTGGTAGCGGGTTGCTCCGCTATACGATGGCCAAACTCACGCATCACATTGAGGTCGCGTGCGGCAAGGACGACAACTTCTTCAAGTACTTCAACAAGATTGTGACGATCGAGCACATACTTCCACAGAAGCCAAGCTCTTCTGCGAAGCAGTCGTTCTCGGGCGATTGGGAGCCTTATGTATACCGACTTGGGAACCTCATGTTGTTGTACGGCGGACCAAACTCAATAGCACGCAATAAGCCGTTCAGTGAGAAAGTCCCTCTCTACGAAAAGTCAGACTTTGAACTGACGAAGTCCCTAGTCACAGATATCCGACTGGGCAAGCAAGACAAGACGAGCAGGACCGCGGACCGCTACGGATTCAAACCGTTCCACACTTGGAATCCTCGTGCCGTTGAGGAGCGGGAGTCAATCCTTCTCGAGATAGCAAGTGATCTCTGGGGGCTCTGAGAAAAAAAGAGAGTCATAGCGGATCCCATGTGTGACTGAGTTCACAGACCCGAAGACGCTAGATCGCTCTCATCTCATCACTTGCGACGAGGGGAGGGCAATATTGAATCCTTGTTGGGTGCTTATCGTGACGCGAGGACTTCGCGTGTGGCTGCCTCCCGAGGTCTACCTAAGTCGCGACCTGGCCCTCCGTGAGTCAGCGCGTTGGCGCACCGTTCTTCGGTTACAAGCGAAAACGCCCACGTTCTCATCGAGGGTCAGGTGCCTCCACCTAATCGAGACCGAGTTCCCAAACTCCTGGCGCGCCTGCCCTGTATGGGTCGGGGTCTCGTGGAACGCGAGGACCTTCCCTCGCCTTCGATCAGAACTGATGGCTGCGGACGAGCGGGAGGCCGGCATCTGGCTGCATCGGCGAACACCCAAAGGCGTCTCAGGTGCGGCGGGAGCCCAGGAACTCTTTGAGCGCGGCGGTGCAATAACGAGTGTTGGCGTTTTTCGTGTGAAGCGGGTGATGGGCTTCTGACCGTTCGGCCAGACCTACCCCGGTGCTACCCTCACCCCCGATGACCAGCGAGAACGACGCTCGGAGCGCGCTCGAACGCGAGATCTATTGGGCCGAGGACGCCTCGGCTCGGTCGCGGATGGATACCTCCGAGGTTCGGGACCTGCTCCACGACTTCGCGATGCTCATGCGGGCCGACGAGAAGCAGGCCGTCCCGCGCGGGCGAACCCGAGCTCGGGTCCGGTTCCCGCATGCGGCGCAAGACCAAGGTCCTCCAGTTCCGACTGCTCCGCCCGATGCGCCGCCGCAACGACCGACTGCTCGCAGAGTTCGGTGAGCTCGCCGCAGCGCTGGCCGACCGCGTGGTCGCGCTCGAGACCGAAGTGAAGGAACTCCAGTCCAAGCTCGGGGACGCCGAGTGAGGATCGCGGTCGTCCACCCCCAGACGCCGTTCGTGCGCGGGGGAGCCGAGACGCACACCGAGTCGGTCGTCGCCGCTCTGCGCGAGGCCGGGCACGAGGCCGAGGAGGTCGTGGTCGCGGGCAAGTGGTACCCGGCGACCGAGATCGTGCACCAGATGGCCGTGTGGCGCGCGCTCGACCTGTCCGAATCCAACGGGCTGCCGATCGACATGGTCATCGCGCTCAAGTTCCCCGCGTACCTCGTCCCGCACGAACGCAAGGTGGTCTGGCTCATCCACCAGCACCGGACCGCGTACGAGCTGTGGGACCACCCGGAGTTCGCCGACCTCGGCAAGCAGATCGAGGGGCCGCAGGTGCGCGACATGGTGCAGCAGAGCGACCGGATCGCGCTCGGCGAGGCCAAGCGCATCTTCACGAACTCGAAGAACGTGCAGGACCGTCTGTGGACCTCCCTCCGCCTGTCGAGCGACGTCCTGTACCACCCGTCGCCGATCGTCGAGGAGCTGCTGCCTCTCGACCCCGGGCCGTACGGCGACTCGGTCATCTTCCCGAGCCGGCTCGAGGGCCTCAAGCGCCAGGCGCTCGCCGTCGAGGCGATGCGGCACGTGAAGACCGGCGTCAAGCTCGTGCTCGTCGGCAACGGCCCGGACGAGGACGCGCTCCGCGAGCAGATCGAGAAGCACGGGTTGCAGAACAAGGTCGAGCTCGCCGGCCGCGTCTCGGACGAACGCCTCCACGAGCTCTACCTAGGAGCGCTCGGCGTGTACTACGGCCCGTTCGACGAGGACTACGGCTACGTGACGCTCGAGGGGTTCGCGGCGCACCGGCCGGTCGTCACGCTCACCGACGCCGGCGGGCCGCTCGAGTTCGTGACCGACGGCGAGACCGGTCTGGTCACCCCGCCCGAACCGCAGGCGATCGCCCACGCGTTCGACCGCCTGTTCTCGAACCGCCCGCTCGCCGAAGAAGATGGGCGAGGCGGGCAACGAGAAGCTCCGCGCGACGGTGCCGGGCTGGCCCGAGGTCGTCGCTCGGCTGACGGAGTAGCCGTGAACCGGCTGACCACCCCGATCGTCGGCGCCGTACGCAGGCTCTACCGCTGGGACCACAAGATGGACCCGCGCGTCGCGTGGCTCTCGCCGATGCCGCCGGCCCGCAGCGGGATCGCGACCTACTCGCAGGCGGTGCTCGAGGGGCTCGAACGCATCGGCTACACGCCGACCCGGCACAAGATCCAGCCGTACTGGCCGATCAAGCACCAGCACTGGGCGACGGTGCCGTGGCACACGATGGGCGTCTACCACCTCGGCAACAACATGGAGTTCCACGGCGACATCTACGACCTCGCGATCCGAACGCCGGGGCTCCTGGTGATCCACGACCTCGCCCTCGACGACTTCGTGATGGGGATGGTGGCGACGGCGCAGCCGTTCGGGCACCAGGCCCTGCGCGAGGGGTTGCTGCTCGCGCCCCGCCTCCACGGGTTCGAGGAGGCCGAGCGCAACGAGCCGCTCCGCGTCCCGTACGTCGCGCACGCCGCCCGGAACGCGCGAGGGATCGTCGTGCACTCGCCGTTCGTCGAACGCTACCTGCGCGCGTTCGGCTGCAAGACCCCGATCTTCGTCGCCCCGCACCCGGTGATCGAGAGCGAGCCGCGCGTCCGGAAGGCGGAGAGCGCCGCTCGCGTGATCCGAGGGTCGCTCGAGTCGATGGGGATGGGGACGCTGATCGGCGTATTCGGCGACCAGAACGCCGCCAAGCTGATCGACGTCGTCCTCGAGGCGATGGTGCGCCTGCCGCAGGACGTGCACCTCGCGCTGGTCGGTCGTCGCATCCCCGGGTACGACGTCGAGCCGCTCGTGCAGGGGAGCGGGCTCGGCGCACGCGTGTCGGTGCACACCGACGTCTCGGACGAGGACTTCCTCGCGTGGATGTGCGCCGCGGACATGGCGGTCGACCTCCGCTTCCCGCACCGGGGCGAGGTCTCCGGTTCGCTCTCGCGCTCGATGCAGTGCGGTCGGCCGACGGTCGTGAGCTCGACCGGGACCTACCTCGACCTGCCCGAGGACGTCGTCGTCCGAGTCCCGGCCGGCCGGCTCGAACCCCAGGAGCTCGCCGAGGCGCTCCGAGCGCTCGTCGACGATCCCGAACGCCGCCACCGCATCGGCGACGCCGCCCGGTCGCATTCGATGGAGCTCGCCCGGTCCGAGGCGACCGCCCACGTCTACGCCGAGGCGATGGACGCGACGATGGCGCTCCTGTTGGACCCGGCCCGACGCGCGCTCGCCCGGTGGGGCGGGGCGCTCGTGGATCTCGGGATCACCGAGGACGGGCTCTCGGAGGGCTACGGGATGGCCTACGCCCGAGCGCTCGACGAGTTCCGGCCGCCGCACGCACGCGAGGCGGCCGAACCCACGCATTCTCCATAGCCCGCGTTCCCGGTCCGCCACAGGCCCGTTGCTAGACTCGCCACGCCGAGCCGGCACGCACGGCGCGAGCCGGCCGGCCACGACGCCGAACCTCACCTACGCCATGGCCGCAACCGTCCAGACCGTCGAGCGCACCTCCGAGTCGCCGCACCTCCGGGTCGGCGAACGCCTCCGCATCCTCGTCGCCCACCGGGAGATCCTCGCGAACCTGGTCCGCAAGGAGCTCAAGGTCAAGTACGCGGCCTCGGTGCTCGGGGCCGTGTGGTCGCTGCTGAACCCGCTCGTCTACCTCGCGGTGTTCTCGTTCGTCGCGAAGGTCCTCGGCGCCGGGATCCCGAACTACCCCGTCTACCTGCTCTCCGGGCTGCTCGCCTGGAACCTGTTCTCGGCCTCGATGGGCCCCGGCGCGCGGGCGGTCCTCGACAACGCGAACCTCGTGAAGAAGGTGGCGTTCGCGCGCGAGATCCTGCCGCTCGCGGCCGTCGGCGTCGGCCTGGTCGACTTCGCGCTGCAGTCCGCGGTCCTGCTCCTCTACATCGTCGTCTCGGGGTACGGCCTCCACCTGCCCGAGCTCGCCCTGTGGCCGCTCGCGTTCGTCACGCTCCTGGTCCTGACGACGGCGCTGTCGCTGTGGTTCTCGGCGTGGAACGTCCGTTACCGCGACGTCGGGCACCTGCTGAACATCGCGCTGCTCGTGTGGTTCTGGGCGACCCCGATCGTCTACGCCGAGTACCAGGTGCAGCATCTGGCCTCCGAGAACGATGTCGGCGGCGTGGGGGCGCTCGCCGTCTACTTCTTGAACCCGATGGTCGCGATCGTGGCCGGGTTCCACCGGGCGCTCTACGGCACGGTGACGCCGATCGTCGGACAGGACCCGGTGCTGTTCCACGAGAGCCTCGGGTGGGTCGCCGGGATCCTGACGATCACGCTCGTGGTCTCGCTGATCGGTGCTCCGGCTCGCGTGGGGGTACTTCTTCAACCGTTCGGGCGACTTCGCGGAGGAGCTGTGAGCGCGCCCGCGATCGAGGTCGCCGACGTCTCGAAGCGCTTCCGCGTGTACCGCGACAAGCCGACGTCCCTCAAGCAGCGCGTGCTCTCCTCGCGCAGCCGCGCGGAGGACTTCTGGGCGCTCCGCGACATCGCGCTCGACGTGGGCGAGGGGTCCACGTTCGGCCTGATCGGGCACAACGGCTCGGGCAAGACGACGCTCCTCAAGTGCGTCGCGGGGATCCTGCGGCCGACCTCGGGCACGATCCGCCAGCGCGGACGCCTCGCGGCGCTGCTCGAGCTCGGCGCCGGGTTCCACCCCGAGCTCACCGGGCGCGAGAACGTGTACCTGAACGCCTCGTTCCTCGGCCTGTCCCGAAAGCAGACCGACGCCGCGTTCGACGACATCGTCGCGTTCGCCGAGCTGGAGACGTTCATCGACAACGAGGTGAAGTTCTACTCGTCGGGCATGCTCGTGCGGCTGGGGTTCGCGGTGGCCGTGCACGTCGACCCCGACGTGCTGCTGATCGACGAGGTGCTCGCGGTCGGCGACGAGGCGTTCCAGGCCAAGTGCCTCGACCGCATCCGGGCGTTCCAGCGCGAGGGCCGGACGATCGTGCTCGTGACCCACGCGCTCGACACCGTGATCGAGATCTGCGACCGCGCCGCGATGCTGCATCACGGCGAGCTGCACGCGATCGGCATGCCGGCCGACGTCGTGCGCGAGATGCGGTACGTGCTCCTCGGCGTCACCGACCCGAACTTCGTCCCCGAGGAGGGCACCCGCGAGGCCGAGATCGCCGAGGTCCAGATCGTCCGTCCGAACGGTTCGAGCGAGGGCGCGATCCTTCGAGGCGACCCGCTCACGATCGTGATCGACGTCCGTCAGAACGAGCCGCTCGACGACCTGGACGTGGATTTCGCGGTCCTGGACGGCGCGACGAACCACGCGGTGCTCGACGCGCGGACCTCGCGCGCCGGTCTGGACCTGGGGCGCTTCGACAAGAAGCGCGTGCGGTTCCGGATCGAGGGCTTCCCGTACGAGCCCGGCAAGTACTGGGTGACGGTGGGGTTGTCGAACCGCTCCACCGGGCACCTGTACCACGTGCAGACCCAGCGGTACCTGTTCGAGGTCTTCGACGCGCCCCGCGTGCAGGAGCTCGTCGAGGTCCCGGTGGCGGTGGAGGTCGAGGACCTGTGACCGACCCGGCGACCGAACCCGCGACGACGCAGACGAAAGGAACCCCTCCGATGCTGATCGTGCTGATCTTGTTCTCCGTGACGCTGGCCGCGACCGCCCAGCTGGCCCTGAAACACGGCATGAATCTCGTGAACCACGAGCTCGCGCCCCAGAAGTTCACGCTGAACGGCGATTCGTTCCGTGTGGTCGTCGCCCAACCGTACGTCTGGGGCGGGCTCTTCCTGTTCGGCCTGTCCGCGCTGGTCTGGCTCGTCGTGCTGTCGAGGGCCTCGCTCTCGTTCGCCTACCCCTTCGCCGCGCTCACGTACGTGCTGATCCTGCTGTTCGATCAGTTCGTGCTCGACGAGAACGTGCCGGGACTTCGGTGGGCCGGCGTCGCGTTCATCGGCGTGGGCATCATCTTGGTCTCGCAGACCCAGCATTCATGACCCGATGAAGGCCGTGGTGCTGGTCGGCGGGGAGGGCACCCGCCTGCGCCCGATCACCGAAACGCTCCCCAAGCCGCTCGTCCCGCTCGTCGACCGGCCGAGCCTGGACCACGTGCTCGACCACCTGGCCGGTCACGCCGTGCACGAGGTCGTGCTGTCGAGCTCGTACCTGGAGGAAACGTTCCACGCGTTCATCCAGGCGCGGCGCGGCGACCCTTCGATCACCTGGATCACCGAGACCGAGCCGCTCGGCACGGGCGGCGCGATCGTGAACGCGCTCGAGGCGCTCGAGACGGACGAGCCGTTCTTCGCGCTGAACGGCGACATCCTCACCGACCTCGACCTCACCGAGATGCTTGCGAGGCACCGCGATCGGGGCGTCACGGCGACGATCGCCCTCACGCGCGTCGAGGACGCGCGCCCGTACGGTCTCGTGCCGATGGACGCCGACGGGCGCGTGCTCGAGTTCCGCGAGAAGCCGGCCGAGCTCGTGCCGGGCGACATCAACGCGGGCACCTACCTCCTTGAACCCTCCGCGCTCGAGGGATGGTCGCGCGGCGAGAACGTGTCGATCGAACGTCAGATCTTCCCGGCGCTGATCGCGGACGGCCGTCCGCTCGCGGGGTTCGTCTCGGAGGCGTACTGGATGGATCTCGGGACGCCGCAGGCGTACCTGCAGGCGCAGTTCGACCTGCTCGACGGCCGGGTCGACGGCCACCGCTCGTACCCCTCGCCGTTCGTCGACGCCGGCGGTCGCATCGACGGGGGAGCGACGGTGAACGACCACGTCGTCGTCGGACCGAACGCGACGATCGACGCCGGGGCGCAGGTGCGCGACTCCGTCCTGCACGAGCGAGCGGCGGTGGAGCCCGACGCGGTCGTGGAGCGATCGATCCTCGGCCCCGGCTCGACGGTGATGCGGGGTGCCTCGGTGAGCGATTCCGTGCTCGGCGAGGGCGCGGTCGTGGGCGCCGGCGCCTCGGTGCACGAAGGGCGCGCGCAACCCGGAGAACGGATCGAGCCGTAACCTTCGGTCCCCTCGGAACGTTGTGATACGGTGCGGAACCGCCCGACCATCCGCACCGAACCCTTTCGACGATGCGAAGACTCCTCATCCTTACCCTGCTGGTCGCGATGGCGCTCGCCGCGACCCCGGCGAGCGCCGGATCCGAGCGCGAGCCGAGTGGACCCCAGGGCGCCAAGGAGTTCCGGTTGTTCGGTGCGGGGTTCGGGCACGGCCTCGGGCTGTCGCAATGGGGCTCGTACGGCCTCGCCAAGCAGGGGTGGGGGCCGACGAAGATCCTCAAGCACTTCTACTCGGGTACGCGCGTCGCGCGCGAGAACGGCCCGCCGAGGAACCTGCGGATCGGGCTCGCCCAGGGTGAGGACTCCGTCCGGCTCGAGGCGCAGGCGGGGCCGGTCGAGATCCGGCTCGGGGATGCGCAGTCCGGGTCGACGGTCGCGACGATCCCCTCGGGCGAGACGTGGAAGGTCGGTGCCCTCGGCAACGAGTACCGGATCGTCGATGCGACGGGAACGGTCGTGGACCGCGTCGGCAGTCCGAACAACCCGATCTCGATCGTGTACGAGCCGTCCGACGCCCGCGTTCGCATCCCGAACGCCGGACATACGTACAACCGCGGCTCGATCGAGTTCGACCTGTACTCGTGCTCCGGCGGCTGTGCGATGCGGCTGGTCCTCACGGTGGATCCGCAGGGCTACCTGTACGGGCTGGGCGAGGTCCCGAGCTCGTGGCCGATGTCCGCCCTCAAGACCCAGGCGATCGCGGCGAGGACGTACGCGTTCACGAAGGCGGCCGCGTCCCAGCACCGGGCGGTCTGCGACTGCGCGCTGTACGCGAGCTCGTACGACCAGGTGTACGCCGGGTGGGACAAGGAGGGCGGCGTCGACGGCGACCGGTGGGTCGCCGCCGTGAACCAGACCGAGGACCAGGTCGTGCTGAACGGCGCGAAGACGATCCAGGCCTTCTACATGTCGTCCTCGGGCGGGTACACGGAGAACAACGAGAACGTGTGGGGAGGCTCGCCGATCGACTACCTGCGCGGCGTGTGCGACCCCGGCGACTACACGTCGGCGAACCCGAACGCGGTCTGGGAGGAGACGTTCACCGCGGGCCAGGTGACCAAGAACCTCGGGCTCGGGATCGGGACCGTGGCCAACTTCGTCGACGTCGCTCGGGGTGTCTCGGGCAGGATCGTCTCGGTCACCGTCCAGGGCGCCAACGGCCAGGCCTCGATCAGCGGGGCGACGCTGCGGTCGTCGCTGGGTCTCCCGGACGACCGGCTCTGGATCAACTCGGACCGGCGCGTCACCGGCGAGATCCGATCCAAGTACGACGGGCTCGGATGCTCGCCGGGGCTGCCCACCTCACGCCAGGTCTCGATCGCCGGTGGTGACCGGCAGAAGTTCGAGGACGGCACGATCTACCACTCGGGTTCGGCCGGCGCCCATCTCCTGCGGGGGCCGGTGCTGGATGCCTACCTGGCCGAGGGCGGCCCGGGCGATCATCTCGGGTTCCCGACCTCCGACGTCCACAAGCTCCAGAACGGGGACCTGCGCGCGAGCTTCGAGGGCGGCGTCATCACCTGCGACGCCGACGGCTCGAGCTGCCGCGTCGGCTAGTCCCTCCGGCCGCTACTTCTGGAACAACGGGCCGAGGAGCCCGTGCGGGGCCTCCGGCGCGACCGACGTCCCCCGGTACGCATCGATGAACGAGGTCGCCATCGTGACCGCCTGATCCGCCGTGATCGTGGCGGGGCACATCCACCGGGTGTTCCAGGCCAGGAGCGCGAACGCCTGGTCGTCCGGCAGCGCCGGGTAGGGCGCCATGATCACGCGGCTCTGGTCCCGGGCGAGCGTCGCCAGCCGGTCGATCGTCTCCTGCGCGAGCCCGCCGTCGGCCGTCGGGCGGTAGTAGACGATCACGTACGCGTGCTCGAGGTTGTGGACCGCCCGAGTCTCGGGGACCGGGATCGCGTAGACGTGCGGATCCGGCGGGAGCGGCGAGGGGTTGTGCGGCCCGGCCGCCGCCGGCCGGTCGGGGTAGTCGAACGACTCGCCCGGCGCGAGATGGACCCGCGATGGGTCCGGGATGACGGGCTGCTCGAGGTCGCCGCACCCCGCAGCCTGAGCCGCCGAAAGCGCCTCGGCCGAAACCTCCCCGGGCCCCTGGGTCCGGAAGAAGAGCAGCCATCCGAGCGCGATGAAGACCGCGATCGCCACGAACCGCCCGACGCCCCAGGGCCGGCGCTCGGCGGGCTGCGGCGTTCGGGCGCGCGCCGACGAGGGCGGGGCCTTGGTGGCCTTGGGACGGGATCCCGCCGGCGGCCGAGAGCCGGAGGGTCGCCGCTTGCGCTTCTTCGCCAACGCGGCGCCGCTACGGCGAGACCGTGGTGAAGTCGAAGGTGGACGGGATCGGGTCCGGGAGCTGGGCGGGGGTTCCGTACGTGACGACGATGACGGTCCGATCGTCGAGCTGCACGTCCTGCAGGCTGTCGGTGACCTCCTCGCCGTTCACGAACACCTGGAGGTGATCGGTGTCGCTGTTGCAGTACGCCCCCAGGCAGCTCGGGGTGAAGCGCACGCCCCAGACGCCGAAGAACTCGCCCAGCGTGAACTCGCGTGATTCCGATGACTCGATGTGCACCACGCCGGGATCGCTGTGCGTGTGGAGCGACTGGATGGCTCCCGCGTCCGAGATGCCGATGTTCGCCGGGACCGGCTCCTCCTTCCCGTGGATGAAGATCTGCAGGTGGGCGTGCTCGTGCAGCGTGGTGCCCTCGGGCGGTAGACCAAGGGCGGTTGCGCGCGCGGCGGACTTCGCGCCGTTCGCGGGCCACGGGGCCTCGGTCGTCAGCTCACCCGGGAGGCCGCCGGGGGGTGGTGACGACGTGTCGTTCCGGTCGGTGAAGAAGAACACGCCGGCGGCGACCGCGATCGCGATGCCGGCGATCCACACGAGCTGGCGCCGGCGCTGCGCGCGGGCGATCTGACGACGGACCGCCTCGCGTTCGGCGCGCGCGAGCTCCTTCTTCTCGGCCCTGGTGCGTTGAGGGCCGGGCGCCGGGCGACGCGAGGCCGCGGCCGGGCGCTGCCGTGGCGGCGCCTTCGGCCCGGTCTGCTCCGCCCCCACCAGGTCCGAACGCCCGTCCTGCGTGACGTCCTCGGGAGCCGACGGCGGTCGATCCGCGGTTCGGGTCGCCGCCCCCGTGGGGCGATTCCTCGAACGGTTCTGGGGCTTGCGCCGTTTCTTCGCCATGGCTCGTCCTCAGCGTCCTCGACCGATCAGAAGTTCGAGCCGGCCTCGGGCGCCTCGCCCTCGTACGGGCGCTGCCCGAAGGGCGGCGCCGCGTACGACGACGTGAACCCGAACGCGGCCGCGAGGTTCACGTTCGCGCACTTCTGCACCTTATGCCAGGCGACCAATGCCATCCGGGTTCCGGCCGGGAGCGTCCCCGCGGCACCCTCATCCGGGTAGTCGTACGGGGCGACGATCACGCGGCTGCCCACATCGGTGCCCTCGTAGAACGTGCGGATCCGATCGAGCTCCTCGCCGGACACATCCGGCGCGTACCAGACGATCGCCGCGCCGTGCTCGAGCGAGTGGATCACGCGGTCGATCGGCGGCGGCGTGCTGTAGACGCCGGCCCCGTACGGGATCGCGTTGTGGGGCCCCGAGGCCGGGGGCACCGATGGGTACGTCGAGAGGGGCAACTGCGCGATGATGTGGGATCGATCCGAGCTCTTCGGCTGGTAGGGCCCGACGTCATCCACCGGGCCGCAGCCGGCGGTCTGCGTCGCCTGGTCGGCCTGCTCGAGGAGGTCCGCCGGGTTGGCGCTGGCCTCCTGGGGCCGGGTGAGGGCGAACGCGGCGACCCCCGCGACCAGGACGACGACGAGGCCGAACGCGACCTTCCGGTTTCGCCGGCTCCTCGCCATCTTGCGCTGGAGCTCGACACGCTGACGCCGGGCCTCCTCCTTGCGTTCGGCCTTGGTCAGACGCTGCTTCGAAGTTGGATCGGCCATATCAGGGTTCCGCCCGGAGGCGGCCTTCAAGGATAGCGAGGAAGCGGGCGGTTTGGCCGGTCCGACTTCGCCGAGAACTTCGGGGTCCGGAGCCTTGCGGCGGCCCATCGGCCTTCCTATGCTTCGCCCGACTTCCCCACGGCGCTGGCCGGCGCCTCGCCGGCCGGAAGGGGGAGGCATGGCGGACACGGACACGGGCACCGCGAACGTGGTTCGCGTCGAGACGCCGCCGGGCGGCAGGCTCGACAGGTTCTTCAAGATCTCCGAGCGCGGATCTTCCGTGCGGATCGAGATCGTTGCCGGGATCACGACCTGGCTGACGATGGCCTACATCCTGTTCGTGAACCCGGCGATCCTCGGGTTCGTCGGGATCCCCGACCTGCAGCCGCTCGGGCTGCCGTTCGCGCAGGTGCTCACCGTCACGGCGCTCGTCGCGGGGGTGATGACGATCCTGATGGGCGTCGTCGCGAACTACCCGTTCGCGCTCGCCGCCGGCCTGGGGCTCAACGCCTTCGTCGCGTTCACGCTCGTCGCGGCGAACGGGCTCTCGTTCCCCGAGGCGATGGGCGTGATCGTCGTCGAGGGCGTCATCATCACGATCCTCGTCCTCACCGGCGTTCGGGAGGCGGTCCTGAACGCGATCCCGATGGACCTCAAGCGGGCGATCGGGATCGGTATCGGGGCGTTCATCGCGCTGATCGGGCTCGTGAACGCCGGCGTGGTCACCAACACGGGACCCACGCCGCTCGGGCTCGCCGCCGAGCTGACGACGTGGCCGATCGGGATCTTCGTCGTCGGGCTCGCGCTCAGCGCCGCGCTGGTGGCACGCAGGGTCAAGGGGGCCCTGCTGATCGGCATCTTGGTCTCGACGGTGCTGGCCATCATCGTGAACGAGGCGAAGGACCTGTCGATCTGGGGCAACGGTATCGCGGCGATCCCGGACAAGGTCGTCGACACGCCGGACTTCGGGCTCGTCGGGGCGTTCTCGTTCGACTTCTTCTCGGTGCTCGGGACCGCGACCGCGCTCGCGGTGGTGCTGTCGGTGATGCTGTCGGACTTCTTCGACACGATGGGCACCGTGATCGGTCTCGGCGGCGAGATGAAGATGCTCGACTCGAACGGGAGGCTCCCCGGCATCAAGCGGGTGCTGCTGGTCGACTCGGTGGCGGCCGCGGCCGGTGGCGCCGCGTCGGCCTCGTCCAACACCACGTTCATCGAGAGCGCGTCGGGGATCTCGGAGGGCGGGCGCACCGGGCTCGTCGCCGTGGTCGTGGGCGTGCTGTTCCTGCTCGCGATGTTCTTCTCCCCGATCGCGGGCGTGATCCCGGCGGAGGCGACGGCGCCGGCGCTCGTGCTCGTCGGCTACTTCATGATGGTGCTCGTCAAGGACATCTCGTGGTCGGACCCGGGGATCGGCATCCCGGCGATGCTCACGATCGTGTTGATGCCCTTCACCTACAGCATCACCAACGGCGTGGGCGCGGGGTTCCTCTCGTACGTCGTCATCGCGGTGCTGCGCGGCAAGTGGCGGGAGGTCCACCCGCTCCTGTACGTCGTAGCCGCGATCTTCGCCTGGTACTTCGTGCACGGGGTGGTCTAGGCCGAGGGGGTGCGGGCCGGGTTCACTCGGTCCGCAGGTGCTCGGAGAGGTCGAGCGGGGGCCGCGGCGACGCGGCCCCCGCCGGCATCGGGCCCACCGCCACGGTCCCGAGCGCGAACCACTCGTCCGACATCCCCAGCGCGGCGCGGCTCTCCTGCTGGCAGAACAGCGTCGACGAGATCCAGCACGACGCCAGCCCCTGCGCCGAGAGCGCGAGGAGCAGGTTCTGGATCGCGGCGCCGCCCGACAGCAGGAACATCTCCTGTTCGGCGTGCGAGCGTTCGGCGTCGGCGTAGGGGTGGGCGCCCCGGAACCGGACCCACGGGACGATCAGGACCGGCGCCGCGCCGAGCACACCGTCGCTCCTCGCGATCCGGCGCTCGATCGTGGCCTCGGGTGTCCCGTCGCCGCGGAGATCCTCGCGCCAGGCGTCCGCGATCGCGCCGAGCAGCCGCCGCTTCGCCGAGGGACTCCAGATCGCGCTGAACGACCACGGTCGCGTGTGATGGGGGGCCGGCGCCGTGCACGCGGCCCGGACCGCCTCCTCCACCGCCTCGCGGGACACCTCGCCGTCGCCGAACGCCCGGATCGTCCTCCGCTCCGAGATCGACAGGAGCGGTGATGTTCGGAACAGGTCCTCCTCGGGTGGCCTGATCGTCTCGGCCACCGGGACCGCCGCCGGCTCGAAGGCCACGCCCCGGACGACCGCGACCGGCACCCGCGACGCCTTGCCCATGGCGAGCCCGCTCGCGGCCGCCACCTCGTCGGCGAGCGCCACGACCGTCGCCTCGAGCTCGCGGCCGTGATGGTCGGTGGTGCCCCGGAGGTCGACGAGCGCCGGGATGCCCGCGCAGCCGATCGCGACGTTCACGACGCCGCGACGCCAGGTCCTGCCGAACGTGTCCGTGATCACCACGGCGATCTCGACGCCGAGCCGTTCGCGCAGCTCGTGGCGGAGCCGCTCCGCCGAGCCGTCCGGGTCCTCCGGCAGCAGCGTGAGGAACCCCTCCTCGACGTTGGAGGCGTCGACGCCCGCGTTCGCGCACACGAACCCGTGGCGGGTCTCGGCGATCACGAGGTCGCCGCGCCGGGCGACGACGCGTCGAGTCTCCCGCTCGACCCAGGCCTCGCGGCCGCCGTCGGCCTCCGGGACCACACGGCCCTCGGCCTTGGACACGATCTTCTGCGTCACCGCGATCACGTCGCCGTCGCGAACGCCCACCGCGCCGAGCGGTCCGGCGAGGAGCGTCGCGAGGTCGTCGCCCGGCCGGACCTCCGGGAGTCCTTCGACGGGGAGCACCTCGATCGCTCATGCGATTGGGGCGTCCCCGATCACCCGAGCAGGCCGAGCGCGAACCGGGCGAGCGCCTCCGCCTTCGCGTCGTCGGTCATGATCGAGTCGGTCGCGCCCGCGCGAACGCCGGTCGCCTCGATCCGCGGGATCAGCGCGCGATCGGCCTCGTCGACCACCCAGGCGGCCAGGAGCCCGCGATAGCACTCGGCCGCGCCGGCCGCCGTGACCTCGGCGCCGGTCGCCGGCATCAGGCGGTCCGCCATCCCCGCGAGCGGCGCGCCGGCGACGATCCCGCTCACGCCGACGACGTCCGCGCGCCGAGCCGCGACGGCGTCGCGGATCCCCGGCACCGCGAGGATCGGACCGAGCGAGGCGACCGGGTTCGAGGGGCACAGCACGATCGCGTCCGCCTCCGCGAGCGCCTCGAGGACCCCGGGCGCGGGTCGGGACCGTTCGGCCCCCTCGTACCGGACGGCCTTGACCTCGTCGCGTCCCCCGCGCCGGACCCAGTACTCCTGGAAATGGAGGTCGAGCTCCTCGCCGTCGGCGACCACCGAGATCCGCGTGGTCACCGGGTCGTCGCTCATCGGCAACAGGCGCGGCACCACGCCGAACCTCCGGGCGACGGCCGCCGTCGCCGCGCTCAGCGTCTCGCCCGCCGCCAGGAGGTTCGTTCGGAACAGGTGGGTCGCCAGGTCGAGGTCGCCGAGGTTGAACCACGCCTGCTCCGGGTCGAACGCGCGCAGCTCCTCGGTCGCGCGGAACGTCTCGTCGCGCCGGCCCCACCCGCGTTCGCGATCGAAGACGTCGCCGAGCCAGTACGTCACCGAGTCCAGATCGGGCGACACGTGCAGCCCGTGCATCGTGATGTCGTCGCCGGTGTTCGCGATCACGGTCACGGCTTCCGGGGCAACGGCGCGGACGAGCCCACGCAGGAACTTCCCCGCGCCGATCCCGCCGGCGAGCGCCGTCACCCGCATCCACGGCAGCGTAGTACGCTCGCGAACGGATGGCCGAGGCCACGACCGCGCACGCGCTCCGGCGCGCGCTCGCCCGCGCCGGTGCCGGCAAGGCGCTGTCGGCCGGCGAGATCGCGTCGCTGCTCGCGGCCCGCGGTCCGGACCTTCGACGGCTGATGTCGCTCGCGTCGCACCTGCGCGAGCTCGGACACGGCGGCACCGTCACGTACTCGCGCAAGGTCTTCGTCCCGCTCACGATGCTGTGTCGGGACCACTGCCACTACTGCACGTTCGCCAAGCCGCCCGCCAAGCTCGAACGGCCGTTCCTGTCCCCGGAGGAGGTCGTCGCGATCGCCGAGGCGGGCCGGCGGCTCGGGTGCAAGGAGGCGTTGTTCACGCTCGGCGACCGGCCGGAGGAGCGCTACCCCGTAGCGCGCGAGTGGCTCGCCGAACGCGGCTACCGCTCGACGCTCGAGTACGTCCGGGCCGCCGCGATCCGCGTGATCGAGGAGACGGGCCTGCTCCCGCATCTCAACCCGGGCGTCATGTCCTACGAGGAGATGGCGCGGCTGAAGCAGGTCGCGCCGTCGATGGGGATGATGCTCGAGACCTCCTCGGAACGCCTGTCGCAGCGCGGCGGGCCGCACTTCGGATCGCCGGACAAGGTCCCCGCCGTCCGTCTCCGCGTGCTGTCGAGGACGCCGGGCGCCTGGCGATCCCGTTCACCACCGGCATCCTCGTCGGGATCGGCGAGACCCTGGCCGAGCGCGCCGAGTCCCTCCTCGCGATCCGCGAGCTCCATCGGCGCTACCGCCACGTCCAGGAGGTCATCGTCCAGAACTTCCGGGCCAAGCCCGGGACGGCGATGCACGACGCGCCCGAGCCGGGGGACGAGGAGTTCCTGGCCACCGTCGCGACGGCGCGGGTCGTGTTCGGACCGCGGATGCACGTCCAGGCGCCGCCGAACCTGTCCGACACCGAGCAGCAGACCCGCCTCCTCGACGCCGGGATCGACGACTGGGGCGGCGTCTCGCCGCTCACGCCCGACCACGTGAATCCCGAGCGCCCGTGGCCGGCGATCGAGGAGCTCGGCCGCCGAACGGCCGAACGCGGGCTCGAGCTCCGCGAGCGGCTCACGATCTACCCGGAGTTCGCGCTCCGGCCCGACCCGTTCCTCGCGGGCAAGATGCGCGGGCCGGTCGCGGCCGTCATGGCGCCGGACGGCCTGGCCGCGGACACGGTCGCGGCGCCGATCCGGTGGCAGGACCCCGAGGTCGCCTGGAAGCCCCGGTCGACCGAGCTCACCTTCGCCAAGGTCGAGGGGACCGGCCTGCGGGCGGACGCCGAGATCGTCTACGGGGAGACCGAGGTCCCCGAACGCACCCGGGCGTGGCAGGCCGAGCGCGTCCCCCCACGCCGGCTCGCCGCCGAGATCCGGTCGGGGCTCGCCAACGCCGAGGCGCGCCGGCCCCTCACCGACGAGGAGGCCCTCGGGCTGTTCCGAGCCGAGGGCGACGACCTGGAGGCGCTGTGCGCCGTCGCCGACGGGCTCCGTCGCGACGCCGTCGGCGATGACGTCACCTACGTCGTGAACCGCAACATCAACTTCACCAACGTCTGCTACGTCGGGTGCCGCTTCTGCGCGTTCGCGCAGCGCGAGATCGACCCGGAGTCGTACACCCTCACGCTCGCGGAGGTGGCCGATCGAGCCCGCGAGGCGGCCGCCTGGGGGTGCACGGAGGTGTGCATGCAGGGCGGGATCCACCCCGATCTCCCGGGGTCGTTCTACTTCGACCTGCTCGATGCGGTGAAGGCCGCGGCGCCGGATATCCACATCCACGCGTTCAGCCCGATGGAGGTGCTGAACGGCTCCACGAAGCTCGGGATCTCGTTCCGCGAGTTCCTGCAGGAGTGCCGTCACCACGGCCTGGGGACGATCCCCGGGACCGCGGCCGAGATCTTGGACGACGACGTTCGGTGGGTGCTGACCAAAGGCAAGCTGCCCGCCGACGCGTGGGAGGAGATCGTCCGAACCGCGCACGACCTGGGGATCCGTAGCTCGTCGACGATCATGTTCGGTCACGTGGACGCGCCTCCGCACTGGGTTTTCCACATCCGTCGGCTCGCGCGGATCCAACGCGAGACGGGCGGGTTCACCGAGTTCGTGCCGCTGCCGTTCGTCCATCAGAACGCGCCGATCTACCTCGCCGGCAAGGCTCGACCCGGCCCGTCGTTCGACGACAACCGCCGCATGCACGCCGTCGCGAGGGTCCTGCTCGACGGAGTTATCCACAACGTCCAGGTCTCGTGGGTGAAGATGGGCGTGGAAGCGTGTCAGACGATGCTGAACGGCGGTGCGAACGACTTCGGTGGCACGTTGATGGAAGAAACGATCAGCCGCATGGCGGGCGCCGAGTGGGGGATCCGCATGGAGCCTTCGGAGATCCGCACCGCGATCACGTCGATCGGTCGCACGCCCGTCGAACGATCGACCACGTACGAACCCTTGCAGCGCAACGTGAACGAACACGACGCATCTGCGCCGATGGCGCCGTTGGGGGCCGCGATCGGCGAACGAACGCCCTCCGACGACCGTTTCCGTCAAGGAGATTGACCGAACCGGTCAACGAGATAGACCATCGAAATACTTCGCAGAACCTCTTGCACCTGTGCCCGAGCACGTATTCGATTGTTTGGGGACGCATGTGGAGATGCCTGAGAACTCGAGTTTTCCTCTTGCCAAGAGGGGAACAGATAGCCCAGAATCACACGCGTGTGATTTCGGGGAGGGAACGGGGACCACATGCATCACTACATCCCATGGCAAGAGCGGGCACGGTGTCGGCAACACGATCCGGAGGTGTTCTTCCCCGAGAAGGGGGGTTCATCGAGAGAGGCCAAGCGGATCTGCGCCGATTGTCCGGTTCGCATCGAGTGCCTCAACTACGCCCTTCGCCGCGACGAGCGGTACGGGGTGTGGGGAGGGATGAGTGAACGCGAACGGCGACGCCTGAAGCGCATGGCGTCCTGACACCGAGGGAAGGGGGTGACCGATGTCTCCCGCAAAGAAGAGATCCACCGCGAAGCGCAAGACGGCGGCTCGCAAGCCAGCGGCGAAGAAGACCGCGGCTCGCAAGACCACCCGTAGACGGAAGACCGCCGCGCGCAAGCCGGCAGCCAAGAAGACGACGCGGAGGAAGACCACGCGGCGCAAGCCCGCAGCGAAGAAGAAGACCGCTGCGCGCAAGACGACGCGGAGGAAGACCACGCGTAGGAAGACCGCCGCGCGCAAGCCGGCGGCCAAGAAGACGACGCGCAGGAAGGCCACACGCAGGAAGACCGCGGCCAAGAAGACTGCGGCGCGTAGGCCGGCGAAGAGGCGGACCGCGAAGAAGCGGTAGCCGTCGGATCGCCGTTGGTGCTCGGAAGGGGGGCATGGCCCCCCTTCCGCGTGTTCGAACACCGGCGTGCTAGGCTGCGCGCCGCCTCCGGGCGCACTCCATGGCCACGACAACCGCCGATCGTTCTCCAGCTTCCAGCGACGTGCGCTCTCCGAGCGTGCTCGTCGTCCTGGTTACGCGCGACGCCGTCGCGTGGCTGCGGGGATGCCTCGAGTCCCTCGCCGCGCAGACCCATCCACGCCTGGGCGTCGTCGCGGTCGACAACGGGTCCTCGGACGGCACGCTCGAACTCCTGCGCCAGGCCCTCGGGGAGGCACGGGTCGTGGCCCTGGGGGAGAACCGAGGCGTCGCGGGCGCGCTGACCGCCGCGACCGAGCTCCCGCCCGCCCAGGCCGCCGACTACCTCTTACTGGTGCACGACGACGCGGCGCTCGCGCCCGACGCCGTCGAACGCCTCCTGGAGGCCGCCGAGGGCATCCAGGGCGTGGAACGCGTGGGCGTCGTAGGGCCAAAGATCGTCGACTGGGACGAGCCGAGGGTGCTCCGGGAGGTGGGGCGCTCGACCGACCGGTTCGGCCACCCCTACACCCCCCTCCAGGACGGCGAGCTGGACCAGGGGCAGTACGACCGGGTGCTCGAGGTCCTGTTCGTGTCCTCCGCCGTCATGCTCGTCTCGCGCGAGACCTGGCAGCGGACGGGCCCGTTCGACGAGCGGTTCGCCGGTCATCACGACGACCTGGACTTCTGCTGGCGGGCACGCCTCGCCGGCTTCCGGGTGTTCATGACGCCGCTCGCGACCGCCCGTCACCGGGACGCGACGGCCCGGGGCGAGCGGCGCGAGGAGCAGCCCTCCAGGAGCACCCGCTACTACGCCGAGCGCGCCGCGCTGGCCTCGATGCTCAAGGACTACGGGGTCCTGACCCTGCTGTGGCTGCTGCCCGTGTATGTGGTGCTCGGCGTGGCCCGGATGCTCTTCCTGGCCCTGTCGAGGCGGTTCGAGGACGCCTTCGACCTCCTGGCCGCCTGGGGGTGGAACCTCCTGCACCTGCCGGGGACCCTCCGCCGGCGGGTCCGGGCCCAATCCGTCCGCTCGGTGGCCGACCGCAAGATCCGTCCGTTCATGGCGTCCACGTTCCGCCTCCCGAGGTGGTTCGAGCGTGCGGAGGAGTTCCTGGACGAGGGTCTGGAAGAGTTCGACGACGAGGACCTCGGGCGTCCGCTGCCGCGGCGCGCGGCCTCGGTGGCGGCGGGTCATCCGGTGCTGCTCGGGTCGATCCTGGCGGTCGGGCTCGGGGCGCTCGCGGTGCGGCAGTTCGTCGGGCCCGAGGTGCTCTCGGGTGGGGCGCTCGCCGCGTTCCCGGCCGACCTCGGCGACTTCTTCCGCGAACTCGGCTCCGGCGTGCGAACCACGGTGCTCGGCGGTGTCCAGCCGGGCAGTCCCGCGCTCGCGGGTCTGGGGGCGGGGTCGTGGGTGGCGTTCGGGAGCACGGCGCTCGCCCAGAAGATCCTGCTCGGCGCGATACCCGCCCTCGCCGGGATCGCGATGTACCGGGCGATGGCCCGCCAGACCGGCTCGCCGGCCTCGGCCGTGGTCGCCGCGGCCGCGTACGTGCTCTCCGCGACGATGCTCTGGTCCTTCTCCGAGGGTCGGCTCTCGCTGCTGGTCGTGCTCGCGGTCCTCCCGCTCGCCTGGGACCGGATCGACGCGGCGTTCGCTCGACGCGCCCCCGAGCATCCGTTCCGCTTCGGGGTCGGCCTCGGCGTCGCGTTGTCGATCGGTGGGGCGTTCGCGCCGGCGATCGTCCTGCCCGTCGCGTTGTTCGCCCTCGTGAACCTTGTGGCCGGCCGCCGACGGGATCGGGGTTCGGCCCTGGTCGCCCTCGCCGCGCTCGCCGCGGCGTTGCTCGCGTTCCCGGTCGTGATCGCGGCGTTCGGCGACCCCGCGTCCGCGCTCGCCTCCGAGATCGGGACGACGGATCCGTGGTCCCTGCTCCGGCTCGCGCCCGGGACGGGGCCGGGCACCTGGGCGGTCGCGGCGTTCCTGCCGATCGCGGCGATCGTGTGCTTCGCCGGCGCCGGGGACCCGCAACGCGGCCGCGCGTGGCGAGCGCTCGTCGTGGCGGTCTCGGGGACGCTCTTGGCGTGGGCGTCGGTGGCCGGACAGCTTCCGGTTGCGCTCACCAACGCACCGGCGTGGATCGGGGCGGCCGCGGTCGCCGAGAGCGCGCTCCTCGCCTACGGGCTCTCGACGTTCGGCAAGGGGCTCGAGCGTCAGGCGTTCGGTGCCCGGCAGCTGGGGGTGGCGGTCCTCGCGATCGTCCTGTCGGTCGGCATCGCCGGGCAGGCGCTCCAGGTCACGTTCGCCGAATGGGCGGTGCGGCCCGGCGGCCTGCCGCCCGCCTGGCCGGTGATCGCCTCGACCGCGCAGGGACCGTTCCGCATCCTGTGGCTCGGCGAGCCGAACGGCGACCGGTTCCCCGCGCCCGGTGGCGACCCGATCTCGCTGGCCGAGGCCGGCGACCGGACCGTGCGGTTCGGCCTCACGGACCGCGACGGCGTGTCCGCCCTCGACGAGGGCCGCGCCCGGTCGGGCACCGGCTACGACGAGGTGCACGCGGTCCTCGAACGGCTCCTCGCCGGCGGTACCCGGCACGCCGGCGCGTTGCTCGGACCGTTCGGGGTCCGTTTCGTGATCGCCGGGGAGGGCGATCTCCCGGCGGGTGTCGCCGAACGCCTGGCCGAGCAGCTCGATCTCGACCGCGTCCCGGCGGGCGGGCTCACGATCTTCCGCAACGCGGCCGTCCTGCCGACCGCGTTCGTCTCGGCCAACGCGCCGGTGCCCGATCGCGCCGACCCTGCCGCGGTCGAGGCGTCCCCGCTCGTGATCGCCAACCCGCTGGACGGCGGAGGCGAGACCTACACGGGGACCGCGGATGCCTCGGGCACCGTGGTGGTTGCCCAGCAGTTCGACGCGGGCTGGCGGGTCGAGAACGGCGGCGAGGTGCTCGCGCCCTTCGCCGGCTACGGCTGGGCGATCGCGGCGCCGGTGCAGGCCGGGAGCGTCAGCGTCCACTTCACCGATCAGTGGCTCCGAACGATCGAGCTCTACCTGCTCGCGCTCCTGTGGATCGTCGCCCTGTGGGTGACGCGGAAGCCGGGGTCCGCGTGAGGAAGCTCCAGCCCCTCGTCGCGCTCCTCGTCCCGGTGGTGCTCATCGCGGGCGCCGCGTACGCCGACCGCGACGACACACCTCGGACGTTCGAGGCGCCGACCGAGGTCCGTGCGACATCCGGCGCGTGGTTCTGTCCGCACGGCGGCGGACCGGAGGGCTGGGAGGTCCGGCTGCAGGTCGCGAACCCGGGGGAGCGGAGCGCCACGGTCCGCGTCCTGACCTTGAACGGCGAGAAGGCCGGCGAGCCGGAGTCGTTCGAGGTACCGGCCGGAGGCTCCGTGCAGATCCCGGTGCAGTCGCGAGGCCGCGAACGCTCGTCCCTGGTCGAATGGTTCGGCCAGTGGGTGGCGGTCGGGTGGCTCGCGCACGCCGGCGGGGGCGAGGGCGGCGTGGCGGCCGAGCCCTGCGCACCGGCGGCCGGGGATCGTTGGTTCCTCCCCGACGGGGCGACCGACGTGAAGGGCGACCACGACTACGTCGTCGTGATGAACCCGTTCGCTCGCGAGGCCGTCTTCTCGATCACCCTGCTGTCCGAACGCAAGGAGCCCGTGCAGCACGGATCGCTCACCGACGTCGCCCTGCGCCCCTTCCGCAGCGTCGCGTTCGACGTGGGCGACGTGGTGCTGGGCGAACCCACCGTCTCGGCGCTCGTCGACGTCTCCGTCGGTCGGGTGGCCGCCGCGACGCTCGGCGTCTCGGGCACCGGAGGGATCAGGTCCGCCCTCGGGTACCTGGGGCCGCCCCCGGGCACGCTCACCTTCCCCGGCGGCGCGGACGCGGGTCAGACCCGCCTGATCGTGATGAGCGGCGGCGACCCCAACGACGGGGAGCGGGTCTCGCTCGAGGGCGACGTCCTGGTCGAGGACGGACCGCCGCAGGTCTTCGCCGGTCTCGCGGACGCGAGCATGCCCGCCTCCTCCGCTCGGACCTTCCCGACCACGACGACGGGGCCGGCCTCCGTGCGGTTCACGGCATCGGGGGTGGACGTGGCCGCGGTCCGGCGGACGTTCGGCGTGGTCTCGGACCAGGCGGCCGTCACGGGCGGCGAGCCGGCGTCGTCGTGGATCGTGCTCCCGGCCGTGGCCGGCGACCCCTCGAACCCCGGCCTCGTGCTGACGAACCCCGGCACCGAGCCGGCGGTCGTCACGCTCAGCTTCCTCTCCCCGGGGCCGGCCGACCGGATCGAGCTCACCGTGCCGCCGGGAGCCACCGTGGAGGCGCCCGAGGGGTTCCTGCGGGTCGCGCCCGAGGCCGTGGTGTGGGCGACGGCCACATCGGGAACCTTCATCCCGGCGGCCGCGTCCTACTCGCTCGGTCACGAGGGGTTCGCGGCCTACGCGGTCGCGCTCGGGATCGCGGTCCCGGAGGGCGTTCTGTAGGACAACCGGGCTCGAGGCTGGACGCTCGGCGCGCCGGATAGGATGATGTGTCTCGCGGCAACCGCCGCGGGATCGCGGCAACGAGAGGAACGAGGTCGGGAACGGTGGCACGCGCGAAGCATCGGCGGGGCGGGCGGTGGGTGATCGCCGCGGTGACGCTCGGCGTGCTCGCGGTCGCGACGGCCGGGACGGCGTTCGCCGCCTACCGCTACGACGCATCGACCTCCGACCGGATCCTCCCCGGCGTGTCCGTCGGGGGTGTCGACGTCGGCGGGATGAGGCGCGACGAGGCGGTCCGCACCCTCCGCGAGCTCGCCGAGCAGACGCTGTACAGCGAGCTGGTCGTCGAGGCCGCGGGTCACAGCTGGAACGTCACGCCGGCCTCGCTCGGGATGACGGCCGACGTCGAGGGCGCGGTCGCGAGGGCGCTCGCCGTGGCGGACGACCTGTCGCTCACGTCGCGCGTCTACCACCGCCTGCGGAACATCCCGGTCGACGCGTCGCTCGATCTGCCGTTCCGCGAGCGCCGAGGGGACGTGAAGGCGTTCGTGCAGCAGGCGTTCGACGAGGTGGCGCAGCCCGCGGTCGACGCTCGGTTCGCGCTGGTCGACGGCGAGCTCGTGACGAACCGGTCGCACATCGGCCAGGAGCTGGCGATCGGGGCGGCCACCGATCAGATCGTCGAGGCCCTCGGGCAGCGCACCGATGCGGTCGAGGTTCCGGTACGGCCGGTCGAGCCGACGGTCACGACGGCCGCGCTCGGCCAGTCGATCGTCGTGGACCTGTCCGAGAACCACCTGTACCTGTACGACGGGCTCAAGGTCGTGGCCGACTACCCCGTGGCGACCGCCGCCGCGGGCTACACCACGCCGGTCGGGACCTGGGAGGTCGTGGACAAGCGCGAGAACCCCACCTGGTACAACCCGGCGCAGGACTCCTGGGGCGCCGACCTGCCGCCGGTGATCGGCCCCGGCCCGGGCAACCCCCTCGGCACCCGCGCGATCTACCTCAACGCCCCGGGCATCCGGATCCACGGGACGTACAGCTCGTCGTCGATCGGCACGTACGCGTCGCACGGCTGCATCCGGATGTACATCGCGGATTCGGAGGCGCTGTACGCGCAGGTCGACATGGGCGCGCGCGTCATCATCAAGTCGTAGCTGCTCTTCCTGTCACTCTTTCTCCCGGTTCGCGGCGATCCGCTCTTGCGCGAACGCTCCCGCCGGGATACGTTGTTCGAGTACTCCGTGGAGACCAAAGGGGCGACCCGGCGGCCACCGCGGAGTACATCTCTTTCTCCCGGCCGATCCCGCGACCATGCGGACGTCCCGCCGCGGATCCTCGGCCGGCTGCCCGGAACGACCACCCCTCCGTTGCTTGAAATCACATCCCTGTGATCTAGCATTCCGGTCGTGCGGACCTGTTCGAGGATCGGCTGCTCGGTGCCCCCGTCGACGACGGCGGTGGTCCGGTACGAGGCGCGCGAGATCGAGCTGGGGCCGCTCCTGGACCGGCCCGATCCCAACTTCGTCGAGCTCTGCTCGGAGCACGCGGCCCGGCTCACGCCCCCCAGAGGGTGGACGATCGCCGGCGACACGGTCCGGCTTTCCGTCTCGGCCTGAGCTCGCTGCTCAGCCCGTCTTCGCCGTTCGGCGTAGCCCGGCGTCCCCCGGACGACGGGTCGGACCATCCTCCGGAGGATGCGGCGGCAGCCCGAGGTGACCCCTGGAGTTGAGCGTGCCGGGCTATGTGCTCCGGAGCCTGCCGCGGCCGAAGATATCTCCATGGACGACAAGCACGAGGGCTCCTGCCCGGTCTGTCACCAGGGCGACCTGATCACGATCTCGATGAACGTGAGCGCCAACGACCTGTCCTTCACCACCTGCCACATGTGCGAGGCGAAGTGGTGGTACCGGGACGGGGAGAGCGTGCCGCTGCGCTCGGTCATCGGCTCGGTCCTGCAGCCCCGAACCTGACGCCAACGGGGTTCAGTACGATGCGGTGACCGTGTCGCCGCATCGAGATCTCGGACGCCTCTTCAAGGCGTACGACGTCCGCGGCGTCGTCCCCGACGAGCTCGACGAGGATCTCGCGCGCGCGATCGGGGCCGCGTTCGCCGAGTGGTCCGGCGTCGAGGCCGTCGCGATCGGGAGGGACTGCCGACTCTCGTCCCCGTCGCTCTCGGCTGCGTTGAGCGAAGGGATCACGTCCCGAGGCACCGACGTGATCGACATCGGGCTCGCCTCGACCGATCTCCTGTATTTCGCATCCGGCTCGCGCTCGGTCGCCGGCATCATGCTCACGGCGAGCCACAACCCCCCCGAGTACAACGGGATGAAGTTCTGCCTCCCCGGCGCGAAACCGGTCGGACAGGACACCGGCCTGGCCGAGATCCGCGACCTGGCCGAACGGCATGACGTCGCACCCCGAGCGGCCAACGGGACCGTTCGACGTGAGGAGATGCTCGACGCATACGTCGAGCACG
The DNA here is from genome assembly GCA_963778545.1 of uncultured Actinomycetes bacterium. Lineage (GTDB taxonomy): Bacteria > Actinomycetota > UBA4738 > UBA4738 > HRBIN12 > DASSJM01. The sequence continues at coordinate 41,077 of CAVZUW010000011.1, read as the reverse complement.
TGCTCTCGTTCGTCGACGTCTCGGCGATGCGACCGCTGTCGGTGGTCGCCGACACCGCGAACGGCATGGGAGGTCTGGTGGTCCCGCCGGTGTTCGAGCGCCTGCCGATGACGCTCGTGCACCTGTATCCCGAACTGGACGGGACGTTCCCGAACCACCCGGCCGACCCGATCGACCCGGAGAATCAACGCGATCTCAAACGCGAGGTGCTCGAACGCCACGCGGACATCGGCTTGGCGTTCGACGGCGACGCCGATCGGGTGTTCCTGGTCGACGAACACGCCGAAGGGGTGAGCGGCTCCGAGGTCACCGCGCTGGTCGCCACCGCGATGCTCGAGCGGTACCCGGGCGCGAAGGTCGTCTACAACCTGATCTGCTCGTGGGCCGTGCCCGAGGTGATCCGGGAGCACGGCGGCGTGCCGATCCGGACGCGGGTCGGCCACTCCTTCATCAAGCAGGTGATGGCCGAGACCGGGGCCGTCTTCGGCGGTGAGCACTCGGGTCACTACTACTTCCGCGAGAACTACCGCGCGGACTCCGGGTTGATCGCGGCCGTCCTGGTGCTCGAACAGCTCTCGCGCTCCTCCGAGCCGCTGTCCGCCGTGCTGGCGCCGTTCCGCCGGTACCACGCGTCGGGCGAGATCAACACCCGCGTGGACGACCCGCTGGCCAAGATCGAGGAGCTCGCCGACGCGTACCCGAAGGGGCGCCAGGACCGCACGGATGGGCTGACGGTAGAGTTCGAGGACTGGTGGTTCAACGCTCGGCCCAGCAACACCGAACCGCTCCTGCGGCTGAACGTGGAGGCGAAGACCAAGGAGCTGTTGGAGGAGAAGACCTCCGAGCTCCTCGAGCTGATCCGACCCGAAGGAGGACCGACGTGACACTCGATGCCGAGCTGCTCGAGATCCTGGTGTGCCCGAACGATCGGGGCGAGCTCGACTATCAGCAGGACCCCGAGATCCTGGTGTGCCGGACGTGCGGGTACCGCTACCCCGTGCGCGACGGCATCCCGGTGATGCTGATCGACGAAGCCGAGAAGCCCGCGACCGGTCGGACCGCCCGCAAGCCCGCGGCCAAGAAGAAGAGCAGGTGACCGTCCTCGACGACCCCGCGGCGCTGCGCGCCGCCGACCCGGGCGGGATGCTCGACATCGTCATGCACCTGGCGGATCAGTGCCGCGAAGGCTATGGGCTCGGGCTCGCGGCGAGCCCGCTCCCCGAACCCGACGGGGTCACCTCGGTCGCGTTCTGCGGGATGGGAGGTTCGGCGATCGCCGGCGATGTGGTCGCCGCGCTCGCGGCGCCGCGACTCCGGTTGCCGGTGCTCACGGTTCGGGCGCCCGAGCTGCCCGAGTTCTGCGGGCCGCACACCTTGGTGGTTGCGTCGTCGTACTCGGGGGACACGGCGGAGACGCTCGCGCTGTTCGAGGAGGCCGTGGCCCGGGGTTGCCGGCTCGTCGCGATCACCTCGGGGGGACAGCTCGACCTTCGGGCCGAGGAGCTCGGGGTGGGTCGCGTGCTCGTGCCCGGCGGTCAGATGCCGCGGGCCGCGTTCGGGTACCTCTCGCTCGGAGCGCTCGGTGCGCTCGAGGCGATGGGGATCGTGCCGACGCACGCCGAGGACGTCGCGGAGTCGGCTGAGGAGCTGGCCGGTTTGGTCTCGGAGGCCGGGCCGGACGTGCCGCTCGCCTCGAACCCCGCCAAGGAGCTCGCGAGCGAGCTCGGCGACCGCGTCCCGGTCGTCTGGGGCGCCGAGGGGATCGGCGCCGTCGCGGCGACCCGGTGGAAGTGCCAGTTCAACGAGAACGCCAAGGTGCCGGCGTTCGCGTCCGTGCTCCCCGAGCTCGATCACAACGAGGTCGTCGGATGGTCGGGGGACCGCGGCCAGGGGTTCGCGGTGATCGGGCTCCGTCACCCCGGCGAGCACGGCGACGTCGACGCGCGCTTCCCGCTCTCGCTGGAGATGGCGCGGAACTCGGGCGCCTCGGTCCACGAGGTGTCGAGCCGGGGGCGTTCGGAGCTGGCGAGGCTGCTGACGCTCGTGCAGTTCGGGGACCTGGTGTCGACGTACCTCGGGATCGTCCGCGGCGTCGACCCGTCGCCGATCGAGGCGATCGTGAACCTCAAGCGCGCACTGGCCGGGGCATGAGCGAGGTCCGAACGCTGCCCTCGCCCGGCGACGGGGTCTCGGAGCGGATCGCCGAGGCGATCCGCGAACGCTCGCCGCTCGAACCGGTCGTCGGGGTCGTGCTCGGGTCGGGGCTCTCGGCCGCCGTGGACACGGTGCGCGCCGCCGCGAGCGGCGAGCAGGTCGAGATCCCGTACGCGCGAGCTCCCCGGCTTCCCGGCGACGACGGTGGTCGGTCACGCCGGGCGGTTGTGGCTCGGCACGGTCGGGGACCGCGGGCTCGCGATCTTCCAGGGGAGGATCCACTTCTACGAGGGGCACGGCATGGCGTTGGCCTCGATCACGTCGCGGGTGGCGGCCGAGCTCGGGTCCCGGGCGATGGTGCTCACGGCGGCCACGGGGTCGGTCGATCCCGATATCGAGGCCGGGACGCTGGTGGTGCTCCGCGACCACCTGAACCTGATGGGGCAGAACCCGCTCAACGGTTGGCGGTACCCGAACGGGTCGCCCGCGTTCGTGGACATCTCCCAGGTCTATGATCCCGACCTCGCGGATCTCGCGCTCGCCTCGGCCCGTTCGGATCTCGAGGGGACCGATCGGGCGGGCCTCGTCCGCGACGGGGTGTACGCCGCGCTCCCCGGACCCTCGTACGAGACGCCCGCCGAGACGCGGATGCTTCGGCAGCTGGGGGCCACCGTCGTCGGGATGTCCACGGTGCCCGAGGCCGTCGCGGCTCGGGCGCTCGGGATGCGGGTGCTCGGGCTCGCGTTCGCGACGAACGCGGCGGGGGTGCAGGTCTCGCACGAAGAGGTCCTGGCCGCGTCGAAGGCCGCCGCCGGGACGATCGGCCGGGTCATCCTGGATCTCGTGGATCGTTTCTGACGTGGAGCGCTCGATGAAGGGGCCAAGGACGAGAAAGCCAAGGACGAGAAAGGTGGACGCATGGATTGCGATGTGAAGGATCTCGGGCTCGCGCAGCAGGGCCGCGAGCGGATGGAGTGGGCGGCGGGGGAGATGGGCGTGCTGGCCCTGATCCGAGCCCGGTTCGAGAAGGAGCGACCGCTCGAAGGCATCCGGATCGCGGCGTGCCTGCACGTGACGACCGAGACCGCGAACCTCGTGGAGACGCTCTCGGCCGGTGGCGCGGACGTCTCGCTGTGCGCCTCGAACCCGCTCTCGACCCAGGACGACGTCGCCGCCGCCCTGTGCGAGCAGAGCGACGTCGGGGTCTACGCGATCAAGGGCGAGGACAACGAGACGTACTACCGGCACATCGAGGCGGTGCTCGACCAGCACCCGCAGATCACGATGGACGACGGCGCCGACCTCGTGTCGTTGCTGCATCGTCAGCGCGCGGATCAGGTCTCGGAGGTCTTCGGCGGAACGGAGGAGACCACGACCGGCGTGATCCGGCTCCGCGCGATGGCGGCGGACGGCGCCCTGAAGTACCCGATCGTCTCCGTGAACGACGCGAACACCAAGCACCTGTTCGACAACCGGTTCGGCACGGGCCAGTCGACCGTCGACGCGATCATGCGTTCGACCAACCTCCTGCTCGCGGGTCGCACGTTCGTCGTGGCCGGGTACGGGATGTGCGGTCGCGGCGTGGCCTCGCGGGCGCGGGGGATGGGCGCGCACGTCGTCGTCACCGAGGTCGACCCGCTGCCGGCGCTCGAGGCCGCGATGGAGGGTTTCCGGGTCATGCCGCTCCGCGAGGCCGCCCGGATCGGCGACGTGTTCGTCACCGTCACCGGCGACACGAGCGTGATCCGGCGCGAGCACCTCGAGGTCATGAAGGACGGCGCGGTCATGGCGAACGCGGGTCACTTCGACGTCGAGATCGACAAGGGCGCCCTCGACGAGCTCTCGGGCGGCCGCGTGCGGCGGATCCGCGGGTTCGTGGACGAGTACACGATGGGCGACGGCCGTCGCCTGCATCTGCTGGGCGAGGGGCGCCTCGTGAACCTCGCCGCGGCCGAAGGGCACCCCGCCGCGGTCATGGACATGTCGTTCGCGAACCAGGCCCTGTCGGTCGAGTGGATCGTCAAGGGCCGCGGGTCCTTGGACCCCGGCGTGTACCCCGTGCCGACCGAGATCGACGATGAGGTCGCGAAGCTGAAGCTCCAGGCGATGGGGGTCGAGATCGACGCGCTCACCACCGAGCAGAAGGACTACCTGAGCTCGTGGCAGCAGGGGACCTGACCCCGGTGACGGGAGGCGATCGCGCCGTGAGCGACCCGATCTCGGTCCGCGCGCGGTTCGAGCGCTTCCCGGCGACGGTCAAGGGCGCGTTCATCTTCCGTGGGGAGGACGCGAACCCGCACCAGGTGGTGGTCGCCAGCGCGCGCGTCGCAGCGCTCGGGCCCGGCGGATCGGGCCCGGTGCCGATGGCGCCGGTCACGCTCGACGTCGTCCCGCACCGCGACGTGTTCGTGCCGTTCGAGCTCCCGCTGTCCGAGCTCGAGCCCGGCTGGTACACGCTCGTGTGCGACGTCGACGTCGACGGGTCGCCCGCGACGTACGACGGCGGGCGGCGGTTCTCCGTCCCGTGGCCCCGGGCGACCGTTCGTCGCGGAGCCGTGAAGGTCGGACGCGAGGTCAAGCTCGAGGAGGCGACCGTCCACGTCGAGCAGGTGGACTGCTCGGGCGACTCGATCAAGGTCCACCTGCGCGTGGAGCCCGCCTCCGAGGTGACGCTGAAGCTGTTCGCCGACGGACGCCGCCTGCAGGTCCTCGAGCTCGAGCTCGACGAGGCGACCGGACGCGGCAAGGCGACGGCCTACCCGCTGATGCGGACCGACGGGTCCCTGCGCGTCGAGCTCAGGGGTCGCGGCAAGGGCTCGGAAGCGTCGGTCGACATCCCCCTCCCGTAGCGCCCCGTGTCGGCGGCGCGGGATAGCGTTCGCGCGTGCTGGCCCCGTTGCTCGACGTGCTGTTCCCCAAGCGGTGCGCGGGCTGCGGCTCGGGGCCGTGGCCGTTCTGCGACGCGTGTCGCTCCGAGCTCGTGGTGCTTGTCGCCGCCCGTGGTGCGAGCGATGCGGGGCGCCGGCGGCACGTCCGGTCGCCGCGTGCCGGGACTGTCCGCCGGACGCGATCGCGATCGCCCGGGCGCCGTTCGGGTTCGACGGACCGATCCGTCGCGCGATCCACCGGCTGAAGTTCGGGGGATGGCGCGCGGTCGCCGACGCGCTCGGGGACGCCATGGCCGAGGCGTGGACCGACGTTGCGTGGACGCCGAGCGCCGTCACGTGGGTGCCGCTGTCCCGAGAGCGGCTCGCCGCACGCGGGTACGACCAGGCCCGGGCGCTCGCGCGGGCGGTCGCGCCCCGGCTCGGCGTACCGGCCGTGCCGCTGGTCCGTCGTCTGGGCGACCCGGGCCCGCAGGCCCGCCGCGGGGCGGCCGCGCGGCGCGAGGCGATGCGCGGGGTGTTCGCGGCCGAGGGCGTCTCGGGCCGGGTCCTGCTCGTCGACGACGTGCTCACCACGGGCGCCACCGGCGGGGCGTGCGCGAGCGTGCTGCTCGAGGCCGGCGCCCAGGGGGTCGGACTGCTCACGGCGGCCCGGGCGGTTTCCTCGGCGCGGCGGCCTCGGCCTATACTCGGCCACGGGCTCGCGTCCGGGTCTGTGGTTGCCCCGGGGAACCGATCCCCGGCAGTCGATGCCAGCCGCGGGCGAAGCGACCCACGTAAGCCGACCCTTGGTCGGTGAGCATGGCGCGGTTTAGATGTAAGTCCTGCCCCGGTGGGGGAGACCTCGCCGGGAGAGGGTGCGAAGCCGTCCGATGGGCGGCGATCATCCCCGCAGGCGGATGTGGGGCCAAAGACCAGGTCAGCCGGACGCGAGCCTCTCCGCTCGGCGCGCCCCGAGCGGTGAGGGCGGGGCTCGGGCTCCGTTCCCTCCTGGGAACGGAGCAGGGGATCGGGCCCGGGGGTGTGGGATGGAGTTCGTCCTCATAGGTCGCGGGGAACGCGTGGCCCAGCGCCTCCGGCAGGTCACCGAGCACAAGCTCGCCAGGCTCGAGCGGATCGAGCCCCGACTGACCCGTCTCGAGGTCGAGATCATCGCCGAGAAGAACCCGCGGCGCGGCGGGCTCCATCGGGTGGAGGCGGTCGCGGCGGCGCCTCGGAAGTCCTACCGTGCCCACGCCGAGGCCAAGGACGTCGAATCCGCGCTCGATGTGGTGGCGGAGCGTCTCGAGCGCCAGATCCGCGATCACCACGAACGTCGTCTGGCTCGGCGGAACGCGGGCGCGGGTCGCGTAAAATCCGCCCAGGCGCCCGGCGAGCCCGCCGAGCCCGAGGTGGGGTACCCAGAGGTCAGGAGCGGGGAGTGACCGACAAGGCCGGCACCGGCTCGGAGAAGCTCCGGGTGCTCGTGTGCGACGACCATGCCCTGTTCCGCCGGGGGCTGAAGATGGTGCTCGACGAGGAGCCCGATCTCGAGCTCGTCGGGGAGGCGTCGGACGGGGCCGAGGTGGTCGTCCGAGCCCAGGAGCTCATGCCCGACGTGATCTTGATGGACGTTCGGATGCCCAAGCGCTCGGGCATCGAGGCGGCGGGCGAGATCAAGGACTCGCTGCCGCACGTCAAGATCCTGATGCTCACGATCAGCGACGACGAGGCCGACCTGTACGAGGCGATCAAGGCCGGCGCCTCCGGCTACCTGCTGAAGGAGATCCCGATCGAGGAGGTCGCCGACGCGATCCGTTCGGTCTGGGCCGGGCAGTCCCGGATCAGCCCCTCGATGGCGAGCAAGCTGCTGACCGAGTTCGCCGCGATGAGCAAGGCCTCCGACGAGAAGCCCCAGATGCCGGCGCCCAGGCTCACCGACCGCGAGATGGAGGTCCTTCGGCTGGTCGCCCAGGGTCTCAACAACCGGGACATCGCCGGCAAGCTGTTCATCTCGGAGAACACGGTGAAGAACCACATCCGCAACATCCTGGAGAAGCTCCACCTCCACTCGCGCATGGAAGCGGTCGTCTACGCCGTGCGCGAGAAGATGATCGAGATCAACTGAGCCGCGCCGCCGGACCGGCGGGCTCGGCGCTTCCCCCGAACCCCTGAGGCTCGGCAGGACGCTCCGCAGGCCGGAGTCCCGGTCAGGTTCGAGACCTCCGGTACCATAGGGGTTCCAACCCCTGTCCACACCGAGGCGAAGCATGGTCATCGAGAAGCTCGGCCAGATCGGCGAAGGCCGCAAGAAGAAGCAGCTCGCGCAGATCGCCGGGCTGGTCAACACGTACGAGCCCGAGGTCGAGGACCTGTCCGACGCCGAGCTCGCCGCAAAGACCGCCGAGTTCCGCGAGCGGATCGAGGCGGGGGAGACCCTCGACGAGCTGCTGCCCGAGGTGTTCGCGAGCGTCCGGGAGGCCGCGAGGCGGACGATCGGGCAACGGCACTTCGACGTCCAGGTGATGGGCGCGGTCGCGCTGCACCAGGGCAACATCGCCGAGATGAAGACCGGTGAGGGCAAGACCCTCACCTCGACGATGGCGGCCTATCTGAACTCGCTCGCCGACGGGGTGCACGTCGTCACGGTCAACGACTACCTGGCCAAGCGCGACTCGGAGTGGATGGGCCCGATCTACCGGGCGCTCGGCGTCTCGGTGGGCCTGATCCAGTCCTCGATGTCGCCGGCCGAACGACGTCCCGCCTACGCGGCCGACATCACGTACGGGACGAACAACGAGTTCGGGTTCGACTACCTGCGCGACAACATGGCGATGCGGCCCGAGGACATGGTGCAACGCGGTCACGCGTACGCGATCGTGGACGAGGTCGACTCGATCCTGATCGACGAGGCGCGGACCCCGCTGATCATCAGCGGCATGGTGGCCGACAGCGCGAAGTGGTACCAGACGTTCGCGCGGCTCGCGCCCCGCCTCAAGCGCGACGACGACTACGAGGTCGACGAGGCGAAGAAGACGATCGCCGTGACCGAGGCCGGCGTCGCGAAGGTGGAGGAGGCGCTGGGCCTGGACAACCTGTACGAGCACGTGCACACGCCGCTCGTACACCACCTCCAGAACTCGCTGCGCGCGAAGGAGCACTACCACCGCGACGTCGAGTACATCGTGACCGGCGGCGAGGTCAAGATCGTCGACGAGTTCACGGGCCGCGTGCTCGAGGGCCGGCGTTACTCCGAGGGGCTGCATCAGGCGATCGAGGCCAAGGAGGGCGTTCGGATCAAGGAGGAGAACCAGACCCTCGCGACGATCACGATCCAGAACTACTTCAAGATGTACGAGAAGCTCGCCGGGATGACCGGTACGGCCAAGACGCAGCTCGCCGAGTTCCAGTCGGTCTACAACCTGGACGTCGCCGAGGTCCCGACCAACCGCGAGATGATCCGCGACGACCAGCAGGACCTGATCTACAAGACCGAGGACGCGAAGTGGAACGCGGTCCTGGAGGACATCGCCGAGCGCCACGAACAGGGCCAGCCGATCCTCGTCGGCACCGTCTCGATCGAGAAGTCGGAGAAGCTCTCGACCCTGCTGAACCGCCGCGGGATCGAGCACCACGTCCTGAACGCGAAGAACCACGAGAAGGAGGCGATGATCGTCGCGCAGGCCGGCCGCCTGGGCGCGGTCACGGTCGCGACGAACATGGCCGGCCGAGGCGTCGACATCCTGCTGGGCGGCAACCCCGAGTACCTCGCCCGCCAGGAGATGGCGGCGCGGGAGTGGGACAACGACGCCTACCTCCTGTTCGAGATGGAGCCCGAGGACCGCGCCGAGTACGAGGCCGAGTACGAGCCGATCTTCCGCAAGCTCAAGCAGCAGACCGACGCCGAGCACGACGAGGTCGTCGGCGTGGGCGGGCTCTACGTCCTCGGCACCGAGCGCCACGAGTCGCGACGGATCGACAACCAGCTGCGCGGTCGCGCCGGGCGTCAGGGCGACCCGGGCCTCTCGCTGTTCTACCTGTCGCTCGAGGACGACCTGATGCGGATGTTCGCGTCGGAGCGGATCGGCTCGATCATGGAGCGGCTGAAGTGGCCGGAGGACGAGGCCATCACGGCCAAGATGGTCACCAAGGCGGTCGAGGGCGCCCAGCGGCAGATCGAGGAGCTGAACTTCGAGCGCCGCAAGAACGTCCTGAAGTACGACGACGTGATGAACACCCAGCGCCAGGTGATCTACGAGGAGCGCGAGAAGCTGCTCTCGGGCGAGGACTTCAAGGACGAGGCGATCCGGATGGTCGAGGACGTGGTGGCCCGGACCGTCCAGCGCCTGGCGCCGGAGGAGGTTTTCAACGAGGAGTGGGACCACGAGCTCGTCCTGACGGGTCTCACCGAGGTCTTCCCGACGTCGATCTCGGGCGAGGACCTCGAGGAGATGATCAGCTCGGCCGAGCTCTCGGAACGGGCGGTCGAGGACGCGCTCGAGCGGTACGAGGAGAAGGAGCAGGCGCTCGGCTCGCAGACGATGCGGGAGCTCGAGCGGCTCGTCCTGCTGAACATCACGGACACCAAGTGGCGCGAGCACCTGTACGAGATGGACTACCTGCAGGAGGGGATCCATCTGCGGGCGTACGCCCAGAAGGATCCGCTCACCGAGTACCGGCGCGAGGCCTACCTGATGTTCGAGGAGCTCACCGAGTCGATCCAGGACGACTTCGTGAAGTACATCTACCGCGTGGAGCTCGTCCGACAGGACGAACCCGGCCGCCCCCGGCCGCAGCGGGTGCAGACCCAGCACGGCGACGAGGGTCAGGGTGACGCAGGCGGGTCGCAGGCCAAGAGCGGGAAGGTGCCGCGGAACGCGCCCTGCCCGTGCGGCAGCGGCAAGAAGTACAAGAAGTGCCACGGCGCCGTCGCGTAGCGATCGTCACGAACGTCCCCGGAGCATGGAAAGAGGCCGGCCCCGAAGGGCCGGCCTCCATCGCGCCTGGAGAGGGGGGTTACCTCACCGGCACTGTCCGCAGACGCTCCCGTTCACGACGAGCGGCTCGTTCTGGACCGTGACCGGACCGTAGTCGCGCACCGGTCCCAGCCCGGTGCCGCCTGCGGCGGTCGAACGGCCGAACGCGACCGCGATCGTCACGACCACCGCGGCGACCAGCACGATCGCCATGACCGCCAGGCGAGCCTTCGCCAGGTACGTCTGCTCGATCGGGAGGCTCGCGCTCCTGGTGGCCATCTCGTTCCTCCGCGTGCGTCTCGGTGAACTGGGTGAACCGTACGGTGGGTCGTGCGTCGCCTTCGGTGGTCCGCGACACCATCGGAGGGTGACGTGCGACACACGCGCGAACGCCCCGACCTGGTCGGCCGGGGCGTTCGAGCCTCGTTGTGTCAGATGCGCTGGTGCCGACCGCGCTGCTCGAACATCCCGCCGCTGAGCTCACTGGGCGTGTTCCCCGCGGTGCTACCCAGCTCGGCCGGATCCGCGTCCGCGGCGTTGCGGGCGGCGATGATCGCAGCCATGACCGCCGGCCTCGCCGCGACGGCGAGCGACGACGAACCGGCGGTGACGCCCGCCTGGCTCGTGGCCACCCCTCCGACGACTCCGCCGTTGATCTCGGTCGGCGTGTTGGCCGCCGTCCCGCGGACGACGGTCGACTCGGCCCCGCCGACGACCGTCTTCGGGGTCTGCGTCCCCTGATCGCGACCGACGAAGAACGCCCCGATCCCGATCGTGAGCATGAGCAGCGAAGCCACGACCGCCGCGGGCCAGATCGAGCGGCTCGTGCGCGGCGCCTGGAGCGTTCCGATCCTGGTGCTCATCTCGCTCCTCCCTTCGGTTCGCCTAGCTCGAGTGATCGAGGTGACCGTACGGCGACGGTCAGCGGTGGTCGGTGTCCGGCGACACCGGCGCGAGGTGTCCTCGCTCACGTGGCGCTAGGCTGCGGCCCCAGGGAGGTGCCGGTTGGGCGACGAACCGCGACGGCAGGACGAGATGCGGCCGATCACGGCGCTGTTCGCCGACATCGTCGGGTCGACCGCCCTCGGCGAGCGGCTCGGGCCCGACGAGGTCAAGGCGCTCGTCGGCGAGTGCGTCACGCGGATGAGCCGAGCCGTCGAGGACTTCGGCGGCGTGATCCAGGCGTTCATGGGCGACGGGATCTGCGCCTACTTCGGCGTCCCCGCCGCCCACGAGGACGATCCCGAACGCGCGGCGCGCGCGGCGCTGCGGATCATCGGCGTCGCCGCGGGGTATGCGGGCGAGGTCGAGGCCGCCTGGGGGATCGAGGGCTTCAACGTCCGCGTGGGCGTGAACAGCGGGCCCGCCGCCGTCGGGCTCGTCGGTGGCGAGGACTCGCAGACGGTCGCGCTCGGCGACACGACGAACGTCGCCGCCAGGCTGCAGAGCGCCGCCGAGCCGGGGTCGATCGCGATCGGCCCGGGGACGGCGTCGCGCCTGGACGAACGGTTCGTGCTCGAACCTCTCGGTGACGTGACCGTGAAGGGGAGGACCGGGCCGGTGACGGCCTCCCGCCTGGTCGGCCCGCGGCCCGCCACGGAGCCGCCGTCGCGCACACCCCTGGTCGGCCGCGAGGGCGAGCTCGCTCGGCTCGGCCGCGCGGTCGCCGACCTGCGCGCCGGCCGAGGGCAGGTGGTGCTCGTGGTCGGCGACGCCGGGCTGGGCAAGACGAGGACGCTCACCGAGCTCCTGTCGCTCGCGGGCGAGGACGTCACGCGGCTCGAGGGACGCTGCGTCTCGTACGGGGCGGGCTCGCCGTACGGGCCGTTCGTCGAGCTCCTGCGCACCTGGCTGGGGGTCGAGGAGACGGACACCGAGCTCGCGGTCCGAACCAAGCTCCGCGCGCGGGCCGGCGCGCTCCTGGGCGCCGCGCAGGACCGGGCCCTGCCGTACCTCGGCCTGATGCTCTCGATCCGCCTGGAGCAAGACGTCGAACGCGAGCTGCTCGCGCTGTCGGCCGACGAGCTGTCGGATCGGGTGCAGGACTCGTTCGTGCTGTGGGCGGAGGCGCTCGCCGCGGCGCGGCCGCTCGTGCTGGCGATCGACGACCTGCACTGGGCCGACCGAACGACCCGCGACCTGGCCGTACGCCTGCTCGCGCTCACGGATCGCTCGGCCGTGATGCTCGCGACGGCGCTGCGGCCCGACCCGGGTTCGGAGGGATGGGCCTTCCGGCTCGAGGCGCAGACCCGGTTCGCTCACCGGGTCGAGGAGCTGCCGCTCGCGCCGTTGCAGGACGAGGCCGCCCGCGCGCTGATCGACGAGCTGGTGCCGCCCGGCCTGGTCGGCGAGCAGGTCAAGGACGAGGTGGTCGCCAAGGCCGAGGGCAATCCCCTGTACCTCGAGGAGCTGCTGCGCGCGCTGCTCGAGACCGGCGCCGACCGGCGCCGGACATGGACGATCACGCCGAAGACCGCCGCCGAGCTCCCGCCGGCGCTCGAGGCGCTGCTCGTGGCTCGGATCGACCGGCTCGAACCCGGCGCCCGACGGCTCGCGCAGGTGGCCGCGGTCGTCGGACGCGAGTTCCCGGTCTCGGTCGCCGCCGCCGTAGCGGGTAGCGCGGACGGCGACATCGCCGAGCTCCTGCGCGCCGAGATCGTCCGCGAGGTCCGTCGCTTCCCCGAGCTCGAGTGCACGTTCCGGCACGGCCTGCTCCAGGAGGCCGCGCTCTCGACCCTCACGCCGACCTCGCAACGCGAGCTGTACGGGCGCATCGGGCATGCGATGGAGGCGCACCTGGGCGACCAGGTCGACGAACGTCTCGACCAGCTGGCGTTCTACTTCTACCGGAGCGACGAGACCGACAAGGGGCTCGCGTACCTCGAGCGGGCCGCCGAGCACGCGGCGTCGGTCGAGGCGCTCGGACGCGCGGAGCAGTTGTGGGAGCGCGAGCGGCGGCTCGCCGAACGCGTCGGCGACCAGGACCGGATGGAGCACGTCGACGGGAAGCTCGCGTGGTTGCGCAGGCGATCCACCGGTGAGCTCCCGCTCCCCCCCGAGACCGAGCCGGGAGTCGGTGCCGGCTAGGGCGGCGGTGGCGGGACCTGCGGTGGCGGCGGCACGGGCGGTGACGGGTCGCGGGTGCCGGCTGCGAACGAGATCAGGTGCGCGTACGCCGTCGCGGTGGGCGGCCGCTTCTCGGGATCTTTCGCGAGCGCCTGCAGGATCGCCCACGACAGACCCTCCGGCGCTTCGGGGCGGTTGGCGCAGGGGTCGGATGGCTCGGCGTTGAGGTGCGCGCTCGCGAGGTCGAACATCGACTTGTCGGCGAAGGGCGCGCGGCCCGCCGTGCATTCGTACGCGATGCAGCCGAGCGCGTAGATGTCCGAGGCGCCGGTCGCCTCCGATCCCCGGAGCATCTCGGGCGCGAGGTAGTCGAGCGTCCCCATGACCATCCCCGGCTTGGTGAGCACCGTGTACGCCCGGCCCTTCGCGAGCCCGAAGTCCGTGAGCTTCGCCGAACCGGCCTCGTCGATCATCACGTTGGACGGTTTGACGTCGCGGTGCACGATGCCGCCGGCGTGCAGCGCGTCCAGCCCCGACGCGACATGGGCCACGACGCGGACCATGTCCGGCAGCGGGAGCGGGCCGACGCTCGCGAGGCGAGCCTCGAGGGTCTGACCGCGGACGAACGCCACCGCGAGGTACGGGCGGCCCTCGGCTTCCCCGGCGTCGGTGATCGGCACCAGATGCTTGTGCCGGACCTCGCCCGCCGCGCGCGCCTCGTGGACGAATCGCCGCCGGAACGTCTCGTCGGCCGAGAGCTCGGCGCGGAGCACCTTGAGCGCGACCTCGTCGCCCTCGGGTTCGCGTACGGCACGGAAGACGACGCCCATCCCGCCTTCCCCGAGGCGCTCCTCGAGGCGATAGGCGCCGAGCCGCGCTCCGGTCTCCAGATCCGCCACGCGCCTGAGGATAGCCGGGTCCCCGAACCCGGTGACCCGGACCGGTGCCCGGCGCCGCGGCGGATCACCGCGGCCGCTACGATGACGTGACGATGAGTGACCACACCGAGACGCTCGCCGAGCTCGCCAAGCGCATCGCGTCGGCCAAGGAGTTCCTTTGACGTCGACGACAAGCGCTCGAAGGCGGCCGAGCTCGAGCACGACGCCTCGGATCCGTCGCTCTGGGACGACCCCGCCCGCGGCCAGCAGCTGACCACTGCGCTCGCTCGCCTGCGGGCGGAGATCGAGCGTTACGACGGGCTCGTCCGCCACCTCGAGGACGCGCGGACGATGGACGAGCTCCTCCAGAGCGAGACCGATCCCGAGATGTCGAAGGAGCTCGCCCGCTCGGTGCGGGAGCTGGGACGCGACGTCGAGAAGCTCGAGCTCGCGACCCTCCTCGGCGGCGAGTACGACGATCACGATGCCGTCGCCACCTTGCACGCGGGCGCCGGAGGGACCGAGTCGCAGGACTGGGCCGAGATGCTGCTGCGGATGTACCTGCGGTGGGCCGAACGCGAGCGTCTCGACGTCGAGGTCGACGAGACGCTCCTCGGCGACGAAGCCGGCATCAAGAGCGCGACCTTCATCGTCCACGGGCCGTACGCGTACGGGCTGCTGTCCGCCGAGCGCGGCGTCCACCGACTCGTGCGGATCTCGCCGTTCGACGCGCAGAAGCGGCGGCATACGTCGTTCGCCAACCTCGATGTGATCCCGCTGCTCGAGGAGACCGGCGGCGAGGACATCGAGATCGACCCCAAGGACCTGCGGATCGACGTCTATCGCTCGACCGGGCCGGGCGGGCAGTCCGTCAACACCACGGACTCCGCGGTGCGGATCACCCACCTCCCGAGCGGGATCACGGCGGCGTGCCAGAACGAGCGCTCGCAGTTGCAGAACCGGGCCGTCGCGATGCGGATCCTCAAGGCCCGGCTGGCCGAGCGGATGCGGCAGGAGCAGCAGACCAAGCTCGAGAACCTGCGGGGCGAGCGCAAGGGGATCGACTTCGGTTCGCAGATCCGTTCCTACGTCCTCGCCCCGTACCGGCTCGTGAAGGACCACCGGACCAACGTCGAGATCGGCGACGTCGACCGCGTCCTCGACGGCGACCTGGAGGAGCTGGTCGAGGCGGAGCTGCGCCGTAGGGCCGAGTCCGTCGGATAGCTCGACACGCGAGCACGACCTCCGTCCTTCGCACTAGGTCTTTGGTCTCCGTTCGGACGGAGCGAGGCGGAGATCATGCCCGGCAGGCTTGCTGCGGGGATATGAAGCCGGGAGAATCGTCTCATCCGCGGGAGGGGCTGGGCGTTGTCCGAGAAGACCAAGCGTGGCCTCGAGGTCTCGATCACCGCCGTCTTCGCGCTGGCGCTGTTGTTGGTCGGTGCCGTCCTCGTCTTCTCCGGTGGAACCGCTTCCGCCAAACAGTTCGCGACGCTCCGCCTCCTGGGCGGCCAGGTTGCGGTGCAGAGAGGCAGCGGCGCGTTCGCGACGGGAGACGACGGCACGTCGCTGCGTGAAGGCGATACCGTCCGAACCGGTCCCGATGGGCGAGCGTCGATCGAATACTTCGACGGGAGCATCACCCGTATCGACTTCGACACGTCGTTCACGCTCGTGACGCTGGAGACCTTGGGGAACGAGGCATCCTCGAAGGTGATCGAGAGCAGTCAGGCCGATGGCAACTCCTATCATCGCGTGGCGGAGCTCGCCGACGCCGAGAGCCGCTTCGAGACCGCGACGCCGACCGCGACGGCATCGGTCCAAGGCACCGAGTACGCGCTGCTGGTGAGCCAGGGATCCACCACGATCGCGGTGGTGAGCGGCGTGGTGACCGCGGCGGGATCGACCACGTCCGTCGATGTTCCCGCGGGCAAGATGGTGGTCGTCGGAACCGGCGGCACCGTCGGGCCGATCCTGGAGATCCCGCAGGAGATCCTCGACAGCGATTGGTTCAGGTTCAACCGATGTCAGGCTGGTGACGCCCCGGCGTGCGAAGAGGGCGACGGCGAAGAGCACCCGGGGCCGACCGGACCTCCGAAGGGATCGGGCGACGGGGATCAGGGTTCGACGCCGCCGAGCTCCGACGCGGGTGGTGGGAGTGGTGATGGAGGCGGGACGACCGGCGACGGGCCGCCACCGCCACCGCAGCTCAACCAACCGCCCGAGGCGGGCTTCGCAGCGTCGCCACAGCTCGGTCCCGCCCCGCTCCGGGTGCGGTTCACCGACGCGTCGCACGATCCGGACGGGGATCCCGTCTCGCGGCATTGGAGTTTCGGTGATGGTGCAACTCGGTCGGGAGGGCTCAGTCCCACGCACACGTTCCGGGAGCCCGGGGACTACACGGTGACGTTGAGGGTGTTCGACCCGGACGGCGAGCGTGATTCGAGCAGCAAGGTGATCCATGTCGGATCGGTCGGGGACCACGATCGGCCCAACGTCAAGATCACGGATGCGCCGCGGAACCCGAGCGACTCGAGGAACGCACACTTCTCGTTCACCTCGGATGAGCAGGGACGCGGGTTCGAGTGCAGGCTCGACGGTGAGAGCGAGCCATGCGGGGGAAGCGGCGCTGGGGCGAACACGGCCCCCGTCAGCGGATCGATCAGCTACTCGAACCTGTCGAAGGGGCCGCACGCCTTCTCGGTCTCGATGACCGACGCATCCGGCAACACCGGCAGGGCGTCGTACGCCTGGACGATCGATCCCGGCGGGGGCGGGGGCGGCGGGGGTGGCGGCGGCGGCGAGGCGGCGTTCGACCACATCGTGATCTCGCCCGCGAACGCCACGATCCGACCCGGGGACTCGCAGGCGTACTCCGCCGAGGCGTTCGATACCCACGGCGATCCGATGGGCAAGGTCACCGCCGACACGACCTTCTCCATCGCCCCCGACGGGTCGTGCGACGGCCATACCTGCTCCGCGAACAGATCCGGAGCGCACACCGTGACCGGCACCTTCTCCGGCGACAGCGACAACGCGATCCTCACGGTGGAGGAGGCGTCGCCGCCGCCGTCGACCTGCCCGAACTATGCGCTCTCGTTCCACTCGCGCCCGCCGACGAGCCAAGCAGCCGGGCACCAATTCATCGTGCAGGTCATGGTCGATGTCCTTACAGGAGGTTCGAGCGACGGACCGCTCGACATCCGACTCTCGCTCCAGGGTGGGAGCTTCAGCGGCGGCGAGACCTCGGCGACGTGGACCGGACAGGGGGTCCTCACCTTCAACCATCTGACCATCGACGAGGCGGGCACCTACGGGATCTCGGCCTCGGCGAGCTGCGCGTCGCCGACGGACGTCGCATCGATCACCATCGACGGTGACCGGAACGGGCGGGCGGGAGCCGCGCTCGGTCTGGTGCTCGCGATCCCCGCTCGGCGCCGGTTCAGCTCCCGGCGCTGACGGTCGTCGCGGAACCGTCGTCCTGGGCGGGGATCTGCTCGCCGGACCGATCTCGGTGGCGCCGGGTCCGGATCACGACGACGAGCAGCGCGACGAGGAAGCCCAGCCAGGCGATCGCCGACAACGCGAGCCCCGTCCCGATGGCCGGCTCTCGGTACGTGAGCCGGACGTCGTGGCGGCCCGGCGGGAGCGCGACCCCCTGGAGGAACCGGTCGGTGCGGAGCACCGGCACCGTCCGCCCGTCGAGCGTGGCCGACCAGCCCTCGTCCCACCCGTTCCGGACGACCAGGATCGACGGGGCCGAGGCTTCCGCCACGATCCGCACGTCCTCCGGCGTTACCTCCCGGTAGTCGGCGGTGCCCGCGGCGCCGGTCGCGCTCGGGGTCGAGCCGGGGTCGGTCTCGAGCACGGCGAGCTCGGCCGGGTCGAACCCGGGCTCCAGGACGGCGGCGAGCGCGGCTCGGTCGTCGCCGACCACCCGCCACGCCGGTACCACCGACGCGCGCGGCTCGGCGTCGTCGATCTCGACGAGGCGGTAGGCGCCCTCGGTCTCGACGGTGCGTCCCGACACGCCCGGGGGCAGCGGTGCCGAGATCCCCTGCGGGACGATCAGGTAGCGGGCGCCGAGCAGCCGGAGGTCGGTGAGCGTCGGCACCTGGATCGCCGCCGCGTTGTAGAAGAGCGGGAGCCTGTTCGTGGCGTGCACGTACGCCCAGTAGCCGGGCAGCTGGACGGGTGAGTAGCCGAGGGTGTCCGGGAGCTGGAACAGGACCGCACGACCGATCAGCAGCGCCGGCCAGTCCGACTCCTTCCGCGTGAACAGGTAGCCCTTGTTGAAGTACGCGTCGGGCCGGATCCAGGCGAGGTAGCGCCCGTCGCCGGGTCCCGACCCCTGGAGCGTTCGGGCGATCGGCCCGGGGGAGAGGTACTCGCGGACGTCGACGTCGGGCCAGCGGAGCGGCGCGGCGACCAACGCGGCGTGGGTCCCGGTCTCGAGGCCGAGGTAGACGGTGCCGCCGTGGTACATCGACGACCAGATCGCGCCGGCCAGGAGCTCGGCGGCCAGGACCGCGCAGAGGGCGACCGGGGCCCAGCGCCGGCCGCGCGCGAACGCCCACACCACGCCGACCACGACGACCCCGGCGACCGCGAAGACCACGAGCCGCCCGGGCCGGGCGCCCATGACCAGCGGGAAGACGAGGAACACGACGAGCCCCGCGCCGATCCAGCGCATCGCCTCCCCGAAACCCGGTCGATGGTCCAGGAACCACTGGATCCCCACCGCCCCGAGCGCCGGCACGATCAGGAACGCGAGGTAGCGCAGGCGGCTCGGGTTGTGCAGGTAGACGTCGCCGAACGGAAGCGAGAGCGCGAGCGAGCGGAACCAGCCCGCACCGACGAGGACGGTGTTCGTCAACAGGTACGCCAGCACCGCCACCGCACCGAGCGCGACGACGAGGTACCGTCGCGCCGCGTCGCGCAACGCGAACGGCACGAACAGCAGCACGGCCGCGCCGAGGTAGCCGCCCGGCGTCGAGGCGAGCGCGAGCGGCCAGGCCCCCCACATGCCGGTTGCGGCGATCGGGATGTCCTCGCTCGTCGCCTGCGGGCGCGCGACCGTCCCCACGATCGCGGCGTACCCGTCGGACAGGCTCGACCGGGCGAGGACCGCGAAGTGCGGGACCACGATCGCGAGGTTCGCGAGCGGCAGGAACACGAGGAACGCGATCGACCACCCGACGGCGGCGCCGGCGCGGAGCATGCCCGTTCGGGTCTCGCGGATCGCTCGGGCGATCACGTACGCGACGACCAGGACCGTCGCCATCACCAGGCCGTGGGACATGTGCGCGGTCGCGACCTGGCCCCATGCGAACGCCGCCAGCGCGAGCCACACGAGCCGCCGCCATCCGGTCCGGCCGAAGAACCCGGACGCCCCCGTCAACAGGAACGGCGTCCACGCGAGCGTGCCGGCGAACGGGAGGCTGATCGCCAGGATCGAGGCCGAAACCGCCATCGCGAGCGAGAGCCCGCCGGCGGTGGCCGCGATCCGCCCGAGCCCCTCCTTCCGCAGGAACCAGAACAGCCCCAGCCCGGCGAGGATCGGGTTCAGGACGATCAGCGCCCGGAGGCCGCCGCCGCATCCGAACAGCCACGACGAGGCCATCGTCGGCAGCGAGAGCCACCCGCTCTGTGGGTCCGCGGCGAACCAGGTCCCGGACATCTCGAAGGGGTTCCACAGCGGCACGTGACCGTCCGCGATCGCCCGTCCGAGCATGCACGAGCGGGGCAGCCAGAAGGACAGGATGTCGGGGTGCTGGTCCGAGAGGTTCGGCAGGAACGCGAAGCCCCGCAAGGCGATCAGCACCGACACCACGATGAGGGCGGGCCCGGCCGCGGCGTCGAGCACCCGGCGAGCGGTCGACGGTGGGGGAGGCTCGTCGGCGCGCATCGGGTCACGCTGCGCGCGCGTCGCCGTCTCCATCGGCTCAGGCTACCGAGGCCGCTTCGTTCCTGTTCCGCAGGGGGTCTGTTAGACTCCGCGCCGGTTCGGCCCCCCGGATCAACCCAAGGACCCCACGATGATCAGTCTTCAGCACGTCACGAAGGTGTACCGCAACGGGACCACGGCGCTCGAGGACGTCACCGTCGAGGTCGAGAAGAGCGAATTCGTCTTCATCGTCGGACAATCGGGCTCCGGCAAGAGCACGTTCATCCGTCTCCTGCTCAAGGAGGAGGAGGCCACCAAGGGCGACATCTACGTCGCCGGCAAGAACCTGGCGAAGCTCACGACCTGGAAGGTGCCGCACCTGCGGCGCAACATCGGGACGGTGTTCCAGGACTTCAAGCTCCTGCAGGACAAGACCGTGTTCGAGAACGTCGCGTTCGCGCTCGAGGTGATCGGCAAGCCCAAGCACGTGATCGACCAGCGCGTCCCCGAGATCCTCGAGCTGGTGGGGCTCGGCGACAAGCTCAACAACTTCCCCGACGAGCTCTCCGGTGGCGAGCAGCAGCGCGTCTCGATCGCGCGGGCGTGCGTCAACCGTCCGCTGGTGCTCCTGGCCGACGAGCCGACGGGCAACCTCGACCCCTCGACCTCGGTCGAGATCATGCGCCTGCTCGACAAGGTGAACCGCATCGGGACCACCGTCGTGATGGCGACCCACGACCAGGCCATCGTCGACGCGATGCGTCGCCGCGTGATCGAGCTCGACAAAGGCAAGGTCATCCGCGACCAGGCCCGCGGGGTGTACAGCTAGTGCCACGGCTCGAGTACCTGTTCCGCGAGACCACCTCGGGTCTGCGGCGGAACGGGCTCGTGGCGTTCGCCGCGATCTCGACCACCTTCATCGCGCTGTTCCTGTTCGGGCTCTCGCTGCTGATCTCGCGGCAGGTGAGCCTGATGATCGAGGCGACCACCGGCAACGTCGAGGTCGCCGTCTACCTCACCGACCCGGTGAACCCGGCCACCGTGAGCTCGCTCACCAAGACGCTCACCGACCTCCCGGTCGTCGCGAACGTCGACTACGAGGACAAGCAGGAGGCCTGCGATCGGTTCCGGACGCTGTTCGCCGAGCAGGAGGCGCTGGTCAACAACGTCGACTGCGACGCGCTCCCCGCGTCCCTGCGGGTGAAGATGGAGGACCCCGAGCAGTACTCGCAGGTCGCCGCGGTGCTCGAGGGGCAGCCGGGGATCGACCAGATCGTCGACCAGAGCGCGTTCCTGGATCGGCTGTTCGCGGTCACCCGGGTGTTCCGGGTCGGCGTGCTGCTCGTCGCGTTCGTGATGCTGGTGTCGGCGTCGATCCTGATCGCGAACACCGTCCGGATGGGTCTGTTCGCGCGCCGCAAGGAGATCGGGATCATGAAGCTCGTCGGGGCCACCAACTGGCGGATCCGGCTCCCGTTCCTGGTCGAGGGGTTGTTCGAGAGCCTGATCGGGGCGCTCGCGGCGATCCTGTTCCTGTTCGCGATCAAGGTCGCGTTCATCGAGCCGCTCAACGAGTCGGTCCAGTTCATCCCGTGGGTCGTGAACAAGGACCTGATCGCGATCATCCCGATCCTGCTCGTGGCGGGGGCGGTCGTCGCGCTGATCGCCGGCCTCGTCGGGATGCGCCGCTTCCTCGACGTCTAACCTCCCCGCATGAGCCCGAAGGGCGACGCCGAGGGACAGAAGACCGTCGTGTCCAACCGCCGGGCGCGGCACGACTACGAGATCCTCGAGCGCTACGAGGCCGGGATCGTGCTCACCGGCGCCGAGGTCAAGTCGCTCCGCGGCGGCCGCGGGTCGCTCGCCGAGGCCTACGCGCGCGTCCGGGGCGCCGAGATCTGGCTGGAGGGCATGCACATCCCGCCCTACGAGCAGGCGATGGACAAGGCCCGGTGGGAGCCGATCCGACCCCGCAAGCTGCTGCTCCACCGCAAGGAGATCGAGCGTCTGATCGGCACGACGGCCGAGAAGGGGCTGGCGCTGATCCCGCTCCGCGTGTACTTCGCGCACGGGCTCGCCAAGGTCGAGCTCGGGCTCGCGCGGGGCAGGCGGCAGTTCGAGAAGCGCCAGGCGATCGCCGAGCGCGAGCACCGGCGCGAGATGGACCAGGAGGCCGGCCGGCGGCGCTAGGCGGTGGAAGGCCACCCGTATACTGGTGGGACAACCACATATGGGGGTGCACTGGCTTCGACCTGGACGAAAACCGTTCAGGGGAAGCGGGCCGAGGTCCCCGGATGCCTCGTTAAAAGCCGGGACCAATACAAGCGCCGATAACGAATACGCGCTCGCTGCCTAGGTAGCTAGGTAGCCGTCCCCTCTCGGTCGCCTGCGACGGGAGGATGGGCGTCGTGAGCAGGCTCACGGCAGCGGCTCCGCCCGGGGGCCACCGCCGGACATCGAACCCGGGCTGGCCGAGAGGTCCTCCGCCGGTGGGAGCCTCGAGGTGAGATCTTCCCACCGGCTGCGCCCGGAGAAGCCCTGAAAGGTCGCCCGGGGACGGGGGTTCGATTCCCCCCACCTCCACGAACGTGCGACGTTTGTCCTGCGCGGCGAGCGGGCGGTGTAGGACCACGACTTTCGACTGAGGCGATCTGCCCAATCCAGCGGATGTCTGGCTCCCCTACATGGCTTACGGTAGCTGCGTGAACCGTCAGACCGATATCCCATCTCGTGATCCTCATGCCACGCTCGTCTTCTGCGACGCATGCGAGCACTCGCTGTACGTCCACACGGATAACGAAGATCAAGGTTGTCTGTACTCGGTGTGTACGTGCCCTGGCTTCACCAAGGGCGCGGCCTAGGCGAGTCTCCGGCGCGGGGCTTCCCACCCCTCCTTTCGACACCCGCGATCGGTTCGCCAGAGGGTTGGGGAATCGAGCGAACTCCGGTTCCCCAGCCTTCCGGCACCACTCTCCCCTGGTCCTACGTCACCGTGCGTATCGAGACCCACGTCGCAAGGAGCGCAGAGAGGCCAAGTCGCCCAAACGGCCGACGACCGAGGTCACTCAGGCGGGGGCCGAGATCGGCCGATAGCACTGGGCATGAGGCGAACGGGCTGGCTTGCTTATCTCCTGGTCGGCGTAACGATGCTCGCCGCCTTTCTGTTTGTGGAAGGGGCGCGCGTCGGACCGCTCTTCAACGCCATCGCGATCTCCGCGCCGGTCGCGATCGTGGTCGCTGTCCACCTGCATAGACCCCAGCAGCGAGCGGCGTGGTATCTGATCGCTCTCGGTCAGATGCTGTTCGTCGCTGGCGACGTCATCACATACAACTACGATCGATTCTTCGGCGGAGAGCCACCGTTCCCATCCATCGGTGATGCCCTGTACCTCTCGGTCTATCCCTTCCTGATCGCGGGGATCCTCCTACTGATCCGCCGGAGGACCCCGGGAGGTGACCGACCGAGCCTGATCGACTCCCTGATCGTGGCGGTCGGAGTAGGTGCCCTGTCCTGGGTCTTCCTGATGGCGCCGTACGTTCGCGACGAGTCCTTGACCCTGCTCCAGAAGGTCGTGGCGATGGGCTATCCGATCATGGATCTGCTGCTCGTCTCCGCCATCGTGCGGCTGGCCGTGGGTGCTGGGCGGCGGGGCACGTCCTTCTACCTGATCTCGGCATCGATCCTGGTCCTGTTCGTGACGGACAGCATCTACGCGTGGATCGTCCTCCACGGCGGATATGACAACTCCACCGGACTCCTTGAGGGAGGGTGGGGCCTGTTCTACCTGCTCCTGGGGGCGGGAGCGCTCAACGTGTCCATGCGGTACCTGGAGGAACCCGGCACCGAGCGGGAGCCGCTACACCCGCGGCGGCGCCTGCTGCTGTTGGCCGCCGCCTCGTTGGTCTCACCTTCGGTTCTGGTGATCCAGGCAGTCCGCGGCGTATCTCAGCCGGAGGAAGTCGTGGTCATCGGAGCCTGCACGATTACCCTCTTTGTCCTGGTACTGATCCGGCTGAGCGGTGTGATGGTCGACATCTCCGAGTACCGACGCACCGAGCGGCAGCTTCAGGAGACGGAAACCAAGTACCGAACACTCGTGGAGGGGATGCCGGCCGTCGTCTACATCGCCGATTTCGGCGAGGATGGAGCATGGCGATACCTCAGCCCGCAGATCGAGACGGTCCTCGGGTTCTCCAGAGAGGAGTGGATGAGTGGCGCGACGGTCTGGCGTGATCAGATCGTGCCAGCTGATCGCCAGCTAGCCTTGAACGCTGAGCTTTCCCTGCTCCAGGGAGAGCGGATGCGGTGCGAGTATCGGATCATCGGGGGCGACGGTCGCTTGATCTGGATCCGTGAGGAGGCGGAGCCGCTTCTCGACGAACACGGTCAGCCGACCCAGCTGCAAGGTGTGATGTACGACATCACCGATCAGAAGCGGGCGGAGGAGCGACTGTTGATCGCGCTCGAAACCGAGAAGGAAGCGTCGGGCCGGCTACGCGCGCTGCATGAGATGCAGAACTCCTTCCTGCAAGCCGTGTCACACGACCTGCGGACGCCGCTCACGAGCATCCTCGGCGGCGCGCTCACCCTCGAGCGCGACACGGGAGAGCTGCCTCCTGAAGACGTCAAGGACCTGCTGCGACGGATCGGCGCGAACGCTCGCAAGCTGCATCGGCTCCTCACCAACCTGCTGGATCTTGACCGGCTGTCCCGGGGGATCATCGAACCTAGGCGGGCGAGAGTCGACGTGGCGGAGCTCGCCGCCGGCATCCTGGAGGAGATCGCGTTCGAGGGCCATCCGGTGGAGTTGGCACCGATCGGCGGGGTCCTGGCGAACGTAGACGCGGGACACGTCGAGCGGATCATCGAGAACCTCGTGTCGAACGCAGTTCGGTACACGCCCCCAGGGACGCCGATCTGGATCTCGGTCGAGGGAACCGCGGGCGGCGTGACGATCACCGTCGAGGACGCGGGGCCAGGGATCCCGCAGGAGCTCCGCGAAACCATCTTCGAGCCGTTCCGGCAGGGGAACGAGCAGGTGGAGCACTCACCGGGCGTGGGTATCGGCCTGTCACTCGTCGCGAAGTTCGCCGAGCTACACGGGGGTTGGGTTCGATGCGAGGAGCATCCCGAGGGTGGTTCCCGATTCCTGGTCTTCCTGCCAAACGCCTCCGGCGATCGCGGGGGGATCGAGCCTGAAGACAGGTCGGCCGGTCCTGGTAGCCAACTCGACCGGACGTCCGTCCCGGATCTGGATGGAACGGACGGCGCCGAGGCATTGGCCGGGGCACCCGGGAGCGGCTGAACCTGGAACCAGCTCTCCATCGCCTTCCCGATCCGCCGACTACGCTCCTTGTGCGTACATCAGCTAAGACGGCAAAGACCTCACCCGCTGGAACACGCGCCGAGCGCGGTCGGGCGATTGCCCGGCCGTCAGTCCGCGTACTACGATCGAAATGCTCGCCATGGCAACCGAGCGCCTCGATCTCATCATGCAACGCACACGTCTGGGGGTAGAACCGTGAGTGAGCTTGTGGGAATCGCTCGGTTCAAGTTTCACGAAGGCAAGGCCGAGGAGTTCAAGCGCTTATCCGCTCAAGCCATGGAGATCGTGCGGACGAAGGACACCGGCACGCTGCAATACGACGTCTACTTCAACGACGATCAGTCCGAGTGCATGGTCCTCGAGCGGTACAGGGACTCCGAGGCGGCTATCGAGCACGTCGCGAACCTTGGCGACCTCTTCGAGGCAGTCCTTGCAACGGTCTCCGTGGTTCACGGCGAACTCCTCGGCGAGCCGAGCGCAGAGCTGAGAGCGAAGTTGGCCGGTAGCGAGGTCCCGGTTCTCTTCACGCCGTTCCTGTCGATGTAGGGCACCGCTCGCCGGCTTGAGCGTTGCTCCTGCGCACGACGTGGTCGAAGGAGGCGATGGAATGCCGAAGGTCTCAAAGGACAGTGCGCCACAACGGCAGGAGGCTGGCCCGGTTGTGGATCTGCGCGACGACCTCGACGGTTACACCGTGACGTTCACGTCGCTCGTCGAAGACATCGACGCGACGCCCTTCATGAAGGGGCTTCCGGACGACCGCTGCCACTGCCCGCATTGGGGCTACGTCATCAAGGGCAAGATGACCGCTCGGTACGCCGACCGTGAAGAGGTTTTCGAGGCAGGCGATGCCTTCTATACGCCGCCCGGCCACGTCCCGGTGACGAACGAGCCCGGCACCGAGTTCGTGTCGTTCAGCCCCAGCGAAGAGCTTCGCACGGCCGAGGCGGTCATGATCAAGAACATGCAGGCGATGCAGGACGGCTCAACGCCTTAGGCGGAGGCGCGCGCGCGCGACCGTTCTCGCAGGAGGTCTCTCGCTCTGCATGCCGCCCTGGCGCCAAGAGGGCGATGCCGACACGCGACGCGGACCGCGACGCCGTCACGCTGGGCAGGGGAGTTGCGCCCGATACCGATGGCGGCCCAAGAGCCGGCCGTCAAGCGTGATCGTCGCTCGCGTGAAGACGCGGCGACGGAGATCGGGGCATCGGGTCCGACGGTGGAGGACGACCTGCCCACGCATGGTATGGAACGTGCCCCCTGCGCACGAGGGGTTGCAATCGTTCATGTGAAAAACGGCGAAGCCGACGGCCCGGTATCGGTGCCATGTGGTCCAATCGCCCTGCGTCATGTAGAAGCCGCCGTCGGCGCATGTGAACACGACGTAGCTGGGCATGATTCTGACGCGCAGGCAATCGTTGGTGACGTAGGTCCGCCTCCGGGTGGTCGCGTGGCCGAGCGGCATCGCCGACAAGGCGACGACGACGGTCAGGGTGAGAAGGGCGGCCCGCCTCACGTCACCCAGCCTAGACCTCTTCCCGATAACGGCGGAGCGGTTGAGGCCGACGCTGCTCCACGTTCCACCCGACGCCCTTCCGACCCTCACACCGAGCCGGCCCGTATCGGCGAATGTCTTCGTCTTCTCCGCCCGCCAGGCAGAACGTCGGGATCGACTGACGGGAGTGAAGGGGGTGGAATCCGAGCTCGGTATCGGGTTCCGACAACCCACCCTGACAGGGTTTGACCTCCTCCCCGCTGCTCGATCCGTGCCTGGCCCACGGCTCGGATCCTGCCTGGAGCGAGGATGGGGAAAACTCATCGCATCCCTCGAATGGGCTACGCCGCTCTGGGTATGGGCTTATCGATCGGATCTCGCCCCTTGGGAGGGTCGTATGGATATCGAACGGCGGATCTCTTGGTTGCGGCGCGCGGGGCTCAGTCTGGCGATCGTCACGGTCTCCATCTCGCTGATGCCGCTGGTCGCGAGCGCAGACGTCGGTGACGTCGTGAACACGGCCGCCGACACCACCGCCAACGCCGTGAACACGGCCGCCGACACCACCGGCAACGTCGTGAACACGGCCGCCGACACCACCGGCAACGTCGTGAACACGGCCGCCGACACCACCGGCAACGTCGTGAACACGGCCGCCGACACCACCGGCAACGTCGTGAACACGGCCGCCGACACCACCGGCAACGTCGTGAACACGGCCGCCGACACCACCGGCAACGTCGTGAACACGGCCGCCGACACCACCGGCAACGTCGTGAACACGGCCGCCGACACCACCGGCAACGTCGTGAACACGGCCGCCGACACCACCGGCAACGTCGTGAACACGGCCGCCGACACCACCGGCAACGCGGCAAGCACCGTGGGTGACACGGTGGGTACGGGCTCCGGCTCGGTCAATGGCGGTACCCCCGGCGATCACTCGAACGGCGCTCCGCGTTCCGGCCCATCAACAACCACTCACAACCGCTCGAGCGACCGGATCAGGCACCACACCGCGGCGGCCTCTGGATCGGATCCTCGGTGGCAGGTCCTCAGGGACGCCTATGAACAAGAGCACTTGTCCGTCGTCGGGTACCAGGTCGGGACAGGTTCCGGTGGACAGGAACCAACGACGGATCCGTGCAAGCTCGATCAACGGTTGGTCTGCCTCGGCCTGCTCTTCGGCCTCGGGGAGTTCGCCGACACGGGTGCTGAGGTGCTCGGAAAGGTCCTCGCGAGCACCGGTGTCGGGGTCATCGGATTGATGGTGTTGACGGCCATGCTGCTGATCGCTGGATCCGCGGCTCTTGCGGCGTCGTCCCGCAGGATGGGCGTCGTCACCCGCACCGGCTGAATCGAAGATCGTTGGGTAACCAGGCTTTCCCGGACCGGGTACGGTTCCGCAGGGCCACAGGCTCGGTGCGCTACTGGTGCCTCGATCATGCTCGCGAGGTGTTCCTCGCCCTTTGCGCTGTCGCGGCGGCGGGAGCACTCGTGCTCGTAGCACTCCTTGGTCCGGAAGGCGAGCCGCAGACTTCATCTTCCCATCGCAGCCCGTGCAACGGGAGCTCGAGTTCACGAACGTGCTGGGAGGCTACGGGTTCAGCTATCCGTCGAACTGGGACATCTGGCAAGCTGGCACGTATACGGAGCTCGAGAGTCCTAACGGGGACACGGTTCTCAGCTTCAGGCGGAAACGCGGGCCATGGGGCGACGACACGTCCGCTGACCTGCTGGGGTGGATGACCGAGTCCCTCTCCAGCCCGGTCGTCGTCGGCAGGACCTGGGAGCGGATCGCGGGGATCGAGTCGTTCCTGCTGAGTGGAACAGGTCGAGATCTCGTGGGCCGACGGGTCAGGTTCCTCGCGATCGCGCTACCGGGCCAACGGCCAAAGCACCAGATCTCGATCGTCGTACCCGCAGACTCGGATCCGAGCTCCATGCTCGAACGCGTCGAGGCGATCGTTTCCTCGTTCGAGGTCCTGGGCGACGGGAAGACGAGTCAGACGGGCGTGGTCGACGGCTGAGCGATCCGTTGAACCGGTCGGCGACAACCGTGTGGTCGAACAGGAACTGTCTAGCGACCGACGTCTGCGCCGAGTTCGCTCGCCCGAACCTTCAGGATCTCGCCGCTGCGGAACGGCGCATCCGGGACCACGACGATCGGGAGGCTCGAGCCGTAGAGCTCGCGCGCGACGATCGCGCCGAGGGGGAGGATCGGGTCGGCCTCGCCGAGGACGATCGCGGCGGGCGCGGTTCCGGCCCGGATCGCCTCCGCGAGCACGCTCGAGGACGAGCTCGAGCCACGTCCCGAGGGCATCACGAGGACTCGGCCGGTGACGTTCGCGCCCCGTTGCGGATGGCGGGTGTCGATGATGTTCCCGGTCCCGGGGTCGAGGCCGCCCCAGAGCGAGAGCGGCTCGTCGAGGACGAGCGCCGGGCCCTCGGCCGTGCCGGCGACGAGCGTCCGCGCCTCAGCCATCGGCCCACAGCGTCTCGTCGCGGACGACCCGCCCCTCGATCGCCGACCGAACGCACTCCTCGAGCCCGCCGATCACGACCTCGACGCCGAGGTTCGTGGGCGCGTACCAGGCCCACTTCCCGGAGTCGGTCATGACGGGGCCGTCGACCTCGTCCATCACCGGCGAGATGTACGTGCAGGTGTCCGAGACGATGCGGACGCCCCTCGAGTCGAGCGCCGCGACGAGCCCTCGGTCCTCGGCCTCGGCGACCTGCTCGCGCCCGACGTTCACGTAGAGGGGCACCGTGGGCCGTCCGGGTCCCAGGAGCTCGAGCAGCCGTTCCAGCTCGGCGATCGAGGCGTGCGGGGTCCCGACGCTCACGGCCCCGAGCCGCCCGTCCGCCGACGTGCCGAGGTCGTCGCGGGCGGCGCGCAGGCGTTCGGTCGTCACGACGACCTGAGGGACCGTCACGCCGCCGGTGGCGGCCTCCAGCGTCGGCGCTTCCGGCGTGACGCCGACCACGTGGACCATCGCCACCGAACCCGACGAAGCGGCCGCGGCGCCGAGCGCCTTCATCCGGTCCTCCGACGTGTCGGCGGGAAGGCCGACGATCGCCGGGACCGCGCTCCCGGACTCGCGGCCGACCAGCGAGCCGAGCACGGGATAGAGCGCGTCCGAGGCGAGGAGGCGCTCCGAGATCCCCTCGAGCCTCAGCACGAGCGTCGCCCGGCGGTCCTCGTCGCGATGCAGGCCGGCGAGCGGCACGCGGCCCGTCACCGCGGCGCAGATGTCGATGAAGTCGCCGTAGCGGTCCGTGCGGGCGCCGAGCACCGAGTTGCAGAAGACGATCGCGTTGGACTCGGCCCACGCGACGTGCTGCCCGAACGCGGGCCGCTCGGGCAGCTGGTACGGCGCGCAGGTCCACGTCGGGCGGCAGCCCATCGCGACGTACGCGTCCATCTGCCGACGAGCGTTCGCGGCCGTCTCCGCGTCGCCTCGGTAGCGGTCGGGATGCAGCAGGTCGAGGGCGGCGACGTTCAGCGTGGTGGGCACGGTCGACCCGCGCGCCGCCGGTGACGAGGCGTTCGGCGAACTCGAGCCCCGCGCGCCCGTGGTACAGGCACCCGTCGACGTGCGCCGAGGCCACGTCGATCAGCCGCTCGGCGCCGGACACGCCGGCCATCTCGACGACGATCCGCATCGCGAGCGCGGCGGCCTCGCCCCGCTCGCCCCGGAGGAGGGCCCGGTCGCTCTCCGTGAGCTCGACCGGCACGCGGACCTAGGCCTTGGCCGCCCGTTCGAAGATCGGGAGCGCCCGCTCCGTCATCTCGTCGTTGCCCGTGACCGAGATGCGGAAGCGCCCGGGCATCTCGACGACGGCCCCGGGCAGGACGTACACCTGGTCCTCGGCGAGCCGCTCGACGAACGCGACGTCGTCCGGGATCGGGCTCGTCGGGAGCAGGTAGAACGTCCCCTCGGGGGAGTGGAGGTCGTAGCCGTAGGAACGCAGCGCCTCCACGAAACGGTCGCGGCGTCGCTGCAGCGCCTTGATGTCCACGCTCATGCCCTCCAGGTCGCCCATCGCGCGCTGCAGGACGTTGGTCGGCGCCGCGTGGCCTCCGAACGTGAGCTGCCCGAGCATCAGCGCCTCGCGCATCTCGGGGCGGTCGGGCATCTCGGGGGGCAGGGCGATGTAGCCGACCCGCTGTCCGGGCGTGAGCAGCTGCTTGGCGTAGGTGTAGACCAGGAACGAGTTCGCGTAGAACTCGGTCGGGCTCGTGAACGACCGGTCGTCGAACAGGATCCGCGAGTACGCCTCGTCCGAGATCAGGTAGATCGGGTGCCCGATGCGTTCGGAGCCGGCGGTCAGCACGTCGGCCAGCGCGCGCAGGGTCTCGGGCGGGTAGATCTTGCCGCTCGGGTTGTTCGGCGAGTTCACGATGATCGCCGTGGTGCGCTCGGTGATCGCGGCCTCGATCGCGTCCACGTCGAGGTCCCAGGTCTCGTAGTTCACCGGGACCCGGACCGGGTTCGCCTCGCCGCCCAGGATGATCGCCTCGTAGAAGAACCACGGGGGCGTGAGGAAGATCACCTCGTCGCCGGGGTCGGTCACCGTTCGGATGCACAGGTTGAGGCCGGCGAACGCGCCGTCGGTCACCAGGATGTCGTCGGCCTCGAAGGCCACGCCGCGTCGCTCGCGCAGACCGGCGGCGGCGGCCTCCTGCGCGTACGGTTCGTTGAACTTGTACGCGTACCAGTCCTTGTCCTGCGGCACGGTCCAGCGCTGCAGCGACTCGACGTACTCGGGGAGCACCATCTCCTGCGGGTTGCCGGCGACGAAGTCGCAGTTCGCCGGGGTCGGCCGGGTCGCGGTTGGCGTACCGGCTCTCGTAGAAGAAGCGCCGGAGCGGCTCCTCGATCTCCAGGATGCGCTGCAGGCTCTGCGACAGGCGGTGTGGCATCGCGGTCCTCCGTCTCTTCTCTTGGCGGCTCGTGGATGGCCCGCCCGTGCGAGGTGCCGTGCGTGGCCGTGCGCCGAACCCTATCACCGGGCGTGTGAGCTACCAGGTGACGACGGGCATCCCTCCGGGGTCCGCGTCCTCGTACGCGGTCGCGCCGAACCGCGCGAGGTCCGTGCTCGCGAGCTCGCCGATGTACGAGGCGGGGAGCACCGCCGCGAACGACCGTTCATGCAGCCGGTCCCGCCGGACCGCCGCCGGCCGGATGTACGGGCCGATGTTGTCGCCGTAGCGGTAGTCGGCGAGGAACGCCGCCACGTCCTCGGCGGACAGGCCCGAGTCCGTGAGCGCCTTCGGGTTCAGGTAGACCTCGGACGGCGCGACCATCTGGACCAGCCCGAACACGCTGGTCCCGAACTCCGCGTTCAGGTCCTCCTCGAGCTGGATCGGGTCGATCCGCACGCCGCCGTTCGCGTCGATCTCGGGGCACTGACCGTGGTCGGCGGTCACGATCAGCACGCTCCGGCCGTCCCCGAACCGCTCGGCCAGCAGGTCGGCGAGCCGGCCGATCTCCTCGTCGACGGCGCCGAGCACCTCGGCCTGGCGCGTGTCGTCCATGTTGTAGACGTGGCCCGCGTAGTCGGGCGCCTTGAAGTTGAGGTACAGCAGGTCCGCGACCTCGTCCTGCCCGATCGGCTCGGAGTCGAACGTGGCGCCGATCAGCTCGCCCTGGTAGCGAACGACCGGCGGGAAGCAGCACATCGCCTTCTTGCCGGTGGGGTCGTACGGGGACGGCGCGGGCGGCTCCCACCCCGCGCTCAGCTCGTCGAGCCGTTCGAGCCCGGGGGTCGTCCTCGGGAGGCGGTACAGACCCGGGTGGTGGGGCCGCCACCCGCCGCCGCCGTCCTCGTCCCAGAACACGCCGACCGGCGCCTCGCCCATCGGGCGCCCGCCCCGGCCGAGCATCCCGACGTGCCACACCTGGTAGCCGATCTCGCCGACCCACGCCCGGTCCTCGGTCCACTCGGTCCAGCGGTCGGCGAGCGTGGGTTCGAGCAGGAAGGTCGGGTCGATGTTGCCCGGCCTCGCCCCACGCCTTCACCGGGCCCGCCGCCCCGCCGAACGTTGTGGCCGGTGATCCCGTGCG
This sequence comes from uncultured Actinomycetes bacterium, assembly GCA_963778545.1. Taxonomy (GTDB): domain Bacteria; phylum Actinomycetota; class UBA4738; order UBA4738; family HRBIN12; genus DASSJM01. The sequence continues at coordinate 8,359 of CAVZUW010000011.1, read as the reverse complement.
TGCGGGGGAAGGCGCCCGGTGCCGATCGTGGCGTGGGTCGAGGCCGTGACCGCGGGGAACGAGCCCGAGATCGCGTTGCGGTACGTCGCGCCCTCGCGCATGAGCCGCCGGAGGTTCGGCCACGCGTCGGGCCAGCGGCGGAGGACGTTCCACCCGCCGCCGTCGATCACGAGCGTGACGACGACCCGCGGCTGCACCGGCGGCGTGACCGACGGGATCCCCGGGAGCGCCACCCCGTCCGCCGCCCGGAACTCGTCGAACCCGATCAGCCGCGCGGTCGTGGGCGCGAGATCCGCGAGCGTGACGCGCTCCGTGTGGTCCTGCGGCTCGATGCGGCCCGGCGACCAGACCACGATCGGGACGCGCTCGCCGTACATCCAGGTGACCGCGTGGCTCGAGCGCGGGTCGTTCGGCGCGAGCGACAGCGATTCCTGCGGATAGTTCGAGCTCGAGTAGGGCGTGACCAGCAGCTGCAGGTCGCCCAGCCGCTCGGGGTTGTACGAGCGGGTGACCAGCTCGAGGTACTCGGAGCCCAGGTCCGAGGCCATCGCCTCGAGCGCCGGGCGAGGGTCCGGCCGCGTGAGCCGCCGGACCACGGCGCCGGCGGCGCCGCCCGCCGCCACCGCCGCGAGGCCGAGCCCGCCCATCAGGGCGAGGAAGCGCCGGCGATCCGGGTCCTCGGGCACGCGGGCCCGGATCGCGAAGAGGCAGGCGCCGAGGACCAGGAGCCCCGCGAGCGACCCGGCGATCAGGCTCCCGGTCGCCACGAGCACGAAGGCGAGGACGCCGCCCGTGAGCGCGAGCAGCACGAGCACACGTCGGGAACCCATCGGTGGTCGAATCATCCCAGACGGGTTCGGCCTCGTCGGGCCGCGGGGTTCGTCTACGCGCGCTTGCGGGGCAGGTCCAGGAACGGCAGAGGCGACGACGGTCGCCGCCACCTTGCCCCGCTCGCCCTCCACGCTCCACTCGACCGAGACCCGGGTCCCCGGCTCGGCCAGCCGCGGCGGCAGCGAGCCGAACCCCACCATCTTCTTGATCGTCGGGCCCCAGGTCACGCTCGTCGCGCGGCCGACCTGCTGCCCGTCCTTGTAGACGGGGACGGGGTCCCGGTGGACCAGGGCCGAGACCATCGGGGGCAGGTCGTGCCGGGCGAACATCGCCTCGATCCCGACCCACTCGAGGTCGAGGCCGACGAGGCGCCGCCCGGGCCCGCCCCGGCCGCGCTCGAGCTCGAGGGCGTGCCGGCCGACGAACGCGGGCTTCGCGAGGTCGACGAACGCGCCGAGGCCGATCTCGAACGGCGAGTAGTGCTGCTCGGGGCTGATCGCGTGCCGGGCGCTGGTGTACTCGGCCTCGATCAGGATCAGGCCGGCCTCGACGCGCGCGACATCGAGCGCGCGGATGCCGGCGGGACGGATGCCGTGCGGCTCGCCGGCCTCCCACAGCGCGTCCCACACGTCCGTCGCCGAGCCGGCGTCGACCCAGATCTCGTAGCCCAGGTCGCCGGTGTACCCGGTGCGCGAGACGTGGACGTCGACGCCCGCGATCTCGGCGCGGCGCTGGCCGAAGTAGCGCAGGTCCGCCCAGTCCCGGCGGCTGGCGCCCTCGAGGACGTCGCGCGAGCGAGGCCCCTGCAGGGCGACGGCCGCGACCTGTTCGGACACGTCGTCGATCCGCACGTCGAGCCCGGCCGCGTTCAGCGTGAACCACCGGTAGCAGGGGTCGGCCGCCGTCCAGAAGAACTCCTGCTCTCCCCGGCGGGCGACGGTCCCGTCGTCGACCACCTTGCCGTCCTCGTTGCACCACGGCGTGTAGGCGACACGGTCGACCGCGAGCTTCGAGACGTCGCGCGTCACGACGCGGTCGACGAGCCTCGCGGCGTCGGGCCCGGTGATCTCGTACTTGTACAGGGGGGTGACGTCGATCAGCGCGGCCTGCTCGCGGATCGCGTTGTACTCGATGTCGTGGAAGTCGGCGTAGACGGCGGCCGCGAAGTACCCGGACCACTCGCCCCAGGCCAGCGTCGAGTTCAGCGCCGAGGTGCGCGGGTGGAACGCCGTGCCGACGCTCAACGTGGATCCTCCTCGATCGCGCGTGACCGGCCGTAGCCTAGCGTCGCGCCGGGACGGGGGCTGACCTGTAGTCAAGGGCCGGTTGGTCCGCCCCGCACCCCGCCCCTACGATGGCGCCCGTGGCGAACCGGTACGACGCGGTCATCATCGGGGGAGGCCACAACGGCCTCACGGCGGCCGCGTACCTGGCCCGCGCGGGACGCACGCGTCCTCGTGCTCGAGCGCCGGCACGTGCTGGGCGGCGCCGCGGTGACCGAGGAGGTCTTCCCCGGCTTCCGCTTCAGCGAGTTCTCCTACGTCGTCTCGCTCCTGCGACCGGAGATCATCCGCGAGCTCGAGCTCCCCAAGCACGGGCTCGAGATCCTGCCGCTCGACGGCACGATCACGCCGCTCGACGACGACTACCTGTGGCGGGTGAACGATCACGGCAAGACGATCCGCGAGCTCCGTCGCTGGTCCAAGAGCGACGCCGAGGCCTACGAGGAGTACGGGCTGCTGATGGCCGACATGGCGCGGTTCATCAAGCCGATCCTGTCGGTCGTCCCGCCGGATCCGGGCGCGTTCAACCCGTTCGATTGGATGCCGGTCGTGGGCCTCGCCAAGACCTTCCGAGACCTCCCCGAGCGCCTCCAGTCCACGTTCGTCCAGCTGATGACGATGAGCGCGACGGACTTCCTGCAGCAATGGTTCGAGACCGACCCGCTCATCGCGACGATGTCGGCGTCCGGGATCATCGGGACGTTCCAGGGCGTCCGCTCGCCCGGCACCGCGTACGTGCTGTTGCACCACTACATGGGCGAGATCGACGGCGCGTTCCGCGCGTGGGGCATCCCGCGGGGCGGCACCGGCGGGATCTCGGAGGCGATCGCGTCGGCGGCCCGAGCGGCGGGCGTCGAGATCCGCACCGAGGCGCCGGTGGCGCGGATCGATGTTCGCAACGGCCGGGCCAGGGGCGTGGTGCTGGAGTCGGGCGAGGAGGTCGCCGCCGGCGCCGTGCTGTCGAGCGTGGACTCGCACGTCACGTTCCTCCGCCTCGTCGAACCCTCGAACCTCGAGCCGTCGTTCCTGGAGGAGGTCAAGCGGTACAAGTTCCGCGGCTCGAGCGGGAAGGTGAACCTGGCGCTCGACGCCCTGCCCGAGCTCGCGTGCCGGCCGGGGAAGGGGGAGTGGCTCCGCGGCGCGATCAGCTTCTCGCCGGGTGTGGACTACATGGAGCGCGCGTACGACGACGCGAAGTACGGGAGGTTCTCGACACGCCCGTACATCGACTGCATCATCCCCACGCTCGTCGACCCCTCGATGGCGCCGCCCGGCAAGCACGTGATGTCGTGCTTCGTGCAGTACGCGCCGTACCACCTCTCGGACGGGCGCACGTGGGACGACGCCGAGCGTGACGCGTTCGGCGAGACCGTGATCGCGACGCTCGAGGAGCGCTTCCCGAGCATCCGCAACCTGATCCTGCATCGGCAGGTGCTCACGCCGCTCGACATCGAGCGGATCACCGGGCCTCACCGAGGGCAACATCTTCCAGGGCGAGCTCTCGCTCGAGCAGCTGTTCTTCAACCGCCCGGTCCCGGGGTGGGCCCGCTACCGGACGCCGATCAAGGACCTGTGGATGTGCGGCTCGGCCACGCATCCGGGCGGCGGGATCATGGGCGCGCCGGGGCGGATCGCCGCGCTCGAGCTCCTGGGCGGGCGCTCCGGGGGTTCGGCGGGCAAGGTCGCCTGATGGCCGAAGCGGTACGACGCGGTCGTCGTCGGCGCGGGCCACAACGGCCTCACCACCGCCGCCTACCTCGCGAAGGCCGGCCGGTCGGTCCTGGTCCTGGAGCGAGCGCGAGCGCGTCGGCGGCATCCTCGACACGATCGAGCTCGCCCCGGGGGTTCGGGTGCCGGGCATCGTCCACACGGTGGGACGCCTCCGGAGGTCGGTGATCCACGACCTCGGGCTCGTCAAGCAGGGGCTGGTCACGGTGGAGCCCGAGGTGCGCGTGTTCGCGCCGCAACCCGAGGGTCCGCCGCTGACGCTCTGGTCGGACGCCGCGCGCACGGCGGACGAGCTGCGCGAGTCGTTCGCCGGCGGACGCCGAGGCGTACCCGGCGTTCGACAAGAAGGTGCGGTCGCTCGCGTCGTTCCTGTCGTACCTGCACGCGATCACCCCGCCGGACGTGAAGGACCCGTCGCTCGCGGACGCGCTGAACGGCCTGAAGCTCGGGAACGCGTTCCGGCGACTGGGCAAGCAACCCGGCCGCGAGGCGACGCGCGCGCTCCCGATGGCGATCGCCGATTACGTCGCCGAGGCGTTCGAGACCGATGCGCTCCGCGGGGCGATCGCTTCTCGGGCCGTGCAGTACACGGCGATGGGCCCGTGGTCGGCCGGGACGACGGCGGTGCTGCTCGCCGACTCGGCGGGCAACGACGGCGGGGCGCCGGGGCAGTCGACGATCGCCCGCGGCGGCCCCGGCGCGCTCGCCGAGGCGCTCGCGAACGCGCGCCCGCGGGTTCGGCGCCGAGATCCGCACCGGGGCCGAGGTCGTCCAGATCTCGGTGGAGCGCCACCGCGCGAGCGGCGTGGTCCTCGCCGACGGGTCCGAGATCTCGGCGCGCGCGGTGGTCACGGCGATCGACCCGAAGCGGACGCTCACGACGCTCCTGGACCCGGTCGAGATCGGCCCGCACCTGCGCTGGCGGGCGACGAACATCCGGACCCCCGGCTCGGTCTCCAAGGTCGACCTCGCGCTCTCGGGCCTGCCCTCGTTCGACGGTGCCGAACCCGAGCGCCTGGCCGGGCGGATCGTGATCGCCCCGTCGATCGATCACCTCGAGCGGGCGTTCGACGCCTCGAAGTACGGAGGGATCGGGGACGAGCCCTACCTGGAGGCGACGATCCCGACGCTCTCGGATCCGACGCTCGCGCCCGAGGGGACCCACGTGATGAGCGTGGTCGCGCAGTGGACGCCGTTCGAGCTGCGTGAGACCGACTGGGCGGCCGAACGCGACCGTCTCGGCGACCTCGTGGTCAAGGCGCTCGATCGCTACGCGCCCGGCCTCTCGGACCTGGTGACCGCACGACGGGTGACGACCCCGGTCGACCTCGAGAGCGAGTACGGCCTGAGCGGCGGTCACGTCTATCACGGCGAGCCGGGCCTCGATCAGTTCTTCGTCTGGCGGCCGCTGCTCGGGCACGCGCGGTACCGGCTGGCGCTCCCCGGGCTGTACCTGTGTGGTTCCGGCGCGCACCCCGGAGGCGGCGTGACCGGCGCGCCGGGCGCGAACGCCGCGCGCGAGATCCTCGGCGACCTGAAGAAGCGCTCCTCCGCCTAGCCTCACCCTGCTCGGAACGTGAACTCCATCGCGTCGCAGACGCGCTCGTAGCCGATCTCGACGTAGATCCGGTTCGAGGTCGGGTTCGCGAGATCCGTGTAGAGGAAGCACGCGCGATGCCCCCGCTCGAGCAGCCAGGCGCTGAGATCGGCGACGAGCGTCGTCGCGTAGCCGTGCTTGCGGTGCTCGGGCGGCGTGTAGACGGGCCCGATCCGGATCCCGTTCGGCGTGGGGCCGCTGAAGCCGGAGAGCGACACGGGCTCGCCACGGTCCTCCCAGAGCCAGAAGCCGCCGCCCTCCCCACCGAAGCGGCTCTCGAGGTTGCGTTCCATCCGCTCGAAGGCCTCCTCGGGATCGGGGATGGCCTCGGTCGGCGAACGCGCGCACCCAGGCGAGGATCCGAGCGCGGTCCTCGGTGGTGGCTGCTCGGGCTTCGCCCGGCGCCCTCGCGACATCCCGGACGGCGGTCAGGCCGTACACGCCCTGGGACAGGATGCGTTCGGCGCTCCGGCCGCTCGCAGCCGCGAGCCGTTCCGCAGCCGGCTCGACGAACGGCACGTTGCCCACGATGCCCGGGACCTCGGGGTCGTCCGCCAGCGACCGCTTCGAGCAGCGAGACCGAGCGCGGCCTCCGACGACGGGATCGCCGAGCACGAGGTTGAACGGCTCGGTCCGAACGGCCGCCGCCACCGGCTCGTTCCCCTCCCGAACGACCCAGAAGTGGACGACGTCGTAGGCGTCCGGCCTGCGCCATCAGCGTCCCGGCGATGCCGAGCGGGAGCTGGTTGCGAGCCTCGTCGCGTTCGAGCAGCGGCCCGGCGAGACGCAGGAACGCTTGCGCGTCATCGGGGCGGAGGACCTCCATCGCACGATGCTAGCGGGCGGTCAGTCCGACCACAGGCCGGCGAGCAGCGCGTCGACCCCGTTCGCGCCCGTCCGCCGTCGGCGCGCCCGAACGCTCGTCGGTCGCGTCCACGTAGGTCGTCTCGAGCGAGAACCGGCTCCGGACCTCCTCGGGCAGGAACCGCGTCAGCTGCGCGTACCAGTGCCGGTCCTCGTACCCGCGGTTCGAGCGGTGGTAGCGGAGCGGGAACAGCACGTGGAGCTCGTCGCGCGCCCGCGTGAGGGCGACGTACAGGAGTCGGCGCTCCTCCTCGAGCTGCTCGGGATCGCCGGTCGACATGTCCGAGGGGATCATGCCGTCCGCCGCGTGGATCACGTGGACGACGTCCCACTCGCCGCCCTTGGCCGAATGGATCGTCGACAGGATCACGTAGTCCTCGTCCAGGTGGGGCGGTCCCGGCGAGGTCGGAGGTCGACACGGGCGGGTCGAGCGTGAGCTCGGTGACGAACCGCGCGCGGCTCTCGAACCCGGTCGCGAGCTGCTCGAGCTGCTCGAGATCGCGCAGGCGGGGCTCGGGCTGGTCGTAGCGCCGGCGCAGGAGCGGCTCGAGGAACCGCCGGACGCGTTCGACCTGCGCCGCCGGCGCGGGTGCCCTCGACGGCCAGGTCGCCGAACGCCTCCCGCAGGCCCTCGAGCTCCGAGCGCGCCGGCGCCGGCACCGCGATCGCCTGCTCGAGGAACCGCGTCATCGGGTCGCCCGGCGCGGACACGCCGATCGCGGCCATCACGCGCCGCGCGCCGGCCGGCCCCACGTGGTCGAGCAGCTGGAGCACCCGGAACCACGACACCTCGTCGCGCGGGTTGTCCGCGATCCGGAGCACCGCGAGCGCGTCCTTGACGTGCGCCGACTCGAGGAACTTGAGCCCGCCGTACTTCACGAACGGGATGTTGCGCCGCGTCAGCTCGACCTCGAGCACGTCGCTGTGGTGGCCGGCTCGGAACAGCACGGCCTGTTCGTGCAGCGACGTGCCGCGCTCGCGGTGGTCCAGGATCGACCTGCAGACCGCGTCCGCCTGGTCGCGTTCGTCGATGCAGGTGAGCAGCGAGGGGAGGGGGCCGCCCGACGCGTTCGGTCCACAGGGTCTTCTCGTGACGCTGCGGGCTGAGCGCGATCACCGCGTTCGTCGCCTCCAGGATCGGGCGCGTCGACCGGTAGTTGCGTTCGAGCTTGACGATCGTCGTCCCGGGGAACCGCGACGGGAACTCGAGGATGTTGGCGACGGTCGCGCTCCGGAACGCGTAGATCGCCTGGGCGTCGTCGCCCACGACCATCAGGCCGTCGCCGTCGGGACGGAGCGACGCGAGGATGTCGGCCTGGAGCGGGTTCGTGTCCTGGTACTCGTCGACCAGGATGTGGTCGAACAGCTCCGAGATCGCGGGTCCGGCGGCCGGGTGGCGGCAGAGCGCGTCCCAGAACAGGAGCAGGTCGTCGTAGTCGAGCGCGCTCTGCGCGCGCTTGCGCTCGGTGTAGCGCTCGAAGATCGTGCGGATCGGACTCGCCCTCCTCCGCGCACCACGGGTACTCGCGCTCGAGCACCTCGGCGAGCTTGGTGCGGCCGTTCACCGTGCGCGAGTAGACGTCGGCGAGCGTGTCCTTGCGCGGGAACCGCCGCTCGCCCTGGCCGAACCCCAGCTCGCCCCGGATCAGGTCCATCAGGTCGGCGGTATCCGTTCGATCGAGGACCGTGAAGCCGGGGGACAGGCCGAGCGCCCCACCGTGCAGCCGCAGCAGCCGGTTGGCGGTCGCGTGGAACGTGCCGCCCCAGACCCGGCCGAGCGCACGGTCGCCGGTCAGCTGCTCGGCACGCGAGAGCATCTCGCGGGCGGCGCGGCGGGTGAACGTCAGCAGCAGGATCCGCTCGGGCGGGATGCCGCGATCCACCAGGTTCGCGACCCGGCAGGCGAGCGTCCACGTCTTGCCCGAGCCGGCCCCCGCGACCACCAGCAGCGGACCGCCCAGGTGCTCGACGGCCGCTCGCTGCTCCGGGTTGAGGCGTTCCATCGCGTCGAACATGCGTTCGAGCAGGATAGGGGCGCGGTCGGACGCGGGCAAGG
>CAVZUW010000010.1:0-193012 GCA_963778545.1 uncultured Actinomycetes bacterium | reverse complement strand
ACCGAGCGCCTACGAGAAGAACTCCTTCAACGCCGGTACGAGGACCGTCGGGTCGACGTTGTGCCCCTGACCGTCGAGGAACCGGACCTGCCCGTCGGGATCGCGTCCGCCAGCGCCTGGGCCGACTCGCGCATGAACGGCATGTCGGCCCCGCCGGCGAGCACGAGCGTCGGGGCCTTGACCGACGCCGCGGTCTCGGTCGGGATCGAGTAGTCGCCCATGATGCGGGCGTCGTACGCGAGCGTGTGGGCGATCGCCTCCTGCCCGGCCCACCACGGCTGCTTCCGCGCGTCGGCGACGAACTCCGGGGGCATCCCCACGACCTTCGACATGAAGTACTCGGCCGCGTCGCCACGACGCCCTTCCGCGATCATCCGCTCGTACTGCTCGACCTGGTCGGAAGGCGGGCGGGCGTTCTCGTCGAGGATGAACGGCGGCTCCCACAGCGCGAGCTTGGTGACCGGGGCCCCGCTCGCCGTGGCGATCAACGCGAGCACCGCACCGGACGACGAACCCCACAGGAGGGCCGAACCACCCGCCGCGCCGATCACGGCCTCGATGTCCTCGACCTCTCGTTCGATCGCGTACGGGGGCGTGTCCCCGCTGTCCCCGCGGCCGCGGCGGTCGTAGTTCAGGACCGTGAAGTCGGAGGACAGTTCCTGCGCGATGGCCGCGTCGGCCATCCGGTCGACCGAACCGCCGCACACCAGCACCACCGGCGGTCCCTGGCCCAGCCGATCGAACCCGAGCGTCGTCCCGTCCTTGGATGTGACCGTTTCCATCGCTCGACCTCCCGTCTCGTCGTTCCCCAGTCTCTCGCACACCGGCGTCGTCGAGGCGTGCCGGACTCGTCGGACGGGCGGCCGCCCTAGACTCGGCCGGTGGCCGCCTGCGCGAACTGTGGAGCCGAGCTCCCCGCCGGCGCGCGCTTCTGCGCGTTCTGCGGGACGGCGGTCGAGGCTCGCGCCCGTCGCCGCGGAGGAGCGCCGGACCGTCACGATCGTGTTCGCCGACCTCGTCGGGTTCACCGAGCGCTCGGACCGAGCCGATCCCGAGGACGTCCGGCGCACCCTCGTCCCGTTCCACCGGCGGGTGAAGGAGGACCTCGAGCGGTTCGGCGGCACGCTCGACAAGTTCATCGGCGACGCCGTGATGGGCGTGTTCGGCGCGCCCGTCGCGCACGAGGACGACCCGGTCCGAGCGGTGCGCGCGGCGCTGCGGATCCTCGACACGATCGAGGACCTGCGACGCGACGACCCGGACATCGCCGTGCGCATCGCGGTGAACACGGGCGAGGCCGTCGTCTCGTTCGGTTCGGGACCCCAGGTCGGCGAGGCGGTCGCGGGCGACGTCGTGAACACCACCTCGCGGATGCAGTCGCTCGCGCCTCGGGATGCCGTCGTGATCGGCGAGGAGACGCTGCGGGCCGTCCGCGACCGGTTCGAGGTCGAGGCTCTGCCGACGGCCACGGTGAAGGGCAAGAGCGAGCCGCTGATGGTGTGGCGGGTCCTCGGCGAGCGAGCGGAGCCCGAACGCGAGCGCGTGCCGTTCGTCGGCCGGCGGACGGAGCTCGAGATCCTGACCGAACGCTTCGACGACGTCGAGCGGTCCGGCTCCGGTCGCGTCCTCGTCCTGGTGGCCGACGCCGGCGTCGGGAAGTCGCGCCTGGTCGCCGAGCTCGCGAACGATCTCGGGGAGCGTGCGCTGCCGATCACGGGGTCGTGTCCTCCGTACGGTGAGGGCGTCACCTTCGCGCCGGTCGAGCAGACCGTCCGCGCGCTGACGGGCATCGAACCCTCGGACGACGTCGCCACGTCGGCCGCGCGGCTCGAGGCGCACGCGGCGCGGATCGAGCTCGATCCGCAGGACCGGTGGTGGCTGGTCCGAACGCTCGGCGCCGTCCTCGCGCTCGAGACGATCTCCGACGGAGCGACGATCGGCACCGAGGAGATCGCGCGCGCGTGGGCGCTGCTGCTCGGGGCGGCCGCGGGGTCGCGGCCCCTGGTGCTCGCGGTCGAAGATCTCCACCACGCCGCCCCGGCCCTCGTCGAGGTCCTCGCGTCCACGGCCGAGCTCCTCGCCGACCGGCCGGTCCTGCTCCTCGCGACGGCGCGTCCCGAGGCCGTGCTCCCGGAGGGATGGGCGACGCTCAACCTGGGTGCGCTCGCGGAGGTCGAGACCCGCGAGCTCATCGGCTCGCTGCTCGGCGAGCGCGCGGTCTCCGGGTCCGTGCTCGAGCGCGCCGCGGGCAACCCGTTGTACGCGATCGAGTTCGCCCGCATGCTCGCGGAGTCCGGCGCCGCGACCGGCGACGCCACGCCCGCTTCGGTGCACGCGGTGATCTCCGCCCGGCTCGACATGGTCCCCACCGACGCCCGCGGCCTCGCGCAGGACGCGGCGGTGCTCGGCGACGAGGTCTGGCCCGAGGCGCTCGAGGGCCTGCACGACCACGACGCGCGGGCCGGCCTGGAGGAGCTCGTGCGCCGGGGGCTGCTGGAGCGCCGAACCTCCTCCCTCCCGGGGCTCGACGCGTACGGGTTCACGCACGCGCTGATCCGGGAGGTCGCGTACGGCCGTCTCCCTCGTTCCGCGCGGGCGACGCGGCACCTCGCCGCCGCCCGCTGGCTCGAGGAGGTCACCGGCGAGCGCGCGGAGGAGTGGGCCGAGTCCCTCGCACGCCACTACGCCTCGGCCGCCGAGCTCGGCCTGGCCGCGAACGAGCCCGAGGTCGCCGAGCCCGCGACCGGCCCGGCGTTGCGGTGGCTCCTGGCCGCGGGCGAGCGCGCGGCACGCGTCGATCCCGCGGCGGCGTTCGCGACCTTCGATCGAGCGCTGGCACTCGCGCCACCGGACACCCGAGGGCGGGAAGAGGCGCTCTGGCGCTCCGCCCACGCGGCCCGGCGCGGCGGCCTGCTCGACGCCGACGAGGTCCTCGACCGGTACCGGCAGGCGCTCGCGATCGCGAAGGCCCGGGACGACGACATCGCGGTGGGCGAGGCGCTCACACGGATGGGCACCCAGCTCGCCGTGGCCGGCGAGCCCGCGCGTTCGCGCGAGGCGTTCGCCGAAGCGATCGAGACCCTCGAGCGCCACCCTCCCGGCTCGGCGCTCGCCCGGGCGTACGCGTTCCGGGCCGAGGAGGAGCTGTTCACCGGCGATACGGCGGACGCGGCCGCGTTCGCCGACCGCGCGCTCGAGATCTTGGAGGACCAGGGCAACGAGATCGCGGTGATGGCGTTGCACATCCGCGGCGACGCCCGCTGCTCGATGAAGGATCTCGACGCCGGCATCGCCGATCTCGAGGAGGCGCTCCGCCGCGCCGAGGAGAGCGGTCGCGTGACGGACATCGTCTCGTCGCGGAACTACCTGGCCGAGTGGCGCTGGGCGACCGAGGGTCCCGCCGCCGGCCTGGCGGAGTGGGAGCGGGCGCTCGAGCTCGCCGAGCACCGCAACGTGCACTCGCAGGCCAGCTACACGAAGGGCGCGGCGCTCTGGGCGCTGCTCGAGGCCGGCGAGTGGGACCGCCTGCTCGCATGGAGCGACGACCTGCTCGCGCTCCCGCCCGGCCGACTCGATCCCGCCGTGTGGGTCACCGCGATGGTCACCCGCGCCCACGTCCTGCTCGCGCGCGGCCGCCGCTCGGACGTCGTCGACCCCATCGAGCTCCTCGACGTCGCCGAACGGACGCAGGAGCTCGCCGCCAGAGCACCGGCGCTCGTCGCCGCCGCCGCGATCGCGCTCGCGGACGGGGAGGCCGAGGCGGCCGTCGGGCGGCTCGAGGCGTTCGAGTCGGTCACCGAGGGAGTGGCGGCCGAGTATCGCGCGCTCGAGCTGGTCCGGGCGGTGCGGTTGTCACTCGCGGCCGGGCGGGTGGACATCGCCGAGCGACTCGTCGCGTCCAGCGATCCGCTCGTGCTCCGGGATCGGATGCACCACGAGGCGGCGGTCGCGATGCTCGCCGAGGCTCATGGCGATCCCGACGTGGCCGAGGCGTACGCGAAGGTCGCCGAGCGCCTCCGCGAGTACGGCGACCCGTTCGAGCAGGCGACGGCGCTCCTCGGCGAAGCTCGTCTGACCGGCGCCCGCGCGCCGCGTGAACGTGCGACGACGCTCCTCGAAGGTCTCGGCGTTCGTGTCTGAGGGCGGGCTTCGATCCGGCGGCTCTGTCAGCTGGGGAGCGAGTCCCCGGTGACGGGCGTCGGGATCCGGCCTTCGATGGTCGTGCCTTCGCCTTTGCGGGAGGCCACCTGGAGGGCGCCGCCGATCGCGTCCAGGCGGTCGGCCATCCCCTGCACCCCCGTCCCGTAGCTCGTCTCGGCCGTGTCGAACCCCGTCCCGTCGTCGACGACGGCGAACCGGAGATGTCCGTCGTCCTGCGCCAGGCTCACCTCGGCCCGGGTCGCCTCGGCGTACTTGGCCACGTTGTTCAGGGCCTCGAGGACGCAGAAGTAGACGGCCGACTCGATGTCCTGCGGGTAGCGGCCGATCCCGTCGGACCGAACCTCGGTCGGGACGGATGCCTTGCGCGCCTGCGCCTCGAGCGCGGCGACGAGGCCCTGGTCCGCGAGCAGCGGCGGATAGATGCCGCGCGCCAGGTCTCGGAGCTGCTCCAGCGCGTCGGTCGCGTCGGCCTGGAGATCCGACGCCATCGACTTGGCCTTCTCGACGTCACGATCCATCAGCTGGCCGAGCAGTCGCAGCTTCACCGTGAGCGCGACGATCTGCTGCTGCGCGCCGTCGTGCAGGTTGCGTTCGAGCTTCTTGGCGCGTTCGTCCTGCGCGGTCACCAGGCGCTGGCGCGACGCGCGGAGCTCCTCGATCGTGTCCATCAGCTGCTCCGCGAGCGCGACGTTGCGCATCACCAGCCCCGCCTGGGCGGCCAGATCGCGGACGAGCTTCTCCTCGGTCGCGGTGATCGACTCTCCCGGCTTCTTCGTGATCGACAGCGCTCCGAGGAGCTCACCCTGGTGGCGGACGGGCTCGCGCATCGACGACGGGGTGAGCGTTCCTTCGGCGTTCGCCGAGGCGACGAGGGGTTCGGGCCGGTCGGCGTCCGGCGGCCACACGGCCTCCGCTCGGAGCTCGTCGCCGACGCGGACCCAGACGTCGGCGCGGGACGCACCCGTGCCCTCGGCCAGCGCCCGGGCCATCCTCGGCAACAGCTCCTCGTTCGCGTACGCGTTCCCGAGCCGATCGGAGAACTGCGAGAGCACCTCGTAGGGCGTCGCCCGCTTCCCGTAGACGAGGCGGTCGGCGAACCGCTGCGCGCGCCTCCGCGCCGGCTGGAACGCCAGCGCGACGACCGCGGCGGCCACCGCGGACAGGACGGGGGTCGACTGACTCCCGACGAGGGCCCCGACGCCGACGACGATCGCCACGTAGACGATCGTGATGAAGACCACCATCGCCGCGAGCAGCAGCGCGCGGTTGATCACGAGGTCGATGTCGAACAGGTGGTACCGGAGCACCGAGACCCCGATCGCGATCGGGATCAGGCCGAAGGACACGATGGCGAGCGTCTGGATGACCCCGAGCCATCCGGGGATGGCGTCGGTCCCCCAGGCGCTGTTGAACGAGAAGACGAGCGCGGAGGCGTAGAGGATCGCCACGGTGCCCGCCGCGGTCACGAGCCACCGCAGCTGGAGCCGTTCGATCCCCGTGGACCGGCGGAACCGCTGGACGAGGCTCACCAGCGAGCCGATCACGCCGATCGGCAGCATGATGATGGCTCCCGTGGCGACCGCCAGCACCGGCCGCAGCGCCTCGGAGCCGAGCGGGTTCACCACGTTCGGGAACGCGGCTCTCCTCGAACCGTCCCGGGCCGAACAGGATCGCCAGGAAGGTGATCACCATGCTGATGCCCAGGACCCAGGCGAACCACCGCCAGCGCGGCGACGGCAGATGCCCATCGGGGAAGAGCAGGATCAGGAACGTCGCCGGCAGACCGACGATCGGCAACCACATCGGCTGGTCGAACGCGAGCGCGATCGCGCCCAGGCGATACCCGCCGACGCCGCCGTTGATCGCGTAGCTCGCGTAGGACCCCACGAACGCGCTCAGGCCGAAGGCGGCGCCGATGCCCAGCATCAGCCAGCTGATCGCGTTGTCCGGCCGGCGGATCGCCAGGATGTACCCGATGATCGGGAACAGGCAGAAGCTGAGGAGGAAGGCGAGGTCGGTCTCGGCCTTCCCGGCATCGAGGATCGAGAACCAGATGCCGCCCGCGATGCCCAGGATCGTCAGACCGAAGATGACGCGGGCGAGCAGCCGCAGGCGAGGCGAGCTCACCGGCGCTGCGCGTTCTTCGGTCGAGCTCGACATGGCGGCATGGTGCCACGTCCTCCCGGACGGGACCAGGCTCACGGCCGGGCGGTGGGACGAGGGCGATCCGAGTAGTAGCCCACGTGGGTCGCGGCGGCAGCGTCTTGAGCCAACTCAGGCGGAAGGCGTATCTTCGGGCGGATGGATTACCTGCTCGAAACCTTGGACTCGAGCCGATCCCAGTGGGTGCTCTGCCAAGCCTTGCTCGTTAGAGAGCACGACAACGTCCAATGCTTTCCTGTGGCTCAGCCGGATGGCGGCCGCGATGCGAGCCAGCAGGATTTGTTCCACGCAGAAGGCGAGTTCATCGTATTCCAAGTCAAGTTCGTCCGGAGTTCCAGCTCGGTCAAGGATTCACACAAGTGGTTAGTCGGCATCCTTGAGAAGGAAGGACCTAAGCTTGCGAAGCTTATCCCCGACGGTGCAAAGGCCTACTTTCTCCTCACGAACGCTCCGGGGACAGCTCACCCGGCTGTCGGATCCATAGACAAAGCCAGCGGTCTTTCTCCGCAAGTTCATACCTGTGCCAGCCATGGTGCTGTGGCGCGACGACATCAATCGGCGTCTTGATGCGGCGTTTGACATCAAGATGGCATATCCCGAAGTCATGTCCGGAATCGACGCCTTGCGAGCCCTGGTGGAACGAGGCGTTGACCGTGATAAGGATCGGCTTGAGAATGCGGTTCGAGCGTTTCTTGCCGGCCAATACGAGGTCGATCGAGAGATTCGCTTCAAGCAAGTCGACTTGCGCAACCGCCTGTTCGATTTCTTTGTCGACGTTTCGGTCTCCTTGGGAAGCGTCGGACAGATTTCAAGCAAGCGAGCCCGCGATGCCTTCTCCTTCCTGCGATGGCTTGGTCTGCGCACCCAACGCGAAAGAGTGAGCGCATCTCTTGGAGTGGACTACGACAGGGTTGGGAGACACGAGTCGCCGCCTGGCGCCGCAGATGTGATCCTGCACCCAAGATCCGTTGCGGCTCTTGGGAAAGTGGTGCTTGAAGGCGCCCCTGGTCAGGGTAAGTCCACGCTCGGACAATACGTCTGTCAGGTGCATCGCGCTCGGCTTCTTGACAAGCGGGAGGACCTTGGAAGGCTCTCAGATGCACACCGAAGAGCTCCGGTGCGACTCCCAATTAGAGTTGACTTGCGCGACTTCGCAGCGTGGATTGGCGGGCGATCGCCTTTCACTCACGGCGGGGCGACTTCTCCGCCCGATCTTCGCACTCTCGAGGGGTTCCTTGCCGCGGCTATCTCTCGCAACGCAGGTGGTGTCGAGTTTGCCAGTCTCGGATGTCCAATCTGTCTTCAGGTCATCGGCGGCGTTGGTTGTTCTCGACGGCCTCGATGAGGTTGCCGATATCGACCTCCGGACACGGGTCGTGGAGGAAATCGAAGTCGGGATCCAGCGACTCGATGCCGTCGCTGAGTCACTTCAGGTCCTCGTTACTACGCGTCCTGCCGCATTTGCGAATTCTCCTGGCTTTTCTAGTGATCGCTTCCTCCATCTCGAGCTTGTCCATATGGACTTTGGTCAAGTTAGTCAGTACACGGATAGATGGGTTCAGGCGCGGCGGTTGGGCGAAAAGGATGCCACTGAAGTGCGCGACATATTGCGTGCCCGCCTCACTGAGCCTCATTTTCGGGAACTAGCCCGTAATCCGATGCAACTGGCAATCCTGCTCAGCCTCATCCACACTCGCGGGGCCTCGCTCCCCGACAAGCGGACGGCTCTCTACGCCGCGTACATGGAACTGTTCTTCAATAGGGAGGCGGAGAAGAGCGAAGTTGTCCGGCGCCATCGCGAACTCCTGATACAGGTACACGAGTACCTGGCGTGGCTGCTGCATTCAGAGGCGGAGACACAAGCGCAGAGTGGCAGTATTGACGCCGCAAGACTCAAAGCGGTACTGGGAGAATTCCTTGAGCGTGATGGTCACGATCCAAAGCTCGCGGACAAGCTCTTCCACGGGATGGTCGAAAGAGTCGTAGCGCTTGTGGCAAGGGTAGAAGGAACGTTCGAATTTGAAGTGCAACCTCTGCGCGAGTACTTTGCGGCGACATATCTCTTCAACACAGCTCCGGCCTCGCCGCCAGGGAACGAGAAGCTCGGCACACGTCCTGATCGCTTTGACGCTCTAGCGCGCGACTTCTACTGGCTGAATGTGACTCGTTTCTTTGCGGGTTGTCATAGCAAAGGGGAGCTGCCCTCTTTGGTGGACCGGCTCTCTGAACTGATGAAAGACGATAGATTTCGGCTGATTGCTCACCCAAGAACTCTTGCTCTGATGCTTCTGTCAGACTGGGTGTTTTCTCAACACCCCAAGAGTGTGGGTCAGGTTGTCGAAATGATCCTGGCACCACCGGGACTTCGTTTGGTGCTCGGGGACGCTTACAGCGCCTCGCCTGATGTGGCGCTTCCTACAACGTGTGGGCGAGAACAGCTGGTTGACTATTGCTTCGACACCCTTGCAACCTCTCCTCCGCGGGACTTTGAAGCAGGAGTTTGTCGCGTGGTGAGCGCCAACGCCGACGAGAGAGCGGCCAGGAATTGGTCAACCAGAGTGGAACAGGCTGATGGATATGAACGGGATCGATGGTTGCTCTTGGGTGCGAACATGGGTCTTCTCGTCGATGCGGATGAGGATTGGCTCATTTCGATGCTCGGGGAGAACCCAGCTGGGCCGGTCTTAAACGCCTGCCTTGCTGTTGGCCAATGGCGAGTCGTAGAGCAGGACGAAACGAGGACAGTTGACTCTGACGAATCACCTGCTTGGGATGGCCAGCTTTCGTGGCCCTCATTTCGGAGTCTCCCGCCTAGACGCGATTGCGTCGTTGGCCTCACCATTGACCTACATGGGTGCGTTCGAGCCCTCGCCACGCCGGATGGCCTTGGCACGCCTCTGGAGGCGATTCGCGCTTCCACTCGGCGAAGTGGGCGAGTTCCAGGACGATGAGCTTGTTGACGTCAATTCGGCTTTGCAGAGCTGCGATGAGCTAATCGGTGGATTCCTGTCCCTCGCCACCGAAGAATCGTTGGACTGGAGCAATGAGCTCAAGCCATGGACGCAGCTGGTTGAATTGGCCATGGCGCACTTGGCGGCGACCACTGGGGAATTACAACCATCGCCTCGTACGCGGCTGCAATAAGGAACCCCCGTGAGACTGGCAAAGGCGGAGAGGATCTATTTGACGACACTGTTCCCTTGCCTCGGCGGACTCGGTATGCGCGACTACGAGCCGGTGGTCCCGCTTGGTGGCAGAGGACGCTTGATAAGGCAAACTCATCCAACGAGGCGATGCTTGCCCTTGCGATTCTGTGCACTTGGGCGACGGGCCCAACCGTTCTTGCTGTGGAGCGACGGGCTTCCGAGCTGTTCGACGATCTTGATGCGGCCGACTTCGACGCCCTCGAATCAAGCGTTCGATCGATTTCCTGGTGTGTTACGAACGCACAGCGACGGCCACTTGCTCTCGACCCTGTCTTGGTCCGAAGTGGGATATCGCCTCGGCTCGCTTCGATACTGACATCTCGTATGAGTCCGCGACGCTCCCAAGCCTTGTTCGACCAGCATGTGTGGCCGAAAGCGACGGAGGACCCAGCAATTCTAGGACTGGCGTTTCACGGGGGATACGAAGCTGCGAGCGGTAACCGACTTGAGTGGACGAAGTACCTTGATTGGGTCTTGGATGCGTACGAATCGTATCCGGACTCGGAAGCTTGGGTCCTCGGGAGATTCGAAACTCGCAGATCTAGCCCGTCAATGCCGGTTGAGCTCGCCACGAGAATTCTCGAGAATGCAGAGGCATATCCGGCAGGACTAGTCACCGTTGCGGAGGGCTTGGCTAGGGTTCGCGTTGGACGTTACCTTACCTCCGTTGGAGACATTGCAACGGCGGAGGGCTGGAACGCATAGCAGTAGTCGACTCGTTTGACCGACCCTTAGACTCCCTCTGAACTTCCCGCGATTCTTGGAGGAGACGTTAGCTTGTCGCGAGTACTGCTCATCGGATGGGATGGCGCCGACTGGCGCATCCTCGAACCCCTGCTCGAGCGGGGAGCCCTGCCGAACCTGCAGGCCCTGATCGACCGGGGGCAGAAGGGCGTCCTGCGCTCGACGGTGCCGACCCACTCGTGGGCGGCGTGGCCGTCGTTCCTGACGGGGGTCGACCCGGCCGATCACGGGGTCTACGACATCCTCGAGACCGTGCCGGGGACCCACAAGCAGTACCCGGTCACCTACAAGTCGATCAAGGAGCGGACGTTCGTCGAGGACCTCTCGGCGGCCGGCAAGGTCGGGGTGTACGCCGACGTGCCGCTGCTGTTCCCGCCGCCGGACATCAACGGGAAGATCGCCGCCGGCGGCGTGCTGCCGAAGGGGCGCACCTACACGCAGCCGGCCGACCTGGCCGAGCAGCTCGAGAAGGCCGGCGTGCCGTGGGTGATCAACGGCATGTCCTGGACCACCTACCGCAACCGGCCCGAGCAGTACCTGGACGAGGCGCTCGAGATCACCGGCAAGCGGATCCGCGCGACCGAGTGGCTGATGGACAACTCGGACTGGGACCTGATGGCGTCGGTGTGGGTCTCGGTCGACCGGACGCAGCACGCGCTCTCGAACTACGTCGCGCCCGACCACCCCGACACCGAGCGAACCGCGAGACGCCGATCGGCTGGAAGGTTCGCGACGTCTACGCGCAGCTCGACGAGGCGATCGGCTCGTTCGTCTCGCGCACGCGGCCCGACGACCTCGTCCTGTTCATCTCGGACCACGGGTTCCAGTCGGTCACGCGCACGATCCACATGGACCACCTGCTGAAGAAGTTCGGCTTCCTCGAGTTCAGCGCGTCGAACGTGGTCTTCGGGCCGATGCAGTGGGGGCCGGTGCGCAAGTTCGCGCGCAAGGCCTACGACAAGCTCGGCCTGCACGGGAAGGTCTCGCTGCCGCAGTCGGTGAACTGGTCCAAGACCAAGGCGTTCACGACGATCCGCTCGACGGGTGAGGGCGTCTCGATCAACCTCGCCGGGCGCGAGCCCGACGGCATCGTCGACCCGGCCGATTTCGAGAAGGTGCGCGACCAGGTGATGGACGCGCTCTCGAGCTTCGTCGACCCCAAGACCGGCCGCAAGCCCGTGAAGGCGATCTACCGGCGCGAGGAGATCTTCAAGGGCAAACACGCCGACACGGCGCCCGACATCCTGATGGAGCCGGCCGAGCAGTACTCGCTCACGCACGCGAAGACCGCGCTCGAGGACGCCGACTGGATCAGCGGCGACCACCGGCTCGAGGGCGTGATCGTGGCGGCCGGGCCGAACGTGAAGGCGTTCGAGCAGCCGCCGATGCTGGTCGACATGGCCCCGACGATCCTGGCCGCGCTCGACGCGCCCGCCACGATCGAGCACACCGGCCGCGTCCTGCACGAGGTCGTGGGTTCGGACGCGAAGGTCTCCCAGGCCGAGGCCAAGCCGGCCGTGCAGATCCCCGGCATGCCGAGCGGCGACGAGCCTCCGCCGTCACCGACACCGAGGCCGACGAGATGGAGGAGCACCTCCGCGGCCTCGGCTACATCGAGTAGCTCGGCACCAGGGAACCTCTCGCGACGTCTCGATATCGATTTTCGGTATCGCGGCCGTCGGAGAGATCCTCCGACATGCCGCCACGGTCCGATGTGGACGTTCTCGGTTCGCGGCTCGCCCGGATGCTCGTGCCCTGCCGCAGGTCAGCCGGCCGCGCCGATCGGGGCATCCGCGCTCGCGATCACTGGCTGCGCAGATCGGCTGAACGCTTCGAGGTCTGCTCGGTCCTGCCCTTCGATCGCGATCGCGAGGAGATGATCCTTCCCTCCGTACGTGACGTCCGACAGGTAGAGCCTGAGCATGAAGGATCCGCCGAACGAGTAGACGTTGCCGCCGGCGTTCGGCCAGCTCAGCACCACGACGGCTCCGTCGTCGAACCCGATCGTCCCGGGTCTGACGGCGATGTCGACGTAGGCCGCGGGCAGTTGCATCCGACCGATCGTCGCGGATCGCGGTGCGCTGACGTGCAGGTCCGGGTGGGATGAGAGCCACGCGAACCACCCCGAGGCCGTGTTCGGGACGCCCTGCACCCGACGCCCGTCCGGATGGCGGGCGTCGGCGACCCACGGGAGGATGTCGCTCCAGAACAGCACCCGATGGATGTCGAACTCGCCGAGCGGTGCCGACGAGAACTCGACACCCTGGTCCTCGTGGCTTTCCCATCGATCCGGGTACGTGACGGTGAGCTGCCCGTCGAGGAATCCGACGGTGGTGTAGGGGCCCGGGCCGATGGCCCCAGGATCGGCGAACTCGGACGAGCACCTAGGGACGCATCCTCGGATCTCGGCGTCCGGCTCCGGCGAAGCGCTCGCCGTCGGGCTCGTCGTGATCGACTCGGCGCCGGAATCACTCTGCGATCCCCCGCTGCAGGCGGTCGCGACGAGCGCGAGGGTGGCCAACAGCAGCACCAGCGAGCGCGCTCCACGGGTGGCCAGGGGCGCCGCGAACAGGGAGATTCGCATCGCTCACGAGCCTCCCGGGACCGGCCGCCACGCAGGCCGCAGAGCGAATCCGTCGTCCCCCAACCCGTTCCCGAACAGATCGGTCCTCAGGTCGGTTCCGTCCGCATCGATGATGTAGAACTGATACGCGATGATGAACGCGAGCTGCGTCCCATCGGGTGACCAGCTGACGCCGCCGTAATAGGAGCCCGGGCCGACGGCCCCGGAACGGTCGACGAAGACCTTCGTTGGGTTCGAGCCGTCCGCGTCGACGGTCCAGATCTTGGGGAGGGGCGCTTCGTCGGTTCCCCAATCCCAGTACGCGATCTGCGACCCGTCCGGCGACCACATCGGATCCATCGCGCCGTTGAAGGGTCGCTCGAGCAAGAGGGTGAGGTCGGAGCCGTCGGGCGCGATCGTGTAGAGCTGAGAGGGTCCGTAGTCCGGGAAGGTCCCGTTGCGGACCGAGAAGACGATCCTCGAACCGTCCGGCGACCATGAGGGCTGGCCGATCTCCCCGTCTTGGAAGTAGGCGATGCTCGGCCCGCGGTTCCCGTCGAGGTCCATCACGTACAGCCCGTAACTATCGGATACGGCAAGGCGCGAGCCGTCCGGCGACCAGTCGAGCAGCCGGAGGCACGCGGTCGGATCGCAGGTCGAGATCTGCTCCTTGCTCCCCGTGTCGAGATCGAGGATCCATACGCCGAACGACTGCTGCCATGGTCGCCGCTCGTCGTGCTCTGCGACCGCGTACGCCAAACGCCTGCCATCGGGTGACCAGGCGAGACCGACGTTCGGGAGTGTCGGGTCGTCAACGAGAAGCTCAGGCTGGCTCTTCGGCTCTTGAGGATCGAGGATCCAGATGCCACGGGTGGCCTCCGAGACCACGATCTGACCGTTGCCGTGGAGCCGGATCGTGTCGTTCTCCCCATCGTTGGCGGGGCGCGATTCCGATCGCAGGACGACGGCGCTGCCGGCACCCACCAAGATCGCCGCCACCGCCGCGGCGGCGACGACCACCGTCCGGGCCTGGCGGCGCCGGACTCGCCGGGTGAGGCTCGGAGACGGCGACAGCCCACGGCCGATCAGGTCCGATTCGTGCCTCTGGAACGTTTCGCGAAGGTCACGATCGAGATCGTTCGTCATCGCTCATCTCCTGCGAGGTGGTCGCGCAACGTTGCCGTCGCGCGGGTCACGAGTTGGTGGAGCGCACCCGTCGAGCAGCCGAGGATCGCCGCGGCCTCGCGTTCGGGCAGGTCCTCGTAGTAGCGCAGCACGACCGCGGCGCGCTGGCGCGCCGGGAGGACCGCGAGGGCCCGCCAGAGATCGTCACGCGACTCGGGATCGCCCTGGAACGTCACCGGCTCGGTCGCCTGTCGCCGGAGCCATTCGCGTTCCAACGCCCGGCGCCGGAGGTTCGACGTGAAGAGGTTCACGATCGTCCGGCGCAGGTACGCGGGGAACGCGTCGGGCGTTCGCAGATGGCCGAAGCGCCCCGCCACGCGGACGAACGCCTCCTGCACGAGGTCCTCCGCGAGGTCCGGGTCCCCCGTCAGGAAGTAGGCCGTCCTGAGCGCCGACGGAGCGTTGCGCTCGTACAGCTCCTCGAGCCGTGCCTGCCTGCCGGCCGTCTCCGAAGCCACCTGGGCCTTCACCTGGCTCAATCTGTCACCTCACCACCCCAGACGTTGGGCGGCGGCGGATGAGTACGGTCGACGGTTTTCGAGGCCGTCAACGCCCTCGCTCGTTCGAGGGAAGCGGCCTCTCAGGTGGCCGAGCGGTTGAGCCGGTCCACGAAGCTGCGGAGCAGGAACAGGCTGACGTCGTCGTCCGTGCGCTCCTCGACGTGGAACGGACGGTCCATGATGCGGAGCAGCCAGAGCAGCGAGATGAAGAAGAACGAGATGAACGCCAGGATGATGACGGCCTCGTAGGTCGGCTCGATCTCCATGAACGCGAGCACGGTGATGATGATCACGACGATCGACTGGATCAGGAGGTAGGCGGAGGGGAGGAACTCCGTCCGCTGCACGTGGTACACGCGGAGCACGCTCCGCCGGAGCGCCCCCTGTTCGGCGCGCAGCCGAGAGGTGTACGTGGCCGGGACTCCGATCCGGTCGAACTCCAGGAAGGACACGTTGAGCTCGTTGATCGCGTCGAGCGCCTGGGTGGACCGATCGTCCCCCAGGTCGTGTTGGAAGGCGCCGACGATGCGGACCAGGTTGTCCTCGAGCCGCTCGAGATCCAGATCGGGGAAGGCCTGTTTGAACGCGGCGGCGTCGTCGTGGATGTTCGTGAGGGCGGCCGTGAGCTCGGCCGGCACGCGCTCCGCTTCCTTGTAGTCGGACAGGGTCCCCGCCACGATCAGTCCCAGGACGAACACGCCCCCCGCCAAGACGCTCGTGAACAGCGGGCTGATGCTGATGAACTCGAGCGAGAACGCCGAGATGGCGAGTTTGGCCGCGACGATGCCGAGCACGATGAGGCCCGTCTGGCCGACCACTCGCCATCTGAGGAACCTGCTTCGGAGCATCCCGCGTTACCCCCCCTTACGGCTGCGCATCCTGGCACCCGCCTGCGTGCTCGGTCAACGCGGGCGAATGGCTCTTCCCGGTCTCCGTCCCATCGAAGTAGCCTGCCGTGCATGGCCGACCGGCCGTTCGGGTTCCGAACGCACCCTTCGGTGACGTCCTCGGCGTCACCCGAAGCGGTCTTCGACGTGATCGCCGATCTCCGGAATCATCTGATCTGGTCGGGCGAACGCGCCGAGAGCGACGGGTTCAAGATGCTGACGCTCGAGGCCCCGCCGGGCCCGGCGAGGGTCGGCACGACGTTCACCTCCTCCGGATCGGCGGGCAAGGACACGTTCCACGACCGGTCCGTGGTCACGGAGGTGTCGCCGCCGCGCACGTTCGTCATCGAGACCGACGCGCGCCTGGAACGCAGGAACGCGCAGACCTGGGAGGCGCACTTCTCGCATCGCTACGACGTGCTCCCGGAGGGTTCCGGCTCGCGGATCGTGTACACCGAGACCATCGAGCGCGTGAACTACCTGCCCTACTGGCTCAAGCCAGGCATCCGAACGATCTTCCGGCCGTGGGTCAACCGCGCGGATCGCAAGCAGTTGCGGAACCTCGCTGGCCTCGCCGAGGAGCGCTCGACCGTCTGATGCGATCCCCACCCGCCTAGTCCGACACGGTCGACCCACGCGAGCCCCTGCGCGCCCGCTCGCCGTTCGGCCTACAGTCCTGCCTCACGAGGGAGGGGGCCGTGGCCGAACGACGGACATCGGGCCTGCTGGTGACGCTCGTCGCCGGCGGGATCATCGGGGCGGTTGCGGCCGTGCTCGCGATCTCGCTCGCCGCGCTCGTGTTCGGCGGCGGCTACCTCGCGGACTTCATCGCCGATGGCATCAGCCTGTACCTCGGGGCGGCCGCGCTGACGCTCGCGATCCTCGCGTGGCGGGGAGGTTCCCGCGGGGTGGTCGGGAGCCTGCAGCCGGCGGCGGCCGCCGTCCTCGCGATCGTCGCCGCGACGACCGCGGTCACCGCGTTCGGGAGCATCGAGCGGGCCTTCCTCACCGTCGTCGCCGCCACCCTGGTCGTCACGGTCCTGTCCGGAGCCGCGTTCCTGGCGCTCGGGACCTTCCGTTCGGCCAACCTGCTCCGATTCGTGCCGGTCCCGGTCATCGGAGGGTTCATCGCCGGTGCGGGATGGCTGCTCCTCAAGAGCGGCATCTACGTCTCCTCGGACGAGTCGCCCTACCTCACGCCGATCGCCGACCTGTTCCATGGCGAGCTGCTGCAGCTGTGGGTCCCGGCGTTCGCGTTCGGCGTGATCCTGCTCGTCGCGACGCGACTCGTGAAGACACCGCTGGTGATCCCGGTGGTCATCGCGATCGGGCTGGTGCTGTTCGCGATCGGGATGGTGGTCACCGGGTTCGTCGATCGCGAGCGCGCGGTCGGGCCATTGGCTCCTGCTCGGACCGTTCGACTCGTTCGAGACGTGGCAGCCGTGGACGCTGCGCGCCCTCGGCGGCGCCGACTGGTCGGCGGTGCTCGCGCAGTGGGCGGGGATCCTGACGGCCGTGTTCGTGGCCGTGATCGCGATCTTGTTCAACATCAGCGGGACCGAGGTCGTGCTGAACCGGGACCTGGACACCAACGAGGAGCTGCGCAACGCCGGGGTGCTGAACGTGATCTCCGGCGCCCTGGGCGGGATCCCCGGGTACCACGCGCTCAGCCTGACCGCGCTCGCCGAACGGATGAACGTGGACGCCCGGGTGGCCGGGCTGATCGCCGCCACGGTCCCGCTGGCGGCGGTGGTGTTCGGCGCCTCGGTGATCGAGCTGATCCCGCGGATGATCGTGGGCGGGGTGCTGGTGTTCCTGGGCCTCGCCTTCCTGGTCGAGTGGGTCTGGGACAAGCGCAAGGTCCTGCCGCCGGTCGAGTACGGGGTCGTGCTCGTGATCGTGGCCGCGATCATCGCCCGAGGGTTCCTGCCCGGCGTGGTGCTCGGGCTGGTGCTCGCGGTCGTGCTGTTCGCGGTCAACTACGGCCGGATCGAGCTGGTGCGCGAGGTCGCGTTCGGGGAGACCTACCACTCCAACGTGGACCGACCCCCCGCCGAGCGGGCGGCGCTGCGGTCCATGGGCGGGGACGTCCAGATCCTGCGCGTGAACGGGTTCCTGTTCTTCGGCTCGGCCAACGGCCTGCTCGAGCGGATCCGAAAGCGCGTGGAGGCCGGACCGCTGCGGTTCCTGGTGATCGACCTGCGCCGGGTGACCGGGGTGGACTCCTCGGCGGTGGTGGCCTTCGTCAAGGTGATCGGTCTGGCGCAGGCCCACGGGTTCGAGCTGGTGCTGACCGGCGTGTCCGAACCCGTGCGCAAGCAGCTCCTGCGCGGCGGCGTGAGCGAGGGCGAGCTCGTGCGGTTCGAGCCCGACCTGGACCGTGGGCTGCAGCGGTGCGAGGAGGTGCTGCTCGCGCGACGGAGCCGCCGAGCCGGCGGACCTGGACGGCGACGCGCTCGCGGGGATGCCGGCCGGGCTGCGGCCCTACCTCGAGCGCGTGGACCTCCCCGAGGGCGCCGTCCTGATCCGTCAGGACGAGACGCCCGACGACGTGTTCGTCGTGGAGTCGGGGCGGCTGAGCGTGGAGATGGTGACCGCCGACGGGACGCGGATGCGGCTGCGGACCGTGCAGGCCGGTGTCGTCGTCGGCGAGGTCGCGATGTACACCGGCGTCCATCGCACCGCGGACGTGGCCGCCGAGACCCCGAGCGTGGTCCTGAAGCTCAGCACGTCCGCGATCGATCGGATCGAGGCCGAGGATCCCGAGCTCGCCGGCGCGCTGCATCGGTGGCTCGCCGGGATCCTCTCGGAACGGTTGCGAGACACGTTGCGGGAGTTCGACGCCCTGCTGGACTAGCTCGAGGAGGAGGAGGGAACGTGTCCGAGGCGCCGCGGTCGAAGGGCTGGCTGCCGTCGCTCGCCGCCGGCTTGATCATCGGCGCCGTCGAGGCGGTGCTCGCGATCGCGTTCGCCGCCTTCGTGTTCGGGGGCTACCTCGCGGGTCGCCTGGGCGACGGCATCGGGCTGTACCTCGTGGCCGCCGTCCTGACGCTCGGGATCCTCGCCTGGCGGGCGGGCTCCCGGGGCGTCGTCGGCAGCGTGCAGGACGCGGCGGTGGCGGTGCTCGCCCTCGTCGCTGCGTCCACCGCGGCGAAGGCGCAGAACCTCGCACTGGTCGCCCGGAGCACCGGCGTGGGGACGTACGAGCCCCCCGACATCTTCCTCACCGTCATCGCCGCGACCCTGGTGGTGACGGTCCTCTGCGGCGTCGTGTTCGCGATGCTCGGGAGGTTCAGGCTGGGCAACCTGGTCCGGTTCGTGCCGTACCCGGTCGTGGGGGGGTTCCTCGCGGGCACCGGATGGTTGCTCTTCAAGGGCGGCATCTACGTCGCCTCGGGTGTGCTGCCGCGCCTGAGCACGTTCGACGACCTGCTGCGCGAGCACGAGCTGGTCCGGTGGGGGCCGGCCTTCGTCTTCGGAGCGGTGATGCTCCTCGCGGTTCGGATCATCAAGCGGCCCCTGGTGATCCCGATCGTGCTCGGGATCGGACTGCTGCTGTTCGCGATCGGGATGGTGGTGACGGGTTCGTCGATCGAGAGCGCGCGGGAGGGGCGGTGGCTGCTCGGACCGTTCGAGGCGGTCCGTCTGTGGCAGCCGTGGACGCTCCGCGCCCTCGGCGGCGCCGACTGGTCGGCGGTGCTCGCGCAGTGGGCGGGGATCCTGACGGCCGTGTTCGTGGCCGTGATCGCGATCTTGTTCAACATCAGCGGGACCGAGGTCGTGCTGAACCGGGACCTGGACACCAACGAGGAGCTGCGCAACGCCGGGGTGCTGAACGTGATCTCCGGCGCCCTGGGCGGGATCCCCGGGTACCACGCGCTCAGCCTGACCGCGCTCGCCGAACGGATGAACGTGGACGCCCGGGTGGCCGGGCTGATCGCCGCCACGGTCCCGCTGGCGGCGGTGGTGTTCGGCGCCTCGGTGATCGAGTTGATCCCGCGGATGATCGTGGGCGGGGTGCTGGTGTTCCTGGGCCTCGCCTTCCTGGTCGAGTGGGTCTGGGACAAGCGCAAGGTCCTGCCGCCGGTCGAGTACGGGGTCGTGCTCGTGATCGTGGCCGCGATCATCGCCCGAGGGTTCCTGCCCGGCGTGGTGCTCGGCCTGGTGCTCGCGGTGGTGCTGTTCGCGGTCAACTACGGCCGGATCGAGCTGGTGCGCGAGGTCGCGTTCGGGGAGACCTACCACTCCAACGTGGACCGACCCCCCGCCGAGCGGGCGGCGCTGCGGTCCATGGGCGGGGACGTCCAGATCCTGCGCGTGAACGGGTTCCTGTTCTTCGGCTCGGCCAACGGCCTGCTCGAGCGGATCCGAAAGCGCGTGGAGGCCGGACCGCTGCGGTTCCTGGTGATCGACCTGCGCCGGGTGACCGGGGTGGACTCCTCGGCGGTGGTGGCCTTCGTCAAGGTGATCGGTCTGGCGCAGGCCCACGGGTTCGAGCTGGTGCTGACCGGCGTGTCCGAACCCGTGCGCAAGCAGCTCCTGCGCGGCGGCGTGAGCGAGGGCGAGCTCGTGCGGTTCGAGCCCGACCTGGACCGTGGGCTGCAGCGGTGCGAGGAGGTGCTGCTCCGGGACGGAGCCGCCGAGCCCGCGGACCTGGACGGCGACGCGCTCGCGGGGATGCCCACGGGCCTGCGGCCGTACCTGGAGCGGGTGTCCTTGGAGGACGGGGCCGTCCTGATCCGCCAGGACGAGCCGCCCGACGACGTGTTCGTGCTCGAGTCCGGCAGGTTGCGGGTCGAGACCGTGACGCCCGAGGGCACCCGCATGCGCCTTCGGACGCTGCGCCCCGGCGTGATGGTCGGCGAGCTCGCGATGTATTCGGGGGTGCCGCGCACCGCCGACGTGGTGGCCGAGACCCCGAGCGTGGTCCTGAAGCTGAGCAAGACCGCGATCGAACGGATGGAGACCGACGACCCCGAGCTGGCCGCGGCGTTGCACCGATGGCTCGCGACGACGATCGCGGGTCGCCTGGGTGAATCGCTGCACGCGTTCGACGCGCTGTTCGACTAGCGAGGGGAGCGCGGCGCCGATACCCTCGGCGCTCGAGGTGGCGGCCGCGTTCGAAGGAGGAGCGATGGGCGCGAAGGGGAGCGGAACCGAGCAGGACCCCTGGGTGCTGAAGACACCGCCGGGGACCTCCGAGTACCAGATGTGGCGCGACGAGGGGGCCGATCCGCCCACGCTCGTGTGTCAGGTGGGCAAGACCCGGCTCGGCTACCAGCTCCGGTGCATCGAGGACCTGCACGCGATGCTGAAGTCGAACGGCGACTGGGTGCCGCTCGGAAGCGCGGACGAACAGAAGTCGGCCGCCGAGGGCACCGTCGAGGCGTGGGGTCGTTCGCCCGACAACCCGGTCGGCGGGTGGTACGGACTCAAGAAGGGACTCCGAGGCCGGTTCGGGATGTACGTGCCGCCGCTGCTCGAGGCGCTCGGCCTGGCCGAGCTCGAACACAACGCGCGGAACAACCGCATGCGCGCGACCTAGGTTCGGTCAGCTCTCGCAGTCGACCTCGGTCTCGGCGACGCAGTCGTCGATCCCGCGACCACCGAGCGCCTCGTCGTCGCCCCCGAGCCCGCGGAGGTCGTCGCCGCCCGTCCCCCCGTCCAAGACGTCGTCGGCCGGGCCTCCGGTCATGGCGTCGCTCCCGGCGTTGCCGAACATCAGGTCGTGGCCGACGCTGCCCGTCATGACGTCGGGTGAGCCTCCCCCCAGCATCGTGTCGTTCCCGCCGCCGCCGACGAGGTGGTCCTGGCCGGTACCGCCGCAGATCGTGTCGCCGCCCCCCGCCCCGGCGATCGAGTCATCGCCGCCGAGACCCGCGATGACGTCCCTCGCGGGGGTTCCCTCCACCACGTCGTCGCCCCATGTCCCGACGATGTCCGCCTCGGCTCCGAAGCACATGGTCCGGCCGCGAGGAGCTGACGTTCTCGCCGTTACCGATGTCGTCGGCGCGGACGGCACCAGGACGAGGATCGCGAGGAGCGCGATGCGGGTCCGTGACACTCGACGCATGGGAACCCCTCCGCTGGAAGCCCGGACGCAGCATCGTAGGCGACCGCTGAGGGGCGATGTGCGCCGTGGAGGCGCTTCTCATAGACCGAGGGTCATACGCGAGGTGCAGAGGTGCCGCAAGGCCATGAGGCGGTCGCGGAGCGAACCCCGCGACCGCCCCGAGCCTGTTACATGACGTCGAAGGCCTCGTACACGGTCACGCTGCCTCCGCCCTGCAGGACGGGCGAGTTCTTCGCGAGCGAGGTCGCGGCGTCCAGCGAGTCCGCCTGGAGGATCGTGTAGCCGGTGAGGGGCGAGCCGGACACATCGCCCACCTTGCCGTCGCTCCCGATGACCTTGGCCGCGGGCGCGAACGGGTTGCCGCCGTCCTTGATGGCCCCGCCGAGCTCCGAGTACCAGCCGTCCCATGCCTTCATGACGCGAGCCTTGTCCTCGTCCGTCTCGGGCATGCTCCCGCCGCTGTACAGCAGCACGAAGTCCGCCATCGCTACCTCCTTCCGGCCTTTCGGCCTTGTCCGTCCGTCATCCCTACGACGAACGGGGGTGGCCGCTTTCGACAGCCCGAAGGCCGGATCCGGCCGCCGCGGGATCCGGGGGGCGTCCGATGAGAGACGTCTCATGGGACATGCGCCGTTTCCTGTAGCCCCGGCGACCCTGGGCACGGTTCGCGTCGCCGGGTACGGTGCGTGCCCTACCCCTTTGGAGGGACGTGCTCGAACACCGCAACGTCTCGATGATCCGCGACGCGCTCGAGGTCTACAACTCCGGAGATCACGACGCGATGCGCCCGTTCCTCGCCGACGACGTCCTGTGGCACGTGGGCGGCAACCACACGATGAGCGGCGACTACGTCGGGGTCGAGGCGGTGGTCGACTACTTCCGCCGGGTCCGCAAGGAGACGGCCGGAACCCTGCAGGTCACGCCCGCCGAGATCCTCGCCAACGATCGGCACGCCTCGATCTTCATGCGCGTCTCCGCGTACCGCGACGTGCGATGGATGGACGTGCTGCTCGCCGAGGCGCTCACGCTGGATCCGAACGGTCGCTGGACGGAGTACTGGGCGCTCGCGAACGATCAGGACGCGGTCGACGCGTTCTGGTCCTGAGGCGGTTCCCGTGGAGCACCCCAACGCGACGAAGATGCGCGAGACGGTCGGGGCGTTCATGGCCGGCGACCTGCCCCTCATGCTGGAGGGTTCGCGCCCGACGTCGTCTGGTACGCGCCGGGTCACACGCCGGCGAGCGGGACGTTCCGGGGTCGCGACGGCGTGCGGCGCTTCTTCACGTTGCTGGACGAGGCCTCCGCGGGGTCGATCCGGGTGGAGGTCGAGGACATCCTCGCGGGCGACCGCTACGTGACGATGTTCCTCACGATCACCGCGCATCGTCACGAGGAGCAGATGAGCGTCCTGGTCGCGCAGTTCGCGGAGGCCGACGAGCACGGCCGGTGGTCGCGGTGCTGGTTCCTCCCGGACAAGATCGACGAGTGGGACCGCTTCTTCGCCGGGGCCAACTCGGGCCGTCACTAGCACGCCGCGCGCCCACTCTCATCCGGCTCTCATCGATCGGGCCTACGCTGGGCCCGATGCGCGTGCTCGTCGTGGAGGACGAGGTCAAGATGGCCGGCCTGCTCAAGCGCGCGCTCGAGGAGGAGGGGTACGCGGTCGACGTGGCCGGGCGCGGGGAGGACGCGCTCTGGCTCGGGACCGAGAACCCGTACGACGCGATCGTCCTCGACCTGATGCTGCCCGACGTCGACGGGTTCGAGGTCAGCCGGAAGCTGCGCGAGGCCGGCCGGTGGAGCCCGGTCCTCATGCTCACGGCGCGCGACGCGGTGGCCGACCGGGTCGCGGGGCTCGACGCCGGCGCCGACGACTACCTGACCAAGCCGTTCTCGTTCGCCGAGCTGCTGGCGCGCCTGCGCGCGCTGATGCGGCGCGGCGCCGCCGAGCGACCCCCGGTCCTGCGGGTCGGGGACCTGGAGCTCGATCCCGCCGCGAGGAGCGTGGCGCGCGACGGGACCGCGATCGAGCTCACCGCGCGCGAGTTCGCGCTCCTCGACTACCTGATGCGTCACCCCGGCGAGGTCCTGACGCGGACGCAGCTGATCGAGCACGTGTGGGACTTCGCGTACGAGGGCGACTCGAACGTCGTCGACGTCTACATCCGCTACCTGCGTAACAAGGTCGATCGTCCGTTCGGGCGCGACCAGATCGAGACCGTGCGCGGCGCGGGCTACCGGCTCCGCGCGGGGCCGCGCTGATGCGGCTCCGGACCCGGGTGACGCTGGTCTCGGCGGTCCTGATGGCGGTCGTCCTGTCGGCGACCGGCGCGTTCGTGTACCTGCGGCTGCAGACCGAGCTCCGGCGGGCGGTCGACGAGACGCTACGGTCCCGAGCGGACGCCGAGCTCCTGGTCGTGGAGGGCTCGGGTGCGCTCCCGCTCGGCCAGCCCGATGACGCGTTCGCGCAGCTGATCGCTCCCGACGGCTCGGTGGTCGAGTCCTCGAGCAGCATCGCGGGCGAACCCGCGCTCGCGTCCGGCGGTGTCGAGGCCCCGACGTTCTCCGAACGGGACGACGTGACGATCGAGGGCGAGGTCGTGCCGGCGAGGATGCTCGCCGTCCCGGTCGCCGACGGTGGGGTGCTCGTCGTGGGCGCGTCGCTGGACGACCAGCGGACGACGCTCGGCCGGCTCGCGACCGCGCTCGCGATCGGCGGGCCGCTCGCCCTGATCCTGGCCGTCGGCGTGACCTGGTTGCTCGTCGGGTGGACGCTCCGCCCCGTCGAGTCGATGCGCGCGGAGGCGGCCGCGATCTCGGCCGGCGACCCCGGGCGCCGGCTGCCGGTCCCGGGGACCGGCGACGAGCTCGCGCGCCTGGCCGAGACGCTGAACGCGATGCTGGACCGGCTCGAGGAGGCGATCGAACGCGAACGGCGGTTCGTCGACGACGCGAGCCACGAGCTCCGCACGCCGCTGTCGAACCTGAAGGCCGAGCTCGACCTCGCCCTGCGGCGTTCGCGCACCGCGGACGAGCTGGAGCGCGCGCTCCGCAGCGCGTCGGAGGAGGCGGACCGGCTCGCGCGGCTCGCCGACGACCTGCTCGTGCTCGCGCGCTCGGACCGAGGGCGACTGCCGATCCGGCGCGAGCCCGTCGACGTCGCGCGGCTGATCGGCGGCACGGTCGATTCGTTCGCCGCGCGCGCCTCCGAACGCGGGGTCGGCATCGACGTCCGCGTCCCCGACGAGCTCCGGGCGGACGTCGACGAGCTCCGGATGCGCCAGGCGCTCGGCAACCTCCTCGACAACGGGCTGCGGTACGTCCCGGCCGGCGGCCGCCTGAGCGTGGCCGCCCGGCGCGACGACGGGTCGCTGCGGCTCGAGGTGCGGGACACCGGACCCGGTTTCCCGGCCGAGTTCCTCCCGGTGGCGTTCGAGGCGTTCGCGCGTCCGGACGCGTCGAGGTCCCGCCCGGAGGGCGGGACCGGTCTCGGGCTCGCGATCGTCGCCGCCGTCGCGCAGGCGCACGGCGGGACCGCCGAAGCCGCGAACGCCCCCGGCGGGGGTGCCGTCGTGATCCTGTCGATCCCCGGCTGACACGCCCGCGCGGCGTTCAGAAGTCGAACCGGCCGGCGAAGTGCTCGGCCACCTCGGGGCGCGTGAGCTGATACAGCGCGACCCGGTGGCCGCCCGGCGTGGTGAACGAGCAGCACGGGCCGTGCGGGATCTCGAACCGGTGCGCGGGCTCCCACCCGCGGGCCTCGAGCTCCGCGAGCGCGGCGTCCAGGTCCGCCACGCGGTACAGCAGGATCGTGCGCTCGCCCTCGACGTGGTCGGTCAGGAGCACGAGCGGCGGACCCTCGGTGAGCTCGACGGCCGCGACCCGCGTGCCCATCGCGTCGATCGCGAACAGGGCGCGACCACCGAGGACCCCGGTGAAGTACGCGAGATCGCCCGCGACGTCCCGGGTCGGCGTGTACAGGAAGTCGAGCTGTTCGAACGGTGGCGCGGGTCGGTCACCCACGCGCGGTCACGACCGGGAGCACGGTTCCGAGGATAGCCTGGAGGCCGTTCGGATCGAGGGGTGTGACGATGGACCGAGTGGAAGCGATCGCGCGGCTGCGTTCGGCCCGGGTCGGGCGGCTCGCGACCGTCACGCCCGACGCGCGACCGCACGTCGTGCCGTTCGTGTTCGCGCTCGTCGAACGCGACCGGGACGTCCTCGCGTACTGGGCGGTCGACCGCAAGCCCAAGCGCTCCGAGCGACTGCAACGGCTCCGGAACCTCGAACGCAACCCGGCGGCGGAGTTCGTCGTGGACGGGTACGACGAGGACTGGCGCGCGCTCTGGTGGGTCCGCGCGTCGGGGACGGGGCGCGTGATCGAGGATGCCTCGGACGAACGCGCGGTCGCGCTCGAGGCGCTCGCGGCCAAGTACCCGCAGTACGCGAGCGACCCGCCGCCGGGTCCGGTCGTCGCGATCGAGATCGAAACGATCTCGGGCTGGGAAGCGGGACCCGAGGAGCCGCCCGAGGACCGGTCGTGAGGACGGACCGGTTGGAGACGTTCGCCGATGGCGTCCTCGCGATCGCCGCGACCCTGCTGATCCTGAACGTCGACACGCAGATCGGGGAGCACACGCCCGACCTCGGGGACCGTCTCCTCGAGATCTGGCCCTCGTACGTGGCCTACGCGGTGAGCTTCCTCACGATCGGCATCATCTGGGTCAATCACCACTCGATCATGGAGCAGGTCGAACGTGCCGACCGCGTCTTCCTGTTCCTCAACGTCGGGTTCCTGCTCGTCGTCGCGTTCATCCCGTTCCCGACCCGGCTCGTCGCCGAACACATCCAGGACGACGGGGCGACCGCGGCGGCGCTCGCCTACGGGATCACCCTCACCGCGACCGCCGCGATGTTCAACGCGGTGTGGTTCTACGCCTCGGTCGGCGGGCGGCTGCTCCGTCCCGACCACGACCCCGCTGCCGTCAAGGGGATCACGAGGAGCTACCTGCCCGCCCCGTGGATCTATCTCGCGATGACGCTGACCGCGCTCATCGACGCCACCCTGAGCGTCATCCTCTACGGCGCGTTCGCGCTGTTCTGGGTGATCGAGAGCTCGGTCTTCGGAAGGACCCGGATGCGATCGTGATCGCGTTCGCTACATCACCGCGAACGTCTCGTACACCGTGATGCTGGCGCCGCCCTGCAGCACCGGAGAGCCCTTGGCCTTCTCGACCGCCTCGTCCAGCGAGTCGGCCGTCACGATCGAGTAGCCGCTCGGCGGACCGCTCCCGGCACCGTCGCTGACCGAGCCGTCGGATCCGATGCTCTTGGCCGCCGGCGTGAACGGGTTGCCCGCGTCCTTGAGAGCGCCGCCGAGCTCGCCGAACCACGCGTTCCACGCGGCCATGACCGCGTCCTGCTCTTCCTTGGTCTCCGGCATCTTGCCGCCGCTGTACAGGAGCACGTAGTCGGCCATCGCGGTCCTCCTTCTCGGGGCTCGCCCTCGGTGGGGCGCTCACCGAAGCATGACACGTCGCCCGCGACGCGCGCACGCGACCGGCCTAGGTGGAGCCGGTGCCGGGGATCGGCGTGGGTTGGCTCTCGGATTGCGGCGGGTTGAGGTTCGCGGCCGCTCCGACCCACGGCTGGACGTCACCGCACGCGATCTGGGTCAACGGGTCGTCGAGCGCCAGCTGCCAGTCCGTGTACAGCCCCACGAACGTCGCCCCGATCGCCCACTTCCCGCCTTCCTGGGTGAGCTCGTACGTCCCGAGGAAGCGATCGCCCGGGAGGGTGCTCCCGGGGTCGCCGAGCCCGACGAGGTAGACGAGGTGGTACGACGTGTCCGCGCCCTTGCCGCACGTGGAGACGCCGAGGATCTGCATCTGAGGGCCGCCGAGCTCGTCCGAATACTCCTCGTCCACGGCCTCGACGAAGAAGCGGAGGGTCCGCCGGTAGTCGGCGGGTGAGTCCACGAAGAACTCGCCTCGGGCGTCGCTGACCACGTACCCCTCGAGCGTGCCCTGATCGCCGTGGCACTGGGAGAACAGTTCCTGATCGAGGTCCGCGCAGTCCATCGACACCCGGCGGCTGAGGTCGAAGACGGCGTCGGCGTCGGACAGCACGAGGGCGTTGGCGAGGAACGCCGCCTGCTCGCAGAACGCGGGCTCGTCGACCGGACACCCGTCCGCGGCGAAGGTCGGCGTGGTCGTGACGGGGCCGGTGGCCGCGACCGACGGCGGCGCCGAGGAGACGCCGGTGGCCGCGCCGGGCTGCTCGATCTCGGGCTGGTACCCGCAGGCCGCGAGGACGGCCGTGAGCAGGGCCACGAGCGGGACGAGGATCGGACGTCGCACCGCTCGAAGATACGGTCTCCGGCGCCCACCGGGTTCGAGTCGCATCCCGCCGGAGACGGTGCCGGCGGACGGCCTACCGGACGACGGCGACGTTGAACATCGAGGTCTCGAGAGCGCCGAGGAGCCGGATCCACAGCGCCAGGTACATCTCCATGCTGCGGGCCGCGGTCAGATCGCCCAGGTCGATGACCTCCTGCCACCCGAACCACTCGCGCAGCGCGTTCGCGACCTGGTCCTTCGCGTCGGCGTCGTCGCCCGCCGTGAACATCGCGTGCCGCCCCTCGGCCACCGAACCCGGGTCGACCATCACGGCGGCCGTCACCGTGTTGAGCGACTTGACGACGCGCGCCTCCGGGTGGGCTCGCTGGATCTGCTCGGCGAGCGAGTCCGTGTTCGCGACGAAGAAGGCCGGCGGGAACCCCGATGACGCGTCGATGGGGTTCGTGATGTCGACCAGCGTCTTCGCGTGCAGGTCCGCCGGGTCCGCCGACCCGAGCGCCGCGAGCGCGCCCTCGCCGCTCGTCGCGAGCAACAGCAGTTCGCCGTGCCGCGCCGCGTCCGCGAACGCGCCGAGCAACACGCCGACATGATCCGCGTGCCACTCCGCGAACGAGGGCCCGCCGCGCGGACCCGCTTCCCTCCGCGCGGCCGTCGCCTCGGGATCTCGCGACCCCATGACGACCTCGTGCCCGAGCTCGTCGAGCTTGCCTGCGAGCGCACGACCGACCGTCCCCGTGCCCAAGACTCCGATCCGCATCCCCGTCCTCCTTCCGCGTCTCCGCCGCCGTCTTCGAGGGGCGCCCGTCAGCCCTCGGTCTCGGCGACGATCGTCTTCAGGGTCGACCAGGCGTTCATCGCGGGCGGGAAACCGGCGATCGTGGCCGTCTGGATGATCACCTCCTGCAGCTCCTCGGGCGTCAGGCCCGCCTCGAGCGACGAACGCAGGTGCACCGGGAGCTGCGAGGAGCGGCCGGTCGCGACGAGCGCCGCGACCGACGTGATCTGGCGTTCGCGCAGCGAGAGGCCGGGTCGCGAGTACACCTCGCCGTAGGCCACCTCCACGATCAGCCGCCCCAGGTCGCCGAGTGACTCGACGGTGGCGAGCGCTCGTTCGCCGTGGACCTCGCGGAGCTTGTCTCGGCCGCGTTCCAGTCGGTCCGGGTCGGTCATGGCTGTCCTCCTCCGTTCGGGTGGTCGCTCCGGGCCGACGCTACCGTCACGCGACGGTGGACGCTCGGGGGAGAGGTCCAGCGCCGCCCGTCAGCCGGCGGCGGCCGGTCCGGGCGGGTTCGGCGTGCGGCCGAGCAGCCTTCGGACCAGGGCGAGCGTGGTCGCCCGCTCCCCGGGCTTGAGCCCGATCCAGACCAGGACCACGCCGTACACGAGCGTGCCGGCGGAGATCGACAGCGTCAGGTCGATGAGCCACTTCGGACCGACGAGGACGGAGTGGACCGCCCACATGACGGCGGCTCCCGCCAACGCCGGCGGGATCAACCGCAGGAACCATCGGTCGAACGGCCAGATGTCGACGAACCGCTTGACGAGCAACAGCCGCGCGAACGCGGACACGGTCAGGGTGACCGCCTCGGCGATCGCGGCCCCCTTCATGCCGTACGTGGGCGCGAGCCAGACGGCGATCCCGACCGCGACGGCGAACGAGGCGACGTAGACGAGCAGGTCCCAGCCGGTGCGACCGACCATGATCAGGATGAACCCGACCGTGCCGACGATCACCGGCACGATCAGGCCGATGATCAAGATCTCGAGCGCGTCGGCGCCGGCGACGAACTTCGGGCCGTACACGCGCATGATCGTCCCCGGCAAGATCGCGAGCGCGAGCAGGATCGGCAGCGTGGTGGCCAGACCCCACCGCGTGACGTTCTTGTAGAGCGCGTCGAGCTTGGCCTTCTCGCCTCGGTAGTGCAGGTCGGCGACGAACGGGCTGAACACCAACGAGAGCGAGGTGAGGAACAGCAGCAGCGATTGCCCCGTCCGCACGGTGGCGCCGTAGACCCCGACCTCGGCGGAGCTCCGGTACGCGGCCAGGACGAACGTGTCGATCCAGAACAGCAGCTGCGCGAACAGCGTCGCCGGGGCTCGGAGCATCCCGAACTTCATCAATGCTCCCGTGCGTTCCTCGGGGATGCCGGCGCCCTCGGTCCGCGCGTCGAAGCCCCGCGTCTCGCGTTCCCACGCCCACCACGCGAACCCGCTCGCGATCGCCCAGGACGCCGCGTACGCGAAGGCGGTCACCCCGGCGGTCTTGGCGAAGATCCAGCCCACGACGGCGATCGCGATCCACCCGAGCGGCTGGCCGATCCAGAAGATGTACAGGGTGTGCCGCATGATCTTGAGACCGCGCGTCCCGCCCAGGTAGACCCACGTGAGGGCCGCGAACGGGATCGCGACGCCCGCCGCGACGAACGCCACGACACCCTGCTGATGGAACCGCGGCGAGACGAACGCGGTCGAGAGCCAGCCCGAGAGCAGGACCACCGCCAGGCCCACCGCGACCGAGAAGACGCGCCGCGATGATCGCGCTCGTGCGCACGAGCGGACGCGTCCGCCCGGACTCGCCGCGACCGATCAGGATCGCCACGAGGCGGACGTTCGCCACGTCCATCCCGAACCTCGTCGCCGTGCTCGCGATGAACGCGAACTGCGTGGTCAGGGTCACGACCCCGAAGAGCGCGGGCCCCAGCCCGCGCGTCATGATCACCTGGGTGGCGAACGTGGTGAGCACGCCCGCCGCCAGGCCGATCACGTTCTGCCCGGCGCCCCCGAGGATGTCCCGCTGGTCGCCGAAGCGTCCGCGCGGCAGGACCGCGTCGATCGCCGATCCGAACCGACCCTTGGCGCGAGGGGTGCGGAGCGCGGCGTCGGTCGACACCGGCAGTCCCTCGACCTCGGCCTCCGCGATCGCGTCGAGCTCGGCGTCGGAGCGCGCGTCTTTCGCCGTCGTAGGCGAGCGCTCCGGTCGGTCCTCGTGGTCGGTCATGCGTCCCCTGTCTCCGACGGCCAACCCGGACCGCACGCGGAGGAAGGGGTGGTCCGGCGCCGGGCGACGACGATCGCGAGGAGTCTAGAGGGGCGCCTGGAAGCCTCCAACGAGGACGGGCCGAACGGCCGTCGCCGGCGACACGTGCGTCACGGGGGCCTCAGGAGGTCGGGCGGTGCGGGGACGTCTCAGTCGTTCGAGGCGACCATGACGAGCTTCGGCGTGCGCGGGGGCTTGGTCGCCGGGGACCCGTTCCGGGCGTCCGCCGCGGCGGCGGCCTCGGCGAGCGCCTCGTCGCGCCGGATCTCGAGGGCCTCGATCTGGCGAAGGAGCTCCGCCTCACGACCCCGGAGCAGGTGCCCTCGGGCCTCTTGCTCGACCCCGTCGGCGAGCCCGTCGACCCGGGCGACCTCCGCGCGGTGGCCGCGACCCCGGCGCAAGGACAGCGAGCCCACGGCGAAGACGGTGAGCATGCCGAGCCCGGCCGCGACCATGAGGGCCGTCGCCGCAACGCCGGGCGCATCCAGTCCGATCAGGGCCGCCGTTCCGAGTGCTCCGACCATCATGAGGCCGATCCCGCGGGCAGACATAGGCGTGCTCCTTCTCGATCGCATGGCCGACGCTGTAGGCCGGTCGTCCTCCGGTAGGTTGCGACATCGGAGGGACGGTGACATCGGCCGTCGGTCGGCGGCACCTGCGCGTTCGACCGGACCGAAGGTCCCAGCCGATCGGCGGATGCCGGTTCGAAGGTGTGCAGCTCGAGATCCGGCGTTCCGGATCAGCGGCGGGCGAGCCGGAGCGCCTGGGCCACCGCGTCCTGCGCGTCGGCGGCGCGGACGATCGCGTCGACGGGCGCGCCCTCCTTGCCGAGCTCCCAGGTATCGATCCCGACGA
Source organism: uncultured Actinomycetes bacterium (assembly GCA_963778545.1). Taxonomy (GTDB): domain Bacteria; phylum Actinomycetota; class UBA4738; order UBA4738; family HRBIN12; genus DASSJM01. The sequence continues at coordinate 161,279 of CAVZUW010000010.1, read as the reverse complement.
CCGGCTTGCCCATCTTCAGGGCGAGCGCGATCTCCGAGAGCGTCCCGAACTCGCCGTGCACCGCGATCACGACGTCCGCGGTCCGCACGACGATCGCGTTGCGCGCCTCGCCCACCCCGGTCGCGACCGCGATCGTGACGTACGGGTTGGCGTCCAGCCGCGAGTCGCTGGGGAGGATGCCCACCGAACGCCCGCCGGCGTCGGCACAGCCGCCCGCCGCGGCCTCCATCACGCCGCCCATGCCGCCACACACAAGGACGCCGCCCGCCTCGGCGATCCCGCGTCCCACCGCCTCGCCGATCGCGAGCTCGACCGGCGTCCCCGCCGACGGTCCCACCACCGCGATGTAGACCTCTCGTGTCATCTCCACGTCCTCATGTCTCTCCGCGCTCGCTCTCCGGCTCGTTCTCCGGCGGACCCTTACCCAGCATCGCCGCAAGCAGCGACACGGCGCCCGCCTTGTCCAGCGGCTCGTTCCCGTTCCCGCACTTGGGCGACTGCACGCACGAGGGGCACCCGTGCGGACACGGACAGCCTCGAGACGGTCTCGAGCGTCGCCTCGAGCCATCGCCGCGCGGAGGCGAACCCCCGTTCGGCGATCCCCGCGCCGCCTTCGTACCCGTCGTACACGAAGATCGCGCACGAGCCGGTGTCGAGATGGTACGCGGTCGAGACGCCGCCGACGTCCCAGCGGTCGCAGGTCGCGACGAGCGGGAGCAGCCCGATCGCCGCGTGCTCGGCCGCGTGGGCGGCCCCCGGGATCGCCGAGGGCCGCAGGCGCGCCCGGTCCAGCACCGCCTGCGTGATGCCCCACCACACGGCTCGGGTCTCGAGCAGCAGGGGCGGGAGATCGAGCGGGACGATCTCGAGCACCTCGCCGGTCGCGACGTGCTTGCGGGCGAACGCCACGACCTGGTTGGTCACCCGAACGGTCCCGTAGCACGTCTCGGTGTCGGCGGACAGCGGTCGCCGCTCCTGCTCGATCACGACCTCGATGTCGGTGGTGTCGCGCGACTGCGTGTAGTAGTCGGGGTCCGAACGCGTCACGACCGCGACGCCCGCCTCGAGGTCCAGCTCGCGCACCTCGAACTGCTCGCCCTGGTGCAGGTAGATCGCGCCGGGGTGGACCTGCCAGTACGCGCGGGAGCCGTCGACCGTCCCGAGCAGCTCGCCCGTCTCCTCGATCACGATCTGGAACCGCCGCCCGCCGGTGCTCCGGATGTCCACCTTGCGGTGGGGCGCCTCGCGACCGGCGTGGTGCAACAGGGAACCGCGCCGCCGGAGCTCGCCGGTCGCCTCGAGACCCAGGACCGTCTCGGCGGCCTCCGGCCAGTAGGTCGCGACCTCCTCGTCGGAGAGCGGCTGCTCGCGCGCCGCGCACAGCAGGTGGGGGATCAGGACGTACGGGTTCGTCGGGTCGATCACCGCCGCCTCCGACGGCTTGTCGAACAGATCCGCGGGATGCGTGACCAGGTACTGGTCGAGCGGCTCGTCCTGCGCCACCAGCACCGCGAGCGAGCCGTCCGAACGCCGGCCGGCGCGCCCGGCCTGCTGCCACATCGAGGCGCGCGTCCCCGGGTAGCCGACCAGCAGCGCCGCGTCCAGGGACCCGATGTCGATCCCGAGCTCGAGCGCGTTCGTCGAGGCGACCGCGATCAGCTCGTCGTCCGCGAGCTTGCGTTCGAGCTCGCGTCGATCCTCGGCCAGGTAGCCGGCGCGGTACGCCTTGACCCGCGGGCGGAGCTCGGCGTCGAGCTCGCGCCGCGTGAACTCGGCCAGCAGCTCGGCCGCCCGCCGGGACCGCGCGAACCCGATCGACTTCACACCCTCCTCCGCGAGCCGGGCCATCAGGAACGAGGTGTCGGAGAGCGCGCTCCTGCGTGCGCCCGACTCCTCGTCCACGATCGGCGGGTTCCACAGCGCGAACGTCTTGCCCCCGCTGGGCGAGCGGTCGTCCGTGACGGCCTCGAACGGTTCGCCGACGAGACGCTCGGCGAGCTCGACCGGGTTGCCGACGGTCGCGGAGGCGAGCACGAACGCGGGGTCGCCGCCGTAGTGCGCCACCAGCCGCCGGAGCCGCCGCACGATGTGCGCGACGTGCGACCCGAACACGCCGCGGAACACGTGGGTCTCGTCGACGACGACGTGCGACAGCCGCAGGAGGAAGTCGGCCCAGCGGGGATGGTCGGGCAGGATGCCGGCGTGGAGCATGTCGGGGTTCGTCATGACCAGGTTCGCGTTCTTGCGGATCAGCGGTCGGTCGGCGCGCGGGGTGTCGCCGTCGTACACGCCCGCCCGGAGCTGCGGGAGCTTGAGCTCGCGGACCTGGCGGAGCTGGTCGCGCGCCAGCGCCTTGGTGGGGAACAGGTAGAGCGCGGTCCGCTTGGGGTCGGGCACCGCCGCCGCCGCGAACGCGAGGTTGTAGACCAGCGTCTTGCCCGAGGCCGTGCCGGTCGCGACGATCACGTTCCCGCCCGAGCGCGCGACGTCGAACGCCGCCCGCTGGTGCTCGTACAGGCCGGTGATGCCGACCAGCGCCAGCCGTTGGCGGATCAGCTCGGGGACGTCGGCGGGGAACGCGCCGGGTTCGGTCGCGCGCGCCGGCAGGTCGCGCACGTGGACGAGCTCGTCCTGGGCGCTCAGCCGCTCGAGGAACGCCCTCGGATCCACGAGGCGATGGTAACCGTGGCCGCCGGGACCGACGGCTACTCGCCGACGATCTCGCGTCGGTTGAGGTCTCGGTACGACGTCTTGAAGCCGTCGCGGATCAGTGGCCGGATCAGGCTCCGCTGACGGGTGAAGATCACGAGCCCGAGCACGACGTACACGCTCCCCACCAGGACGCGCTCGATCCCCATGAACGACTCGGGGACGATCGCGCCGACGATGAACTGCGCCCAGAACAGGCCGAACAGCAGCCAGGCCTCGCGCACGCTGATCGAGAGCGTGACCAGGACGGCGAGCGCGAAGAACGACTGCGCCGCGGTGAGGAACAGCTCCTCGCGCTGGTGCGCGTCGACGGGGAGGCCGTGCAGACCGCCGGCCGCGATCGCGAACACGATCGGCAGGGTGCCGACCAGCAGGGTCCACTGGTTCACCTTCGAGGACACGAGGGTGCCCAGACCGGCGTTGGTGTTCAGGCGCCACGCGTAGAGGCCGGCGATCAGCAGCTCGGGCGCCTCCGAAGCGAGCGGCGCGAGCCACTGGATCAGGAGGAACTCGTTGATGTTGAATTGCTCGCCCGTCGCGACGAGCGACTCGGCGAAGTGCTCGGCGGAGAGCAGGATCACCACCGCGGCGAACACGAACATCCCGATCACGCTCGCCCGTCGTCGAGGGATCCGGAACGTCCCGATCCAGCGGGCGGGTCCGACCAGGTGTGGCTCCTCGGCCGGAGCCTTCGAGATCCGCCAGGTGTACGCGACGAAGATCGACACGAGGACCACCGAATCGATCAACGTGATCTGCGACTTCAAGGGCAGGGTGAGCGAGTACACGGTCGCGAGCCCGAGGAACGCCACCTCCACCGAATGCGGACGGTCGAGCCGCACCTCGTGCAGGACCGGCGGGTTCTTGCGCGAGCGGTACCACGCGATGAACACGACCATCGACCAGCCGATGCCGATCAGCAGGCGGTTCGCGCCCGTCATGTTGGCGAGGGCGAGCGAGCACGCGCTCTCCCCCGTGTCGGTCGCTGCCTTGCACGCCTCCCCGAACTGCTCGAACGCGTTCCCGCCCTTCCACGCGAGCACCATGTCGACGGCGTACTCGGGCAGGACCGCGATGAACGCGAGGACGGCGATCGCCAGACCCGCCGAGATGTCGAGCTGCGCGACCTCGGCCGCCCACGACAGGATGAAGGCCGCGCCGACGATCGCGAGCCCGTACAGCAGCGCCTCCACGACGTTCGCGAGGGACACGTCCGAGAAACGGAGCACGATCGCCGGGATCGTGAGGGCCACCGCCGTGAGCAGGGAGGTGAGGCTGCGGCCGGTCGGTGCATCGCCGTCGAGATGAGCGACGGTCTGCGACTCGCGGTCGGAACCCACGGCCCCTTCCCTCTCGGCCGAAGGTCTCGTCCTCGCCGCGCGAGGGATCCACCGGGCCGCGACACGCGACCGTCATGACGGCGGATCCGCTTGTGGACTACTCCCCTTCGCGATGGAGCCTAACAGCCCGTTACGACGCCGCCGGTGGCCGGCGGTGTGACACGATGCTCGCCCGATGGAGTGGGCGCTGCTCGGCTCGTCGTTGCTCGTGATCCTCGGCGGTGCCGAGCTGTTCACCAACGGGGTCGAGTGGATCGGCGAGGGGTTCGGCCTGTCCGAGGGCGTGGTCGGCAGCGTGCTCGCCGCGGTCGGCACCGCGCTCCCCGAGACGATCCTGCCGCTGGTGGCCATCATGTCCGGTCACGCGGGCGGCGAGGAGATCGGCATCGGCGCGATCCTGGGGGCGCCGTTCATGCTGACGACGCTCGCGATGTTCGTCGTCGGCACGGCGGTGCTCGTGTTCGCGCGCGGCGGACGGCGGTCGACCGACCTGGACGCGGACCAGGGCGTCCTGCGACAGGACCTCGGGTACTTCCTGTGCATGTACGCGCTGGCGGCCGGCGCCGGGCTCGTGCACGTCAAAGCCCTGCACTATGCCCTCGCGGTCGTGCTGGTCGTCGGCTACGTCTTCTACGTGCGACGCCACCTCCGCGCGCCCGGCGAGCGCGAGCTCGAGGACGAGGCGCGCACCGAGATCCACCCGCTGTACCTCTGGGGATGGCTCCGGCGGGTGCGACGGTCGCTCGCCCCGTGGTCGCGTGCGTCGCCGAACTGGCCGATGTTCGTCCAGACCGCGCTCTCGCTCCTGCTGATCGTGGGCGGCGCGAAGATGTTCGTGTCGGGCGTGAACACGCTCGCGGAGAACCTCGGGGTGTCCCATCTCGTCTTCGCGCTGCTGGTGGCGCCCGTGGCCACCGAGCTCCCGGAGAAGTTCAACAGCGTGCTGTGGGTCCGCCGGGGCAAGGACACGCTGGCCCTCGGGAACATGACCGGAGCGATGGTCTTCCAGTCGTCGTTCCCGGTCACGATCGGACTGCTGCTCACGCCCTGGTACCTCGCGCACGAGGCGCTCGTGGCCGCGGTGATCGCGTTGGTTGCCGGGGGCGTGCTGTGGCTGACGATCCGGTTCCGGGGCCGGTTCTCGGCGCCGCTGCTGTTGCTGCAGGGAGCGTTCTTCGCCGGCTACGTCGTGTACGTCGTGACCCGCTGACGTCGAGCGGGTCGGGGCGCTAGCCGCCGAGCAGCTCCTCGTTCGGCGACGGGGGCACGTTCGCCTTCTTCAGCAGGCCGTCGTCGGCGAGGTCCTTCGAGATCGTGTCGAGCGACTCCTGGTTGAGCGTTACGACGGACAGGCCACCGACCATCCCCGCGCCGCCGGGGAGCACGATGTTCTCGACCTTGTTCGCGTTGATCGCCGTACCCGTGAAGGCCAGGTCGAGCACCTCGTCCAGCGAGAGCGTGGTCGTGCCGTTCCTCACGAACGACGCCACCCAGACCAGCAGCCGCGCCGGGTCCTGGTTGAACTCCTTCTTGAGCTGGGCGAGCGCGGCGACCATCAGCCGGCCGTGGTTCTCCGAGCGGCCGAGGTCGCCCGCGGGGAGATCGTGCCGGTCCCTCGCGAAGGCCAGGGCGTCGTCGCCGTCGAGCCGCTGCACGCCGGGGTCGAAGAACGCCCTCGAGTCCTCGTCGTTCATCGCGAACGGGACGTCGACCACCAGCCCGTCGACGTCATCCACCATCTGCTCGAAGCTCGCGAACCCGGTCATCGCCCAGTAGTCCATCGTCAGGCCGGTGAGCTGCTCGACCGTCTGCACCACGAGCTCGGGGCCGCCGTAGAACAGGGCGGCGTTGATCTTGTTCGTCCCGTGGCCGGGGATCTCGACGTACGAGTCGCGCGGGATCCCGACGATCGCCGCACGCTGCTCGGCCGGGTTGATGGACAGGATGTGGATCGAGTCGGCACGCTGGCTCTCGACCGCCTGATCGGGCCGCGCGTCCGAGCCGATCACCAGGACGTAGATCGGCTTGCTGCCGTCGAGCACCGGCACGTACTCGGCGTGGGCGGGCTCGAGCTGGAACAGCGGGGCGGCCGACGCGTGCCGAGCCGGTTGGGTCGCGCCCAGGGCGGAGCCGGCGACCCAGGCCCCCACGAGGGCGACCAGGAGCGCGGCTCGGCGGCGGGCGGGATGCCTGCTCATGCGGAGGGAGAGGTCGTGGCCGAGGGGGACGGCGGCTGGGTCTCGTGGTCGTCGCGCTTCACGTCGAACGCGGTGATCTTCCACCCGTCGACCTGGCGGAGGAAGAACTCGCCCTCGCTCACGATCGCGAGGTACGTGCCGTCCTTGCGTGCGGCCGTCGCCCGGAAGATCACGGTCACGACCGCGGTCTCCGGCTCGCCGTCGGGGTCGAACAGCACCTGGTACGACAGCTTGCTCTTGCCCGGGTCGACGGTCTGGAAGACGTCGCCCGCGGTAGCGCCCAGCGTGAGGGTCTCCACGCTCTGTTCGGCCGTCGCGGCCGCGTCGGACGCGAACGTCTCGAAGACCTCGTCGTAGTCGTCGTGGCGCCAGTTGCCCGGGTCGAGGAACGCGTTCGTGTACAGGTCGTCGATCGTCGGCGTGATCTCCTGCGCAACCTGGTCGGCGCTCGCCGAGAGCGCGGTCTCGTCCGCGTCGGGCGCGGTCGAGATCGCCGCGGCGGGTTTGACGATGAAGTCGAACGGCGGCGCGGGCTCGTCGCCCCCGCCGATGATCGGAACGGCCCCGCCCCGGAGCGCCAGCAGGATCGCCACGCCGATCGCGACGAGCACGATGGGCACGATCAGCAACGCCAAGGGCACGCGACGCTTCTTCTTTGCGCCGCGCTGCACCCGGCTGGGGGTCACGGAGGGGGGTTCGGTACTGGTGGCCAAAACGCGTGAAGGCTACAAGTGGTTGGGGCCTCTCGCAACAGAAGTAAGATGGAGAAGTTCTGAAGGTGCGCCGGGAAGACTGGTCGGCAGAGGGTTCCGCATGACCGACCGGAGCGAACACGACGACGATCCCGGCGCATCGGACGGTCTCCGGCCGAGCTGGTCGCGCTCGAGCCGACCCTTCCCCCGCAACGTGATGCAGCCGTTGCAGGCGTTCCTTCAGACGGAGAGTTCTTCCGCCATCCTCGTCCTGACCGCCGCCGCCGTCGCGCTCGTCTGGGCGAACGCCCCGTTCGGAGATTCTTACGGCCGTTTCTGGGAAACGGAACTCACGATCCGGATCGGCGCGCGGGCGCTGACCGACGACCTCCGCGGATGGGTCTCGGACGGGCTCATGACGGTGTTCTTCCTGGTCGTGGGTCTGGAGATCAAACGCGAGCTCGTGACGGGCGAGCTGCGCGACCTCCGCAGGGCCGCGCTGCCGGTGGTCGCGGCGGTCGGCGGGATGCTCGTGCCGGCGGCGATCTACCTCGCGTTCACCGCGGGCACCGACGCCGCCCAGGGCTTCGGCATCGCGATGCCGACCGACATCGTCTTCGTCCTGGCCGTGCTCACCCTCGCCCGGAACGCACCCTCCGGGCTGAAGGCGTTCCTGCTGACGCTCGCGATCGTTGACGACCTGGGGAGCATCGGGATCGTCGCGTTCGCCTACGCGAGCGACGTCGATCCGGTGGCGCTGCTGGTGGCCATCGTGCTCTTCGTCGCGTACGCGTCGCTGTGGCGGATCGGGGTCCGTGCGCCGCTCGTGTACGTCGCCCTCGGGGTCGCGTCGTGGGTTGCGCTCGACCTCGGCGGGATCGCGCCGACGCTCGCGGGCGTGGTGCTCGCGTTCCTCACCCCCGCCGTGGCGTTCCAGCGTCCGCGGCACGTGCGCGACGAGGCGCGCCGGGTCGCCGACCTCACCCTGGACGAACCCGTCCCGCCCGACGCCGACGCCGCCCACTGGCTGGACCTGGCCCGGCTCTCGAGGGAGACCGTCTCGCCCCTGGCCCGGGCCGAGGCGCTGCTGCTGCCCTGGTCGAGCTTCGTGATCGTCCCGCTGTTCGCGCTCGCGAACGCCGGGGTTCGGCTCTCCGGGCACGCGGTCGCCGAGGCCCTCACCGGACGCCTCGGGCTCGGGATCCTCGTCTCCCGGATCGTCGGCAAGCCGCTCGGGATCGCGGTCGCGGTGCTGCTCGCGCTCCGGTGGGGGTTCGGACGCCTCCCGCAGGGGGTCCGGCGCACGCACGTCCTGGCCGCCGGGGCGGTGGCCGGGATCCCGTTCACGGTCTCGCTGTTCGTCGCCGAGCTGGCGCTCCCGCCCCGCCTGGTCGAGCCGGCGACGGTCGCGATCATCCTGGCGGCCGCCGCGACCGGGCTCCTCGGCTTCCTTCTCGTGCGGCGGACCGGCGGGCGTTCGGAGCCGCCGCGGGACCCCGTTCCGCCGCAGGTCAGCTGACGGGCGACTCCCTATACTTGCCGGGCCCCGGCTCCCTCAACCGGGTCCGGGCGTCCCGAAACCCGAGGAGGTCGCAACGTGCTGCACGGTGTCCTGGCCCAGGAAGGCGGTCCGATCAACGCCGTCTTCGGGTCGTTCGAGACCAACGCGTTGTGGGTGATCCTGCTCATCTCGCTCGTCGCCCTCGCGTTCGCGTACTACCTGGTCCGCGAGGTGCTGGCCGCCCCCGAGGGCAGCGAGAAGATGCGGGAGATCGCCCGCTCGATCCAGATCGGCGCGAAGGCCTACCTGAGCCGCCAGTTCCGCACCGTCGCGGTCTTCATGGCGATCATCACCGTCCTGCTGTTCTTCGCGCTGCCGGTGCCCGAGAACGCCGCGCACAGCGAGTTCGCGCTGCGGTTCGGCCGCTCGATCGCGTTCATCCTCGGGGCCGCGTTCAGCGCGATCACCGGGTACGCGGGGATGTGGCTCGCGGTCCGCGCGAACGTCCGGACCGCGAACGCCGCCAAGGAGTCCGGTCTGCGGAAAGCGCTCCGGATCGCGTTCCGCGCCGGCGGGGTGGCGGGGATGTTCACGGTCGGGCTGGGCCTGCTCGGCGCCACCGTGATCCTGCTGATCTACCAACAGGATGCGACGGCCGTCCTGGTGGGGTTCGGGTTCGGCGGGGCGCTCCTGGCGATGTTCATGCGGGTGGGCGGCGGCATCTTCACCAAGGCCGCGGACGTCGGGGCCGACCTGGTGGGCAAGGTCGAGGTCGGGATCCCCGAGGACGACCCGCGCAACGCCGCGACGATCGCCGACAACGTGGGCGACAACGTCGGGGACTGCGCCGGGATGGCGGCCGACCTGTTCGAGTCCTACGAGGTGACGCTCGTCGCGTCGTTGATCCTGGGCGCGGCCGCGTTCGCCGGTTCCGAGGTGGGGGCGATCGCCGGCGTGATGTTCCCGCTGTTCGTGCGCGCCGTCGGCGTGATCACGTCGATCATCGGCATCCTCGCCGTGACCCCTCGGAGCGAGGAGGAGCACGGGATGCGCGCGATCAACCGCGGCTTCTTCATCTCGGCCGCGATCTCGGCCGCCGCGGTGTTCGTGATCAGCGGCCGTCTACATGGACGACCTTCGTCCCGCCGTCGCCGTGCTGTTCGGCCTGATCCTCGCGAGCGTGATCCAGGTCCTCACGCAGTACTTCACCGATACCAAGTACAAGCCGGTGCAAGAGATCGCCGAGTCCACCCAGACCGGGCCCGCGACCACGATCCTGTCGGGCTTCTCGATCGGCATGGAATCGACCGTCTGGAGTCTCCTCATCATCGCGGCCGTGATCTCCGGCGCCTACGTCCTCGGCGACGGCACCCTCGAGGCGCTGTACTTCATCTCGCTCACCGGCATGGGGATGCTCACCACGGTGGGCGTGATCGTGTCGATGGACACCTACGGGCCGGTGTCGGACAACGCGCAGGGGATCGCCGAGATGTCGGGCGAGTTCGAGGGCCGTCCGGCGCAAGTGCTCACCGGCCTCGATGCCGTCGGGAACTCGACGAAAGCGATCACCAAGGGTATGGCGATCGCGACCGCGGTGATCGCCGCGACGTCGCTGTTCGGCTCGTTCGCCGAGGCCGTCCTCCTCGCGCTCGGCCGAGAAGGGATCGAATTCCCGATCCGCGTGGACCGGCCGAACGTGCTCGTCGGCTTGCTGATCGGCGGCTCGGTCGCGTTCCTGTTCTGCTCGCTCGCGATCCGCGCGGTCGGCCGCGCCGCGTCGCAGGTCGTGGTCGAGGTACGGAACCAGTTCCGCGACCACCCGGGGATCATGACCTACGAGGAGAAACCCGATTACGCGCGCGTCGTCGACATCTGCACGAGGACGTCGCTCCGCGAGCTGATGACTCCGGGGCTGCTCGCGGTCCTGTCGCCGATCATCGCCGGGTTCGCCCTCGGCGCGGAGGCGCTCGGCGCGTTCCTCGCGGGCTCGATCCTCACCGGGCCAGCTGCTCGCCGTGATGCTCTCGAACTCCGGTGGCGCGTGGGACAACGCGAAGAAGTACATCGAGGAGGGGCACTACGGCGGCAAGGGCAGCGAGTCGCACAAGGCCGCGGTGATCGGCGACACGGTCGGCGATCCGTTCAAGGACACGGCCGGCCCGGCGCTCAACCCGCTGATCAAGGTGATGAACCTGGTCGCGTTGCTGTTCGCGCCGGTGATCGTCGAGCAGACCGACAACGAGGTGGTCCGCGTGATCGTCGTCGTGATCGCGGTCGCCGTGGTCGCGGCGGCCGTCTGGGTGTCCAAGTCCCGCAAGTCCGAGCTCATGGTGGAGGCGCCCGAACCCTCGGTGCGCGCGGGATAGGCTTCCCCGAACTCGGGACCAGGGGGCGCGCCAAGCCGATGGGACTCCTCGATCCGTTCCGGCGGTTCTTCCACCGGATGGCGGAGAGCGACGAGCTGCGCTACGCGGAGGAGATCCGGGCGTGGGCCGAGGGCGTCCCCGGCAGCGTTCGCATGGCCGAGGCGTCCCCGCGGTCGCGGGTCAAGCTCGCCGGCGTGGTGCGTCGGATCACGGTCCGGCCGCTCGAGGGCCACGAGTCCCTCGAGGCGATCCTGTCCGACGGGACCGGCGAGATCACGGTGGTGTGGATGGGTCGTCGCACGATCCGGGGGCTCAGCCTCGGCACGCGTCTCGTCGTCGAGGGCCTCCTCGCCGAGCAGCGCGGCGAGGAGCGGATGGTGAACCCGAGCTTCGAGTTCAGCGCCTAGGCGTGCCTGGACTACTCCGAACGGCCGGTTCAGTCTGTGCCCTCTGCCTGCCGATACCTTCGGTATGCATCGTGGCCAGCTCCAGCACGCGTGGAAGGCCTGGCGAGCCACGATCGTCGCGGTCGCCGCGGTCATCGCGATCGGTTCGCTCGCCTCGGCCAGCCCGTCCCTGCGGGCGCCGCGCGGTCCGCACGGATCGCTCCTCACCGGCTCCACGGGCAGCACCGGAGCGAGCGGGACCACCGGCGAGACCGGCGCCGTCGGGCTGAGCGGTCCGACCGGCACGACCGGCCCGGAGATCGAACCCGCCGAGGAGGAGACCGACCAGTCGTCGGAGGGCGCCGACTTCTCGGCCTGCGAGGGTCTGACCGGGCTCGACAACGCGATCTGCCGGCACGAGGCGCTCCTCGTCGTCCAGCCGGACAACCAGGGCCTGCAGAACTCGCTCGCGCACCTGCAGGAGAACAAGGCCAAGCACGAGGCCAAGTCCGGCGACGATGACGGTGGCGACGTCCCGCCGTCGGAGGACGACTCCTCCTCGTCCTCGAACCACGGCCACGGTCAGAGCGGCGAGCCCCACGGCAATGCCGGCGGCAACGGCCACGGCAATGCCAACGGTCACAGCAACGGGAACGGCAACGACCACTGAGCCCGCCGAACCCCGCTTCCGAAAACGCCCCGATCGAACCTCGCGACTAGTAGGCGTCACCCTCGCCGAGAACCGCCGCCCGGAGCGCGCTCTCGGCCTCCGGCACCGTGAGCGCGAGCACCTCGTCGCCGTCGGTGATCACGGTCTCGGGTTGAGGGATCACGACGTGGCTCTCGCGGATGATCGCCACGATCGTGGCGTCCGGCGGCAGCCGCAGCTCGTACAGCGGGCGACCGGCGGACGGCGAGTCGGCGGGGATCGTCAGCTCGACGATCGAGATCCCACCTCGCTCGAGCGGCAGCAGACGCACGAGGTCGCCGACCGTGACCTCCTCCTCCACCATCGCGGTGAGGATGTGCGGCGGCGAGACCGCGGCGTCGACCCCCCATTGCTCGGTGAACAGCCACTCGTTGTCGGGATGGTTCACGCGCGCGAGCACGCGAGGGACGCCGAACTCCTGTTTGGCGAGCAACGCGGTCACCAGGTTGTCCTCGTCGTCCCCGGTGGAGGCGACGACCACGTCGGCGGTGTTGAGCTGGGCCTTCTCGAGCACCCAGGGTTCGCACGCGTCGCCGATCAGGTGGTCGACCTGTGGGGCCCACTCCCTGGCGATCTCCAGGACCGCCGGGTCCTGTTCGATCAGCGTGACGTTGTGACCGCGGTTGGCGAGGTCCGACGCGAGGTGCCGTCCGACCGCTCCCGCGCCGCTGATGACGACCCGCAACTCAGTGGTCCCCGATCGGTTGCAGGAGCTCCTCCAGGAGCTCGAGCGCGTCCTTCTGGACGACGACGGCCGCGTGATCGCCTTCCTGGAAGGTGCTCGACGCAACGGGGATGAACCCCTTGCCGCCCCGATCGACGCCGGCCACGAGGATCTTGCCGTCCAGGTTGAGCGAGGAGACCGGCTTGCCGACGAGGTGCGACGGGATCTCGACGCGCATCCGGAACAGGTCGCCGGCCGCGAGGGTTTCCTTGATCTCCTCACCGGGGTGGGTGAGCATCAGGATCATCTGCTTGACGCCCCACCGCGTGGTGGAGACGGTCGGGATGTTCAGGCGTTCGTAGATGTCCGCCCGCATCGGGTCGTAGATCCGCGCGATCACCTTGGGGACGTGGTAGGTCTCGCGCGCCACGCGGGCCGACAGGATGTTCGAGTTGTCGCCGCTCGAGACCGCGAGGAACGCGTCCGCCTCCTTGATGCCCGCGTCCTCGAGCACGTCCCGGTCGAACCCGAGCCCGACCATCGTCCGAGCCTCGAACCCCGGCGGCAGGCGCTGGAACGCCGCGGCGTTCTTGTCGATCACGGTGATCTCGTGCCCGGCCTTGGAGAGCTCCTGCGTGAGCAGGATGCCGACACGGCCACAGCCCATGATGATCACGCGCACGGCTGGCTACCTTAGCGCGGTTGGTCGGCCGTCGCAGCGACGGCGTCATCCGGCGACGCCGGGGCACCCGTGACGGACCCGACCCTGCCGAAGAAGTAGGGCACGACGGTCACGTCCACGTGCTCGTACCGGCCCAGGGCCCGAGCGATGCCGCGGCTCGTCCGGTCGTGGAGCAGGCGTTGGGTCACGCGGGCGAAGTCCCGCCGGGGGAGCACGACCGTCACCTCGGTGTCGGATGCCATCAGGTCGACCACGTACCGCTCGACGGACCGTGCGACGTCGCGGTCCCAGCACTCCACGAGGTCGAGCGCGATCGGGACCCGCAGGTCCATCCATCGGGCGATCAGCTCCTCCTGGACGTCCGGGTCCACGGCCGCGTGCATCGCCACGACCTCCTCGACCCCCAGCGAGAGCGCGTAGCGGACGGCCTGCAGCGCCGCTCGGTCGGGGCGGTCCACGAGCACGACCACGCGATGGATCGGTCGCGGGAGCAGACGCGCACCGTCGAATCCGGGCATGCCGCTCACCGGGTGCGGTTCGGGGTGGTCGCGCACGAGCGTCACACGCACGCGCGGGTTCGGTGCGAGCTCGCGGGCGAGGCGGGCCCCCGTCCGCCCTCGGCGGAGCCGCTCGAGCCGTCCCATCCGGGCCGGGCCGGGGACGATCACCGTGACGTCCCCGTCGCCGGGGAGGTCCTCGGCGTAGGCGGCGATCGCCGCGGAAGGGTCGCCGTCGCTCGGGAGGAACCGGAGCGGGACGTCGATCCCGAGCGCCGCCCAGCGCGCCGACAGACGTTCGTCGTCGGCAGGGTCGCCCTCGAGGTGGACGGCATGGGTGATGCTCGAGCGGATCGTCTTCGCGTACTGGAGGGCGTGCATCGTCTTGCGGTCGAGGTCCTCCACGATCAGCACCGAGATCGGACGCCCGCGCGGGCGCTGCTCGAACGCCTCCAGCCCCACGTCGAGCTCGGCGTGCTCGCGCTGGTACTGGCGGTTCATCCGGACGAGGATCCACACCATCACGGGGACGAACACCATCACCGCCCACGCGCCGTGCGCGAACTTCGTGATCGCGATCACCACGGTGACCACCGCGGTGGTCACGGCGCCGAGACCGTTGATCGCGAGACCGTGGCGCCAGCCGGGTTCGCGCAGGCGGAGATGGCGCCTGGCCATGCCGGCCTGCGACAGGGTGAACGAGGTGAACACGCCGATCGCGTACAGCGGGATCAGCTTGTGCACGTCGGCCCGGAACAGGATCACGAGCGCGGTCGAGGCGATCGCGAGACCGATGATGCCGTTCGAGAACACCAGCCGCTGCCCGCGCTTGGTGAGTGGCCGGGGCATGAAGTGGTCCTTCGCGTGGAAGTTCGCCAGCCGAGGGAAGTCGGCGAACGAGGTGTTCGCGGCCAGGATCAGGATCAGCGTCGTTGCCACCTGGAGCATCAGGAACATCGCGGTCCCGACCGTGCCGCTGCCGAAGATCGCCCGCCCGACCTCCGAGATGACGGTCTTGGTCTCGCTCGGCGTGACCTGCAGCTTCATCGCGAGGAACGAGAGCCCGAGGAACATCACGCCGAGCAGGCTGCCCATCCACATCAGCGTGGTCCGGGCGTTCAGCCACTCGGGCGGCTTGAAGGCCGGCACGCCGTTGGAGATCGCCTCGACCCCGGTGACGGCGGCGCCGCCGGACGCGAACGCGTGCAGGATCAGGAACAGACCGATCGCGCCGGTGGTCTCGGCCACGTCGGGAGGGACCGGCAGTGGGTGCAGGTCGCCCGCGAGGGCGCGCACCATCCCGGTCCCGAGGAGCACGAACATCATCACGATGAAGAAGTAGGTGGGGACCGCGAACAGGCGTCCGGACTCGCGGACCCCGCGCAGGTTCCCCCACGCGATGAACCAGATGAACGCGACCGACAGCACGACGCGGTACGCGTACAGCCCGGGCGCGGCGGAGGTGATCGCCGCGACCCCCGCCGCCACCGAGACCGAGACCGTGAGGACGTAGTCGGTGAGCAGCGCGACGCCGGCGAGCTGCGCGGTGAGGAGCCCGAAGTTGTCCTTCGTGACGATGTACGCGCCACCGGCGCTCGGGTACGCCTTGATCGTCTGGCGGTACGAGAACAGCAAGATCGCGAGGACGGCCAGGATCCCGAACGTCACCGGCATGACGAGCGAGAAGGCGAGCACCCCGACCGCCGGGACCGCGACCTTCAGGATCTCCTCGGTCGCGTAGGCGACGGAGGACAGGTTGTCGCTGGCGAACACGGCGAGCGCCGTCGGTTTGCCGAGCCGCTCGTGTTGGAGCTGCGCCGTCGGGAGCGCCGGCCCGAGGAACACACGTTTGAGCGCATGACCCGTTCCGGGCGGCAGGGGTTCGACGGCGGGGATCGGGGATCGAGGTGCGCGCCGTCCCGCATCGGGCGCCGTCACCGCGACCGGCTCGGTCCGGGTCGCCTCGGTCTGTTCGGGGCGCAGGTGCGTGCTCATGCCTTCAGCGTGCGCCCGCGTGCGTAAACGTCGTGTGAAAGCGGCCCCCCAGGGCGTGAAGAACCCGTAGCCAAGCCGTAGCGTTGAGCGTGTGAGCGTGCTCGGGAAGCTGCGGAGATCCTCGAAGGTGCGGTCGGTGGGCTTCGCGCTGCTCGCGCCCGCCGCCGCGACGGGTCTCGGTCTGGTCCTGCAGCCGGGGAGGGCGCTCGGGGCGATCTCGATCTACCTGCTGGGCGTCGTCATCGCCGCGGCGCTCGGCGGCCTGTGGAGCGGTCTGGTCGCGTCGGTCCTCAGCCTGCTGTGCATCAACTACTTCTTCACCGAGCCGCTCCACACGCTGCGCGTCACCGACTCCGAGGACGCGGTCGCGCTGGTCGCGTTCCTCGTGGTCGCGGCGATCGTGGGCTCGCTCGTCGCGCGGGCGCTCGAGGAGCGGGCGAAGGCCGCCCGGGGCGAGCGCGAGTCGCGGCTGCTCAGCTACCTGGCGACGAAGGTCCTGTCGGGCGAGCGCCTCGAACGTGTCCTGGAGGACTTCGCCGGCTCGCTGCTCGGCCCGCTGCACCTCGCGCGGTGCGAGATCCGGGCGCGGACGGGCAGCGGCACGTACGAGATCGTCCAGTCCCGCGAGCACACGCCGCCGGGCGAGGAACGCCGGCTCCCGCTGGACGTCGGCGGCGAGGTGTTCGGGACGCTGGTCGTGGTGCGCGCCGAGGGCCAGCCGCCGATCGGCCGCGAGGACGTGCGGCTGCTCGAGGCGGCCGCGCGGCAGATCGCGATCGCGCTGGAGCGCGCCGGGTTGGACGCGCAGGTGAACCTCGCGCGGCTCGACGCGGAGACCAACCAGGCGCGGGCCGCGCTGTTCTCCGCGGTCACCCACGACCTGCGGACGCCGCTCGCGTCGATCAAGGCGGCCGTCACGAGCCTGCTGCAGGACGACGCCGCGCACGACGACGCGCAGCGCCGCGACCTGCTGCAGACGGTGCTCGAGGAGACCGATCGGCTCAACCGCCTCCTCGGCAACCTGCTCGACCTCGCCCGCTTCGAGGCCGGCGCCCTTACGCCCTCCAAGCAGCCGGTCGCGATGGACGAGATCTTGGAATCGGTGCTCCACCGGCTGCAGCCGCGCCTGGCCGGGTTCCGCGTCCGCACGGTGATCCGCGACACACCCGAGATCTCGGCCGACCCCGTGCAGCTCGACCAGGTGTTCACCAACCTGCTCGAGAACGCCGCGCGCTTCTCCCCGCCCGGCGGCGAGATCGGGATCGCGATCGCGCCGTGGAAGCACGCGGTGCAGGTCCGGATCTCGGATCAGGGCAAGGGCATCGCGCCCGAGGAGCGCGAGCGCGTGTTCGAGGCGTTCTACCAAGGTGATGCGGGCGGTCACGGCAGCGGGCTCGGGCTCACGATCGCTCGGGCGATCGTCCTCGCGCACGGTGGCCGGATCCGGATCGAGGGCGCGCCGACCGGCGGCGTGTCGGTCGTGTTCGAGCTGCCGGCGTTGGAGGGTCCGACCCCCGGGGACGGCGGTCCCGAACGCTCCGTGGAGGCCGCTCGGGGCGCCACCGAGCGTGGCGCGTGACCCGCGTGCTCGTCGTCGACGACGAATCGCAGATCCGGCGCGCGTTGCGGACCAGCCTCGAGGCCCACGGCTACGAGGTCCGGACCGCGTCGAACGGTGAGGAGGCGATCGTCGCGGCGGCGGAGACCGCGCTCGACCTCGTCTTCCTGGACCTCGGCCTTCCTGACCTCGACGGCACCGAGGTGATCCGTCGCGTCCGCTCGTTCTCGGACGTGCCCGTGATCGTCCTGTCCGTCCGCGACCGGCAGGCGGACAAGGTCGCGGCGCTCGACGCCGGGGCCGACGACTACGTGACCAAGCCGTTCGGGATGGAGGAGGTCCTCGCCCGGTTGCGCGCCGCGCTGCGGCGGAGCCCCGCCGACCAGGCCGAGCCCGCGACGCTCGAGTTCGGGGCGCTCGAGGTCGACCTCGGGAGGCAGCTGGTGACCCTCGACGGCGAGCGGATCCACCTCACCAAGACCGAGTACGCGCTCCTCGAAGCGCTCGTGACCAACCCGGGGAAGCTCCTGACCCACCAGTGGTTGCTGCGTCGCGTGTGGGGGCCGGGGTACGCGAACGAGAGCCACTACCTCCGCGTCTACGTCCGGGCGATCCGACGCAAGCTCGGGGACGCGGCGAGCGCTCCCCGGCTGATCCTGACCGAGCCCGGCGTGGGCTACCGGTGGATCGGCGACGAGTCCCTCCCGGCTCGCCGCGTCGCCGCCGGCCCCATGACGCCCGGCCCGAGGCCTAGAATCCCGCGCGATGGCGACCGCGCAACGAACCCAGGCTCCTCGCGGCGTGGTCAAGCGGCTGCTGCTCGGCCGGGCCCTGGCGACCAACAAGCAGGAGCACCAGCTGCTGCCCAAGCTGCTCGCGCTCCCGATCCTTTCGTCGGACGCGCTCTCCTCGGTCGCCTACGCCACCGAGGAGATGATGCTCGTCCTGGCGCTGGCGGGCGCGGCGGCGCTCAGCTCGATGCTCCCGATCGGCGGGGCGATCGCGCTCCTGCTCGCGATCGTGGTGACGTCGTACCGGCAGACCGTCCGGGCGTACCCGCGCGGCGGCGGTTCCTACATCGTCTCCAAGGAGAACCTCGGGACGCTGCCGGGGCTGATCGCCGCCGCGGCGATCCTGACGGACTACGTGCTGACCGTCGCGGTGAGCGTCACCGCCGGCACCGTCGCGGTGGTCTCCGCCGCGCCGTCGATCGAGCCGTACCGGGTCGAGATCGCGATCTCGTTCATCCTGCTGATCACCGTCCTGAACCTGCAGAGGCGTGAAGGAGGCGGGGACGCTGTTCGCGGTCCCGACGTACGGGTTCGTGATCATGGTGTTCCTGACGCTCGCCGTAGGCGCGCTCCGGTGCATCGGCGGGTGTCCCGTCGCCGCCTCGGCGGATCTGCCACTGCCGGCGATCCACGCGCTCACCCTGTTCATCCTGTTGCGGGCCTTCGCGTCGGGCGCCACGGCCCTGACCGGGGTCGAGGCGATCGCGGACGGCGTCCAGGCGTTCCGGCGCCCCCAGTCCAAGAACGCCGCGATGACGCTCGCGACCCTGGGCGTCATCAGCATCACGATGTTCCTCGGCATCACGATCCTCAGCCGTGCCCTAGGGATCCGCGTGAGCGAGGAGGTGGTCGCGCCGTCGGTGCTCGCGCAGATCGGCGAGACGGTGTTCGCGGGTGGGTTCCTGTTCTACGTGCTGCAGGCGTTCACCGTCGGGATCTTGATCCTGGCGGCGAACACCGCCTACCAGGACTTCCCCCGGCTCTCCGCGATCTTGGCGCGCGACCGGTTCATGCCGTCGCAGTTCCGCAACCGCGGGGACCGTCTGGTCTTCTCCAACGGCGTGATCGTGCTCGCGGCCCTGGCGTCCCTGTTGGTGTATCTGTTCGACGCGGAGCTGACGCACCTGATCCAGCTCTACGTGGTGGGCGTGTTCACGGCGTTCACGCTGTCCCAGACCGGCATGGTGCGCCGGTGGATCCGGCTCAAGGGACCGAACTGGCAGCGGTACGCGTTCATCAACGGGGTCGGGGCGCTGACGACCGGCGTCGTCCTGGTGATCGTCACGCTCACGAAGTTCTCGCGCGGTGCCTGGATCGTCATCCTCGCGATCCCGATCATCGTCGCCTTCTTCCTGGCGGTGCACCACCACTACGAGAAGGTCGGCCGGATCCTGCGCGAACGACGCCTCGACGCGAGCGCGGAGCCGGGCAACACGTTCCTCGTCCTGGTCGACGACCTGGGACCGGCGATCTTGGACGCCGTCCGCTACCTGCGGGCGGTCCGGGCGGAGGACGTCGTTCCGCTGTTCGTGGGTCCGCCGGACCGGTTCCGCGAGACGGCCGCGGCGTGGCGCGACCTCGCGCCTCGGCTCGGCGAGCTCGAGGTCCTCGAGGGTGGGGACGACCATCCGGGCCGGGCCGTGAAGCGACGCGTCCGGCTCCTGCCCCGGGACGAGGGCGACTTCGTGACCGTGGTGATCCCCGAGGTGCTCGTGTCGAAGTCGTGGATCCAGTTCCTGCGCCGGCGTCGGGCGTTGTTCCTCAAGAGCGCCCTGCTCTTCGAGCCGGGCGTCGTCGTGACGGACGTCCCGCTGGTGCCGGAGGAGCGCGAGCGTTCGGCGGGATCGCACGCCGAGCATCCGACCGACGTCGTGCGACACGTCGTCCTGGTGCCGGTCTCGGGCGTGCACGACGCCACGGTCCGGGCGGTCGTCTACGCGAAGTCGCTCCGGCCGACGCACGTCGAGGGGCTCTACTTCATGGGCGACCCCGAGGAGGCCGAGGGCGTGGTGGACGCATGGCACGAGCGGGGGATGGACGTGCCGCTCGTGATGGTGGAGGCGCCCTTCCGCGATCTGGGCATCCCGCTGCTGGACGAGATCCGCAAGCAGACGGACCGCGGGGACACCATCGTGACGGTCGTCCTCCCCGAGCTGATCCCGGCGCACTGGTGGGAGAACCTCCTGCACAACCAGACCGCGTTCTACATCAAGCGCCTGTTGCTGTTCGAGCCGTCGGTCGTGGTGACGAGCGTGCCGTTCCACCTTCGGATCGAGCCGAGCGAGGTCGCCACGCGGACCTGAGGGCGCGCCGGTGAGCACCCGCACCGCGCCGAAGCCCACGGGGCCCGTCCTCAAGCGCATCCTGGTCGGCCGCGCGTTCTCGAGCGCGCATCTCGAGCACACGCTGCTCCCGAAGGTCCTCGCGCTCCCGGTGTTCGCGTCGGACGCGCTGTCGTCGGTGGCGTACGCGACCGGCGAGATCTTCATCCAGCTCGCGATCGTGAGCACCGTGTTCAAGGGGCTCGTGCTCCCGATCGCGGGCGCGATCGCCGCGCTGATGGCGATCGTCGTGATCTCGTACCGGCAGACCGTGCGCGCGTACCCCTCGGGCGGCGGCGCGTACATCGTGAGCAAGGAGAACCTCGGCACCTGGGCCGCGCTCGTCGCCGCGGCCGCGTTGCTCGTCGACTACATGATGACGGTCGTCGTCTCGATCGTGGCCGGGGTCTTCGCGATCGGGTCGGCGTTCCCGGCGGCCAACGACCACAAGGTGCTCCTGTCGATCGGGTTCGTGTGGCTCGTCACGGTCGCGAACCTGCGCGGAGCGCGCGAGTCCGGCACGGTGTTCGCGATCCCCACGTACGGGTTCGTCGCCGCGATCCTGGCGACGATCGCGATCGGGATGTACCAGTGCGTCGGTGGCTGCCCGGCCACGGCTCCCGTCGAGCCGATCGCGAACGCGGCGACCGTCGCCACCGCGATCGGGCTCTTCGCGGTGCTCAAGGCGTTCTCCTCGGGCGCGACCGCGCTCACGGGCGTCGAGGCGATCTCGAACGGCGTGCCGGCGTTCCGGCGCCCGCAGGCGACCAACGCGGCCCAGACGCTGGCGATCATGGGCGTCATCGCGATCACGATGTTCCTCGGGATCTCGTGGCTGGCGGTGCACGTCCCCGGGACCGTGGCGAGCGACGTCCGCTCGATCCCCGCGCAGATCGCCTACGCGGTCTACGACGGCGGCATCGGCTTCTACGTCGTGCAGTTCTTCACGGCGGCGATCCTGATCCTGGCCGCGAACACGGCCTACCAGGACTTCCCGAGGCTGTCGTCGATCCTGGCGCGCGACCGCTACATGCCCCGGCAGTTCGTGAACCGCGGCGACCGGCTGGTCTTCTCCAACGGCATCGTCGTGCTCGCGATCGTCTCCTCGATCATGATCTTCGCCTTCGACGCCGATCTGACGCGGCTGATCCAGCTCTACGTGATCGGCGTGTTCATGTCGTTCACGTTGTCGCAGAGCGGGATGGTCGTCCACTGGTCGCGTGAGCGGCGCGCGGGCACCACGCCGGCTCGCGTCTGGCGCCGCGCGATCGTGATCAACGTGATCGGCGCGACCGCGACCGGTCTCGTGTTGCATCGTCGTCACGGTCTCGAAGTTCACCGCCGGAGGCTGGCTCTCGATGCTGTTCATGGCCATCCTCGTGGCGATGTTCCTGACGATCCACCGCCACTACCTGGTGGTGATGCGCCAGCTGCGGCGCAACGCGGTCCGACCGGGAGGGCTCGGCGTCAACCACGTGGTGCTCGTCGTTCGGGACCTGGACGCGGCGACCGCCGTGGCCCTGGGTGCGATCCGATCGATCCGCCCGGCCGAGCTCCGGATCGTGCATCCGGTGGAGGAGCCGGACGGCGACGTTCCGTACGACCTGCAGGAGCGGTGGAGGACGTTCTCGGGCGGGATCGCACGGCTCGAGCCGCTCCCGATCGGGAGCGAGAGCCTGCTGGACGCGCTGCGGGGCTACGTCGCCCGGGTGGACCGCACGCCCGAGGACTTCCTCAACGTCGTGATCCCCGAGATGGTGCAGCCATCGCTGCTCCGCTACCTCGTCGGCCGGTCCCAGCTCGTTCGGCTGAAGGCCGGCCTGCTGCGGGAGCCCAACATCGTGGTGACCGACGTCCCCATCGTCGTCTCCGAGGACGAGCCGACCCCGAGGCAGGTCCGGCCCCTGATCCCGGCGCGGACCGTCGCGCTCGCGTTCGTCTCGAGCGTGAACGATGCGACGAAGCGCGCGGTGAACTACGCGGAGACGCTCGAGGCCTCGGAGACGCGCGCGGTGTACTTCGAGCTCGATCCGGAGGAGGCCAGCCGGATCCAGGAGTCATGGGTGGAGGAGCGGATGCGGATCCCGCTCGACATCGTCGAGGCGCCGTTCCGGGACCTGACCCGGCCGATGCTGGAGGAGGTCCGTCGCTTCACGTCGAAGCCGGGGACCCTGGTGATCGTGGTCATGCCCGAGCTGATCGTGTCGAAGCGGTGGCACTTCCTGCTCCACAACCAGAACGCGTTGTTCGTCAAGCGCTTGTTCCTGTTCGAGCCGAACGTCATCCTGTCGAGCGTGCCCTACGTGCTCGAGGATCAACGGCAGCCCGAGGCGGTGCCGGCGGGTTGATGGACCGCGAGGCCGCCGTCGCCCTGTGTCGTGAGAAGTGCCTGAAGGAGACCACGGTCCGGCACCTGATCTCGGTCGAGGGCGTGATGCGCGGGCTCGCCCGGCGCTTCGAGCAGGACCAGGACCTGTGGGGTCTGACCGGCATGTTCCACGACCTCGACCAGGACCACACCGGGGACGACGCGGCCAACCACGCGCGGCTGGCCGCCGAGTGGCTCGGCGAGGCCGGCGTCGACGAACGCGTGATCAACGGCGTGCTCGCGCACGCGTACGAGGAGTACCGCACCGACCTGATGTCCAAGGCCGTGGTGCACGCGGACGCGGTGGCCGGGCTCCTGGTGGCGGCCGCGCTGGTCCGGCCGGAGCGGAGCGCCGGCATGAAGGTCTCCTCGGTGAAGAAGAAGCTGAAGGAGAAGGCGTTCGCGCCCGGGGTCAACCGGGAGGAGGTCCTGGACGTCGAGGAGAGCATCGGGCTCCCGCTCGACGAGTTCCTCTCGGTCTCGATCGAGGGGCTGCAGCTCGTGGCCCCCGAGATCGGTCTGTAACGGCTCGTGTTCGAGGCGATGGGGTGGGCGCTCCTCGGCGCCTCGTCCCTGCTCCTGGGCGCGCTCGTCGCGTTCGCGGTCCCGATCCCCCGCAAGGTCCTGGGGTTCATCCTGGCGTTCGGGGCGGGCGTGCTGATCAGCGCCGTCGCCTACGAGCTCGTCGAGGAGGCGGTCGCCGTCTCGGCGAACTCGTACGCGGTCGCGATCGGCTTCCCGCTCGGCGCCCTCGTCTTCTTCCTCGGCGACGTCGCGATCGATCTCCGGCTGAAGGGCTCGTCGGGCGGAGGCGGGGGGTTGGGGATCGTGCTGGGCGCGGTCCTGGACGGCATCCCCGAGTCCGTCGTGATCGGGGCCTCGCTGCTCACCGGCGAGACCGCGAGCGTGGCCGTGATCGTGGCCGTGTTCCTGTCCAACATCCCCGAGTCGATCTCGGCGTCCAGCGATCTCCTCCGCGGGGGGTGGTCGCGGTGGAAGGTGCTGCTGCTCTGGCTGATCGTGGTCGCCGCGAGCACCCTGGCGGCCGGCCTCGGGTACGTCGCGCTCGAGGGCGCCTCCGGCTCGTGGATCGCGGCGATCCAGGCGTTCGCGGCGGGCGCGATCCTGACGATGCTCGCGGACGAGATGATGCCGGAGGCGTTCGAGTACACCGAGCACAACAAGACCGTCGGCCTGGCGCTGGCGTTCGGGTTCGCGCTGTCTGCGGCGCTGTCGTTCGCCGACTAGCGAGGTCAGTCGGTGGCGGGCGAGGGCGGGCCGGCGCGCCGCTCGAGCAGCACCGCGGACAGCTCGGCGCCGAACACGAACAGCCCGCTCGCGAGCCGCAGGAACACCAGGAGCCCGACCACGCCCCCGATCGTCCCGTACAGCAGCGTCGCCCTGGAGAGGTAGGAGGCGAGCAGGATCCCGCCCGCGAGCTTGAACAGCTCCCACCCGAGCGTCATCACGACCGCACCCGGGAGATGGGCCCGCCACCCGATCGAGCCGGGCGTGAGCACCGCGTAGGCGAGCAGGAACAGCACGAACTCCATCGCGGCGGTCAGGGCGAGCCCGACGACGCGGAAGGGGACCTCGAGGCCGGTCGCGACCCGGACGGCCGAGACGATCCCGGTCACGACCGGCAGCGCGCCGACGAGCACGATGAGCCCCAACGTGGTCACGAGCGCGCGGACGCCGCCGCGCACGATGTCCTCCGGACCCGTACGGAAGATCACCCCGAGCGCCCGGCTCGCGCGCCGCGAGAGCGCGGCCGCGGTCCACAGGAGCGCGATCAGGCTCACCACGCCGAGGGTCACGCTCGCGTCGGTGAGGTTCGCGAACTGCTCGCCGGTCCCCTCGGGGAGCTCGAACGGCAGCAGGTCCTCCGCGAGCCCGATCAGCGCGAGAGCGACCAGCGAGAGCGCCAAGGTCGACAGGAACAGCTGGTACGCGAGCGCGGCCGCGTGGGTGCTCACGTCGTCGACCCGGGATCGCGCGCCGATGGCCCGGACCAGCGACACCAGCCGCGACTGCGCTAGGGTGGCCATCCTCGGAAGCATGGCACGGGGGACATCGTGAACATCCGGCCCGCGACGCATGAAGACGACGGGTTCCTTCGGGAGATGCTGTACGAGGCCGCGGCGTGGAACCCGGACTGGCCGCGCGAGCGGATGATCGCCGCGCTCGCCGACCCGATGCTCGAGCGGTATCACCGCGACTGGGGACGCGAGGGCGACGCCGGCGTCATCGCCGAGCTCGACCGCGAACCGGTGGGCGCCGCGTGGTACCGGCTGTTCACCGCCGAACAGCCCGGGTACGGCTTCGTCGACGAGAAGACGCCGGAGCTCGGCATCGCCGTGGTCCCGCTCCACCGTCGCAAGGGGGTCGGCCACACGCTGCTCCGTGCGCTGATGGTCCAGGCGCGCGAGGACGGCTACCAGGCGCTGTCGCTCTCGGTGGCGGTGCACAACCGCTCGCGGATGATGTACGAGCGCGCCGGGTTCGAGCAGGTCCGCGAGGTGGCCGAGGGCGAGAACTGGGTGATGCGCGCCGAGCTCGGCTGAACGGGACCGCCGAGCCTCAGCTCTCGTCCACGCGTTCCGCCACGCTCGAGGGGGCCGACCCGTCGATGCCCGACGAAGCTCCGTCCGGCGAACCCGGCGAGATCGCACGCCCGGGGACGTCCGGAGGCGGGCTCGGGACCCTGGCTGCTTCCTCGCGTCGGATCTGGCGGATCCGGTTCCCCACGAACCACGCGAGCCCGAGCAGGAGGGCCGCGGCGATCACCCAGGCGAACGGGCGGATGACCGCCTCCGCACGGTCCCACCGCTCGCCGAGGAGGGCGCCGATCCACGCCAGCGCGATCACCCACGGCAGGCAGCCCAGGACCGTGTACACGGTGAAGCGCCAGAACGGCATCCGGACCACGCCGGCCGGCAGGCTGATGAAGGTGCGGATCACCGGGAGGAGTCGGCCGAAGAACACGGCCGCCTGCCCGCGCCGCTCGAACCACGCGTGGGCACGGTCCACCTCGTGGGGCCGTATCAAGAGGTATCGGCCCCATCGATCGATCAGCGGCCGGCCGCCCGAGTAGCCGGCCCAGTAGGCGAGCCACGACCCGACGAGGTTGCCGAGCGTGCCCGCGAGCACGACCAGCCAGAACTCGAGCTGCTGCTCCGGCGCGAGGAACGGCGCCGTGACCAGCGCCCCCCCGAACAGCATCGTGACCTCCGAGGGGATCGGGATGCACGCGGATTCGAGCAGCATCAGGACGAAGATGGCCAGGTAGCCGTACTTGGCGATCTCTCCGGTGACGAAGTCGGTGAACAGGGCGAGCAGGCCGGTCTCCAGGTCGGGGAGGCCGAGCGATCGGCCCCGATGGGAATGAAACGAGCCTAGCACCGCGTTGCGAGGAACCGGGCAGAGCACGCGAGCGGTGCGCAAACGCCCCGCACGGCGCCGCCCGGGCACGGCGAGCGTTGCCGGCATCCCGATGTTGGATGTTCCCGGTCAGCGAGGAAGGGGCTGGTACCCTGCCGCGCGGAGGCCCCCGCCACGCTCGCCGGGCCGCCGATCCCCAACGACGACGGGAAGTAGCAGGTCATGAGCAAGACACTGGTCGTGGTCGAGAGCCCGGCCAAGGCGAAGACGATCGAGAAGTACCTCGGCGGCGACTACGCCGTCCGGGCTTCGTACGGCCACATCCGGGACCTCCCCAAGAGCGACCTCGGCGTGGACGTCGACCACGGGTTCGAGGTCACGTACCAGGTCCCCGAGGACTCGAAGAAGCACGTCGCGGCCCTGAAGAAGGCACTGAAGGCGAACGAGGACCTGATCCTCGCGACGGACTACGACCGCGAGGGCGAGGCGATCGCGTACCACGTCGCGTCCCTGCTCGGGGTGGATCCGGCGCGGGCCAAGCGGGTGACGTTCACCGAGATCACGCGCGACGCGATCCTGGAGGCCTTCCAGCGGCCCCGCGAGATCGACCTGAAGCTGTTCGACGCGCAGGAGGCGCGGCGCGTGCTCGACCGGCTGGTCGGCTACAAGATCTCGCCGCTGCTGTGGCGCCGGGTCCAGCCGGGGCTCTCGGCCGGGCGCGTGCAATCGGTGGCGCTGCGGATGATCGTCGAGCGCGAGCGAGAGATCCGCGACTTCACCCCGATCGAGTACTGGAGCGTCGACGCACGCCTCACGCCGCAGGGGCAGGACCACCCGTTCCTCGCCCGCCTCGTGAGCGTGCCCGAGGGCCGGATCGCCGGCGCGCCCGACAAGAAGGGCGTGCTGCTGTCGGCCGAAGCCGAGGCCGCCACGCACGTCGACCGGCTCCGCGAGGCCGACTACCGCGTCGCCAAGGTGGAGAGCAAGGAGCGTAAGGAGGGCCCCCGGCCCCCGTTCAAGACCTCCACCCTGCAGCAGGAGGCGGCCCGCAAGCTGGGGTTCGGCGCGCGCAAGACGATGACCCTGGCGCAGCGCCTCTATGAAGGAGTGGACCTGCCCGGCGAGGGGACGGTCGGGCTGATCACCTACATGCGGACCGACTCGCTCACGATCTCCGAGGCCGCGCTCCATGAGATCGCCGAGCTCGTTCGGACCGAGTTCGGGGCCGAGTATGCCCTGGCCGAGCCGCGCCGGTTCAAGACGAAGTCGCGGAACGCCCAGGAGGCCCACGAGGCGATCCGGCCGACCTCGGCCCTACGGACGCCGGACCGGGTGGCCGCCGCCCTGGACCGGGACCAGCTCCGGCTGTACACCCTGATCTGGCAGCGGACCGTCGCCACGCAGATGGCGCAAGCCCGGTTCAACCAGGTCGGGGTCGACATCGACGCGACCGCGGGCACGGCCCGGTACCGGCTGCGCGCGAGCGGCCGCACGATGATCTTCGACGGCCACCTCCGCGTGTACGCCGAGGGTCGCGACGACGGCGCCGACGAGGACGGCGAGAGCCGGCTCCCCGAGCTCACGGCCGAGCAGGCCCTGGCGCTGCTCGAGGTCCTGCCCGAGCAGCACTTCACGCAGCCGCCTCCGCGCTTCTCGGAGGCGTCGCTCGTCAAGACGCTCGAGGAGCTCGGCATCGGCCGGCCTTCGACGTACGCGTCGATCATCTCGACGATCCAGGACCGTGGGTACGTCCGCCTCCAGGACCGCCGGTTCTACCCCAACGACGTCGGCGAGGTCGTGACCGACAAGCTCGTCGAGCATTTCCCCGACATCGTCAACGTGAACTTCACGGCCGAGATGGAGGACGACCTCGACGAGATCGCCGAGGGAGTCCTGCAACGCGTCCAGGTGCTGCGGCAGTTCTACACGCCGTTCGCCGACGCGCTCGAGCGCGCCGAGGAGAAGTTCGAGCGCTACGTCGAGGAGCTCGACGAGGACTGCCCGCGCTGCATCGAGGAGGGACGCACGCCGCCGGGCCGTCTGCAGAAGCGCCTGGGCCGGTACGGGTTCTTCATCGGCTGCACCCGCTTCGCCGAGGAAGACGGCGGCTGCAAGTACATCCGCAACCTCGACGGCCAGGAGCGTCCCGAGCCCGAGATGCTCGACGAGACCTGCCCCGAATGCGGCAAGCCGCTGCAACGCAAGTTCGGTCGCTTCGGGCCGTTCGTGGGCTGCTCCGGGTACCCGGACTGCAAGTACATCAAGAAGGACCCGCCGAAGTCGACGGGGGTCACGTGTCCCCAGTGCGCGAAGGGCGAGATCGTCGAGAAGCGGACCCGTTTCGGGCTGATGTACGGATGCGAGCGCTACCCGGACTGCGACTTCGCCGTGAACCATCCCCCGATCGCCGACCACCCCTGCCCCGAGTGCGGCTCGCTCCTGATCCGCCGGCCGAAGAGCCTGCGCTGCTGGGGATGCGGCGCCGAGCTCGACGACGCGTTCAACGTCACGAAGCCGGGCGACCCCGAGGCCGAGGCCGCGGTCAGGGCCGCGAAGTCCGCGGCTCGCGTCGCGCGCGCTGCGGCCAAGGCCGGCGCCAAGAAGAAGACCACCGCCAAGAAGAAGACCACCGCCAAGAGGAAGACCACCGCCAAGCGCACGCGCGGCCAAGCGGAGCCCGGCCAAGCGGACGACCGCCAAGCGGACCGCCGCGAAGAAGCCGACCGCCGCCGAGGAGCGGACGACCGCGGAGGCACCCGTCGCCGCGGAGCCGGCGACGGGCAACGGCGCGACGGCGCCGGAGGAGACGCTCACCACCGCCGACCGGGCCGGCGTCGCGGCCGCGGAGGAGTAGGTGTCGACCTTCGCCGACGAGGTCGCCGCGCTCCGCGGGACCCGGCCGGCGACCTTCAAGGACCTCATCACCCAGCCCGCCTTCTCCAAGCTGCTCATCGCGCAGACCGTCAGCTCGCTCGGGGACTGGGTCGGGTTCGTCGCCGTGACGGCGCTGGTCGTCAGCAAGGGTGGGGACGCGGGCGCCTACGCGGTCGCCGGCGTGATGGTCGCGAGGATGCTCCCGGCGATCCTGTTCGGCCCGATCGCCGGCGCGATCGTCGACCGGGTCAACCGCAAGACCCTGATGATCACCGCGGACATCTCGCGCGGGGCGCTGTACGCGCTGATGCCGTTCCTCGGCCCGCTGTGGATGATCTTCGCGGTCTCGTTCGCGATCGAGTGCTTCTCCCTGCTGTGGACGCCCTCCCGCGACGCCTCGCTGCCGAACCTGGTCCCCAGGCGGCAGCTGGCGAACGCGAACTCGCTCGGTCTCATCACGACGTACGCGACGCTGCCGCTTGGTGCGCTCGTGTTCACGTTCCTGTCCGGCGGGTCCGGCCTGCTGCCCTACTTCCAGGACAACTCGGCGTTCCTCGCGCTGTGGCTGGACGCGTTCACGTTCGGTCTCTCGGCGCTGCTCGTCAGCCGGATCCAGATCCCGCGGCCGGCGCCGACGTCGTTCGCGAGGCTCGACCTCTCGCGCGTCGGCAAGGACATCCTGGACGGCGTGCGGTTCCTGCGCGAGAACTCGCTCGCATCCTCGATGACGCTGGGCATCGTCGCGGCCTTCAGCGCGGTGGGGGCCGTGCTCGCCCTCGGCACCGTGTTCGCGAGGACGACGCTCGGCGCGGGCGATCCGGGGTGGGGGATCCTCGTCACGTCGTTCGGCATCGGGATGGGGATCGGGATGGCCTCCTCGAACAAGGTCGTGGAGTTCGTCCTGCGCGAGTACGTGTTCGTCTGGTCGATCATCGCGGCCGCGGGGACGCTGCTCGTGCTGGCCGCGATGCCCGCGATCGGGCAGGCGGCGGTGATCGCGGTGATCCTCGGTGGGTTCTGCGGCTCGGCGTGGGTGAGCGGCTACGTCCTGCTGCAGGAGAACGTGACCGACGAGTTCCGCGGGCGGACGTTCGGCGCGCTCACCGTGCTCTCGCGGCTCGGCCTGTTCCTCTCGCTCACGATCTTCCCGGTGATCGCCGGGGCGATCGGCGTGCATACCGTGACGCTGGGCGAGCGCACCTTCGATCTGTCGGGAACGCGGATCTCGTTGATGATCGCCGGTGTGGGCGCATTGCTGGCGGGGCTGTTGACCCGCAGCCGGCTCCGGCGGTTCCGGGTCGGCAAGCAGGAGAAGCTCGGGCTGGTCCCGAAGCTGAAGCGTCCCCCGACGAGCGGCCTGTTCGTGGCGTTCGAGGGCGTCGAGGGTTCGGGGAAGGGGACGCAGATCCGGCTGGCCAAGGAGTGGCTGGAGTCCCAGGGGGTCGAGGTCATGGTCACGCGCGAACCCGGTGGGACGCCGGTCGGCGAGGAGCTGCGGAAGATGCTGCTCGCGCACGACACGGGACACATCGAGCCGAAGACCGAGGCGCTGCTGTTCGCGGCGAGCCGGGCGCAGCACGTGGCGTCGGTGATCCGGCCCGCCCTGGCCGCGGGCCAGGTCGTGCTGACGGACCGCTACATCGACTCCTCGCTCGCGTACCAGGGCTCGGCGCGAGGACTCGGCGAGCAGGACGTGTTGACGCTGAACGTGTGGGCGACCCAGGGCCTGTTCCCCGATCTCGTGCTCCTGCTCCACCTCGAGCCGGAGGCCGGCCTGCTCCGCTCGCTCGAGGAACCCGATCGCATCGAGCTCGAGGGTCAGGACTTCCATGCGAAGGTGTCCGACGCGTACCTTCGGATCGCGGAGGAGCACCCGGAGCGGTTCGTGGTCGTGGACGCCGACCAGACGCCGGAGCAGGTGCACGAGCAGGTCGTCGAGGCGCTCGGCAGGATCTTGAAGGAACGCGAGGAGGACCGGCATGACTGAGACGGGCGACGACCGCTTCCCGGTGTTCGACCGCGTCCCCGGTCAGGACCACGCGATCGCGTTCCTGCGTCAGGCCGCGGCGCGGCCGCACCACGCCTACGTGCTCGCCGGGCCCGAGGGCGGAGGCAAGCAGCTCGCCGCGCGGGCGTTCGCGGCGGCGCTGCTGTGCAAACAGGGCGGGTGCGGCACCTGCCGGGACTGCCGCCTCGCGCTCGAGGACCGCCACCCCAACGAGG
The DNA here is from genome assembly GCA_963778545.1 of uncultured Actinomycetes bacterium. Classification (GTDB taxonomy): domain Bacteria; phylum Actinomycetota; class UBA4738; order UBA4738; family HRBIN12; genus DASSJM01. The sequence continues at coordinate 130,024 of CAVZUW010000010.1, read as the reverse complement.
TCGTCGTCGAACCCGAGGGGCGCGACATCCACGTCGAGACCGTGCGCACCGAGATCTGGCACCCCGCGTACCGCACCGCCCCCGAACCCGGCCGCAAGGTCTTCGTGATCCGGGAGGCCGACCGCCTCAACCCCGCAGCGGCCGACGTCCTGTTGAAGGTGCTCGAGGAGCCGCCGGCGGACGCGGTCCTGATGCTGCTCTCGGCCCGCCCCGACGAGCTGCCCGAGACCGTCCTGTCGCGATGCCACGTGGTCTCGTTCCGGCCGCTGTCGGAGGCGTTCGTCGCGCAGACGCTCGCCGCCGAGGGGATCGACCCCGGCCGGGCCGCGCTGGCCGCGCGGCTGGCGGGCGGGAACCTCGGCAGGGCTCGCCGGCTCGCGACCGGCGCCGACGGGATGTCGTTCCGGGAGGCGGCCCGCGACGCGCTCGAGGCCGCCTCGCGTGGGCCCGCCGGCGCGCTCGAAGCCGCCGAGCTCGTACTGGCGGCCGCCGAGCGGTACCGCAAGGACCTCGGCGCCCAGCTGGAGGAGGAGCTCGCGCCGTTCCTGGACGAACGGGGCCGGGCCGAGGAGGCGTACCGCGGCGCGATCCGCCGGCTCGAGGAGCGACACAAGCGGCAGGTCCGCCGCGCCGAACGCGACTACGTGGACCGGGTGCTGCTCGGGGTCTCGGCGCTGCTGCGCGATCGGGTGGCCGTCGCGGTGGGGGGCGGCGCGGACGTCCTGATGAACCCGGATCTCTCGCCCACGCCGGGCGACGTGACCTCCGCCACCGGCGCGATGGCCGCGGTGGAGGAGGCGCGAGCCGCGCTCGCCGAGGACCTGAACCTCAACACGCGGCTCGTGCTCGAGCAGGCGTTCCTGCGGGTCGGCAGCTCGGCGTAGCCGCGGCCCCTGGAACACCCGGGGTGCGTGTCTCCAGGCACGCGCAACAGTGGTGCTGGCATCACTGTCGGAGCTCGGACCCCGTGGGACGATGTTCCCGAGGGCAACCATGACGGTCCGAGTGCTCATCGTCGACGATCAGGAGCCGTTCCGGCTGGCGGCTCGCATGGTGGTGGACGCCACCGACGGGTTCGAGGTCGTGGGCGAGGCCGAGACGGGTGAGGCCTCGGTCGAGATGGCCAGGGAGCTCGCTCCCGACCTCGTGCTGATGGACGTGAACCTGCCGGGCATCAACGGGCTCGACGCGACGCGACAGATCCTGTCCGATCGTTCGGACTCGGTGATCGTGCTGTTGCTCTCGACGTACGAGGAGGAGGAGTACGCGCCCAGGGCCGCCGAGTGCGGCGCATCCGCGTACATCCCCAAGGCCGTGTTCGGACCCGACCGGCTCGAATCCGCGTGGGTCGCGGCCAACGAGCCGGTGGCCTAGCTGAGCTAGCCCAGGGGATCCCACGAGCCGCGATGAGTCCCGCGGCGTCCGGCGGTCGTACGGTCGAACCCGTTACCGAGGAGGACTTCTGATGCGCAGTGTGACCTATTCGATGAGCGTCTCACTTGACGGCTACATCGTCGGGCCGGACGGCGGCTTCGACTGGGCGGTGCCCGACGAGGAGGTCTTTCGCTTCTGGATCGACGAGATACGAGGGGTCGGCGTGCACCTGTTGGGACGACGCCTGTACGAGACGATGCTGTACTGGGAAACCGCCGACCAGGATCCGTCGCTCGACGACTCGCAGCTCGAGTGGGCCGCGATCTGGAACCCGCTCCCGAAGGTGGTGTTCTCCACCACGCTGTCGGCGGTGCAGGGCCATGCCCGCCTGGCCTCCGGCGGCCTGGCGGAGGAGATCGAGCGGTTGCGAGCCGAGCCGGGAGAGGGCGACATCGCGATCGGCGGCGCGACGCTCGCCGCCGAGGCGGCCGCGTTGGGTCTGATCGACGAGTACCGGGCCATGGTCTACCCGGTGCTGGTTGGCGGTGGCATCCCGTTCTTCCCCCAGCGCGAGCGCCGGGTGGATCTCGAACTCGTCGAGACCCGCACCTTCAGCTCGAGATTCGTCTACCTCCGCTACCGCGTGGCGCGCTAGCCCCAAGCGCCCGGATCAGCGGGGGCTCTCGCTTCTGCAACGACGTCCGTGGGAACTACACCGAGCCGACCGGGACCCGACCCAGGACCGTCGTCCCCTCGCCGGGCGCCGACCGGATCTCGAGCGCGCCGCCGACCGCATCCAGCCGATCCGCCATCCCCTGCAGGCCCGTGCCGGTCGCCGTGCGGTCGCCGACGATGAACCCCACCCCGTCGTCGGCGACCGCGAACGTCAGGGTGCCGTTCGCCTGGGCCAGCGCGACGGTCGCGGTCGTGGCCTCCGAATACTTCGCGACGTTGTTCAGGGCCTCGAGGCAGGTGAAGTAGACGGCCGCCTCCACCTCCCGGGGGTACCGCTCGACGCCGTCGTTGCGCACGGAGGTCGGAACCGCCGACTTGGTGGCCTGCGCTTCGAGCGCCGCCGCGAGCCCGCGGTCGGCGAGCAGCTGCGGGTAGATGCCGCGAGCGAGGTCGCGCAGGTCGGACAGCGCGTCGGCGGCCGAGACCTGAAGCGTGTCGAGCATGCCGCCCACGGTTGTCGGGTCGCGCTCGAGCATCGTGCGGGCAAGCTTGAGTTGGACCGCGAGCGCCACCAACTGCTGTTGGGCTCCGTCGTGCAGGTCCCGTTCGAGCTTGCGGCGTTCCTCGTCCTGCGCGGCGACCAGGCGCTGGCGCGACGCTCGCAGATCCTGGATCAACCGCACGTTGCGGAGCACGAGCCCCGCCTGGGCCGCGAGGTCGCGGATGAGTCGTTCCTTCGCCGGGTTCATCGGGTCGCTGGCGGGCATCGCGACCGAGAGTGCCCCGAGCAGGTCGCCGCGGTCGCGGACCTCGACGATCGTCTCTCCATCGACGTCCGGCACCTCTTCGCCGCGGAGCGAGACGGCACCGCGACCCGGGAGCTCCTCGGGCCACCCGGCTTCGGTTCGGAGCTCGCCGCCGACCCGGAGCCAGACCCGGGCGCCGGAGGCCCCGGTCCCCTCGCCGAGGATCCGCGCCATCCGTGGCAGCACGTCCTCGGTCGCGTACGTCTCGCCCACGCGCTCGGAGAACTCGCTCAACACCTGGTATGGCGCCGCCCGTCTCCCATAGACGACGCGTTGGGCGATCCGGCGACCGAAGAACGCGAGCGGCCAGATCGCGAGGCCGACGACGATGCCGACCACCACGTCCGTCCGATCGCCGTCCAGGAGCGCCGAACGTCCGAGCACGGCGATCGCACCGAGCCCGACGCCTACGATCAGCAGCGTGAGGACGAGCGCGACGAGGGCCTTCTTGATCACGACGTCGAGGTCCCACAGACCGTGCTTGAAGATCGCAACCAGGTAGGCGGCCGGGATCCCCACGAAGATCGCGAGCAGCGCCGGGACGAACAGGATGCCGAAGATCACTTCGCCGATCCCGCCTTCTTCGAGCCCGAGGACCCCGGCGAGCGGGAAGAGCAGGAGGATCCCCCCGATCCCTGCGCCGGCGACCGTCGCGACCGCGACCAACCAGCGCATCTGCTGACGTTCCTCGCCGCGGGCCCGGCGGAACCGCTGCCACACGGCCACGACCGTCGCGAGGCTCGCGCCGATGACCATGAGCGTGCCGACGCGCACGAGGGCGTTGCCCGGGCGCCCCTCCGCGAACGAGCCGACCCCGAACGGATTCTCGTACAGGATCCCGTACTCGACGAAGCCGTTGAGCGGCCCGGGTGTGAGCGCGTACGCGATCGTCGCCACGCCGATACCGCCGAGCAGGACCCGGACGGCCCATCGCCAAGGCGCGCTCGGCGGATGTCCGTCGGGGAACAACAGGACGAGGAGCGGGATCAGCGCGACGAGGAGGAAGGAGTAGTCGGCGACGAGCGCGACCGGCCCCTGGATCGGTAAGGGGTTCGAGGCCAGCCGGACGCCGTAGATCGTGTAGGCGGTAGCGAGTCCGGCCACCGCCGTGGCGGCGGCGCCGATGCAGAAGAGCCAACCGGCGATGTTCCGCGGCTGCCTCGACACGATGAGCCACCCGGTCACGCCCCAGCCCGCGGCGAGCACCGCGATGATCACGTCCGTCACGTCCTGCGTCGAGCCGAGTTGCTTCCCTTCGGCCAGTTGCGCCTCGAGATCCGAGCGCACCTGCGCGAACCCGGGCGTGTCGGGATCCCCGACCACGGCGATCCCGGGGCTCGAGATCCGCTCGCCGCCGACGAATCGAAGCGTGGTCAGGGCTCCCAACGCCGCGATGACCGCGACGAGGATCGAGGTCGATACGATCCTGGCTGCACGTTGGGTCATGCCGGAGACGCCTCCATCGCCCGAGCGGGCAGGCGCCCCGCGACCGTGGTCCCACGACCCGGGGTGCTCTCGATCACGAGTTCGCCCGCGAGCGCCGCGATCCGGTCACGCATGATCTGCATCCCCTCGCCCGCATCCGTCGTCGAGACGTCGAACCCCGGCCCGTCGTCGTGGATCGCGAACCGGATCGCCTCGTCGTCGGATCCGAGATGGACCTCGACCGTCGCGCTCGGCGCGTGCCGCTCGGCATTCTGCAACGCCTGGACGCAGCAGAAGTAGACCGCGTTCTCCACCGCAGGCTCGTACCGTCGGTCGGCCGCGGGATCCAGGACGAACGTGACCGAGGCTCCCGTCTTGCGGACGAGCGCGTCGAGCGCGGCGCCGAGTCCCTGGTCGCTCAGCAGCGGAGGGAAGATGCCACGGGCAACGTCGCGCAGCTCTTCGAGGGCGGCGTTGGCCCGAGCGCCGAGATCGTCGAGCGACTCCTCGACGACCACGCGCTCGGTCTCTATCCGCTCGGCATCCGAGCCGATCTCGTCTCGGATCGCGGCCAGCTGCGTCCCGACGCCGTCCCGCAGTTCGCGCTCCAAGCGGCGGCGTTGGGTGTCCCTCGCCGTGACCAGCCGTTCGCGCGATCGCTCGATCTCGATGGTCTGTACGGCGAGCTCCTCGGCCCTTGCCCCGAGGTCGGACGCGAGCCGGACGTTGTGCAGCGCCAGCCCGGCGTTGCCGGCCAGGTCTTCCAGGAGGGCGCGCTCGGCGGGGCGGAGCGGTTCGTTCGGCGGCTTCACGATCGCGATCGCTCCGATCAGCTCGTCCGCGTGACCGACCGGCAACGAGAACGTCGGATCGTCGATCGCCTCGCCGGGCGGCCACGAGACGCTCCGCTCGGTCCCGTCACCGAGCTGAAGCGTGACGCGCGCGGCGGTCGCGCCGACGCCTCGAGCAGCGGTCTCGGCCATGTCGGGCAGGACGTCGTCGACGGAGGGAACCGCGGCCATCCGGTGACCGAACGACGCCATGACCTCGTAGGGCGTCGCCCGTTTGCCGTAGACGAGACGGTTCGCGAGGTGCTGGAGCCGCTGGCGGGCCGGCTCGAACGCGATGGCGACGCCGGCGGTCGCGGCGATCCGAAGGGCCGTCCCGGAACGATCGCCACCGAGCAGGGCTCCGATGCCGACGACGATCGCGACATAGGCCGCGGTGATGAACAGTCCGAGGCCTGCGAACACGATCGTCTTCGAGATGACGACATCCACGGCGTACAAGCGGTAGCGGAAGATCGCGAGCGCCGTCGCGCCCGGGATGCCGACGAGGAGCACCACCACGAGGATCGACCACAAAACGTCGTCGACCCCCTTGTCGCCCTCGGGCCCTACCGCGCCCGCGATGATCAACGACAGGAACAGGATCGCCCCCGCGACCCCGACGAGCATGAGCCACTTGAGCTGTTGTCGCTCCTCGCCCCTGGCCCGGCGGAAGCGCACGACGAGCGAGACGATCGAGGCCACCGCCGCCACGACGATGCAGGCGCTGCCGACGTCGAAGAACAGGAAGCGGAGCGGCTCGATGAACGAGAAGCCGAACGGGTTGTCGAAGTGGTACAGGTCGCGCTCCCCGTAGATCTCGCCGGGACGGAGCATCAACCACACCGCGGACAGGGTCACCCCGGCGAGCCACACCCACCCGACCCATCGCCAGCGTCGGTTCGGCGGCGATCCCGTCGGGAACAGGAGGAACAGCATCGGGATGCCCATCGCGATGAGCGCTGGGCCGAGGTTCACGACCCACGCGGCGTACGCGGTTCCGGGCAGAGAGGGACGAAAGGGAACCTCGAACGCGGCCTCGATGTACGCCGTCGCAGGGAGGGTGAGGGTCGCGGCAGCGGCCATGCCAAGGAATACCCAGCCGATGACGTTGTCCGCCCGGGTCACGATCAGCCGGCCGAGGGTCGAGAAGCCTCCGATGACGACGAGTGTGAGGATCCCGAAGAAGACGTCGGGGCCCCGTTCCCCGGACCCGAAGAGCGCCGCCGCGGTAGCCAGGAGTAAGACCCCGATCGAAACCAGGTGGACGATGCGAGCCAGCCGCGCGCCTCGGCTCGTGCGAACGCTCATGTGAGGACGTCCTCTCGGAGCGGCACGCGACCGCGCACCGTCGTGCCCTCGCCGGGGGCCGATCGGATCTCGACCTCGCCTCCGAGCGCGGACAGCCGGTCCCGCATGTTCTGCAGGCCCGAGCCGGCGATCGCGGAGCCGTCGAACCCGATCCCGTCGTCGCGGATCTCGAACGCGAGATGCCCGTCCTCGCGCCCGAGCCGAACGCCCACGTGCGACGCGCGCGAGTACTTCTGGGCGTTCTGCATCGCCTCGAGGCAGACGAAGTACACGGCCGCCTCGGTCTCGATCGCGAGCCGGTCGAAGCCCAGTGCGTCGACGGTGACAGGAGATCCGGCCGCGGCCGCCTGTTCCTCGAGCGCGGCCGCGATGCCCCGGTCCTCCAACGTGGTCGGGTAGATCCCGCTCGCGAGGTCGAGGAGGGTCTGTCGCGCCAGATCCGTCTGGTCCCGGAGCTCGCGGAGCATCCGAGCCGCCTGGTCGGCATCGCCCTTGGCGGCGAGCGCTTTGGCCAGACGGAGCTTGACGGCGAGCGCGACCAGGTGCTGCTGCGCGCCGTCGTGGATGTTGCGCTCGAGGCGGCGGCGCTCGGCGTCGTGTGCCGCGACGATCCGAGCCCGGGAGGCGCGCAGCTCGTCGGTCCGCCTCGAGAGCTCCTCCACGCGTTCCTGCAGATCGCTCGTGAGCCCGACGTTGCGAACGACGACACCGGCCTGGGAGGCGAGGTCGTTCAGCAGTTTCTCCTCAGCGCCGGTGAGCGGTTCGGCGGCGGGCTTGTGGATCCGGATCTGCCCGAGGTTCCGGCCCTGCTGCTGGACCTCGACGATCCGGTCCGGGTCCGCGATCGGTTCGGCATCGGCCGGCCACGCGGCGGCGTCGTGCAGACCGTCCCCCGTCCCGAGCCACAGCTCGACGCGTTCAGCGCCGATCCCTTCGCCGATCACGCGCGCCATCCTCGACAGCACGTCCTCGGCCGCGTAGGTGCCACCCACGCGGTCGCTGAACCGCGAGAGCACTTCGTACGGTTCGGCGCGGCGGCCGAACACCAGCCGGTCGGCAAATCGCGTGGCCCAACGTCGCACCGGCTGGAACAGCCCGGCGACGATGCCCGTCGCGACGACCGACAGCACGAGGGAGTCGCCGCCAACCAGGCTGCTGAGAGCCGCCACGACCCCCGCGTAGACGAGGGTCACGAACCCGGCCAGCAGCGCGTACACGACCGTCTTGCGGATCACGAGGTTCAGGTCGTACAGGTGGTATCTCAAGACCGCGATGCCGCACGCGATCGGGATCCCGAGGACGAGGGTGAGGAACAACAGGATGAACATGGCGTTGCCCACGAACTCGTTGTCGCCGACCACGGCCGCGGAGATCATGCCGATGCCGAACTCGACGAAGAACGCGATGCCAACGAACGCGAGCCAGCGGATCTGCTGTCGGACCTCAGCGTTCGATCGGCGGTAACGAACGACGAGCCCCGCGAGCGCGGCGATCGCCGAGCCGAAGATCAGGAAGCCCCCGACCTGCGTGATGGCGTCGATCGAGTCGGCGAGGGCGTTGATGCCGAGCGGATTCGACACGTGGGCTGAGCCGATGTCCGACATCGCGCCCGTGAGCCGGCCGGGAGTCACTGCGAACGCGATCGTTGTGAACACCGGGGCCGCGAACGTCAGGACGCCGACGATCCGCCACCGACGGGAGGGCAGGTGTCCGTCGGGATACAGGAGGAACAGCGGGATGAACGCGGAGAGCACCGGAACGAGGATCCATCGGTCGACCCAAGCCGACGCGAGCGGGAACGGCAGCGACCCCGGATCGACGGTGAGCGCGCGGGTGCCGTAGCTCCCGTTCGTCGTTGCGACGAGTGCGAGGACGGGGATCGCGATCAACAGCCAGCCGATCGTGTTGCGGGGCTGGCGCGAGACGATCGCCCGTCCGATCAGGAGATAGACGGCCGCGCCCAGCGCCGTCGCGACGAGGAAGAACCAGTCGGCGCTGTCCTGTCCCGTCAGGTCGCGGCCCCAGGTGAGCCCGACCGAGGCGACGACGAGCAAGGCCGCGAGCACGCACAGCGCGTCGGCGGTGCGCCGAGCCGAACGCGGACTCATCGTGACCAGCACATGCCGTGGGCCGGCGTTCGAGTGGTTGAGGCCTCCATGCGTGGCATCGTGGCAGTCGAGCCCACGGGTTCCAAGGGGGGTCGCCCGCACATGCCCGTGCTCGAACCCCACCATCGCTCGCGTGCTGGCATCCCCAAGATGTTGTGGTGGGGGCCGGGTCGTACCGGGCTCGGTCCGCGCGTACCGTGGCGAGCGGATGAAGGAGGCGACACACGATGAAGAAGATCCTGGTGGGAACGGACACCTCGGCCTCGGCCGATCTGGCGGTCGGCGAGGCCGCCCGTCTCGCGGGACAGACCGGAGCCGAGCTGCTCGTGCTGCACGTCCGGCCCGAGTCGTCGGTCCGCGACGCCGTGGACCCCAAGAAGTCGGCAGACCCGAACGGCTACCTGGCCGGGCTCGAACGCAGGTTCCCGGCCATCGCCGTCCGCAGCTGGGCGGAGTCGGGGGACCCGGCCGAGCGCCTGGTGGCGGTCGCCGAACAGGAACGGGTCGAGACGATCGTGCTCGGCAACCGGGGCACCCACGGATCGTGGTGGCGGGTGCGAGACAGCGTCCCGAACCTCGTGCTCCGGCACGCGCCGTGCTCCGTGATGATCGTGGACACCCGCGCGGCCCAGTGAGCACGGGCCGCGTGGCGTCAGGCGGGGGGGTCGCTCTCGCGCAGGAACGCGAGCACCGCCTTCACGCGGCGGTGGACGTCGGTCTCCTCGGAGAGCCCGAGCTTGTGGAACAGGGAGTTGATGTGCTTCTCGACGGCGCGCTCGGTCAGGAACAGCGACTTGGCGATCGACGCGTTGTTCTTGCCCTGGGCCATGTTCTCCAGGACCTCGCGCTCCCGGTCGGTGAGCTGCGCGAGCGGGGAGTGCGCCATCCGGTCCTTCGCCGAGACGAGCGCCTCGACGACCTTGGGGTCGAGGACCGAGCCACCCTTGGCCACCTCGTTGATCGCGCGGACCAGCTCCTCGAGGTTGGCCACGCGCTCCTTCAGCAGGTACCCCAGGCCCGCCGCGCCGTCCTTCAACAGCTCGTAGGCGTAGGCCTCCTCGGCGAACTGCGACAGCACGACCACGCCGATGTCCGGATGGTCGGCCCGGATGCGCCGGGCGGCGTCGATGCCTTCGGTCGTGTTCGACGGGGGCATCCGGATGTCCGTGAGGACCACCTCGGGCTTGAGCTCCTCGACCGCCGTCATCAGCTCGTCGAACGAGCTCGCCGTGCCGATCAGCTCGACCTCGTCGGTCGCCTGGAGCAGCGCCGACGTCCCCTCTCGCACGAGGTAGTTATCCTCCGCGAAGACCACGCGCACCATGCGCGCATCGTACCGTCGGCGGAGAGGCAGGTAGCGTGAGCGTCAGGGTCGTCCTGGGCGAGGACAACGTCCTCGTGCGAGAGGGCGTGCGCGCCCTCCTCGACTCGTACGACGACATCGAGGTGGTCGGCGTGGCCGAGGACGCCCCGTCGCTCCTGTCGGCCGCGGCCGAACACGTCCCCGACGTCGTCGTCACCGACATCAAGATGCCCCCGAACTTCCAGCTCGAGGGGATCGACTGCGCACACGCGATCCGAGAGAAGCACCCTGGGACCGGAGTCGTCGTGCTCTCGGCGCACGACGACGAGGCGTACGCGATCGCCCTCCTCGGCAAGGGGCAGAGCGGGCTCGCCTACCTGCTGAAGGACCGGATCGCACAGGGCGACGAGCTCGTCCGCGCGATCCGCGAGGTCGCGGCGGGCGGCAGTGCCGTCGATCCGGCGATCGCCGAACGCCTCTCGGGCCGGCGGGAGACCGCAGAGCCCGACCGCGAGCTCCTCGACCTCATGTCGCAGGGCCTCGGCTACGAGCAGATGGCCGAGCGACTGGGCACGACCCAGGAGGCGGTCGACCGCCGTGTCACGGACCTGTTCACGAACATGGCCGCCGGCGCGGGTTCGGGCGGCGCGAGCGCGGTCGACGACATGAAGCGGCTCCACGCCGCCGTCGTGGCCAAGCAGACCGCGGCGGCCACGCTGTCCTCGTACGTGCCGCAGCGCGTGGCCGAGAAGCTCGCCCGGGGCGAGGTCGAACGCGAGGAGCTCGAGGTGACGGTGCTCTTCAGCGACATCCGGGGCTTCTCCGCGATGGCCGAACGCCTGGCGGCCAACGAGATCGCCGAGATCGTCGGGCGGCACCTCTCAGCGATGGCCGAGATCGTCGTCGAGCACCGGGGGATGATCGACAAGTTCCAGGGCGACGCCGTGATGGTGGTGTTCGGCGCGCCGGACCCGATCGACGACCACGCGGAACGCGCCCTGCGGTGCGCGATCGCGATGCAACGCCGGCAGGCGCAGCTCAATGCCGAGGGATGGGGCACCGACGCCGTGGACGGCCTGCACATCGGGGTGGGCGTGAACACCGGCCAGGTGATCGCCGGCGTGATCGGCGGCGGCGGCCGGCTCGAGTACACGGTGATCGGCGACGCGGTGAACGTGGCCCAGCGGTTGCAGAGCGAGGCCGAGGGCGGCGAGATCGTCGCGAGCTCGACCACGATCGCCTCGGCGCCGGGGATCTCGTGCGAGCCGATCGGCTCGCGACAGGTGAAGGGCCGAGAGGAGCCGGTCGAGGTCTTCCGCGTCCTGGTCGCCGAGCCCGAGGTCGCGCCGTGACCGAGACGGCTCGCCACGCGCGGTGGCCGTGGTTCGCGCTGGGCGTGTTCCTCTCGCTCGCGGTCGTCGGGCTGATCCTGGTCGCGGTCAACGACGAGTCGCTCGCCGAGCAGATCCCCTACGTGATCGCGTTCACGTTGTTCGGCGTCGTGGGTGCGCTCCTGCTGAGCCGGATGCGAGGGAACCGGATCGGCGGGCTGTTGCTGTACGGAGCTGCGATTACGGGGGCGAGCTTCGCCGCTTCGGAGCTCGCGACCTACCTCGCAGACCGGGGCCACCTGGACTCCCCCGTCGTGATCGCCGCGTCGCTCATCTCGTCGATCGGATGGCTGATGGGGATCTTCCCGGTCATCCTGTTCCTCCCGCTGCTGTTCCCGGATGGACACCTCCCGTCCCGCCGATGGCTCCCGTTCGCCTGGCTCTGCGTTGCCCTCCTGGTCTTCCTCGGCCTGTCGCTGGTCCTCGGTGAGAAGTCGCTGTATGGCTCGGGCGACAACCCCATCGTCGCGAACCCGTTCTACGTGCCGGCCATCGGACGCCTCGATATCTCCGATACAGTGTTCGGCCTCTCGCTCGTCGGCCTGCTCGTCGGCAGCGTCGCATCGTTGCTGATCCGGTTCCGCGGCTCGACGGGCGTCGAACGTCAGCAGATCAAATGGGTCGCGCTCGCCGTCGGATTCCTCGTCAGCTCCTTCCTCCTCTCGACGATCGCCGGCGCGATCGGGCTCGACGAGAGCCTGATCGACACGATCGTGAGCGGGATCGCGTTCATCGCGTTGCCGGTCTCCGTGGCGATCGCCGTGCTCCAGTACCACCTGTACGACCTCGACGTCGTGGTGAAGAAGGCGCTCGTCGCGGGCGCGCTCGTCCTGCTCGTGATCGGCGCGTACGCGGCGGTCGTCGGGCTCCTGGGCGTGATCACGTCTGGCAACGAGAGCTCCGGCTCCGTGTTCATCGTCGCGCTGGTGCTCGGGCTCGCGTTCCGGCCCGTGACGCGGTTCGCCCGGCGCATCGCCGATCGCATCGTCTACGGCAGGCGGGCGACCCCGTACGAGGTGCTGACCGAGTTCTCCGAACGCGTCGGGGAGTCGTATGCCACGGAGGACGTCCTCGGCCGGATGGCGCAGATCCTCGGACAGGCCACCGGCGCCGGTTCGGCTCGTGTGTGGCTCCGCATCGGCAGCGAGCTGCGGCCGGCCGCCTCGTGGCCCACGGACGCCGAGCCCGCGGACGTCGCGCTCGTCGCGAACGAGGTCCTGCCGACGATCGAGGGCGAGACCGTCGTCGAGGTTCGCGACCGGGGCGAGCTCCTCGGGGCCCTCTCGGTCGCGATGCCGCCCAACGACCCGATGAACCCCTCGAAGGAACGCCTCGTCCTCGACCTCGCGTCGCAGGCCGGCCTGGTCCTTCGGAACGTCCGCCTCGTCGAGGAGCTGCGTGCCTCGCAGCGGCGGTTGGTCACGGCGCAGGATCAGGAGCGCCGGCGGCTCGAACGCAACATCCACGACGGCGCGCAGCAACAGCTGGTCGCGCTGTCCGTGAAGACCCGGCTCGCGCGCGATCTCACGGCTCGCGACCCTGCCAAGGCCGCCGAGATGCTCACGCAGATCGACGCCGAGATCCAGACGGCGCTCGACGACCTCCGCGACCTGGCGCGCGGCATCTACCCGCCGCTCCTGGTGGACAAGGGTCTCGGCGCCGCGCTGGACGCCCAGGCCCGGCGGTCGCCCGTCCCGATCACGATCCGGGCCGATGGCCTCGGGCGGTACGCGCCCGAGGTGGAGGCGGCCGTCTACTTCTCGTGCCTCGAGGCCCTCCAGAACGTCGCCAAGTACGCGGAGGCGAGCTCGGCCACGGTGATCCTCGCGCAGTCGAACGGGCACCTGACGTTCGAGGTCGTGGACGACGGCCGCGGGTTCGACCCCGCGTCCCAGGGCAACGGGACCGGGTTGCAGGGGATCGCCGACCGGCTGGGGGCGCTCCACGGTGAGTTGACGGTGCGCTCCGCACCCGGCGCGGGCACGCGGGTGCGCGGCCGGATCGAGGTCCGGACGTGAGGACCGCGTTCCGGGTCGTCGCCGGGGTGTTCGGGCTCCTCGCGTTCGGCTCCAGCGTTCCGTTCGCGATCGGTTCGTTCTTCGACGAGGAACAGGACATCCATCTCGTCCACAACCTGGCCGGGCTCGCCGTCTATGGCGTGATCCTCGGTGTGGGTCTGCTCGCGGTCGCCGCCCGACCCGAACGCACGATCGCGGTCTTCCAGGGCTTGGCGCTCGCGGCCGCGGGCGCGTTGATCGGGGGCGTCATGTCCGGCGACCTGGTCGAGGGCGCGTGGTTCGCGCCCGCCGTTCTCGTGATGATCCTGGTCGCGATGCACCCGGAGCGGAAGGCGCTCGTCCGGGCGGGAACGCTCCAGCCCGGGCTGATCGTGCTGGTGGCGTTCGCCACGGTACCCCTCGTCGCGTACTCGCTCACCCAGGCCCGGCTGCAGTCCGAGGGATCGCCCCTGAACCCACACGTGGACCTGCACCACTACGGCGCGATGGCCGCCGGTTCCCTGATGCTGCTGGGGTTCTCGGCGGCGCCCGCCCTCGGCGCGATCGGGTGGCGGACCGCCGCGTGGCTCACGGGCGTGGCGATGGCCATCATCGCGGTCGGTTCGCTCGCGTACGGAGACCACGAGAGTGCTTTGGACCCGACGTGGGCTTGGCTGGCGCTCGGTTGGGCGGTCGCCTTCGTGGGCGTCGCGCAGCTCGCGAGTCGCCGGGAGGAGGCGATGGCCCGATGACCCTCGAGCGGAGCAGACCGAGGAGCGTCTGGCGCAAGATCGAGCGCTGGATGGTCGGCGTGGTGATGGCGATGATCGCGTTCGTGCTGGAGAAGATGGTCCTGCGCAGCGTCCGCAAGGCCGGCAAGTCCGGCAAGTCCGCCAAGTCCGGCACGTCCGGGAGCAGGGAGGAGCTCCACACGACCCTCACGTCCAAAGGCGGTGAGGTCGACCTGACCGACGTGCGCTAGCCGCGCTTGCGGATCAGGTCCACCAGCAGCGCGAGGAGCAGGCCGGCGGAGATCACGCCGAACGCCGCCGGCACCCACCTGGCCACCCGGTCCGAGGAGACGGCGGTGAGCGCCGTGGCCAGGATCGCCGCGCCGGCCGTCAGCGAGATCGCCAGGCGGCGGCCGGCCCGGCGGATCGTCGTCTCGAGCGAGGCCGCCCGGAAGTTCACCTCGAGCTTCTGCCCGGGGCGGGCGCCGATGAGGCGTTCGATCGCCTCGACCACCTTCTCGAAGCGCACCTTGAATCGCTGGGCCTGGTAGAAGATCGTCTTCGGGTCGAGCTTGCTCCCCATCCCGCGTACGAGGTTGCGCATCATGAACTTGCCGGCGACGTCGAACGGATCGACGTCGGGATCCATCGTCGCCGCCGCGAGCTGCATCTGCGCGAGTGCCTTGGCCGTCAGCGTGAGCGAGGCGGGGAGCGGGACGTCGTACCGCAGGGCGATCTCGGTCATCTCCTGGAGCACCGGTCCGAGCTGGATCTCCTTCAGCGAGACCCCGCGGTTGCGGGCCATCAGCGCGCCGAGCTCTTCCTGGAACGCCTCGACGTCCAGGTCCGTTCGGTTGATCGCTCCCGTGAGCATCAGCGTGACGTCGGTCAGGAACCCGACGTCCTGCTGCCAGAACGCCATCAGCAGCAGCATCATGTGCTCGCGCAGGTCGGGGCCGACCTCGCCGATCATCCCGAGGTCGAGGAAGTAGAGCGTCTCCTCGTCGGGCTGCCACATCAGGTTCCCCGGGTGCGGGTCGGCGTGGAAGAAACCGTCGACGAGGATCTGCTTGTAGAAGGACTCGAGCAGCTGGCGGGCCGCCTCCTTGCGCGCGGGCCCCTCGGGGGCCGAGGCGGCGGGTCCGCCGCCGATGTCCTGCATCACGAGGAGCCGCGAGGTCGAGTAGTCGGCGAACACCACCGGCACCCGCAGCCGCGAGAAGTCCTCGATGACCGAACCCATCCGCTCGATGTTCTCGGCCTCGCGCCGGAAGTCGAGCTCGCGGTGCAGCGACTCGGACAGGTGCTCGAACACCGCCTGCATGTCCACGACCTGCTTGAGCCCGGGACGGTCCGACACCTTCTCCGCGAAGACCTCGAGCAGCGCGAGGTCCTGTTCGATCTGCTCCTTCGCGTCGGGGCGCTGCACCTTGACGACGGCCTTCGTATGGTCGGCGAGGGTCGCGCGGTGCACCTGCGCGATCGTGCCGGCCGCCAACGGCTGTGGATCGATCGTCTCGAACACGTCCTCCCAGGGGACGCCGAGCTCCTGTTCCATCACGCGGACGACCTGCTCCTCGGTCAGGGCAGGCACGTTGTCCTGGAGGGTCGCGAGCTCCTCGATGAACTCGGGCGGCATCAGGTCCGGTCGCGTCGACAGGATCTGGCCGATCTTGGCGAACGTCGGACCGAGCTCCTCGAGCGAGCTGCGCAGCCGCTTCGCCTGGCGGCGTCGGCCGACGGCCCCGTCCGCGTCCGGCCGGCCGAACAGCTCCTTCAGCCCGTGTTTGGCGAAGACCGTCGCGATCTTCGTGCCGCGCGACATCAGGTGCGGCTCGGTCTGGGTCTCGACCGCGCTCGACCGGATCATCGTCGACGGCCGCGTGACCGTCGTGACCTCGCCGTCGCGCGTCGTGTTCACGATGATCACCGTGCATCGGGCGTTGTGGCTGATGCGGTTCGGGACGTTGCCGAGCAGGAACTCTTTGCGGCCCGCCATGCCGGCGTTGCCGACGACCAGGACGTCGATATCGTGCTCCTCGGTCGCGTGCACGATCGCCAGGGCCGGATCGTCGTCGATCACCACGTGCGCGTGGCCGCGCTCGCCCGCGACCTGGGTCGCGTACGACTGCAGCTCCTCGGCCGCGGCGCGGGCACGGGTGACCTCGGCCGTCCCGTGCTCGGTGTCCGCGGGGTGGAGCGGGATCACGACCTGGACGACGTGGAGCTCCGCCGAGTACGCGTCCGCGAACGCGGCCGCCCACTGCACCGCGCGTTCGGCGGTCTCGGAGCGGTCCGTGCCCACCATCACGCGGGCGACGCCCTGCGCTCCGCTGCTCCCGTTGCCTGCGGCCATGACGCCGCATCATCCCAGACGAGGCTCGGTGCGCGGGACCGTGACCGCCGCCCGGCCGTTCGGGTGCCAGCACCCAGGGGTGCTTCGTAGACTCCTGCCGTTCGCCGGAGTAGCTCAGTCAGGCAGAGCAACCGCCTCGTAAGTGGTAGGTCAGGGGTTCGAATCCCCTCTCCGGCTCCGATCGTGTGCGGGATCACGAGCCCCTCTTGCTAGAATCGCCGCCGTGCTCGGCCAGGTCAGCGTCGACCCCACCGTCACCCCCGTCCTGAACAACGGCGGCTGGGTGTTCAACGCGGCCGAGCTGCTCGCGATCCTCGGGATCGTGCTCACGCTCGCGATCGTCTTCGGGTACATGCGGCTCGCCCCGCGGTTCCAGACGGACGAGCAGACGCGCAGGTCGGTCAGGGTGCCGAGGAGGCAGCCCGGTCAGGAGCTGCGCCGGCCCGTCAAGGTGATCGGCACGCCGATCGTCGTGCAACCGCCGGTGATCGCTCCGGCCGTCGCCGGAGGGACCGTGGCCGTCGCGGCGCCGCCCGCTGCCGCACCGGCGCCGGTCGCGGCGTCCCCTCCCGCCGCGGCTCCGACGCCCGTTGCCGAAGCGCCCGCCGCCGCGCCGGCTGCACCTGCGGCCCCACCCGCGGAAGCCGCAGCCGCGAGCTCCCCCGCGAGCCGCAGCCCCACCCGCGGAGGCTCCGGCAGCGGCCGCGCCGGCCGCCGGTCACGCGGACGTGAGCCTCGACCAGGAGACCTTCGATCGCGTCCTGGCCGAGCTGCTCGAGAAAGGCACCGACCGACGCGTCGCCGAGGGCCAGGCCCGGCGCGCGGCGATGATCGCAGCCCGCAAGAAGGCCGAGGGCTAGCCCGCTCCGGCCATGGAGGCCACCATCGACTGGTCCATGGGTTCTCGCGCCGCCGCGCTCGTCGACTGGGGAACCGTCAGCCAGACCGGCCGGCGGGTCGGTGGGAGCGGCCCCCCCACCCCTTCGGTCGAACGCGCCCGGATGCGCGAGGACCTGGCGGAGGTCGTGCCGTACTCCGAGACGCTGATCGAGGAGTTCACCGGGCTCTCGAGCGGCGGCTTCCGCGCTCGCGCGTGGCTCATGTCGCGTGGCGAGTGGGTGAACGCGAACGCCAGGGGGCTCCAGCGCCTGCTCGAGCCGCTCGCCGAGCGGGTCCTCCCCGAGGGTGCTCCCAGGTCGGATCTGCGCCGCAAGGCGCTCGGCGCGCAGATCGGTGCGCTGCTCGGCTACGTCTCGCGCAAGGTGCTCGGCCAGTACGACGCGTTCCTGCCGCCCGACGACGACGGGCTCCTGTATTTCGTCGGCCCCAACCTGGTCGAGGTCGAGCGGCGGTTCGAACTGCCCCGGCGCGACTTCCGCCTGTGGGTCTCGATCCACGAGGTCACCCACCGCGTGCAGTTCGGCGCGACCCCCTGGCTCCGCCCGCACCTGGAGGGGCTGATCGGTCGCTACCTGCAGACCGTGCAGGTCGATTCGCGCGAGGTGGTCGCGCAGGTGCGGCGCGCGGTCGACGCGGTCCGTTCGGGCGCGGACTGGCGCGGCATGAACGGCATCCTGTTGATGATGAGCGACGAGCAGCGGGCGTTGTTCGCCCGGATGCAGGCCCTGATGACCCTGCTCGAGGGCCACGCGACGTTCGTGATGAACGAGGTGGCCGCCGGGCGCGTGGACGATCTCGACCGGATGCGGAACGCCCTGCGTGACCGTCGGCGCTCGCGCGGCGGAGTCGAGAAGGTGTTCCAGCAGGCGATCGGGTTCGAGAGCAAGGTGCAGCAGTACGCCTCGGGCGAGCGCTTCGTGCGCGAGGTCGTCGCGGAGGCGGGGATGGACGGCTTCAACCGCGTGTGGCAGGACGAGGCCAACCTGCCGACCCCCGAGGAGATCGCGGACCCGGCCCGGTGGGTGGGGAGGGTCGCGAAAGGCTGATGCGCCGCCCGCCGGCCGTCGCCCGCGTGCTCGAACGGGTGACCAGGACGGCCCGCGAGCACGAGATGTTCGCACCCCGTGACGTGGTCATCGCGTCCGTGTCGGGTGGACCCGACTCCGTGTGCCTCCTCTACTCCTTGTGGCACCTGCGCCGCCTGTTCCAGATCCGGCTCGAGGTCTTCCACTTCGACCACCGGCTCCGCCCCGAGTCGGCGAAGGACGGCGCGTACGTCGCGCGTCTGGCCGAACGGCTCCGGGTGCCGTTCCACTTTCGGTCTGCGGAGGACGCGCCGGCCAAGGGGGTCTCGGTCGAGGCGTGGGCGACCCTGGCGCGCACGGACGCCGCGAACGACGTCCGCCGCTCGATCGGGGCACAGGCGATCGCGGAGGGGCACACGCTCGATGACCAGGTCGAGACGGTCCTGATGAACCTGATCCGCGGCGGCGGGCTCGAGGCGGTCGGGGGCATCTGGCCCGGGGGGAGGAGGCACGACGGTTCGGTCCTGGTGCAACCGTTGCTGGACGTGGACCGGTCGGAGGTCGAGGCGTTCTGCCGCGCGCTGCACCTCCGCCCTCGGGTCGACCCGACGAACCTCGACACCAAGCTCCTCCGCAACGCGATCCGCCTTCAGGTCATCCCGGCGATCGAGCGCACCACCGGGCGCGAGGTCAAGCGGCCGATCGCCCGCTCGGCCGACCTCCTCCGCGAGGACCGGTGGGAGCTGGACGTGTCGGCCGCGGACGCGTTCGAGCGGGTCGTGAGCGGTCCGCCGGACGAGCTCCGGTTCGACGTCGAGGGCCTCCTGGCGCTGCACGAACCGATCGCCAGCCGGGTCGTCCGCCTGGCCCTGTACCGGATCATGGGGTCCGAGGACGCCGCGCCCTGGACCCGGGAGGCGGTCGGATCGATCCTCGACCTCGCCCGGGGGCGGCCCGGCCGGCGCCGGGACCTTCCGAACGGATCGACGGCGAGACGCGAGCGGGAGTATGTTTCCCTCTCTCGCACTTCCCCCGAGAGCCGGGAGTGAAGGGGGGCGAGATGGAAGGCCGGGTCGCACTGTCCGAGCTCGAGAACGCCGTCCACGTTCCGTCCGTCGATCCGGCGGCCGATGCGCGGGAACGGGACATCGAGCGCATCCTGATCACCGAGCAACAGATCCAGGACAAGCTCCGCGAGCTCGGCGAACAGATCACCCGCGACTACGAGGGGCGCGAGCTCCTGCTGCTCGGGGTCCTCAAGGGCGCCTTCGTGATGATGGCCGACCTGTCGCGTCAGATCCGGATCCCGCTCGAGATGGACTTCATGGCGGTCGCGTCGTACGGCGCCGCCACCAAGACCTCGGGCGTCGTGCGGATCCTCAAGGATCTCGATCACGACCTCGAGGGCCGTCACGTGCTGCTGATCGAGGACATCGTGGACTCGGGGCTCACGCTCAACTACCTGCTGAAGAACCTGCGAGGGCGTCGCCCCGCGAGCCTGGAGGTGTGCGCGCTCCTGAAGAAGACCGGGATCCAGCGCGTCCACCTCGACGTGAAGTACGTGGGGTTCGAGATCCCGCCGGACTTCGTCGTCGGGTACGGGCTCGACTTCGCCGAGCGCTTCCGCAACCTGCCGTACGTCGGGCTCCTCAAGCCCGAGGCGTACACCGACGTCTGAGCCCGAGAACGCGGCCAAGAACGGGACCGGAACCCGAGCCGCACCGAACGCGTCGAAGTGCCGTGCGGCGCGCCCGGGTTTCCTTCCTGTTCCTGCTGCTCGTGCTGCTCACGGCCTGTGCGCGGGACTCGAGCCCGGGTTCGGACGATCGGCTCGGCACGATCCGCGGTGAGGTCCTGCTCGCGCCCATCTGTCCCGTGGAGAGCACCGAGAGTCCGTGTCCGAGCCGGTCGCTCGCGGGCGTGCCGGTGCAGGTGGTCGACGCCGACGGCAACGTACGGGCCGGCGCCGTGAGCGACGACCACGGCGCGTTCACGATCGACGTGACACCCGGGAGCTACCTGTTGACCGCGTCGATCGAGGAGGATCCGGCGCGTTCGGTGACGCCCGTCCGCGTCGTGGTACGCGCGGGTGAGATCGTGCGTTCGAACGTCATGGTGGACAGCGGCATCCGCTGAGCGGGGTATCGGCAGAAGCCAACCCAGGTGCTACCATCGCCCAGGGCTCGGGCCGTCGGCAGACGCGCGGGCCCCGAAGCGTCTCCCCGGTCCGCTCGTTCGAAAGGAGCACACCCCCTGGCAACCGACCCCGGGTCGCCCTACCGGAGGCTCGTCCGAGGCCCGGCGATCTACGTGCTGGTCGTCCTCGCCGCCATCTGGCTCTTCCTGCTGTTCGCCAACCGCGGCGTGACGGCGGAGCCGATGACGTTCAGCGACTTCCTGGACGAGGCAGCGGCCGGCAACGTCGACACGGCGAACTTCCTGCTGGGTGACGGCGTGATCGAGGGCGAGCTCGCGGACGGGACCGCGTACCGCGTGGCGTACGTCCAGGGGACCGAGGAGACGGTGACGACGGAGCTCCAGAAGAACGGCGTCGACATCTCCGCCGATCCGCAGAAGGGCTCGGCGGTCGTCGGGTTCCTCTTCCAGCTGATCCCGGTGATCCTGATCGTCGGCGCGTTCATCTTCATCATGAACCAGTCGCAGGGTGGCGGCGGGCGCGTGATGCAGTTCGGCAAGGCCCGCGCCAAGCTCGTCACCAAGGACCAGCCCAAGACCACGTTCTCCGACGTCGCGGGGGTCGACGAGGCGATCGAAGAGCTCCAGGAGGTCAAGGAGTACCTCGCGAACCCGGCGAAGTTCCAGGCGATGGGCGCGAAGATCCCGCGCGGCGTCCTGCTGTTCGGGCCCCCGGGGTCGGGCAAGACGCTGCTCGCGCGTGCCGTGGCGGGCGAGGCCGGTGTCCCGTTCTACTCGATCTCGGGCTCGGACTTCGTCGAGATGTTCGTCGGCGTCGGCGCCGCCCGGGTCCGCGACCTGTTCGAGCAGGCGAAGCAGAGCGCGCCGGCGATCGTGTTCATCGACGAGATCGACGCCGTCGGGCGTCACCGTGGCGCCGGGCTCGGCGGCGGCCACGACGAACGCGAGCAGACGCTGAATCAGCTGCTCGTCGAGATGGACGGGTTCGACCAGCGCACCGCGGTGATCCTGATGGCGGCGACGAACCGCCCGGACATCCTGGACCCGGCCCTGCTGCGGCCGGGTCGTTTCGACCGCCAGATCGTGGTGGACCGTCCCGACCTCGAGGGTCGCAAGGGGATCTTGAAGGTGCACGCGCGCGGCAAGCCGTTCGACGAGACCGTCGACCTGACGACGATCGCTCGCCGCACGCCCGGGTTCACGGGCGCCGACCTGTCGAACGTGATCAACGAGTCGGCGCTGCTGGCCGCGCGCTGGGGCAAGAAGGCGATCTCGATGAAGGAGGTCGAGGAGGCGATCGACCGGGTGATGGCCGGCCCCGAACGCAAGACCCGCGTGATGAGCGAGCGCGAGAAGCGCGTGATCGCGTACCACGAGGGCGGGCACGCGCTGGTCGCCCACATCCTGCCGAACACCGACCCGGTCCACAAGATCAGCGTGATCCCGCGAGGTCGCGCGCTCGGGTACACGCTGACGCTGCCCGAGGAGGACAAGTTCCTCATGACCCGCGAGGAGCTGGCGGACGAGCTCGCGATGCTCATGGGCGGTCGCGTGGCCGAGGAGCTGATCGTCGGCGACATCACGACCGGCGCCGCGAACGACATCGAGCGAGCGACCAAGGTCGCGCGGCAGATGGTGACCGAGTACGGGATGTCGGACGCGATCGGGCCGCAGACGCTCGGGCAGAAGCAGCACGAGGTCTTCCTCGGCCGGGACTTCCAGACGCAGCCCGACTACTCGGACCAGGTCGCCTTCGAGATCGACAACGAGGTCCGCAGGATGATCGACGAGGCCCACGACGAGGCGCTCGACATCCTGCAGAGCAACCGCCACAAGCTCGACGAGCTCGCGACGATGCTGGTCGAGCGCGAGACCCTCGTGCGCGACGAGGTCGAGGCGTTCCTGTCCGACATCCCCAAGCGCGCGCAGCGCGACCAGTCCGTACGCGGCGCGGGCCTCGCCGTCTCCCGGCGGGCGATCCGGACGGGCGGGCAGCCGAACACGCCGGGCACGATCCCGCCCAAGCCCATCGGCTAGGCTTCGCGGCGCGATGGCCGTGGACCGCTGGGCGACGTTCGACTGCTACGGGACGCTGATCGATTGGATGGGTGGGATCCGCGACACCCTGTCCGACCTGTGGCCCGAGCACGACGCCGAGCTCCTCCTGTCCGCCTACCACGAGATCGAGCCGGAGGTGCAGCGCGGGAAGGCGTTGCCCTACCGGCAGGTGCTCGCCGAGTCGCTCGAACGGGTCGCGCACCGCGAGGGGCTCGAGCTCGCCGACGACGACCGGCAGGCGCTCGGCGACTCCCTTCCGAACTGGCCGCCCTTCGACGAGGTCCCGGCGTCCCTCGCCGAGCTCCGTTCGCGCGGCTGGCGGATCGGCATCCTGTCCAACACCGACCCGGCGTTCCTCGATGCGTCGCTCGAGGCGATCGGTGTCCCCGTCGACCTGAAGATCACGGCCGCCGAGGCGGGCTCGTACAAGCCCGCGCACGGACACTGGGAGCGGTTCTTCGAGCAGACCGGCGCCGATCGCGACCGGCACGTGCACGTCGCGGCCTCGCTGTTCCACGACATCGCGCCGGCCGACGAGCTGGGGCTCCGGGCCGTCTGGATCAACCGGCAGCGCGAGAGCTCGAACCTGCCGCGCGCGGCGGAGCTGCCGGACCTCGCGAAGCTTCCCGAGACGCTCGAGGACCTGGTGGGCGGCTGATGGCCGAGATCGATCGCGCCAAGATCGAGGCCGCGGTGCGCATGATCCTCGAGGGGATCGGCGACGACCCCGACCGCGAGGGCGTGCTCGACACGCCGCGGCGGGTGGCCGACATGTACGGCGAGATCTTCGAGGGGGTCGGGGTCGACCCCACGCCGGTCGCGACCGTGGTTCCGGGCGCCAACTTCGACGAGATGATCATGGTCAAGGACATCCCGCTCCAGAGCCTGTGCGAGCACCACCTGCTGCCGTTCAGCGGCCACGCGCACGTCGCCTACATCCCGAACAAGGACGGGCGCATCACCGGCCTGTCGAAGGTCGCGAGGGTCGTCGACATCCTCGCCAAGCGCCCGCAGGTGCAGGAGCGCCTGACCACCGAGATCGCCGACACGATCGAGGCCGCGCTCGCGCCCCGGGGCGTGTTCGTGGTGATCGAGGCGGAGCACCTGTGCATGACGATGCGCGGCGTGAAGAAGCCGGGCTCGGTCACCGTGACCTCGGCGGTCCGCGGGCTGTTCCGCAACGACGCCCGGACGCGCCAGGAGGCCCTGCACCACATCGGCAAGTAGCCCTTTCGGGAACCGTGTTCACGTTCCCGCCGGTCTTGCACCCTGTCATGACGAACGTGGATCGCGCGCCGGCGGGCGTCTCCCGCGTGGACCGGATCGAGCGCCTGTACCGGGAGCGGGGCGATCGGATCTGGCGAGGGCTCCTGGCGTTCGCGGGCGACCCGGAGGTGGCGAGCGACGCCGTCGCGGAGGCGTTCGCGCAGGTCCTGCGGCGCGGTGACGAGGTCCGTGACCCGGAGCGGTGGGTCTGGCGGGCCGCCTTCCGGATCGCGGCGGGCGAACTGAAGCGGCGGCGAAGGAGCGACGTGCTGACGACGGAGGGTTCGTACGAGATGGAGGTGCCGGCGCGGGACCTGATCGTGGCGCTCGGCGCCCTGTCCGAGCGGCAACGGGCCTCGGTCGTCCTCCACGACGGCGCCGGGTACCCGGCGCGCGAGGTCGCGAGGATCCTGGGTTCGACCGAGGCCGCGGTCCGCGTCCACCTGATGCGAGGCCGGCGCCGGCTCCGAGATCTCCTGGGGGACGACGACGATGCCTGAGCTCGGCGATCGGTTCGCGTCGCTCTCGCGCACGCCGGCCCCCGACCTGTGGCCCGAGATCGAAGCTCGTGAACCCCGCCACCCGATCGAACCCTCGTCGTCGCAGCGCGTCGTCGTCGCGGTCGTCGCGTTCGTCGTGGCGATCGCCGGCATCGGGATCGCGGCGGTCACGTTCGGCGGGTCCGACCGACCCGCGGTATCGGGCACGTCGGGGGCGGTCGCGGTCGCGAACGGACCGATCTACTTCCGCGTGGGCGGTGGCGAGGGCGGCAGTCGGATCGAATCGGTCGAACCGGACGGGACGGGACGGCGCGTCGTCTTCCCGGAAGACAGCCGACGTTCACTACGACCGGCTCTCCTTCTCGCCCGACGGCATGCGGATCGCGTTCGACAACTTCCTTGAGGGCGAGTACGGGATCGAGACCGCGGATCCCGACGGGAGCGACATCGTCCGCCTGACCGACGGCGTGAACGACTCGTGGGCTTCGTGGTCTCCCGACGGAACGAGGATCCTGTTCTCGAGCACCCGGTACGACCCGACGATCGAGGGATGTGAGCCGGGCTTCCCCAGCGAGTATCGGTGCCCGACCGACATCTACGTGATGGATGCGGACGGTTCGAACGTCGTCCGCCTGACGGACGATCCGGCGGGTGAGTTCATGCCGAGGTGGTCGCCCGACGGTAGCCGGATCGCGTTCGTGCGCGAGGGGGACCTGGAGGCCGGAACGTACGAAGCGGTCTTCACGATGCGCCCTGACGGAACGGATGTGCGACAGGTCTCCAGTGGGGTTGATGGCAGCGACTTCTGGCCGAGCTGGTCGCCGGACGGCTCTCAGCTCGTTTTCGGTTCGCTCCGCAACGAGGACTGGGGCATCTGGGTCGTCGATGCCGACGGTTCGAACGAGCACGGGATCTTCGGCGGGTCGGGACGGGATATGTGACAACCCCGTATGGTCGCCGGACGGGATCGCTGATCGCGTTCGTCGGCAACCTGACGGTCGACGACTACAGTCCGGACGACGCGCTCTACGTGATGCGTCCGGACGGGACGGGCGTCATGCCGATCGCCGACGCGCCGGGCATCGGCGTCGCCGGCGACATCGCTTGGCAACCCATCTCGGCGCCGGCCGCGACGGTCGAACCCACGCCGGCGCCCTCGCCTCCGGGCGCCGAGGTCGTCGACACGTTCGCGGTAGCGGAGGACGTTCGCTCGGTCACCGTCGGCGACGGAAGCGTCTGGGTCGCGGCATCGAACGTCGACGGGACCTCGGCTGGACACATCGTCCGGATCGATCCGGAGACCCACGAGGTGCAGGCGGACATCCCCGTCGAGGTTATCCCGACGTGGGAGGTCGGTGGCGGGGCGATGGTGGTGGACGGGGGCAGCTTGTGGGTGACGGGAGCGATCGAGGGCGCCGGCACCGATGGCGTCAGCGACGCCGCCGTCATCCGGATCGACACGTCGACGGACGAAGTGGTCGAGACCTTCGACCTGGGGGGTCAGGTCGGGGCCGACCTCGCCTTCCTCGATGGCGAGCCATGGGTCTTGCTGTTCGGGGATGACGGGATGGAGATCGTTCGCCTCGGCCGCGAGAACGGAGAGGTGGCTGCTCGCTACCGACTGGACGCCAACTGGGCCCACACCCTGGTGGCGGCCGACGGACGCCTCGTCACGGCGTTCGGTCAGGACGACGCCGTCAACGTGGATGGCCGAGCGGTCGCGATCGATCCCGCGACGGGTGCGGCCTCCTCGAGCGACGTGCCGTCGCGAACCTTCACGCCGATGCCCGTCCTGTGGCGTGGACAGGTCTGGCTCTCGACCGATCCCGGGTTCGTCCGGTTCGACCCGATCGCCGAGTGGCTTCCCCGAAGCCGCCGGTGACGCTGGCTCCGAGGTTCGTCGAGTGCTGCGGGTTCGTCGAGGCCGACGACCGCGGGATCTGGTTCCTCAGCCCGGACCCGGTCGACGACACCCGTCGGCTCCTCAACGTGTTCGACCCGGCAACCGGCGAGGCCACCGCCCTAGTCGCACTGGACGACGGGACCCCGGTCGCGATGGCCGTCGCGCCCGACGCGGTCTGGATCCTGAACTACGAGGGCACGCTCACGCACGTCGGCCTCGGCTGAGCGGACCCGGGGCTACGATGGGGCCGTGGGCGGTCCAATCTGGCGCCTCGGCGAGCGCGCGTTCGACTGCTCCGAGCGCACCCTCGTCATGGGGATCCTCAACGTCACGCCGGACTCCTTCTCCGACGGCGGACGGTTCCTGGACCGCGCCGCCGCGGTGGCGCACGCGACCCGGATGGTCGACGACGGTGCCGACATCCTCGATGTCGGCGGCGAGTCCACCCGCCCCGGCTCCAAGGCCGTCTCGGCGGACGAGGAGCTGGACCGCGTCCGGCCCGTGATCGAGCGACTCGCCGAGCTCCACCCGGCGATCCCGATCTCGATCGACACGCGCAAGGCGAGCGTCGCGGCCGAGGCGCTCGGGGCGGGCGCCGCGATCGTGAACGACGTCTCCGGCGGAACGGATCCGGAGATGTTCGACGTCGTCCGCGAGCGCGACGCGGCCATCGTCTTGATGCACATGCGCGGCGAGCCGGCGACGATGCAGGAAGCGCCGCGCTACGAGGACGTCGTGGGCGAGGTGCACGAGTATCTCCGCCAGCGGATCGAGGCCGCCGAGCTCGCGGGGATCGACCCCGAGCGGATCGCGATCGACCCGGGGATCGGGTTCGGCAAGGACCTCGAGCACAACCTCGAGCTGATGCGGCGCGTCGACGCGCTGCTCGACCTGGGCCGGCCGGTGCTCGTCGGTCCGTCCCGGAAGCGGTTCCTCGGCACGATCCTGGACGTCCCCGAGGACGACCGCGTCGAGGGCACGATCGGCGCGGTCGTCTGGCTGGTCTCGCGTGGTGCGCATCTGGCGCGCGTCCACGACGTGAGGGAGGTCGTCCGCGCGGTCCGCGTGGCCGACGCGATCGCGAGGGCCGGCGGATGATCGCGACCGAGAAGCGCCGCGTGCGCGTGCCGTCGGGCGAGCTCGCGGTGGTCGAGGCCGGCGAGCCCGAGGCTGCACCGGTCGTGCTGCTCTCCGGCGGCTTCACCTCCTCGTACCTTTGGCGGCATCTCGTGCCGCTCCTCGCGCCGTGGATGCGCGTGCTCGCGCCCGACCTGCTGGGGTCGGGGGATTCGGACTCGCCCGAGGGTGCCGACCTCCGCCTCTCGGCGCACGCCGCCGACGTCCGAGCCCTGCTGGGCGCGCTCGGCATCGAGCGGTTCGCCGTCGCCGGCCACGGTCGCGGCGCTGGGGTCGCGCAGCTGCTCGCGGTCGAGGGCGGGGTCGAGGCGCTCGTGCTCGTCGACGCCGTCGCGTTCGACGCCTGGCCCTCGCCGCGGATCCAGGAGCTCCGCTCGCGTCTGGGCGAGGTGGACGACGCGTTCATCCGCTCGTGGCTCGAGGGGTTCTTCCGGGAGGGGATGGGACACCCCGAACGCCTGTCCGAGGCCGACCTCGACGAGTTCCGGCGCCCGTTCGCCGGCCCGGACGGCGCCGAACGCTTCGCGCGGATCGCCGACGCGCTGGACGGCGTGGGGCTCGTCGATTTGGAGCCGCGCCTAGCCGAGCTCGAGATCCCGGCGTTCGTCCTGTGGGGGGAGGACGACGCGTTTCTGCCGGCCCAGCTCGCCGAACGCCTGGGCGACGCCCTCCCCTGGGCCGCGGTCGCGCTCCTGCCCGGCTGCGGTCACTTCCTCCTCGAGGACGCCCCGGAGACCGTCGCTCCGATGATCGCGCAGTGGCTCCGCACCCAGTACCTACGGCTCCCGCAGGCGCACGAGCACGAGGAGGGCGCCGTCACCGTGGAGCTCGGCCGACGGCCGCCGGAGGAACGACCGATGGTGACGTCGCGACTGTTCCTGACCGGGATCACCGCGTCCGGTCGCCACGGCGCGAACCCGGGTGAGAAGGACCAGGCGCAGGACTTCGTCGTCGACCTGGACGTCGAGGTCGAGGTCGGGGACGACGAGCTCTCGTCGACGTCGGACTACCGGACGCTGATCCGGACCGCGCGCGAGACCGTCGAGCGCGACTCGT
Source organism: uncultured Actinomycetes bacterium (assembly GCA_963778545.1). Classification (GTDB taxonomy): domain Bacteria; phylum Actinomycetota; class UBA4738; order UBA4738; family HRBIN12; genus DASSJM01. Next base: position 101,718 of record CAVZUW010000010.1, on the reverse strand, counting down.
TCGACCTGCTCGAGTCGCTCGCGCACGCCGTCGCGAACGACGTTCTCGCGCTCGACGGCGTCGTGAAGGTGCAGGTGATCGTGCACAAGCCCGCGCGCCGCGCGCTCGAACGAGGTCCAGGGCGTCGCCGCGGCTGCAACCGTCGAGCGGTGACATGCCGACGACCGCCTACCTCGCGCTCGGCTCGAACCTGGGCGACCGGCTCGAGCACCTCCGGTCGCGGCGCGCGGAGCTCGACGCGATGGAAGGGGTCGACGTGGTGCGTTCGTCGCGCGTCTACGAGACCGAACCCGTGGGGCCGCCGCAGCCCGCCTACCTGAACGCGGTGATCCAGGTCGACACGACGCTCACGCCGCGCGAGCTGCTCGAGTCGGCCCTCGGCGTGGAGGACTCCCTCGGTCGGGTCAGGGCCGAACGCTGGGGGCCGCGGACGATCGACGTCGACATCCTCGTCTACGACGAGCGGACCGTCGACGAGCCCGACCTCGTGATCCCGCACCCGCGGATGCACGAGCGCGGGTTCGTCCTGGTCCCGCTCGGCGAGCTCGACCCCGACGCGATGCTCCCCGGCGGCCGGCGCCTGTCGACGCATCGGCTTCCGCCCGATGCGGTGTTCGGCGTCCGGCCGTTCGCGCCGCCGCTCTCGATCGAGCCGGGATGAACCAGACCGTCTGCTTCCGCTGCGACTGGCAGGGGCGGGCGCGAACGCGCACCTGCCCATCCTGCGGGGGGTCGCTGTACCGCCCCGACCGGAAGGACGTCACGCGCACGCCGGAGGCGTTCGACCTCGACGAGGCTCGCGTCGGGGAGGCCCCCTCGCGACGGCCGGGCGCGCGCGGCCGGTCCATCGCGATCGCGGTGGGGGTGGCCATCGCGATCGTGGGCTCGATCCAGCTGTTCGCCCCGACGCCCGAGACGGCGGGCACGCCGGCACGCGAGGACGCCGATCGCTCCGGTGCGATCGTCTACGCCGTCGATGACGGGCGAGGAGGCTCGACCTTGTGGATGGTCGACCTGCTCGCGGAGATGGGACGTCCCGGCGCGTCCATCCCGACCGGGACCTCGGAGCTCGTCGACCTGTCCGCCACCGCTCCGGGATGGATCGGTGTCGAACGACGGGTGCGCGATCGGACGGTCGCCGCCGTCGTGCGCGGCACCTCCGCCGACGCCGACATCGACCGGCTCGGGAGCGGCGATCTCATCGCGTGGGGGCCGGGTGGCAGGAGCCTGGTCTTCGCTCGCAACGGACGGATCGAACACGCGGGGTGCGCGCCGGTCAGGATCCGCCTGGTCACCGTCCTCACCGAGAAGGTCGAGTGGGCGCTCGACGATCCGGGGTTCTGCGGGCCCGTGCTGTCGCTCAGCCGGAGCGAGGCCGCGACGTACTTCAGCGCCGCCTCGGGCGATCGGCTGAGCGTGTACCTGACCGGCACGGTCGGCGTCCCGCACCTGACGTTCGAAGGCGTGGGCATGCTCTCCGCCTCGCCGCCGGCGGCGTTCCTGCTCCGACCCGATGCCTCCCCGCGGACCTCCAGCGGTGCCGCGCGAGAGGCCGGCACGATGCTCGGTTGGAAGGGGGTCGGTGGACCGGTGACCGTGGGCGACGGGGAGCACGACCTCGCGGTCGATCGGATCCTCACGTGGTCCGCCGACGGCGCTCGGGTCGCTCTGATCGGAACGATGGGAGCACGTTCGGGTGTCTTCGTCCTGTTCGCGGGTTCGGGGACGGGACCTCGGGTGCCGAGGTACGTGATGCCTGCGGGCCAGACGATCGACGGGACCTTCGATGCGAACGGTCGCCTGTACCTCGCCACGGACGGGGCGATCTACGTGACGCGCGACGGCGAACCCGCGCGGGTCGCGCTCCCCGAGGGGACGCCGCCGCCGACCGGCCCGATCGTCTGGATCCCCTGAGCGGGATACTCGGACGATGGATCTCGCGATCGTGGGTGCCGGACGTGTCGGGACCTCGCTCGCGGTCCTGTGGCAGCGCGCCGGGCATCGCATCGTGGCGGTCGCCGGAGGACCTGCCACGCCCGAACGCGCGGCGCGCTTCCTCCCGGGCGTCCCGGTCCTCGACGCCGTCGAGGCCGCGACCGGGGCCGAGATCGTCGTGATCGCGACGCCCGATGCCGTGATCGCCACCGTCTGCCAGGAGATGGCGGAGGCCGGCGCGCTCGGATCCGCGAGCGCCGTCGTGCACGCGAGCGGCGCGACCGGTCTGGATGCGCTCGAGGCCGCAGCCTCGGTCGGCGCGGCGACGCTCTCCGTTCACCCGCTGCAGACGTGTCCGACCGTCGAGGCCGCCGTCGAGGCGATCCCCGGCGCGTCGTTCGCGGTCACCGCATCGGGCGAGGACGGGTACGCGCTCGGCGAACGCCTCGCGCGTGACGCGCGGCGGCCACCCGTTCCGCCTCGCCGACGAGCGGAAGCCGCTGTACCACGCGGCCGCCGTGTTCGCGTCCAACTACGTCGTCACGGTGACGGCTCTGGCGGAGGAGCTCCAACGCGTCGCCGGCGTCCCCGACCCGATCGCCGCGCTCGCGCCCCTGCAGGACGCGACGCTCGCGAACGTCCACCGGGTCGGCGCGGCCGAGGCGCTCACCGGGCCGGCCGTCCGCGGAGACGCGATCACCCTGCAGCGCAACCTCGAAGCGCTGGCCGAGCACGTGCCCGATGCGGTCCGGCCCTACGTTTCGCTCGCCGACCTGGCGCTGGCGCTCGCCGAGCGCTCGGGACGGGTTCCGCCCCAGGGCCGCGACGCCGTCGAGGAGGTGCTCGTCCGCTGGAGGTGATCAGGACGATCGCCGGGACCCGCGCGGCGTGCGAACGCGCCCGCGCCGAGGGGCGCACGGTGGGGTTCGTCCCGACGATGGGGGCGTTCCACGCAGGTCACCGCTCGCTGATGCGACGTTCCAGGGACGAACGCGACCTCACCGTCGTCTCGATCTTCGTGAACCCGTTGCAGTTCGGCGACGCGCGCGACCTCGAGACCTATCCGCGCGACGAGCAGGCCGACTTCGCCGTCGCCGAACGCGAGGGGGTCGACCTGGTGTTCGCGCCGTCGGTCGACGAGATGTACCCGGTCGGCGAGCCCGAGGTCACGGTCGACCCGGGTCCGCTCGGCGAACGCTTCGAGGGCGCGTCACGACCCGGCCACTTCCGCGGGGTTGCCACCGTCGTGGCCAAGCTGTTCGACGCGGTGGGGCCGTGTGCCGCCTACTTCGGCGAGAAGGACGCGCAGCAGCTCGCGGTGATCCGCCGGATGGTCGTCGACCTGTCGTTGCCGATCGACGTCCGGTGCTGCCCCGTCGTGCGCGAACCCGACGGGCTCGCCCTGTCCAGCCGCAACCGCCTGCTCTCGCCCGACCAGCGCGAGGCCGCGACGTGTCTGTTCCTCGCGCTGTCCGAGGCGGCCGAGCTCGCGCGCGCCGGCGAACGCGATGCCGGCAAGCTCGTGGCCGCGATGGCCCGCGAGATCGGCGCGACGTCCGAGGCGCGCATCGACTACGTGGCCGTCGTGGACGAGGACACGTTCGAGGAGGTGCCGACGATCGACGGCCAGGCCCGGGCGCTCGTCGCCGCCCGGTTCGGCGGTGTGCGGCTGATCGACACGCTCCTGCTCCCCGCGGCCTGAGGACCAGCGGCCCGGTCGGATGTCGGGCCGCGTCCCCGCGTGGCAGGATGGCCGGTCAGGGAGGTGACGGCGGGTGCTGCTCGCGGTGAACGTCGGGAACACGAACACCGTCCTCGGGGTGTTCCGCGGCCCCGAGCTCGAGCACCAGTGGCGCCTGTCGACCGAGACGGAGCGCACGGCGGACGAGCTCGCGGTGCTGTTCGCCGGACTCCTGGACCAGACCGGCCTCTCGTTCTCGAACGAGATCACCGGCGTCGTGATCTCGTCGGTGGTGCCGGGCTCGACCACCGCGCTGCGCGACATGGTGACGCGGTACTTCAACTTCCCGGCGGTCGTGGTCGAACCCGGGACCCGCACGGGCCTGTCGATCCAGACCGACAACCCGCGCGAGGTGGGGGCGGACCGGATCGTGAACGCGCTCGCCGCCTTCAACCGGTATGGCGGTCCTTGCATCGTGATCGACTTCGGGACCGCGACGACCTACGACGTGGTCACCGAGAAGGGCGAGTTCCTCGGAGGCGCGATCTCACCCGGCGTCCAGACCTCCAACGCGTCGCTGTCGCGGGAGACGGCGCGGCTGCCGCAGGTCGAGCTGCAGGCGCCGAGGTCGCCGATCGGGCGGAACACCGTCGACGCGATCCAGTCCGGCCTGATCTTCGGGACCGCGGCCGAGACCGACGGGATGATCGATCGCATCCGCAAAGAGCTCGGGGGGAGCGCCACGGTCGTGGCCACCGGCGGCCTCGCCGCGCAGATCGTCCCGCATTGCCAGTTCGTCGACGAGATCGACCCGTGGCTCACGCTCGAGGGTCTCCGCCTCGTGTTCGAACGCAACGTCGGGCCCACCGATGCCTGACGAGGTGACCGAGGAGGCCACCGGGCGCGAACGCGAGGTCCTGCGGACCCGACGCGAGAGCCGCGAGCGGCTCGGCGACCGGGCATTCGCGCTGAACCTCGAGCAGGCGCTCGGGGTGCCGCAGGCCGACACGGCCTCGAGCATCCGGGAGGAGTTCGGCCGGCTCGCGCACGACACGATCGACGAGGCCCGGCGAACGGTGGCCGGCCGGATCGTCCTCAAGCGGGACATGGGCAAGCTCGCGTTCCTGGTCCTGCGCGACCGGTCGGGCGACATCCAGCTGGTCGTCAACCAGGACACCGAACCCGATGGCCGCGAACTGCTGGCGGAGGTGGATCTCGGCGACATCGTCGGTGCGACCGGCCGGGTCGGGACCACGCGCAAGGGCGAGCTGTCGATCTTCGTCGAGCGGCTCGCGATGCTCACCAAGGCGCTCCGGCCGCTGCCCGAGAAGTGGCACGGCCTCAAGGATCCGGAGCTCCAACAGCGACAGCGCTCCCTCCACCTCGCGACCGATCCCGACGCGCGCGAGCGGCTGGTCGACGCGCGCGCGGACACGTTGCGCGCGGTCCGCGCGTACCTCGACGAGCACGACTACGTCGAGGTCGAGACGCCGGTCCTGCAGACGATCGCGGGCGGGGCGATGGCGCGTCCGTTCGTGACGCACCACCGCGATCTCGACATGGACCTGTACCTGCGGATCTCCCTCGAGCTGCACCTGAAGCGCCTGCTCGTGGGCGGTCTCGAACGCGTCTACGAGATCGGGCGGAACTTCCGCAACGAGGGTGTGGGCTGGAAGTACAACCCCGAGTTCACGATGCTCGAGCTCTACCGGGCCTACGCCGACTACGAGACGATGATGGAGGTCACCCGCGACCTCGTGCAGGCGAGCGCGCTCGCGGTGGCCGGCTCGCTCCAGGTCTCGTTCCGCGGCAACGACATCGATCTCGGCGGGCCGTGGCGCCGCGTGACGGTGCTCGGGAGCGTGTCCGAGGCCGTCGGCGAGGACGTCACGCTCGAACGTCCGGATCTCGCCGAGCTCGCGGAGCGCCACGACGTGCCGGTCGACCCGTCCTGGCCCGCGGGCAAGATCGCGCTCGAGCTGTTCGAGAAGCTCGTCGAGCCCGGGTTGATCCAGCCGACCTTCGTCCTGGACTTCCCGCGCGAGGTGTCACCGCTCGCGCGCCCGCACCGCGACGACCCCCGCCTGACCGAGCACGTCGACCCGGTGATCGGCGGGATGGAGCTCGGGACCGGCTACTCGGAGCTCACCGACCCGGACGAGCAGCGCGCGAAGTTCCTGCTGCAGCAGCAGGCGCGCGAGACGGGCGAGCTCGAGACCCACCCGTTCGACGAGGACTTCCTCCAGGCTCTCGAACAGGGGATGCCGCCGGCCGGAGGGCTCGGGATCGGGATCGACCGGCTGATCATGTTGCTCACCGACGCGGCGAGCATCCGGGAGGTCATCCTGTTCCCGCTGCACCGCCCGCCCGACTGACGGGACCGGCTCAGACGGCTTCGAGGCTCGCGATCTCGAGCGGCAACGCGACCCGGAACATGGCCCCGCCGCCCGGCGCGTCCTCCGCCCAGACGTGGCCACCGCAGGAGGCCGCCAGCCCGCGGACGATCGGCAGACCCAGGCCGAGACCCGGCTTGCCGGTCGTGTCGGCCCGGCGGAACCGCTCGAACAGCCGCTCCCGCTCCTCGACGGGCAGGCCCGGCCCGGCGTCCGAGACGCTCAGGACCACGCAGTCGTTGCCCGGCTCGAGCGTCACGCGGATCGGTGCGGCGCCGTACTTGTGCGCATTGTCCAGCAGGTTCACCAGGATCCGCCGGATCGCGTCGGGGTCGCTCATCGCCGAGAGCCCTTCGTGGACGTCGACCTCGACCGGTCGTTCCGTGACGCCGAAGTCGCGCGCGACCGTCCGCACGAGGTCGGCGAGATCGACGAGGACGGGTTCGGTGGCCACGTCGCCCTGCTCGAGCCTCGCGGCGATCAACAGCTCCTCGACCAGCGACGCGAGGTTCTTGCCGTTGCGCTCGATGATCTCGAACAGCTCGGAGGTCTCGATCGGCGAGTTCGGCTGCTTGCCGGTCTGCGCGGCGGCCAGCACGACCGTGAGTGGCGTCCGGAGCTCGTGGGTCACGAGCCCGAGGAACTCGGACTTCATCCGGTCGAGCTCGACGAGCTCGACGACATGGGCGCGTTCGGCGTCGAACAGGCGGGCGTTCGCGATCGCCACCGCGCCCTGCTCGGCGAACAGGCTGAGGGCGCGCAGGTCGTAGGCGCTGAAGGTGTTGCCGTCCCCGGCGTTGACGTTGAGGACGCCCAGCAGCTGGTCGCGGTGGACCAGCGGCACCGACATCGCGCTCGAGACCGCCTGCTTGCGCGTGTCGAGCCCGGGGAACTCCTTCGAGGTCGGCCGCCCGTTGATCAGGAGCGGCTCCTTCGTCATCGCCACGCGGCCGGCGATCCCCTCGCCGATCGCGACCCGCCGCCCGAGCGCATCGGGGTTGTTGCGGACGCATCGGGCGACGAGCGAGTCACCGTCCACGAGCATGATCGAGCCGCTCGCCCCGACCAGCAGCTCCTGCGCGCTGTGCAGGATCACGTCCAGGACCGCGTCGAGCTCGAGGACCGCGTTCATCGCCTTGCCCGCCTGCAGCAGCAGCGAGAGCTCGCGCAGGCGGTTCGACAGCGCCGCGGTGAGGACGCGTTCGTCGGTGAGGAGCCTCGACAGCTTCTGGAGGTGGCGTTCCTTGTCGATCGCGTACGCGCAGAAGCCGACCGACATCAGGACGATGCCCCACCGCAGCGGGCCGGACGAGATCACCGAACCGTGCGACGTCGGCCAGATCGACAGCACCACGACGCCGACGCTGACCGAGACCAGCATGATCGAGGTCAGGATCCACAGCTGGATCCGGCGATGCTCGACCGCCTCGAGCGAGGGCGTGCTGAAGTCGCGGAGACCGACGATCCGGGCCTCGGTGGCGATCGTGCCGGGAAGCCCCTCGGTCGAGTCAGGTGGGGTTCGTGCGCGCCTCATCCATCCACCTGTATCGGCATGCTCGCGGCGCGCTTGAAGTGCGGGTCGTGCCTGGAGGGATGGTTCTGGTGCCGGGCGGCTCGGCGAACCGCCGGACCTAGGCGGCGCCCTCGGTCGCCTCGTGGAGCACGATGACGATGTCCTCCAGGGCCGTCCCCTTGGCGAGGAACCCCGAGGCTCCCGCCTCCCGCGCCTCCTTCTCGACGCCGGGATCGGCGTGCGCGGTCAAGATCACGACGGGCAGGTCGGGTCGGTCCTCGTGGATCCTGCGCATCGCCTCGATCCCGTCGAAATCGGGCATCGAGAGATCCATGAGGACCAGGTCGGGTTCGTCCACGCGCGCGCGGGCGGTCGCTTCTCGGCCCCCGCCCGCCTCGCCGGCGACCTCGATGCCCTTGACCATCTTCAACGCGGACGTGAGCGCCCGGCGGAACGCCGGGTGGTCATCCACCACCAAGACCCGCAACGTGTCTTCTCCTCGCCGGGAAGGATCTTCAGGGAAGACCAAGAGGTTTCCGTTCCCTGCATCCTGCCCGAGCGGTCGCCGCGGGTAAACGCCCCAAACGGCTGAATCTGCATGGCCCATTCGGGCTATGGCCCGCGCAGGAGGGCCTAGATCTTCTCCGGCCTCGGATCGGCGCTCATCCGGTCGTGCGATATGACCGAAGGAATGGGGAGGGAGCGATCGTGGGAACGAACGGGAGGCTCGGGAGGTTGCATGGAGGGTCGGGGGTATACTCCCCTGCGTGGGGCGCTTCGGCGGGCGCACGAGATCGTGCCACACCGGAGCGCTCGACTTGCCTCGGGGGTAGGACGGGGTCCGCAGATCCCCGAGGCCGTTCGATAAGATGGGGCTCCGGCCCCGGGGGACTGAAGATGTTCGAGCGTTTCACGGACCGAGCCCGCCGCGTCGTGGTCCTCGCCCAAGAAGAAGCGAGGATGCTCAACCACAATTACATCGGGACCGAGCACATCCTGCTCGGTCTGATCCACGAAGGAGAAGGGGTCGCCGCCAAGGCGCTCGAGTCGCTCAACATCTCGCTCGAGGCCGTTCGTCAGCAGGTCGAGGAGATCATCGGCCAAGGCCAGGCAGCGCCGACGGGTCACATCCCGTTCACGCCGCGCGCCAAGAAGGTCCTCGAGCTCTCGCTCCGCGAGGCGTTGCAGCTCGGTCACAACTACATCGGGACCGAGCACATCCTGCTCGGCCTGATCCGCGAAGGTGAAGGGGTCGCGGCGCAGGTCCTGCAGAAGCTCGGCGCCGACCTGAACCGCGTCCGGCAGACCGTGATCCAGCTCCTGTCCGGCTACACCGCCGGCAAGGGCGAGACCACGCCCGGCGGGCAGGGGGAGCAGGCGGGCCAGGGCTCGATGGTGCTCGACCAGTTCGGTCGCAACCTCACGCAGCTCGCGCGCGACACCAAGCTCGACCCGGTGATCGGCCGCGAGAAGGAGATCGAGCGCGTGATGCAGGTCCTGTCGCGCCGGACGAAGAACAACCCGGTGCTGATCGGCGAACCCGGCGTCGGCAAGACCGCGATCGTCGAGGGCCTCGCGCAGGACATCGTCCGCGGCGAGGTCCCCGAAACCCTCAAGGGCAAGCAGATCTACACGCTCGACCTCGGCGCGCTCGTCGCCGGTTCGCGGTACCGCGGCGACTTCGAGGAGCGGCTGAAGAAGGTCCTGAAGGAGATCCGCACGCGCGGCGACATCGTCCTGTTCATCGACGAGCTGCACACGCTCGTCGGCGCCGGGGCGGCCGAGGGCGCGATCGACGCGGCGAGCATCCTCAAGCCGATGCTCGCGCGCGGCGAGCTGCAGACGATCGGTGCGACCACGCGCGACGAGTACCGCAAGCACCTCGAGAAGGATGCGGCGCTCGAGCGGCGGTTCCAGCCGATCAGCGTCGAGGAGCCGTCCGTCGCGCACACGATCGAGATCCTGAAGGGCCTGCGCGACCGGTACGAGGCGCACCACCGCGTGTCGTTCACCGACGACGCGTTGGTCGCGGCCGCGAACCTGTCGGACCGCTACATCAGCGACCGGTTCCTGCCCGACAAGGCGATCGACCTGATCGACGAGGCGGGCTCGCGGATGCGGATCCGCCGGATGACCGCGCCGCCCGACGTGCGCGAGGTCGACGAGAAGATCGCCGAGGTCCGTCTCCGCAAGGAGAGCGCGATCGACGCGCAGGACTTCGAGAAGGCCGCATCGCTCCGCGACGAGGAGCGCCAGCTCGTCGAGGAGCGCCAGCGTCGCGAGCGCGAGTGGAAGTCGGGCGAGATGGACGTCCTGTCCGAGGTCGACGAGGAGGAGATCGCCGAGGTGCTCGCCACCTGGACCGGCATCCCCGTCTTCAAGCTCACCGAGGAGGAGACCGAGAAGCTGCTCCGCATGGAGGACGAGCTCCACAAGCGGATCATCAGCCAGGAGGACTCGATCACGGCGGTCAGCAAGGCGATCCGCCGTACCCGCGCCGGACTGAAGGACCCCAAGCGGCCCTCGGGCTCGTTCATCTTCCTCGGCCCCTCGGGGGTCGGGAAGACCGAGCTCTCCAAGGCGCTCGCCGAGTTCCTGTTCGGCGACGAGGCCGCACTGATCCAGCTCGACATGTCCGAGTACATGGAGAAGCACACGGTCAGCCGTCTGATCGGCTCGCCCCCCGGCTACGTGGGGTACGAGGAGGGCGGCCAGCTCACCGAGGCCGTTCGCCGCAAGCCGTTCAGCGTGATCCTGTTCGACGAGATCGAGAAGGCGCACCCCGACGTGTTCAACACGCTCCTGCAGATCCTGGAGGACGGGCGCCTGACGGACTCGCAGGGTCACCAGGTCGACTTCAAGAACACGATCATCATCATGACCTCGAACCTCGGGACCCGGGACATCCAGAAGGGACCCGGCATCGGCTTCGCGGCGCGTCCGGACGAGAAGATGACCTACGAGAAGATGAAGGACCGGGTCATGGACGAGCTCAAGAAGTCGTTCCGGCCCGAGTTCCTGAACCGGATCGACGAGGTGATCGTCTTCCACTCGCTCACCCAGGCGGACGTCAAGCAGATCGTGGACCTGCTGATGAAGCGGGTCACCGAGCAGCTGAAGGCCAAGGATCTCGAGATCGAGCTGACCGACGCCGCCAAGGGTGTCCTGGCCGAGAAGGGGTTCGACCCCTCGCTCGGCGCCCGGCCGCTGCGGCGGACGATCCAGCGACTCGTCGAGGACCCGCTGTCCGAGAAGCTCCTGTGGAAGGAGTTCCGCGCCGGCCAGACGATCATCGTGGACGCGCGCGACGGCGAGATCGTGTTCGAGGGCGCGGGGGTTCCCCCCGACGTCCCGCCGGTCGAGCTCGCGGGTTCGTCGGAGGCCTGAGCCGGCAAGAACACCATGTGGGTCCGGCGCCCCGGCGCCGACCCCCGCAAACCGAAGGCCCGGCAACCGTGAGGCTCCGGGCCGTTCGGTGTCCGATCCGCTCACGATCGCTCGCCCATACCCGCGGAACGGCCCGAACGAGGGCCGTGACTGGCGACCTGGGCGTTCTTCCGAACGGCCCACCCGTGGCGGATGACGTAACCCGTCCAGGGGATTGACCGGCCGCCCCCGAACTTGGTTGGTTGGAGTCGCAACCTGCTCTCGTGGAGGTCGTCAGAGCGCATGCATGACGAGCCAACGTTCGGATCGCAGGTGAGGCAGGGCCCACCCCCCCGCGCGTCACGGCGTGCGCGTCGGTGGCCGCGGTTGCTCGTGTTCGCGTTCCTCACCGTCCTGATGCTCGTCGTCCTCGGGGGAACATCCAGGGCGAGCGAGCTCGATCCGAACGAGACCGTCACCGGCGCACTCGATCCGGTCGTCGAGACCGTCACCGACACCGTCGAGCCCGTGGTCGAGACCGTCGAGCCGGTGGTCGAGACGGTCACCGACACCGTCGACCCCATCGTGGAGACCGTCACCGATACGGTCGACCCCATCGTAGAGACCGTCACCGACACGGTCGACCCCGTCATCGGGACCGTGACCGACACGATCGACCCGGTCGTGGATCCCGTCATCCCCCCGACGAGAGGGATCGTCGGGACGGGCGGTGCAGACCCCTTCGAACCGCTCCCAGGGCTCCCGTCGCCGGGTGTGATCGTTCCGGATCCTCGGTCGGCGGGCGGTATCGCCGACGGCGAGGGCGACGATGGGATGACATCGGTCGGCCGCCGCGGGGAGCTCGGTGGCGACCTCACATGGTCTCCGTACTCCACGACGATGGTTCCCCCTTCCGGCGACCCCGACCCGGCCCACACGGCGACCGGGGGAGCCTCCGCCGGCCTACCGAGCGTGCCGCTCGGCGGGCGCGGGGCCGGCTCGTCGGTGACGTTGCTGTTCCTGTTGGCCGCCCTCACGGTGTCCATCCGCGCGTTCAAGCCTCCGTTCCTCTCCTCGATCACCCCTCGGGCGGTGCCGATGCTCGGCGCCACCCTCGCTCTGTCGGTCGAACGTCCCGGCTGATCCTGCCCGGGCGACATCTCGACCGATCCCGCGTCCGACCCTAGGAGCGTTCGGGTTGGCCGCACGAGCGAAGGAGCGAACGATGCAATCGAACCTACGATCCACATCGAACGGCCTGCTCGAGGTCCGCTGCGATCGTTGCGGCGCGAAGGCCGGCGTTCGAAGCGGCAGGGAGTACCTGTGCACAGCCTGCGCCGAGCTGAGCGCCTTCGGGTCGCCCGATCACGCGCTCGTCGTGTGCGATCTCTGCGACCGAGAGTCGCTGGTGCGACTCGGCGAGCAGTTCCTGTGCGCCTCCTGTGCCATGGACGTCTTGCGCGAGAGCGTGGAGGACTTCGAGCCGGTGGCCGGCGCTCGGTCGCCGGATCCGGTCGAGATCCTCACGTCGGGCGAACCCGAGACCGTGCTCGCGCACGGGCTCGAGGTGGGCCGGATGGTCCGCGAAGGGACGATGCAGCTCGTCGATGCGGCGGCTGCCCATCACCAGGCGCTCGCGAGATCGATGAAGCGAGCTCGAGACACGGCCGAGTGCGTTCGGCGGGTCGAGGCGGGCGCCGTGCTCTTCAACGTCTGGGCGTTCTCGTTCGACGCCAGGCTGGACGATCTCGAAGAACAGAACCGGGCTCTGCGCCTCGTCCTCCACGAGCTGGAGCAGCACATGGCCGCGTTCCCCTAGCCCGCACCTCGGGCGTAGGGTTTGCCCCATGGGTTTCGGGAACGAGGAATGCTGGCTCGTCGAGACGTCGCGGGACGGGCAGAAGTGGCGGTCGCTCGGGAAGGCCTGGAAGTCGCCGGGCGAGCCCGTCCTGATGCACGTCTCGGTTCGGTTCGTCCGGTACCGGCGGCTGGTGCCGACCGAGACCGCCGAGTGGGGCGAGCCGCTCGAATCGAAGGGTGACCTCCCGATGACGATGGTCCGGATGGAGGACCGAGCTCGACACGACCTGTGGCCGGGTGAGGAGCACCTCGGGCTGCCGATGCTGCTGCCGGGGGGCGAGACCGGACGGCTCCAGGCGTTCGAGCACGCGCCCGACGGCTCGAGCTGGCGCTACACGCTCGAGTTCCGCGGCGCCCGCGAGGGTTAGATCTCGATCCCCGTACGGAGCTCCTCCGGCACGAGGTCGGCGAACTCCCACGCCGTCCACAGGTCCGCGGCGAGCCGCTCCGGCTCCGATCGCACCCCGAACCGCTCGAAGTGCTCGCAGATCCGCCGCACGTCACGCTCGAGCAGCGCCGGCGCGTGCCGGTTCTTGCGCGGGTCGACCGCCTGCGGGAGGTCGATGATGACCACGCGGCCGTCCCACACGAGCAGGTTGTAGGCCGACAGGTCGCCGTGGATCACGTTGACGTACAGCATCCGCTCGATCGCCCGCAGGACCTGTTCGAACAGGTCCTGCGCCTCGACGGCGTCGGGCCTGAGCGAGCGCAGCTGCGGGGCGGCCACGTCGAGAGTGCCTACGTAGCTCATCAGGATCGCATCGTCGGTCGACGCGATCGGTCGCGGGACGGGCAGCCCCGCCGCGGCGAGCGCCCGCAGGGTCTCCCACTCGCGGCTCACCCACAGGCCACCCTGGACCTGGCGGCCGAACCGCGTCTTCTTCTCCAGCGCGGCGCGGATCCTGCGCTCCTCGATCCACTCGCCGTCGCGGTAGATCGACTCGTCGCGGAAGTCTCGCCGGTCGAGCGGGTGGTAGACCTTGAGCGCGACGAGGTCCTCGCCCGTCGTCGAACGGTTCCCTCGGCACAGGTGCACCGAGGCCTCCTTGCCGGTCTTCACGATGCGGACGACGTCGGTGATGAGACCCTCGTGCAGGAAGTGATCGAGTGAGCTCGCCTCGACGTCGTCGTCCTCGAGCGGTTCGGTATCCAACGCGGTGTCCTTTCGATCGGTGGTCGGGTCGGCACGCGCGCCAGCCGGTCGCCGGTGCCGGGAACGGAAAAAGCCGCCCCATCGGGGCGGCTCGGCGCGGACGCCGGTCGGTCGGGCTAGCGCCCGATCCCCGAGGGATGCGGCGGAACGACCAGGGCAGTCTCGGCCATCGTGCATCCCTCCTTCCGGATCGTGGCCCTCATCGAGGACCTCGGACCCGTGAAGTCTACCCGGTCGGGAGGGGGCGCGGACTCCCGTGGTCGTCGAGCTCCGGCGACGGGCCGAGGAGGACGATGCGCTCCACGATCGGGAGCGGGATGTGCGTGACGGCTCGGAGCCCCTCGCCATCCGGCAGGAGCTCTTGCGCGAGGGAGACGAGCCGGGGTCCCTCGCTCACCAGGAACCCGACCGTGCGGACGAGGTAGTCGCTCCGGCAGTCGTTGGGGTCCGCTTGATCGAGGTCGAACCAGGCGTCATGCCACTCCACCATCGCCAACGGGTACTCGAACGCTTCCGGCGGGAGCTCGGCGAGGGTGCCGGAGGCCCGATGGGGCCGGGCGTCGTCCAGCGGATCCAGCCGCCCGAACCCGTCCGCTCGAACCCTCTGCATCTCCGCGCCTCCAGTCCCTCGGTTATCGGGTGCCGGGGGTCCCGGGTCGATACTCCGGTGAAGGGTTTTCTCGCACCCGGTAGGACTACGTCCATCGGACCAACGAGCAACGGACCCTACTGCCGGACGCCGACACTCGATCCCCTGCTGTCAGACCCTCTCGACTACCGTTCTCCGCATGGGCAAGGTCCGGACGGTCCTGTCGTGTCGCGAGTGCGGGCAGCAGCTCGCGCAGTGGGCGGGTCGATGTCCCGGCTGCGGCGCCTGGGGGACGATCGAGGAGGGCGGTACACGCCCCGCCTCGATGCACGTTCCCCTCGAGACGCTCGCAGCACGAGGACGCCGACGAGCGCAGGGTCTCGACCGGGCTGCCCGGGATCGATCGCGTCCTCGGTGGCGGGCTGGTCCCCTCCACCGTGGCGCTGCTCGCAGGGGAGCCCGGCATCGGCAAGTCGACCCTTCTCCTCCAGATGGCGGCCAGCTTGTCGGCCGCCGGGCTCCCCTGCCTGTTCGCGTCGGGTGAGGAGTCGCGCCGCCAGGTCTCGGCCCGGGCGCACCGGCTCGGGATCGATGGCTCGAGCCTCTCGTTCGTGTCGGGCCGCGAGCTCCCCGCCGTGGTGGAGGCAGCACGCTCGGCTCGACCCTTCCTGCTGGCGGTCGATTCGATCCAGGCGCTCCGCGATCCCGTGGCGGGCCAGGTGCCGGGCGGGCCGTCGCAGGTCCGAGGGTGCGCCGACGCGCTGGTGGGGTTCGCCAAGGCCGAGGGGATCTCGGTCCTGGTGACCGGGCACGTCACCAAGGACGGCGACCTCGCGGGCCCCCGAGCGCTCGAGCACGCCGTGGACGTGGTGCTGGCCTTCGACGGCGATCCGCGTTCGGGGCTGCGGATGCTCTCGGCCGGCAAGAACCGGTTCGGGGCCGAGGGCGAGGTGGCTTGGTTCGAGATGACCGCGTCGGGCCTGCGGGAGATCGACCCCGGCGACCTCCTGCTGCCCGGCGGGGGAGAGCCGGGCGCGGCCACCGCGCTGCCGCTGGCGGGCCGCCGAGGGCTCGCGGTCGAGGTCCAGGCGCTCGTCGCCCGGGGCGAGGGCACGGCCCGGCGGCAGGCGAGCGGGCTCGATCTGCGGAGGTTCCAGCTGGTCGGAGCGGTGCTCGACAGCGCGGGTCTGGGCCTCGGGCGCGCGGACGTGTTCGGGGCCGTCGCCGGGGGAGCCCGGCTCGACGATCCGGCCTGCGACCTCGCGGTGGCCGCCGCGGTCGCCTCGGCGGCGGCCGGCGTGCCTGCGCCGTCCGCGTCGGCGTTCGTGGGCGAGATCGGGCTGACCGGGGTCGTCCGTCCCGCGCCCGGGATGGCCGCCCGTCTCTCGGCGGCCAAGGCCGCGGGCCTGCGGACGGTGTTCGTGCCCGAGGGGACCGAGGGCGTCGATGGGCTCCGGCCGGTCCCGGTGCGGCACGTGATGCAGGCGCTGACCTGGGCGGCAGCGCGCCCAGCAGGCCCGACGGGCGACCTTCCGCCCTAGGTCGACGGTCCCGAAATGGCCGAAAGAGGCCTCTGACCTGGGCTTTTGATTTGCGAGTCAGGAGGCCCGCGTGCTACCCTTGACCAGGTTCCGCCAGTCCTCGTCCACCGACTCTAGGGGGTCTCGTGTTCCGCAAAGGCGACACGGTTGTGCATCCGGAACACGGAGCGGCAGTCATCGAAGAGCTGTGCGTGCGCGAGTTCCTCGGGGAGAAGCGCAAGTACTTCAAGCTGCGGGTCTCCTACGGCGATCTGACCCTCATGGTGCCGGTCGACAGCACCGAGGAGGTCGGGCTTCGCTCGGTCGTGGGCAAGAACGAGGTCAAGAAGGTCCTGAACGTGCTCCGCGAGGACGAGTCGAAGATGGCGGCCAACTGGAGCCGGCGCTTCAAGAACAACATCGAGAAGCTGCGGTCCGGCGACATCTACCAGGTCGCCGAGGTCGTCAGGAACCTCTCGATCCGCGAGCGCGAGCGCGGCCTGTCCGCGGGCGAGAAGCGCATGATCAACAAGGCCCGGCAGATCCTGATCTCCGAGCTCACCTACGCCACCGGCGGGAGCGAGGAGAAGGCCGAGGCGATGATCGACAAGGTGCTCGACGAGTCCCACGGCGCCCGCGTGATGGCGGAGGCCTGAGGCAAAGCCCCCAGGCACCCGAACCCCCGAACCACCCGCTCGGCTCAGGCACGCCCGGTTCAAGTCGCATGCCCGCGGCGTCGAGGCTTCCAAGGAGATGCTCGCGCACGAGGAGAGCTCGTGGCGCGGACGCCTCCGTGCTCGGGAGGCCTCCGAACGCCGTTCCGCGCCCAAGGGCCGCCTGGTCGAGTTCGTCCGTCTGATCTTCGTCACCTTGTTCGCGGCGGCCGGCTACACGGTCGCCAACCGCGTGGCGACGTCTCCCTCGCAGACCCTCGCCTACGTCGTTCTGGGGACGTCGACCGGGTTCGTCCTGGGGGGCGTGCTGGGGCGCCAGACGGCCACCGCCGTGCACTCGATGGAGGAGGAGCTCCGCAAGGTCCCGGCCGCCGAGATCGTCGCCGGTGCGGGTGGGCTGGTCGCCGGGCTCGCGGTCGCGGCCCTGCTCTCGGTCCCCGTGTTCCGGCTCCCGCCGCTGACGGCGTGGACCAGCGTGGCGTTCGCCTACGTGACGCTCGGGTTCCTCGGGTTCCGGATCGGGCGTACCAAGCACGAGGAGCTGTTCGGTCTCATCGGCCTCAAGCCGAGGGCCGCCGGCAAGCCGGAGAAGGTCTTCGTCGTGGACACGAGCGCGCTGATCGACGGCAGGATCCTGGACCTGGTCGCGACCGGCTTCCTGTCGGGGGACCTGCTGATCCACACGGAGGTGCTGCGTGAGCTGCAGACGATCGCCGATTCCTCGGATCCCCGCCGGCGCGCCCGCGGCCGGCGAGGTCTCGACGCCGTGGTCGAGCTCAAGCGCGCCGCCACCGTCGAGGTCCATCTGGTCGAGGAGGACGGCGGGTCCGACGTCGATGCGGTGCTCGTCCGCATGGCGCGGGAGCGCGGCGCGTCGCTCGTCACCACCGACCACAACCTCTCGAAGGTGGCCGAGGCCGTCGGGGTCCCGGTCCCGCGGCTGAACGACCTCGCGGCGGCGTTCCGCCTGCCCGTGGGGATCGGCGACGAGATCGACGTGCACCTGGTCAAGCCGGGCCGCGAGGCCGGACAGGCGGTCGGCTACCTCGACGACGGCACCATGGTCGTGGTCGAGGCCGCCGGGGAGCGGATCGGCTCGGACACCCCGATCGTGGTCCGCAACGTCATCAAGACCGCGACCGGCAGGATGGTGTTCGCGAACCTCCAGTAACCTCGGCCCCGTGGACGGGGCCGTCGCGATCGTGCTCGCCGCCGGACGGGGCGAGCGGATGGACTCTCCGATCCCCAAGGCACTGATGCCGTTCGACGGCGCGACCGTCGTCGCCCGTGCCGTCGAACGCGCCGTGGCCGCCGCGTCGGTCACCGGCGTGATCGTGGTCGCCCCGCCCGGGTTCGAGGACCCGGTGAGGGAAGCGGTCGAGGGGTTCGGCGTGGAAGCGGTCGTCGCCGGCGGCGAGACGAGGCAGGCATCGGTCGTGGCAGGGCTCTCGGCCGTCGGCGCCGACGCCGAACGCATCCTGTGTCACGACGCGGCGCGACCGCTCGCGTCCTCGGACCTGTTCACCCGCACGCTCGAGGCGCTCGAGGGGTGGGACGGGGTCGTCCCGGTGCTCCGGGTGGTCGACACGGTCAAACGCGTGCAGGACGGCACGATCGAGGGGACCGAGCCGCGCGACCGTCTCGCCCTCGCGCAGACGCCGCAGGCGTTCCTGGCGGCGGCGCTCCGCGACGCGCACGATCGCGCGGCCGCGGACGGGTTCCAGGGTTCGGACGACGCGCTCCTGCTCGAGCGGGCCGGCTATCGCGTCCGCGCGATCGAAGGCGAGCGCACGAACCTGAAGATCACGACGCCGGACGACGTCCGGCTCGCGGAGGTGCTCGCCCGGTGACCGAACCGCTCGTGGGTCTCGGGTTCGACCTGCACGCGTTCGCGGCGGGGCGTCCCTTGCTGCTGGGGGGGATCGGCTTCGAGGGCGAGGGGCTCGCGGGGCATTCGGACGGCGACGTGGTGTGTCACGCGCTCGCTGACGCGCTCCTCGGGGCGGTCGCGCTCGGCGACGTCGGGGAGCACTTCCCCGACACCGACGCGGCGTTCGCGGGGATCGGGGGGCTCGACCTGCTCGGCCGTGTCGTCGCGATGGTTCGGGACGCGGGGGCACACCCCGTCTCGGCCGACCTCACGATCGTGGCCGAACGCCCGTCGATCGCGCCCACCCGCGACGAGATGCGCCGGTCGTTGGGCGCCGCGCTCGGGGTCGCGAGCGACCGCGTCTCGGTCAAGGCCACGCGCCCGGAGGGGCTCGGCCTCACCGGGGACGGCGTCGGGTGTCTCGCGCTCGTCGTCCTGGCGCGGCCGTGACCACGTCCGTCGTCGCGGGCCGGCGAGCGGTCCTGGAAGCGGTGCGCGCGGGCACGGCGCAGGAGGTCCTCGTCTCCCGGGACGCGCGCGCGACCGCCGGTCTGCGGGACGTGCTCGATGCGTGTCGCGAGGCGGGGCTCCAGGTGCGCGAGGTCGGCCGAACCGAGCTCGACGGGCTCGCGGCCGAGCACCGCGGCGTCGTGGCGATCACCGGAGCGCCGACGACGATCGGCGAGCGCGAGCTCGCGACGTGGCCGTTCGGTCCCGAAGATCTGGTGGTCGTCCTCGACGGGATCACCGACCCGCAGAACCTCGGCGCCGCGGCGCGATCCGGTGAGGCCGCCGGCGCGACGATGCTCGTCACGCGCACGCGGCGGGCGGCCGACGTCACCCCGGCCGCGATCCGAGCCTCGGCCGGCGCCCTCCTGCACCTGACGCACGCGCGCATCGCGAACATCGCCCGCGGGCTCGAACGTCTCAAGGACGCGGGCTTCACGGTCGTCGGGCTCGACGAGCGCGCCGAGCGGACCGTGTTCGACGAGCAACCCCCGGAAGGCCGCGTCGCCGTCGTGCTCGGTTCCGAGGGCGAGGGGCTCGGGCGGCTCACCCGACAGGCGTGCGACGTGCTCGTGCGGCTCCCGATGCATGGCCACGTCGGTTCGCTCAACGCGTCGGCCTCGCTCGCCGCCGCGCTCTATGCGTTCGTGCTGCCTCGCACGGTTCGGGGACGCGTGAGGAGCCGGCACCGGGCGGCGGTGCTTCGCCCGGTTGGCGGTTCACCGCTGCTAGGCTCGCCCGAACGCCGGCGTAGCTCAGGGGTAGAGCAGCTGTCTTGTAAACAGCAGGTCGTCGGTTCGAATCCGACCGCCGGCTCCAGCCTGCCGAACCGCATCCGTCAAGGTCGGACGGCCGAGATGCCGATGCCCTGACCATGCGCACACGCCAACTCGCCGCGAAGGCGCTCGCCTGCGTCGTCCTCGTCGGATCGGCGGTCGTTCCCGTCGCCGCGGGCGCCGACCCGATCCCGGGTTCGGACTGCCAGGTCTTCCCCGACTCGAACATCTGGAACACCCGGGTCGACACGCTTCCCGTGCACGAACTGAGCGACCGGTGGCTGCGTTCGGCCGACGCGGGTTCCACGGACCTGCACCCGGACTTCGGGCCGCCGTCGTACGGGCTCCCGTTCGACGTCGTTGGGCGCCGCCACGCGAAGGTCCACGTTCGGTTCACCTATGCCGACGAGAGCGATCGCGGGCCGTACCCGTTCGACGCCAGGACGCCGATCGAGGGCGGCTCGGACCGGCACGCGCTGATCGTCGAGCGTGGGACCTGCCGCCTCTACGAGCTCTTCGCGGCCTCGTGGAACGACGGCGATCCGCGTGCGGGGAGCGGCGCCGTCTTCGACCTGGACTCGAACCGTCTGCGCCCCGAGACGTGGACCTCGGCGGACGCCGCGGGCCTCCCGATCCTGCCCGGCCTGGTGCGCTGGGACGAGGTCAAGGCCGGGAGCATCGACCACGCGATCCGGTTCACCGTTTCGTGCACGACCGACGCGTACGTCTGGCCGGCCCGCCACGAGGCGGGCGTGAACGACCCGGACTGCCCGCCGATGGGCGCGCGCTTCCGGCTCAAGGCGAACTACGACCTCGATGGGTTCAGCGCGAGGGCTCGGACGATCCTGCGCGCGATGCAGACGTACGGCCTGATGCTCGCCGACAACGGCTCGGACTGGTACTTCCAGGGCACGCGCGACGGCCACTGGCGCAACCATCTCCTCGATCAGCTCAAGATGGTGCCCGCATCGGCATTCGAGGCGGTCGATGTGAGCTCGTGCAGGGTGGACGCCGACAGCGGGAAAGCCGACTGTCCCGCCTGAGCCCGCCGGTCAGTGCGCGATCGGGCCGATCCAGATCCCCGACGTCAGGAAGATCGCGGGCAGGATGAACAACACCGCGACGAACAGCCACAGCCGACGGTTCGTCGAGACCACCCACTCGTCGAGCGCCATGATCGACCGCTTCATCGGTCCGAACAGGAACGCGAGGAACACGAGCGAGACGAGCGAGACGCCGATCGCCTCGGCGAGGACGATGTGCACCGCGACGGCGTTGCCGAGCACCATCGCCGCCACGAGGGTGTCGGCGAGCGTCGTGATGTTCGCGCCCATGATGTAGGGGATCGATTCCTCCCGCTTGATGTAGCCGCGGCTCGCGAGCGGGACCAGCACCGTCAGCGCGACCGAGACCGACAACGTGAGGGTCGCGACGACGCACCCGAGCGCGAACATCGGCCAGGGACGCTTCAACCATTCGAGCCGCTTGCCCCCGTGCCGCTCGCCGTCCAGCTGCGGCAGGACCTTGTCCAGGAAGCGGAACGAGATCAGGATCAGCCCCAGGCCGAGCGGGAGCAGGGTCCATCCGGGAAGCTTCGTGAGCAGGTCGAGGGCCGGTCCCCAGATGTAGTCGATCAGCGAGAGGACGTCCTCGGACGCGCTGAGCTGGATCCCGTCCAGCGCTCCGGACTTCAAGATCGCGTACCCGAGCAGCATCCCGGGGACGTAGACGATCGCCGTCAGCGAGAGCGCGAGCACGCCCATGCCGATCGACTCGCCGCGGTTGTGGCCCTTGTTCCGCATCGCGTACAGGAACCCGACCAACAGGACGACGAACGACGCACCCAGACGCGAGCCCGAGAGCATCGTGAAGGTCTGGAGCTCGGTGAGGGCGCCCCCCACGTACAGGCTCAGGGCCACCGCCGCGATCGGCGAGCCGCTCAGCACGATGTAGGCCCCGAGCCAGCCGGCCCCGAGGGTCGAGATCCCGTTCGAGAACAGCGGGCTGTCCTCGAGCGTGGGCGCGATCGCCTTGGCGCCCTCCTTCATCAGCTGGATCGCCAGGATGAACAGGAACAGCGCGATCGCGAAGAAGACGACCTTGCCGAGCACCCTCGGCCAGTCGCGCCGGGACGCAGCCGCCTCCGCGTCCGGCGCAGGTGCTTCGGTGGTCATCGTCGGGTTCGCGGGCTCGTGGTGGGCGTCATCGGGCGCGCGGCTCTCGTCGGTGGGATCGGACATGTCCTCCGGCCTCGGGGAAGGCGGCGCTCACGCTACCGGCTCCCCGTTCGGGCAAGCAACCAGAGGTACCGGCTCAGGCCTCGGCGAGCAGGACCTTGAACGAGGCGCCCCCGCCGGGACGGTCCTCGACCCACGCCCGCCCGCCGTGCAGCTCGGCGAAGCGAGCGACGAGCGAGAGCCCGACGCCCACGCCGGGCGACGTGCTCGCGGGACCCGGTCCCTGGCGGAACGGCTCGAAGATCGCGTCCTTCAGCTCGTCCGGGACGCCGTCGCCCTCGTCCTCGACGACGACCAGGATCCCGTCCTCTCGCCGGTCCACGCGCGCCCAGATGCGACGGTCCGGCGAGGTGTGCCTCGACGCGTTCGACAGCAGGTTCTCGACGATGCGCTCGACCTTGGGGGGGTCGACGTTCGCGATGAGCTCGTCCGACCCGCACTCCACCTCGCGCCCGCCGAGCTGCTCGAACTCTTGCACCGCATCGCGGACGAGCGCGCCGACGTCGATCCGCCGGCGCTGGGGCGTGATGATCCCGCGCTGCAGACGGTCGAGATCGAGGAGGTCGCCCAGCAGCCGTTCGAGCTTGCGGGCGTTCGAGGCGATCCGCTGGAGCAGATCGATCGCGTCCTCGCGGGGGATGTCCAGGCCCGACTGCTCGAGCGTGACCGCGGAGCCCAGGATCGACGTGAGCGGGGTGCGGAGGTCGTGCGAGACGGCCTCGAGGAACGTGTTCTTCATCTCATCGAGCGCGCGCAGCCGCTGGGTCGCCTCGCGCTCGCGGTGGAAGGCCTCGGAGTACTTCTGCTCGCTGCGGCGCAAGGCCTGCTCGGCGCGCTTGCGTTCGGTCACGTCGACGATGAGCCCGCGGACCACCGGCCTGCCCTTCGCGTCCACGGCGACGTGGACGATGTCGCGGAGCCAGAGCGTCTCCCCTTCGCGCCCGCGGGTCCGGTACTCGAGGTCGAGATCGTCGCCCGGGGTCGCGACGGCGGCGCGGAGCGTCGAGGTCATCGGCGCGCGGTCGTCCGCCACGATGTGGTCGCCCCACCGCTGCGGCAACGCCTCCGACTCGTCGGTCTCCTGCCCGAGGACCAGGGATGCACGCCTCGACAGGAACGTGAAGGTGAGGGTCTTCGGCTCGGCCTCCCAGAAGATCGCGTCGAGCGTCTCGGCGAGCTCGTGGAACCGCTCGAGCTCGCTCACGTGCCGAGCGCTCCCGAGCGCGAGCGAGGCGATCTGCGCGATCCCTCGTGCCAGGTCGCGGTCGCGTTCGGAGTAGGTGGCGTCCGCGAGCGGCGCCACCACGACCAGCGCCCCGAACTCGTCCGGCTCCCAGCTCATCGGGGCGATCAGCGCGGCCGCGGCCTCGTCGGTCAGCCAGAACTCCCTCGGCACCAGTTCGGCGACGTCGCGTTCGATCACGAAGGGCTCCTCCAGGGAGGCGAGGTAGCCGTTCGCGAGCTCGGCGGGGATCGTCGCCGGCGACCGGTCGGCGGGGAGCCCTCGGTGATGCACCGGGACGAAGTCCCCGCTCTTGTGATCGCGCCGGTAGGCGACGACGACCGACCCGTCGATGATCGACGGCACGGCGGCGACGACGCGTGCCAGGACGCTGCGGACGTTCCCGGCCCCGCTGAGCGCTTGCGAGAGACCGAGGAGCGCCGACGCCGTCTTGGCGGCCTCGCGCTCCTTCTGCAGCAGGCTGGCGTTCTCGTAGGCGACCGAGGCGTGCGAGGCGAGCACCTCGAGCACCCGCTGATCCTCCTCGTCGAACTGGTCGATCCCCAGGTGCGACAGGACGATGACCCCGGTCACCCGGTCGCCCACCTTGAGCGGCACCGCCAGGAGGGTCTCGTCGATCTCGTCGGTCCCCTCGATCTGCCAGCCGCGCGGGTCGTGGAGCGCGTCGGGCGCGTAGTACGTGGCGCCCGAGATCGCCGCGTAGCCGGTGATCCCCTCGCCGACCTGGGTGACGAGCTCCTCGTGCGTCTCGGACTCGTACTCGGTGAGCTCGCCCCGGAAGGTCATCGGCCAGAGCGTGACGCCGTCGTCGAGCAGGAAGTAGATCCGACAGTTGTGGTAGTCGATCAGCGTCTTCAGCTCGGTCGTGATGGCCTCGCCGATCGCGTCGACGTCGTCCAGCGCGTTCAGCCGCGTCGCCAGGGCATGCAGCATCCGGAGCTGGGCGACGGAGCGCAGCTCGTGTTCGTCGACGGTGCCGCTCGCGCGGTGGCTGGTCTCGACCATCCTGGAGAGCCTCGGGCGGGCCCGGGCCATCCTCTCATGGGTCGGCCGGTCCGACCCCAGACTGAAGGCAGACCGAACCCGCAGGTCGGAGGCCTGTTCGGGCACGGGTACCATGTCCAGCGTGAGCACCACGGACGAGGTGACCGCGGGCGCTCTGCCCGCCCCGGTGCTGGAGCTCCTCGACGCCTCGGTGCCGCCGGACCGGGCCGAGGCCCTCCGGGCGTTCGCGCTGGCGTTCACGCGGCGGCTCCCGCCGCAGGACCTGGCCGAACGACCGCCCGCCGAGCTCGTCGGCGTGATCGTGGGGGCGTTCCGGCTCGCCGACACGCGGCGACCCGACGAGTTCGCGATCCGCGTGTTCGAACCGACCGTGGCCGAGCACGGGTACGAGGCGCTCGGCACCGTGGTGGAGATCAGCGCCGCCGACTCGCCGTTCCTGTACGACTCGGTCACCGAGGAGCTCGAGGCGTGGGGCCTGAGCGTCCGTCGGGTGATCCACCCGGTGATCGGCGTCGAGCGCGGTCCGGACGGCCGGCTCGAACGGATCGTGCACGTACGCGAGACCGAGGTGCGCGAGTCGCTGATGCACTTCGAGCTCGAGCAGCGCCTGACCGAACAGGAGCGCGCCGAGCTCGAGGAGGCGGTCCGTGGCGTCCTCGACGACGTCAGGCTCGCGGTGCGCGACTTCAAGGCGATGAAGGACGCGGCGCGCCACATGATCGAGACCGCGAAGGTCGGTTCGGCGTTGTACCCGGCGGACGAGGTGGCCGAGACCGTCGCGTTCCTCGGATGGCTGCTCGACCTGAACTTCGTCTTCCTCGGCTACC
This sequence comes from uncultured Actinomycetes bacterium, assembly GCA_963778545.1. Classification (GTDB taxonomy): domain Bacteria; phylum Actinomycetota; class UBA4738; order UBA4738; family HRBIN12; genus DASSJM01. The sequence goes on along the minus strand of CAVZUW010000010.1, from coordinate 76,569 downwards.
GCGAGTACGAGCTCGTCGACCTGCCGGAGGGCCGCGCGCTCGCGGCGGTGCGGGGTTCGGGGCTCGGCATCCTGTCCAAGCTCGACTGGTCGGCGTACGAGCAACCCGTGCCGCTCGACACGATCGAACCGAACCTGCGAGCCCGCATCGAGGGCGGCGACCTCCTGATCTACTCGAAGACGAACCGGCCCTCGACCGTCCACCGACGCGCGCGGATGGACTACATCGGCGTGCGGAAGGTCTCCGGGGACGGCCGCATCGTCGGCGAGGCCCGGATGGTCGGTCTGTTCACCTCGAAGGCGTACTCGGAGCCGGCGAGCAAGACGCCGCTGCTCCACCGCAAGCTCGAACAGATCCTGGATGCGGAGGACCTCTACGAGGGATCGCACGACTACAAGGCGCTCGTCACGATCTTCGAGAGCTTCCCCAAGGACGAGCTGTTCGCGGCCCCCACCGACGAGCTGCGCGAACAGGTCATGGGTCTGCTGCTGGTCCACGAAACGAAGGACGTCCGTCTGTTCGCGCGCCGCGATCCGTACGGTCGGAGCGTCTCGCTGCTGGTGGCGATGCCGCGGGATGCGTTCGACGCCGAGGTCCGGCTCCGGCTGCAGGACCTGTTCATCGAGCGGTTCGACGGGACGACGATCGACCACCACGTCGCGCTCACGGAGAGCGGCATCGCCCAGCTCCACTTCACGGTGCACGTCGGCCACGGCCAGATCCCCGAGGTGCCGCTCGACGAGCTCGAGGGCGAGGTCAGGGAGATCGCCCGCACGTGGGACGACCGGCTCCTGGAGCTGCTGATCCAACAGCACGGCGAGGCCCGCGCCCGGACGCTGTTCGAGCGCTGGGCGGATCGGTTCCCCGACTACTACAAGGCGACCGCCGATGGAGCGATCGCGAGCCTGGACGTGGCGCGCTTCGACGAGCTGGAGCGGAGCGAGGAGGGGTTCCTGATCGGCCTGGCGAACCAGACCGAGGAGGGGCAGACCCTCACGCACGTCCGCCTGTACAAGGTCGACGGCAAGGTCGAGCTCTCGGATTTCGTGCCGATCCTCGAAGCCCTCGGCCTCCGTGTGATCGAGGAGTGGCCGACGACGCTCCTGGGCGAAGACGGCGACGAACGCTTCCTGCACGACTTCGGCGTTCTCGACACCCGGCATCGGCCGATCGACGTCGAGGCGGCCGGCGCCCGCGTCGCCGAGTGCATCGGCGCGGTGTGGCGAGGGGAGTGCGAGTCCGACTCGCTCAATCGCCTGGTCGTGTCCGCCGGCATCGACTGGCGACAGGTGCAGATCCTGCGCGCCTACCGCAAGTACCACCATCGGGTGAACTCGAGCTTCCCCGTCGAGTACAAGAACGACGCCTTCGCCGCGCACCCGGCCATCGCGGAGCAGCTCGTGCGGCTGTTCGAGATGCGGTTCGACCCGGCGCGGCCGCGTGATCCGGAGGCCGCCGACACCCTCCGCGCGGAGATCCGTTCGGATCTGGATGCCGTGCGCTCCCTCGAGCAGGACCGGATCCTGCGCAACGCGCTCGGGGTCATCGACGCGACGGTCCGGACCAACGTCTACGTCCCCGGTCGTCGCTCGATCGCGTTCAAGCTGCGATCGGCCGCCGTGCCCGAGATGCCGAAGCCCACCCCGCTGTTCGAGATCTTCGTCTACTCACCCGAGATGGAGGGCATCCACCTGCGGGGCGGGCGGGTGGCTCGCGGCGGCATCCGCTGGTCCGACCGGCGCCAGGACTATCGCACCGAGATCCTGGGGCTCCTCAAGGCGCAGATGGTCAAGAACGCCGTCATCGTGCCGACCGGGGCGAAGGGCGGCTTCGTCCTCAAGCACACGATCGAAGACCCGCAGGCGGCGAAGGCGGAAGGGACCCGCCAGTACGAGACCCTCGTCCGCAGCATGCTCGACCTCACCGACAACCTCGTCGACGGAACGGTCGTGCATCCGCCGGCCGTCGTGGTGACCGACGAGGACGACCCGTACCTCGTCGTCGCGGCCGACAAGGGGACCGCGACCTTCTCGGACACCGCGAACGCGATCTCCGCCGAGTACGGGTTCTGGCTCGGCGACGCGTTCGCGTCCGGCGGGTCCGCGGGGTACGACCACAAGAAGCTCGGGATCACGGCGCGCGGCGCCTGGGAATCGGTCAAGCGGCACTTCCGCGAGATCGGCACCGACGTGATGAACGAGCCGTTCACCGTGGTCGGCATCGGCGACATGTCGGGCGACGTGTTCGGCAACGGGATGCTGTACTCGGACCAGATCTGCCTGGTCGCGGCGTTCGACCACCGGCACGTGTTCGTCGACCCGGCGCCGAACCCGGCGGTGGGGTTCGCCGAGCGCAAACGGCTGTTCGAGCTGGCGGGCTCGAGCTGGGACGACTACGAGCGCTCGAAGATCTCGCAGGGCGGGGGCGTGTGGCCGCGTTCGGCCAAGTCGATCGAGATCTCGCCCGAGACCCGCCTCGCGCTCGGGATCGACGCCGAGGAGCTGTCGCCGAGCGAGCTGATCTCGGCGATCCTGAGGGCCCCCGTCGACCTCCTCTACAACGGCGGCATCGGCACGTACGTCAAGGCGACGACCGAGTCCGACGCGGACGCCGGCGACCGGGTCAACGACGACCTGCGCGTCGACGGCAAGGACCTCCGCACCCGCGTCGTGGCCGAGGGCGGCAACCTCGGCTTCACCCAGCGAGGCCGGATCGAGTTCGCGCTGGGCGGCGGGCGGATCAACACCGATTTCATCGACAACTCGGGCGGGGTCGACACCTCCGACCACGAGGTCAACCTCAAGATCCTGCTCGGCCTCGCCGTCGGGCGAGGCGAGCTCACGACGGACGACCGGAACGCCCTGCTCGCCGAGGTCGAGGAGGACGTCGTCCGCCACGTGCTCTACGACAACTTCCTGCAGGCGCAGATCCTCTCCCAGGAGGCGGTCACCTCCGCGCACCACATGGAGGCGTACGAAGACCTGATGGTCGGGCTCGAGACCCGCGAGGTGTTGGAACGCGAGCTCGAGGCCCTGCCCAACGCCGAGGACATGGCCGAGCGGCGGCGCACCAACCGCGGGATGACGCGTCCCGAGCTCGCCGTGCTCCTCGCGTACGCGAAGCAGAACCTCACGAACGCGCTGCTCGCGTCCTCGCTCCCGGACTCGGCCTACCTCGAGACCGACCTGCGCGGGTACTTCCCGCCGCCGGTGGTGGAGCGGTTCGGCCCCTTGCTCAACGAGCACCCGCTGCGTCGCGAGCTGATCGCGATGCTGGTCGCCAACGACGTCGTGAACTCGCAGGGCATCACCTTCGTCTCGCGTGTCGTGACCGAGACCGGGGCGGACGCCGCCGACGTGACCCGCGCGTACCGGATCGCCCGCGACGTCACGGGCGCCGTCGAACGGTGGGAGGAGATCGAGGCGCTCGTCGGCACCCTCGAGCCCGCGCTGCTCGACGACCTGATGGAGGGTGTCGATGACCTGGTGGAGGTGACGGCGCGGTGGTACCTGCAGCACGTCCCCGGTCAGCTCGGCCGTGCGATCGAGGCGCACGCGGGACCCTTCCGATCGTTCGCCGAGGCGGTCGGGGAGGTGGCGCCGGCCGGATGGCGACAGGAGCGCGAACGCGCCGCGTGGGCCCTGATGGACCGGGGCGTCCCCGAACGTATCGCGCGCGCCCACGTGCTCCAGCCGTTCCTCGTCCACGGTCCGAACGTGGCCGACGTGGCGGGCGCGACGGGCCGGCCGATCGAGGACGTGACCCGCGCGTTCTTCCTCGTCGGGGAGGCGGTCTACCTCGATTGGCTCGGTTCGCGCCTGGCCGAGGTCACCACGACGACCCGGTGGCACCGGTGGGCGCTCCAGGCCCTCGAGGAGGACCTGCGCCTGACCCGTCGCCAGGTGGCCGAGCGGGTCCTCGCGCAGGGCGACGGCCAGGGGGACGATCGGATGCCGGTCGAGGAGGCCCTGGCCTCGTTCCTGGACCAGCGCGAGGAGTCGATGACCCGGCTCGGCCGGTTCATGCGCGGGATCGCGCTCGAGGAGGCGAGCGACCTCGCCGCCCTCACGGTCGCCGTCCGCCAGGTCCGGGCGCTCTCCGCCTGATCCTTCGGGCGCTCGCCCGGAGGTGCTTGCAGCGTCGGCAGGGCCCGCTACCCTCGCCTGCGTGGGAGCCCAACCGCGCGATCTCGCGCCCGAGCTCGACGAGCGAACCCGCGCGGTCCTGGATTTCGAGCGCTCGTGGTGGCTGGAGGGCGGTGCCAAGGAGCGCCGGATCCGCGAGCGTTTCGGGATCTCGTCGACGCGGTATCAGCAGCTCCTGATGCGAGCGATCGATCTCCCGGAGGCACTCCGGTACGACCCGATGCTGGTGCGTCGGCTGCGCAGGCTCCGCGAGTCGCGTCGGCGCAAGCGCCTGGCGCGTCGGCTCGGGCTTCCCCTGTAGCCCTGGGGTAGGATGGCGTGCACCAGCCACCGACCAACAGGAGCTTCTACCTCTCCTTGGCCGCCAGCACGCTCCGGTTCGCGATCATCGTCGCCCTCGTCATCGCGGGCATCGTCGTGATCGATCAGGCCTTCCCCGCGCTGGGCGAGGGCGACGGCGGCGGGGGCGGCGGGGGGACGACCGTGCCGACCGGCGGCCCGCCAGTCGCCACCGGCGGCACCGACACCACCGGGCCGACCGGTGCGACGACGGCGACGGGTGGGACCGGGGCCGAGCCGAGCCCGACGGTCGTCGGCGTCCGGATCGCCGTATTCAACGGTGCGGGCGTGAGCGGGCTGGCCGGCGAGACGCAGGCGCAGCTCGAGGAGCTCGGGTACATCGCGACGCAGGATCCGGCCGACGCGCCCACGTCGTACCCCGTCACGACGCTGTACTACACCGCGCCGAAGGACAAGGTCGAGGCGGACTACCTCGCGAGCAGCTTCTTCAAGAAGCTCGATGGGGTCGAGGTGGTCAGGCTCACGCCGGACACGGCCGACATCGATCCCTCGACGCAGGTAGCGATCTTCCTCGGGAACGACTACGCCACCCTCAAGTCGAACTGACCTCGACGCTCTCCGAACGCAGGCGGACGCCGCGGGCATCGTGCTCGACTTCGACGGCACCCTCGCCGAGATCGTGGCGCGTCCCGACCACGCGCGTCCCGTGGACGGAGCCCGCGACGCGCTCCTCGAACTCGCCGAGCGGTACCGAACCGTCGCGATCGTCACGGGACGGCGTTCGGAAGAGGTGGCGGCGCTCCTGGACGTCCCGCACGTCACGTACGTGGGCCTCTACGGACTCGAGGACGGTGCGAACGAGCTGGTGACCGCGGTCGTCCCGCAGGTGCAGACGGCGGTCACCGAGGTCACGGAGGCCTGGGTCGAGGACAAGGGCGTCTCGGTGGCGATCCACTACCGGCAGGCCCCCGACCCGGTCTCGGCTCGAGCCGCGCTCCTGGTCGCCCTGCAGCCGGTCGCGACCGAGGCCGGGCTCGAGCTGATCGAGGGCAAGATGGTGCTCGAGCTCGTGCCGCCGGACCGGCCGTTGAAGGGCGGCGCGGTCGAACGGCTCGCGCGCGAGCGCGGGCTCAAGGCGATCCTGTATGCGGGCGACGATCATGCCGACCTCGACGCGTTCGGTGCGCTCGACCGGCTGATCGCCTCCGGTGACGTACGCGCGGCGGTCCGCGTGGCCGTCCGCGGACCGGAGACACCGCCGGCGCTGGTGGATGCGTCCGACGTCGTCGCCGAGGGCCCGGCCGAGCTCGTGGAGCTCCTTCGGACGCTGTAACGCCCGGACGCGTTAGCGGCGCCGTCGCTTGGCGCGCTCGAGGTCCTCGAGCTGTCCGCCGACCCACCGCGCGGGCGGGTTCGCGAGCACCAGCCGGGAGAGCCCACGCGAACGCCGAGTGCGCTCGTCCACCGGCATCGTGATCGCCTCTTCGAGTGCGTCGGCCATCTCGTCCACGTCGAACGGGTTCACGGACAGGGCGTACCGGCCGAGCCGTCCGTACGCACCCGCGTTGCGCGAGAGCACCAACACGCCGCGGCGGCGGTTGAGCAACGGGCCCTCCATCGCGACCAGGTTCATCCCGTCGATCACGGGGTTCACGAACAGCACGTCGTACAGGCCGTACGCGGCGATCGCGCCGATGTAGTCGTCCTTGAGTCTGAGCTCGATCGGCATCCATCCGTCGCGGCCGAGCGCCTCGTTCACGCGGTCGGCCTCAGCGAGGCAGGCCTCCGTGTAGTCGCGGTACTCGGGCAGCTCCATCCGCGAGGGCGACAGCAGCGCGAGGAACCGGACCCGTCCGATCCACGACGGGTTGCGGCGCAGGAAGAGCTCGTAGGCCTGGAACCCGCGCACGACGTTCTTGGTGAGCTCGAGCCGGTCGACGCGCAGGATCAGGCGGTTGTTGTCGCGCCAACGGTTGAGCGCGTGCCGGAGGCTGCGCACCCGCGGCGTCGCGGCCTCTTCGCGCATCGCTCGGCCGTCGACCGAGATCGGATGGATGCGGACCGTCACCTCGCGGCCCTCGGTCACGATGCGCGAACGGGCGAGGTCGACGCGGGCCCCCGGGAACTGACGGGCCGAGAGCAGGAAGTTCTCGGCCCACGCCGGCGAGTGGAACCCCAGGACGTCGGCGCCCATCAGCCCCCACAGGACCTGGTCGTGGATCCGCGCCGGCAGCATGCGGAAGTACGTCGGGCCCGCGATCGAGGTGTGCGAGAAGTGCGCGATGAGCGCGTCCGGCACCAGCTCGCGCAGCATCCTCGGGACCAGCGACAGGTGGTAGTCCTGGATCAGGAACGCGGTGTCGCCGCCGAGCGCCGCGCCCTCTTCCGCCAGGGCCGTCGCGAAGCGACGGTTGACGTCGACGTACGCCTCCCACGCCTCGTCGACGTCCGGTCCGAACGATGGCGACGTGACCGTGTCCCACAGGTAGTGGTGCGCGAACCACAGCATGCCGTTCGAGATGCGGTTGTAGTAGCCGTCGTAGATGTCGGGCGGGATGTCGAGGTACCGCAGGCGGTACCGAACGTCCCCCTCCGCGTGGTCGATCCTGCCGCCCTTGGAGGCCGCGACCATCTCGCGGTCGCCCTTGGACATCGCCGCGGCCACCCAGACGCCCTCCGCCTCGATCAGGGCGCTGGACAGCGCCGTCACCAGACCGCCGGAGCCGCGCCGAGCCTGGAGAGCGCCGCCTTTGGCGCGTTCGAACGTCAACGGGCCTCGATTCGAGGCGACGATGATCGGTGGACTCATGCCGTGATCCGCGAGATCAACCGGAGCGTGTCGTCGATCTCGCGCAGGCAGAGGAAGCGCTCCCGGACGAGCTCGCGTCCCGCCTCGCCGATCGCGTTGCGCCGCTCCGGATCGCGCAGGAGCTCCACCACGCGCTCCGCGCACTCGCCGATGCCGTTGACCAGGAAGCCGGTCACCCCGTCCTCGATCTGAAGGCGGATGCCCCCCACGTCGCCGCCCACGACGGGCTTCCACTTCCACATCCCCTCGGCGACGACCAGGCCGAAGCCCTCGCGGAGCGACTTCTGGACGATCACGTCGGACGCCCGCTGGAACGCGTTCACCGCGCTGTCCCCCACACCGCTCAGGTTGGTGAGCAGATGGATGTCGGGGTCGCCCGCCGCGTGCTCGGTGGTGAGATCCAGGTAGCGGATGCCTTCCGGATCGTCGTGCGCCAGCGATCCGACCATCGCCAGCTGCGCCTCGGGGACCTCTCGGCGGACCAGGCGGAACGCGTCGATGACGCCGAGCGGGTCCTTCCACGGGTCGAAGCGCGAGACCTGGGTGATGAGGGGACGCTCGGGGTCCACGCCGAACGGGGTCAGGACGCCGCGCCAGGTGGACTCCATCATCGGCGCGTTCTTCGGGCTCAGCGGGTCGATCGACGGCGGGATGAACGCCCTGATCGGGCCCTGCACCCCGGGTTGGACGTACTCCTCGGCCGTGAAGATCGCCGCGTCGTAGCGGTTCACGATCGGCTCGAAGAAGTCCCAGACCGGCCGGTAGGGGGCCGAGAGGTCGATGTGGCACCGCCAGATCCACTTGCCCTTGCGACGCGAGGTGTCCTCGAGCACCTGGAGCATCGCCGCCGGCTGCGGGTCGTGGACCACGATGACGTCGTAGTCGTCGGGCAGCTCGGCGGCGTTCGCGTGCATCCGCTCCCAGTAGGTCTCGCGCATCTCGTCGTCCAGATGCGTCTCGGCGCCCTGGAGCGCGTTGTGCACCGCCTTGGTGACGTTGAAGAAGCGGTCGGACCCCTCGATCACGACCCACGTCGTGTCGACGCCGAGGTCGTTCATGAGCGGGACCTGCGTCTGGAGCAGCTCGGACACGCCGCCGCCGTAGGCGGTGCTGCTGACGTTCAGGACCCTGAGGCCTCGGAGCTGGTGTGCGGCGTCCTGGAGGCGATCGAGGGCCTCCTCGCCCGCCGCCTCGGCGTACTCCGAGACACGCTTGGGTTGGATCGGGACGACCGGGAGCATCGCGTCGAGTCTACGTGGGGCAGGACGGGGCGGCCGGACCGCTCAGGCGCCGAGCTGTGCGAGCTCTCGCCGGCGGCGGTGGGAGCGCTCGAGGGCCGACATCGCGCTCGCCCGCTCGGCGATCCCGACCAGGTCGACCGGGGAGAAGGGCTTCGTCAGGTACTCGGTGCACCCTGCGCGCCACCCCGCGCGACGATCTTCGAGCTGCGTCTTCGCCGTGAGCAGGATCACGGGGACATCGCGGGTCTGTTCGTCGTTCGCGAGGGTCCCCATGACCGAGATGCCGTCCATCTTGGGGAGCATCACGTCGAGCACGACCACGTCCGGGCGCTCCCGCAGGGCGAGCTCGAGACCCACCTCGCCATTGGTCGCCTCGATGACCTCGTGCCCGGCGAGCTCGAGGTTCACCCGGCAGAGCATCAGGACGTCCGGCTCGTCGTCGATCACCAGCACCCGCAAGGTCGTCTCCATCCGTAGATCGCTCGCTTCCCCGAGTATCGGCCGAGCCGGGGGCACGCAATATGGCCCAGGGGGACCATCTCTGTGGGACCCGCCCGGGCCACACGCGTGCGTGCCAGGCACGGAGTGGCTCGTTGACACCCCCTCGGGCCCTTCCTACATTGGCCTCAAGGATGAGCCAGTGAATCGGGCATGCTGAAGATCTCCCAGAAGCTCGAGTACGCCATGCGGGCGATGATCGAGCTGTCGATGCGCCGGGAGAGTGGGGCCCTCGTGCCTGCGCGCGAGATCGCCCAGGCACAGCAGATCCCGGTCCGGTTCCTCGAGCAGCAGCTGGGGGCGCTCCACAAGGCGGGCCTGGTCGAGAGCTTCCGCGGCGCCGGCGGCGGGTGCCGCCTGGCGAAGGATCCCGACCAGATCACCGTGGCCCAGATCGCCGACGCGATCGAGGGGCAGCTCTACCCGATGTTCTGCCTGGAGCCGACGGACCACACGTGCTTCGCGGATTCGCGCTGCGGGCTCCAGGGCTTCTGGGGCGAGGTGGCCCGGGCCATCGACGGGGTCTTCCAGCGCACCACGGTCGCCGACCTGGCCGAACGCCACCAGCGCACGGCCGGCCCGACGGTCTTCACGTCGGAGCAGCTCCTCTCGGGGTTGAACGAGACGGCGTCTGCCGAGGAGGCTCCGCAGGCACCGCTGCCTGCCTGAACGGAGCCGGGAGGCCCCGGCTCCGAGCGGCGGGCTCTAGGCGTCGCTCTTGCCCAGGATCCGCATCACCTTCGTCCCGCACTTCGGACACGTGCCCTGAGCTGCCTTCCGGCCGTTCTTGAGCTCGACGACCGTGCCCTCGAACTGGACCTTCTCGCGGTCCTTCACGCAGTACCCCTCGTACGTGGCCACGTTGGGCCTCCTTCCCCCCGCAGGGTTCGAGGCCGCCTTCCTTGGCGGCCTCTAGGCACGATGCTGGGCCCTGTCAGGCACGGATGCAAGCACCTCGAAGCCCAATCCCGGGGGTGCCCTTCGAGCCTGCGGGCCGTACGATGCGTGACGGTTCGCACCGCGCGAGGGAGTGGTACCCATGTCGGACGCCGATCAGCACATCGCCGCGCTGCTCTCGGAGGAACGTGTGTTCGAGCCTGCGGAGGCGTTCGCGGCTCGGGCGGTGGTCCAGGACCGCTCGCTCTACGAGCGCGCCGAGGCCGACCACGAGGCGTTCTGGGCCGAGCAGGCCGACCGACTGGGCTGGGTCAAACGCTGGGACACGGTCATGACCTGGGACCCCCCCTGGGTGAAGTGGTTCGAGGGCGGCCAGCTCAACGCGGCCTACAACTGCCTGGACCGGCACGTCGAGGCGGGCGGCGGCGACAAGGTCGCGTACTTCTGGGAGGGCGAGCCCGGCGAGGAGCGGGCGATCACCTACCGCGAGCTCCTCGACGACGTCTGCCGGTTCGCGAACGCCCTCAAGGGCCTCGGCGTGGGCAAGGGCGACCGGGTCGCGATCTACCTGGGCATGATCCCCGAGCTGCCGGTCGCGATGCTCGCGTGCGCTCGGATCGGGGCGCCGCACTCGGTCGTCTTCGGTGGCTTCTCATCGGAGGCCCTCCGCGATCGCATCAACGACGCGGAGGCCAAGGTCTTGATCACCGCCGACGGTGGCTACCGCCGCGGCGCCGTCGTGCCGCTGAAGGCCAACGCGGACGAGGCGGTCCGCGAGTGTCCGACGATCGAGCACGTCGTCACGGTCCGGCGGACCGGCGGCGAGCACACGTTCACCGAGGGGCGGGACCTCTGGTACCACGACCTGGTCGAAGGACAGTCGACCGAGTGCGAGCCCGAACCCTTGGACGCCGAGCACCCCCTCTACCTGCTCTACACGAGCGGAACCACCGGGAAGCCCAAGGGCATCGTGCATACGACGGGGGGCTACCTCACACAGGTGGCCGCGACGCATCGGATGATCTTCGACATCCACGAGGACGACGTCTACTGGTGCGCCGCGGACATCGGGTGGGTCACGGGGCACTCGTACATCGTGTACGGACCGCTCGCCAACCACACCACCAGCATCATCTACGAGGGGGCGCCGGACACTCCCGGCCCGGACCGATGGTGGGCGATCGCCGAGCGCTACCGGGCCACGATCTTGTACACGGCGCCCACCGCCATCCGTTCATTCATGCGCTCGGGCACGCAGCATCCCGCGATGCACGATCTGTCGTCGCTTCGGCTGCTCGGGTCCGTAGGAGAGCCCATCAATCCTGAGGCCTGGATCTGGTACTGGACCTTCATCGGCGGCGAACGCTGCCCCATCGTCGACACCTGGTGGCAGACCGAGACCGGAGCGATCCTCATCACCCCACTCCCCGGCATCACGAAGCTGAAGCCCGGCTCGGCCACGCTGCCCTTCCCGGGCATCCAGGCCGACGTCGTCGACGCCGCCGGGAAGTCGGTGCCGCTCGGCGGCGGCGGCTACCTGGTGCTGAAGCGGCCGTGGCCCGGGATCGCGCGAACGATCTGGGGCGACCCGGACCGCTACGTTGAGACCTACTTCTCGAAGTACGGGCCCGAGACCTACGTCGCGGGTGACGGCGCCAAGCGGGACGAGGACGGATACTTCTGGCTGCTCGGGCGCATCGACGACGTGATGAACGTCGCGGGGCACCGGCTGTCCACGTACGAGATCGAGAGCGCGCTCGTGGACGATCCGAGGGTTGCCGAGGCAGCCGTCGTCTCGAGGCCCGACGACGTCTACGGCGAGGCGATCGTCGCGTTCGTCACGCTGAAGGGCGAGTTCGAAGGCGACCACGAGATCGCGTCCGAGCTCCGGGAGCACGTCGCTCACAAGATCGGCAAGATCGCGCGACCACACGGCCTCATCTTCACCGACGACCTTCCGAAGACGCGTTCGGGCAAGATCATGCGGAGGCTCTTGCGGGACGTCGCGCGCGGCCGTCCGCTCGGCGACGTCACCACGCTCGCCAACGCCGAGATCGTCGAGCAGATCCACGGGATGGTGGAGACCGGCGGCACCGACGAGTGATCGGTGCCTGCGCGCGGCCGTCGTCGTGGGTGTCGTCACGTCGATGATCGTTCCGAGCGCGGTCGCGCGCTCGGCCGCTCGAGCCCGCCGGCCCGTCGGGGTGCACGATCTCGGGCACGAGCGGCAACGACGTCCTTCGGGGCACGCCCGGCCGGGACGTGATCTGCGGTCGCAACGGGGACGACGCGATCGTCGGGCTCGGCGGGAACGATCGCATCGTGGGTGGCCGGGGCAACGACCGGATCGACGGTGGCCCCGGCGCCGACGACGTGAGCGGCGGGCGGGGGGCCGATCTGGTCACGGGGGGTGGCTCCGACGACCACGTCGAGGGTGGCCCCAGCCGAGACGCCGTCCGGGGCGACTCGGGTTCGGACATCGTGCAGGGCGGCCGTGGCCGGGACTTCTGCGTGGCGACCGACGACGGCATCGGGGGCAACGACGTCGCGAACGGCGGACCGGGCCAGGACGTGTACGACGCGGACCCCGGGGACACGCTCGTGAGCGTCGAGACGTTCCGGGACTGCTGAGCACGCCGAGGCGGCGACCACGTGGCGCCGCCTTGCCATCTGGCAGCTCCGCCTGGGTACCATTCGTTAGCACTCGGTTGTTGAGAGTGCTAGCAGTCATCGAGGGTATCTGCGCAGGTAGACGCGCGGAACCGAGCAGAGGAGGAGCCGATGGCATCGAAGCTGATCTCGTACGACGAGGAAGCCCGGCGGGCGCTCGAGCGTGGCATGGACATGCTCGCGAACGCCGTGAAGATCACGCTCGGCCCCAAGGGTCGCAACGTGGTCCTGGAGAAGAAGTGGGGCGCCCCCACGATCACGAACGACGGCGTCTCGATCGCCAAGGAGATCGAGCTCGAGGAGCCCGTCGAGAGGATCGGCGCGGAGCTCGTGAAGGAGGTCGCCAAGAAGACCGACGACGTCGCGGGTGACGGCACCACCACCGCGACGGTGCTCGCGCAGGCGATCGTGAAGGAGGGCCTGCGCAACGTGGCGGCCGGCGCCAACCCGATGGCGATCAAGCGCGGGATCGAGCGCTCCGTCGAGCTCGCCGTGGAGAGCATCAAGCACCAGTCCAAGGAGGTCGAGCAGAAGGAGGAGATCGCCCACGTCGGCGCCATCTCCGCCGCCGACCCCGAGATCGGCGAGCAGATCGCCGAGGCGGTCGACAAGGTCGGCAAGGACGGCGTGATCACGGTCGAGGAGTCGAACACGTTCGGCATGGAGCTCGAGCTCGTCGAGGGGATGCGGTTCGACAAGGGCTACATCTCGGCGTACTTCGTCACCGACCCCGAGCGCATGGAGGCGATCCTCGAGGAGCCGTACATCCTGATCGCCAACTCGAAGATCTCGGCGGTCAAGGACCTGCTGCCGATCCTGGAGAAGGTCATGCAGGGCGGCAAGCCGCTGCTGATCATCGCCGAGGACGTGGAGGGCGAGGCGCTCGCGACGCTGGTCGTGAACAAGATGCGCGGCACCTTCCGCTCGGTGGCCGTCAAGGCCCCCGGGTTCGGCGACCGGCGCAAGGCCATGCTCCAGGACATCGCGATCCTGACCGGGGCAACCGTGGTCTCCGAGGAGGTCGGCCTCAAGCTCGAGAACGCGACCCTGGACCTCATGGGGTCCGCCCGCAAGGTCATGGTGACGAAGGACGACACCACGATCGTCGAGGGCGGCGGCAAGGAAGAGGACATCAAGGGCCGCATCAACCAGATCAAGGCCGAGATCGACAAGACCGACTCCGACTACGACCGCGAGAAGCTGCAGGAGCGCCTCGCGCGGCTCGCGGGCGGCGTCGCGGTCATCAAGGTCGGGGCCGCCACCGAGGTCGAGCTCAAGGAGAAGAAGCACCGCATCGAGGACGCCGTGCAGTCGACCAAGGCGGCCGTCGAGGAGGGCGTCGTGCCCGGCGGCGGCGTGGCCCTGCTGAACGCGCAGGCGGCGCTCGACAAGGTGGATCTCGAGGGCGACGAGCTCACGGGCTCGCTGATCGTCCGGCGGGCGCTCGAGGAGCCGATCAAGCAGATCGCGGCGAACGCCGGTCTCGAGGGCGGCGTCGTGATCGAGAAGGTCCGCGCGCTCGACGTCGGGTACGGCCTGAACGCCGCGACCGGCGAGTACGTGGACATGTTCAAGGCCGGCATCATCGACCCGACCAAGGTGACGCGCTCCGCGCTGCAGAACGCGGCGTCGATCGCGGCCCTGTTCCTCACCACCGAGGCGGTCGTGGCCGAGAAGCCCGAGAAGGAGAAGGCCCCGCCCATGCCGGGCGGCGGCGACATGGACTTCTAGGTCCGTCGGTCCGAAGCACGTCGAAGCGGCCCTCTCCGGAGGGCCGCTTCGCTTCGTCCGGGGCGGCGAACCGGGCGCCCCATCGGGACGAACGTTCAGCAGGAGCCCCCTCTCTCACGCCGAGGCCCCGGAGCCATCCGGGGCCTCCGCGTATCTCGGTGCCGCCCCCACCTCCCGTCGTGCCAGAATCGATCGTGGGCTCGGCTCGGCTGCACCTCACGTTCCCGGGGCACCTGGCCTCCGAACCGATCCTGCACCGGCTGGCGACCGAGTTCGGGCTGGTCACCAACATCCGGCGCGCGAACATCGAGGAGCGGGGCGGCTGGGTCATCGTCGAGGTCGACGGGGACGACGAGCGGATCGCGGACGCCGTCGTGTGGCTCGCCGAGCGGGGGCTCGGGGTGGACCGGATCGATGAGTGATGCTTGCGGGCCCGACCCGGTGGCCCCGGACCGCGGACGTCTCGAGTCCTGATGCTCGAGAAACGCATCGAGATCCGCTGGCGCGACGTCGACGCCTACGGTCACGTGAACAACGCCGTCTACCTCAACTACCTCGAGGAGGCGCGGGACGCCTGGGTGCAGGAGGTGCTCGGGTCCGTCTCCGGCTCGACGTGGGACTTCGTCCTGGCCCGGGTCGAGATCGACTTCCGCGCGGAGCTCACGCAGGACGACGGGGCGGTGATCGTGCGCTGCATGCTCGACCGGATCGGCCGCTCGAGCGTCGGGACGCGCGAGGAGGTGCGCAAGCAGGACGGGACGATCTCGGCCGAGGCGAGGTCGGTGGTGGTGCCTCGAGACCCCGGGACGGGCCGCTCCCGGCCTCTCACCGATCGCGAACGCGAGGCGTTGGAGGAGGAGCGAGCGACGACCTGACCGGCTAGTCGATCACGCGCCGGCCGTGCACGAAGTGATCCTCGTACCACGTGCCGGACACGTACGTGAACGTGACGCCGGCGTTGCTGCCGCCCGAATCGATCGCCCAGCCGTTGCCGACGTAGGTGTCGACGTGGTCGACCGTCCCGTCGTCGTCACCGTCGTAGAACAGGAGGTCGCCGGGTCGGATCTCCTCCCAGCGGACCTTCCGACCGACCGACGCCATGGACGCGGAGGTCCGCTGCGGCAGCGACCAACCTGCATAGCCGCGCGGAGGCGTGTTGTCCCACCCGTCCACCGCCTGTTTGATCACCCACCACGCGAGGCCCGAGCAGTCGAACCCGCCGACCGGCTGGTACCCGCAGCAGTAGCCCTTCGGCGTGGACTGGTACCAGTCGCCGCCCCACACGTACGGGTAGCCGACGTACCCGATCGCGAAGTCCACGACCGAGCGCACCTTCTTGGTGAGGTTCGGCAGGGTCATGTTCGCGTACTTGGACAGCGAGTCGTGCATCCACGACGGCTCGGTGGCGGCGCGGAACAGCGACCAGGCCACCTCCGCTCGGGGCAGGGGTTCGTCGGGACCGACGTCGAGCGATTCGTCGCCGTGGTTGTAGCGCAGCCCGATCCTCATCCCGATCAGGAGCGTGCCGAAGTCCTTCGGCGTCGCGATCTCGGTCCCGTCCCGCAGATGCAGGGCGTCGGCGCCCGCCGCGAGATCGCCCATCCCGATCGCCAGGACGAGGGCGCGATGCACCTCGCGCGTCGTCACCGGCTCGGTCGGACGGAACGCGCCCGCGTCGTCGACCTGCATCCACCCCGCGGTCACGCTCACGTTCGCGTAGCGGGAGAAGCGGTCGGTGGCGGGGAGATCCGGGAACGTCAGCTGCGGATCCTGTTCGAGCTCGGACCCGAACGCACGGAACAACGCCCGCGCGAACAGCTTGCGGCTCTCGAGCCGGTCGGGCTCGAACGCGTAGGTGCCGTCCGCCGCCGGCTTGCCGATCGCGCATCCAGTCGTTCGCCCCGCCGACGAAGTCGATCGCGGTGTGCGCCCACAGGGAGTTCGGGACGTCGGACCAGCGGATGCCGCTCGCCGCCGCGGCGAGGTCGGCGTTCGACGCGGCACGGCCGGCGCTCCAGGTCGCGGGGCCGGAGCCGCGTTCGCCGCGGGTGACCCCGGAGCCGGGCACGGACGACGCGGCCTGCGGAAGCAGCAGGCACGCTGAACACACGAGGACGGCGACCAAGCGCCGCAGGGGCCGTGCGGGCATGTCCCGTCTACCCTCGGCGGTCGATCACACCGACTCAAGTCGGCCGATCGGGGGAACTCGGCCCGGTTCCGCTAGCCTGCCGAGCCATGTTGGGCGAGCTCGAGGCCGTGGTCGTCGAGGTCAAGCCGTGGGACGTCCACGGGGTGGGCTACGTCGACGTCACGGTCGTCTACCCGGACCGGATGCTCGAGACCGCCCGCCTGGGTCCCGAGAGCGTGCCGGAGGACCTCGAGGCGGGGGAGCGCGTGATGGTGACCAAGGCCGTCAACATGATCGTGGGGATCCGGCGGGCCTGATGTTCGCCTGGACCTATCTCGACGGCTCCGGTGAGGAGATCGGGCGCTCGCCCCGGTTCGCGGACACCGACGCCGCCGAGGACTGGATCGGGTCCTCCTGGCCCCAGCTCCTGGAGAACGGCGTCCTGGCCGTCATCCTGGTCGACGAGGAAGGCGGTACGCAGCTGTATCGGATGGGGCTCGGCGCGGAGTAGCGCGCTACGAGGTAGGGCCCTCGCCCCGCACCTTCTCCACGCCCGAGAGCGCGTCGCGCAGGTCCTTGAGCCACTCGTCCTGCTTCTGCGCGACCAGGCGCACGCACCAGGCGAGCGCGTGGCTGCGCGAACGCGCGACGCCGCCCTCGACGAGCGTGTCGAGCACCCGGCGCTCCTCCAGGCGGAGCCGGGTCATGGCCGGCACGCTCACCGTGGTGAACAGCTTGCGGACGTCGCCGCAGGACGCGCCCCACGAGACGCGGCGCGCGAACCGGTGCTGGGCCTCCTGCGCGATCCGCATCCGATGTTCGCGCGTGTCCTCGCGGAAGCCATCGATCCGCGCGACGCGAGCCGCCGCTGCGGCCTCGGCCGTCGCGTCCGTTGGGAGCTCGGGGTCCGAGAGCGTCCCGACGACCAGGATCTCGTCCCGGTCGGCGACGACCTCCGGTGTTCCGGCGAACCAGTCGGCCGGGATCCTGCCGGCGAACCAGCCGCCCAGTTCGTCCATCGAGACGGTGCCGTGTGGGTTCATGAGGGTGAGATTACACCATTACACGTAATCGTCAAGAGAAGATGCCTCGTTGGAGGCCTCCGGGGGATGCGCTCGACGCGACCGTGCCTAGATGGAAGGATGGCCGGCGACCGGCGCTCGCCGGGATAGGGAGGCCCGATGATGAACGACACGCAGAACGCGCCACGCGCACCGATCGCGATGATCCTCGGGGTCGTCGGAGGCGCCTTGATGGCCCTCGGGTCGTTCCTGGCCTGGGCGGAGGTGTCCGGCGGCGGTACGAGCGTGACCGCGAAGGGCGTCGACGGCTCGGACGGGTACATCACCCTGGTCGCCGGTCTCGTCGCGATCGTGGCGGGGATCTTGATGGCGAGGGGGACCAAGCGGGTGCTCGCCGTCCTGGTGATCCTCGCGGGGATCGTCGGAGGCGGCATCGGCCTGTACGACGCGATGACGGCGAAGGACAGCGTGCTCGACGCCGCGGCCGAGGAGCTCGCGCCGACCTTCGGGGCCTCCGTCGAACAGGTTCGGACGGCCCTGGACCAGGCGATCGACGCCGGGCAGCTCAGCGTCGCGATCAGCATCGGCCTGTACGTCGTGATCGCCGGCGGCGTCGTAGCCCTGGTGGGTGGGATCCTGGGTCTGCGTGGTTCGGGCGAGCCCGCCGTCGCCGGCCAGGCCGCCGCACCCGCACCTCCGGCCGCCGCGATGGGCGCTCCGGATGCGCCGCCCGCCCCGATGCCTCCGCCGGCCTCGCCGCCCGATCCCGGCGTCTAGGGACCGATGCAGGGTCGAGCCGTCCTCGCGGGGGCGCTGGCCCTGGCCGGTGGTGTGCTCGCGATCGCGGGTTCCTTCCTGCCCTGGGCCGAGGTCACGGCGGGGCCGTTCACCGAGCAGGCGAAGGGGATCGACGGCTGGGAGGGGAAGGCGGCGATCGTCGCCGGCGCGGTCATGGTGACGGCGGGGATCCGGGTCCTGGCCGGATCGCACCAGGCGATGGCTCGCCTGCGACCCGGCGCCGCGATCGGCGGTCTGGTGGCGGCCGGCGTCGGGGTCTACACGGCCGTCACGATCCGCGACCAGCTCGTGGACGTCGCCGCGACCGAGCTCCCCCGGGTCGAGGTCGAGCGTGCGCTGGACAACGGCCTGCTACAGCTCACGATCGCGATCGGGCTCTACCTCGTGATCGCCGGCGGCATCCAGGGGATCGCCGCGGCCTTGGTCGCGCTCGGCGCCCGGGACGAGCCGGTCGCCCCGTCCGGGGCCGGCCTCCGCGGGTGGTCGCGCACGGACACCCCCGGGCGTCCCGCCGACTCCCGCGATGCCGGACGTCCCCGCGCCGCCACCCGGCCCGGTCTCCAAGGACGGGGGCGAGCCGCCCGGATGAGCTCCCAGGAGCATCGGCTCGACACGGGCGATCGCCGCCTGGTCGACGTCACCGACCTCGTCGAGGCGTTCTGCGCGTCGGAGGGCCGCGACGGTCTGGTCAACGTCTTCGTGCCGCACGCGACCGCGGGTGTCGCGTTGATGGAGACGGGGTCGGGCTCCGAGGCCGACCTCGAGGACCTGCTCGAACGCCTCCTGCCGCGCGACGACCGCTACCGGCACCGGCACGGCTCGCTCGGTCACGGCGGCGACCATCTCCTGCCCGTGCTCGTGGCTCCGTCGCTCTCGATCCCGGTGGACGCCGGCCGGCTCGCGCTCGGGACGTGGCAGCGCGTCGTCGTGGTCGACCCGAACCGCGAGAACGACCAGCGTCGCCTGCGGCTCACCTTCGTGCCCGCCTGAGTCCTTCCGGCGCTCTCGGCCGCGGCGTGCCGCGTCGCTCCTACAGGTAGAGGCCGGGCTGGCGCTCCTTGCCGTTCGGCGAGGAGGAGACCGCCTGCACGTCGCGTTCGCGGAGCAGCAGGCAGTCCCGCCCGTCGAGCTCCACCTCCAGGCCCGCCTGCGGCAGGTACAGGATCTGGTCGCCGGCCTTCGCGGCCCGGACCTCGGGCCCGACCAGGAGCACCTCGCCCCACACGCAACGCTTGGGGGCCGGCGCGGCGGTGGCCGGGATCAGCAGGCCGCTCCGCGACGTGCGTTCGCCGCTCTCGGGGTTCTCGACGACGATCCGGTCGCCGGTCAGACGGATGTCCTCCGCCTTGGCGGTGGGCGCCCGCTTCTTGCGCGGCTTCGAGGGCCGGGGTTTCGGGGATCTCGCGGCCTCGGGCATGGCAGCGATTGTAGCGGCGACCCCCGAGCGGCAGGGTGGCCGAGCGTCGCGGCGGGTACGATGCTCGCCCGATGAAGGCGCCAAAGAATGCGAAGGAGGTCCTCAGCCGATGCCGTCGCGACGCTCAAGGCGTCCACGGCGATCGATCATTGGCAACGCGATCGCGAGGAGATCGAGGCCGACGAGCTGCTCGGTTACGCGCTCGGCGTCGACCGCGTCCGCTCCGAACGCGGAGGTCCCCGCGAACGTCCGCCGGCGCTTCGATCGGATGATCGCGCGTCGAGCGTCCGGCGAACCGGTCCAGCTGATCACGGGCCACGCCGTCTTCCGAGGGTTGCAGATCGCGGCGAAGCCCGGCGTGTTCGTGCCGCGAGATTCGACCGAGTACCTCGCGGAGCAGGCGGTGCGGAGGCTCCGCGGGAGACGCCGCCCCGTCGCCGTCGACCTGGCGACCGGCGGTGGGACCGTCGCGCTGGCGATCGCGAACGAGGTCCCGGGCGTGCGGGTGTTCGGCACCGACATCTCGCTCACGGCCGTCCGGGTGGCGCGGGAGAACGCGGAGCTCCTGCGGCTGCGCGCGACGTTCGCCAAGGGCGACCTGTTCGGCGGTCTGCCGAAGGACCTCCAGGGGCGCGTGGACGTGATCACCCTGCATCCGCCGTACGTCGCTCGCGACGAGCTCCACGAGCTCCCGGAGGAGATCCGGCGGTTCGAGCCGGTCCACACGCTCACCGACCGGAGCCTGGACGGGCTCGGGCTCGTCGGCCGCACGGCGTCCGAGGGTCCCCGGTGGCTGAAGCCGGGCGGATGGCTGCTGATCGAGGTCAGCCCCGACCGCGCGAGACCCGTCGCGTCCGTGTTGCGGCGCAACGGTTTCGAGGACGTGCGGAGCACGATGGACCGGGGGTTCAAGGTGACGCGCGTGCTCGTCGGCCGCTGGCGCGGATGAGTCCGCCCGAACGCATCCCCTACGGGGCATGGCCATCGCCGATCACGGCCGATCGCGCCGCCGAGGCCTCGGTCGTGCTGAGCGAGACGCATGCGGTCGGCGACGCGACGACGTGGCTCGAGCTCCGGCCGCAGGAGCAGGGGCGGTCCGTGGTCGTGCGTTCGGAGGCGGGCGGGGAGCCGTTCGACGTGACTCCGCCGGGCGTGTCCGTCCGGACCCGCGTGCACGAGTACGGCGGCGGCTCCTACGCGGTGTCGGGGGCGACCGTGTACTTCGTGAACCTCGAGGATCAGCGACTGTACCGGCAGGAGATCGGCGGCGAACCCGTGCCGATCACCCCCGAACCCGCCGTCCCTCGCGCTCTGCGCTACGCCGACATGGACGTCTCGCCCGACGGGACGCGGATCGCGGCCGTGCACGAACGCCACGAGGGCGAGGTGATGCCCAGCAACGAGCTCGTGCTGATCGCGGCGGACGGATCCTCGATGTCGTCGCTCGCGTCGGGACACGACTTCTATGCATGCCCGCGCTGGTCGCCCGACGGCGCGCGGCTCGCGTACCTCGCGTGGGACTTCCCGCGGATGCCGTGGGACGGGACCGAGCTCTCGGTGATCCAGGTCGGACCGGACGGCTCGGCCGGCGCGGTGCGCACGGTCGCGGGGGGCGAGCGCGAGTCGATCTTCCAGCCGGCCTGGGGACCCGATGGCTCGTTGACCTTCGTCTCGGACCGCACGGACTGGTGGAACCTGTACCGGGAGGGACCCGACGGCGAACAGGTGAACCTGACGCCGATGGCCGCCGAGTTCGGCGTCCCGATGTGGCTCTTCGGGTACGCCTCGTACGGCCACCTCTCCGACGGGCGGATCGTCTGTGCGTACCGGGAGCGCGGCATCCACCACCTCGCGCTGCTCGATCCGACGACCCGGGAGCTCCTGGACCTGGACCTGCCGTACGCGACCTTCGAACCGGCCCTCAGCGTCGCGGGGCAGCGGCTCGCGTTCATGGCCGGCGGGCCGACCACCTCGATGCAGGTCGTGTCGCTCGACTTCTCGACGCGCGCGGTCGAGGTCCTGCGCGAGAGCGACGTCGTGGAGTTCGACCCGAGCTATCTGTCGATGCCGGAGCCGATCGAGTTCCCGACCACCGATGGCCAGATCGCCTTCGCGCACTACTATCCGCCGACGAACCCGGTCGCCGCGGCGCCGGACGGCGAACGCCCGCCGCTGCTCGTGAACATCCATGGCGGGCCGACGTCCGAGGTTCCCCCGGAGCTCGATCTCCACGTCCATTTCTTCACGAGCCGTGGCATCGCCTACGCCGAGGTGAACTATCGCGGGAGTACGGGCTACGGCCGCGACTTCCGCGAGAGCCTGTACGGCCGCTGGGGGGTGGTCGACGTCGACGACGCCGTCGCGGCCGCCCAGCACCTGGTCGAGCGCGGCCTCGCCGATCCCGACCGCCTCCTGATCTCCGGTGGGAGCGCGGGAGGGTGGACGACGCTGTGCGCGCTCACCTTCCGGGACGCGTTCGCGACCGGGACGAGCTACTTCGGCGTCTCGGACCTGGAGCCGTTCGCCGAGACCACCCACAAGTTCGAGTCCAGGTACCTCGATCTCCTGGTCGGTCCGTGGCCCGAGGCCGCCGACCTGTGGGCCGAACGCTCACCGGTCCGGCACGCCGAGCTCCTGTCCAGCCCGCTGCTGATCCTGCAGGGCGACGAGGACGAGGTGGTCCCGCCCGCGCAGGCGGAGGTCATCGTCAAGGCCCTGCAGGACCGGGGGTTGCCGTACGCCTACCTCCTGTTCGAGGGCGAGCAGCACGGGTTCCGGAAGGTGGAGAACATCTCGCGCGGACTGTCGGCCGAGCTCACGTTCTACGGGACGATCCTGGGTTTCGAGCCGGCGGATCGCCTGCCGCCGCTGGAGATCGAGAACCTCCCCTCGGGCAACGCCTGACCTTTGCGCGCGTTCCTGGTGGAAGAGGGGGCGCGGGGGGCCAGGTCCGAAGACCCGACCCCCCGCTCTCGAGAGGGGGCATCCTCTCGTGGCGGGTGGAACCTATCGGGGGCCCGTGACGGCCCGGAGGCCCGCGGATGTCGGGGCCGTGAACGCTAGTGCTTGATGGGCCAGGTGGCGGCCGCCAGGGCGGCACGACCGATGCGCCGGGTGACGCTCCGGGAGTCCGCAGCCCTGCTCCTGCGGGTCGACCGGGCCAGCCGGTCGGCCTCGGCCTCGCGAACGCGGTCGCCGATCTGGTAGCGAGCCATCTCTCCGCTCAGCATCTCCGCACCTCCTCGACCAGTAGATCGAACTCGCACGAACCGTATGCCCGGGTCTGGGCCCCGAGCGGTGACGCCGCACACGACCGGGGGGTGACCTCCGTCACGTTGCGCCCCGGCGCCGCCGGGTCGAAGATGCGCTCCGTGATCCGTCGACGGGTGTTCGAAAGGTCGTTGCTCCTCGCCGCCCTCCTGGCAGTGATCGTGACCGCGGGCCCTGCCTCGGCGCAGTCCACCTCGCCGAGCCCGACGAGCGGTCCGAGCGTCAACGGCCAGGTGTCGGGCGCCCTCGCATCGGGCTCGACGCTCACGATCCGTGTCGACGGGACCATGCCCGGCGGGTGGGAGGCGCTCCACCTCCTGGAGGCGTCGATCGTGTCGGGGAACCAGGAGCTCGAGAAGCTGCGGTTCGACATCGAGGACAACAAGCTGATCGTCGGCGAACAGGACCTCATCGTGGGTACCGGCGCCGTGGTGACGAGCACCTACCTGCGGGTCAGCGGTGCCAACGTCATCGTGACCACTGGGGGGGCCAACATCTCCTTCGAGGTCGATGCGCGCGTGGTGAAGACGGTCCCGGAGGATGCTCGGTTCGTCCTCGGGGTCGTCGATGACGTCGGCGGGTCGGCGGAGGTCACCCGGTCGCTGGCCGCGCCCGAGAGCGGCGGGATCACCGTGGGGACCGTGATCGCGCTCATCGCTGCCGCGCTGTTCGCCGGGGGCTTCGTCGGGAACGTGTTCGCGACCAAGCGGCGTCCGCCACCCCGCGCCTCGGTCTACGACGCGGTCCAACGCCGCGTCCAGACCGATCGCGCCGCCAGGGGCCGCTCCACGTGAGCCCACAGGACGTCTACCGGCTCCTCACCGACGACATCGCCTCGACCGGCGCCAAGGAACACGCCGGCGACCACGGTGATGTCTGGGAGACGATCACGCACCTGGTCGATCCGACCGAGCTCCGCCCCAAGCTGGCGGACGACATCGAGATGCGGGTGTTCGAGCAGCGGTGGGGCGAGGGGTACGTGATGATCGCGAACCCCCGTGACCTGCTCCACTTCCGGCTCGCCGCCTCCGACCTGGGCCTGCTCCAGCTGATGGACGGGACCCGAACGGTCAAGGAGATCGTGGTCGAGCGGTTCGAGGAGTCCGGTGAGATGGAGCTGTCCACCGTGATCGACCTCGTGCGATCCCTGTACCGGGGCAACTTCCTCGAGCAGCGCCACGTGGACGTCCCCAGCATGGTGACGCGGGCGATGGACCCGGTGACCGATCGGCGCCGCAAGGCGCGGCAGTTCGGCAAGACGCTGTCGATCGAATGGGAAGGAGCGCATCGGCTGGTTCAGTGGTTGTACGACCACGGCCTGAAGTGGGTCTTCAAGCCATTGGTCCTCCTGGTGCTGATCGCCACCGCGATCGTCGGATTGGGTGCGTTCGTCGACATCCTGCGTCACGAGCAGTTCGTGATCGCGGGTCGTTCGCTCGCGATCGGGTTCGTCGTGCTGATCGTCTTGGACTACGTGATGGTGTTCTGTCACGAGCTCGGGCATGCGCTCGTCATCGTCCACAACGGCCGACGGATCCGCAGCGCAGGGTTCCAGATCTACTTCGGCTCACCGGCGTTCTTCGTCGAGAGCTCGGACGGCCTGATGATGGATCGTCGCAAGCAGATCACCGAGTCGTTCGCCGGCCCGTTCGCGCAACTCGTGCTCGCCGGCATCGCGTCGCTCATCGCGTGGAGGTTCCCGGGGTGGACCCTGTCGGAGACGATGTACAAGTTCGCGGTCCTGAACTACCTGGTCGTGATCATGAACCTGATCCCGCTGCTCGAGCTCGACGGCTACTACATCCTGGCCGACCTGATCGAGATCCCCGACCTGCGCGAACGCTCGCTCGTGTTCATGCGCCGCGACCTGTTCCACAAGCTCCGGACCCGCGAACGCTTCTCCAAGCGGGACGCGGGTCTGGCCCTGTACGGCGTCCTCGGCATCGCGTTCACGATCTTCTCGCTCTACACGGCCTACTTCTACTGGCAGACCGTGTTCGGCGACCTCGTGAGCCGTCTGTGGCAACAGGGTCCGGTGACCCGGATCCTGCTCGTGGTCCTCGCGGCGTTCATCGCGGGGCCGCTGCTCCGCGGTCTGATCAAGCTGCTGCGAGCGATCGGCCGCGAGGTCCGCGCCGTCTGGCGCCGGATCCGGTTCCGTCTCGAGACCGGCTGGCGGGTCGAGGCATCCGAGCTGATCGACGCGCTTCCGATGTTCGAGGACATCCCGGTCGAGGCTCTGAACGAGATCGCCGGGCGGGTCCGGCTGCGCGGGCTCGGCGACGGACAGCCGGTGTTCCGCCAGGGCGATCAGCCCGATGCGTTCTACGTCGTGCGAAAGGGTGTCCTCGAGGTGGTCGAGGAGGACTCGGAGAGCGGCGGCGAACGCAGGATGCGCGACCTCGGCCGCGGCGAATCGTTCGGCGAGCTCGGGCTGGTGACCGCGGCGCCGCGGGCCGCCACGATCCGGGCCGTCGGGGCTGCCGAGGTGTTCGAGGTGGACAAGGGTGTCTTCGACCACCTGCTCGCCGACAAGCTCCATCTCCCCGACTTCGAGCCGACGCTCCAGCAGGTCGCCGAGCTCCGAGGCCTCAACTGCTTCGCCAACCTGTCGACCGCGCAGCTCTGGGAGCTCCTGGACGGAGGGGGGTGGGTGAGCTTCGCGCCGGGCGAGGAGATCATGCGCGAGGGCGACGTCGGTGATTCGTTCTATGCGATATCGTCCGGCCAGGTCGACATCGTCAAGGACGAGAGGCTGGTGAACACGATCGGCCGCGGATCGTATTTCGGCGAGGTCGCCCTCCTGATGGAGGTGCCCCGAACGGCAACCGTGACGGCGCGAACGCCCGTCCGCGCGTTCCGTCTGGATCGAGAAGGGTTCGATCGCCTCGTCGGCGACGCCTTCCGTCGAGGGACCCTGATCTCGCATGCGGTCACCGAAGAGCTGACGCACTGAGCCGGTATGGACTGCTGGCACTGCAAGAGGAGCGCGGTCGGGGTCTGCCGTTTCTGCGGCCGGGGCATCTGCGAGGACCACGTCCAGACGCATCCGTACATCCTCGAGCTCTTCCGAACGGGTGACGTCCCGAAGGTGCTGATCGTCGAGGACGCGCTGTTCTGCGGTGCCTGCACCCCACGCCCCGACCCCCTTGACCTGCCCGAACTCGACTCCATGTGACGTGCGTCACCGGTCGGAGTGTGACGGAGGTCACCTAGCCTTCGGTGACGCCCGACACACGCAGACCGTGACGCGGGGACCATGATGTCGTCAGCACAACGAGAGACGACAAAGCCCTAGAGGGCCAGAGCGGAGGGGGGAGGTGACGATCGTGGCGGACAAGAAGATCTCACCGAAGGCGCCGGCTGCCAAGGACAAGAAGGAGTCGGGCAAGACGGAGGCTGCCACCCGAGTGACCCGGATGAAGCGGATGAAGCGGATCAAGCGGGTCAAGAAGTAGGAACGTTAGAAACTTGGCATGAGGCCGGGTCGCGATCGGCGGCCCGGCCTCATCGCGTTCCGGAGCAACCCCGCGACCGGGAGCACAGATGTGACTACGCTTGCAGCCGTGGCGACCACGGAGCTCAGCGAGGCGTTGCTGGAGGGGATGGCTCGGACGCCCCTGTTCGAGGGGGCTTCGGGCGAGACGATCTCACGCCTCGCCGCCCAAGGTGTCTCGCGACGGTTCCGTCGCGGGACGTACCTCTTCCACCAGGGCGACGACGCGCCCGACGTCTACTTCCTGGTCAGCGGTCGCGTCGAGATCAGCTCCCTGTCCTCGAACGGCCACCGCCAGCTCCACACCACGCTCGACACCCCCCAGTTCTTCGGCGAGCTCGGCGTCCTCGGGGATCAGCCGCGTTCGGCCGCCGCCCTCGCGCTCGAGGAGACCGAGGCCTGGCGGGTGAGCGGTCCCGTGCTCCTGGACTTCCTCATCGAGGAGCCGACGGCCGCGCGGGCGCTGTTGCGGGCGCTCGCGAGACAGGTGCTATCGCAGGAGGCGTTCGTCGAGGACCTGCTCTACCTGGATCTGAAGGGTCGGGTCGCCAAGCGCCTCCTCCAGCTGGTCTCCCCGTCGCTGGACGAGCTCCCCTCCGACGGCGCCGTCGTGCCTTCGATCGTGACGCACGCGGACCTGGCGAGCCTGTGCGGCGGCAGCCGCGAGAACGTCACCAGGATCCTGTCCGACTTCCAACGCCGGGGGTTCGTCGAGCGCGACGGCAAGCGGTTCGTGCTGCAGAAGATCTCCGGGCTCGCCAAGCTCGCCGGGCTGTGAACCGATGACCTACCGGACCTTCCGCCGACGGCTGAGCGAGGCCACCGCCGCTCACGACTGGCTCGAGGGGATCGCGTTCGTGTTGGGGGTGGCCTTCCTGCTCCTGGCCGTCGTGTGCGTGTGGGGACTCGCCACCGGGATCGCGAACATCGGCGACTCCGAGGCGCCGCCGGGTGCGCCCACCACGGTCGGGTTCCTCGAGGTGACGCGCGGGTTCGCGATCGTGCTGTTCGCGTTGTTCGGCTTCATCGCCTTCGGGGTGGGGTGGTTCCTCGCGGGCGACACGGTGAAGGGATGGTTCGCCCGCGGCAAGGCGCGCAGCTAGGGGTCCGCTCAGCCGCCGATCGCGGACATCGAACGCTCGGGTTGCTCGAAGTCCGGATGGTTGATCCGGTGGCCCGACCACTTCCGCCAGACGTTGCGGCGGATCAGGTGCACGAGCTCGTCGTCGGTGGCGCCGTCCCGGAGCGGGCCACGCAGATCGGTCTCCTCGAGCGCGAACAGACAGGCCCGCACCTGCCCCTCCGCCGTGATCCGCAGGCGGTTGCAGGACTCGCAGAACGGTTCGGTGACGCTGCCGATCACGCCGATCCCGCCCGGCGCGCCGTCGGCGAAGCGATAGCTCGTCGCGGGCTCGGCGTCGGGGCCTTCGGGGACGAGCGGGTAGACGGCGTCGATCGCCTCGAGGACCTTGGCCGACGAGACGACCTTCGCGCGCTCCCACGCGTGCTCCGCGTCGAGCGGCATGTACTCGATGAACCGGACCGTGTAGCCGCGCTCCCTCGACCAGCGCGCCAGGTCGACGACCTCGTCGTCGTTGGTCCCGCCGATCACGACGCAGTTGATCTTGATCGGGACCAGGCCCGCCTCCTCGGCGGCCGCGATGCCGGCCAACACGCGATCGAGCGCGTCGCGACGGGTCATCTCCTCGAACCGGTGCCGCAGCAGCGAGTCCAGCGAGACCGTCACGCGATCGAGCCCGGCCTCGGCGAGCGGGCCCGCGAGACGATCGAGCAGCACGCCGTTCGTGGTCATCGACAGGTCGATCTCGGGCGCGGCGGTCCGGAACATGCGGATCAGCTTGCGGAGATCGGCCCGGACGGTGGGCTCACCGCCGGTGACCTTGACCGAGCGGATCCCGAGTCGGTGGACGAACAGGCCCAGGAGCCTCGTCAACTCCTCGAACGTGAGGATCTCGTGCTTGGGGAGCCAGGCGAGCCCTTCGGCCGGCATGCAATAGGTGCACCGGAAGTTGCAGCGATCGGTCACCGAGACCCGGAGGTCGTCGGCAACGCGGCCGAACGTGTCGACCAGTGGGCCCTCCGTCGGGGGGAGGGACGACGGCGGCTGCCAGACATCCATGCGAACCCCCAGCCTACCCCGCCGAGCGGTTCGAGCCCTCGGCGGGCTCGTCCGGCAGGAGCCCCTCGAGGGTCTCGAGCGCCGAGGCCAGCGCCTCGTCCCGGGGGGAGCCCCCGGCCATCCTCCGGCCGGTGGCCGAGCCGAGCAGGAACGCGGCGAGCGGCGTGATCTTGCGCTCCACGCGATGTGCGACGTCTCGGGCCGAGCCGAGGAGTCGGGTGGTCTCGGCGTCGGTCAGGGGGTCCTCCCCGAACGCAGCCGCCAGTCGGTCGATCCACGCGTCCATCGATGCTCCCTCCGTGATCGGCCCCTGAGCTCGGGTCCGTGGTTGTCGGTCCGGGCGCGGTTCGTGGTCCAGGTTCGTGGTCCCGGTTCGTGGTCCTGAGGCCACCGTAGTACGGACGAGCGCGGGCGCGTCTGGCAGGATGGGCGCGTGAGCGGCATCCGCGCCGCCGTCGTGACGGTCTCCGACGGCGTCTCCCAGGGAACGCGAGCCGACGGCTCGGGCGACGCCGCCGAGGCCCTGCTGCGCGAGGCGGGGTTCGACGTCGAGGCTCGGACCGTGGTGCCCGACGAGCGTCCTGCGATCGAGACCGTCCTGCGCGAGCTGGCGGACTCGGGAGGGTTCGCGCTCGTGGTCACCACCGGCGGGACGGGGTTCGGCCCGCGGGACGTGACCCCCGAGGCAACCCGTCCGGTGCTCGAACGCGAGGCCCCCGGCCTCGCCGAGATGATGCGCCGGGAGGGCCTTCGGCAGACGCCGATGGCCGCCCTGTCGCGGGCGGTGGCCGGCTCTCGCGGCGCCACCCTGATCGTGAACCTCCCCGGTAGCCCCAAGGGTGTCCGCGAGAGCCTCGGGGCCCTGCTGCCGGTGCTGCCCCACGCGGTCGAGCTGCTCGGCGGCCGCTCGGGGGCGCACCCGACGGGTCATGCCGATGGCGATCGGGGCCCGCGGCAAGGGGCGGTCGGGGTCGGCTCGGTGGCAGCCAAGGCGGTCAAGGTGCACGGTTCGCCGCCGTGCGCGGTCGGCAACTCGATGCGGATCGTCCCGGGGGGCGAGGTGCACGGGACGCTCGGGTGCGCCGAGTTCGACGAGGCGGCCGTCCGCGACGCCGCCGAGATCCTCGCGTCGGGGGAACCGGGGACCCGCACCTACCACCACGAGCTCGGCGACGTCGAGGTCTACCTGGAGCCGTCGCACCGCGCGCCGACGCTCGTCGTCGTCTCGGCGACCGACGTCGCCCGCGAGCTCGCGGCACTCGCGCCCGGGCTCGGGTTCGCGCCGGTCCTGGTCGAGACGCGTTCGGAACGCGTCACCGACGCCGACGCACGCACGATGCGCGTCGCCCACGAGCTCGGCGCGGTCGAGATCGACCACGAGACCCGCCTGGTCTTCACCGACCACGACGCGCCGGGGATCGCCGACGCGCTCGCCGTCGCGCTCCGTTCGCCGGCGCGGTTCGTCGGCGTGATGGGGAGCCGGCGCCACGTCGGGCCGTACGTCGAGGAGCTCCGTTCGAAGGGGTTCGGCGACCAGGACCTCGCGCGGATCCGCTCCCCGCTCGGCCTGGACCTCGGCGGACGCAGCCCCGCCGAGATCGCGCTGTCGATCGCCGCGGGCCTGGTGGCCGACGAGCACGATCGCGAGGCCGGGTGGCTCGACCGGTGAGCGCCACCCGTCGGAGCGCGCCGGGTCGGCCGGCGAGGGCCGCGGGCCGGAGCGCGCCGGTCCAGCCGGCGTACATCCGCCGCAACCGCGCGAACTGGAACCGCGAGGCGGACGACTACCAGCGCGAGCATGGCTCGCAGCTCAACCGGTTCGACCGTCCGGGGTGGGGGACCTGGGGGATCCCGGAGTCCGAGCTCGGCATCCTCGGCGACGTTGCCGGCAGGGACGTGCTCGAGTTCGGGTGCGGCGGCGGCCAGTGGTCGATCGCGCTCGTGCGTCTCGGGGCCCGCGCGGTGGGGCTGGACCTGTCGATCCGTCAGCTCGCCCACGCCCGGCGGCTGGCCGGTGAGGCCTCGGAGCGGGTGCCGTTCGTGAACGCCAACGCCGAACGCACGCCGTTCCCGGACACGAGCTTCGATGTCGTGTTCTGCGACCACGGGGCGATGACGTTCGCAGATCCCTACCTCACGGTGCCCGAGGTCGCACGGCTCCTGCGTCCGGGCGGGGTGTTCGCGTTCAACATCGCGAGCCCGTTGATCTGGCTCTGCTGGGGCGACGGCGAGGAACCGCCGGGCCCCGAACTGGTCCGCAGCTACTTCGGGCTGCGCCGCGAGACGTGGGAGACGGTCGAGTTCCAGCTGCCGTACGGCGAGTGGATCCGGCTGTTCCGTTCGAACGGGTTCGAGGTGCTCGATCTGGTCGAGCTCCGGCCGCCGGCCCGTCCCCGCACCACCTACCCGGATTTCGCGCCCCTCGGGTGGGCCCGCCGGTGGCCCGGCGAGAACATCTGGAAGCTCCGGAAGCTCGGATGACCCCCCAGGAAGCCGCGCCGCGCCGGGGACGAGGCCGTTCCGGTGTCCGGCCCGGTGTTGCGGTCGTCCTCGCCGTGCTGGCGCTCGCCTGGAGCGTGGCGGCGCTCCCCGTGGTCCGAGGTCAGCAGGATCCGCGACCGAACGTGATCGTGATCGTCACCGACGACCAATCGGACGACTCGATCCCGAACCCCTACGCGGTGATGCCGTTCCTGCAAAGCCGGGCGCTCGATCCGAACGACCACTGGATCGTGTTCGAGAACGGGTACGTGAACACCCCGCTATGCTGCCCCTCGCGGGCGACGATGCTCACCGGACGGTTCTCGCACCATACGGGCGTCCGGGACAACGAAGACGCGCAGTTGTTCGACGAGACCTCGACGCTCGCGACCTGGCTGCACGACGCCGGGTACCACACCGGGTTGGTCGGCAAGTACCTGAACCTGTATCCGTTCGAACAGCCGCCGTACGTCCCGCAGGGCTGGGATCGGTGGTGGGGGCGCGAGCACAGCCCGGTGACGAGCCTGTACGACGACTACTCGATGTTCGAGCAGGACCACGTCGTCCGGTACGGGGACACCGACGCCGACTACGCGACCGACGTCCTGGCGGACCAGGCGACCGAGTTCGTCCGCGAGGCGCCGGCGGACCGACCGTACTTCCTGTGGTTCGCCCCGACGGCGCCGCACCCGCCGTGGGTCGCGGCGCCGAGGTACGAGGGGGCGTTCGCGGAGCTCGCGGTGCCCACGCCGCCTTCCGTGGGGGAGGCGGACGTCTCCGACAAGCCGGCGTGGGTCCGCGAGCTCGCCCCGATGGACGACGCGCAACGGTCGGCGCAACGTCAGCACCGCCGGCAGTCGTACGCGGCGCTGCTTGCGGTCGATGACGCGATCCGCGAGATCATGGACGCGGTCCGCGCCCGCGGTGAGCTCGGGGAGACGGTCGTGGCCTTCACCTCGGACAACGGCCTCGCGTTCGGCGAGCACCGGTGGACCAAGAAGAGCTGTCCGTATGAGGCCTGCTTGGGCGTCCCCTTCATGATCCGGATGCCGGATGCACCGCACCGCACCGAACGAACGATCGTCTCCGTGGCGGACCTCGCCCCGACGATCGCCGAGCTCGCGGGTGCATCGCCCTCGACGGACTTCGACGGCGTCACCCTCGTCCCGCTGCTCACGACGGGCGCCAGGGCCGGGCTGCCGGGCGAGGTGTTCGCCGAGTGGGTGGGCGACACGGCGATCCCGGCATGGTGGGAGGTCCGCACCCGGCGGTTCGCCTACATCGAGCTCGGGACCGGCGAACGCGAGCTCTACGCGCTCCGGGACGATCCCTACGAGCTCGTGAACGTGGTCGACGCGCCCGCGTACCGGGCCGACGTCTCGCGGCTCGCCGCGACGCTCGAGGCGTACCGGAGCGCGTGAGGCACCTCGCCGCGGTCGCCCTCGGGGCGATCCTGCTCGTGGCCCCGGTCGCGGCCGGCGTCCCCGCCTCGGCCGCGAACGCACGGACATCGGCGGCTTCGCAGACCGGGCCGCCACCCGACATCGTCCTGATCGTGACCGACGACCAGCGCTGGGACACCCTGGGGGCGATGCCGATCCTGTCGGAGCGCCTCGCCGGCCGGGGCGTGACGTTCCCCGACGCGTTCGTCGTGAACCCGCTCTGCTGTCCCAGCCGCGCGAGCATCCTGACCGGCAACTACTCCCACACCCACCTCGTCTACCGGCAGATCCCGCCGTTCGGCCGGTTCGAGTGGTTCCACGACGGCTCGACGCTCGCGACGTGGCTGCACGACGCGGGCTACCGGACCGGGCTGTTCGGCAAGTACATCGACGGGTACCAGCACGCGGCGGTGACCGGCTACGTCCCGCCGGGATGGGACCGGTGGGTGGCGTTCGTGCATTCGGCGCCCGTGGACTACACCCTGACGATCGACGGATCCCTCCACGCGTTCGGGCACGGGCCGGGGGACCACGCGACCGAGGTGCTCGCGGACGAGGCGGTCGCGTTCGTCCAGGACACGACCGGGCCGCTGTTCCTCGAGCTCGCGACGTCGGCGCCCCACGAACCCGCGATCCCGTCGCCGGGCGACGAAGACGCCTTCGCCGACCTGCCGCCGGCTCGTCCTCCCTCGTTCGACGAGGCCGACGTCTCGGACAAGCCGGCGTGGGTCCGCGACCTGCCACGGTTCACGGCCTCGCAGGAGGCGGCGATCGACGCGTTCCGGACGGACCAGTACCGGTCGCTCCTCGGCGTCGACCGGGCGCTCGGCCGAGTGTTGGACGCGCTCGACGCCGCCGGCCGGCTGGAGAACACGCTGATCGTGTTCACCTCGGACAACGGGATCCAGCACGGGGAGCACCGGTGGACCAAGAAGGAGGCGCCGTACGAGGAGTCGATCCGCGTCCCGCTCGTGCTGCGCTGGGACGCGGCCGGGTGGATGCCGGGGACGAGCCTGCCCGGCGTGCTCGCCCTGAACATCGATCTCGCGCCGACGATCGCCGACGCGGCCGGCGTCCCGCACCCCCCGACGGACGGCCGGAGCCTCCTCACGGTGCTCGGGGGCGATCCCGGTTCGTGGCGCTCGGACTTCCTGATCGAGCACATGGAGGGCACGAACCCGATCCCCACGTTCTGCGCCGTCCGTTCGGAGCGCTGGACGTACGTGCGCTACTCGACGGGCGAGGAGGAGCTCTACGACCTCGCCGCCGACCCGTACGAGCTCGACAACCTCGCCGGGGTGCCCGCGTCGCAGTCGGTGCTCGAGCGGCAGCGGGCGCGTCTGCGCGAGCTCTGCTCGCCGGTTCCACCGGGGTTCGGGGACCGGTCGGGCACGAGCGTCCCGATCGGGCTGGCCGTGCTCGGCGGGCTCGTACTCGTGGAGGCGCTGGCGTCGCGGAGGAAGCGCGATCTTTCACGGGGCTCCTCGATAGGCTAGGCGGCCGTGAGCGCACCCTCAGGACCCGGTTCCCGCGTCCCGATCCCGCGTAGGCGGCTGCGGTTCGACAAGCGGCGGGCCGCACGGCGCCGGGGCTTCGCGGTCTTCCTCGGCGTGCTCGTGATCGCGATCGCTGCGCTCGGATGGGCCTCGACCCTGGGCGATGAGGAGCGGGCAGCGACCGGACCCTCCGGCGGGACCTCGCCCACGACCGGTCCGACCGGCGGGACGGGCGCCAGCGGGTCCTCGGGCAGCGGCGGCGGGACGATCGTCCCCGGCGAGACGCCGATCGAGCACGTCGTCTTCATCGTCAAGGAGAACCGGACGTTCAACAACTACTTCGCGACCTACCCGGGGGCCGAGGGCGCGACGGAGGGCGGCACGATCAAGTGCACGGAGGACGGATGCCACGACGGTCCGGTCATCCAGCTCACCAAGGGCCCCGACATCTATCCGCACGACCTCACGCACTGTTTCCGATGCGGCCTGACGGCGATCAACGACGGCAAGATGAACGGCTTCAACCGGATGAACGGGCCGATCCCGCAGTCGACGAACGCGGACCTGTACGGCGCCGACCTGTCGAACTACTCGTACCTCGATCGCGACGGCGTGCCGAACTACTGGGCCTACGCCGACCGGTTCGTGCTGGCCGATCACTTCTTCACGCCGATGTACGGTCCCACGCTGCCCGAACACCTGTACGCGGTCGCCGCCCAGTCGAACTTCATCGTCGACAACAAGTCGACCACCGATCACGAAGGCAACTACTGCGACGACCCGACCGAGAACGCGACCCGGTTCGTCCCCCGCGACGTCCGCCAGCACGAGGACCAGATCATGCGGCTCGAACGCGAGATCACGGCCAACGGGTCCAACGTCTACGACATCGCGGACTTCTGGGGGAGCATCCGGCTCTGCTTCGACATCCCGGTGCTCCCCGATCAGCTCGAACAGGACGGCATCTCGTGGAAGTACTACGCGAGCGAGAACGCCTGGATGAACGTCCTGCAGATGATCCGCCACGTCCGGTACGGCCCGATGTGGAACAAGGTCCAGGAGCCCGCGAACTTCGTCAAGGACGTGAAGCAGGGCGAGATGCCCGCGGTCTCGTGGATCATCCCGCCCGAGTCGTACAACGAGCACCCCGGGGCGGGGAAGAGCACGTGCGCCGGCGAGAACTGGACGGTGCATCAGGTCAACACGATCATGCGGAGCGAGTTCTGGCGCTCGACCGCCATCGTCGTGGTCTGGGACGACTTCGGGGGGTTCTACGATCCGGTCGAGCCGCCGCAGTACGACGTCATGGGTCTGGGCCCGCGGACGCCGGCCCTGATCATCAGCCCGTACACGCGCCAGGGCTCGAACCCTGACGGCGGCGCGGTGGACAGCACGACCTACGAGTTCTCCTCGGTGCTGGCGTTCATCGAGCAGCTGTTCGGGCTCGACCCGATGACCGACCGGGACGCGAACGCCGATCCGCTCTCGGGGGCGTTCGACTTCGAGCACCCGAACTTCGACAAGATGATCCTCCCGCTGCGGGACGACTGCCCGTACGGCACGTCCACGTCGCAGTTCGCGTCGACCTGGCCGTTCCTGCGGACGATCGGCAAGCCGGGCGACTGAGACCCGGCCGAGCGTCGGCGTAGCGCTTGGGCGGTGCGCTCGGGTACATGGGCCCGACGCAGTCGGTCGGCAGCGGGAGGGGTCCGGGGGCCTCGGTCGCCTGATCGAAGTCGAACGAATCGAACAGCGGCGTGGCGAGCCGGTCGCGTTCGGCGAGTTGGGGGAGACCCCAGTTCTCCTCGATGAAGCGCACCACGCGAGGAGAACTCCCGACGCTCGTGGCTCACGTACCCTTGCTTCGCGTACGGGCTGATCACGAGCAGGGGAACGGATCCCGAACCCGTAGACGTCGACCTGCGGCGGCGGAAGGTGGTCGTAGAAGCCGCCGTAGTCGTCCCAGGTGATGAAGACGCCGTCTCCTTCCACTGGGGGCTCTCCATGACCGCATTCAGCACCTGGGTGGTCCAGTTCTCCCCCAGCAGAAGCTGTACTCGGGGTGCTCGGAGACCTCGAAGCGCGGAGTGACCCAGGTGACGGGCGGAAGGCGATCCTCCCGGATTGCTCACGAGGTCGTCCACCGGGAAGATGTGCTGGCGCCACCGTTCCTCATTCGCCGCGGACGTGCGGATGGCCGTGAAGGCGTCCAGAGGTAGCCGTTCTGGTACTGGCGTCGCGGAGTAGAAGGCCCAGGGGATCCGCTTCGTTCCAGGAGATCCGCGGCCGTCTCGATGAGCGAAGTCAGAGGAACGCGCGAGAGACCTCACCTTCGATGTCTCGCTGTCCACGACACGCGTCCCTCATCGAGTCGCATCCCCAGGCCTTGAACAGGCCGGTTTCGCGGTGTCGGCGTTCGGAGTTGTCGCGGTCCTGGGCGGGTTCTCGTAGGCACCCGCCGACTGTGCGGCGATCGCGTAGAGGTGATTGGGGAACGACGGTCCGTGCGCGGAGGTGAAGTGGTTGTCCAGGAGGACGAACTGTCGGCCCACGCCAGTAGTTCGCCAGATCCCCGGGCAGGTACTGCGTGTACGCGTACAGGTCCGCCGCTTCGCTTCGGTCGAAGCCGTCCATCTTCCCCTCGTTCCAGGCCTCGATCGCGCAGTCGTAGCAGTGTCGATGTCCATCTTCGATCGGCCCCCGCGTGGCCAGCGTCAGCGGCGCTCGACGCCGTCATCCCTCCCGTGGACGAGCCGTTCGACACCCGGGAGCAGGCCGAACATGTGGTCGAAGGTGCGGTTCTCCTTGATGAGGTAGACGACCCGTCTTGATCGGCGTCGCGGTCTCGAACGCGTCTCGCGTCCACGCGGACCGGGTGCGTCCCCGTAGTCGGGGGCGGCCAAGTGGCGTCCTGTTTGCCGGGCACCCTCGTCCGCCACGAGGAACGTCCCGACCAGCGCCAACAGGAGCCAAGGCGGAACAGATTCCGCAGGAGTGGCCGTTGCATGGCACTCGGTCTGATGACCCTATCGCAGCCCCGCGGGTTGGATCGTTGCGAAGGCCCCGCGCGACGGGATGATGGCTCGTCGGCGGTGGAACCCGCCGAGCGAAGGCACAGAGGAAGGGAGAAGACATGCGACGGTTCGTCTTGGTGCTGTGGGCTGCCCTGGTGGGGGTCCTCGCGGCGGGGCTCACGACCGCGTTCGCGGGGACGGGGATCGTGCAGGAAGAGACCGTGGTCTTCGGCGAGCACACGCTGAAGGGCAGGAACCTCGACCTGGTCGGGGAGGCCGACGACTTCCGGCCGGGTGACCGCTACATCTTCCGGAGCGAGCTCACCGACGCCCAGGACGCGGTCGCGGGCCACCTGTTCGTCGACTGCTCGGTGCACTTCGCGAAGAAGGACTCGTGTTCCCAGGTCTACGAGATCGCCACCCGCGGAACGGTGACGGCCGAGGGCCTGATCCCGGTCTCGCAGCTCAAGGTCGGCGGGACCTGGGTGCTCGCGATCACGGGCGGCACCGGCGAGTTCGAGAACGTCGGGGGCTCCGCGAGGGTCGAGATCGTCGACGACGCAGGCAACAGCGAACACACCCTGCATCTGCTGCCGTAGAGGCGCTCCGCGGCGCGAGCTCGGACTGGCTCAGGCCGGTTGCAGCCGCTTGCCCTGCTGCTCCGCCTGGAACTCGCGCCAGTAGCGCTTGCCCTCCTCGGGGAGCGTGGTGATCGGGTCGTAGTACGGGTACTCGCGTGAGAGCGCCTCGGGGTCGTCGTACTCGATCCCCGTTCGGTAGTTCTTCCTCCAGTACGAGATCCCCTTGACCCGGTCGTACGTGTTGAGCATGTGGACCCATCGCTTGCCGACGAACGGCACGTCGCACACGAACCTCGGGGTCGCGAACCCCGGTAGGTACCCCATGATCGCGAACTGCAGCTCCTGCGCCTCCCACACGGAGAGCCGCCAGTGCTCGCTGTTCGGGATCATGTCGCACATGTAGAAGTAGTAGGGCATGACCTTCGCGTGATCCAACAGGGTGAAGCACAGCTCGAGGATCTGGTTGGGGGTCGTGTTGACGCCTCGCAGCAGCACCCCCTGGTTCCGGACGTCGCGGTACCCCATGTCCAGGAGTTTGCGGACGGCCGAACCCACCAGCGGCGTCACCTGCTGCGCGGCGTTCACGTGGGTGTGGATCGCGACCTCGACCCCACGCTCGTGCGCCCGCTTCGCGATCGCGTCGTACCCCGCCAGCACCTCGTCCTGGAGGAAATGCTGTGGGATCCCCATCAGGCCCTTGGTCGCGATACGGACGTCGCGGACGTTCTCGATGTCGAACAGGTTGAACAGCCACTCCTGCAGACGCTTGATCGGGACGTTCGCCATGTCGCCGCCCGAGACCACGACGTCGCGGACGCTCGGCGTCCGTCGCAGGTAGTCGAGCATCGCGTCCCAGCGCTCGTTCTGCTTCATCTCGAACTTGTACTTCAGGACCTGGGACGTGTCGTTGCCCACCAGGTCCATCCGCGTGCAGTGGCCGCAGTACTGGGGGCACGTGGGGATCAGCTCGGCGAGCACCTTGGTCGGGTAGCGGTGCGTGAGCCCCTCGACCGCCCACATGTCGGCCTCGTGCAGCGAGTCCCGGGCGGCCATCGGGTGGGACGGGAACTCCTCGTCGCGGTCGGACAGCGCGGGGGCCATGTAGCGGCGAACGGGGTCGGCCCACAGGTCGGTCTCGTCCATCGTGTTGACCATCTGGGGCGGGAGCAGCATCGACATCGTCGCCCGCTCCAGCTGGTCGCGCTCGATGTCCGCGTACAGGTCGTCGGTCAACCGGTCGCCGAGGGCGCGCTTGAGCTCGACGAGGTTCTTGATCGTGTGGGCCCGCTGCCACTGCGCCGACTCCCACTGCTCCTTCGTGACGTCGCGGAACCCGGGCAGGCGCGTCCAGTCGGGTTCGACGTACTCGCGGCGGAGCGGGTATTCGAACGGCTGGTCCGCCGCGTGTGCGTGGCCGGCCTCGTGCTTGGGGCGGCTCGTGACTCGGTCGCTCTGCTCGCTCATCGGCATCTCCGTGTTCGCGACGGCCCGGTCGGGCGTAGGTGACTGTTCCGGCGGTGCCGGATGAACCGGCTGCTGCCGTCATGATACCCGCCGTTCCTCCGGCATAACGAAGGTATCACCGAAGGATCTTCGGGGTTGCCGCGAGATGTTGGAAGGCGAGGGTTCGGGCCGGTCAGCGCCGGCCGCGGGGGCCACCACGGCCGCCGTCACGCCCGCCCATGCGAGGGCGACGCTCGAAGCGCCCCTGGTCCTTCTCGGGCCGGGGCAGCCGCAGCCGGAGCGGGGTCGGGCCGGTGCGCTCGTACCGGACCCAGATGTGGTCGATCTCGCGCCGGCGCTCCATCTCGCGCCAGCCGTCGGCGAGCAGGTGCTTGTGCCGTCCGGCGGCGCCCTTGCGGAGCTTCTCCGTGTTCGGCACCTTGAGGAACAGGCGCTCGACGCGGATCTCCTTGTAGTCGGCCATGGCGTGCAAGGGTAGCAGGGCGCATGACCGGCTCGATGTGGAGACGCCACGGACCGTAGACTCCGCGGGACGGACCTGCTGATCGATCGATCGGCTCGGCGAGGGCGCGTTCGGTCGTCGGCGACCGGGTATCGGCCCAGGAGTCGTGGCGCCACGCCAGCCAGAGGAGGAGGACGGATGGGCACGGTCAACGAGTGGAACGAGGTCGCGGCGCAGCTCGGGGTCGACTCGA
The DNA here is from genome assembly GCA_963778545.1 of uncultured Actinomycetes bacterium. Taxonomy (GTDB): domain Bacteria; phylum Actinomycetota; class UBA4738; order UBA4738; family HRBIN12; genus DASSJM01. The sequence continues at coordinate 36,834 of CAVZUW010000010.1, read as the reverse complement.
TCCGGTGCTCGACGGCCGCGGGGTCGGGTCACCCCACGTCGTCGCTGTCGGCCGCGCACCTGCTCGCCGTGCTCTGGACCGACCACCTCCGCTACGACGTCGCCGACCCCAAGAGCCTCGCGAACGACCGGTTCGTCCTGTCGAAGGGCCACGCGTCGCCCCTGATGTTCTCGGTCCTGAAGGCCGTCGGCGCGATCACCGACGATCAGCTGCTGTCGTTCCGGCGGTTCGGCTCCCCGGTGCAGGGGCACCCCGTCCCGCTCCCCGAGATGCCGTGGATCGACGTCGCGACCGGGTCGCTCGGCCAAGGGCTGCCGATCGCGCTCGGGATGGCGCTCGCGATGAAGATGGACGCCATCCCGGCCCGCGTCTGGTGCCTGATGGGGGACTCCGAGGTCGCCGAGGGTTCGGTATGGGAGGCGATGGAGAACGCGTCGCACCACGGCGCCGACAACCTGATCGGGATCGTCGACGTGAACCGGCTCGGCCAGCGCGGTCCCACGATGCTCCAGTGGGACCTGGACGCCTACGCCGCCCGCGCGCGCTCGTTCGGTTGGCACCCGATCGAGGTGGACGGCCACGACGTCGCGGCGATCGACGCCGCGTACGCCGAGGCCGAAGGCGCGGATCGGCCGGCGGTCGTGATCGCGAAGACCGAGAAGGGCCACGGCGTCTCGTTCCTGGCGAACCAGGAGGGCTGGCACGGCAAGGCCCTGTCCCAGGAGGAGGCGGAGAAGGCGATCTCCGAGCTCGGCGGGCCGCGCGACGTGTCGGTGACGCCGCCCAAGCCGGAGGCGGGGGTCTCGCCGCCGGCGGACGCGCCGAACGTGGTCCTGCCCGTGTACGCGGACGCGATCGCGACGCGGAAGGCGTTCGGCGAGACGCTCGCGGCGCTCGCGACGCGCGGCGATGTGGTCGCGATCGACGGCGAGGTCGCGAACTCGACCCACACCGAGGACCTCCAGAAGGTCGCGCCCGATCGGTTCGTCGAGAGCTACATCGCCGAGCAGAACATGTTGGGCATGGCCGTCGGGATGCAGGTGTTGGGCAAGGTGGTGTTCCCCGCGACGTTCGCCGCCTTCTTCACGAGGGCCTACGACTTCATCCGGATGGCGGCGATCAGCCGCGCGAACCTCCGCCTGAGCGGCTCCCACGCCGGGGTGTCGATCGGCGAGGACGGGCCGTCGCAGATGGCGCTCGAGGACCTGGCGATGATGCGCGCCGTGCACGGCTCGACGGTGCTCTACCCGTGCGACGGCAACTCGACCGCACGACTCGTCGCGGCGATGGCAGATCTGCCCGGGATCTCGTTCATCCGGACGACCCGTGAGAAGACGCCGGCGCTCTACGACGGCGACGAGGACTTCCCGATCGGCGGTTCGAAGACGCTGCGCTCCTCGGACGACGATCGGGTCACGCTGGTCGGTGCGGGGATCACGCTGCACGAGGCGCTCGAGGCCGCGACGTTGCTCGAAGCCGACGGGATCTCGGCGCGCGTCGTGGACTGCTACTCGATCAAGCCGATCGACGCCGAGACGCTCCGCGCCGCCGTGTCGCAGACGGGTCTGCTCGTCACGGTCGAGGACCACTGGATCGAGGGAGGACTCGGCGATGCCGTGCTCGCGGCGCTCGCCGACGGCGGCGAGCTCTCGGGCCGGGTGGTCAAGATCGCCGTGACCCAGATGCCGGGCTCGGGAACGCCGGAGGAGCTCCGCGACTGGGCCGGGATCTCGGCCTCCGCGATCGCGGACCGGGTCCGGTCGCTCCTGCGCTGAGCTAGACCGGCTCGACCTCGAGCGGGACGAGCTCGAACCGATCCACGTCCACGAGCCCGCGGTCCGTGAGCTTGAGCTCGGGGATCACCGACAGCGCGAGGAACGACATCGCCATGAACGGCGAGGGGAGCGTGGTGCCGAGCTCCCCGGCGGCCTCCTCCAGGATCCTGGTCCTCTCCGCGACCTGTTCGAAGGTCAGGTCCGACAGCAGACCGCCGATCGGGCACGGCAGCTCGGCGATGACCCTTCCGTCCATCACGACGACCTGGCCGCCGCCGATCTCGCGGAGGCGGTTCACCGCCGCCGCCATGTCCTCGTCGGTCATGCCCACCACCACGATGTTGTGGGCGTCGTGCGCGTGGCGTCGACGCGAGCGCTCCGGCCTGCAGCCCGAACCCCCGCGCGAACCCGATCCCGATCCTCCCGGTGTCGTGGTGCCGCTCGATCACCGCGAGCTTCGCGAGGTCACGGCCAGGGTCGGCGCACGACTTGCCGTCGCGCCGCAGCGGTTCGCCGACGAGGGCGCGGGTCACGATCGTGCCCGCGTCGACCCCGATCACGCGGACGGGCCCGTTCGCATCGACCGCGAGATCGGCCGGCTCGAGCGTCCGCACGTGCATGCTCTCGCGCATCCAGCCGGGCAACGACGACGACGCGATGGGCGAGGGCCGCCCGCCGTCGGCGACGAGCCGCCCGCGCTTCCACACCCGCTCGGGGCGGAACGACACGAGGTCCGGCACCGCGACGATGTCGGCGAGGTACCCGGGCGCGATGGCGCCGTGTTCGTAGAGCCGGTGGTAGCGGGCCGCGTTGAGCGTGGCCATGACGACGGCGTCGGCCGGCGGACAGCCGAGCGCCACGGCTTCGCGGACCACGTCGTTGATGTGCCCGTGCTCCTGGAGGTCGTGCGGCTCCCGGTCGTCCGTGCAGAGCAGGCAGTTCGTGATCCCGTGCTCGAGCACCAGCGGGAGGAGGGCCTCGAGGTTCCGTGCGGCCGAGCCCTGGCGGATCATGATCCACATCCCCAGGCGGCGTTTCTCGAGCGCCTCCTCGTACGTCGTGCACTCGTGGTCGCTGCGGACCCCGGCCGCGAGGTACGCGTTCAGCGCGGGGCCCGACAGGCCGGGGGCATGACCGTCGATGTGGCGTTCGCCGGCCGCGGCGACCTTGGCGACGGCGTCCTCGTCGCCGGCGACGACCGCCGGGTAGTCCATCATCTCGGCGAGGCCGATCGCCCGCGGCTCCGTCCGCAGCAGCTCGGCGATGTCCTCGGGTGTGAGCGTCGCCCCCGAGGACTCGAACGGCGAGGCCGGCACGCACGAGGAGACCATCACGTACGCGTCGAGCGGGACCTCGTCGGCGTCGTGCAAGAGCGCGCGGATCCCTTCGATCCCGAACACGTTCGCGATCTCGTGCGGGTCCAGGACGACCGTCGTGGTCCCCCACGGGAGCGCGGCGCGTGCGAACTCGTCGAGCCGGAGCTTCGTCGTCTCCAGGTGCATGTGCCCGTCGATGAACCCGGGCAACAGGATCAGCCCCGACACGTCGATCCGCTCGGTCCCCTCGTAGCTCGGGCCGACGCCGGCCACGTGGCTCCCGACGATCGCGACGTCGGCTTGGAGGAACTCGCCCGTGAAGACGGAGAACACCCGACCGCCGGAAAGGACCAGGTCCGCGGGCTCGTCGCCGCGAGCGACGGCGATCCTGCGGACGAGATCGTTCGGCATCGAGGAAGGGTAGCCCATGCCGCCCAGGTAGGATGAGGGGTCTTGGTCGCCGTCATCGCACCCCCCAAGCCGCGTTTCCGAGGCCGGATCCATCAGGTCGCGTTCTTCGTATCCGTGCCTGCAGGGGTGGTGCTGATCCTGCTCGCGAACGGTCCCGCCGCGATCGCGGTCGCGAGCGTCTACGCGGTGAGCCTCGCGGCCGTGTTCGGCTCGAGCGCCGTGTACCACCGAGGCCAGTGGACCGAGCGCGCACGGCGCTGGATGAAGCGCATCGACCACTCGATGATCTACATCCTGATCGCGGCGAGCTACACGCCGGTCGCGGCACTGGTGCTCGGCGGGCCCTGGGAGGTCGTGCTCCTGTCCGTGATCTGGGCGGGCGCCGTGGTCGGGGTGACGTTGAAGATGGCTCGCCCGGACGGGCTCTCCGTGGTGAGCGCGGCGCTCTACATGGTGCTCGGCTGGCTGGCCATCCTGGCGTTGCCCCAGCTCGTGCGCGAGATGACGACCGCCGAGCTCGTCCTCCTGCTCGCGGGGGGCCTGCTCTACACCATCGGGGCGATCGTGTTCGCGACCCGGCGGCCCGATCCCTCGCCGTCGATCTTCGGCTACCACGAGGTGTGGCACTCGTTCATGGTCGCCGCGGCGGCATGCCACTACGCGATGATCTTGCTGCTCATGCTTTCCTCCTGACCGGCACCTGGTATCGTGGTCGTCGAGGACGGCATCGCCGTCCGTGAGGTTTCGCTCCTCGTTCCTCCTTCCGGGTCATCTGGCCGGGGTCTCGGGGCAAGGCCAAACCTCCCCACGATCCACCAGGCCGCGTCCCGCGAGACGTCCCAGCGACGACGCTGCCGCCGAGATGTGGCGCGCTCGACGCGCCGGACGAAGGAGAGAACATGACCACCAGTTTCACCGACCTGGGCGTGTCCGCACGCGTGATCGAGGCCCTCAGCAAGGTAGGGGTGTCGGATCCGTTCGCGATCCAGTCGCTCGTGCTCGAAGACGCGATCGCCGGGCGCGACGTGCTCGCCCGTTCCGCGACCGGCTCCGGCAAGACGCTCGCGTTCGCGCTTCCGATCGTCGAGCGTGTCCGACCGAACGACCCCACGCCGACCGCGCTCGTCCTGGTACCGACGCGCGAGCTCGCGCAGCAGGTGGCCGACGACTTCGCCGAGATCGCGAAGGCATCCGGTCTCCGCGTCGGCGTCGCCTACGGCGGGGTCAGCATGCAGCAGCAGGCTCGAGGCAACGCGAAGGCTCACGTGCTGATCGCGACCCCGGGCCGTCTGCAGGACCTCGCCGAGCGCGGCAGCGTCCGCCTCGACCGCGTCAAGATCCTCGTCCTGGACGAGGCGGACCGGATGCTCGACATGGGGTTCCAGCCGCAGGTCGACCGTCTCGTCCGGCGGATCCCCAAGGACCGGCAGACGATGTTCTTCTCGGCCACGCTCGACGGCGCGGTCGGACACCTCGCGCGCGCCTACACGAACGACGCGGTCTTGCACGAGGTGGAATCGGCACACGAGACCGTCGACGGGCTCGACCATCGCTTCGTGCAGGTCGAGTCGCGCGGCAAGGTCGAGGCGCTGATCGAGCTCCTGGAGCACGACGGCGAGCTGACGCTCGTCTTCGTGCGGACCAAGCGCGGCGCCGACCGCCTGGTCCACAAGCTGAAGCAGAAGGGCATCCAGGCCGAGGCGCTCCACGGCGACATGGCGCAGCGGGCGCGGCAGCGCGCGCTCGAGCGGTTCGAGACGGGCAAGGCCAGGGTCCTGGTCGCGACCGACGTCGCCGCCCGTGGTCTGGACCTCGAACGGATCAGCCACGTCGTGAACTACGACCCGCCCCAGGACGACAAGGGATACGTCCACCGGGTGGGACGCACGGCGCGGGCCGGACGGACCGGCATCGGCATCACGCTGGTGACGGCCGACCAGCAGGGCGACGTCGGCCGCATGGCCGCGCGCCTGGACCTGCACGAGGCGTTCGAGGAAGAGGGCATGAAGGTCGCGCCGCCACAGGTGGTCTTCTCCGCGAGCGCCAGGGGTCGGCGTTCCGGTCTGCGCGCACGGCGACGCAGGGTGCTCTAGGTCCCTCGATCGACCGTCGCGCTACTCGACGGTGAAGGCGACCCGCATCCCTTCCTGGTAGTGCGCCTCCTGCTCCGTCGGCGTCGTAGATGTTGCAGATGAAGCACGTAGTTCCCCGCCGTCAGGTCGACGGTCAAGCTCTGCGTATCGTCAACCGCGATGTCTTCGATCTCGCCCTGCAACTCGAGGCCTTCGCCTTCTTCGTCCACGCTGCCATCCGCGTTGGTGGGCAGCGCGTCGGGTGCCAGATCGCTCAGGAAGACGACGAACTCGTGGACGTCATCAGGCCCCGTGTTGGTGACGTTGAACGTCACATCGCCGGCGGCAGCCGAGGGCGAGGCCGGGATGACCGCGAACTCTTGCACCGTCACGTCGACAGCACCAGCAGCGCCGGTCTCTTCGCCTGTCGCCCCAGTCGATCTCCGTCGTCATCCGAACATGCGGCGGATACCAGCGCCAGCACAGCGACGGTGGCCACGCAGATCGCCGCACGACGGCGGCGCGAACGCACGACCATGTGCCTCCCTCCTGCTCGACCGTGGACCTCCTCGATCGGTGGTCCTCGCGTGAGGGTTCGAGCATAGCCTGCCCGCGTTGCGCGAGGGAAGACCCTCGAAGACGCCGCAACGCCGCTAGCAGGTGTGCTCGTCGGGGAGCAGCGGGCGGAAGATCAGGTGGTACTCGGTCCCGCCGCTGGTCCACGGGGTGAGCGCGTTCGCATCCTGCGCCGCCGCGAGCAGCGTCGTGAGGTCCTCACCGCTCACCACACCGCAGCGCGTCGCCGACGGAGCGTTCGCGACCTTCTCGCCGAACGCGTCGAGCGACGTGGCGAGCGGCCACGCGATCGGGTCCTGCGGGAGCTCGGGATCTCCTTGGTACGGGAGGACGTAGACGCGCATCTCGGTCGGGTCGTAGGGACCTTCGGTGCCGAGCGAGCCGGCCGGGAGCCAGCTCGCGAGATCGGTGAGCTTCGCCTGGAACGCCACCAGCTTGGCGCGCGCCTCGGCGTCCTTGCCGCCCCCGCAGGTACCGGTGGGCTCGCCCACGTCGAGCGCGTACGCGGAGACGACCGACGTCGAACCGTCCGCGGTGGTCGTGAAGACGGTGTTCGCCGCGTCGGCGATGCACATGTCGCCGTAGTTCGCGTCGCCGTCCATCAGGCCGGCCTCCCGGGCGGCCTGCAGGATCGCCTGGACGCCGTCCTCCGAGACCGGGGTCGCGGTGAGGTTCGGCAGGGCGGGGCCGGGATAGATCTCGATCTGTGGGCCGGGCACGATCAGCTTCCCGTCGCCGAACAGGGACCAGAACGGGGTGGTGCCGAGGGTGTACTCGTACGCCACGAACCCGCCCTCGTAGGCGACATCCAGGATCAGGTCGTTCGCGCCGGTGGGGTGCTCGATGCCGGTGGTTCCGGTGGCACCGGTGGAGCCGCCCGAACCCGGGCCGTCGTTCCCCACCACACCGCCGCAGGCCGAGGCGAGCACCGCCACCGCCGCGACCGCCACACCGATCCGTCCCACGCGCATGATCGCTCCTCGGGTCGGGTCCGGCCCTCGAGCCTAGGCCGTCGAGTCTGGCTTGGACGCGCCGCCCGGTCCGATGGTTCCGCCGCTGGTCGTGCCCGGCCGCCCGGCCGAGCCGGTCGCGCTAGGCTGAGCACGATGCGCGCCCTGCGCAAGACCGCACCCCGTCCCGGCGCCGAGCTCGAGGACGTCCCGGTCCCGGAGCCGGGCGAGGGTGAGGTGCTCGTGCGCGTGCACGCCGCCTCGATCTGCGGGACCGACCTCCACATCTTCGACTGGAACGAGTGGGCGCAGGGCCGTGTGACCCGCGTGCCGATGACGTTCGGTCACGAGGTGGCCGGGACGGTCGAGGCGGTCGGACCCGAGGTGCATCACGTGCAGCGGGGAGCCTTCGTTGCCGTCGAAACGCACATCGCGTGCGGCGTCTGCTCCACGTGCCGGACCGGTCGGGCGCACATCTGCCGCAATCTGAAGATCCTGGGCGTCGACACCGACGGTGCGTTCGCGGAGTACGTGGTGGTGCCCGCGGTCAACGCGTGGATCGTCGGCGAGGGGATCCAGCCTGACCACGCGTCGGTGATGGAACCGTTCGGCAACGCCGTGCACGCGACGTTCGGGACCGAGGGTGGCGAGGACCTGCTCACGAACCCGGTCGCGGTCATCGGGTGCGGACCGATCGGCCTGTTCGCGGTCGGGATCGCGCGCGCGCTCGGGGCCTGGAAGGTGATCGCGATCGAACCCAACGACGAGCGCCGGTCGCTCGCGGCGAAGATGGGTGCCGACCTGTTGATCGATCCCAAGGCCGACGACCCGGTCGAGGCGGTGCTCGATGCGACGGACGGCAACGGCGCGGAGGTCGTGCTCGAGATGTCGGGGAACGCGACGGCGATCGATCAGGGGACCCGGCTGCTGGCCCGGGGCGGGCGCATGTCGCTGCTCGGGCTCCCGGACGGACCGGTGACGCTGGACCTGAACGATCAGGTGATCTTCAAGGAGGCCCGGATCCTGGGGATCACCGGACGCCAGATGTTCCGGACCTGGCAGCAGACGACGACGTTGCTCTCCACGGGGCGGGTCGACATCTCCCCCGTCATCACGCACCGGTTCCCGCTGGATCGGTTCGAGGAGGCGTTCCAGACGGCCGCCTCGGGCCACGCCGCGAAGGTGATCGTCTTCCCGGGCGAAAACGGTCAGAGGTAGCCGGCCGTCCCGGTCGTGGACGACGGAGGTTCCTGACGCGGCTGCGCGGCGAGCGCCTGGACGCTGAACGGCAGCGTCTTCACGTCCTCACCTTGCATCGAGATCACGACGCGGTAGTCGCCCGGCGTGGGGAGCGGGAGCCCGTTCAGGTTCAGGGCGATCGGCACGATCTGCTCGTCGGCGCCTCCGGCCGTGAACTCGCCACCGATGCGGTTCACGGGCCCCTCGGGACCGGCGCCCAGCGAGAGATCCTCGCCCGAGGGGCCGAGCAGCCGCAGCTCGAACCGGCGTGCCTCGGCGGCCGAACCCGCCGGGATCCGGACCAGGAGCCCGATCCCCACGCGGTCGTGGCGGGCGGGGAACAGCGCGACCGTGATGCGGTTCCACCCCGCCCCGAGCGCGTAGAGCTTGCCCTGGACCGACGCGACGGAGTCCGCGAGGAACGCGTCGAGCTCGATGTCGTCCACGATGCCTCCTCCGTCTCTTTGGCTGCGTCTCTGTGGCTGCGTCCAGCGGCCGTCGGTCGGCCGGACCGGTCACCACAGCGTATGCGGTAGCGTGAGGTTCCGATGCCGGGTGCGCTCGACTACCTGAAGCAGCGGCTCGCCGAGCTCGACGAGCAGGGGCTGCTGCTACAGCCGAGGACCCTCGAGGGACCGACCGGCGCCCGGGCGCGGTTCGACGGACGGAACGTGATCAACCTCGCGTCGAACAACTACCTCGGACTCGCGAACCACCCCAGGATGAACGCCGCGGCCGCGAAGGCCGCGAGCGAGCTCGGCGCGGGCACGGGTGCGGTGCGCACGATCGCCGGCTCGATGACGCTGCACCGCGAGCTCGAGCGCCGGTTCGCCGCGTTCAAGCACGCGGAAGACGCGCTGATGTTCCCGTCGGGGTTCGCCGCGAACGCCGGCACCGTGGCCGCGATCCTGGACAAGCAGGACGTGATCGTGAGCGACCGCCTCAACCACGCGTCGATCATCGACGGCGCGAGGCTCTCGCGCGCCGAGATCAGGGTGTTCGAGCACAAGGACGCCGACCACGCGGACGCCTTGTTGCAGGAGAGCAGGGCCGAGGGCCGGCGGCAGCTGCTGGTGACCGACGGCGTGTTCTCGATGGACGGCGACATCGCGCCGCTGCCCGCGCTCGTCGAGGTCGCCGAGCGGCACGGGGCGATCATGATGATCGACGACGCGCATGCGTCGGGCGTCCTCGGCACGGGCGGCGCGGGGACGGTCGACCACTTCGGCCTCCATGGGCGTGTCGACGTCCAGGTCGGGACGCTCTCGAAGGCGATCGGCGTCCTGGGCGGGTTCATCGCGGGGCCCCACGAGCTGATCGAGTGGCTGCAGAACCGCGGCCGGCCCCACCTGTTCTCGACGAGCGCGCCGCCGGCGGCGGTCGCCGCGTGCATCGAGGCGCTCGACATCATCGACGACGAGCCCGAGCGGCTCGAACGGCTGTGGTCGAACACCGCGTCGTTCAAGGCCGGGCTGCATGAGCTCGGGTTCGATACCGGTGCGAGCGAGACCCCGATCACGCCGGTGATCACCGGGGACGAGGAGCGGACGCAGGCGTTCGCGCGGCGGCTGTTCGAGGAGGGCGTGTTCTGCCCGGCGATCGTGTTCCCCACCGTGGCCAAGGGCTCCGCCCGCGTGCGGACGATCGTCACCGCGGACCACACGGAGGAGGACCTGGGCGTGGCGCTCGAGACGTTCGGGCGGGTCGGAGCCGAGCTCGGTCTGCGCTAGGGATCGGGGGTCTGGCTCCGGACGCGTTCGAGCACGCCGCGGATCAACAGGTCGAGGCCGAAGTCGAACTCGTCGTCGGGGTCGCAGTCGGCCCAGTGAGGATGGATCGCCCGGAGCGCCGAGAACTCGTCGGGCAGCTCGGTCGCGATCTCCTTGTGACGGTCGAGATGCCCTTCGCTGATGCCGCCCGCGATCGAGCCCTGCTCCATGATCACGAATCCCTGGATGTACCCGCCGAACGCGTGGAACGCCTGCGCCGTGTCGCGGTCGGACAGCCCGATCTCCCTGAAGAGCCGGAGCGCGAACTCCATCGGACGCATCGACTCGACCGACCGCACGGGTCCACGCTCCTCGGCGAACAGCCGCATGACGTCCGGGTGCGCCTTGAGGAGCCGGCGCCACGAGCGCGCGGCGCGGCGACACGTCTCCGCCCAATCGCGACCGGGCTCGGGGAACTCGAACTCGGACATCACCCGTTCGCAGATCCCGTCGAGGATGTCGTCCTTGCCCGTCACGTGGTTGGCGTCGTGCCCGTAGAGCGACATCGCCTCGACGCCGAGCTCGCGCCCGATGCGCCGCATCGTCACAGATTCGAGCCCTTCCTCGTCCATCACGTGGAGGGCCGCTTCGATGATGCGTTCGCGGGTGAGCGGTGTTCGGCGGGGATGGTCGCTGGTTTCGGTTCCTTCCGCTGTCGATCTGGGCGCTGTCGATCGGGTCACGTTCATCTACCGTCCATCTGGGTCAGGGAACCTGCTTCCTCCGGGAAGCAGGCGGAGGTTCGTCGGGTTGACACCTTACAACGTATCCATATACTCCGTACACCGTAAGCATATGGCGTAAGGTACCGCGAAGCAAATAGGCGAGGTCCGCGCCCCTACCGAGGGGCACGAGTGAGGGGAGTACGGGATGAGGCTCAACCCCGAGTCGATCGCACGAGCGAGCAGCAGGCACCCCTGGCGCACGGTCGGCGTCTGGCTGGTCGATCCTCGTGCTCGCGGGGTCGTCCGCCCGGCCCCTGCTCGGTCCGGCGCTCACGACCGACATCGACTTCACGAACACGCCCGAGGCGAAGGAAGCCCAAAGCTCTTGGAGCAAAGCCGCCTCGAGCAGGACATCGTGACCGGAACTGGGTATCGCGGGTCCCGGTGAGGGAGCCGTCGATCGATCCCGCCTTCGTCGAGGACGTGAACGCGGTGCTCGACGACCTGCGCGCCTTGGACCCGGCGTCGTGCCGTACGTCCCGCCCGCGTTCCCCTTGCCCGAGCGAGGTCGCCGAGGACCCGCAGACGGCGCCTCTGGTCCGATCGCCTCCGAAGACGGGACGGGCGGTCCTGTTCACGGTGATCATGACCGGTGACATCGGACGAGCGGCCGAGAACGTCGACCAGATCGGCGCGATCCGTGAAGAGGCACAGCACGGTGGCGTCCAGTGTTCATCCTGGGCGAGGCCGACATCGACCGACGATTTCAAGACGATCTCCGAGGAGGACCTGCGCTTCGGGGAGTCGATCGGGATCGTCGCCGCCATCATCGTCCTGATAGTGGTGTTCGGATCGCTCATCGCGGGCGTGACGCCGATCATCATGGCGATCTTCGCGATCGTCACCGCGCTCGGGCTGATCGTGGCGCTGATCGGCCAGGTCTGGCAGTTCAGCTTCTTCGCCCCGAACCTCATCTCGATGATGGGTCTGGCGGTGGGATCGACTACTCGCTGTTCATCGTCTCCAGGTACCGCGAAGAGCGGCGAAGGGACACGACAGCCTCGAGGCGATCGGGCGGTCCGGGGCGACGGCGAACCGCGCCGTGTTCTTCAGCGGCCTGACGGTCGTGCTCGCGCTCTCGGGCATGATGCTGGTCCCGACGACGATCTTCCGTGGCCTCGCGGGAGGCGCGATCATCGTCGTGCTGGTCTCGGTCGCGTTGTCGATGAGCCTGCTTCCCGCCCTGATGGCGTTGTTCTCGGACCGTCTGGTGAAGCCGGGTCGCGTCTTCGGTCGCGGGCGCACCCTGGAGCACGGGCGCGCCGGCGGCTTCTGGGACCGGCAGACGCGTCGTGTCATGGCACGCCCGTGGACGTACCTGCTCCTCGCGGCGAGCTTCATGATCCTGCTCTCGGTCCCGTACTGGGCACAGTCGAACCCGCATGACGACGGGCTCGCGGATGCGGACCGGGTTCTCGGGCATCTCGACGATCCCGGACGGCGTCCAGACGAAGGAGGCCTTCGAGGTCCTGATCGCGAAGTTCCCGACGACGGGGCAGCAGTCGACCGCCGACGTCGTGATCCCGGATGCCGCATCGGACCCGTCCATCGAGCAGCAGATCCAGGAGCTCGAGGCCGCGGCCGCGGACGACCCTTCGTTCGGTCAACCGCAACCGCCGCAGACGAGCGCGGATGGAACCGTCGTCCTCGTGCGCTTCCCGTTCGCCGGCGAGGCGACCGATAACTCGAGCGAGGCAGCGGTCGATGCCATCACCAAGATGCGGGAGACGTACGTTCCCCAAGCCTTCGGCGAGGACTCGGGCGTCCTCGTGGGTGGCGACACCGCGACATCAACGACTTCTTCGACGTCTCGCTCAGTACACGCCGATCATCATCCTGATCGTGCTCGGGTTGTCGTTCATCTTGCTGACCGTGGTGTTCCGGTCGATCGTCGTGCCGGCGAAGGCGATCGTGATGAACCTGCTCTCGGTGGGCGCGGCCTACGGCCTGATCGTCCTGATCTTCCAGAAGGGCGGGCCGTCGTTCGCGCACGTCGATCGCGGACGCCTTGAGCTTCATCCAGGTCGACGCGATCGAGGCGTGGCTCCCGCTGTTCCTGTTCTCGATCCTGTTCGGCCTCTCGATGGACTACCAGGTGTTCCTGATCAGTCGGATCCGGGAGGAGTACGACAAGAGCGGGGACAACTCCGAGGCGGTCGCCTTCGGTCTGCGGACCACGGGTGGGATCATCACCGGCGCCGCGATCATCATGGTGGCCGTGTTCGCCGCCTTCGCGAGCGGGCGGATCGCCGGGCTCCAGCAGATGGGCTTCGGCCTCGCGATCGCGGTCTTCCTCGACGCGACGATCGTTCGATCGATCCTGGTCCCGTCGGCGATGAAGCTCCTCGGCGACCGCAACTGGTACCTGCCGGAGTGGCTCCAGTGGCTGCCGAAGCTCGACGTCGAGGGCGCCGCCGAGGAGCAGGAGCCCGTGCTGCTCCCGCAGGCCGAGCCCGTCGGTGTGAGGGACGACGCCTGATCGTTCGCAGCGTCGGCTTGAGGAAGGGGTCCCCGTGCGGGGGCCCCTTCCTGACGGTTAGCACTTCATGACTCTGACCTGCGGGAACGGAGGTCGAGGCAGTACCGAGGCAGAAGGGGTGAGGGTACACCACGTGAGGGCGGGGTCCTCGCGTACTAACAGCCAGCCCCGCCCTTGATCCCACGCACCCCCGTGCGTGGAGCGTGCCTAGGGAGGGGGGCGTGGTACCCCGGCTCGTAAAGGCAGAGGTACTTAGGGAGTGGAGTGTGTCCCCTGCCATCCCGAAAGATTCGATTGCCTTGCCATGCAGCGATTCAGCCGGATGCCTCATGTGATGCGAACCCAGGATGCGTTCGAAGCCCGACCGCAGGCTCGTTCGACGCGGGCTCCCGGTGCACCAGTAGCCGTCAACGCGCTTCAGGAGAATCGCGGCGTGGTGCCGAGCAGGAGGAAGGCGAACACCGCAAGCATCGCGAGCGACCAGGAGCACCGGCGGCCCCATCCCGTTGCGCCTGCGCAGGTCTTCGCGTTCCTCTGTTACGAGGCGAAGCCGCTTCGTCTCGTACTTCACCACGGGGGGCAGCACGATGAGAGCGAGGGACGCAAGTGAGAGCACAGCGGCCCCGACGGTTTGCGCGTCCGCGTCGCTCAACACGCTCCCGGCCATGAGGCCGACAACGGCAGCGGCTTGGAGGCAGCAAACGCCCCACAGGAATCTGACGCCGAGGAAAGTTCCTACGAGCACGACGGCGGCGAAGACGAGCCCCGCCAGACCCGTCTCTCCCCACTCGACCGTCAGGCTGGGGTTCTCGTCCGGTGTAAGGGCCGCGATCCACACCAGCGTCCCCAGCGACGCCGCAATCGACCCCCAGACCGCGAGCGGGGGCCGCGCCCCTTTTCCGCTGATGGACTCCGTCATAGTCTTCCCTCACCCGAACGGGAGCCTCTGCTACGCGCCGTCATCCCGCGCCTCCGAATCGGCCAAGAGGATTCTCAGGATGCTTCGGACGTCACTGGCTCGTTAGAAGAACTTGACGAGGGCGATGATCCACACCACCAATAGCCCAATGAGATGAGCGCGTACACCACTCCAGCAATCGAACCTCCGCTGCTTGATTCCTGCGCCAGCATGGGCAACCTCCCATAACCAAATCCCTCGTAACGGCACCCTAGCGCCGCCGGGACGCGACGCAACCTTGACCTGGGATCAGTTCGATGGACGTTCAGACCGCCGGCTCGCCGTGCGTGACGCCGAGGCGGTCTCCGACAGTGGAGCGCCGCCTCCTTGGTGACTTCAACGATTCGTTCCTCATGACAGCCACCAGATGATCACGCCCCAGATAGGGAGAGATAGGGCGAGCCCGATCCAGATGCCCCTCATTCCTCCGCCCGGACGAGGCTCGCGCTCCCCGCCGGCCCTCTCGGTCTCCCTGGCGGCCTGCGCGATCACCGCGAGGACGGCGTGCTCGTAGATGTCGCGCTTCTCTCTCCTCAGCGGCCTGCGCGATCACCGCGCCGACGGCATGCTCGTAGATGTCGTGCTCGCGGCGACCCATGGAGGCAACTCTAGGTCCGGAAGACTGTGCAGACCTTTGAATGCATAGCCCACCTCCTCCCGCCGAACTCTGCGTGCGCGGTTGGCCGCCGGTCGAGTCGCCTGAGCGCTCTACAGCCCGTGTATGACGGCTCGCGGTGCGGACTCAGACCGCCGGCTCGCCGTACGGCGCGGGCTCGCGGTGTCCCAGAGTGTCAGACCTCGAGACTGATACGACGAGACGGCGAGGCTGCGACGAGCACGATCCGGCCATCATCCGTGATCCCGGATCGCTCGAGGGGTCGAGTCGCCTCCCGGTCGGGGACGTACACCACCACCATCGTCTGATCCTGACCCATATACTCGGCCACGTTCTTGATCGTGGTGCAACCCTCGTCCGTCACCTCGTCGATCTCACATAGATCGACCACGACATCGACATGGCGCGAAGTCAGGACACGTGCGAGCAGGCGTCCCTCGTCTTCGTCGGTCAACCGTCCCCGAACCACGACGTATGGGCGTGAGTCGGGCCTTCCGATCATCTCGATGATCGCCATAACCCGCGAATCGTGGCATCTGGAAGCCGGCCACACAGTCGGACGAGTTGGGGAGCCGCCCCGCCGAAGGTCTACTCCCCAGAATCCCTACAGAATGCGAACTTCTCCGACTGCTCGCCGTGCGGGGCGGTTCCCGACCGCACCTAGCGTCCCTGCTGAGTCTCCCGGAGCATCCCGGCCAACACCGCACGGAGCGTCCGATCCTCCTCGCCGTCGATCAGCAACTCGGCGAAGGTGCGGCTCTGCGGGTAGCTCCAGAACTCGCCGATCTCGTCGGCCGTTTCGAAGTCGGGGAGCATTCGAGAAACACCGGCTCCGTCCCTCGCTTCCGACCGGGGCGGGGAAGCCCGATGGCTCGGTGATCTTGTGGTCGGTCAGGGACACCGAGCGGACCCGTTCGATGGTCCTGAGGGGAGGCCCTTGCGGTGGCCCGACCACAGCAAGCCCGGTGTCCCTGAACCGCAGTCAGAATCGTAGAAACGCCGAGGAGAGTGCGCATCGCTCAATCGACGTACTCTCGCCGGTTGGGTGTTCCTAGGAGGGACCCGAGCGTTGGCCTCGCGCAACATCCCGACCAGCACCGCTCGCAGCGTCCGGTCTTCCTCGCAGTTCGATCAGGAGCTCACGCCGTGACCTCGCGCCGATCCCATAGCCAGCCTCCTTCCTTTGCGTCTGACCGGCGTCGGGAAGCCCGGCTGGTCGGCAGGCGGAGGGGATGGGCGTATGTCAGGGGCGCGCATACAGTCTCAGCTCGAGTAGCGACCCGGCGTGATTCGCAACAACTCGAAAACGGTGGTCGCATCTCCGGCTGTCGGCGAGCCCGCGCAAGACGAAGCGGAAAGGGTTGTCCGGGTCGCGCATCCTTCTGTGGAAGGTGTCGCCGTTCCGACATTCCATCGAGACGACGACCCTCACTGTGGTACCGGGGTGGTCGGCAACGAAGGCGACTGCGTTGTAGTTGCGCGTCCAAGCATGAAGGGTCACGGCGTCTTGACCGCTATTGCCTCCTATCAAGTCCCACCCGCCGGCGTGGGCAGCTCCCGTGCTTGTTGCCATCAGCGCAACGGCGAACATCGAGACAAAGGCCGCGCGTAGAAACAATGCTCCCCCTCCCATAACGGCGATCTTACGATAGAGCAGTTCGACGCACGGAGCCGGCCCGGGGGCGTGCAAGCGTGCACGTAGGCGGCGCTCGAGGTCGCCGCAGCGTCATTCGAACCCGCGAAGGTCGCGATGTAAGGTCTCACCCCACGCGTCCGAACGGGCGCAGAAACCTGAACGATCGAGGGCTCGAACACGTGAACGGCGTCGAAACATCCGCGACGGACCTCTCCGGAGCCCGTCTCTGCGGATTGATCCTCTCGGTTCTCATCTGCACCTGCGCGGTCACCGTGTGGACCGCACCGGGGGTTATCGCCGGTGCATGTCCCACCTACGCGGCCCCGGTCAAGTCGGGACGCATCACGGAAGGACAGATCGACGAGGTTTCGGGACTGTCGCGATCCGGTCTCCGGAGCGTGTTGTGGTTCCAGGAAGACTCGGGCAACGGACCGCGGCTGTACGCGACTACCCTGGGCGGCGATCTTCGGGCGACCATCGAGGTCGGTAACGCCTCCAACCGCGACTGGGAGGACATGGCCCGATCGGCGGGCCGCCTATGGATCGGGGACATCGGGGACAACGCGCGTGTTCGAACGGACATCCGGATCTACTGGCTCTCGGAACCTCCGACGCTCGGGGACCGCACCGTGAACGCACGCATGCTGACCCTTCGGTATCCCGACGAAGCTCATGACGCCGAGGGCATGCTCGTCGACGGACGCCATGAACGGCTCTTCGTGTTCGAGAAACAAGGCGAGGAGTCGACCAGCCGCGTGTACGCCGTCGACGTCGACGGTATCCGAGACGGTGACGAGCTCGAGCTCCGGCTCGTGACCAGCGTCCCCATCGAGAACATCACCGCTGCCGACGTCGGTCGTGACGGAGTGATCGTCAAGAGCGACTCCGGTGGCCTTCTGTTCCCGTGGGCGAGTAGGAGCGTGGCGCAGACGCTCCGCCAGTCCGACGCGTGCCCGGTCGCATTGCCGGCGGGTGAGTCAGTGGCGTTCTCGAGGTCCGGGCGGCGCCTCTACACGGTTCCTGAGGGCTCCGACCCGCAGATCGAGTACGTGGAGCGGCTCCCGTAAGAAGGGTTAGGTGCGCTCTAGCGCCGTCGTTCGCGCTCCAGCAGCATCCCGACCAGGACCGCCCGGAGCACCCGATCCTCCTCGCAGTCGATCAGCAGTTCGGTGAAGGTGCGGTTCTCCGGATAGCTCCAGAACTCACCGATCCTGTCGGCTCGCTCGAAGTCGGGAGCATGAAGACGTGGAGCAGCTCGGCGCGGAGAGCTGGCCCGAGGGCGTCCAGGCGTTCTCGGAGACGGCGCTCGAGTTGGTCCGAGTCTCATGGCTGGGAGGCTACGCCCTTGCGAGGACCCCCGGTTCGCTCGCCCTTCTCGAAAGCAAGTAACGTTCATCCGCGTATGGGGAGACTGTTCCTTCTCGCGGCAGCAACACTGGTGACGATTTCCTCCTGCACGTTCAGGGAGGCCGCGAGCGAAGAACCAAGCGACTCGTCCTCTTCGAGGGTAGCGCCGGTTCCTTCGTCGAAGTTCAACTTTGACTACTGCGCGGAGGGGTCGCGTGTGGGCGACATGATCCGGTCGGTCCGCAGGGGAACGAGAACGGACAAGGAGCAGATCGCGATCGTCGGCGAGTTGCAGCTCGTAGTAGAACTCTCGGCCCAAACCGAGAGTTTCGACGAAGCTCCGGCGCTTCAGAAGCTCGCGGTCGGGCTTGGTCGACTGAAGGTCTCGATTCGTGCAGCAGGTCCCAACTATGCGTTGAACCCGGTTGTAAGGCTGCGGGCTCGGTCAGCGTCGTACCTCGGCCTCACTGCTGCCCGCACGCTGGGCTGTCCATCTCGGGCTCGGACGTCGTCGATCGTCTAGCCACCCGTAGGTACGCGTCCTCCTCTGCATCAACCAATCACAAGGGACAAGACGCTCGCCCCGCTTGAGCGAGGCAGCACGGAGGCAGTACGGGACCCGGCGCGACCTGTCGCAACATGACATCTGTGTGATTCGTGTGAGTGGCCTGACCTGGGGATTCGCGGATCGCTGCAGGTCAAGAGTGTGCGCGGCGATATCTCGTTGATAGGGTCCGGCGCCATGGAGGAACCCCAGGGCCTCGAGCTCCGTGGGGAGCGCGACGAGCTGCGGGAGTCGCTCGGGCGCATCGGCGCCTGGAGCTTCGCGCTCGAGACGCTCACCGCGGCGGAAGAGCGCGACGCCGTGGCCGAGATCGAGTCGCTCGGCTACCGGGCGATCTGGTTCCCCGAGTCCGTCGACAGCCGGGAGGCCTTCGCCCACGCGTCGTGGATCCTCGCGAACACCGAGCGCGTCCTCGCCGTGACCGGTATCGCGAACATCTGGGCGCGCGACCCCACCGCGATGGCGAACGGTTGGCGGATGCTCACGGAGGCGTACCCGCGACGCTTCGTGCTGGGGGTCGGAGTGAGCCACGCGGGTTCGGTCGCTCGACGGGGCGGCACGTACGAGAAGCCGTATTCGGCCATGCGTGACTACCTCGACGCGATGGACCGTGCGCCGTCCTCGGCAGCCGAGCCTGAGGTGACGCCGCGGCTGGTGCTCGCGGCGCTCGGGCCGAGGATGCTCGAGCTCGCGGCCGAACGCGCGCACGGCGTCCATCCCTACTTCGTCCCGGTCGAGCACACGGCGTTCGCGCGGCAGCGGCTCGGTCCGGGTCCGGTGCTCGCGGTGGAGCAGACCGTCGTGCTCGAGAGCGACCCGTCCGAGGCCCGGCGCGTCGCCCGCGGGTTCGCGCTGGACTACCTGCAGACCGAGAACTACGCGCGGAACCTCAAGCGCGTGGGGTGGACCGACGCCGACGTCGCCGGCCAGGGGAGCGACGCGCTGATCGACGCGGTGGTCGCCTGGGGCGACGTCGACCGCATCGCGGTGCGCGTTCGGCAGCACCTCGACGCCGGCGCGGACCACGTCTGCGTCCAGGTGGTCGCCGAGGACGAGCTCGACCCGTGCCTCCCGCAGCTGCGCGAGCTCGCGCCCGCGCTGCTCGAGCTTTAGGTCAGCGCGTCCGCAGGCGAGCCTGGACGGCGTCGCTCCGAAGTTCGCGGAGGGCGTCGCGGGCGATCCACCTGGAGGACCGGGCGTCCAGGCGCTCGATCTGCTCGGCGGTCCGGATCGCCTTCGTGTTGAGGCCGGCGCTGCGCTTGCCGATCTGCCGCAGCGCCCAGGAGACCGCCTTCTTCACGTAGTTGCGGTCGTCGGTCGATCGCTCGCGGATCAGCGGCAGCAGCGAGGCGAACGCCGCGTCGGGCAGGTCCTTGCGGTGGACGGCGGACCACGCCATGAGCGCGAACCCGGCGCGCTTCTCGAACTCGGGCTCGCGGGTGCTCCACTCGACCGCCTTGTCCAACGCGAACGGGGTCCGGTCGAACAGGTTGCCGCACACCGCGTCGCAGACGTCCCACGAGTCCAGGTCGGCCACCCACGCGTCCATCTGTGCTTCCGAGACCCGGGCCGGCTCGTCCACCAACGACGCGAGGATGCGTGCCTCGTGCACGCCGGACGCCCAGAGGGCGGCCGCGAGCTCGTGATCGTGGCCGAGACCGCGGGCGAGACGCCGGAGCTCGGTGACCGAGATCCCGAGGGCGCGGCCGGTGTCGATCCCGTAGCGCTTCATGCCCTCGACCCGGGCGGGGTCGCCCATCCGCTCGAGGGTCCGAAGGACGTCGCGAGCCCGTTCCGCCGCCGTCATCCGCGGAACGATCGGTCGGTGCTACCTGCCGTCGCCGAGGCCGCGGGCCGGACCCTGCCGCGGTTCGGAGCGGACGTCGTACGCCTCCCGCCGCCGGCGGTCCTGGTCGTACCGGACCTCGATGTCGCGCTGGAACGCGCGGAACCTCCGCTTCGCGTACCAGGCGCCGATCCAGGCGAGGACCACGACCGCGAGCACGAACGACAGGACGATCACGAGCGTGACCTTCAGGACCGCGCCGAGCACGCCCGCGGCGGCGGCCAGGATCAGCAGGATCAACAGGAACAGCGCCATGGAACCATCCTACGAGCGCCGGCGCCGAACGCGGGCCGCGGCCTCGGCGAACCCCGCGATCCGCCGGGCGACCGCCTCCGGACGCTGCAGGGGAACGTCGTGGATCCCCTGGATCCACTCGAACGACACGGGGGGTCCGATCGTCCGGACCCGCCGCGCGGCGATCGCCTTGTCCCGTTCGAACCCCGGCCCGGCCGACCCGCCCGAACGCGAACGCGCGGCCAGGATCAGCGTCGGGACTCGGACGCGTTCGAGCAGCCCGACCGTGTCCTGCTCCCACAGCGCGTGGAGGATCTTGAGGTGGTTCGCGCGCGACAGACGTGGCCGGATCCGCCCCTCGGGATCCACGCGGACGAGGGACAGGAAGACCTCGTCGAGCTGGGGCGTGATGGGGATCGTTCGCCCGAGGTTACGGTGGACGCGGCTCAGGAACGCATCGACCGTGATCCCGCCGAACGCCGGGGGCGACAGCGTGCGCTTCGCGGTCGTCCAGTCGAAGCGCTCGCGCATCGTGACGAAGCCGCCGTCGAGCAGCACCGTCCCGCCGACCAGGCGCGATCGGCGGACCGCGAGTTCGAGCGCGACGTTCGCTCCCCACGAGTGTCCGACGACGATCGGTCGATGCAGACGCGTCGCGCGGATCACGGCGGCCGCGTCGGCCGTCGTCCGGTCGAAGCCGTAGCCGGAGGAGGGCTTGGAGGACCGGCCGTGTCCCCGCTGGTCGTACGCGACCGGGTGGAGCCCGAGCCGGACCAGCCGCGGCGCGACCAGGTCCCAGATGTGCGAGGACGACGCGAGCCCGTGGATCAGCAGGACGTCCTCGCCGCCGCCCGCCCACTCCCGGACGTCGAGGCGGACGCCGTCGATCTCGACGGTCCTCGCTCGGTCCCCCGGCACGCGGCGAGCCTACCGTCGCGTGAGGCGGACGGCGTATGCTCCGCGTTCGACCGTTCGCAAGGAGGCTGCCGTGTACGGGACGCTCGGACGGATGACGCCGAAGGCCGGCAAGCGCGACGAGTTGATCGCGCTGATGAGCGCGCCGCCCGGCGGCGCGGCCGCGAACGGCTACCGGGGCGGCTACCTCCTCAAGGCCGACGAGGGCGACGATGTCGTGGTCGCCGTGATGTACGACGACAAGGACGCCTACTTCGCGATGGTCCACGATCCCCAGACCGACGAGAACTTCGGCAAGATCATGGAGCTGCTCGAGGGCGAGCCGGCCTGGACCGACGGCGAGTGGCTCGGCACCGGCGCCTGAAGACCGCTCCTCGAGAACACGGAGCCCGTCCTCCCGCGATAGGCTGAATGCTCGTTCAAGACGACTCCGGGGAGGGGACCATCGTGGCCGACGCGTTGCAGAACCACATCGACGGGGCGTGGGTCGACGCGCGCGACGGCGAGCGCTTCGACGTGTTCGACCCGGCGACCGGCGAGGTGATCGCCACCGCGCCGGACTCGAAGGCCGTCGACGTCGAGGCCGCGATCGACGCGGCCCGGCGGACGTTCGACGAGGGCACGTGGTGGCCCGGCACGCCGGCCCGCGAGCGGGGCGGGATCCTGCTCCGCGCCGCCGACATCGTCCGTCGCGAACAGGAGCGCCTGGCCCGGATGGAGTCGCTCGACTCGGGCAAACCGATCGGCGACGCGCGCGAGGACGTGGCCGAGGTCGCCTTCATGTTCGAGTACTTCGGGGGATGGGCGACCAAGATCGAGGGGGACGTCCAGCACCTGTCCCCGGACGCGATGTTCATGGTGTGGAAGGAGCCGATGGGCGTCGCGGTCGGCATCACCCCGTGGAACTACCCGCTGATGATGGCGACGCAGAAGCTCGCGCCGGCGCTGGCGGCGGGGTGCACGTTCATCCTCAAGCCGCCCGAGCAGACGCCGCTCACCTGTCTGCAGCTGCCCGCGATCCTCGAGGAGGCCGGGCTCCCGCGAGGGGTGTTCCACGTGCTGACCGGTTTCGGGGAGACCGCAGGGGCTCCGCTCGTGCAGAGCCCGAAGGTCGACAAGGTGGCCTTCACCGGGTCGCGCGAGGTCGGCAAGATCATCATGCGCACGGGCGCCGACACGCTGAAGCGCGTGACGCTCGAGCTCGGGGGCAAGTCGCCGAACATCGTCTTCGGGGACGCGGATCGCGCGACCGCGTTCGAGGGCTCGGCGAACGGCGTGTTCTGGAACCAGGGCGAGATCTGCTCGGCGGGCACGCGCGTGTTCGTCGAGCGGCCGCTGTACGACGACGCCGTGAACGCGTTCGTGGACCGCGCGTCGGCGATCGTGCTGGGCGAGGGGTCCGACGAGGCGACCGAGATGGGACCGCTCGTCAGCAGGGAGCAGCAGGAGCGCGTCGAGCGGTTCATCGAGATCGGGTCGAAGGAGGCCACGCTCGCGAAGCAGGGCTCGCGCCCGTCGGACGGATCGCCTCGCGAACGGCTACTTCGTCCCGCCCACCGTGTTCGCCGACGTCGACAACGACGCGACGATCGCGCGCGAGGAGATCTTCGGACCCGTGATGTCGGTGATCCCGTTCTCCTCGGTCGAGGAGGTGGTCGCGATGTCCAACGACAACGAGTACGGCTTGGCGGCTGCCGTGTGGACCAACGACGTCAAGAAGGCCATGCGCACCGCCCAGGCGCTGCGGGCCGGCATCGTGTGGATCAACGACTCGCAGCCGGCGCCCACGGAGATGCCGTGGGGCGGCTACAAGCAGTCGGGGATCGGTCGCGAGCTCGGCAAGCACGGCGTCGAGGACTTCCTCGAGAGCAAGTCGGTCTACCTGAACCTCGGCTGACGGCGCCTCGCGGGACCGAACGGCTCCGCCAACGGTCGCGCCAACGGTCGAGGAGGCCCTCGGGTATGCTGCGCGGTCATGGCCGGTGGAGAGGTCGTCCTCGTCGATCTGGTGAAGCGGTTCGCCGATGTGACGGCGGTCGCGGGGATCAACCTATCGATGCCCTCGGGCGAGTTCTTCTCGTTGCTCGGCCCCTCCGGCTGCGGCAAGACGACCACGCTCCGGCTGATCGCGGGGTTCGAACGCCCGGACGAGGGCCAGATCCTGCTCGACGGCGTGGACATGGTGCAGACGCCGCCGCACAAGCGCAACGTCAACACGGTCTTCCAGAACTACGCCCTGTTCCCGCACCTCACGGTCGCCGAGAACGTCGCGTTCGGGCTCCGCTACAAGGACGTCTCGAAGCAGGACGCGAAGAAGCGCGTTTCGGACGCGCTCGAGCTGGTCCGGCTCCAGGGCCTCGAGCGCCGGCGCCCGTCGCAGCTCTCGGGCGGCCAGCAGCAGCGGGTGGCGCTCGCGAGGGCGCTGATCCTGAACCCCGCAGTGCTCCTGCTCGACGAGCCGCTCGGCGCGCTCGACGCCAAGCTCCGCAAGGCGCTGCAGATCGAGCTGAAGGCGCTCCAGGAGGAGATCGGCATCACGTTCATCTACGTGACGCACGACCAGGAGGAAGCGCTCACGATGTCGGACCGGCTCGCGGTGATGAGCAACGGTCGGGTCGAGCAGATCGGCTCGCCCTCGGACGTCTACGAGGAGCCGACCACGGCGTACGTCGCCGACTTCCTCGGCGTCTCGAACCTGATGGACGCGACGGCCGGCGGCGCCGAGGCCGGCGGGCGCGGGAAGGTGAAGCTCGGCGAGTTCGAGCTGGTCGCCGGCCACGGCGACACGGACGCACGAGGCGACGTGAAGATCGTGATCCGTCCCGAGCGGGTCCTGCTCGAGGAGACCGGGGCGACCGGCGAGAACCGGGTGCCCGGCATGGTCGAGCGCGTCGTGTACGTCGGCTCGATCATGCAGGTGATCGTGCACCTCGCGCCCGGCCAGACGTTGCAGGCGTGGGTCCAGAACCAGGGCGAGGGTCTGCCGTACGGGCAAGGCCATCCGGTGTCGGTGCATCTGCCCGTCGACGCGCTGCGGATCCTGGTCGACACGACGGGTGCCGGCGCCGCTCGACCTCGAGGACGCGGCCGCCGGCTGAGCGCTCGCCGGCGATCTAGAAGTCCGCGAGCCCGGCCGACGAGATCGCCTCGCCGCGATTCCGTGTGATCCTGCGGTAGAGGAACCAGGCGACCGCGATCGCGGTCATGGTCGTCACCAGCATGACCGTCGCGGCCGCGTTCACGGCGGGCGTCGGCGAGGAGCGCGCCGCCGAGTAGATCTTCACGGACAGCGGCTCGGACGACGCCGGCCCGGACAGGTACCGGACGGTCACGAAGTCGTCGACCGTGTCGGCGAACACGAGCGCCGCGCTCGCCAGGATCGCGGGCGCGAGCAGCGGCAGGAGCACCCTGCGTAAGCCCTGGGTCGGCGAGGCCCCCAGATCCATCGCGGATTCCTCGTACTCGGACCCGATCGACAGGAGACGGGCCCGCACGATGATGAACGGGTACGAGATCTGGAACGTCACGAGCCCGAGCAGCTGCGCCGTGGTCCCGAGCCGGACCGCCCCTTCCAGGAGGTTCGAGAACAGCAGGAACAGCGAGACGCCCAGGATGATCTCGGGCATCACGAACGAGAAGAGCATGAAGAAGTTCGCGCCGGCGGCCGGCCGCCCACGCCACCGGTCGATCCCGATCGCGAACGCGGTCCCGAGCGGCACGGCGATCAGCATCGTGATCAGCGAGAGCCGGAACGTCTGGAACATCGCGGACCGGAGCGCCGGGTCGTGCCAGACCGAATCGAACGCGTCCTGGTACCACCACCGGAGGGAGAAACCCTGCCACGCGCTCCGCGACCTGCCCGCGTTGAAGGAGAAGACGATGGCGATCAGGACGGGGAGGATCGACCACGCGAGGTAGCCCCACGTCACCGCCTGCAGGAACCTCGGCTTGCGCCAGGGGTCGCGCAGCCATCCGGTCGTGCTCCGAGCCGGGACCGCGGTGACGCGACGCTCCGGGGCTAGCGTCGTCTCGCTCATGCCGCCCCCGCCGTTCGATGGGTCGAACGCAGGTAGTAGAGCATCGGGATCATCACGAGCACCACGAGGATCAGCACCAGCGAGCCGGCCTCGGGCCCCTGGCCTGCCTGCCCGACGGCCGAGTCGATCAGGTTGCCGTACATCGACGTGTTGGTGCCGCCGAGCAGGTTGTTCGTGTAGTAGTCCCCGAACATCGGCAGCGACACGATCACGAGCCCCGCCAGGATCCCGGGCTTGGACAGCGGCAGGGTCACCCGCCGGAAGGTCTCGAACGCCCCGGCCCCCAGGTCGCGCCCCGCCTCGAGCAGGTGCTGGTCGATCCGGTCGAGGAACCCGAACAGCGGCAGGATCATGAACGGGATGTAGCCGTACACGAGCCCGAGGACCACGGTGATCGGTCGGCCGATCCAGATGACGGGCGACAGGCCGAACAGGCCGCCCAGGTCGTTGATGTAGCCGTCGGGCTGCAGGAGGCTCTGCCACGCGTAGATCCGCATCAGGTAGCTGATCCAGAACGGGGAGATCAGCAGCACCAGGATCAGCGCCTTTCCAGCGTCCGGCGTGCCGCGCGGTGTAGTACGCGATGGCGTACCCGAGCACGAGGCAGATCAGGCTGGCGGCCGCCGACGTAGAGCAGCGTTCGGACCAGCGGGTCGAAGTAGATCCGGTCCCCCGCGTAGAACTTCTCCGCGGTCGTGACGAAGGTGTCGAAGCTCCACCACCACGGCTGGTAGACGGGCAGCGGGTTCCGGAACAGCGGGTCGACGGTGCCGAACGCCACCGAGAGCACCACGTAGAACGGGAGGACGAAGAACAGCAGCAGCCACACGAGACCCGGGAGGGTGAACGACGGCCAGTACCAGCGTGGGTACCGCGCCCCCGACGTCGCCGACCCGGCGTCGTCGCGGGGTCGGCGCCCCGGGGTGGTCTCGATGTCGCTAGCCACCTGCCTGGATCTCGCTCCAGGCGTCGAGCCAGAGCGCGTCGGCCTCGGCCGAGAGCTCGCCCTGGATGTAGCCGAGCGTGAAGTTCTCCTGGTCCAGGACCGCTTCCGAGAGCGTCTCGGGGACGACGCCCTCCTGGACGAGCCGGTCCGGCACGATGGACGTCATCGGCGGCTGGTAGCCGTTCCAGTCGGCGAAGTTGACGTAGCCCCAGTGCTCGTCCAGGAAGAAGTTCAGGAACTCGTGGGCGAGTCGGGGGCTCGGCGCGTCGGCGGGGATCGCGATCGTGTCGTTGCCGACGAGGCCCTTCTGGTCGGGCGGGTACCAGTAGCCGAGGACGTCTTCGGGGGTGCCCTTGGGCAGGTAGTACTTCGCGCCCACGATGTCCCCCGACCAGGCCTCGGCGACGCTGAACTCGCCCTCGGGCAGCTTCGCGTACGTCCCGTTGATCGTGAGCCGCGCACCGTTGTCGTTGATCATCTGCAGGATCGCGTCCTTCGCGGCGCTGATCGCGGCAGGGTCGTCGGAGTTCGCGTCGGTCACGCCGTCGCGGAGCAGCATCATCCCGAGGGCGTCGCGGTAGGAGTCGTAGTAGCTCACCGCGTCCTTGAACGCTGGGATCGAAGAACAGGTCGTACCCGGCGGCGGCCGCCGCGGCGTCGTCGATCCGGTCCCGTCGGTAGGCGACCCCGGTCGTGTAGATCGTGTACGGCACGGTGTACCGCCACCCGAGGTCGTAGTACGGCCCGGGATCCGAGAAGACCTTCCACTTGTTCGCCTCGAGGTTCGGGATCAGCTCGTGGTTGAGCGGCTGGAGGAGGTCGCCCTCGACGAGCCGCGAGACGTAGTCGGTGGTGGGGAAGAAGACGTCGGCCTGCACCTGACCGGCGACGAGCTTCTGGATCCCCTCCTCCATGTTCTGGAACGTGGTCCACTCCACCGTCACGTTGTACTCGTCCTCGAAGGCCTTCAGCACCGGCTTGTACATGTAGGCGTCCCAGTTGTAGACGCGGAGCGTGCCCGTCTCGATCGGGCGTGCTGGTGGGGATCGGCTCCCCGTTCATCGGCAGGGTGACGGGGTTGTCCGGACGAGCCAGGACGCGCGGGCCGCCGCCGGTCGCGGTACCGCCCGAGCTCGTCGTGCCCGGCTTGGAGCACGCGGCCAGGATCGCCGCGGCCGACGGGAGGACGACCGCCGTGCCGAGCGACCTCCGCAGGAACTCGCGACGGCTGAGTCCACGGGGACGCTCTCGGGGCGCTGGTGACATGACGACGGACCTCCTCGGCGACGTTGAGCCGCCGTTCAAGCGCCTGGGTACCATAGGCCGCTCACCCTACGCAAGCCAATCTAGCGCGGAGCGTGCGGAACGTGGCTGATGTGGTGATCGTCGGGGCCGGGTTCGCGGGGCTGGCCGCCGCGCTCGACCTCCACGACGCCGGGCTCTCGGTGGTCGTGCTCGAGGCCCGCGAGCGCGTGGGGGGCAGGGTCCTCTCGGTCGAGCTCGAGAACGGCGAGCTCGCCGAGCTCGGCGCCGAGTGGATCATGCCGGACGACGACGTCCTGCAGGCGACGATCGACTCGGCTAGGGCTCACCGCGAGCGAGGCGGGTATCGACTACCTGCGGCGGGAGCCACGCGGCCGGGGCGCCGTCCCGGTGGCCGAGCTCGACGCGTTCCTGGAGGCCGCGGACGCGCACCTGGCCGCGTCGGAGGCCGACGGGAGCTCGATGGGGGCGATGCTGGATGCCGTCCCGGGGGACGACCGGGCGCGGGCCGTTGCGA
This sequence comes from uncultured Actinomycetes bacterium, assembly GCA_963778545.1. Classification (GTDB taxonomy): domain Bacteria; phylum Actinomycetota; class UBA4738; order UBA4738; family HRBIN12; genus DASSJM01. The sequence goes on along the minus strand of CAVZUW010000010.1, from coordinate 8,642 downwards.
AGGCGCGCTTGCAGGGGACGTTCGCGAGCGATCTGGATCGTGTCGCGTGGCGCGCCGGCTGGCACTCGGGACGCCTGGCCGCCGAACCCGCCGTCTACCGGCGCATGGCTCGCGGCAACGGCTCGATCGCCGACGCGATCGCGGCGCTGCTTCCCGACGTCCGTCTCGGCACGCGCGCGACGGGCGTGACCGAACGAGGCGGCGGCGTCGAACGTCGAGGTGGGCGAGGATCGGATCGAGGCCGACGCGGGCGTGGTGGCGGTGCCGGTGCGTCTGGTGACCGAGCTCGCGTTCGACCCGCCGCTCGCGGCGGAGCAGCGCGAGGCGTTCGAGGGACTGCGGATGGGGGTGGCGTCGAAGGTCGCGGTCCCGCTCGGCGGCGAACCCGAGCGGTGCGCGGTCCAGTGTGCGGATCTCCCCTTCTGGTTCTGGGTCGCCGACGGCGCCGACGGGCGACCCCGCCGCGTCGTGACCTCGTTCGCCGGGAGCGAGCTGCCGCAGGAGCCGCTCGCGACCTCGAGCGGCGATCCCGCGGCGTGGGTGCGCCGGATCTCCGACCTCGCCCCCGAGCTCCGGCCGGACGGGACCGCCGTCATGAAGGTGTGGGCCGACGATCCGCTCGCTCGCGGCGCGTACACGGCCTGGGATCACCCGTCGCTCTCGCGGCGGCCGCTGTTCGAACGCATGCACGGGGCGATCGCGTTCGCCGGCGAGCACACCGCCGGCGATCATTCCGGAACGATGGAGGGCGCCCTCCGGAGCGGACGGCGAGCCGCGGCGCAGGTCCTCGAACTCCTCGGTCGCGGCTAGGCAACGCGGAAACCCATGAGCTCGAAGCGCCGTGCAGGTCGCTGTGTATCATCCGGCGCACCCCGGACCCGGCTACCAGGCAGGCCGAGATCGACGAAAGGTCGTCATGACGACGCGCGTGGCGCGATGAACGAGACGAGCGACGGCTCCGTCCTGCTGTCGGAGGACGTCGGACCCGTCCGGCGGCTCACGCTGCACCGGCCTGCGTCGCTGAACGCGTTGAACGCCGAGCTGATGGAGGCCCTCGAGGCGGCGTTCGACGCGGCGGCCGAGGACGACCGGGTCCGCGTCGTCGTGCTCCGGGGTTCGGGTCGCGCGTTCTGCGCCGGCTACGACCTGAACCAGGACGCGGAGGAGGGGACCAAGGACGCGGCCGAGTGGCATCGCGAGCTCGACCGCGACACGAAGCGGCTCCTGCGCATCCTCGAGCACCCGAAGCCGGTCATCGCGTCCGTGCACTCGTACTGCCTCGCCGGCGGCACCGACCTGATGCTCGCGTGCGATCTCGCGGTGGCGTCGGACGATGCGATGTTCGGGTACGTCGACATCCGGTTCGGCTCGGGCGTCGTCTCGATGTTCCTGCCCTGGGTGGTCGGCGTGCGCGCGGCCAAGGAGCTGATCCTGACGGGACACGACCGGGTCCCGGCCGCCGAGGCGCTCCGGATCGGTCTGGTGAACCGGGTCGTGCCGCGCGACGAGCTCGACGACGCGACGATGGCGCTCGCCGACGAGATCGCGAAGAACGAGCCGTTCGTCGTGCGGACGATGAAGGCCTCGATCAACCGCGCGTGGCAGCTCGCCGGGCTCCGGGCGGCGCTGGACGCCAACACCGAGCTGGACGTGATGATCGAGACGGCCAACCTTCCCGCCCGCGACGAGTTCCGCAGGATCACCCAAGAGGAGGGTCTGAAGGCCGCGATCGCCTGGCGCGACGCGCGGTACCGGGGCACCGAGTGATCTACGGCCTCGCCGCGGCGCTCGGCTGGGGGCTCTCGGATCTGTGGGCGGCGATCTCCGGCCGTCGCATCGGGAGCGGCCGGACGGTCGTCGTGGCGCAGGTCGCCGCGGCCGTCCTGATGACCGTCCTGGTCCTGATCGTGCGTCCCGACCTCTCGGGGATCCCCTCGGTCGCGCCCTGGCTGATCCCGAACGCGTTCCTGGGCGCCGCCGCCTTCGCCACGCTGTACAAGGGGCTCGAGCTCGGGCCGATCGCCGTCGTGTCCCCGGTGCTCGCGAGCTACGCGGTCGTGCCGGTGCTCCTGTCCGTCGTGCTCCTCGGCGAGACGCTCGGCGGGTGGGAGGTGGTCGGCGTCGCGGTGACGATCGCCGGCGCCGCGTTGACGTCGACCGACCCGAAGGCGCTCCGCGCCGGGACCCGGACCAAGCCCGCCGGGTTGCCGTGGGCGATCGTGTCCACGCTCCTGTTCGGCGTCGCCACGTACGTCATGGGCTGGGCGGCCAAGGAGGCCGGCTTCCTGCCGTCGCTGTGGTTCGGGCGGCTGACGATGATGACCGTGTTCCTGCTCGCGGCGCTCGTCGTGTGGCTGCGGTCGCGTTCCGACGGCGAGGTGCGCGAGCCGGTGTCGCCCTCGATGCTCCGGCTCGCGGTGCTGGTCGGCGTGATGGAGCTCGTCGGCACGATCGCGTACGCGCGCGGCGCCGAGGTCGGCCTGGTGTCGATCGTGACCGCCGCCTCCGCGACCTACCCGCTCATCCCGGTGTTCGGCGGCGTGATGCTGCTGCACGAGCGCCCGGTCCCGACGCAGTACCTGGGGATCGCGATGGTGATCGGCGGGCTGATCCTGCTCGGCGTCGCGTGAGGCCGAGCTAGTCGCGGCGGAAGAAGTCGATGGGCTCGGGGTCGAGCTGCGTGGCGCCGAGGATCAGGTCGGCCGCCTTCTCGGCGACCATCATGACCGGCGCGTAGATGTTGCCGTTCGTGACGTAGGGGAAGACCGATGCGTCGACGACGCGGAGGCCGTCGAGGCCGTGGACGCGCATCGTGGCGGGGTCGACGACCGACATCTCGTCCGTCCCCATCTTGCACGTGCACGAGGGGTGCAGGGCGGTCTCGGCATCGCGGGCGACCCACGCGAGGATCTCCTCGTCGGTCTCGACGCTCGCGCCCGGCGAGAGCTCGCCCCCGTCGAACGGCGCCATCGCGGACTGGGCGAGGATCCGCCGCGCCGTGTGGATCGCCTCGACCCACTCGCGGCGGTCCTGGTCCGTCGAGAGGTAGTTGAAGCGGAGCGCGGGATGGACCCGGGGGTCGGAGCTCGTGATCTTCACCGAACCCCGCGCGTCCGAGTACATCGGCCCGATGTGCACCTGGTAGCCGTGGTCGCTCGCCGGCGCCGAACCGTCGTAGCGCACGGCGATCGGCAGGAAGTGGAACATCAGGTTCGGGTACCGGACGTCGTCGTTGCTCCGGGCGAACCCACCGCCCTCGAAGTGGTTCGTCGCGCCGGGGCCCGAGCGGAAGAACAGCCACCGGAACCCGATCCACGGCCGGTACCGCCACTTGAGGTAGGGCGCCATCGAAACCGGCTGCGTGCACGCGTGTTGGACGTAGACCTCGAGATGGTCCTGCAGGTTCTCGCCGACCCCGGGCAGGTCGTGCACGACGTCGATCCCGAGCGCCCGGAGCTCGTCGGCCGGGCCGACGCCCGAGAGCTGCAGCGTCTGCGGGGAGTTGATCGCGCCGCCGGAGACGATCACCTCGCCGGCGCGGATCCGCTCGGGCGCGCCGCGGCCGCGCGACACCTCGACGCCGACCGCGCGCGAGCCCTCGAACAGGATCCGCGACACGAACGCCCGCGTTCGGACCTCGAGGTTGGGTCGCGACATCACCGGGTGCAGGTAGGCGCGCGCCGCCGAGAGCCGACGGCCGCGATGGATGTTCCGGTCGAACGCCGCGAACCCCTCCTGCCGGTAGCCGTTCACGTCGTCGGTCAGCTCGAACCCCGCCTGGCGCGCGGCCTCGAAGAACGCCCCGAACAGCGGGTTGGTGGCCGGGCCGCGTTCGAGGACGAGCGGGCCGGCGGCCCCGCGGAACCCGTCGCCCGGTTCGGCCGCGAGGCAGTGTTCCATCCGGCGGAAGTAGGGGAGGCAGTGCGCGTAGTCCCAGGTCTGCATCCCGGGGTCGGCGCTCCAGCGCTCGTAGTCGAGCGGGTTGCCGCGCTGGAAGATCATGCCGTTGATGCTGCTCGAGCCGCCGAGCACCTTCCCGCGCGCGTGATAGATCCGGCGGCCGTTCATGTGCGGTTCCGGTTCGGACTCGTACTTCCAGTCGTAGAAGCGGTTGCCGATCGGGAACGTGAGCGCCGCCGGCATGTGGATGTAGACGTCCCACGGGTAGTCGGGCCGGCCGGCCTCCAGGACGAGCACCCGGTTCGACGGGTCGGTCGACAGGCGGTTCGCGAGCGCACAGCCGGCCGAGCCGCCCCCCACGATCACGAAGTCGAACGGTCTCGACGCCATCGACCCTCCCGACCACCCGTCGCCCGGCGTGCGCCCGGCGGTTCGCGGATGCTAGCGCAGCGGCGGCCGTGACCTCGCCGGGGTCCGCGCCGGGCGACGGCTGCCTTGCGTGTCGGAGCCCCTCGGGCCCAAGATGCCGTATCCGCGGGCGGCCGGGGGTCGTTCGGGCGCGATGAGGGAGGGCCCAGGGGTGGCGGACGCGCAGACGAACGTGCAGGTCTCGGGCGCGGCCGTGCCCGGGAGCGATGCCTCCGTCGCCTGCCGGGGCCTGTGGAAGGTCTACGGCGCGAACGGGAAGAAGATCGTGGGCTCGCCCGACGCCGACCTCCCCCGCGCCGAGCTCCTCGCCAAGACCGGGTGCGTCGTCGCGGTCCGCGACGTCTCGTTCGAGGTGGCACCCGGCGAGGTCTTCGTCGTCATGGGCCTGTCCGGTTCGGGGAAGTCGACGCTGGTGCGGATGATCAACCGGCTCCACGACCCGACCGCGGGACAGATCCAGATCGACGGCGAGGACCTGCTCGCGCTTCCGCCCGATCGGCTCCGGGAGGTCCGTCGCCGCAAGATCAGCATGGTGTTCCAGCACTTCGGGCTGCTCCCGCATCGGCGGATCGTCGACAACGTCGCGTTCGGGCTCGAGGTGCAGGGGATCGAGCGCGAGAACCGTGAGCGCAAGGCGGTCGAGGTGCTCGAGGTCGTCGGCCTCGGCGGCTGGGCCGAGCACTACCCGGACGAGCTGTCGGGAGGGATGCAGCAGCGGGTGGGGCTCGCCAGAGCCCTCGCCACCGATCCGGAGATCATGCTGTTCGACGAGCCGTTCAGCGCGCTCGACCCACTGATCCGCCGGGACATGCAGGACGAGGTGATCCGACTCCAGCGCGAGGTGCGCAAGACGATGATCTTCATCACGCACGACCTCGCCGAGGCGCTGAAGCTCGGCGACCGCATCGCGATCATGAAGGACGGACGCTTCGTCCAGGTGGGCACGCCCGAGGAGGTCGTCGCCCACCCGGCGGACGACTACGTGGCCGACTTCACGAAAGACGTAGTGCGTGCGCACGTCCTGACGGCGCGCGCGATCATGCGCCCAGCGAACGGTCAGGCGCCGGCCGACGGCCCCACGGTCGCTCCCGAGACCCTCGTGCAGGACCTGATCGCGATCGTCGCCGAGACGGACCGAACGATCCGGGTGATCGACGACGGCGCCGTGGTTGGCGTCGTCGACCGTGATGCGGTGATGGCGGCGCTCGTCGAGGGCTCCTGAACATGGCGGTCGCCCCACCGACGACTCGGCCGCGCGAGCTCACGACGAGCCAGACGGTCGCAACGCCGAGCCCCTGGCCTCGGCGGATCCTGTGGATCGCGCTCGGTGTCGCCGTCGCCGCGATCGGAGCCATGTGGCTGCGGCCGGGGTGGTGGAACTCCATGACGGTGGACTTCTCCCGCTGGTTCGGCGAGTTCCAGCACTGGGCCGCAGTGAGCCGCACGACGAGCCCGATCTTCGTCTACTTCCTGACGCCGATCCAGGACGCCGTCCAGGCGGCGTTCGATCAAGTGGTGCTCCTGCTGAATCGGATGACGTGGCTCGGCTTCGTGACGACGGCAGCAATGATCGCTGGCCTGGTGGCCGGCTGGCGGATGCTCCTCCTCACGGCGGTCGGGCTCTTCTGCATCGGGCTGCTCGGGGTGTGGGAGGCGGCAGTCGAGACGATCGCCCTGATGACCGTGGCGGTGTCGCTCGCCCTCGCGATCGGGATCCCCTTCGGGATCTGGGCCGGTCTACGACCGAGAGTCGAGCGTGTCCTCCGTCCCATCCTCGACGCGATGCAGACGATCCCCGCGTTCTCCTACCTGCTGCCGGCGTTCCTGCTCTTCGGCGTCGGTGCTCCCGCTGCCCTGATCGCCACCCTCGTGTTCTCGCTCCCACCGGCGATCCGCCTGGCGGCGCTCGGCATCCGCACCGTGCCCGCGACGTCCGTCGAGGTCGCGGATTCGTTCGGCACGACGTCGAAGCAGCGTCTCCGACTCGTCCAGGTCCCGCTCGCGAAGCCATCGATCATGCTCGGAGTGAACCAGACGATCATGGCGGCGCTCAGCATCGTCGTGATCGCCGCCGTCGTGAGCGCCGGGGGGCTCGGGCAATCCGTGCTCGATGCGTTACAGCGACGCGATCTCGGGGGTGCGCTGGAGGCGGGGATCGCAATCGTGCTTCTCGCGATCATCTTGGACCGCGTCACCACCGCGTGGAGCGTGCGCAGTCGCCGACGCACAAAGCCGCTGCGGATCGGCGGGTGGATCGTTTCGCGTCGTTTCCAGATCGTGGCCGGGATCGCGATCTCGTTGGCGGCCATCGTGATCGGCCGCGAGGTGCTTCGCCAGCAGGAGTTCCCGGACGCGTGGGATACCGACATCGTGGCGAACATCGCGAACGACGTGATCGTCTGGTCCCAGACGCACCTGCAAGGGTTCACGAGCGCCGTGAACGACTTCCTGATCCTCTACCTGCTTGACCCGCTCGAACGGCTCCTCCTCGAGGAGCCGTGGTGGATCGTGGCAGGGGCATTCGCCGTGCTCGCCTGGCGGGTGGCGACGTGGCGTCTCGCGCTCTCCGTCTTCGCATGCTTCATCGGCATCGGCTTGCTCGGGACCTGGGAGTTCAGCATGATCACGCTGTCTCAGGTGCTCGTTGCGGTCGCGGTCACGGTCGCGTTCGCGATCCCGCTCGGGATCGTCGCCGCGAAGAGCGACGCGTTCGAGAAGATCTCCAGACCGATCCTCGACGCGATGCAGACGATGCCGGCGTTCGTCTACCTGATCCCGGTCCTGCTCCTGTTCGGACCCGGGCGGGTCGCGGGCATCATCGCGTCGTTCGTCTACGCGCTGCCGGTCGGGATCCGTCTCACGAACCTCGGCATCCGGCAGGTGCCGAAGGAGATCGTCGAGGCGGGCGTGGCCTTCGGCTCGACCTCGCGGCAGCTTCTGGGTAAGGTCCAACTTCCCTTGGCGAAGCCGTCGATCCTGCTCGGCGTGAACCAAACGATCATGATGGTCCTGTCGGTCGTGATCATCGCCGGCCTCGTGGGCGGCCCGGGGCTCGGGCTCGAGGTAGCACAGGCGCTGGGACAGGGGGAGATCGGACGAGGCGTCGTGGCGGGGGTCAGCATCCTGCTCCTGGCAATCGTCCTCGACCGTATAACTCAGGCGATGGGGGCCGCACCGAAGACGTCCCGCGGCCCAGTTGGTCAGTTGGGGTTCGGCAGGTGGCCGGGGATCCGGGCGCTGGTCCCGGGGCAGACGGTGCCGGCCGCCTCCGGCGACAGAGAGGAGGAGAGATGAAGCGACACGGCACGGTGCTTGCGGTCGGGATCTCGCTGCTCGCCCTGCTCGCAGCGGCATGCAGCGACGTCGAGGAGGAGCCGGAAGTGGGTGGTGGTGGCACCGCCCCCAACACCGCCAACGTTGCGCAGTGCGGCGACGACACGATCGTCCTGGCGGTGAACCCGTGGATCGGGGCGAAGGCGAACGCGGCCGTCGCGCAGGTCGTGATGGAACAGCAGATGGGCTGCACCGTCGAGCTGGAAGACCCGATCGCCGAGAAGGCGCAGTTCCCGGCGATGGCTGACGGCGACATTGACGCAACACTCGAGGTCTGGCCGTCGGGGCATGCCGACGACTACGCGCAGTTCATCGAGGAGGCCGGGACGGTCGTCGATGGCGGCAAGCTGGGGATCACCGGGAATATCGGGTGGTTCGTGCCGAGCTACGTGGTCGAGCAGAATCCTCAGTACGCGACGGTGGACGGATTCAAGGAGGACGCCGACATCTTCGCGACCGCCGACACGGGCGACAAGGGACGGTTCCTCGGCGCGGACACGACCTACTCGATCTTCGACGAGCAGATCATCGCCGCGCTCGGGCTCGACCTCGAGGTCGTCTACAGCGGCAGCGAGGACGCGTCGCTCTCGGCGCTCGATACCGCTGTCCAGAACGAGGAGCCGATCCTGATGTATTGGTGGACGCCGCAGTGGGCGAACGCGAAGTACGACCTCGTCGAGGTGAAGCTCCCCGCGTTCACCGACGAGTGCGCAGACATCGCGCTCAACGACCCGGAGGCCGTCGGCTACAACTGCGACTACGCGGATGACGTCCTGTACAAGGCGTTCAGCGCCCAGCTCGAAGGAAAGGATCCCGCCGCGTTCGAGTTCCTATCGAACTTCGAGTGGACTGAGGAAGACCAGAACAGCGTCGCACTCGCGATCCAGGAAGGCGCGGAGCCCGAGGAGGCCGCGCAGGAATGGGTGGACGCGAACCAGGACGTCTGGCAAGCCTGGCTGCCGGCGGCCTGATCGAGCGTT
>CAVZUW010000009.1:0-275468 GCA_963778545.1 uncultured Actinomycetes bacterium | reverse complement strand
CCACGCCCGCGGCGCCGCTCGCGCGGCCGCCCGCCCCCGGGCGCCGGGCCCGCGTCCCGCGAGGTCCGGCTCGTCGTGGGGTCCGGACCGCTGGTCGGATTGGCGTTCCGGCTCGCCGCGCCGTGGTGGTCGTCGGTCGCGATCCCGAGGCGGACATCTCGCTCTCCGAAGGGACGGTCAGCTGGAGGCACGCGAGGCTCGAGGCGCGTGGCGCGGGGTGGACGATCGCCGACCTCGGGAGTACCAACGGCACGCGCCGTCAACGGCGAACAGATGGAGCCGAACGCGAGCAGCCCAATCGAACCCGGCGCCGAGGTCCGGTTGGCGGGATCAACGATGCGCTTCGAGGGGAGCCCCTGATGGCGCAGGTCGACTTCTTCGACCCGCTCCGCAGCGAGGTCGAGCGCGAGTCATGGCCTGCATCGGCTGCAACGACTGCCTGCTGGCGTGCCCGCTCCCCGAGGCCGAGCAGGTCACCATCGCCGAGCTGAACCACGCCGTGCTCGACGAGCGGATCGTCTCGGCGGACGTGATCGACTTCGTGCAGGCTGCACCCAGTGCCAGCAGTGCGTGCCGGCCTGCCCGGCCGACCTGAACCGCGCCGACATCGTGCTGTACAACAAGCTGAAGGTCGAGGAGGTCGCGCCCGACCACGAGATGCTGCTGCAGGTCGGGCCGAGCATCACCGGCTCCGGGTGGACGCTCGACGCGCTCGCGAACCAGGTCGCCCGCTGCCGCTCTTCTCGGGCGTCGAGCCCGATGTGCTCCGCCGGGTGCTGCAGTCCACGACGCTGCGCCGCCTCGACCCGGCGAGGTGCTGGTGCGCGAGGGCGAGTTCTACGAGCGCCTGTTCGTGGTGATCGACGGGAGCGTGGAGCAGACCGCCTCGTCGGCCACGAGCGACCGGACGCGGATCCTGTTGCTCGGCCCGGGCTCGTTCCACGGCGAGATCGCCGTGATGGGCAACCAGGAGGAGACCTACACGATCACCGCGCGTGCACCCGGCCTCGGTGCTCGAGTTCCCCAAGGCGACCGTCTTGCGCCTGATGAACGAGGCCCCCGCCTTCAAGGCGACGATGGACGACCTCTATCGACGCCGCGCCCTCTGGACGCACGCGCCGGACGTCGCCGCTGCTCGCCCGCTGCCCGAGGACGCCGTCGAGGAGCTGCTCGCGAAGGCGCAGTTCCGGGTGCTCCGACCCGGGCGAGGTCGTGTTCCGCGAGGGTGACCAGCCCGGGCGACCTCCACCTCGTCAGGACGGGTTTCCTCCGCGTCGCCCGCAGGTTCGGTGGCGGACGAGCGCGTGCTCGCATACTTCCGCGAGGGCGACGTGTTCGGGGCTGTCGCGCTGCTGTTCAACCAGCTGCAGTCGGCGACCGTCAGCGCGAACACCCGCTCCGAGGTCGTGCGATCCCGGGCGCCGCCGTGCCGCGTGCTCGAACGCGTCGCCCGACCTGCGCCGGACGCTGATCGCCGAGTCGACCAAGGCCGAGGAGGTCATCCTTCAGATGTCGGTTCGGCGCCGCGACCGCGACCCGAAGGACCGGGCGACCTCGATGATGATGTCGCTCGGAGGGCCTCGTCGACCAGGGCCTGATGCAGGGGCACGAGGTCCTGGTGATCGACAGCTCGTCTGCACCGACTGCCACAACTGCATCGACGCTTGCGGGCGCCGTCACGGCCACTGCCGGCTGAACGCACCGGGCTACAGGTGGGCAACTTCCTTTTCCCGACCGCCTGCCGGCACTGCGAGGACCCGGTGTGCCTGCTCTGCAGCGTCAACGGCATCGTGCGCGTGCCCGACGGCGAGATCAGATCGTCGAGGACAACTGCATCGGTTGCGGCGCGTGCGCCGAGCGCTGCCCGTACGACAACATCCAGATGCACGCTCGTGGACACAGGGAGCGCGGGTTCTTGTCGAAGCTGTTCCGCCGCGCGCGAGCGAAGCCCTCCGCCGAGGACCAGCTGAAGCAGCCTCGCCGTCAAGTGCGACCTGTGCGCCGGCTACGACTACTACGCCTGCGTCACGCCTGTCCGGTCGGCGCCGCGATGCGCGTCGACCCCGTCGAGGTCTTCGGTCGTACCGACCTGCTGATCGGGTTGGAGATGAAGAAGGCCAAGGCGTGAGCGACACCGAGCCGAAGGGTCCCCGGGCCGCCCCGGCCCCGAGCCGCATCGGCCCAAGAAGCTGTTCGAGCGCCCGTGGCCCTGGATCGTGATCGCCGGCCTGATCGTGGGCGCGGTGTTCGCGCTCGGGACGTCGTTACTGCAGAGCGCGCACGACGCCGGCGGGAACCCGGACGACGCCTTCTTCGCGATCGCGGTCGTCGGCGTGATCGCGGTCGTGCTGATGCTGCTGGTCGGCTTCTACTCGGCCCGCAAGCGGCGTCGCGGCCTCCAGGAGCACCTGCCCGGGACGATGATGGTCTGGCTGAAGGGCCACGTCTGGATCGGGCTCGCAGCCCTCGTCGCGATCCTGGTGCACGCCTGGCTCTACCCGATCACCTCGAGCATCACGACCGGCAAGATCACGCTCGCGATCCTGATCGTGCTGGTGCTGTCCGGGATCGCGTGGCGCATCGTCTATCAGACCGTCCCCAGGCGTGTCCCCGGCTCGGTCGGGAACCTCTCGGTCAAGGACACGCGCTCGCGGCTCGAACAGATCCAGGTCGAGATCGAGAAGGCGCTGGCCGGCGGCTCCGACGAGCTCCGCGCGCTTGCCGAGCAGCGCCTCGCCGGCAACGCCAGGCTCGATGACCTCGACCACCAGGCCGCCACGCTCTCGCTCGAGGAGCAGGCCACGTGGGAGGAGCTGAAGCGCCTGGCCGAGCGCCGAGACCGGTACCGAGGTCGCGAACCCAAGCAGGAGCGGTACCACCGGATCCTGCAGCGTTGGAAGGTCCTGCACCTGCCGCTGGCCGTGATCCTGGGCGCCGCGGTCGCGATCCACGTCGCGGACGTGCTCGGCCTGAAGGAGAAGGTCTCGGCGAGCGAGGCGCACGGGTTCCCGGACTCGGCGCAGTGCGCGAACTGCCACACCGACATCGTCGACCAGTGGAAGCTCGCGATGCACGCGATCGCGCAGACGAACCCGACCGTGATCGCCCAGACCGAGCTCGCGCTCCAGAAGTACCCGGACTTCAAGGCGGTTTGCACGAACTGCCACGCGCCGATCGGCAACCAGATCGCCCACAGCGACACGTTCCCCTTGCCCGGTGAGGACGGCGGCGACGCGATCCTAGGCGACGGCGTCACGTGCTGGACCTGTCACGCGCTCCCGAACGCGCCGACCGAGATCGAGGGCGCGAAGGACGACTTCCCCGTGAACCGGGCGGGGGCGAGATCGTACGGGTTCGTGTTCGCGCCGCCGATCGACGGCGACTTCCCCCTCCCGGTACCGGATCACCAGGTCGACGTCGGGTTCATGACCGACCCGATCGCGACCTACCAGCTCTGCGGGGCTTGTCACAACGTGAAGGTCGACCTGGGCTCGCCGCCCGACGGGTTCTCGGTCAACGGCGACGATGTGACGGAGGGGACCGACGAGGATATCGATAAGAACGGCATCCTCGACGAGAACGACCTGCAGTTCGTCGACGTGAACGGCGACGGCGTCGCCGACCTGAGCCCGGGCAGCCCCGAGCGGGACGTGGACGGCACGAACGAGCTGCTCGATCTGGTGCTCCAGACCACCTTCGACGAGTGGGAGGACTACGTCCGGTCCGACCAGTTTCAGCCGGGTGACACCTGCGGCCGCTGCCACATGGTCGGGCTTGGGCAGGGCCCCACGGTGAACGATGCGCCCGGCAACCTCGCGCTCCCGGATCGCCCGCTGCACTCGCACGAGTTCGTCGGCGTCGACTACGACCTGGAACCCGGCCACTACGAGGGGTTGGGGGTGGGGGACGACGCCCGGACCGAGGTGCTCAACGCGCGCGACCGGCTCATCTCGCGCGCCGTCACGCTCACGCCGGAGGTCGACCAGGTGACCGCGCAGACGATGACCGTCGCGGTCACGGTCCGAACGAACGACATCGGCCACGACTTCCCGACGGGGTTCGCGTTCGCGCGGCAGTGGTGGCTCGAGGTCAAGGCGACGACGGAGAGCGGTGACACCGGCACGGTCTGCCTGCTCCCGGTCAACCCCGGGGCCCTGCGGATCGACCGTCGGAACGGGATCCCCACGCCCAACTGCTCCTCGGGATCGCCCATCGGCGGCGTCGACTGGTCGCAGGCACCGGCGGAGGACCTGCGGACGTGCGACCCGCGGCAGGTCGCCGCGGAGTTCGGGACGCTGAACAACGCGACCGTCGTGCTGACCGCGCCGGCGCCGCTCACCGACTGCGACCCCTGGCTCACGAACTTCCAGAAGATCCTGACCGACGGGGATCCCGACGGGACGGGGCGTTTCCTCGAGGTGCCCTACCAGTCGCTGCTCCCGGACATCGTGAAGCTGCAGACGCGCGTCGCGGATCAGCAGGTGATGGCGCCGATCAAGTCCTTCGACGACACGAGCACCCGGGAGGTCGACGAGCAGGAGAAGACGTTCCTCTACATCTTCGACACGAGCCGGGCCCGCGGGCAGAAGATCACGGTCTCGTTCGCGCTCCACCTGCGTCACCTGCCGCCGTACTTCCTCACGGGACTCGACGGCCTGTATCCCGACAACCTGACGGGCGAGACGCTGCTCAAGCAGATGGTCGTCAGCACGGCCGCGACCGCCACGATCACGTCGAAGCGGGTGCCGCAGGTCTAGGGATGTTCCGGCGGCTCAGCCGTCCCGGCGCCGATCGGCGATCGTCTGGGCCCGGCGCTTGGCGTCGCGAGCCCGCGCGAACAGTCGCAGCGTGTACCCGCTGAGCGCCAGGGCGGTGACCAGGTACCCGGCGATCACGTAGCCGGCGTTCGGCGCCATCAGCGTTCGGCCCCGACGAGCGGCGAGAGCGCCTCGCGCGCGGCCCGCTCCTCCAGGCGTCCCACCCGCAGGCGGAGCGTCATCAGGTACGCGTAGGTGATCGTGAACGCCACGACCCCGGCGAGGAGCGCGAGCAGCATCGTCCCCTCGATCTCGGGCGCGCCGAGGCGGAACACCGTCGGCCCCTGGTGCAGCGAACGCCACCACACGACCGACAGGTGCACGATCGGCACGTCGATGAACCCCACGATCCCGATCACCGCTGCCCAGCGCGCCCGTCGGGACGGGTTGTCCGTGATCCGGCGGATCGCGAGGTAGGCGACGTAGATCATGAGCAGTACGGCGGTGGTGGTGAGCCGGGGGTCCCACGTCCACCAGGTGCCCCAGACGGGCTTGCCCCACAGCATCCCCAGCACGATCGCGAGGGAGGTGAACAGGACGCCGATCTCGGCCGAGGCGGCCGCGACGCGGTCCCACCGCGTCTTCTTCGTCCTCAGGTACGCGATGCTCGCGATGAACACGACGAAGAAGCAGAGGTACGCGAGCCAAGCGGCCGGGACGTGGACGTACATGATCCTCTGGACCTCGCCCTGCACCGCGTCGGGCGGCGCGACGACGAGGGACAGGACGGCCGAGACCCCGAGCGCCACGAGCGCCGCGACGCCGAGCAGATGCTCGCCGCTGCGCGACGTCGCCTTGCCGAGCGCGCGTTCCGCCGTCGCCGCCATCAGTCCTCCAACAGATAGCCGAACACCAGGACGCCGACCGACAGGAATACGACGTCGAACGCGGCGAGCAGCCCGAGCCACGAGAGCACCTCGCCCGACCGACCCGCCGCCGCGAGATCGGTCGCCCGCACCCCCGCGATCAACACCGGCGCCACGAGCGGGAGGACGAGCATCGGGAAGATCGCCTCGCGCGTGCGGGCGGATTCGGCGACGACGCCGAACAGGCTCCCCACCGCCGCCAGCCCGATCGCGCCCAACACGAACGCGGCCAGGACCAGGAAGGGGTCGGCGACGGACAGGTCGAAGAGGACGATCACGAGCAGGAGCACGACGATCACGAGCGCGAGCAGCTCGACGGTCACGGCGACCGCCTTCCCCAGGAACACGGCCGCCTTGTCGATCGGCGCGAGCAGCAACCCCTCGAGCGCCCCGTCCTCGGACTCGGTCTGGTACGCGCGTCGCGACGCCATCACCGCGGAGAAGAGCACCGCCATCCACAGCAGGCCCGGCGCGACGCGTTCGAGCACGTCGCGGCCGGGGCCGAACGCGAACCCGAACGCCACGAGGACCGTGGCGGCGAACGGGACCAGCGTCCCGAGCGCGTGTCGCCCGCGCACCTCGATCAGGAGGTCCTTGCGCGCGATCACCGTCGCCTGGCGGGCGAACGTCATCAGCTTGCCTCGACCGAGCCGTCGCTCAGCGTGACGACGCGAGCGGCGAGTCCGGGCGTCACGTCGTGATGCGTCGCGATCACGAGCGTGCGTCCCTCGCGGGACGCGTTCAGCATCATCTCGTCGACCGCGCTCCGGGCCGCGGCGTCCAGACCCGTGGTGGGTTCGTCGAGCAGGAGGAGCTCCGGGTCCCGGACGATCGCGCGCGCGACCGCGACCTTCTGTCGCATCCCTGCGGAGAACGTCCGGACGCGCTCGTCGGCGACGTCGGCGATCGCGACGCGTTCGAGCGCTTCCTGGACGCGGTCGTGAGCGATGCCGAGCAGGTCGGCGATCAGCTCCAGGTTCTCCCGGGCGGTGAGCTCCTCGTACAGGCGGGTGCGATGGGTGAGCAGCTCGGAACGCCGGCGGATCTGCTCGCGGTCTTCGGCGAGGTCGAACCCCAGCACCGAGCCCCCGCCGTAGGTCGGGGACAGCGCGGTGGCCACGATCCGGAGCAAGGTGCTCTTGCCGGCGCCGTTCGGTCCCCGAAGGACGACGGCCTCGCCCCGCTCGATCGCGAGATCCACGCGTACGAGGGCAGGCGCCGCGCCGAATAGTCTCGTCACGCCGCGCAGGTCCACCGCGGCGTCCTTCAGGCCGATGGGTGAGCGAGGGAGGGTGCGCATCGGGTCCCCTTTGTATCACCGGGGCGAGGGGACGGCGCGGTCGGGTTCGATCGGGCGGCTGAACGCCGCCGGACGCACACGCGCATCGGGCCCCGAGGGCGCGGGCACTTGCGATCGGCGGGGGCGCTGCCTAGCGTGATCCGGTCATGAGGCGCGCGTTCGCGCTCTTCGGCCTGTCCGCGACCTTCGCCGTCGCGTGGATCTCGATGCTTCCGTCGCAAGCCGTCGCGACGGTCACCGGTCCGTGCACGGCTTCGATCGACGGCGTCGACGTCACGAACGGGCACGACGAACCCGGCACCGCGGTCCCGCTCCAGTCGGGCTCGCAGGTCCCGGTCGACGGGACGGCGCAGTCGCGGGTCACCGATCTCACGTACACGGTGCACGTCGCGGGCGGAGGCGTGCGGGTCGGCACGGTCACGATCGCGGAGAACGGGCTGAGCTGGTCGGGGACGGTCGACCTGGAGACGATCTCCAACGCGACGGTGGGGTTGTTCGAGGTGACCGCCGAGGTGCAGACGACCGGTCAGGACTGCAGCGGGGTCGCCTACGTGTGCATCGAGGGGCGGAGTCCCCTGACGACGGCCGCCGGCGTGGGCGCGACGGTGGTCGGGGTCGGCGGAGGGATCCTGCTCGTGCTGTCGTTCACGCGGGCTCGCGGGCTCGGCGCGGCGAGGTCTTCGCTCCAGGGGTTCGCTGGGGGAGCGACGGCCGGCCTGGGCGGCGCGGTCCTGTTGCAGCAGTTCTGCACGCTCCCGCTCACGCTTGCGAGCGCCGTGGGGATCCCGGTGGTCGTCGGGACGGCCGGGGCCATCGGCGCGTACTTGGCCCGTCCCAGCCCGGCACCAGCCGCACCGATCCCCCCGAGTCCTCCACCTCCGTCCGGGGGCGTGCCCCGTCCCGTCGCCGAAGACCGACGAGCTCACGTGCTCGAGTTGTGGGACCGCGAACTCGTCCCACAGCCAGTTCTGTACGAACTGCGGGACCAGGCTCGGCTCGTGAGCTCGGAACCGAGGATCGGTACCCAGGTCGGGACTACCGAATCGAACCTTCCCGCCGGCCTGTCCGAGGCGTTCGACGACTTCCCGGTGGAAGACATCTCGGTGTTGGACGTTCCATCGGGCGAGCGCGTTAGCATCCATCCCACGGGGCGTAGCGCAGCCTGGTAGCGCGCCTGCTTTGGGAGCAGGAGGCCGGCGGTTCGAGTCCGCCCGCCCCGACCGGATCCGGGACCGCGGCTAGCCTGGTGTCCGTGTTCCTCACCTCGAAGGTCTCCGACCTATCCGACGCCCGCGCCGCCCGCATGCTGGCCGGCCTCCCCGAGACCGACGGGTTCGAGGTCCTGGTCAAGCCGCTCCGGTACCGCGAGAAGCCGCACCTCGCCGCGCAGACCGAGTTCGACACCCGGCGGATCACCCTCCAGCTCCCCGAACCGTTCCTGCCGTTCGGCGAGGTGGTCGCGTTCGGCGCCAAGCGGCGGCCGGGCCGCTCGATCCGGTTCATCTGGCTGACCGAGGGCGTGACGTTCCGGACGCCGCGCGAGGTGCTCCGGTTCCTCTACCTCCACGAGTGGATGCACTGGTACCTGCACCGGCACCACGGTCGAGGGATGTCGGCCGAGACCACGTGCGACCGGTTCGCGCTGCGCAACTACCGCAAGAAGGAGGTCACCGTCGCCGACGCGCGCTCGGCGATGCGGCGTCAGCCGACCGCGTGAGCGAACGCGTGGCGTCCCGTCAGGGCGACGAGCCGAGCGACCGCCGCAACAGGTCCACGAACTGCTCGATGCGCAGCGCGCGTTGCTTCTTCGGGATCGGGGTGACGATGCAGCAGGCCCGGGTCGAGGTCCTTGCTCACGAGCGCGTCCTGGAACCCACCGGCCATCCAGTCGAGCATCGAGGCGGCCATCTCGACGTCCAGGTCGGCGCGGAGGTCGCCGCGTTCGACGCCGAACTCCACGAACTCGAGCGTCCCGTACGGGTCCTCGCTGACCATGTAGCGGTTGATCTCGGTCCGGAGCGTGAGGTCGGTGCCATAGGTCCCGATCAGCGTCACCCGGTACGGCGCCCAGTCCTCGCGCACCAGGTGTTCGGTCCGCTCGAGCCAGTACACGAGGACCGCCCAGAAGCCCTCGGCCTTCACCTCGTCGGGCGCGTCGAGCCATGCGGGGAGCGACTCGACCGCCTTTCTGAATGCCGCGAGGAACAGTCCCGCCTTGCTCCCGAAGTGTTGGAAGACCGAGCCCTTGGAGATCGCGAGCTCGGCGGCGACGTCCTCGACCTTCGTCCCCTGGTAGCCGCGTTCCGCGAACGCGCGCAGCGCGGTCTCGGCGATCAGGTCGCGCTTGGCGACCGCTCGGGGGCCGTGGGTCCTGGGCTCGGTGGGCACTAGTCCACCTTGGGCTTCAGCCTCGCGACGATCTCCTGGTGCAGCGAGCCGTTGGTGGTGAGCACGGTCCCGCCGTGGACCAGGGGAGCGCCGTCGAACTGGGTGATCCGGCCGCCCGCCTCTTCCACGATCACCTGCAGGGCGGCGAAGTCCCACGTCGACAGCTCGAGCTCGAGCATGACGTCGGCCGAGCCGCGCGCCACCAGGCAGTGGCCCCACGCGTCGCCGAACCCGCGATCCCGCCGCGAGTCCGAGACCAGCTGCTGCACCCCGTGCGCGTAGGGGCCCGAGACCCAGTCGCCCATGCCCGCGAACACGACGAAGGACCTGGGCACGCGGTCCGCGCGGGAGACGTGGATCGAGGCGCCGTTCATGCGCGCGCCGCCGCCGCGGGAGGCGTCGTAGCGCTCGCCGAGCGCCGGGAAGTTCACGACGCCCACCACCGGCTCCTCATCCACCGCCAGTGCGATCAGGTTCGACCAGATCTGGACGCCGTCGGCGAAGTTCTTCGTCCCGTCGATCGGATCGACGATCCACCGTCGCCGGCCCTCGCCCTGCAGGCCGCCCTCCTCGCCCAGGACGCTGTCGCCGGGGAAGCGCTCCTTCACGGCGTCCCGGATCGCGGCCTCGATCGAGAGGTCGGCCTCGGTGACCGGTGTCCGGTCCGGCTTGATCGTCACCTCGAACGTGCCGCGGAAGAACCCCAGACCGATCTCCCCGGCGAGGTCGGCCAGCTCGTGCGCGAACGCGAGCTCCTCCTCGAACTCCTTCTCCACCTTTGGCTCCACCGTTGGCTCGACCGTTGGCTCGACCACTGGCCCTCCCGGCGCGGGGCTCGGAGCGAGCCCGCGGCGCACGATACCGGATGCTCCTTTCCGTTACGCTCGGGAGCCCATGCAGACGACCCTCGAAGAGACCGACAAGCACACCGTCAGGCTCACCGTCGAGATCCCGCCGGACGATGTGGACAAGGACCTCGAACGCGCGTACCGGAAGATCGCGCAACAGGTCAAGATCCCGGGGTTCCGCAAGGGCAAGGTCCCCAAGAAGGTGATCGACGCGCAGTTCGGTCACGAGGCGGTGCTGGGGGAGTTCATCGAGGAGTCCGTCCCCACCTACTACCGGGAGGCCCTGCGCGAACACGACCTCGCGCCGATCACCGAACCCGACATCGAGCTCGGCGACGTCGAGGAAGGCAAGCCGCTCGTGTTCACGGCGATCGTCGAGGTGCGGCCGCGGCTCAAGCTCGACGAGTCGGACTACCGGGGCGTGAAGGTCGAGCGGCCGGCGGTGGAGATCTCCGACGAGGAGGTCGACCGCTTCCTGGACTCGCTGCGCGAGCGGTTCGCCGAGCTCGAGACCGTCTCGCGCACCGCGCGGGAGGGCGACTACGTCGTCATCGACCTGCACGCGGCCGTGCACGGCGAGGAGATCCCCGAGGCCACGCGCCCCGACCACCTCTACGCGGTCGGCTCGGGCGAGTTCGGGGACAAGCTGGACTCCGAGCTCGCCGGCAAGCGAGCCGGCGAGATCCTCGCGCTCAACGACACCCTGGGCCCCGGCGCCGGCGAGCGCGCGGGCCAGGAGGTCTCGTTCCGGGTGCTGATCAAGGAGGTCAAGGGCAAGAAGCTGCCCGAGGCCGACGACGAGTTCGCCAAGGTGGCCTCGGAGTTCGACACGCTGGAGGAGCTCAAGGCCGAACTGCGCGACCAACTTCAAAAGAACCGGGAGCGGTCGGCCGATGCGGATGTTCGCGACCGGGTGCTCCAGGCGATGATCGACACGGTGGACGTCGACCTGCCCGACTCGCTGGTCGACGAAGAGGTGCAGCATCGGATCGTGCACGCGCAGGAGCGCGCCGAGCAGGCGGGGATGACCCTGGACCAGTTGCTCGAGGCGCAGGGGTTCGACGAGCTCCGGTTCCGCGCGGACGCGCGCGACCACGCGATCCGCGCGATCAAGGCCGACCTCGTGCTCGAGGCGGTCGCGCGCCAAGAGGGGATCGAGGTCACCGCCGAGGAGATCGGTCGCGAGATCGGCGGCCTCGCCGCCGCCCTCGGACGGGAGCCGAAGGATCTCGCCAAGAGCCTGGACCGGAGCGGTCAAGTCGTAGCACTTGCCGGTGATATCATCCGCTCGAAGGCGCTCGACTTCCTCGTCGAGCACGCGGACATCAGTCCGGACCCCGGCGCCCAGGAGCCCACGCAACAGTCGGAAGGGTCTTCCGAAGAGGCCGCGGCCACGGACGGAACAGCAGAGGAGACGTCATGAAGGACTACCTCGTTCCCGTCGTCGTCGAGCAGACCAGCCGCGGCGAGCGCTCGTTCGACATCTACTCGCGCCTGCTCAAGGAGCGGATCGTGTTCCTCGGGACGCCGATCGACGATGCGGTCGGCAACCTCATCATGGCGCAGCTCCTGCACCTGGAGTCCGAGGATCCCGACAAGGACATCAACCTGTACATCAACTCGCCGGGCGGGGACATCACGTCGCTGTTCGCGATCTACGACACGATGCAGTACATCAAGCCGGACGTCTCGACGATCTGCATGGGGCAGGCGGCATCGGCGGCCGCGGTGCTCGTGCTCGCGGGGACCAAGGGAAAGCGCTACGCGCTGCCCCACTCGCGGATCCTGCTGCACCAGCCGCACGGCGGCGCGCAGGGCCAGGCGGTCGACATCGAGATCCAGGCCAAGGAGATCACCCGCTACCGCAAGCTGCTCGAGGAGCTCATCGCCGAGCACACCGGCCAACCGCTCGAGAAGGTTTCCAAGGACACCGATCGCGACTACATCCTCACGGCCGACGAGGCTGTCGCCTATGGCGTCGTGGACGAGGTCATCACCAGCCGAAAGATCAAGCCCGAACTCGCAACGGCGGCCGCCGGCTCGTCGTAGGATTTCGACCTCGGACGGCCGGGACTCGCCCGGCCGCTCGGATCAGGGGGCTCAAGGAGCATGGCGAGGATCGGTGACTCGGATCTTCTGAAGTGCTCGTTCTGCGGCAAGTCGCAGAAGCAGGTCAAGAAGCTCATCGCCGGACCCGGCGTCTACATCTGCGACGAGTGCATCGACCTGTGCAACGAGATCATCGAGGAGGAGCTCTCCGAGACCTCCGAGCTCAAGCTCGAGGAGCTCCCCAAGCCGCAGGAGATCTACGCGTTCCTCGACGAGTACGTGATCGGACAGGAGACCGCGAAGAAGGTCCTGTCGGTGGCGGTCTACAACCACTACAAGCGGATCCAGGTCGGCGCGAAGGACCAGGACGTCGAGCTCCAGAAGTCCAACATCATGATCCTGGGCCCGACGGGGTGCGGCAAGACGCTCCTCGCGCAGACCCTCGCGAAGATGCTGAACGTGCCGTTCGCGATCGCGGACGCGACCGCGCTGACCGAGGCGGGCTACGTCGGCGAGGACGTCGAGAACATCCTGCTCAAGCTGATCCAGGCCGCCGACTACGACGTGAAGAAGGCCGAGACCGGGATCATCTACATCGACGAGGTCGACAAGATCGCGCGCAAGTCCGAGAACCCCTCGATCACCCGCGACGTCTCCGGTGAGGGCGTCCAGCAGGCTCTCCTGAAGATCCTCGAGGGCACGACCGCCTCGGTCCCGCCGCAGGGCGGGCGCAAGCACCCGCACCAGGAGTTCATCCAGATCGACACGACCAACGTGCTGTTCATCTGCGGCGGTGCGTTCGCCGGCCTGGAGAAGATCGTCGAGAGCCGGATCGGCTCGCGCGGGATCGGGTTCGGCGCGGATGTCCGGCGGGTCGAGGACAAGGACATCGGCGCGATCCTCGGGCAGGTGCTCCCGGAGGACCTCCTCAAGTACGGGCTGATCCCCGAGTTCGTCGGCCGGTTGCCGGTCATCACCAACGTCCACAACCTCGACAAGCCGGCGCTCGTCGACATCCTGACCAAGCCGAAGAACGCGCTGGTCCGCCAGTACCACAAGTTCTTCGAGTTCGACGGCGTCGAGCTCGAGTTCACGGAGGGCTCGCTCGCCGCGATCGCCGACCAGGCGATCCTGCGCGCGACCGGGGCGCGCGGCCTGCGCGCGATCATGGAGGAGGTCCTGCTCAACACGATGTACGAGCTGCCCTCCCGTCAGGACGTGACCAAGTGCGTGATCGACGAGGACGTCGTCCGCAGCAAGGTGAACCCGACGCTGGTGCCGGTGAAGGAGACCCCCAAGCGCCAGCGTCAGGAACGCACCGCGTGAAGCTGCGCCGGTTCGCGCTCCTCCCGCTCGTGCTGGTCGCCCTCGGGTTCGTCGCGTGCGGCGGTGACGACGGCGGATCGGGTTCGGACGGCGGCACCCAGGACCCTGCCGCGCTCGAGGGCGAGTCGTGGATCCTGACGCAGATGCTGACCGCCGGCGGCCAGACCGAGATCGTCCAGACAGGGGTGAGCGCCCAGTTCGACGGCACGACGATCAGCGGCAGCGCCGGATGCAACTCGTACAACGCGTCGTACGAGGCCAGCGGGAGCGACATCTCGTTCGGTCCGATCGCCGCGACGAAGAAGATCTGTCCCGAGGATGAGCAGAGCACGGAGGACCGCTACCTCCAACTCCTCGCGGAGATCGGTTCGTTCGAGGTGAGCGGCCGCTCGATGTCGATGAACGACACCGACGGGACGCCGGTCCTGCAGTTCATGCAGGGCTGACCTCGCAGCCCGGAGGACCCGAGGACCGCGCGCTCCGGTGCGCCGTCGGGCATCGCTTAGACTCCCGCGCATGAACGTGCCCGAGAAGCCCACGATCGACGGGCTCGAGTCCAAGTGGGACGAGCGCTGGGAGGCCGACGGTACCTACCGGTTCGACCGCTCGCAGCCGCGGGAGGCGGTGTTCGCGATCGACACCCCGCCGCCGACCGCGAGCGGCAACCTGCACATCGGGCACGTGTTCTCGTACACCCACACCGACCTGATCGCGCGCTTCCAGCGCATGCGGGGCAAGACGGTCTTCTACCCGATGGGGTGGGACGACAACGGCCTGCCGACCGAGCGCCGCGTCGAGAACTTCTTCGGCGTCCGCTGCGACCCCTCGTTGCCGTACGACCCGGACTTCGACGTCGACACCCTCGAGCGCAAACAGGGCGAGCTGGTCGCGGTCTCGCGCCCGAACTTCATCGAGCTGTGCGAGCGGCTCACGGCCGAGGACGAGCGCGCGTTCGAGGACGTGTTCCGCCGCACGGGGCTCTCGGTCGACTGGACGCAGACCTACACCACGATCGACGAGCGCTCGCGCCGGGCCTCGCAGCGCGCGTTCGTGCGGCTGCTCGCGCGCGGCCTCGCGTACCAGGTCGAGGCGCCGACGATGTGGGACATCGACTACCAGACCGCGGTGGCGCAGGCCGAGATCGAGGATCGCGAGATCGCCGGCGCGTACCACCGCATCCGGTTCGCGCGGGCCGACGGCGAGGGCTCGGTCGAGATCGAGACCTCGCGTCCCGAGCTGATCCCGGCCTGCGTCGCCCTGGTCGTGAACCCCACCGACGACCGGTACCGGTCGGACGTCGGGACGAAGGTCGTGACCCCGCTGTTCGGCGCGGAGGTCCCGATCGTCGCGCACGAGCTCGCCGACCCCGAGAAGGGGACCGGGGTCGCGATGATCTGCACGTTCGGTGACATCACCGACGTCACCTGGTGGCGCGAGCTCAGGCTCCCCACGCGCGTCGTGATCGGGCGCGACGGGGCCGTCTCGCCGCCGCGGTGGGGCGAGCCCGGCTGGGAGTCGCGCGACGTGGCCGCCGCCACCACGGCGCAGGGCGAGCTCACGGGCCTGCCGTCGAAGAAGGCACGGGCGGCGATCACCGAGCTCCTCCGCGCATCCGGCGATCTGGTCGGCGAGCCCACGCCGATCAGCCACGCCGTGAAGTTCTACGAGCGCGGCGATCGACCGCTCGAGATCGTGTCGAGCCGGCAATGGTTCGTGAAGACGATCGAGTTCCGCGAGGAGCTGCTCGAACGCGGCCGGCAGATCCGGTGGCACCCCGAGTACATGGGCGCTCGCTACGCGTCGTGGGTCGAGGGTCTGAACGGCGACTGGTGCGTCAGCCGCCAGCGGTTCTTCGGCGTCCCGTTCCCCGTGTGGTACCGGCTCGACGAGCAGGGCAAGCCCGATCACGAGCACCCGCTGGTGGCGAGCGAGGATCGCCTGCCCGTCGATCCGTCCTCGGACGCGCCCGAGGGGTTCTCGCAGGAGCAGCGAGGGCGGCCCGGGGGCTTCCTGGGCGACCCGGACGTCATGGACACGTGGGCGACGTCGTCGCTCACCCCGCAGATCGCCGGGAAGTGGGAGGAGGACCCGGACCTGTCCTCGCGCGTGTTCCCCATGGCCCTGCGGCCCCAGGCCCACGAGATCATCCGGACCTGGCTGTTCTACACGGTCCTGAAGTCGCACCTGGAGTTCGGGGCGCTCCCGTGGACCGACGCGGCGATCAGCGGGTTCGTCCTGGACCCCGACCGCAAGAAGATGTCGAAGTCCAAGGGCAACGTCGTGACCCCGATCGCGCACCTCGAGAAGCACGGTGCGGACGCGGTGCGCTACTGGTCGGCGAGCGCGCGGCTGGGGATCGACGCGGCGTTCGACGAGCAGCAGATCAAGGTCGGGCGCCGCCTCGCGATCAAGATCCTGAACGCCTCGCGGTTCGCCCTGTCGCTCGAGGGCGAGGAGGCCGAGATCGCCGACCCCCTCGACCGGTCGATGCTCGTGGGGCTCGCCGACGTCGTGGACCGGGCGACGGCCGCGCTCGAGGGCTACGAGCACGCCCGCGCGCTCGAGATCGTGGAGCGCTTCTTCTGGGGCTTCACCGACGACTACCTCGAGCTGGTCAAGGGCCGCGCGTACGGTGGCAACGGGCCCGAGGCGGCCGGTTCGGCGATCGGCTCGCTCCGATCCGCGCTCGACGTCCTCCTCCGTCTGTTCGCCCCGTTCCTGCCGTACGCCACCGAGGAGGTGTGGTCCTGGTGGAAGGAGGGCTCGATCCACCGCGCGAGCTGGCCCTCGACCGAGGCGTTCCCGGTCGGCGGCGAGCCGGTCGTCTTCGAGGTGGCCGCGTGGGTGCTCGGCGAGGTCCGCAAGGCCAAGGCGCTCGCGAAGCGCTCGCTGCGTACCGACGTCGTGCGTCTCGTCGTCCGGGACACGCCGGAGCGTCTGAAGATCCTGCGTGGCGTGGAGCGCGATGTCGCCGAGGCGGGCAAGGTGCGTTCGGTCGAGTACGTCGAGACGACCGAACCCTCGGTCGAGGTCGAGCTGGCACCCGAGGAGTAGGCCGTGCGGTTCGCCGACGCGATGGCGGAGCTCGAGCGCCGCCAGCCCGAGCACATGCCCGAGCCGAACCTGGACCGGATCCGCGCGCTCGCGACCCTGCTCGCCGATCCACAGCTGACGTACCCGACGATCCACGTGACCGGGACCAACGGCAAGACGACCACCGCACGCCTGGCCGCCGGGGTCGCGTGCGCCCACGGCCTCACGACCGGCCTGTTCACCTCCCCCCACCTCGAATCGGTGACCGAACGGTTCGAGATCTGTGGGGAGCCGATGACGGGGGAGGCGTTCGGCGAGGAGTTCGAGCACCTGCTCGCGTACCTGCGGACCGTCGACGAGCGGGTCGGTCCCGTCACGTACTTCGAGGCGCTCACGGCGCTCGCCTTCCTCTCCTTCGCGGACGCCCCGGTGGCGCTCGCCGTGGTCGAGGTCGGGATGGGCGGGACATGGGACGCGACCAACCTCGTCTCCGGCGACGTCGCGGTGATCTGTCCCATCGGGCTCGATCATCCGGAGCTCGGTTCGACGATCGCGGAGGTGGCGGCCGAGAAGGCCGGCATCATCAAGCAGGGCAAGGTCGCCGTGGTGCGCGAGCAGACGGACGAGGCGCTCGAGGTCATCGAGCGGCGATGCGAGGAGCAGATCGCCACGCCCCTGCTCGAGGGGCGCGACTGGGGGATCGACGATCTGACGCCGGCCGTCGGGGGGCAGGCCCTCGCGATCCGCGGGCTCCACGCGACGTACGACGACATCTTGCTGCCGATCTACGGGGAGCATGCCGCGCACAACGCGGCGGCCGCGGTCGTGGCGGTGGAGGCGCTCCTCGAACGCGCCCTGGACCGGGACGCCGTCGGGCTGGCGCTCGGCGCCGCGACGGCGCCCGGGCGCCTGGAGGTCGCGGCGCATCGGCCGCTGGTGGTCCTGGACGGCGCGCACAACCCGGCGGCGGCGCGGGCGCTGGCCGAGTCGTTGCCCGACTTCTTCACGTGGGACCGTCTCCACCTCGTCCTCGGGGTGTTCGCCGACAAGGACCTCGAAGGCGTCGTGGCTCCGCTCGCCCCGCTCGCGGACGCGGGGTACGCGGCGGCGGTCGACAGCGTTCGGGCGCGACCGTCGCGAGAGGTGGCCGACGCGATGACGGCCCACGGCATCGCCAGCGAAGCCTTCGCGACCGTGCGAGACGCACTGGACGCGGCCGCGAGCGCCGCCGCCGCCGGCGACCTCATCCTGGTGACGGGCTCTCTGTACACTGTCGCGGACGCTCGCCGGGCTCTGGTGGGAGGTTCGGGGGCGTAGCCGAGCCGTAGGCGAGCGAAGCCCCCGAGAACGAAGAAGGACTCCTGAGGATGACCGAGGAATCGACGCTGCTCATCGTGAAGCCGGACGGCGTCCGTCGCGGGCTGGTCGGCGAGGTGCTGCGGCGTGCCGAGGACAAGGGCCTGCGCGTGGCCGAGATCCGATCGCTCACGATCGATCGTCCGCTCGCGGAGGAGCACTACGGTGAGCACCGCGACAAGCCGTTCTTCGGGGAACTCGTCGACTTCATCACCTCGGGACCCGTCGTGGTCGTGCGCCTGGAGGGCGAGGGTGCGATCGACGCCTTGCGGACGATGATGGGCCCTACGGACCCCGCCACGGCGCCCCCGGGCACGATCCGCGGTGACTTCGGCCTCGTCATCACGGAGAACCTCGTGCACGGCAGCGACTCGCCCGAGTCGGCCGAGCGCGAGCTCAAGCTCTTCTTCGGCTGACGAGGGAGCCGGCCTCCGGATCTACGAGGCCTTGCGGAACGCCACCGCCGCGTTGTGGCCGCCGAACCCGAACGAGTTCGACAGGGCGAATCGGACGTCGAGCTCGCGCGCCTCGTTCGGCACGTAGTCGAGGTCGCAGTCCGCATCGGGTGTCTCGTAGTGGATCGTCGGCGGCACGACGCCGTTCGCGATCGCGAGCGCGCACACCGCACCCTCCACCGCACCCGCCGCGCCGAGCATGTGACCGGTCATCGACTTCGTCGAGGAGATCGCGATGCGGTGGGCGACGTCCTCGCCGAGGGTCGCCTTGATCGCGGCCGTCTCCGCCGCGTCGTTCAACGGGGTCGAGGTCCCGTGCGCGTTCACGTAGGTGACGGCCTCAGGCTCCTCGCCGGCGTCGCGCAGGGCCCAGGTCATCGCGAGGGCCGCGCCCGAACCCTTCGGGTCGGGGGCCGTGATGTGGAAGGCGTCGTCGGAGGCGCCGTACCCGGCGACCTCGCAGTACACGCGGGCGCCCCGGGCCTTCGCGTGCGTCTCGGACTCGAGGATCAACGTGCAGGCACCCTCGGAGAGCACGAACCCGTCCCGCCCTTTGTCGAACGGCCGCGACGCGGTCTCGGGGTCGGGGTTCTTCGTGAGCGCCGTCATCTGCGCGAACGCGGCGACCGTCAACGGCAGGGTGGCCGCCTCCGAACCGCCCGCGACGCAGAGATCCATGTAGCCGTCTCGGATGTACCGCAGCGCCTCGCCGATCGCGTGGTTCGACGAGGAGCAGGCCGACACCGTGCACAGGTTCGGGCCGGTGAAGCCGAACCGCATCGCGATGTGGCCGCTCGCGGCGTTGGCCATCAGGGCGGGCACCATGAACGGGGAGACGCGACCCGGCCCCTTCTCGAGCAGCACGAGGTGCGCGGCGAGCAGGGTCTGGATGCCACCGATGCCGGTCGCGAAGATCACGCCCGCGCGGTCGGACGGTACCTCGGGCTCGCCGGCGTCCTCCCACGCGAGGGCGGCCGACGAGACGCCGTAGTGGACGAAGGGATCGGTCCGGCGGATCTCCTTGGGATCCAGCCACGGCGCGGGGTCGAACCCCGGGACCTCGCCGGCGACCTTCACGGGCAGATCGTCGGTCTCGAAGGCCGTGATCTGCCGGATCCCGTTGCGGCCGGACGTGATGCCGGTCCAGAAGTCGTCGACGCCGGTGCCTACCGGCGTGACCGGTCCGATCCCGGTGACGACGACCCGCTCGCCCATCGGGCTCAGGACGATCCGAGCTTCTGCTCGACCAGGGCGACGGCCTGTCCGACGGTCTTGACGCCCTCCATCTCTTCCTCGGGGATGTCGATGCTCCACTCCTCCTCGAGGGCGAGCACCGCCTCGACGAGGTCGAGGGAATCCGCGTTCAGGTCCTCGGCGAAACGAGCATCCGGGACGACCTGGGCCTCGTCGACGGCGAGCTGCTCGGCGAGCACCTTGCGGACCCGAGACTCGATCTCTGCCTTGTCCATCCTTCCTCCTGTGTTCTCTTGGCTGCGTCCTCTGGGCTGTGTCCTCTTGGCTGTATCTCTCTGCCTTGGTCGTGACTGCCCTGCTCGTCGGTGTTCCTTCGGGACCGGCCCATGCTACGGGGACCGGCCTTCCTTCGACTAGGCGGTCAGACCGCCGTCCACCGGCACCACGGCACCGTTCACGTACGAAGCCTCCTCGGACATCAGGAACCGCACCACGCTCGCGACCTCCTCCAGGTGGGCCGCTCGACCCACCGGCGTGTGGTCCAGGTAGTACGCGCGGGCGGGCTCGGTCAGGTGGGAGGTCATGTCCGTGTCGAGCAGACCCGGGCAGAGCGCGTTGACCGTGATGCCCTTGGCCCCGACCTCGCGGGCGAGTGACCGCGTCAACCCGACCAGCCCCGCCTTCGTGGCCGCGTAGGCGGTCTGGCCAGCGTTGCCGCGGAGCGCCACCGCCGAGGACATGTTCACGATCCGGCCCCACTTGGCCCGGAGCATCCCGCGCAACGCGGACTGCGAGCACAGGAACGCGCCCCGCAGGTTGGTCGCCATCGTCCGCTCGTAGACGTCCATGGGGTACTTGAGGAGCAGCCCGTCCCGCGACATCCCGGCGTTGTTCAGCAGACCGGTCACGGGGCCGAGCTCGTCGCCGACCCGGCGGAAGGCCTCGGTGACCGAACCCTCCTCCGTGACGTCCATCGCCACCGCGAGGCCGGGCGTCCCGATTCCCTCGAGGCTCGCGAGCGCCTCCTTCGCAGCGGCTTCGCTCGTGCGGTACCCGATCGCCACGCTCCAGCCGTCGTGCGCCAGCGCCTCCGCGCACGCACGCCCGATCCCGCGCGAACCCCCGGTGACGACGGCGACCCTGCCGGCCCGCTGGCTCATGGGGCGGCCGGTCCCGTCCAGCGGATCAGGTTCGCGCCCCACGCGAGCCCCGCGCCGAACGACGTCAGCAGGACCAGGTCGCCCTCGCGGACCCGACCCGCGCGCCACGCGCGATCGAGGGCGACCGGGATCGAGGCGGCCGAGGTGTTGCCGACCGATTCGACGTCGACCACCGCGTGATCGATCGGGATCTTCAGGCGTTCGGCGACCGCGATCATGATCCGGGCGTTCGCCTGGTGAGGGATCAGCAGGTCCACGTCCTCGGGGCCGAACCCCGACTTCTCGAGCAGCTGCCGGCACGCGTTCGACATCTCGACCACCGCCCGCTTGAAGACCTCGCGACCGTTCGGCATCTGGATCGCATGGTCGTTCTTGTCCACCGAATCGTGGCTCGCCGGTTCGGCGGAGCCGCCGCCCGGGATGATCAGGATCTCGGCGGCACGCCCGTCGGCCCCCAGGACCGAACCGAGCACGCCCGGCTCCTCCGAACGCCGCAGCACCACCGCGCCCGCGCCGTCGCCGAACAGCACGCAGGTCGTGCGGTCGTGGAAGTTCATCACCCGGGACAGGACCTCCGCGCCCATCACCACGACGGTCTCGGCCTGCCCGGACTCGATGAAGGCGGTCGCCGTCGACATCGCGTAGGAGAACCCCGCGCACGCCGCGTTCACGTCGAACGCGGGCGCCCCGATCCCGAGCTTGCGCTGCACCCACACCGCGGTAGAGGGGATCGGCGTGTCACCGGTCAGCGTCGCGCAGACGAGGAGGTCCACCTGCTCCGGCGCGATGGACGCGGCCTCGAGGGCGCGTGTGGCGGCCACGGCGGCGAGGTCGGACGTGGTCTGTTCGTCGGAGGCGAAGCGCCGCTCGCGGATCCCGGTGCGCTCCCGGATCCACTCGTCGCTGGTCTGGATGAACGCCTCGAACCACTCGTTGGGCACGACGCGGTCCGGCAGCACCGAACCCAGGCCGGCGACGGTCGCGTGTGACTGCGCGCTCACGATCCCCCCTCGGGGCGACGGTCGCCGCCCGCGTCGATGGTCGAGGATATCGCCCGCGGGTGGTGCCCGACGCGGCGCCGCGAGGGCTCGCCGCCTCCGTGCGTGCTCAGGTCCCTCCCTCGGCGAACGCGGCCGCGGCCTCGGGCGAGCCCACTGCGACGGCCCGGGCCCCGGGCACGGCCCGCTTCGCGAGCTTGGTGAGCACGTCCCCCGGCCCCGCCTCGACGAACGTGTCGGCGCCCAGCTCCGCAAGGGCGCCGGCGCTCGCCTCCCAGCGGACCGGGGAGACCACGTGGCGTTCGGCGAGGGCTCGGAGCTCGGCGGGGTCGGTGACGAGGGTGCCCGTGACGTTCGAGGCGATCGGGAACCGAGGGGGCGAGAACGCCGCCTCCGCGATCGCGGCCGACAGCGGTTCGACCGCGGGTTCCATCAGCGGGGAGTGGAACGCCCCCGCGACGTTCAGGCGCACCGCCCGGATCTTGCGCTCGGCGGCGAGGGCTTCCGCGCGTTCGATCGCGGCGACGCTGCCGCTGATCACCACCTGTTGGGGCGAGTTCTCGTTCGCGACGAGGAGCACGTCGTCGCCGCGAGCGTCGTCGCACAGCGTCGCCGCGGCCTCGGCCCCGACGCCGAGGAGCGCGGTCATCGTTCCGGGCCGGGCCTCGCCCGCCGCCTGCATCGCCCGGCCACGCACCGCCACGATCCGCAACGCGTCCGCGAGCTCGAGGACGCCCGCGGCCACCAGGGCGGCGAACTCGCCGAGCGAATGGCCTGCCGCACCGACGAACCCGACGCCGAGCGCATCCAGCACGCGGAACGCCGCGACATCGCACGCCAGGATCGCCGGCTGTACGAACTCGGTGGTCGCGAGCGCATCCTCGTCGCGGCTGCCGGCGACGACATCGCGTCCGATCGCGTCCGTTGCGTCGTCGAGCACCGCCCGTGCCGCGTCATGGGTACGCCACACGTCCGCCATACCGACGAACTGTGAACCTTGACCTGGGAACACGATCGCTGCACGCATCCGACTCGCCCTCGACCGACGCTCGACGAACCCTACCCGGTGGGTCGAGGGCGAGGGAAACCGCAGGTCATACCAGGCGTGAACCCTAAGGTTGCCTCCACGTCGGGTCGAGAGTTGCCACCCCAAAAGGGGTCCTGTAGAACAGTGCGCGAACCTATGGCCGAGAAGGTTCGTCGCGAACTTCCCGCAACCCCAGGCCGTCGAAACGCGGGCGGTGAAGGGGTCCTCGGGTTCCTGGGTCAGGACATGGCAGTCGACCTTGGGACCGCGAACACGCTCGTCTACGTTCGGCACGCCGGCATCGTCCTGAACGAGCCGTCGGTGGTCGCGATCAACACGATGTCCGGGGCCGTCCTGGCCGTGGGCAACGAGGCCAAGCGGATGATCGGCCGGACGCCGTCGCACATCCAGGCGGTGCGCCCGCTGAAGGACGGCGTGATCGCCGACTTCGACATCACCGAGAAGATGCTCCGGTACTTCATCCAGCGCGTGCACAAGCGCCGGCTGCTCGCCAAGCCTCGCGTCGTCGTCTGCGTGCCCTCCGGCATCACGGGCGTCGAGCAACGCGCCGTGGAGGAGGCGACGATCGCCGCGGGCGCTCGTCGGGCGTACATCATCGAGGAACCGATGGCCGCGGCGATCGGCGCCGGGCTGCCGATCCACGAGCCCGCCGGCAACATGGTCGTCGACATCGGAGGCGGCACGACCGAGGTCGCGGTGATCTCGCTCGGCGGGATCGTCACGTCCTCGTCGCTCCGCATCGGCGGCGACGAGCTGGACGAGGCGATCATCAACCACGTGAAGAAGGAGTACTCGCTGTTGCTCGGCGAGCGGACGGCGGAGGCGATCAAGCTCGCGATCGCGGCCGTCTACCCGATGCAGGAGGAGCTCGTGGCCGAGATCCCCGGGCGCGACCTCGTCTCGGGGCTCCCGAAGACCCTCCAGATCACCGACGGCGAGATCCGCGCCGCGATCGAGGAGCCGGTCAGCGCGATCATCGACTCGATCAAGGCGACCCTGGATCGGACCCCTCCGGAGCTCGCCGGGGACATCATGCACCGGGGCATCACGCTCACCGGCGGAGGCGCCCTGCTCCGCGGGCTCGACAAGCGACTTCGCCACGAGACCGGCATGCCGATCCACATCGCCGACAACCCGCTCTCCTCGGTCGCGATCGGGTCCGGCAAGTGCCTCGAGGAGTTCGAGATCCTCCAGCGGGTCCTGGTGAGCCCGTCCCGGAGGTAGGTTCGCGGTGGCCCTGCGCACCCGAGCGCGCAGCACCCGCCTCCTGGTCGTGGCCCTCGTCTCCATCTCGCTCGTGACGATCACGGTCGACTACCGCGAGGGGAACGAGGGGCCTCTTGCCTCGCTCGGCGACGGCGCGCTCGCCGTGATCAGCCCCTTGCAGGAGGTCGTCTCCAAGGTCACGCATCCGATCGGGAACTTCTTCTCCACGCTGGTCCGGCTGCCGTCGATCCGTCACGAGCGCGACGTGCTCAGCGAGCGCGTCGACGCGCTCGAGACGCAGCTGGCCGAGACCCGGGCGGATCAGGCTCGGCTCGCCGAGCTCGAGGCGCTGTTCGGGCTGCAGGAGGGCCTCGGCAACCGGATCGAGACCCAGGCCGCGCAGGTGATCGCGAACGGCGTCTCGAACTTCGAGTGGACGATGACGATCGACAAGGGCTCGAGCCAAGGCATCGCGGTGGGGATGCCGGTGGTCGCGAGCGCCGGGCTCGTGGGACACGTGGTGCGGGTCGGCACGAGCTCGTCCGTCGTGCAGCTGATCATCGACCCGGACTCGTCGGTCGCCGGGCGACTCGACGTCTCGCGCCAGACCGGGTTGCTCTCGGGGTCCGGTCCCTCCGACCTGCAGATGAGCCTGGTGGACCCGACCGTCGACGCCGCCCCGGACGAGCACGTCGTGACCGCCGGCTACCGGATCGCCGGCGTCGCCGAGAGCCTGTACCCGCCGAACATCCTGATCGGGACGGTCTCCCGGGTCCTGGACGAGGATTCGGCGACCGAGAAGCTCCTCACGGTCCGGCCGGCGGTGGACTTCTCCTCCCTGTCACTCGTGCTCGTGGTGCTCTCCCGTGACACGCGAGGGTAGGGTCGTCGTCCGTGCGCCGCGTGCTCCTGCTCTCGGCGGTCATCCTGACCGCGCTCATCCTCCAGACCACGGTCTTCTCCGAGGTCAACCTGCTCGGCGCCAAGCCCGAGCTGATGTACCTGCTCACGATCTGCTTCGCGATCTTGGAGGGGCCCGCTTCGGGGGCGATCACGGGGTTCGCCGGCGGCATGGCGCAGGACTTCCTCCTGGACGCCCCGAAGGGCATCACGGCGCTCACGCTGACGCTCCTCGGTTACGCGGTCGGGATGGCTCGCCAGTACATCGTGAGTCCCTCGCCCGTCACGCCGGTGGTGCTGGTGGCGGCGGGCACGTTCGGGGGCGTCGTCTTCTACGGGGTCGTGTCGTTCCTGCTCGGCCAGCTGGACGTCGGCTGGCTCTACCTGTTCCGCGTGGCGTTGCTCTCGGCGATCTACAACGCGATCCTGACCCCGCTGGTGTATCCGCTGCTCCGCCGGGCCGCCGAGGGGTCGCGCTCGCGCCGCGTCGCCCGATGGTGAGCCCCG
The DNA here is from genome assembly GCA_963778545.1 of uncultured Actinomycetes bacterium. Lineage (GTDB taxonomy): Bacteria > Actinomycetota > UBA4738 > UBA4738 > HRBIN12 > DASSJM01. Next base: position 250,017 of record CAVZUW010000009.1, on the reverse strand, counting down.
GGGTGACGGCATGACCGAGCCCCGGATGGGTCTGCGGGTGAAGGTCCTGGCCGTGCTGGTGCTCGCGATGTTCGCGACGCTCACGACGCGGCTGTGGTTCCTGCAGGTGCTCGCCTCCGAGCAGTACAAGTCGCAGGCCAAGGACAACGCCGTGCGCCTGATCGAGGTGCCGGCGCCCCGCGGGGTGATCAAGGACGCGAACGGCACGCTCCTGGTCCAGAACCGCGGGAGCGTGGTCATCACGATCAACCGGCAGGAGCTCGGCGACCAGACCGAGCGCGTCCTGCTCGACCTGTCCGAGCTGCTCGACATCCCGGCCGACGAGCTCGGCGCGCGGCTGGATGACCCGCGCTACTACGTCTTCAGCCCCGTCCCGGTCGCCACCGACGTCCCCAAGCGCGTCGCGTACTTCATCAAGGAGCACGCCGAGGACTTCCCCGGCGTCGATGTCCTCTCGCTCCCGGTGCGCCGGTACCCGCTGGGTTCGGCGGGCGCGCACGTCCTGGGGTACCTCGGACAGATCTCGCAGGACAAGCTGAAGGACCCGGGGTTCGCCGACTACTCGCCGGGTGACGTGATCGGCGTCTCGGGTATCGAGGGCATCTACGAGCGTTACCTGGCGGGGACCCGTGGCCTCGTCAAGTACCGGGTGAACTCGATCGGGGAGAACCTCGGACTGATCGGCCGGCAGCTGCCCGTCGCCGGCGACGACGTGTGGCTGACGCTCGACGCCGGGACGCAGGAGCTCGCGGAGGAGTCGCTCAAGGCCGGGATCGAGCATGCCCGGACGGTCGTCGAGTCCGAGAGCGGCTATCTGAAGGCGAACGCCGGTGCGGCGATCGTGCTCGACCCCACGACCGGCGCGATCGAGGCCATGGCCTCCTACCCGACGTTCGATCCCGCCCTGTTCACGCGAGGGTTCTCGCAGGACGAGTTCGAGCGTCGGTTCGGTGCGGGGCACAGCTTCCCGCTGCTGAACCGGGCGATCCAGGGCCAGTACCCGCCCGGCTCGACGTACAAGCCGTTCGTCGCGTCCTCCGCGCTGCAGCGCGACATCGTGACGACGGGTCAGTCGTACGGCTGCCCGCCGAGCTGGACCGCGCCGTTCGACGAGAGCGACCCGGCGGCCATGCAGTACGTGTTCAACAACTGGACGACCGCGAACCTCGGGTTCATGAACCTGTCGACGGCGCTCGCCCGGTCGTGCGACACCGTCTTCTACCCGATGGGGTACCGGTACTGGGACCAGTTCTACGTGAACGACGACGAGGCCGCGCACGGCGTCGTCTCGCGCGAGCCGTTGCAGCACGATCTCGGCAGCTTCGGGTTCGGCGCGCAGACCCGCGTCGACCTCCCCTACGAGCAGGACGGGAGGGTCCCCACCGCGGAGTGGAAGCAGTCGATCCACGACCAGTACCCGGAGTCGTTCCCCGAGGGCGAGTGGTTCCCCGGTGACTTCATCCTGATGACGATCGGGCAGGGCGACACGCTCGTCACGCCGCTGCAGCTCGCCACCGCGTACGGCGCGTTGGAGAACGGGGGCAAGGAGTGCGTCCCGCACGTGCTCGACCGCGTCGTCGCGCCGGACGACACCGTGGTGCGCCGGTACCAACAGAACTGCCGCAAGCACGCGCGGATCGACGACAAGTACCTGAGCTACGTGCGCGACGCGCTCACCGGAACGATGACGGGCAGCGGAACCGCCGCGGCCGCCTTCGCCGGCTTCCCGTTCGGCGACGTCTGGGTGGCGGGCAAGACCGGGACGGCGGAGGTTCCCCCCAAGCAGGACTACTCGTGGTTCGCGGCGATGACCGCGGCCGGGGGGCAGGAGCACGTCGTGGTGGTCCTGGTCGAGCAGGGTGGTCACGGCGCCACGACGGCCGCGCCGATCGCGCGGCACATCATCGAGGGCCTGTACGGCCTGGACTTCTCTCAGTTCACCGACGTCGCGGGGACCGACTGATGGAGCTGGCGACCGGCCGCGTGGTGGCAGGGGAGCGGCACGCCTTCCGCCACGTCGATCCGATCCTGCTGGCGGCGGCGATCGGGCTCGCGGTGATCGGCCTGTTCGCGATCTACTCGGCCACCCACCAATCGCTCGCGGCGGTGCACCTGGACCCCGGGCGCTTCGTCAAGCGCCAGCTCACGTTCCTGGCGGTCGGCGCGGTCGTCCTGATGTTGGCGCTGAGCTTCGACTACCGGCTCCTGAAGGTCTACGCCGGGATGATCTACGTGTCCTCGCTCGTGCTGTTGGTGCTGGTCCGAACGCCGTTCGGCACGAGCGTCAAGGGCGCGCAGCGCTGGTTCGAGCTCTTCGGCTTCCAGCTCGCCCCTTCCGAGATCGCCAAGCTCGCCCTGATCGCGATGCTCGCGGCGTTCCTGTCCGAGCTCCGGGGCGACCTCACGCTCCAGGACGTGTTCCGAACCGCGGGCCTCGCGGCGATCCCCGCGTTCCTCGTGTTCCTGCAGCCCGACCTCGGGTCCTCGATCGTCTTCGCGGCGATCCTGGTCGGGATGCTCGTCGTCGCGGGGGCGCGGGCCCGCTACCTCGGCCTGCTGGCGCTCACGGCGGTCGTCCTGATCGTCGCGGGCTTCCAGGTGGGCCTGGTCCGCGAGTACCAGATCGAGCGCCTCCAGGCGTTCCTCGACCCGGCGAGCGTGAGCCAGGACGCCCTCCACAACCGGGAGCAAGCCGAGATCGCGATCGGGTCGGGCGGGCTGACGGGCGTCGGGTTCCTGAAGGGATCGCAGACGAACCTCGACTTCGTCCCCGAGCAGCACACGGACTTCGTGTTCACGGTCGTGGGCGAGGAGTTCGGGTTCATGGGAGCCATCGTCCTGCTGGGGCTGTACGGGGTCTTGCTGTGGCGAGCGTTCCGCGTCGCGCTGCTGTCGCGGGATCCGTTCGGCACGTACCTCGCGGCGGGGATCGCCTCGATGTTCGCGCTGCAGATGTTCGTCAACGTCGGGATGAACGTCGGGATCATGCCGATCACGGGCATCCCGTTGCCGTTCGTCTCCTACGGGGGGAGCTCGCTGCTCCTGAACCTCGCCTCGGTCGGCCTGCTACTGAACGTGCACATGCGCCGGTTCGCCTGATCCGAGCGTCAGCTCGTCAGCGCGATCGTCCACAGGAACGTCGACCCGGCGCTGCTGGAGGTCTCGATCACGACGTCGCCGCCCATCGCCCGCGCGGCGGTGCGTGCGAGCGCGAGGCCCATCCCGGCCCCCTGATGGACCCGGACGTTCAGCTCCTCGAGCTGCTCGAGCGGACCGAAGATCCGTTCGTGCTCGCGCGGATCGATCCCCGGCCCGCCGTCGACGACCCGCACCTCGATCGCACCGGTCGAGGCAGCCATCGTCACCTCCACCTCCACGCCGGCCTCCTCCGTCGAGAAGCGCAGGGCGTTGTCGATGAGCTCCTCGAGGATCCGGCCGGCGACGCCCCGGTTCAGGTTCGCGGGCCGCAGGCCGTCCCCGGTGGTGACGCGTACGCGTTGGTCGCGGGCTGCGACGTCGCGGGCGACATCGCCGACGTCGACGCGCTCGGTGAGGCCGGCGTCGATCGCGAGCTCGAACCGTTCCACCAGCTGCGCGAGGTCGCGAGCCCGCGTCACGAGGCGAGCCAGGAGCTCCTCCTCCTGCTCGGGCGACGCCTCCACCTCGGCGAGCGTCTGGGCGACGCCGAGGATCACGGTCACCGGGGTCCGCAGCTCGTGCGAGAGCCGGGCCACCAGCTGTTGGCGCCGCGCCGAACGCTCGACGAGCGCGTCCTGCGCCGCCTCGAGCTCGCGGGTGCGGCGCCGCTCGCGTTCGAGCGCCTCGGTCAGCTCCTCGATCACGTGCGGGGTCACCTCGGAGGAAAGGAGCCCGCCACCCTCGGCGGCGCGGCTGACGGCGGTCAGGATCTCGTCGCCGTCGGAGTCCTTCAGGACGTACCCCGACGCCCCCGCGACGAGCATCCCTCGGACGATCTCCTGGTCCTCGTGGCCCGAAAGCGCGACGACCCCCAGGTCGGGGAAGTCCGCCTTCAGCAGGCGGGTGGCCTCGATGCCGTCCATCGTTGGCATCCGCACGTCCATCAGGACCACGTCGGGTGTGAGCGACCGGACGAGCCCCAGGGCCTCGACGCCCGAGCCCGCCTCACCCACGACCTGCAGGTTCCCGGCCTCCAGGAGCGACAGGAGGGATTCGCGGAAGCCGGCGTTGTCGTCCACGACGAGGACCCGGATCGGCCTGCTGTGGTCGACCGGGCGGGGAAGAACCGCCGGTTCCATGTGCGGAAGTCTCCGGTGGGGTGAGGTCCGGCGCCATCCGACGAGCGAGGGTTTCGTAGGACGCAGGAACCGACACCGTGGGTAGGTTGAACTACCTAGTCAGCATGCCCGGGCGGATCCAGGCACGCGCGAGCGTTCGTTCCCCAGATGCCGTTCGGGGCCATCGGCGTCCGGTATCCTTGGAACCAGGTTTGCCCGCCGGGTTGCGGCCATGGGGCCGCGAGGAACCGGCGAGGTAAGGAGAGGCGAGGCGCCGGCCACGCCGGCCCCGGGACCGAACCCGGAGGGCCGCGGCCGGAAGAGCCCGCCGAGAACGGGGCTTTCCGCGTGCGCAACGAAGCGCCGCAGGGTCAGGGGGACGACGTCCCCGCGACCGTGCGTCCATCCGACGAGGCGAGGCCGTCCGGCCAGCCCGTCACGACCCGACGCCCAACCGGGCGTTCCGGCGCGACCGACCCCGTCAGCTCGGCGAGCACCGCCGTCGCCCCTCCCCAGACGAAGGGAGCGACGATGAACGACGACACGGGTTCGGGAGCCTCCAGGACGGAGATCGCCGAACCGGCCGAGGCGCCGGGTTCCACCGATGGTGGTTCGACGGGGTCCGGCGGAGATGGGAGCTCCGCGCCGGGTTCGGGTGCTCGCAGGCGCCGGCGCCGCGGCGGCCGAGGTCGCGGACGCGGAGGCTCGGGTTCCGGCGCCGGTACCGGCACGACGGCTGGTGACGGCACGGCTGCCGCGGATGGCGGCGCCACGACGAAGGATCCGTCCTCGTCCGACGGCGACACTCCACCTGCGCGAAGCGCACGCGCCCCGAGGCAGCGCGCGGCCCCGAAGGCGGACGAGCAGGCGGAGGTCGATCTCGACGCCCAACCGGGCGAGGTCGAGCGCGCGGACACCGGCCCACGCCCGGCCGGCACGCGCAGGCGGTCGCGCGGCGGTCGCGGCCGAGGCCGGGGCAGCTCGGGTTCCGGTACCGGGACCCCGTCCTCGAGCGACACCGCGACCACGGGGGCCGAGCCGGCCATGGAGACGCTGCCCGAGTCGGACGGCGAGTCCGCTGAGGGAGCGACCGAGGGAACGACGGGAACCAAGACCGGGACCCGCCGCCGCCGTTCACGTGGCGGACGAGGCCGGAGCAAGGCCAAGCCGGCGGGCGAGACCGCGGAGGCAGCGGACGGTCAGGAGCCGGCCCCCAAGCGCAAGCCCACAGCCGCGAAGACCACCACGCGGAAGAAGACCGAGCAGCCGAAGAAGGCCAAGGCCGAACCGAAAACGGACGAGAGCGAGCGCGCCGCGCCGACGCGTCTGCGTCGCCAGCGGCAGGGCCGGACGACGGTGCGTCGCAGGCGCGAGTCGATGCCGATCGTGCCCCGGGTCACCGACAAGCTGATGGTGATCACGCAGCACGGGGAGCGCGATCAGATCGCCGTGCTCGAGGAGCGCGAGCTCGTCCAGCACTACGTCACCCGTGCGGGCGCTCGGTCGATGGTCGGCAACGTGTACCTCGGCCGCGTTCAAAACGTCCTCCCGGGGATGGAGGCGGCGTTCGTCGACGTCGGCCGCGGTCGGAACGCCGTCCTGTACGCCGGCGAGGTGAACTGGTCGCCCGAGGATCTCGAGGGCGCACCGCCTCGGATCGAGCACGTGCTGAAGAACGGCCAGTCGGTCCTGGTCCAGGTGACCAAGGACCCGATCGGCGGCAAGGGCGCCCGGCTGACCGCGCAGATCTCGCTGCCGGGCCGGTTCCTCGTCCTCGCGCCGAACTCGGAGGTCTCCGGCATCAGCCGGCGGCTCCCCGACGCCGAGCGCCGACGTCTGAAGACGTTCGTGAAGAACCTCAAGCCCAAGGAGCACGGGCTGATCGTGCGCACCGCCGCGGAGGGCGCCTCCGAGGAGGCGCTCGCGCTGGACCTCAAGCGGCTGCTCGAGGAGTGGACCCAGATCGAGAAGCTCTCGAAGAAGGCCAAGGCGCCGGCCGTCTTGTACGAGGAGCCCGAGCTCACCCTTCGGGTCGTTCGGGACCTGTTCACCGACGAGGAGTACCGGGAGCTCGTCACCGACTCGCCACGGATCTTCGGCCTGATCACCGACTACCTCCGCGACGTCGCGCCCGACGTGCTCTCGAAGGTCCGGCTGCACGAGGGCCCCCTGCCGGCGTTCGAGGAGTTCCACATCGTCGAGCAGATCCACAAGGGCTTGGACCGCAAGGTGTGGCTGCCCTCCGGCGGCTACCTCGTGATCGATCGCACCGAGGCGATGACCGTCATCGACGTCAACACGGGCAAGTCCGTGGGCAAGTCGAACCTCGAGGAGACCGTGGTGAACACCAACCTCGAGGCTGCGAGCGAGGTCGCTCGCCAGCTGCGGCTCCGGGACATCGGCGGCATGATCGTGATCGATTTCATCGACATGCTGCTCGAGCAGAACAAGAGCAAGGTGATCGATGCCGTGAAGGAGTCGCTGGCCCAGGACAAGTCGCGCAGCCAGGTCTTCGACATCAGCCCGCTCGGGCTCCTGGAGGTGACGCGCAAGCGCGTGTCTGGTGGACTCTTGGAGGCGTTCTCGGAGACGTGCCCGACCTGCGAGGGTCGAGGGCTGCTCCTCACGTACGACGTCAACTGAGCGATAGGAGACATGATGTACGCGGTCATCAAGGCCGGTGGCAAGCAGCACAAGGTGAAGACGGGCGACGTGCTCGAGATCGAGCTGATGCAGGCCGACGGCGACACCGTCACGTTCCAGCCCCTCCTGGTGGTCGACGACGACGGCAAGACCCACTACGGCAAGGAGGCCGCGCAGGCGGTCGTGACGGCCAAGCTGCTCGGCGAGCAGAAGGGCGACAAGGTCCACGTCTTCAAGTACAAGAACAAGTCCGGCTACGCCCGCCGGCAGGGCCACCGGCAGCTGATGACGCTGATCGAGATCGCCGAGGTGAAGCTCGGGAGCGCGCCCAAGCGCGCCGCGGCCCCCAAGGCGGAGAAGAAGCCGGCCAAGGACGAGGCCACCGAACCCGCCGAGGCCACCGAAGCCGCCGAGTAGCGCGGGACCCTCTGGTAGGCTCGAACGCGCGATGGCACACAAGAAGGGCGGCGGCTCGTCCCGCAACGGGCGAGACTCCGAGTCCAAGCGCCTCGGGGTCAAGGTGTTCGGCGGTCAGGAAGTGACCGCCGGCTCGATCATCGTGCGCCAGCGCGGGACCCGGATCCATCCGGGCAAGGGCGTCGGCCGTGGAGGGGACGACACCCTCTTCGCGATGCAGCCGGGGATCGTCTCGTACCACGAGTCGCGCGGCCGCCGCTACGCGTCCGTCCAGGCTCCGTAGGCCGGCCGACCCGCTCGCCCAAGTTCCGACCCTCAGCCCTGCGCCGCCGCCTGATCCGGTCCCGACGCCGCCTTCGACACCGCGCCCTTGACCGCCCGAACCCATTCGGTGAGCGCCGACTTCTTCTCGCGGTTCATGACGCCGAGGTATCCGACGTTGTCCCGTCGCGCCTTGCGTTTGGGGCTCCGGAACCGGTCGAACCCGACCGGCCGCTCCACCTCAGCCCCCATGAGCACGGCGAGCGGCGGGGGCTGCGCGAAGTAGAACGCGGTTCTCCTGGAGCCCGCCGAGGTGGTCCGCTCCACCATCAGGACCGGTGAGCCGCGGAGGCGACGGACCTTGGCGATGTCCTGCAGGGCGATCCGCATCGCCGGGCGTGCCTCCTCGTTCGGCGAGAAGAGCAGGGCCTGGTCACCGAGCTCGAGCGTGCCCTTGATCTCGTCGGGCTGGACGTTCTTCCCGAGCTCGACGGCCCACACGGTGACGGCTCTCGGCACCCCTCCATCATGCCGTGGACGTGCGCGTTCGGCCACAATCTCTCCATGACCTACGTCGACGAGCTCACCGTGTTCGCCCGTGGGGGCCACGGGGGCCACGGCTCGTCGTCGATCCTGCGCGAGCCGTACAACCCCCGGGGTGGCCCGGACGGGGGCGACGGCGGCCGTGGCGGCGACGTCGTGTTCGAGGTGTCGACCGGGGTCCGCGACCTGGCCTGGCTCGCCGATCACCCGCACCTGCGGGCCGAGAGCGGGGGCGCGGGCGGCAAGCGCGGCAAGACCGGGGCGGAGGGCAAGGACCTCGTGATCCGGGTCCCCGACGGGACCCGGATCGAGGACGAGCACGGCCTGGTGGCCGACCTGGTCGGCGACGGGGCGCGCGCGGTCATCGCCCGCGGCGGGCGTGGCGGTCGCGGGAACGCCTCCCTCGCCACCTCGCGCGACCGAGTGCCGAAGGGATCCGAAGGTGGCGAGCTGGGGGAGGAGAAGCGGCTCGCCGTCGAGCTCCGGACCGTTGCGGACGTCGGCCTGGTCGGCCTGCCGAACGCGGGCAAGTCGACCCTGCTGGCCGCGCTCACGGCCGCCCACCCGAAGATCGCCGACTACCCGTTCACCACCCTCGCGCCCAACCTCGGCGTGGCCGGGGAGGACGAAGCGGTTCGTCGTCGCCGACGTCCCGGGGCTCGTCGAGGGCGCCCACGCGGGCAAGGGCCTCGGGCACCGGTTCCTGCGACACGTCAGCCGGTGCCGAGCGCTCGTGCAGGTCGTAGACCTGTCGGCGCCGGATCCCGCCGCCGACCTGGCGACCGTCCGCGAGGAGCTCCGCGCGTACGATCCGTCGCTCGCGATCAGACCGAACCTGGTGGTCGGCTCGAAGATCGATCTCGCGCCCGATGTCGACGTGCAGTCGACGCTCGGCAGCGGGGCGATCGCGGTCTCGGCCGTCACGGTGGAGGGGCTCGACACCCTGCGCGAACGGATCGCGTCGCTCGCGAGCGAGGCGGCCGCGGTGGCGGAGGAGCGCAGCTCGTACGTCGTGCTGCGCCCGGCCCGCCCGAGGTTCGTCGTGAAGAAGGAGGGGGAGCGGTTCCGGGTGATCGGTCGCGGCGTGGAAACCTGGGTGTCCGAGACCGATCTCGAGGATCCCGAGAAGCTCGCGCGGCTCCAGCGCCGGCTGGTCAAGGAGGGGGTCGAGCGCGAGCTCGCCTCCGCGGGCGCCCGGCGCGGCGACGAGGTCGTGATCGGCGACGTGGCCTTCGAATACCTCCCGGAGGGAGGGCGCGATGGCACGGCGTGAGGAGCTCCTGCGTGCCGAGGCCGAGGGCTGGGAGGCGTTCGTCGCGTTGCTGGACGCGGTGCCGCCCGATCGCCTCGAACCACCCGGCCTCAACGCCGAGGGCTGGGCCGTGCGGGACGTGATGTGGCACGTCGCGTTCTGGTGCGCGGACGCCGCCCGCGCGCTCCGCGAGATCGCCGAGGGGAAGTTCGACCGGGTCCGTGAGCCCTACGGCGACGCCGAGGTGAACCGCCTGAACGATCGCGAGCTCGAGCGATCGCGTGGGATGCGTGTGGACGAGGTCCGCGCCGAGCTGCACCGGGCGCGAGCCGCGATGCTCGAGCGGTTCGGTTCGCTGTCCGAGCTCACGGCCGACGCCGACGAGTGGTTCGAGGAGAGCGGGCCCCGGCACTACGCGGAGCACGCCCCCGAGCTCGAGGCGTGGGTCCGGACGAACCAGCGCTAGCCCTCCCCCGGCGCGAAATCCACCGTCGTCGCTGGTCGCGGCCGTAGGATGGCCGGCGTGGGACGACGCCTCGGGGTCATGGGCGGCACGTTCGACCCGATCCACTACGGCCACCTCGTGACCGCCGAGGAGGCCCTGGTGCAGTTCGCGCTGGACGCGGTGGTGTTCGTGCCGACCGGGCATCCGTGGATGAAACAGGGGCGCGAGGTCTCGCCCGCCGAGGACCGCTACCTGATGACCGTGATCGCGACCGCGAGCAATCCGCGGTTCCGCGTCTCCCGCGTCGAGATCGACCGAGATGGACCCACCTACGCCGTCGACACCCTGCGAACGCTGAGCGCCGACAACCCGGACGCCGAGCTCTACTTCATCACCGGCGCCGACGCGATGCTCGAGATCTTGGACTGGAAGGATCCCGAGGAGGTCCTGTCGACCGCGCACTTCATCGCGGCCACGCGACCCGGGTACGACCTCGCGAGGTTCGAGGCGGCCGGCCCGGCTCGAGACGCGAGCGTCAGCATGATGACCATCCCGGCGCTGGCGATCAGCTCGACCGACATCCGCGAACGGATCCGCGACGGCCGGCCGATCCGGTACCTGGTCCCCGAGGGCGTGAAGAGCTACGTCGAGAAGGCGGCGCTGTACCGGTGACGCGCCGGCTGGCGCTCCTGGTCTTCGTTGCCGTCCTGGCGACCGCCGGCACGGGCGCGCTCCTGATCGCGCGCGAACGCGCCCGCACCGAGCCCGAGGTCACGCCGCCCGCGGCCGCCGGCCTGGCGCTGCTGGTCGTGACGACCGACGGCGGTCCGCTTCCGGTCGTGGTCGGCAGCACCGGGTTCGGCACGAGCGGCGCGCTCGTCGTGCCGCCGGACGCGATGCTCGTGATCCCCGGCCAGGGCGAGTCCACGGTCGGGGATGCCCTGGGCCTTCCGCCACGCCAGGCGGCCACCGCGGTCGGCAACCTGCTCGGGGTGTGGATCGAGGACCACGCGACGATCGAGGCTGACCGACTCGCCGCGATCACGGACGACGTCGGCGGCGTCCGGATCGGCGGGGAGCTCGCCGACGGGCGAGACGTCTCGAGCATGTTCGAGGCGTCGGGCGCCGGCGATGTGGCGGGCGTGCAGATCGTGATCGAGGCGCTCCTGGCGGCGGACGTGGCATGGTCGCCGACCGATCTCGCCGACGCCGAGCATCCGGGAAGCGTGGTCCGGATGCTGGAGGCGGCGTCCGGTGCGCAGGTGGCCACGCTCGAGGCCGAGGAGGTGGCGACCGGCGTGTTCCGAGCCGGCCCCGAAGAGGTCACGGACGCGCTGGTCGCGGCGTTCGGCGGGCCGGCCGAGGAGGCCGTGCCGGTCATCGTGCTGAACGGCAACGGCGTGCCGGGGATCGGGGAGGCGGTGGCCGAGAAGCTCCTGCCCGGCGGGTTCCGCGTGGCGGTCTCGCAGAACGCCTCGGACTTCGACCATCCCGAGACGCTGATCGTGGTGGGCTCGCCCGACGACGTCGCCTTGGCCGAACGTGTGCGAGACTTGCTCGGTGTGGGGAGCGTGTCCGTGTCGGTGGGTTCGGGTATCGCTCCCGTGACGGTCGTGATCGGGAAGGACTTCACCGGGTGAGCATGAGCGAAGGACGGCGTGCCGGGTAGCGACGCTCCCCACGCCGAGAGCCGCGACATCGCCGTGACCGCGGCGCGCGCGGCGGCCGCCAAACAGGCTGCGGACGTCACGATCTTGGACGTGCACGGCCTGATCGTGATCACCGACTACTTCGTGATCGCCTCGGGCGAGACCGACCGCCAGGTCAAGACGATCGTCGAGGAGGTCGAGAGGGCCGTCCGCGACCTGGGCGAGAAGCCGATCCGGCGCGAGGGCGACGCGGACTCGCGCTGGGTGCTCCTCGACTACATCGACGTGGTCGTCCACGTGTTCGCGCAGGAGGAGCGCGAGTACTACGACCTCGAGCGGCTGTGGCGTGACGCGCCGCGCCTCGGCTGGAACGGTTCGGAGCAGGCCGCAGCGGGTTCGCTAGACTGAGCCTCCCGCGGGCCCATAGCTCAGCTGGTAGAGCGTCTGGCTGGCAGCCAGAAGGTCAGGGGTTCGAATCCCCTTGGGTCCACTAGCAGGGGAAACGCTGCGTCGGGTGACGACGAACCCGCTGCTGCGCCGCACCGAGCTCGGCGAGCGACTGGTTCGGATCCTAGGGCCGGATCGCGATCACGATCCAGAGGCTTCGGCTGGACTTGTCCACGGCGATCGCCGCGACCGGTGAACCGATCTGGATCGTCTCGGCTTGCCTCGTCCCCGCGTCGATCCGCGAGATCGTACCGTCCTCGAGGTTGGCGACCCACAGCGCGTCCAGTCCCGCCTCGATGTCGATCGGATCGACTCCCACGCGGATCGGCGAGCCAGCGGTCCCATCAGCTGGATCGATCGGCGTCACGGTACCGGCGCCCTTGTCCAGGATCCATACAGCTCCGGCTCCCGCTTCGATCCCATCCAGCGACCCGCCGAGCTGCATCGGGTCTTCCGCTTCCAGCGTCTTTGCGTCGACCCGGGTGAGGGTCCCCTGCAGCTCGTCGATGACCCAGACCGTGTCGTACCCGACCGCCAAGCCGTTGGCGCTCGACCCGACGTCGACGAACCCGTTTCGTTTTCCGGTCGTGGGATCGACCCGGGTCAGCTCCCCATCCCCGGTCAGCCCCCATGCACTCCCTTCGCCCAGGGCGACCTTGGTTCCCTGCTGATTGAAGTCATTGGTCCCCGGCGCGTACATGCGGACAGGGGGCAAGGGGTCGCCGTCGATCGGATCGATCCGCACGATGCCGGGCGGGGCGCCGACCCAGACCGTCCGGAACCCCACCGCGAACGAATCCGAGGCAATGGAACTGACCGGGATGTGGTCGACGAGCGAGCCATCATCGACGTCGAACTGGTCGACGGTGTTGCTGGTGAGTACCCATACGCCGCCCTCGCCCACCGCCACACTCGGCGCGTTGTCGAGGTACAGGGTCTCCGGATTGAGAGGGGCCGTGGCCAAGAGATCCCCCGTCTCCGCGTCGACCTGGGCCAGTGATTTCAAAGGGATCGGTGCGGGACCGGTCCTCTGGGTCGGTGACGCGGGAGGCGTTTCCTCATCGCGGAGCGCCAAGAAGCCGACGACCGAAGCGATGAGGGCCAGCCAAGCTGCGATGCCGATCCAGCCGTCGGCCACGCCGCTTCGAGACTGCATCCTGGAGCAGCGAGCCCCGGAGCGCCCCCGCCATCTCACCGGCGGTGGCGAATCGGTCGGCGGGTCTCTTGGCCGTTGCCTTGGTCACGACCTCGTCCAGGGATCGGGGGAGGTCGGCTCGCGTCGAGCTCGGTGCCGGGGCGTCCTGCTCCAGGTGCGCGTACATCGTGGCGACCTCGGAGTCCCTGCGGAACGGCGGAGAGCCGGTCAGGCACTCGTACAGCACGCACCCGAGCGAGTAGACGTCGGCCCGCCCGTCGACCTCGTCACCGCGGATCTGCTCGGGGGCCACGTAGTCGACCGTCCCCATGAACTGACCCGTCTTGGTGATCTCGGTGTCGATGCGCGTCGCCCGGATCAGTCCGAAGTCGCTCAGGTACGCCCGGTCCCGGGCATCCAGCAGCACGTTGCCCGGCTTCACGTCGCGGTGCACCAGCCCGCGTTCATGCGCGGCTTCGAGCGCCTCGGCCACCTCGGCGCAGATCCGGGCCGCGCGGTCGGGCAGGAGCGTCCCCTCATGCTCGAGCAGCGTGCGGAGGTCCTGGCCCTCGATGAAGCGCATCGCGAGGTAGAGCTGCCCGTCGGACTCGCCGGCGCCGTAGACGGGCACGATGTGCGGGTGCTCGGTCGAAGCAGCGGCGTTGGACTCGCGCACGAACCGCTCACGGAAGGCGGGATCGGCCGCGAGGTCTGACGAGAGGAGCTTCAGCGCGACCCGACGTTCGGGGAAGACCTGCGTGGCGAGGTAGACGACCCCCATCCCGCCGCGGCCGATCTCACGCTCGATCAGGAACCCGGCGAGCTCCGTGCCCACTCGTGCGTCCTCGATCATCGCCCCACGTTCTAGCATTGTGCGGGGCGGCAGGTTAGGCCCAGGCGGCCCACACCGAGGCTGGGAGCTCGACCGACAGTCGTCGCGACGTTGACGGGTCTTGGTCCGGTCGTACTCCCGGGACGTGCCGCTACCTCCATGAGATGTCGCCTTGTGCGGTGGTCACCGTGTGGCCTGGACCTCCGTCGGCGTCGACCACCACTAACCGTCCCCCGGCGCCCTCGTTCACGACGAACGCCACCTGACGTCCGTCAGGAGACCAGACGGGGCCTCCCCAGTCATCGATGCAACAGTCGCCTCGGAACAGCCGCGTCCTACCGCTGCCGTCCGCGTTCATGACCCACACCTCGGCCAGGAACCCGCCCTGAGCACGCGGGGTGTGGAAGAAGACGATCTTGGTCCCGTCGGGCGACCAACCGGGTGCTCCCGGACCGCTCCCCGAGGGGCCATCGAATGTCCTCTGCAGATCCGAGCCGTCGGCGTTCATGACGTACACGCTGTCGTGCCCCGCGGAGGATCCTGCGAACGCGATCCGGGTCCCGTCCGGGGACCAAGCGGGGTCCGATGCCCCCGAGATGTGGTCTCCAAGAGCGCGGAGCTCTGAGCCGTCGACCTTGACCGTGTACAGCGAGTAGTTCCGAGTGAACACGATCGTGGTTCCGTCGGGCGACCACGCGGGATCGTGATCTTCGCATCCGAACCTAGCCCAGATCGGTCCCGTGAACCGTCCGATGCAGTCCGTGACCCTGGCAAGCTCCGTTCCGTCGGAGCTGACGACCCAGATGTCGCTGGTCTGTTCGTCCGAGTCGAACATGGCGAACGCGATCATGGTGCCGTCCGGCGACCAGGCCGGTTCCCGGATCCAGGAACACGAGGCGGGGGAGCACTCCATCACCTGTCGGCGGCCGCTGCCGTCAGGGTTGATCGTGTAGAGGGTCAACCCATCGGTGAAGGCGATCCCGTCCCGCGGTGGCCCGACCGGAAGAGAGATCGAAGGCGTGGGGATGGGGACGGGTTCGATCGCCGGTCGCTCACCCTCCGACCGAAGGATCGCACCAACGCCGCTGATCGCCCCGAGGACGATGAAGAGAGCCACCAGCCCTGCGCCGATCGAGTTGGCGACCTGCCTCCGGCGCGTTCGGACGGCCAAAGGATGGACGTGCACAGGGTCGAGCATCGGCACATCCGCTTCGTGGCGCTCGAGCGTCTCGCGCACCAGTTGTTCGATGTCGATCATCCTTGATCCTTCCCGAAGCGTGTGCGGAGGGTCGCTGTTGCGCGCACGACTAGCTGGTTCAGCGCCCCCACCGAGCAGCCCAAGATCTCGGCCGACTCGCGCTCGCTCAGGTCCTCGTAGAAGCGGAGCACGATGGCTGCTCGCTGGCGAGCGGGGAGCCGCAGGATCGCGTGCCAGACCTCATCGCGTTCGGCTGGATCGGTCTGGTCGGCGCTCGGTGCGGACCTCGGCGCTTCCCGCGCGAGGTAGGCGCGCTCGAGGCGGAGTCGCCTGAGGCGCGAGGTGTGCAGGTTGAAGATCGTGCGTCGCAGGTACGTCTCGAAGACGTCAGGGCGCCGAAGGTAGGAGAACCGCCCGGCCACCCTCACAAAGGCATCCTGCACGAGGTCGCGCGCCTGTTCCCGGTCGCCGGACAGGTAGAACGCGAACCGCAGCGCCGCGGGCGCATGCTCGACGTAGAGCGCCTCCAGCCGCATGGAGGCGGTGGTTTCGGCAACCTTCGCGGTTGTTCCCATCGGTATGTCTCAAGACGCCTGGTCCTTGCGCGACACTACGCCCATGGGGGAGCCACCTAAAGACTGGGAACTGACTCGGCGAACGGCGGATCGATGGCGATGATTGAGCGCGCGGGCGCGGGGGAGCGGGCCCTCAGGCGCCGACGCTCGGATGCGACCCGCGCCGGACGTTGGAGAGGGGCGGAGGCCCCGCCCTCCAACGTCCGTTCGGCGAGCCGACGCCCACATGCGCGGGACGTCGCGTTCGGTCAGGTCGTCAGAGACCCGCACACGCGGGGGCCGGCTCGTCGGTTCTCGCGGACACGCCCAGAGGCACACGTGGGAAGGTGACGAACAGGACATATGGGATCGTGCCCGTGTTGATGACTTGATTCACTACGTCCGGTCGCTCGATGAACGCCTGCCCGGCGGTGTACGTCGTGGTCTCGCACTTGCTGCCGAGTGATGTGTACACCGTGAGCGAGCCTTGCTGGACGACCACGATCGCGCCTCCCGGATGCGAGTGCCAACCTGAGGAGCCGCCAGGGTTGACGGTGATCTGCGCGACGGCCACGTCCGATCCGGCCTTCAGCGGGATGGTCCCCTCCGAGGTGTTGGTGCCCCGCGCCAACGGAATGTTCGTCAGCCCTGACGGCGGCGTGGCCCCACTGGGCGCGACGGCCATTGCCGTGACCACGCCGGCGAGTCCGACGCTCACGAGTGCCCATCTAACGGCTCGTTTCATACCTCCTCCTTTCCGGGACCGGTCGATCCGGTCCCGTCGTTCCCAGAGAGCCAGCAACCCGTTACCTCCGAGTCTGAGTCCCGCCTACCTGGAGCCTCAGAGGCGTTTTCCGGCGCCATGGCGACGGGCATCATGTCGCGTTCTACCCTCACGGTTTAGAGACGCGGAGCTACCTCGAAACGCTACGCTCGCCCAAGAAGCGGCCCCTACCAGGGCAGATCGGGCTATCCGCGACGAGCTAGACCGTCGGCTCGCCGTGCGCCGCTACCGGTGCGACCAGCTACTGCGACGAACCTTGGCCGCCTTCCCGCAGCATCCCGACGAGCACCGCCGGAGCGTCCGGTCTAGATCGCCGTCGATATCAGCTCGACTCCCGATCTCGGAGCGCGTTTGACTCGTCGGGGTCATCGGGTGTACCCCAGTCTCAGCCTCACTCCGAGGGGGAGGGCCATGTCCGCCAGGAGCCCGCCACCCTGCCCGCACTGTTCCTGTTCGCCCAGACGCGACTCGAGGGAGGAGGCAACATCATGATCAAGTCGATGTCTGCGAAGGAGGGAACCTCGCCGCCCACCGGCCGAACCCTGATCAGTCGAAGAGCCGTGCTGGGTGGGGCAGCAGGCGGGACGTTGGTCTCGCTGCTCGCACGGCCGGAACTGGCGTGGGCTGCAGGGAGCGAGCCGGCTACCCTCGTGGTGCTGCTGAGGGGCCTCTATCAGCCCGTGGACGATGGCCCCGATCTTGGTCTGCCCGGTGTGGATCTGAACGATGGGTCGTATTCCACGACGAAGATCTACCCGGTGAGCGGCTTCAAGAATCGGACGGACGTCCTCGTATCGTGCGGCGACTTCTACGTCCAGTTCGAAGGCAGCCTGGCTGTCTACGACCTGCCCGGCGGTGCGATCAAGATGAAATTCACGGGGCAAAACACCGAGAACGTCGACGATGGGTCAGGTGGCACCTACGTGCAAGGAACCTGGGAGCTGGGCATCCCGAAAGCGACGGGTCGCTACGAGAAGTTCGTGGGTGGTCACAACACCATGGTCGACAGCCTGCATCTCCTTGAGTCCGGCGACGCGGATGAGTTCTGCGTCTGTCTCATTTCCCGTCCATAAACGCCAGGCCATAGTCAGGGTCTCGACGAGTCGTACTCCGGCGGATGTCATCGCCCCGCTGGTCTATCGGTAGCGGTGGCGGTTCCCACGCGATGCCCTCGCCGCTATCGCCTCTCGCCTTCCCGCAGCATGCCCACCAGCACCGCTCGCAAAGTCCGATCCTCCTCGGCGTCGATCAGCAATTCGGCGAACGTTCGGCTCTGCGGCTAGGACCAGAACTCGCCCGATTCTGTCAGCCCGCTCGAAGTCGGGGAGCATCAGGACGTGGAGGAGCTCAGCGCGTGGGGCAGGGCCGAGGGCGTCGAGGCGCTTCTGAATCAACGCCTCCAGATCGTCGACCTCCACGACCGGATGCTATGCGGCGCGCACGACGCGACTCTCGGGAGCAGCGAGCCTGGGGCGGTTGATGATTCGGGCGAAGGCGACCTCCCACGTGAGGTCGCCCGTCATACAAGTCTGAGCCTGCTCCTCGGCGGTTAGAAGCGGTACAGCGATACTCACAGTCCCGTCCCCGTTTCGCGGCCCAAGCCGTCCTTCGAAGTGAGCGGCCATGGAATCGCCCACGTCGTCGTACGAGAACGCCCCGTTCGTTATGGGAACCCCGAAACCCCCCCTTGGTGATGGGAAGCTCCAGCCGATCCCCCATTCGTGCGTCGTCGCGTCTTCGCAGGTGAACGCGACTTGTATCTCTAGGTTCCGGACGAATCGTCCTGCATCATTCCTGGCCACGCGGAACGCGATCCGTTCGCCCTGGGATGTTTCCCCTCGGTAGAAGCGCACCCTCGTTGCAGCGTGCGCCGGTACGGCGGTGCTGAGGATGAGGGTGCCGACGACGATCCGATTCGGCGAAAGCCGAGCGCCTACGCATGTTCCTCGCCCCCTAGGCAGCCGACGCGTGAACAACCGCATCAGTCTTGACCCAATGTGGAAGGCCTGCAAGGCGGCGCCTCGGCGCGGGGAGCGGGGCCGAGCGCAGGATGATGAAGCCCCCATTTAGCCGGGTCTGGCTGGCAGCCAGAAGGTCAGGGGTTCGAATCCCCTTGGGTCCACCACCGCAGGTCAGAGGTGGGCACCGACCCGGAGTCGCCGACAGCTCTTCTCGGCGAAGTGACCCGAAGCCCGTCGCGGACTCCTAGAATCGCCGGGATGCGTCTCCGCTCCTCGTTCATCGTGCTCGCGCTGACCCTGCTCGCCGCTGCCTGCGGTGGATCGGACTCGGGCGGCTCGAACCTCACGCTCAACACCGGCCCGGCTCCCTGGCCGAACCCCGACAACGTCGCGGAGCGCATCGACGCCGCGGGGCTGCCCTCCTCGTCCACCGAGTCGCTGACCGTGCACTACCACTCGCACGTCGACATCTTCGTGGACGGGACGTCCGAGCCCGTCGCCTCGAGCATCGGGCGGGAGGACCAGAGCCTGTTCTCGCCGCTCCACACGCATGCCACCAGCGGGCTGATCCACATCGAAGCGCCGGAGGAGCAGGACTTCACCGTCGCGATGCTGTTCACGGAATGGGGCGTGCGGCTGACGAACGACTGCATCGGCGGGTACTGCAGCCCCGACACGAAGCTCGACGCCTACGTGGACGGCACGAGGTACACCCAACCGATCTCGACCATCGTCCTGAAGAAGGGCGAGGAGATCGCGATCGTGATCGGCTCGCCGCCCGCGACGATCCCCTCGAGCTGGGACTGTCTGGCCAACATCGACCCTGCGATCGAGAACCCGGCGCAGTGCGCAGACTTCGGCCAGCAGGTCCCTGCGTGAACCGGATCGGCCCGTCGCGCTACCTCTTCTGACGAGCGGCGCTCTCACCTGGACCGTGGAGTTCGTCCGAAAGCTCGAGCGTCCCCTCTCGGCCCCGCAGCATCCGACCAGCACCGCCCGCAGCACGCGATCCTCTCTCCTCGCAGTTGATCAGGACGTCGGCGAGGTTCGAACGACAGCGCGGCGGCGAGGTCCGTGTGGTCGGAGCGACGTCAGATCTGCGGTGCCGGCGGAGGGTCCTGGGGAGGCAGGTCGTCGGCGGGCGGATCGGGCGGAGGAGGATCGGGCGGTGGATCCTGTGTGGGTGAGGGATCCGGGGGCGGCGAAGGGTCCGGAGGTGGAGGGTCGATGGTCGGCGAGGGGTCGATGGTCGGCGAGGGGTCGATGGTCGGCGAAGGATCCGGGGTGGGGGACGGATCGGTCGACGGCGAGGGATCGGGCGCGGGTGAGGGTCGCGGCGTCGGCCGAGGGTCTGGCGAAGGGGAGGGGGCCGGGTCGGGTCCTGGAGAGGGCAGCGGTCCCGGGAGGGGTTGGGGGTTCGGGAGCGGTCCCGGGTTGTTGCCGGCGGGCGGGGTGGTCGAGTGGGCGCCGGTCGGACCTCCCACGAACGCGAAGGAGGCCCCCTGTCCCTCGACGCGGAACAGCAAGACGGGGGAGCCGTGCCATTCCCCGCCAGCCTTCGCGGGATCGTGATCGTTGCTCTCCGTGCTGAGGGCGACCGGATCGATGGCGATGTACCGTGCCCCGTTGTCGTCGACGCCCACCGTGAAGGCCGCACCCAGCGGCTGGAGGCTCCTGTCGCCGACCTCGCCGAAGGCCATCACGCTGAGCCCGGCCACGGCGCCGGCGATCAGGCCGATCGAGATGGCTCGACGCCGGTCCCGGGTGCGCTCGACCCGGAAATGGTCGGTGTCCTGCGGCCGGCGGGTGCGCACCCACTGGCGTTGTGCCCAACCTCGCAGCGAGACGAAGACATCCTGGATGGCAAGGTTCGATCGCCGTACCAAGTCGAGCGTCTTGGAACCGGTGCCTTCCCCCGATCGGAAGGTGTCCAACCTCTGCCTACCTCCACGTCTGCGAGCCGATCGAATCCCTTGGGGAAGGAGTTACCCACCGTATGCGCTCCAGATGTCCGCTTACCACCATTTGGGGCAGATTCGTCGCTCTTTTTTCGAGGACTTGACGAACGCCGAATGCGGGGGTAGTTTACCGTTCGGTTATTTAACCGGAGATTGAATGGCAACGACGAGCGAGAGACTGGACAGAACCTTCGGAGCGCTGGCGGATCCGACGCGGCGGGCGATCCTCGCGCGGCTGGCCAAGGGGGAGGCCTCGGTCACCCAGTTGGCGGAGCCCTTCGAGATGAGCCTGCCGGCGGTCTCGAAGCACCTGAAAGTGCTCGAACATGCCGGGCTCGTCTCCCGGGGCCGGGAACGGCAATGGCGACCGGCGCGGCTCCGAGCGGTCCCGCTCAAGGAGGTCGCCGAATGGACCGCGCGGTACCGCCGGTTCTGGGATGAGCGGTACGACCGACTGGACGACTACCTCGACGAGCTCCAAGGCGGAGGCCGAGAGAAGGATCAGAGCCGAAGGCAGGATCGAGGCGAGAGCCGGAGGAAGGAGAAGGGCGATGAGCGGGAACGGTAGCTACAAGCACACGATGCAGACGCCGGGCCGGAAGATCATCATGACCCGCGTCTTCGACGCACCGCGCGAGCTCGTGTTCGAGGCGCACAGCTCGTGCGAGCACATGTCGCACTGGTGGGGCCCCCGCAAGTACGAGGTCGTGACGTGCGAGATCGACTTCCGGCCCGGAGGCACCTGGCGGATCGTGCACCGGGGTCCCGATGGGGGGGAGTGGGACACCCCGGCGTTCTTCGGCGAGTACCGCGAGATCGTTCGGCCCGAGCGGTTCGTCTGGACGTTCGGGTTCGAAGGCATGCAGGGGGAACCCGGGCCGGAGACCTACGAGTTCGAGGAGCACGAGGGCAAGACGACGCTCACGAGCACCGCCGAGTTCGACACGGTCGAGCTCCGCGACGCCCTGCTCGAGACGGGCATGGAGGAAGGTGCCGCCGAGACGTGGGATCGCCTCGACGAGTACCTGCGGGCGCTCGCGGAGCGCTGATCGCTCCCTGACGGATCTGTCACGTAGGGCGTAACGAGCGCGTAACCACGTTCGCGCGGTCGTTCGGGATGATGGACCGCATGACGGCGGCGGAGTTCGAGGTCGCGTCCGGCTCGCTCGAGGACCTCGAGGCGATCTCGGAGATCTACGGGCACTACGTCCGGACCTCGGCGATCAGCTTCGACCTCGAAGTGCCGAGCGCCGACTGGCGCCGCCAGTGGTTCACCACGTTCGACACGTCGGGGCGACATCGGCTCTTGGTCGCTCGCGACCATGGCAGAGCGGTCGCGTACGCGGCGAGCGCGCCCTACCGACCGAGGGCCGCCTACGCGCCCTCGGTCGAGACCAGCGTCTACGTCGCGCCGAGCCACCTCGGGCAGGGGCTCGGTTCGACCCTGTACGAGGCGCTCCTGTCCGAGCTCGAACGCGAGGACGTCCACCGCGCGTACGCGGGCATCGGGATGCCGAACCCGGCGTCGGTGCGCCTGCACGAGCGGTTCGGGTTCCGCCGCGCCGGCTACTACACGGAGCAGGGGCGCAAGTTCGGGCGATACTGGGACGTCGCCTGGTACGAACGGAGCTTCCCGGAGGTGGCGTCCGCGACCTCGGGGTGAGAGGTTGGACGCATGGCCGACGAGCTCGATCAGCGGATCGACGACCTCTACGCGCTCCCGCTCGAACGCTTCACGCCCGAACGCGACGCGCTGGCCAAGGGGCTCGCGGCGGACGGCGACCGCGACGGCGCCGCGCGGGTGAAGGCGCTCCGCAAGCCGGTCGTGGCGGCGTGGGCGGTGAACGCGCTCGCTCGGGAGGATCCCGACGGCGTCAAGGCCCTGATCGAGCTGGGGGAGGAGCTCCGGTCGGCCCACCGTCGGGCGGTATCGGGCCGGGACGTCGAGCCGTTCCGAGCGGCGACCGATGAGCGTCGCCAGATGGTGAACGAGCTCACCCGCAAGGCGGGGACCATCCTCGAGCGGGCCGGCGGCGCGACCGGGGCGACGACCGACGCGATCGCCGGGACCCTGGAGGCCGCGACGGTCGACGAGGAGACGGCCGAACTCGTCCGCGCCGGCCGGCTCACCAAGCCCGTCCGACCGCCGGCGACGTTCGCCGGCGCCGGGCTCCGCGTGCTCGAGGGAGGGCCCTCCCGACCCCCTGCGGCGGCCGAGCCCTCCAAGCCGAAGCCGGATGCCGGCAAGCTGAAGCGTGAGCTCTCCGCGGCCGAGACGCGGGAGCGCCGGGCGGCCGCCGCCGTCGAGCGCGAACGCAACGCGATCGCGGACCTGGACCGGAAGCGTTCGGAGGCCAAGGACCGGCTTCGAGCCGCCGAGGCCGAGCTCCGAGGCGTCTCGCTCGAGCGCAAGCGCCTCGCCAACACGCTGGACAAGCTCGGGGATCGCTGACCGGGCCGACGTTCACCGGTCCGGCAGGGTCGGTTCGGTAGCATCACCACATGCGCCGCTACGACCCGTCCGAGATCGAACCGAAGTGGGTCGAACGCTGGGAGGCCGAGGGCCTGTACCGGGCCTCCGAGGATCCCGCGGACACCCGGCCACGGTTCTACGCGCTCGACATGTTCTCCTACCCCTCGGGCGACCTCCACATGGGGCATGCCGAGGCGTTCAGCGGTGGGGACGCGGTGGCTCGGTTCGCCACCCTGCGCGGTTACAACGTGCTCCATCCGATCGGGTGGGACGCGTTCGGGCTGCCGGCGGAGAACGCCGCGATCAAGCGCGGGATCCATCCGGCCGAGTGGACCTACGCGAACATCGCCCAGCAGGCATGGTCGTTCCGCCGGTTGGGGATGTCCTTCGACTGGACCCGCCGCATCAACACCTGTGACCCCGAGTACTACCGGTGGACCCAGTGGCTCTTCCTGCGGCTGTTCGAGCGCGGACTGGCCTACCGGAAGAACGCGCCGACCAACTGGTGCCCCAAGGACCAGACGGTCCTGGCGAACGAGCAGGTGATCAACGGCGCCTGCGAGCGGTGCGGCACGCCCGTCGTGCGCAGGGATCTCACGCAGTGGTTCTTCAAGATCACCGACTACGCGCAACGCCTGCTCGACGACATGGAGTCGCTCGAGTGGCCCGAACGCGTGATCACGATGCAGCGCAACTGGATCGGGCGCTCGGAGGGCGCGAGCGTCACGTTCGAGATCGCCGAGACCGGCGACGCCGTCGAGGTCTTCACGACCCGCCCCGACACGCTGTGGGGGGTCACGTTCTTCGTGTTCGCGCCCGAGCACCCGCTGGTCCCCAAGCTCGTCGAGGCCGGCGGGGCGAAGCCCGAGATCGAGGCGGTGCTCGAGACCCTGCGGACGACCCCCCTGTCCAGCCGCGAGGAGGCGGACACCCGCGAGGGGATCCCCTTGGGCGTCCACGCGGTCAACCCGGTGAACGGCGAGAAGGTCCCCGTCTTCGTCGCGCCGTACGTGCTGATGGAGTACGGCACCGGCGCGGTCATGGGGGTCCCGGCCCACGACCAGCGCGACTTCGAGTTCGCGCGTGCCCACGACCTGCCGATCCGGGTGGTGGTCCAACCGGAGGGCGAACAGCGCGACCCGGCGACGATGACGGAGGCGCACGACCACGACGGCGTGATGGTGAACTCGGGACCGTTCGACGGCGTGCGGTCGCCGGAGTCCATCGATCGGGTGATCGCCTGGCTCGGGGAGCAGGGGAAGGGAGACGGTGCGGTCACCTTCCGGCTCCGCGACTGGCTGATCAGCCGTCAGCGGTACTGGGGTGCCCCGATCCCGATCGTGCACTGCGCCGAGCACGGCGAGGTGGCCGTCCCCGACGACCAGCTCCCGGTGCTGCTCCCCGACGACGTGGACTTCCGGCCCGGCGGCGAATCGCCGCTCGCGCGCCACGAGGGGTTCGTGAACACCGTCTGCCCGATCTGCGGTGAGCCGGCCAAGCGCGACACCGACACGATGGACACGTTCGTCGACTCCGCTTGGTACTACTACCGCTACTGCTCGCCGAACGAGGGCACGGGGCCGTTCGACCCGGCCGCCGTCGAGCGGTGGATGCCCGTCGACCAGTACATCGGCGGTGTCGAGCACGCGATCCTGCACCTGCTCTACTGCCGCTTCTTCACGAAGGTGCTGTTCGACATGGGGATGGTCGGCTTCACCGAGCCGATGAAGCGGATGATGAACCAGGGGCAGGTGATCTTCGGCGGCGCGTCGATGAGCAAGTCCAAGGGCAACATCGTCGAGCCGATGCCGCTCGTCGAACGCTGGGGCGCCGACTCGATACGCCTCAACATCCTGTTCGCCGGGCCGTTCGAGGACGACATCGACTGGAAGCTGATCGCGCCGGACCCCGAGAAGCGTCCGGGCGTGACGACCTGGCTCGGCCGCGTCTTCGCGGCCGTGGGTGAGGCGTGCGAACGCGACGCCCCGGACCCCGAGCAGCTCCGGCGCCTCACGCATCGGACGATCCGAGCGGTGACCGACGACATGGAGCGGGTCCGGTTCAACGTGGCGATCAGCAAGCTGCAGGTGCTGACGAACGGGATGCGTTCGGCGCTGGACGCCGGCGACGGCGCTCGAGAGGCCGCGACGGCGCTCGTGGTCATGCTGGCGCCGCTCGCCCCCTTCGCGAGCGAGGAGCTCTGGCGCGAGGTGCTCGCCAACCCGACGAGCGTGCACCTCGCGTCGTGGCCGTCGTTCGACCAGGCGCTCGCGCGGGACGAAACGGTCACGCTCGTGGTCCAGGTCGACGGGAAGGTCCGCGACCGGTTCGAGGTGGCGGCCGACGCCGACGAGCAGACCTGTCGCGAGCTCGCCCTCGCCTCGGAGAAGGCTCGCCGCGCGCTCGACGGGCGCGAGATCGCCAAGGTGATCGCCCGGCCGCCGCGCCTGGTGAACCTGGTCACCTCGCGCTAGGCCCGCCCCGGGCACGACGCTCAACATCCACCGGGGCCGTCCCGATAGAGAAGTGAGGCCGGAGTCGGCCTACTTCCGCCTGACCGAGGACACCGATGAGCGCGACGGCTGGCCCACCGCCTGTGCCGGACGGAGACGAGGGATCGGGTTCGCTCCCCTCCGTCCTGCGGACCAAGCGGACGATCGCCCTGCTGCGGATCTGTGTGCTCGCCGTCGTCATGGTCCTGTACCTGAGCTCGGTCGGCGTCCGCCGGGTCGCGGGGCCCGGCGCGCTCCTCCTGCTGATCGGCGCGTTCGTCTACGCGCTGGTGTGCCTCGTGCTCTCCACGCGTGGCGAGGAGTCGTCGGTGTGGGGACGTGTCCTGACGCTCGTGATCGACGTCGCCCTGATCACGGCGTGGATCGAGTCGACGGGCGGCGGTCGCAGCGAGTTCTGGACCTTGTTCCTGATCGTGATCGTCGCGGTCGCGTTGCGGTTCGGCATCATCGAGACCGTCGCCGTGGCCGTCGGGCTCGCCTGCCTGCTGATGGCGCTGCTCGTGGAGAACGGTGTCCTGTGGACCTCGAGGCTGTATCGGCCGACCCTGCTGCTGGTCGCGGGGTTCGCGATCGGGGTGCTGTCGTTGCAGCGCGCGGACCAGCGGCAGAAGCGGTTCGAGATGGAGGCGATCGCCGAGTCCCGGGCGCGCCAGCTCGGCAGGGAGCGCGCGGAGGTGGAGCGGCTGCGCCGGGTCGATCTCGCGCGGACCGAGTTCGTCGGGGTCGCGGCGCACGAGCTCCGGACGCCGCTCGCCGCGATCCTCGGGGTCCTCAGCACGTTGAAGCAACACGGAGCGGTGCTCGAGGACGAGATGCGCATCGAGCTGATCGACGGCGCCGAGACGCAGGCCGAGCGACTCACGAGGCTGGTGGAGGACCTGCTCACGGTCTCGCGGATCCAGGACGGGGTCCTGCGCCTGTCGATGGAGCCGGTCGACCCCCGAGACCTGATCGCGGACGCGGCGCGAGCATCGAGCACCACCGATCGGCTGCAGCTCGAGCTCGACGCGCCGGCTCGAGTGGTGTGCGACGCCGACGCGATCGTCCGCGTCCTCACGAACCTGTTCGACAACGCCCGGAAGTACTCGCCCGAGGGCACGCCCATCGCCGTCACGGTCGTCGTCGACGACCGTCGCGTGGCGGTCGAGGTTCGCAACGCGGGCGGCGGCATCGCTGAGGAGGATCGCGAGGCGATCTTCGAACGGTTCCGCCGTGCCGACGAGACGGGGGCGCCGGGGACGGGGCTCGGCCTGTACATCTCGCGTGGGCTGGTGCGCGCGCACGGCGGCGAGCTCGAGGTGGGCGACCCGCCCGAGGGAGGCGGGACGCGGTTCACGTTCTGGCTGCCGGTGCTCGACCCCGGCGAGCACGAGGTCGACGTCGGTCCCTCGGAGGCGTCGGTCCCCGTCGACGACGACGCCGTCTTCGAGTCGGCTGTGAGCCAGGTCACGGTTCCGTCGGGCGGTCCGCGCTAGCGTTCGGCGCCGCGATCTCCCCCGGTCGGGGGGAGGCATGTCCGAAGGCTCGATCCGCGAACGCCTCGCCGCGCTCTCGCGCGGTGAGCTCATCGGGTTGGTGGTGCTGCTGGCCGTGACCCTCGGCGGCGCCGGCCTCTGGTACGTCCGGTCGCTGCCGCGCCCGGTGGAGGTCTCGACCACACCGAGCGGCGGCACCGCCTCCGCTCCGGCGTCGGCGAGCCCGTCCCCGCAGGTGATCGTCTTGGTGGACGTCGCCGGCTGGGTGCGCCACCCCGGCGTCTACGAGTTCACCGAGGGCGCCCGGGTGATCGACGCGATCGACGCGGCTGGCGGAGCCCGCTCGGGTGCCTTGCTCGAGGCGCTGAACCTCGCCGCGCCGCTCGCCGACGGGACGCAGATCCTGGTCCCGCGCGAGGGGCAGGAGGGTGTGGCGCCGCCACCGGTGTCGGACGGAGCGGTCGTCGGCAGCCTGATCAACGTCAACACCGCGACCGCCACCGAGCTCGAGGAGCTGCCCGGGGTCGGCGAGGTGATCGCCCAGGCCATCGTCGACTACCGCACGGAGAACGGACCGTTCGCCTCCGTCGACCAGCTGCTCGACGTGAGCGGGATCGGGGACGCGACGCTGGAGAGCATCCGGGAACTGGTCACCGTGTGAGCGCCTGGATCACGCCGGCGCTCGCGGCCGTGTTCTGGGCGGGTCTGCTGGTGCAACCACGGGTCGGCGAGCTCGTCGACCCGTGGGTCTGGCTCGCGACCGGCGGCGGGCTGCTGGGGGCAGCGCTGGCGCTCGCGCCCGGTCGTGCGGAGGCGCTCACGTCGCTCGAGCGCGCCGGGCTCGTCGCCACCGCGGTCGGCGATCCTCGGGCCGCGGTCGCGCCCCAGCCGATCCGAAGGGACCGAGCGGTATGGGCGCCGCTCCCGCTCGCGCTCGCGGGCTCGCTCCTTCTGGCGATCGGATGGGGGAGCGTGCACGAGCATCGGGTGCGCGACGCGGTGCTGGCGCGGATCTCGGGTCCGGTCACCGTCGAGGGGTCGCTCCGGGTCGACCCGGCGGTCGAGCTCGATCGATGGTCCGCGGTGTTGGACGTCCGTTCGGTCCGATGGGACGAGGAAGGCGCGAGCGTTCGCGAGACCGTGTGGCTGTCGGGGCGAGACGAGCCGCCCGACGCCGTCCGAGGGGACCGGCTCCGCGTCTCGGGTTCGGTGCGTCCCGTCGACGACGTCGGGTTCGCGTCGTTCCTGCTTCGGCGCGGGATCGCCGCTGAGCTCGAGGTCGACGAGGCCGAACGTCTGGGTCCCGCCGCGTTCGCGCCGGTGCGGTGGGCGCAGTCGTTCCGGGCGCTCGCCGGCCGCTCGATCGAGTCCTCGTTCCCGCCGCGCGAGGCCGGGCTGCTGATGGGGCTCGCGCTCGGCGACGATTCCCGGCTCGACCCCGGCCTCGAGCGCGACTTCCGCGCGACCGGGCTCTCGCACCTGCTCGTGGTCTCGGGCGAGAACGTCGCGATGGTGCTCGCCCCGATCGTGGCGCTCGGCGCGGCGCTGGGGTGGTCGCGGTGGCCGCGGTTCGCGCTCGGGATGGGCACCGTGGCGTTCTTCGTCGTGCTGACCGGCGCCGAGCCCTCGGTGATGCGCGCCGGCGTGATGGCCGGGCTCGCGTTGATCGGCGTCCTGCTCGGCCGGCCGAGGAGCACCGGGTCGATCCTCGCCGGGGCGGTGGTCGTCTTGCTCGTGCTCGATCCGGCGCTCGTGTGGTCGGTCGGGTTCCAGCTGTCGGTGGCGGCCACGGCGAGCATGGTCGCGCTCGCGACGCCGATCTCGCAGCGGCTCCGCTTCCTCCCGTCGTCGTTGGCGCTCGCGACCGGCGCGACGCTCGCCGCGCAGGTCGGGGTGACGCCACTCCTGTTGTTCTACTTCAACGAGGTGCCCGTCTCGACCGTGGCCGCCAACGTGCTCGCGTTCCCCGCGGTCCCGCCGGCCCTGTTGCTCGGCCTGGCCGCGGCCACGATCGGGATCGTGGTCCCGGCCGCGGGGCGCCTCGTCTCGATCCTCGCGCTCGCGCCGATGCGCTACCTGGAGACCGTCGCCGACCGTCTGGCCCGAGCGCCGATCCCGTGGATCACCGGGGGCGGCGCACTCACGCTGATCCTCGGGCTCGGTCTCGCCGCGCTCCTCGCCTGGTGGCTGCGCGCAGGACGGCGTCTGCCCCGACGCGCGTTCGTCGGCATCCTCGTGGTGCTCCCGCTCCTGGTGTGGACGAACGCGATCTCGGCCGGCCCGCCGAGCGCGCTCACGGTCCGGTTCTTCGACGTGGGGCAGGGAGACTCCGCGCTGCTCACCTCGCCGGCCGGGGTTGCGATCCTGGTCGACGGCGGACCCGATCCCGCCCAGGTCGCGACCGAGCTCGCGGCGCTCGGGGTCAAGCGGCTGGACCTGGTCGTCGCGAGCCACCCGCACGCCGACCACGTCGTCGGGCTCCCGGCGGTGCTCGCGCGATTCCCCGTCGGCCTGCTGCTCGAGCCGGGATGCCGCGACGACTCGCCGGACGGGGCCGCGCTCGACGAGGCCGCCTCCGGCGAGCACCTCGCGGTCCGGCACCCGCGAGCGGGCGACGTGCTCCAGGTCGGCGACGTCCGCCTCGAGATCCTTTCGCCCGACCGCTGTTGGTCCGGAACGGAGTCCGACACGAACAACGACGCGATCGTCGTCCGCGCGAGCATCGGGGAGGACACGGTCCTGTTCGCGACCGAGCCCGAGGAGCCGGCGCAGCAGGTGCTGCTCGACGAGGGCGTGGATCTGCACGCGGACGTCCTCAAGGTGCCGCACCACGGGGCCGCGACGTCGATCGAACCGTTCTTCGAGGCGGTCGATGCGGAGGTCGCCGTCGTGAGCGTCGGTCCGAACACCTACGGCCACCCCGTCCCCGAGGTCCTCGACTGGATCCGCGCGACCGGCGCCGAGGTGTTCCGAACGGATCGGGCGGGGACCGTGACGGTCACCTTCGAGGACGGGGGCCTGGTTGTAGAGTCCGCCGCGTGAGCTCCGAAGGCCGCGCCGGTGACCCTGCTCTGGGGCGAGGACGAGTTCCTGCTGCGCGAGGCCGCGCTCGAGCTCCTCGGCGACCTGCAGCCGGTCGAGGTGGACGGCGGACTGTGGCAGGGGGGCGAGACGGCGGATCTCGCGACGCCGTCGCTGTTCGGCGAGCGACGGGCGCTCCTGGTCTCGGACGCGAAGGCGCTGCCCGACGATGGCGTTCGGGAGCTCGCTCGGTACCTCGAGGCGCCCGACCCGGACGCGCCGCTCGTGCTGGTCGCGGTGGTCGGCGACCGGGCGAAGGCGCCGGCGGCGCTCGTGAAGCTCGTCAAGGGCGTCGGCACCGTCACCGAGGTGAAGATCCCGCGCAAGGAGCTCCCCGGCTGGATCCTCAAGCGGGCCAAGGCGAAGGAGCTCGACCTGGCGCCGGACGGCGCGGCCGCGCTCGTGGACACGCTCGGCGAGGAACCGGGATCGCTCGAGCGCGCGCTGGACCAGCTCGCGACGGCGTTCGCCGGCGAACGGATCACGCGAGAGATCGTCGCGCGGCAGTTCCGCGGGCTCGGCGAGCAGCACGTGTGGGACCTGTGCGACAAGGCCTTCTCGCGCGACCTCCCCGGAGCGATGCGTTCGCTCCGGACGTTGCTCGAGGCCGGCGAGGCGGGGCTCATGCTCCTCGGCGCGATCACGTCGCGGCTCCGCGACCTGATCCGCGTGAAGTCGTTGCCCGAACGGCTCGCGCCCGCGGAGGCCGCCCGGCAGGCGGGACTCCGGTTCGACTGGCAGGTGCGGCGCTACCGCGAGCAGGCCAAGCGCTTCTCGCCCGAGGAGCTCGCCGGCCTCCACGAACGCATCACGTGGGCCGACCGAGCCCTGAAGTCGGGGGCGACCGACGACGTCGTCCTCCCGATGCTCGTCGCGGCGATCGCGGGGGAGCCGGCGGCCCTGCCGGTCTAGGGCGTTACGAGGAGGCGGCGGCGCGGTTCGCGGCCTTGGCGAGGCGCGACTTGTGCCGGGCCGCGGCGCGCTTGTGGAGCATGCCCTTGGAGGCGGCCTTGTCGTAGGCCCGAGACGCCTCGTTGACGGCCGCGGTGGTGGCCTCGGCGTCGCCGCTCGCGGCGGCCGAGGTCGCCTTCTTGGTCGCCGTCTTCAGCGAGGAGCGGACGGCCTGGTTGCGCTTGTGCCGCTTCTCGTTCTGACGGTTCCGCTTGATCTGAGACTTGATGTTGGCCATGGACGGTCGAGTGTACCAGCGGTCCCAGGCACGCCCGAACGTGGCACCGCGACCGGCGCCCGTACGATAGGCGCGCCGTGACCGAGCTCACCCACATCCGGAACTTCTGCATCATCGCGCACATCGACCATGGCAAGTCCACGCTGGCCGACCGCCTGCTGGAGCTGACCCACACCGTCGCGGACCGCGACATGCGCGAGCAGTACCTCGACAAGATGGACCTGGAGCGCGAGCGCGGGATCACGATCAAGGCGCAGGCCGTCCGCCTCGCGTATCGGTTCGAGGGCGTCGACCACGAGCTGAACCTGATCGACACGCCGGGGCACGTGGACTTCACGTACGAGGTCTCGCGCTCGCTGGCCGCCTGCGAGGGCGCCGTGCTGCTCGTCGACGCCGCGCAGGGGATCGAGGCCCAGACGCTCGCGAACTTCCACCTCGCCCGGGACGCCGGCCTGGTCATCGTGCCGGTGCTCAACAAGATCGACCTACCCCAGGCGGACGTCGACGAGACCCGCCGCGAGCTCGCCGAGGTCGTCGGGTGCCCGCCCGGGGACGTGCTCGCGGTCAGCGCCAAGACCGGGGAGGGCGTGACCGAGCTGATCGAGCAGGTCGTCCGCCTCGTCCCGCCCCCCACCGGCGAACGCGCGAAACCGCTCCGCGCGCTGATCTTCGACTCCTCGTTCGACGCGTACCGCGGGGTGATCGCGTACCTCCGGGTGAACGAGGGCGTGCTGCCCTCGAGCTCGAAGGTGCGGTTCATGGCGAGCGCGATCGACTCGGAGGCGGAGGAGGCGGGGGTCTTCGCGCCGGAGGCCACCCCCGTGCCGAGGCTCGAGGCCGGCGAGGTCGGCTACCTCGTTACGGGTCTGAAGGACGTCCACCAGGTCAAGGTCGGCGACACGGTCACGCTGGCCGGCAAGCAGGGCTCGCGCGAGCCGCTCCCCGGCTACCGGGAACCGAAACCGATGGTGTGGAGCGGCCTGTTCCCCGCGGAGGGCGGGGACTACTCGGAGCTGCGCGAGGCGCTCGACCGGCTCAAGCTGAACGACGCGGCGCTCGTCTACGAGCCCGAGACGTCGCGGGCGCTCGGGTTCGGGTTCCGGTGCGGGTTCCTCGGGCTGCTCCACATGGACATCGTCAAGGAGCGGCTCGAGCGCGAGTTCGGGCTCGAGCTGATCGCGACGGCGCCCAACGTCGAGTTCGACGTGATCCGCGGCGACGAGACGATCGTGGTGCACAACCCGAGCGAGATGCCGCAGCCCGGGACCTACGACCACGTCGAGGAGCCCGTCGTGCGCGCGACGGTCATCACGCCGAGCGAGTACCTCGGACCCGTCCTCGAGCTCTGCCAGGCCCGACGCGGCGAGCTCCTCGACATGCAGTACCTGTCGCCCGAGCGCGCCGAGGTCCACTACAAGCTCCCGCTCGCCGAGATCATCTTCGACTTCTTCGACCAGCTGAAATCCAAGACCCGCGGGTACGCCTCGCTCGACTACGAGCCGATCGGGTACGAGCAGGCGGACCTGGTCCGGGTCGACATCCTCCTCCACGGCGAGCCCGTCGACGCGTTCTCGAGCGTCGTCCACCGGGAGAAGGCGGCGCAGTACGGACGCCAGATGGTCGAACGCCTGCGCGAGCTGATCCCGCGGCAGCTGTTCGACGTCGCGATCCAGGCCTCGATCGGTTCGCGCATCGTGGCGCGCGAGACCGTGAAGGCCAAGCGCAAGGACGTGCTCGCCAAGTGCTACGGCGGGGACATCACCCGCAAGCGCAAGCTGCTCGAGCAGCAGAAGCGGGGCAAGGAGCGGATGCGGCGTGTGGGTCGCGTGGACGTGCCGCAGGAGGCGTTCATCGCCGCCCTGCGCGTCGACCAGAAGGTGGAGGCCAAGAAGTGACCGCGGGCGTCTACGTCCACGTGCCGTTCTGCCTCACGCGCTGCGGCTACTGCGACTTCAACGCGTACGCGGGACTCGATCACCTGGCGTCGAGGTACGTCGGCGCGCTGCTCCGCGAGGCCGAGCTCGCGGCGCCGAGCTGGTCGTCGGACGAGATCGCGAGCGTGTTCCTGGGCGGTGGGACGCCGACGACGCTCGAGGTCGCCGACCTGAAGGCGCTCCTCGCGCGTCTGCGCCACGACTACGTCGTCGCCGCCGATGCCGAGGTCACGATCGAGGCGAACCCGGACACGGTCGACGTCCCGAAGCTCGAGGGCCTGCTCGAGGCGGGGTTCGGGCGGCTGTCGATGGGGGCGCAGTCGTTCGATCCGCGGGTCCTCGCCTCGCTGGAACGGCTCCACGACCCGGCGTCCGTGCGTCGGGCGATGCGTGAGGCTCGCGCGGCCGGGTACGCGAACGTGAACCTCGACCTGATCTACGGCGCCGACGGCGAGCGGATCGAGTCGTGGGAGCGCACGTTGCGCGAGACCGTCGACCTCGCGCCCGAACACGTGAGCGCGTACGCGCTCACGATCGAGCCCTCGACGCCGCTCGGGCGCAAGGTGCAGCACGGCGCCGTTCCGCCGCCCGATCCCGACCTGCAGGCGGACATGTTCGAGCTCGCGTGCGAGGTCCTCGGCGACGCGGGGTACCAGCACTACGAGGTCTCCAACTGGGCCAAGCCCGGGTTCGCGTGCGTGCATAACCTCGGGTACTGGGAGCGGCGGCCGTACCTCGGGCTCGGGGCCGGCGCGCACTCGTACCGCGACGACCGACGATGGTGGAACGTCCGCCCGCCCGAGGAGTACCTCTCGCTCGTCGAGGCGGGGACGCTGCCGGTCGGTGGCGAGGAACGGCTCGAGCCGAGCGACGCCTACCTCGAGGAGGTGTTCCTTCGTCTGCGGATCCTCGAGGGCGTTCCGTCGTCGTGGGTCGAACCCGAGAAGGTCGCCCCGTTCCTCGAGAGCGGTCTGCTCCTCGATCGGGACGGCGCATTGATCCCGACCGAACGCGGCATGCTCGTCCTGAACGAGCTCGTGCTCGCGCTCACGGCCTGAACGCCTAGCCGCCGAACGGCGCCGGCACCCGGCCACCACACAGCCGATTGCGGCTGCGCGAACGACGGAGGTCCCGACCCGACGGGCTCCTCGAAGTCGCCCCGGTCGACGATCGTGACCGTCCCGTCCGGCTGCAGGTCGAACCACGTCTCGGTGGCGTGCCAGATCGAGTCGGCGGAGTCGGGCGGCACCTGGGTCGCGGACGTCTGGATCAGCACACGACCCGGCCCGGTCGGCGGGGGCCGATCCTCGAAGCACCGCAGCGTGTCGGAATCGAAGGCGTCGCCGCCGATCCAGAGCTGCGGCTCGGCCCCCGGCGCGAGCCCCTCACCCGGATATCCCGGCGACGAGACGGTCACGGGCATCACCGCCGGATCCGGATCCGACCTGCACGTCGTAGA
This sequence comes from uncultured Actinomycetes bacterium, assembly GCA_963778545.1. Classification (GTDB taxonomy): domain Bacteria; phylum Actinomycetota; class UBA4738; order UBA4738; family HRBIN12; genus DASSJM01. The sequence goes on along the minus strand of CAVZUW010000009.1, from coordinate 215,558 downwards.
GACGGAGACCCGCGATGCTGAACTGGATGTTCTGGATCAGCAGCTCGTCGGTCCCGTCGCCGTCGACATCGGGCGCCGCGAACGCCGAGCACCACGGGTCACACTCGAGCGGGCCGAACGATGTGTCGGCCACGCCGTCACCGGACACGTCCACGGCGACGACCTGCATGCCGTCACCGAGCGAGGGGCACCCGACGTCCCCGGTCTTCGTCGCCACCCACGCGGTCCCGTCCACCCCGGGCGCGAACACGCCGCCGACGCTCGTGACGTTGCACACGGGGAATCCGAGCCCGATGTCCTCGCCGGACGATGGGGCGTCGGTCGGCGTGGGGCCCGTTGGATGGAAGGCGCGACGCCGCCGTCGGCGCCGGGACGTGACTCGGTCGGCGCGAAGACCCTGGAAAGGAGGACGATGACGGCGATCGACCCCGCGAGCACGACGATGGACAGGCCCCCGATCTTCGCTCGCCGGGCGATGCGGCGGCGTTCGCGACGGCGAATCAGGTCCTCGTAGACGCCGCTCGGATCGGCCGGTTCGCCGGCGCCCTCGATCGCTCGGCGCAAGCGCTCATCGAGAGCCACGGTCGTTCGCCTCCTCGTCCTCGTCGATGCCCAACGCCTGAGCGAGCGAGGCTCGCGCACGGAACAACGTGCTCTTCACGGTCCCCTCGTCGAGCTCGAGCGCGGTGGCCACCTCGCGGGTGCTCAGCTGCAGGTAGTAGCGGAGCACCGCCACCTCGCGCTGCCGTCGTGGGAGGGCCGCCAACGCACGATCGACGTCGATCCGATCGGCGGTCGGCGGTTCGCCCACCGCCGAGCCCGCGAGCCGTGCACGCGCTCGCCGCTCGGATCGGAGCCGACGGAGCCCGCTCCGCGCCAGGTTCAACGCCACCGTGGTCACCCATCCCTCCAGCGAGTCGATCTCGTCGCCTTTCTCGGACCGCTCCCAGGCTCGGAGGAGCGCCTCCTGCACGGCGTCCTCGGCCGCCGGGCGGCTGCCGCTCGTGAGCGCGACCGCCGCGACCAGCCGCGGATACGACGTGTGGAGGAACTCCCTGATCGCGACCTCGTCGACCCTCATCCGCTCTCGAACTCTAGGACGCACCTCGCCCGACATCGGTTGTCACGAACGGTCGAAGTCCCTAGCACTCTCGGGGGTAGACTGCTAACCCTCATGGCCGAACGCGAGATGGGAACCCGGAAGGTCGAGGTGCTGCGCGCCGTCGTCGAGGAGTTCGTGCGCACCGGCGAGCCCGTCGGCAGCGAGACGATCGCCGAGCGCACCGGGCTCGGCGTCTCGAGCGCGACGATCCGCAACGAGCTCGCGGCGCTCGAGGAGCTCGGGTACCTCTCGCACCCGCACACGTCCGCCGGCCGGATCCCGACCGACGCCGGCTACCGCAAGTACGTCGACGCGCTTCCGCCGGGCGGTCGTATGCGCGACACCCAGCGTCGCGCGATCGCGGGCTTCTTCGCCGAGACGATGCTCGATCTCGAGGACGTGCTGAAGGGGACGACCCAGCTCCTGTCCCGGGTCACGCAGTACGCGAGCGTCGCCGTCCCGCCCTCGGGTTCGAGCGAGCTCGTGGCGCGGACCGAGCTGATCGAGCTCGGGAGCGGGCTCCTGCTGCTGGTCGTGGGCCAGCGCGGTCAGGTGGACAAGGTGATGATCGACCGCCCGGACGAGCTCGACGCGGAGGCGCTCGCCGCGCTGGAGCGCTCGCTCGCCGATCGGGTGAGGGACAAGACGATCTCGGAAGCACGGGCCGAGACCCTCAAGGCGGCCGCGGGCGCGAGCGAGGCCGAACGCAGGATCTTCGCGGCGGCCGCGGATGTATTCGGCGACATGCAGGCGGGCGGCGGTTCGCACCACGTGTTGATCGGCGGCGTCGCGAACCTCGCCGACGAGGCCGCGCACTGGCGGCGCGAGACCGTCCGCCGGCTGTTCGAGGCGCTGGAGCACGAGTCCGAGATGCTCGAGCTGCTCCGCGACGTCACCACCGAGGACCTCAGCGTCACGATCGGCGCCGAGCACCCGCACACGGGCGACTGGGAGGCATCGATCGTCTCGGCACCGTTCCGGGCGGGATCCACGGAGATCGGTGCGGTCGGCGTGGTCGGGCCGACGGCGATGGACTACGTCGGCGTGATGGCGTCGGTCCGCGCCGTCGCGCGGCGCCTCTCCGAGCTCGCCACCGAGCTCGACGCCTGATCCGCCATGGCCACCGTCCGCGACCTCTACGAGATCCTCGGCGTCGGGCGAGACGCCTCGACCGAGGACATCCGCACGGCGTACCGGCGTCTGGCCCGCGAGTTCCACCCCGACGTGAACGACGACCCCCAGGCCGAGCAACGCTTCAAGGAGGTCGCCGGCGCGTACGAGATCCTCTCGGACCCCGACAAGCGCGCCCGCTACGACGCGTACGGCCACGGCGGGCCGATGGAGGCGCCGTTCGGCGACATCACCGACCTGTTCGAGGCCTTCTTCGGGACCGGGACGTTCGGCCGGCGCCGGAGCGGTCGCCGGAGCCGCGCGCAACCCGGCGAGGACCTGTTCGCCGATCTCGCTCTCGGGTTCAAGGAGGCCGCGTTCGGCGCGCGGCGCGAGGTCCAGATCGGGCGGATGGAGACCTGCGAGGTCTGCCAGGGCAGCGGCGCGCAGCCCGGGACCACGCCGCAGCGGTGCCACACGTGCAGCGGGTCCGGCCAGGTGCAAGACGTCCGCCGGAGCATCTTCGGGACCGTGATGACCGCGCACCCGTGCGGCACCTGCCAGGGGACGGGGGAGGAGATCGTCTCGCCGTGCGAACGTTGTGACGGCCGGGGTCGCGTTCCCGCTCACACCACGGTGCCGATCGACGTCCCCGCGGGCGTCACGGACGCGATGGAGCTCAGGATCGGCGGCGGGGGACACGCAGGCCGCGCGGGCGGCCCGCCCGGCGACCTGTACCTGTCGATCCACGTGGACGAGGACCCGGTGTTCGAACGCCACGGGCCGGACGTGTTCGCGGTGCTCGAGATCCCGATGGCGCAGGCGGCGCTCGGCGGCGAGGTCCGGGTCGAGACGCTCGACGGCACCGAACGCGTCGGCATCGACCCCGGGACCGAGTCCGGGACGACCGTCCGGCTGAAGGGCAAGGGGATCCCCGAACCTGGGTCGTTCGGGACGGGGCGACCTGTTCCTCACGATCGCCGTGCAGACCCCGCGCGACCTGTCCAAGGATCAGCGCAAGCTCGTCGAGGAGCTCGCCCGGCTCCGCGGCGAGGTCGCGGGGAAACGCACCACCACCGAGGGGACGCTGCGACGTCCCGGGGCGCAGGGCCGATGAGCTCGAGCTGTCCGTTCTGCCAGGTCGTCGCCGGCGAGGCTCCCGCCGAGATCCTGCACTCGACCGAGACCGTGCTGGCGTTCCGCGACCTGCGGCCGCAGGCACCCACGCACCTCCTGCTGATCCCCAAGGAGCACATCACCGATGTCCGGGAACTGGAGAACCGGCACGCCGACATGCTCATGGACCTGTTCCAGGCGGCCGCGCACCTCGCGAAGACCGAGGGCGTCGACGCGACCGGGTGGCGGCTGGTCGCCAACGTGGGGCGAGACGCCGGGCAGAGCGTGTTCCACCTGCACCTGCATCTCCTCGGGGGCCGGCCGATGAGCTGGCCGCCCGGCTGATGCCGAGGGCACGAGCGCGTGACGGCGCGCACCCCGCGGTAGAATCCGAGCGCAACCCGGGCCGTCGCAGGACGTCCGGGTTCGAGACCGATAGCGATCGAGCCAGGTCCGATCGAGGAGGAGCGGGGCACCACCCCAGAGCGAGCCGTTTGGCGAGAGCCACCACGCAGGTCAAGATCTTGGTCCCGGGGGACCAGAGCATGGTTGCCCTCCTCGGTCAGCGCGACGAGCTGCTGAAGCTCGTCGAGGCCGCCTTCGACTCGGAGATCGTGGTCCGGGGCAACGAGATCACGATCGCCGGTCCCGACGTCGAGGTCGAGCGGGTCGCGCTGCTGTTCGAGGAGCTGATCACGCTGCTCGAACGCGGCCACGAGCTGAACGCGTCCTCGGTCGGCCGCTCGATCGAGCTGATCAAGGGCGAGGAGGCCACGCCGACGCAGGTGCTCGGCGACGTGTTCCTCACCGGACGCGGACGCGGGATCGCCCCCAAGACCCTCGGACAGAAGCGGTACGTGGACGCGATGCGCAGCGGGACGGTCACGTTCGCGATCGGCCCCGCCGGCACCGGCAAGACCTACCTCGCCGTGGCGACCGCCGTCCGCGCGCTCGAACAGAAACAGGTCTCGCGCCTGATCCTGACCCGGCCGGCCGTCGAGGCGGGCGAACGCCTCGGGTTCCTGCCGGGGACGCTCTACGAGAAGATCGACCCCTACATGAAGCCGCTGTACGACGCCCTGTTCGAGATGATGGGTGCCGACGCGCTCCCGCGGCTCATGGAACGCGGGACGGTCGAGGTCGCGCCGCTCGCCTACATGCGAGGCCGAACGTTGAACGACTCGTTCATCATCCTGGACGAGGCGCAGAACACGACCCCGGAGCAGATGAAGATGTTCCTCACGCGACTCGGGTTCGGCTCGAAGGCGGTCGTGAACGGCGACGTCACCCAGATCGACCTGCCCACCGGCCAGACCTCGGGCCTGGTGATCGTCCAGGAGATCCTCCGGGACATCGAGGGGATCGAGGTGGCCCACCTCGGCGCCCGAGACGTCGTTCGGCACAAGATCGTGCAGGACATCGTGGAGGCGTACCGCGTCTTCGGAGAGCAGCGTGCCCGTGCCGATGGCTGACGACGACCAACCTCCGCTCATCGCGCTCGACGACCGGCAGGACGCGGCGGTCGATCTCGAGGGCCTCGTCGGCCTCGCGCGCGCGACCCTGCTCGGCGAGGGGATCGCGGACGCCGAGCTCTCGATCTCGCTGGTCACCGAGGCCGAGATCGCGGAGCTCCACGAGCGCTACCTGCACGAGGCCGGCCCGACCGACGTGCTCTCGTTCCCGCTGGACGAGGAGGCGGGCGAGGACGGGCTCCGCCAGCTCGGGGACGTCGTGATCGCGCCGGCGGTCGCCGCGCGCAACAACCCCGACGATCCGGCGGCCGAGCTCCGGCTCCTGCTCGTGCACGGGATCTTGCACCTGCTCGGGCACGACCACATGGACGACGCGGAGCGGGCCGAGATGTGGGCGCGGCAGGAGCGCTACTCGGGGGTGCGGGTCACGTGACCGCCGCCGACTGGGTGGGGATCGCCGTCGTGGCCATCCTGATCGTCATCTCCGCCGTGTTCGCGGCCGCCGAGACCTTCATCACGCGCGTCAGCAAGGTGCGGGCCTACCGGCTCCACGAGGAGGACCGGCGCGGTTCGGCCTCGCTGGTCAAGATCGTCGAGAACCCGCCGCCCTACCTCAACGTCGTCCTCCTGCTGATGCTGGCCGTCCACCTCGCGGGAACCACCGTCGCGACCGTGGTCGCGGTCCGGACGATCGGCCACTTCGGCGAGATCGTCGCGACGGTCGGCATGACGTTCCTCCTGTTCGTGTTCGCCGAGGTCGCGCCGAAGACCTACGCCGTGCTGCAGACCGACCGGGTGGCGCTCCGCCTCGCCCCCGCGACCGTCGCGCTCACGCGCGTGATCGGCCCGCTCACGACCGGCCTCATCAAGCTCTCGAACGTCGTGATGCCCGGCAAGGGCCTGCCCGAGGGACCGTTCGCGACCGAGGAGGAGATCAAGGCGATGGCCTCGGTCGCCTCGGATGAGGAGCAGATCGAGGAGGGCGAGAAGGAGCTGATCCACTCGATCTTCGAGTTCGGGGACACGATCGTGCGGGAGGTGATGGTCCCGCGCCCGGACATCACGGCGATCGAAGGGGACAAGACGCTGCGGGACGTGCAGGCGTTGGTGTTGCAACACGGGTACTCGCGGATCCCCGTCTACGAGGACGACCTCGACACGGTGATCGGCATCGTCTACGCGAAGGACGTGCTCAAGGCCCTGCACCAGGGCAAGCACGACATGCCGCTGTCGGAGATCGTGCGCGAGGCGCACTTCGTCCCCGAGTCCAAGAAGGTGGCCGACCTGCTACGCGAGATGCAGAAGGAGAAGTTCCACATCGCTCTGGTTACCGACGAGTACGGCAGCGTGGTCGGCCTGATCACGCTCGAGGACCTGCTCGAGGAGCTCGTCGGCGAGATCGCGGACGAGTACGACACCGACGAGCCCGAGCTCGAGCAGGTGGCCGAGGACGTGTACCGCGTGGACGGCAAGCTCTCGATCGACGAGGTGAACGAACTCCTGGACGTCGAACTCCCCGACGAGGAGTGGGACACGGTCGGCGGGCTGATGCTCGGCCTGCTGGGTTCGATCCCGAAGGAGGGCGAGGAGGTCTCGTTCCAGAACCTGCGGTTCAAGGCGGAGCGGGTCGACGGCCGCCGGATCTCGAAGGTCCTGATCACCCGCGAGGTGCTCCCCGAGCCCACGACCGAGGAGCAGGAGGCGCGGGCCGAATGAGCGCACCGACCGAACGCGTCGACGAACTGCTTACGGCCGCCCGCGACGCGATGGAGCGCGGCTCGTACGCGCCGTACTCGAACTTCAACGTCGGGGCGGCGGTCCTGGCCGAGGGGGAGGTGTTCGCCGGCGCGAACATCGAGAACGCCTCGTACCCGATGTCGGTGTGCGCCGAACGCAACGCGGTCGCCGCCGCGGTGAACGCCGGCAAGCGGTCGATCGACGCGGTCGCGGTCGTGACCCGCGCCGACGAGCCGACGCCGCCGTGCGGCGGGTGCCGACAGGTGCTGAACGAGTTCGGCCCCGACATGACGGTCACGGTCGAGTCGGGCACCGGCGAGCGAGCGGTGTGGCGGCTGACCGAGATCCTGCCGCACGCGTTCGGACCGTCGAACCTCGGGAAGTGACGCAACCGAAGGAGGGCTTCCGGAGCGGCTTCGTCGCCGTGATCGGGCGGCCGAACACCGGCAAGTCCACGCTCGTCAACGCCCTCGTGGGACGCAAGGTCGCGATCGTCTCGGACAAGCCGCAGACGACGCGCCGGGGCGTTCGCGCCGTCCTTTCGACCGACGAACACCAGATCGTGTTCACCGACACCCCGGGGTTCCACAAGCCGCGGACGCTGCTCGGGTCGCGGCTGAACGACCTGGTCGGCGAGGCGACCCAGGGGGTCGATGCGGTCGTGCAGGTCGTCGACGCCCAGGCCGGCGTCGGCCGGGGCGACGCGTTCGTGTTCGAACGCCAGCTGCGCGACTTCACCGGGCCGAGGATCTGCGCGGTGAACAAGCTCGACGCCCTGCGCAACCGCGAGGAGGTCCCGCAGCTCGAGAAGGCGGCGGCGCTCGGGGACTGGGACGAGGTCGTGCCGGTCTCGGCCAAGACGGGCCGAGGGGTCGACGTGCTGCTCGACCTGCTGGTCGACCGGCTGCTCGAGGGTCCCGCCTTCTACCCGGCCGACACGGTCACCGATCAACCGCTCGAGGACCGACTGGCGGAGATCGTCCGCGAGAAGGCGCTGGGCGTGACGCGGCAGGAGGTCCCGCACTCGATCGCCGTCGTGATCGAGGAGCTCGAGGACTCCGACACGCTCACGAAGATCCACGCATCCCTGATCGTCGAGCGCGATTCGCAGAAGGGCATCGTGATCGGCAAGGGGGGCGAGACCCTCAAGACGATCGGGTCGCGCGCGCGCGAGGAGATCGAACGCGTCCTCGGGCACAAGGTCTTCCTCGACCTGCACGTCAAGGTGCTGAAGGAGTGGCAGCGCGACCCGAAGGCTCTCCAGCGCCTCGGCTTCTGACGACTCTTACGCGATGACCGTGACCTGCCCCGTCATCGTCGGGTGGATCGTGCACAGGAAGTCGTAGGTCCCCGGTTCGATGGCTCCGGTCATCGGTTCGCCGTTGAACGTCTGCCCGGCGGCGATCGGGACGTCGATCTGCGTCCCGGTGACCGTGAACGTGTGGTCGGCGCCGTCCTCGTTGACGATCGTGATGCCCTGCGACGCGCTGGCGGTGAAGCAGTTCGGGTCGAACGCGAAGTCCGCGATCGTGATGGTGAAGGTCGCGCCCTCGCCGGTGAGGTCCGCGCAGTCGCCGTCGCCGGTGCTGCCGGTGGACCCGGTCTCGGTCCCGGTGGTCCCCGTCTCGGCGCCGGTGCTCCCGCCACCGTCGTCCGACGAGCACGCGGTCAGTCCGAGCGCGAACACCCCGACGAGCACGAACACGAACTTCCTCATCCTGCCTCCCTCGTTGGTCCGGCAGAGGATAGCGCCACCGCAGTCGGCGCCCGCGGCGTGCGCGGACGGGGCGCACGGATAGCCGCGAGCGGAGCCCCCGCCGTACCATGGCGGGCGATGTCCCAGGCAGCCGAGATCGAACGCTCGCGCCCCGGTCTGGCGGTCTACGCGCCCAAGGACGCCTCCAGGCTCCTCGCCCGGGTTCCCGCCGTCGACGCGGTCGGGCTCGAGGAGCGCGCGGCCTCGCTCGCGAAGCGTTCGATCAAGCGGGAGTCGAAGCTGTGGGCGCTCGACCTCGCGATCCGGAGCATGGACCTGACGACCCTGGAAGGCGCGGACACGGTCGGCAAGGTCATCGCGATGTGCGCCAAGGCCGTCCGCCCGAACCCGGTCGACCCCTCGATCCCCTCGGTGGCCGCGGTCTGCATCTACCCGCATCTCGTGCCGGCCGCGCTCGAGCAGCTCAAGGGCACGGACGTGAAGGTGGCGAGCGTCGCCGGTTCGTTCCCGGCGGGGCTCGGGCCCCTCGGCACCCGCCTGGCCGAGATCCGGGAGGTCGTCGACCTCGGCGCGCACGAGGTCGACACCGTCCTGAACCGCTCGTACTTCCTGGGCGGGCAGTACGCGCAGTGCTTCGAGGAGGTCGTCGCGGCGCGCGAGGCGGCCGGGAACGCGCACCTGAAGGTGATCCTGGAGACCGGCGAGCTCGGGTCCTACGACCGGATCCGCCAGGCGTCGGTGCTCGCCATGGCCGCCGGCGCCGACTTCATCAAGACCTCGACCGGCAAGATCGGCGTCAACGCGACCCTGCCCACCGCGCTCTGCATGATGGAGGCCGCGCGCGACTTCTTCCACGAGACGGGTCGCGTCGTCGGCATCAAGGTCGCGGGCGGCGTTCGGGCGGCGAAGCAGGCGATCCAGTACCTGGTGCTGGTGTACGAGACGCTCGGGCCGGAGTGGATGACCCCGGATCGGTTCCGGATCGGCGCGTCGACGCTGCTGAACGACGTGCTGATGCAGATCGACAAGGAGCGGACCGGCCGTTACCAAGGCCCCGACTACTACACGATCGACTGATGGCGGACATCGCGAAGAAGGCGTCGTCCGCGCTCGAGGAGCGGGAGCCGGTCTGGCAGTACGCCGACGCCCCCGAGTCGACCGAGATCGTCAAGCTCGAGAAGCGCTACGGCCTGTTCATCGGGGGCGAGTTCGTCGAGCCCAAGAGCGGGAAGTGGTTCGCGACGATCAACCCGGCCACGGAAGAGAAGCTCGCCGAGGTCGCCGACGCGGGTCCCGAGGACGTCGACCTCGCCGTTCGCACCGCGCGCAGGGCCTCCAAGGAACGCTGGCGCAAGCTCCCCGGGCGCGAGCGCGCGAAGTACCTCTACCGGATCGCGCGCCAGCTCCAGGAGCGCGCCCGCGAGTTCGCGGTGCTCGAGACGATGAACGGCGGCAAGCCGATCAAGGAGTCGCGCGACGTCGACGTGCCGCTCGCCGCGGCGCACTTCTTCTACTACGCCGGCTGGGCGGACAAGCTCGACTACGCGTTCCCGAACCGCTCGCCCAAGCCGATCGGCGTGGCGGGCCAGATCATCCCGTGGAACTTCCCACTGCTGATGGCCGCGTGGAAGATCGCGCCGGCGCTGGCGACCGGGAACACGGTCGTGCTCAAGCCCGCCGAGACCACGCCGCTCACCGCGCTCCTGCTCGCGCAGGTGATCCAGGAGGCTGATCTGCCGCCCGGGGTCGTGAACATCATCACGGGGGCGGGCGAGACCGGCTCCTACCTCGTGGAGCACGACGACGTGGACAAGATCGCGTTCACCGGCTCGACGGAGGTCGGCAAGATCATCCGCCGGACGGTCGCCGGGACCGGGAAGCGGCTCACGCTCGAGCTGGGGGGCAAGGCCGCGAACATCGCGTTCGAGGACGCGCCGCTCGACCAGGCCGTCGAGGGCGTGATCAACGGCATCTTCTTCAACCAGGGTCACGTGTGCTGCGCGGGGTCCCGGCTGCTCGTGCAGGAGCCGGTGTTCGAGCCGCTGCTCGAGAAGCTCAAGGACCGCCTCCAGACGCTCCGCGTCGGCAACCCGCTCGACAAGAACACCGACATCGGCGCGATCAACTCGAAGGCCCAGCTCACCAAGATCGAGGAGCTCGTGGCGGCCGGGGTCGAGGAGGGCGCCGAGATGTACCAACCCGAGTGCGTCCTGCCCGAACGCGGTTTCTGGTTCCGCCCGACGTTGTTCACCAACGTCTCGCAGTCGCACCGGATCGCGCGCGAGGAGATCTTCGGGCCGGTGCTGTCGATCCTCACGTTCCGGACGCCGTCCGAGGCGGTCGAGAAGGCGAACAACACCCCGTACGGCCTGTCCGCCGGCATCTGGACCGAGAAGGGCTCGCGGATCCTGTGGATGGCCGAGCGCCTGAAGGCCGGCGTGGTGTGGGCGAACACGTTCAACCGGTTCGACCCGGCGTCGCCGTTCGGCGGCTACAAGGAGAGCGGGTTCGGGCGCGAGGGCGGCCGGCACGGGCTCGAGCCGTACCTGGAGCTCGACGGATGACCACCAAGTCGCGGGTCCCGGTGCGCCGGACGGCGAAGCTCTACATCGCCGGCGAGTTCCCTCGCAGCGAGTCGGGCCGCTCGTACGAGGTCCTCTCGCACGACGGCCGGCTGCTGGCGCGCGCGGCGCGAGCCTCGCGCAAGGATCTGCGCGACGCGGTTCGGGCCGCCCGCGCCGCGCAACCGGAGTGGGCGGGCAAGACCGCGTACAACCGGGCGCAGATCCTGTACCGCGTGGCCGAGCTGATGGAGGGCCGCCGGTCCCAGTTCGAGTCCGAGCTCGCCGACGCGGGCGCCAAGGACCCGCGCAGGGGCGTCGATGCCTCGATCGACCGCTGGGTCTGGTACGCGGGGTGGGCCGACAAGATCGGCCAGCTCCTCGGCGCGACCAACCCCGTCGCCGGCCCCTACTTCAACTTCACGATCCCCGAGCCGACCGGCGTCGTCGGGATCGTCGCGCCCGGCGACAAGTCCCTGCTCGGTCTGGTGTCCCGGCTCGCGCCCGCGATCGTGTCGGGCAACACGGCGGTCGTCCTCGCGAGCGAGCCGTCCCCGCTGCCCGCGGTCTCGCTCGGCGAGGTGCTCGCGACCTCGGACGTTCCCGGGGGCGTGGTGAACGTCCTCACCGGGCTGACCGAGGAGCTCGTCCCCTGGCTCGCGGGGCACATGGACGTCAACGCGCTCGACGTGACCGGCGTCCCGCCGGCCGCCCGAGCCGAGGCCGAACGCCTGTCGGCCGAGAACGTGAAGAGGGTGGTCCGGGCCCGTGACGTCGACCCGTTCTCCGAGGATGCCCAGAGCCCCTACGAGATCACCTCGCTCATGGAGTTCAAGACCGTCTGGCACCCGATGGGGGCCTAGGGGACCGGATCTGGCCGGACGCGCCGCATCTCCACGACTTCGCAACGTTCCCTGACGGGTTGGCCATGAGGCCACGGGTACGATTCCGGCGTGCCCCTCTACAAGGAACAGGGCGTCGTGCTGCGCTCGGTCAAGCTGGGCGAGGCCGACAAGATCGTCACGGTCATGACCCAGGGCTCGGGCAAGGTCCGGGCCGTGGCCAAGGGCATCCGCAAGACCACCTCCCGCTTCGGCGCGCGGCTCGAGCCGTTCACGCACGTGTCCCTGATGGTCTACCGGGGGAGAGGTTCGCTCGACACCGTCAGCCAGGCCGAGATCGTCTCGCCCTTCCGGGCGCTCCGCGGTGACCTCGGTCTGTTCGCCGCGGGGGAGACCATGCTGGAAGCCGTCGACAAGGTCGCGGAAGAGCACGAGCGGAACGTTCGCCTGTTCATGCTCCTGCTGACCGGGATGCGGGCGCTCGATGCCCGGCCCGCCGACCCCGCGGCCGTCGCCGAATCGTTCCTGCTCAAGCTCCTGTCCCTGTCGGGGTTCCACCCGGCGCTCACGACCTGCGCGGTCTGCGGTGCCCCGGCGCCCGAACGCTTCGCGAGCGGCTTGGGGGGTGCGGTCTGCGCCGCGGACGCCGACCTCGACGCCGGCCCGGCATCGCTGGAGGCGCTCGACTTCCTGGCGACGCTCGGCGGGACCGGGCTGCTTGAGGCGGGCGCCGTCCAGGCCGATACCAGGGTGAGGCGCGAGTCCCGATCGCTGCTGTTCGGTTTCACCGAGTACCACTTGGAGCGCCGCATGAAGAGCCTTCCGATCCTCGCCAGGAGCCTGACCACGTGAGCACCTACCTCGACGATCTCGATCGCGATCGCCTGCCGAACCACGTCGGCATCGTGATGGACGGCAACGGCCGGTGGGCCAAGCTCCGCGGGCTGCCCCGGACCGACGGCCACACGGCAGGCGAGGAGGCGATGTGGGACACGGTCGTCGGCGCGAACGAGCTCGGCATGGGGTGGCTGACGATGTTCGCGTTCTCGAGCGAGAACTGGAAGCGTCCCAAGGCCGAGGTCGCGTTCCTGATGGGTTTCAACCGCGGGCTGCTGCGCCGCCGCCGGGACGAGCTCCACCGCATGAACGTCCGCGTCCGCTTCCTCGGCCGGCGCGACTGGAAGGTGCCCCGCTCGGTGCTCAAGGAGATGGAGATCTCGGAGGAGCTCACGCGCCACAACACGGGCATGACGCTGACGATCGCGTTCAACTACGGCGGGCGGGTCGAGGTGGTCGACGCCGTGAAGCGGCTGATCGCCGACCACGACGCGGGCCGCCTCAAGGGCGAGAAGCTCACGCCCGAGTCGATCTCGAGCCGGCTGTACCACGCCGACATGCCGGACCCCGACCTGATCATCCGCACCAGCGGCGAGGAGCGGATCAGCAACTTCCTCCTGTGGCAGGCCGCGTACAGCGAGCTGTACTTCACGCCGGTGTACTGGCCGGACTTCGACCGCGAGCAGCTGTACGAGGCGATCCGCGACTACCAGAAGCGGTCGCGGAGGTTCGGGGCCATCGCCGAGAACGACGCGGGCTAGCCACCCCCGACGGTCCGAGATGCCGTCGTCTCTCCACACCCATCCGCACGTTGCGCGGAAGGCCGACCCGTAGACTGGACCCCACGCCAGCGGCCGCAGCCAGCGGCCGGGAGAGAGGAGGAACCCCCATGGCCGACCTGATGGAGGCCGTCACGTCCCTCGCCAAGCGGCGGGGGATCGCGTTCCAGTCCAGCGAGATCTACGGAGGGCTGCGCTCGTCCTGGGACTACGGTCCCCTCGGCGTCGAGCTGCGCCGCAACATCCGCCGGTCCTGGTGGCGTTCGATGGTCCAGCTCCGTGACGACATCGTCGGGCTGGAGGCCGCGATCATCATGTCCCCGAAGGTCTGGGAGGCGAGCGGCCACGTCGCCGGGTTCCACGATCCGCTCGTCGAGTGCCTGAACTGCCACCAGCGTTTCCGCGAGGACCACCTCGGCGACGAGCCCACGTGCCCGAACTGCGGCCAGAAGCGTTTCACCGAACCCCGGCAGTTCAACATGATGTTCAAGACGCACATGGGGCCGGTCGAGGACGAGTCGAGCGGGGTCTACCTGCGGCCCGAGACGGCGCAGGGGATGTTCGCCGACTTCGCGCTCGTCCAGCAGGCCTCGCGCAAGAAGATCCCGTTCGGCATCGCGCAGATCGGCAAGTCGTTCCGCAACGAGATCACGCCGGGCAACTTCATCTTCCGCACGCGCGAGTTCGAGCAGATGGAGATGGAGTACTTCGTCGAGCCCGGCACCGACGACGAGTGGTTCGAGTACTGGATCAACGAGCGGATGCAGTGGTACGTCGACCTCGGGATCCGCAAGGAGAAGCTGCGCTTGCGGCCGCACGAACCCGACGAGCTCGCGCACTACGCGAAGGCCGCCTCGGACGTGGAGTACGAGTTCCCGTTCGGCTGGCAGGAGGTCGAGGGCATCGCGAACCGCACCGACTTCGACCTCCGGGCCCATCAGGAGGCGAGCGGTGAGGACCTGACGTACTTCGACCAGGAGAAGGACCAGCGCTACCTGCCGTACGTGGTCGAGCCGGCCGCCGGTGTCGATCGCATCATGCTGACCGCACTCGTCGATGCCTACCGAGAGGAGGAGGCGCCGACCGCGAAGGGCGGCACCGAGAAGCGCACGTACCTCGCCCTGCACCGGGACCTGGCGCCGACCAAGGTCGCCGTGCTCCCGCTCTCGCGCAACGAGCAGCTCACGCCCGATGCGCGGGGCGTGTTCGACCTCGTCAAGCAGCGGTGGATGTGCGACTTCGACGACGCCGGCTCGATCGGCCGCCGCTATCGCCGCCAGGACGAGGTGGGAACGCCGTTCTGCGTGACCGTGGACTTCGACACGCTCGAGGACCGCCAGGTCACCGTCCGCGAGCGCGACTCGATGAGCCAGGACCGGATCCCGGTCGAGAACCTCGTCGCCTACCTCGCCGAACGCCTCTAGATGGACGAGCCGAGGCGCGAGGGGGTTGGGGTGGCTCAGGGAGCGAGCGGGGACGCGCGAGCGGTAACCCCCCCGAGGAAGGGCTGGGTCAGCCTGTACGCCGTCGGGTTCGCGCTGATGCTCGTGGCGGCGATCGCGCTCATGGCCTCATCGCTCGGTTCCCTGCGGTCGATAGGGCTCCTGTGGATCTCGAGCGCCCTCTCGCTGCTGTCGGCCGCTCTGGCCGTCGCGAGCGTGCTGGTCCCGAGGCGCGGATGAGGCTCCGCGCCGCCGTGATGGCGGCCGTCCTCGGGCTGCTGCTCGGGGCCTGTACCGGCGGCACCGACGTCCCGCGCGACCCCCTGTCCGTCCCCGAGACCTCGGTCGAGCCGGTGCCGGCCTCGCCCGAGGTCCCCCGGCCGGCGCCGAGCGGTCCGGGTTCGGCGGCGGCCGCCGAGAAGCGCCTGTGCGAGGTGCCGAAGCCCAAGCCGGACACCGGCTCGGACGTCCCGGCGGAGGGGCCGACGCCCGCGATCATCGCCCAGGTGATGCGGCAGGTGGCGCAGATCCGCGGGTTCGACTACTCGCAACGGGTGGTGGCCAAGCCCGTATCGCAGGCGGAGATCGGCCGCGACATCGTGAACTACGCGGACACCGCGTACCCCGCCGGGCAGTACGCGCGACGCAGCGTCGCCTGGGACACGATCGGCGTGATCCCCGACGGCACCAGCCTCCGGGAGGCGTACGAGAACTACGGCTCGAGCCAGGTGATCGGCTACTACGACACCGTGACCGGCGAGCTGAAGTTCACCGGGAGCGAGTCCCCCTCGCCGCTCGAACGCATCACGCTCGCCCACGAGCTCACGCACGCGATCGACGACCAGCGGTTCGGGCTCGAGCGGCTGGATGCGCTCGGCGCCGAATGCAAGGACGAGGACGCGCAGGCCGCGATCGCGCTCGTCGAGGGGAACGCGACGTTCTTCATGCTGCGGTGGGCGCAGACCTTCCTGACGCCGGCCGAGCAGGTGCAGGTCGGGATCGAGGCCTCGCAGCAAGACACCTCGACCGACGGCATCCCGGTGTTCGTCTCCCGACTCCAGGCCTGGCCGTACGACCAGGGGATGCGGTTCATCAGCGCCCTGAGTGCGAGGGGCGGTCTCGACGCCGTCGACGATGCGTTCGTCGACCTCCCCGCGTCGACGGAGCAGATCATCCACCCCGAGCGCTACCCGAACGACGCGCCGACGCCGGTCGACGTGCCGAACCTCTCGGCGGAGCTGGGACCGGGGTGGGAAGACCTCGACGCGATGGCGATCGGCGAGGCGTGGCTCCAGACCGCGCTCGGGCTGCGGCTCGACGGTTCGCAGGCCGGCACGGCGGCCGCGGGGTGGGACGGCGGCACCTACCGCGCGTGGTCCGACGGGACCGACACCGCCGTCGAACTGTCCACCGTCTGGGACACCTCGCGCGACGCCGAGGAGTTCGCCGCATCGATGAACGAGTGGATCGACCAGGGGGAGGGCTCGGCGGAGGTGCTCGAACCCGATGGGAAGGCGGTCACCGTGCTGTTCGCGAACGACGCCGCGACGCTCCAGGCGCTCGAGGCGGCGGCAGCCTGAGCGATCCGCGGCACGGCATGTGCCTGGAGGCTCGCCGAAGGACCTAAGCCGTTCGGCTGCATTTCGGGTCACCCGGCCGATGGTGCGGACGCCGGGCGGGGGACGACACTAGGCTGCAGCGCATGGACGGCATCCTCGTACAGACCACGCGAAGCATCCGGGCCCTCATCGGCATCGCCACCGAGGGCGCGCCCGCCGACGAGATCGATCTGGCGTACCACGCGCTGCTCGACCAGTGCGCGGCTGCCGAGCGCGAGGCGCTCCGAGCCCCGCCCGACCCCATCGCGCGGTTCGACGCCCGGGCCGCCGCCGTCCTCAGCGTGGCCTATCGCCCGGTCCTGGACGTCCTGTGCTCGGGGCGTTCGCTCCGCTCGGAGGACGTCGAGCTCGCGCAGAAGAGCTCGGGGTGGCTGAACCTGGCGTACGAGGCGCTCCTGGACGGCGACCACGACACCGTGGAACGTTGCCTCGAGATGGCGTCCGCTTTCGTCGCCGCGGACGAGGACACCCGCGACGCCGCGCCGCCCGCCTAGCCTCCACCCGACCCGAGGAACCCGCCACCCGGCTGCCGGCCCATCACGTCCGTAGACTGGTCCGGTCCGAACCCACCTCGCGGCGGAGGCTCCTGCGATGACCAAGTACGTCTACGACTTCTCCGAAGGCAACCGGGACATGAAGGACCTCCTCGGCGGCAAGGGGGCCAACCTCGCCGAGATGACCAACATGGGTCTGCCGGTCCCGCCCGGGTTCACGATCACCACCGAGGCGTGCCTGACCTTCCTCGAGCGGGGTGGCGCACCCGCCGAGATGCTCGAGGAGGCGGGAGAGCACCTCGGCCGTCTCCAGGACGCGATGGGCAAGACGCTCGGCGATCCCGACGATCCGCTGCTGGTCTCGGTGCGTTCGGGGGCGAAGTTCTCGATGCCGGGGATGATGGACACCGTCCTCAACCTCGGCCTGAACGATCGTTCGGTCGAGGGGCTCGCCACGCAGACCGGGGGCGACGTTCGGTTCGCGCGCGACGCCTACCGGCGGTTCATCCAGATGTTCGGCAAGATCGTGATGGACGTGCCGGCCGACGCGTTCGAGCACGCGCTCGACGAGGCGAAGACGGCGAAGGGCTCGAACGCGCAGGACACCGACCTGGACGCCGACGACCTGAACGCGTTGATCGAACGCTTCCGCGCGATCTACCGCGAGCACACCGGCGAGGACTTCCCCCAGGACCCGAAGGACCAGCTGCGCCTGGCGATCGACGCCGTCTTCCGATCGTGGAACGGCAAGCGCGCGATCGACTACCGGCGGCAGAACAAGATCAGCGACGACCTGGGGACCGCCGTGAACGTGGTGGCGATGGTGTTCGGCAACCGCGGGGAGGACTCGGGCACGGGCGTGGCGTTCACGCGCGACCCCGCGACCGGCGAGAAGGTCCCGTACGGCGACTACCTCGAGAACGCGCAGGGCGAGGACGTCGTCGCCGGGATCCGCAACACCAAGCGCATCGCCGAGCTCGAACGCATCGACGGGGATTCGTACCGCGGGCTGATGGACGTGATGGCCACGCTCGAGGGCCACTACCGCGACATGTGCGACATCGAGTTCACGATCGAGAAGGGCAAGCTCTGGATCCTGCAGACGCGGATCGGCAAGCGGACGGCGTTCGCCGAATGGGTGATGGCCTCCGACATGCTCGAGGAGGGCCTGATCGACGAGGGTGAGGCGCTGCTGCGCGTCGACGCGGACCGGCTCGAGGAACTGTTCAAGCGCCGCGTGAAGGCCGACGGCGCCCAGCCGATCGCGAAGGGTCTCAACGCGAGCCCCGGCGCCGCCACCGGGGCGGTCGTGTTCACGGCCGACGACGCCCAGGAGCGCGCGAACGCCGGCGACAAGGTCGTCCTCGTCCGCCGCGAGACCACCCCGGACGACTACCACGGCATGATCGCCTCGCAGGGGATCCTGACGAGCGCGGGTGGCACGAACTCGCACGCGGCGGTCGTCGCGCGCGGCGAGGGGATCCCGGCGGTCTGCGGGGCCGACGCGATCAAGCTCGACCCGGCGGCCGGGACCTTCACCGCGAACGGCACCACGGTGAAGGAGGGTGAGGTCATCACGATCGACGGCTTCACCGGCAACGTCTACGTGGGGGAGCTGCCGCTCGAGGAATCCGTGCTCGAGAAGGCGCGTTCGGGCGACACGGAGGCTCGCGAGGCGAAGATCTGGAAGGCGTTCGAGCGGCTGATGGCGATCGCGGACGCGCGCCGGCGTCTGCGCGTCCGCGCGAACGCCGACACGCCCGACCAGTCGAGCAACGCGCGCGAGCGCGGCGCCGAGGGGATCGGGCTGTGCCGGACCGAGCACATGTTCCTCGGCGAGGAGCGCGTGGGCGCGGTCCGCCAGATGATCTTCGCGGAGACCGAGGCTGAGGAGCAGAAGGCGTACGACGCGCTGCTCCCGCTGCAGCGCGAGGACTTCGTCGGGATCTTCGAGGCGATGGACGGTCTCCCGGTCACGGTCCGGCTGCTCGACCCGCCGCTGCACGAGTTCCTCCCCAACCAGGTCGAGCTCGCGGTCGGCGTCGCCCGGGCGGAGGAGCGCGGCGAGGACGAGGTCCGCCTGCGTGACGAGCGCGTGCCGCTCGACGAGGCTCGGGTCATCCTCGGCAAGGTCGACCAGCTGCACGAGGCCAACCCGATGCTCGGCCTGCGCGGGGTGCGGCTCGGGATCGTGAAGCCCGGGCTTTACGCGATGCAGGTCCGGGCGATCTGCGAGGCGGCGGCCCGGGTGAAGAAGGAGGGCGGCGACCCGAAGGTCGAGATCATGATCCCGCTCGTCGCGACCAAGCCCGAGCTCGAGCAGATGCGCGCCGAGCTCGAACCCGTTGCGGCGGAGGTGCTCCAGGGCGAGGGCATCGAGCTCGGCCACCTCGAATGGGGCACGATGATCGAGCTCCCGCGCGCCACGGTGACCTCGGGCGAGATCGCCGAGGCCGCCGAGTTCTTCTCGTTCGGGACCAACGACCTCACGCAGACGGCGTTCGGGTTCAGCCGCGACGACATCGGCAAGTTCGTCGGGATGTACGAGGAGCGCAAGCTCGTGCCCGCCAACCCGTTCGTGACGATCGACCAGCCCGGGGTGGGGCGGCTGATGCGGATCGCGGTGGAGGAGGGACGGGCCGCGAACGCGAGCCTGCACATCGGGATCTGCGGCGAGCACGGCGGCGACCCGGCATCCGTGGTCTTCTGCCACGAGCTCGGACTCGACTACGTGAGCTGTTCGCCGTTCCGCGTCGAGACCGCGCGTCTGGCCGCGGGTCAGGCCGCGATCGGTTCGTCGGAGTCGGCGTCGAAGTAACGACGGGAATCGCCCGCCCGCGACGCGTGAATCCCCCGACCTGGTGATGCGCGCTCGAACGCGCGTTCGCTAAGCTCCGAGACCTCTCCCGCCTCCCCCGCGTTCGAGGAGGTGACACGTGCGGAACGGTTCGCGCGGACGGAGTGGGTTGCGGTTCCTCAGCATCGCGGTGCCGATCGCGATCGTCCTGCCGCTGCTCGTCGGGTTCCATTGGGCCCGGCTCGGCTGGCGGGACGAGCACGTCAACTACCCGTCGCGGCCGAGCGGCTACACGCAGATCGTCAACCGGTTCGGGCAGCCGTGCAGCGCGGATGCCCACGCGATCTCGATGAAGTGGCAGGCCGCGGACAACGGGACGACGTACACGTTCAGCTTCCACCGCAAGCTCGGCGGTCGTCCGACGGCCATGGTGTCGGACAAGGGCGGGAAGTCGACGAACCTGGACAACGACGTGTACGGGCATATCCAGAACGCGCATCTGCAGCCGTACGTCGAGCACGGGATCTACGGCTACGCGTGCCGGGCGAAGCGGGACGGCAACGAGTGGAGCACGCACGCGTTCGGGATCGCGATCGATGTGTCCTCGGCCGAGGAGTACATGGGCAAGTGCACGTCGTCGGTCAACAAGAAGCATGCGTCGATCTGGCAGAGCCACGGCTGGTACTGGGGTCTCGCGTTCTGCGACCCCATGCACTTCCAGTACGCCACCAACTACTGAGCCCCCCGAGGAGGCATCGATGGAACGGAGACAGGCGATCGTGGCAGGACTCGTGGTGGGCGTGCTCGCCTCGGCGGGCGTGATGGCGGCCGCCGCGGGCAAGGCGCCCGTGCGAGGGCACGGGAGGCCGGTCGGTCCCGCGCTCGCGCCCGACAGCGGAGCGGGCGAGCTCTTGATCGCGGTCGTGGGTGGCGTGTTCCCGTCCCGACAGGAAGCCGAACAGGCCAACGAGGCCCTGGCGTTCGGCGACCTCCAGGGCTACTACGTCGTCCCCGTCGCGCAGTTCCAGGGGTTCCGCCAGGAGGTCGGCGAGCCGGGCGACTTCGCGCTCGTCAGCGCGTTCCGCACGGAGGAGGGCGCACGGGCATTCGCCGAGCTCGCCGCGTCGTTCGGGAACGCCGCGACGATCTTGCCCGAGCGGGTGCGGAGCCTCGGAGGCCTGTACGCGGGTCTCGGCCAGGAGGCGAACCCGGACGGCACGGGTCCCCTGCTCGGTCCGGTGGAGGAGTCGCTGCCGTGACGGCGGTTCGGAACGCGGCGGCGTTCGTGTCGGGCGTGCTGACCCTCGTGGCGTGCGGGGGCGGGGCCGCGACCCAGCCCTCACCCACGGCCGACCGGACGGTCTGCGAGGTGCGGTTCGTCACGCCCGAGGGGTTCGAACGGACCGAGACCTTCGAGGAGCCGTACCCCGACCGCGTCGGGGTACGGCTCGGGTGGCTGGATGACGAGGGTCGCGAGTTGCACGCGTTCGCGGGCATCCCGGGCGAGTTCGGCGAGGGGCTCCCGGACGCCGGCACGATCGAGCTCGCGGCCGGCGGCACGGGTCGACTCGCCGGCGGCCCCCACGAGGTCTGGGTCCTCAGCTGGGACGAAGGCGGGACCTGCGACCCCAGGGTGATCCTGGGCCGCGGGTTCGATCGCCGCGGGTTCCTCGAGCTGCTCCGCCGAGCGGGCGTCGCGCCCCGTAGCGGATCGCCGCTCCCGAACGGGAGCTCGTCGCACCTGCCTCCCCCCAGAGCGCACAGGAGGAGAGGCATGAAGCGTTCGTTGCTCACACTCGTCGCGGCGCTGGTCGTCGTGGCCGGTCCCGCCCAGGCGAAGCTCGTCGATCTGACGGCGTCGCCGAACCCCGCGACCATCGGCACCCAGGTGCGCCACACGGTGAACCTCGGAGCGCCGACGAGGCTCGAGCTGTACGTGAGCGCAGCCGGGTTCGAGCGACCGGGCTCCGGCACGCTGCCGGCGGGCTCGTGGTCGTATCGCTGTTGCCCGGCGCAGACCGCGGGGACGCCGGCCTGGTACTACCGCTCGAACGCCGTGGTGGTCCCCGGCTCGTACCGGTTCGGCGCGGTGGCGCGGACGCGCGGGCGGTTCCTGTCGACGGCGACCACCACCGTCGGGTCGGACGCCGTCTGGATCCGCATCGCCTGAACCCCGTTGCGCCCGAACGCAGGGTGTTCGCGGGAGGCGTTGCTAGCATCGCCCGCATGGAGGCGCTGCGTCGTCACCCCGTCCTGATCACGATCGCCGCGGTCGCCGCGGCGATCGTGCTCGTGTTCGCGGGGACGGGGGTCGCCGTGTGGCGAGCGGCGCACACGGACGACGCCCGCACGGTCGATCATGTCGACGCGATCCTCGTGCTGGGCGCCGCGCAGTACGACGGCGATCCCTCACCCGTGTTCGCGGGCCGTCTCGAGCACGCGCAGCTGCTCTACGAGCGGGGCCGGTCCGACACGATCCTGGTGCTCGGCGGCGGCGCGCCCGGCGACCGGACCACGGAGGCCGAGGCGGGTCGCGACTGGCTCGTGGCGCAGGGCGTGCCCGCGGAGGCGGTCGTCGCGTCGCCGGTCGGTTCGACCACGCTCGAGAGCCTGGAGGCCGCCGCGGCCTGGATGAACGACCGCGGGATGGCGTCGGCGTTCCTCGTCTCGGACCCCTGGCACAACCTGCGGGTCAAGCGGATGGCGTCCGACCTCGGCCTCGAGGCGTACGCGTCGGCGACGTGGCACTCGGCGGCCCGGACGGAGGGGACGCGGGTCGGCGGCTACCTGCGCGAGACGCTCGCGTACATGTACTACCGCCTGTTCGGACGCTGACTCGGAAGTGGCTAGGTGACCTTCAGCCTCGCCGTCATGCCGAGCGACTCGTGGAACCGACAGAACAGGTCGTACGTCCCGGGGGGCAGGTCGATCGTGACCGTGCCATCCGTGAGCGGCGCGAGCTCGAGGTCGACGTCCGAATCGAAGACCGTGAACGTGTGGGGGGTGCGCGCGTTGTCGTTCCGGACGGCCACGACGTCGCCGCTGTGGACCTTCACCGTGCTGGGCATGAACCGATAGTTGTTCAGGGAGACGGACACGTCCGAACTCTCGGCGCCGGTGCTCCCGGTCGCCCCCGTGGATCCGGTCATCCCGTCGGAGCCACCGTAGAGGCTCCCGGGACCCGGTTCGCCCGAGTCGGTCGCGCCCGTGGCGGCGGTCGCTCCGCTCGGACCGGTCCCCGTCGCGCCGGCACCCGCGTCGTTCGAGTCGCCCCCGCACGCGGTCGCGAGCAGCACGAGTGTCGCGAGACCCATCAGGACGCGCAGCTGAACAGCTCTCATCGGATCCTCCTCGAGCCTGACGCGGTCGCCTCGGACCGCACGTCGGAGGGTCGATGGTACTGCGGTCTCCGGATAAGGTGCGTCGGAGCGCGACGGTAGTATCGGCGCGTGGCCGTGCCCCGAGAACGCTCCGAGGAGATCGAACGCCAGACCCTCGCGCCCACGGCGACGCTCGCGTCGGCGAGCAAGGGCCGCGAGCACGACGAGCCGCAGGACGACCTCCGGACCTGCTTCCAGCGCGACCGGGACCGCATCGTGCATTCGAAGGCGTTCCGCCGCCTGAAGCACAAGACGCAGGTGTTCCTCGCGCCCGAGGGCGACCACTACCGCGTCCGGCTCACCCACACGCTCGAGGTGAGCCAGATCGCCAGGACCGCCGCCCGGGCGCTCCGCGTGAACGAGGACCTCACCGAGGCGATCGCGCTCGGCCACGACCTCGGGCACACGCCGTTCGGGCACCTGGGCGAACAGGCGCTCACCCCGTTCCTGGGCCGGCCGTTCCGGCACAACGAACAGAGCCTGCGGATCGTCGACCACCTCGAGAACGACGGGGAGGGCCTGAACCTGTGCTGGGAGGTCCGCGACGGGATCGTGAACCACACGTGGTCGATGCCCCAGCCGTCGACGCCGGAGGCGCAGCTGGTGCGGTTCGCCGACCGGATCGCCTACGTGAACCACGACGTCGACGATGCGGTCCGGGCGGGGGTGATCGACCAGGACGAGCTGCCGATCGGGCCCCTCGAGACCCTCGGCGCGACGCATTCGGCCCGGATCAACACGCTCGTGACGGACCTCGTCGGCCGCAGCGCGGACGGCCCCGAGATCGGGCTGTCCGACGACGTGTTCCAGGCGCTCGACGCGCTGCGCGAGTTCCTGTTCGACCACGTCTACCTCCGGGACGAGGCCCGCTCGGAGCAGGACAAGGCGATCTCGATGGTCCGGAGCCTGTTCGCGCACTACCTCGATCACCCGGAGGAGGTGCCGCAGGAGTACCATCGGGCGCCGGGAGACCTGCCGACCCGCGTCGCCGACTACATCGCCGGCATGACGGACCGGTACGCTCTGCGGATCTACGAGCAGCTGTTCCTTCCCCAGCGCTGGTTGCTCTAGCCGGCGTGACGAGAAGGTCGAGGGGAGGAACGTGGCCGGCAGGATCAGGGACGACGACGTCGTCGCCGTCCGCGAACGCACGGACATCGTCAAGCTCGTCTCCGGCTACCTGACGCTCAAGAAGGCGGGACACGACCGGTTCATCGGCCTGTGTCCGTTCCACACCGAGAAGACGCCGTCGTTCGGCGTCTCGCCGTCCAAGGGGCTGTACCACTGCTTCGGCTGCGGCAAGGGCGGCGACGCGATCGGGTTCCTGCGCGACGTCGAGCACCTCGAGTTCTCCGAGGCCGTCGAGCGACTGGCCAAGGACGTGGGGATCACCCTGCGCTACGAGGGCGACACCCCCGCCGAACGCCGCGTGGCGTCCAAGCGCCAGGCCATGGTGCGCGCGAACGAGGCCGCGTTCGAGCTGTACCACCGCACGCTGCTGGAGGCGAAGGAGGGGGAGGAGGCCCGGGCGTACCTCGAGTCCCGCGGGATCGACCGCGACGTGGCGGCCGAGTTCGAGGTCGGGTACGCGCCCGCCTACGCGGACTTCCTGCTCAAGCGGCTGGTGAAGTCGCTCTCGGCCGAACTCCTGGTCGAGGCCGGTCTCGCGATCAAGGACCAGGAGGGCAACGTCCGCGACCGGTTCCGGCGCCGGATCACGTTCCCGGTGCACGACCTCTCGGGCAAGGCCGTCGGGATCGGCGCGCGCATCCTCCCGGGCGGTCGAGAGGATGGGCCGAAGTACCTGAACTCGCCCGAGACGCCCGTGTACCGCAAGGCGGAGGTGCTCTACAACCTGCAACG
Source organism: uncultured Actinomycetes bacterium (assembly GCA_963778545.1). Lineage (GTDB taxonomy): Bacteria > Actinomycetota > UBA4738 > UBA4738 > HRBIN12 > DASSJM01. Next base: position 190,690 of record CAVZUW010000009.1, on the reverse strand, counting down.
CGCGAAGGCGTCGGCGACCAAGCTCGGCGAGCTCTTCCTCGTCGAGGGGTACACCGACGTGATCGCGATGGTGCGCGCCGGCGTGACGAACACGGTCGCCACCTGCGGGACCGCGCTGGGCGAGGGGCACTTCCGGCTCGCGTCGCGGTTCGCGCAGCGGATGGTGCTCGCGTTCGACTCGGACGATGCGGGCGCCCGCGCGGCCGAACGCGCCTTCGAGTTCGTCGAGCGGTTCCCGGTCCAGCCGGTGGTCCTGATCCTGCCCGAGGGCCTGGACCCCGCGGACTTCGTCGACGCGCGCGGCGGCGACGCCCTCCGCGAGCTCGCAGCCACGGCGGTCCCCCTGGTCGAGTACATGGTGCGCCGGACGGTGGGCCGGCACGATCTCACGACGATCGAGGGGCAGAGCGCGGCGGTCGCCGCGGCCGTCCCGTTGCTCGAGCGGCTCGGCGACCCCGTCCGCCAGAGCGAGTACGCGCACCTGCTGGCCGAGCTCGCCGGGGTCTCGGAGGGTTCGGTCGTGCTCGCGCTGGAGCAGAAGCTCTCGGGACGCCCGGTGGAGGTCCAGCAGGCGGTCAAGCGGGCCTCGGCGCAGGAAAAGGTCGAGCGCGAGATGCTCCGGATCCTCGCTCGGGACGCCGACGCGTTCCGGCGGATCTCGCCGCGGCTGTCCGACGACCACTTCCGGACGACGCGGCATCGCGAGCTGCTGCAGCTCCTGCGCGACCGCGACGGCCTCGTGAGCGGCTCGACGGCCGATGGCGCGGACGAGGAGGTCGTGGAGGCGCTTACGGCGCTCGCGCTCGAACCGCTCGACGGCGACCTCCTGCCGGGGTACGCGGAGGAGGTCTGGGCGAGGCTGCAGGAGTTCCTCCTTCGGCGCCGAAGCGCCGCGCTCCGCCAGGAGCTGCAGAAGATGAACCCGGTGACGGACCCGAGGTACGACGAGATGTTCCAGCGGCTGATCGCGGCCGACGGCGAGCTGCGCCGTCTGCGGGAACGGAGCCACGACGCAGCCTCGCTGGCCGGGTAGCGACCCGATCCGGCTGGAGCGTAGCCGAACGGGTCACGGGCGTTCACGTCTCGTACACTTCTCGACGTTTCCCACCTTGAACGTACGGGAGCGAGAGCATTGACCGAAGTCACCCGCGACCTGGGTCTGGAAGAAGCGAAGGAGCAGATCACCGCCCGCGGGCGTGAACGCGGCTTCGTGACCTCCGACGACCTGCTCGAATCGGTTCCCGTCGACGACTTCACGCCCGAACAGGTCGAGGAGTTCCTCACCCAGGTCGAGGAGCACCTGCGCGGCGAGGGGATCGAGGTCATCGAGGTCCCCGGCGACGAGGTCGACGCCTCCGCCCAGCGCCAGCTCGACGTCGATCTCCTGAAGGCACCGACGAACGATCCCGTTCGGATGTACCTGAAGGAGATCGGGAAGGTCCCGCTCCTCACGGCCGCCCAGGAGGTCGACCTCGCCCGGCGGATCGAGGCGGGGGAGTTCGCGACCGTGCTCCGCGAGATGACCGAGGAGGAGGACCGGGTCGACCAGAAGCGCCTGCGCCAGGTGACCGAGTCCGTCGTCGCGATCCGCGAGCACCAGGTCGAGAAGTTCGGCAAGGTCGAGGGGATCGGGCGGGACAGGATCGGCAAGACCTACAAGCCGAAGACCCGCGAGGCGCTCGACGACTTCCTGCGCCGCGTCGAACGCGACGGCCAGCTCGCCAAGCGCAAGCTGATCGAGGCGAACCTGCGCCTGGTCGTCTCGATCGCCAAGCGCTACGTCGGTCGCGGCATGCTGTTCCTGGACCTGATCCAGGAAGGCAACCTCGGGCTGATCCGCGCGGTCGAGAAGTTCGACTACTCCAAGGGCTACAAGTTCTCGACCTACGCGACGTGGTGGATCCGCCAGGCGATCACGCGCGCGATCGCCGATCAGGCCCGAACGATCCGCATCCCCGTGCACATGGTCGAGACGATCAACAAGCTCGTCCGCATCCAGCGGCAGCTCCTGCAGGACCTCGGTCGCGAGCCGCTCCCCGAGGAGATCGGGCGGCAGATGGGCATCCCGGCCGACAAGGTGCGCGAGATCTTGAAGGTGAGCCAGGAGCCGGTCTCCCTCGAGACCCCGATCGGGGAGGAGGAGGACTCGCACCTCGGCGACTTCATCGAGGACTCGGACGCCGTGGTCCCCGTCGACGCGGCGAGCTTCATCCTGCTGCAGGAGCAGCTCGAGTCGGTGCTCCACACGCTGTCCGAACGGGAGAAGAAGGTGATCCAGCTCCGGTTCGGGCTCCTGGACGGCCACCCCCGCACCCTGGAGGAGGTCGGCCGCGAGTTCGGCGTCACGCGCGAACGGATCCGGCAGATCGAGTCCAAGACCCTGTCGAAGCTCCGTCACCCGTCACGGTCGCAGAAGCTGCGCGACTACCTCGAGTAGCGTTCGGGCGCGTCAGCCCGGGATCAGTTCAGCGAGAGGTCGTCGACGTCGGGGTCCATCCTGCGCTGGATGTTCGCCCGGGCGCGCTGGATCGCCTCCACGCTCTTCCAGCCGGCCTTCTCGGCGATGCGCCGCCCGTGCACGGCGATGCGGTTGGACGGATGACGCGCCATCGCCTCCCGAACGCCGGGCGGTCGTTCGTCGTCGTGATCCTGTTTCGTGAGCTCGCGCGCGAGGAGGTAGCCGATCACACCGCCGACCACGAGACCGGTCCTGAACCGCATGCCGTGAGCCTAGTCCAATCCGGAGGCGTTGGTAGACTGCCCCGGCTCACTCCGGGGTAGCTCAATTGGCAGAGCGGCGGACTGTTAATCCGTAGGTTGTGGGTTCGAGTCCCACCCCCGGAGCAAGCGACGGGCGGGGAGTACGCCACGTCACCGGATGGTCCACGAAGGGCTGTTTCATCTGTCGCGGCGGATCGGGAGCGGATCATCCGAGAGCGGATCATTGCGGGAAAGGGATCAGGTCGTGAGGGCGAGGACGATGAGCGAGACCGCGAGGGTCGGGATCGTGACGAGCACGCCCACGGCACAGAACCGGCGCAGGGGCAGACGGACCTCGAGGCGACGCAGCGTCGCGTAGAGCAGCACCCCCGCGAGCGACCCGGTCGGCAGGAGGCGTGGACCGAGATCGCCGCCGACCAGCGCGGCCAGGATCGGCTGGTGGTCGCCGGCGGGTGACGGGTCGATGGCGAGCAGGTTCAGCAGCCCCATCGGATGGTTGTTGATGAGCGCCGATCCCACCGCTGACGTCGCCCCGATCACCGCGAGGTTGGCGTGGTCGTACAGTCGCTCGAGGGCGTCGACGACGCCTGCGTTGCGCAGGCCGATGGCGACGACGAACATGCCGGCGAGGAAGACCAAGACCTCCCACGCGATATCCCTGCGCACGATATCCGCGTACGAGCCCACGCCATGCCGCACACACAACAGCGCCGCCAGCGCAGCGCCCGCAACCGCCACGATCCACACGGGGATGCCGAGGTACGACGCGGTCGGATAGGCGACCAGGATCCCGAGCACGAGCGCGAGGGCGCGCACCTGCGCCGCGGTCCAGTGCGGCCGCGGCGCCGCGAGCGCGGTCGCCGGCTCCATCGCCGGAGGGACCGCCCGCCCGGCGATCCGAAGCACGATGAACGCCACGATCCAGCCCGCCACAGCGACGGGGAGCATCCGCGCCGCGTACGAGTTGAAGCTCATGCCCGCGTACTCCGCCACGATGAGGTTCATCGGGTTGGATACCATCAGGGGTGCGACGCCTGCCGCCATGAAGACGACGAGGGCGAACCACGCGACGATGTCGTTGCGGCCGGGATAGAGCTGTCGAACGAGCATGACCACGATCGGCACGACGAGCAAGACCGCGGAGTCGTTGTTCAGGACGGCCGACGTGCCGAGGCCCAGCGCGAAGACCACGATGAGCAGCCGGCGTGGAGAACCCTGCGCCCACGGCGACATGATGAGCGCGATGCGCTCGACCACGCCCAAGCGCCCGGCTGCGGCAGTGAGCACCATGATGGCGGCGATGGTGATCACGGGTCGCCAGAGCACGCGGCCGGCGTCGACGAAGTCGTCACCACCGAGCTGGCCGGTCGCCAGCAGCGCCACGATGGCGACCAGAACGACGTGCCACAGGCGCACACCGCCGCGAATGATCGCCACCGCCGACCCCACGGTCGCGCATTCTCGCCCATCCGCAGCGGCCCCGACCAGCGCCACCGAGATGTCGAAGCGGACCCCGATCAGCGACGCCATGCCAAGGGTTAGCTGGCGACGGCCCATCAGGAACATGTAGAATCCGGCGGCATGGCGAAGGGCTACCGGATCGGCGAGGCAGCCGAGATGCTGAAGGTGCGCATCGAGACGCTTCGTCGGTGGGAGCGGGAGGGCAAGCTCTCGACCACCAGGACCTCGGGCGGCCAGCGCCTGGTGGCCCCGGCTGAGGTCGCCCGGCTGCTCGGTGAGCGACGAGAACGCCCCAGGGTGACGGCGGGAAGCGTCCGGAACCGGTTCCCGGGAGTGGTGACCGAGATCAAGCGCGACAAGGTGGCCGCGACCGTCGAGATCCTCGCGGGCCCCTACAGGGTCCTCGCGCTCGTCACACGCGAGGCGGTCGACGAGATGGGTCTCAAACCCGGGATGCATGCGGTCGCCACCGTCAAGGCGCCCAACGTGATGCTGGAGGTGGACCAGTGAAGAAGATCCTGATCCTCGCGACGTCGGCGGTGCTGCTCCTGGCCGCATGTAACGACTCGAATGACGACGGTGGCACGACGGGAACGACCGGCGCGAGCGGTGGGTCGGGCGGCGCCGAGGCCGAGCTCATCGTGTCGGCCGCCTCCTCGCTCACGGAGGCCTTCGGGGAGATCGGGAGCGCGTTCGAGGCGGCGAACCCGGGCACCACGGTGACCTTCAACTTCGGGCCCTCCGATGGGCTCGCGGACCAGATCAACGAGGGCGCGCCCGTCGACGTCTTCGCATCGGCGAGCCCGACCTGGATGGACTCGGTGCAGGACGATGGGCCGGGCGTGACCGATCGAGCGGACTTCGCCCAGAACCGGCTCGCGATCATCGTGCCGGCGGACAACCCGGCCGGCATCGAGAACCTGAACGACCTGACCGAGGACGGCGTCCAGCTCGTCCTGGCGGCCGAAGGCGTGCCCGCGGGCGACTACGCGCGCGAGATCTTCGAGAACGCGGGGATCTCGAAGGCGGCGCTCGCCAACGTCGTCTCGAACGAGGAGGACGTGAAAGCCGTGATCACGAAGGTAAACTCGGGTGACGCAGACGCCGGGATCGGGTATGTCACCGACGTGACACCCGACGTCGCGGACCAGATCACGCTGATCCCGATCCCCGACGAGGTGAACGTCATCGCGACCTATCCGATCGCGGTCGTGAACGGAAGCCAGGAGGCCGACCTCGCGCAGGGCTTCGTCGACTACGTCCTTGGCGACGGACAGCAGACGCTCGCCGAGTACGGCTTCCTCCCCCCTCCGTAGGGGGCGGATCCCGGCCGGCTTCGTCGTCCTCGCGGCGCTCGGCGTCGCCCTCGTCGCGCTGCCCCTGTTGGGTCTGGTGCTGCGGACGCCCTGGTCCCGCATCGGCGAGATCCTCACGAGCGAGACCGCGCTCACGGCCCTTCGACTCTCGCTGATCGTCGCCACCATCGCGGCGGCGATCTCGTTCGTCCTCGGCTTCCCGCTCGCCTGGGTCCTCGTGCGCAGCACGTTCCCCGGCAAGACCCTCGTCCGCGCGGTCGTCATCCTCCCCCTGGTCATGCCGCCGGTGGTCGCCGGCGTCGGACTGCTCGCAGCCTTCGGCCGGCGGAGCGGCCTCATCGGATCGTGGCTCTACGACTGGTTCGGCATCCAGCTCACGTTCACGACCGCCGCCGCGGTGCTCGCGGCCACCTTCGTCTCGTTCCCCCTCGCGGTGCTCGCCCTCGAGGCCGGCCTGCGGGGCCTCGACGAGCGGTTGGAGGACGCGGCGGCGACCCTCGGCGCGTCACGCTGGTATATCCTTCGCCGGGTGACGCTCCCCCTGATGGGTCCGCAGATCGCGGCGGCGCTCGTGCTGTCGTGGGCGAGGGCGCTGGGCGAGTTTGGCGCGACGATCACGTTCGCGGGGAACCTGCAGGGACGGACCCAGACGCTGCCGCTCGCCGTCTTCGAACAGCTGCAGACCGACACCGACGCCGCGTTCGCCATCTCGATGCTGCTGATCCTCCTCGCCTTCGCCGTGATCCTCGCACTCCGCGGTCGGTTCCTCCGATGACGCTCGTTGTGACGTCACCGCCGCGCGTGGGGCTTCGAGGTCCACGCGGCGTTCGAGGCCGAGGCCGGTCGGACGGTCGCGCTCCTCGGACCGAACGGCTCGGGGAAGTCCACGCTCGTCTCGACGATCGCCGGCTTGCTGGCTCCGGTCGAGGGAACGATCGCGCTCGAGGCGCGGTGCTCGACGACCCCGCGAACGACGACCACGTCCCGCCCGAGCGGCGGCCGATCGGCGTGGTCTTCCAGAACCTGCTGCTGTTCCCGCACCTGTCCGCGACCGAGAATGTCGCGTTCCCGCTCCGAGCGCGCGGGGTGCCGAAACCGGAGGCGCGCGAGCGGGCGTCCGAGCTCCTCACGCGTCTCGGTCTCGCGAATCGCGCCGATGCTCGCCCGAGCGATCTCTCGGGCGGTGAGGCACAGCGGGTCGCGCTCGCCCGGGCCCTGATCGTCGAGCCCGGGCTCCTGCTCCTGGACGAACCGCTCTCGGCACTCGACGTCGGCGCCCGAGTGCGCGTTCGAGATCTCATCCGAGAGGAACTCGCGCGCTTCCCAGGGGTTCGGATCATCGTGACGCACGATCCGGTCGAGGCGTCCGCGCTCGCCGATCGGCTCGTGCTCCTGGAGGACGGGCGTGTGACGCAGATCGGCACTCCGGAGGACATCAGGACCGCGCCGAGGTCGCGCTACGCAGCGGACCTGGTCGGGGTGAACTCCTTCCACGGGCTTCTCGAGTCCACCGAGGAGGGCGCGGGCAAGCTAGCGACCGACGAGGGGGAGATCGTGGTCCCGTGGCCCGACGGCGTCGAACCCGGCGAGGTGATCGGACTCCTGAGGCCCTCGGACGTCACGGTCTCGCTAGAGCCGCCAAGCGGATCGGCCAGGAACGTGTTCCGCGGCCGCATCACCTCGGTGGCGATCGAGGGAGACCGCGCTCGCGTGCGCATCGCTACGACGCCACCGCTCGTTGCCGAGGTGACGCTCGGATCGGTAGAGCGGCTCGGGCTGCGTGAGGGCGAGCTCATCTGGGCATCGTTCAAGGCGGTGGAGGTGCAGATTGTCTCGAGGTGAGCGGGCACCGTCTCGATCGAGGCGACCGAACCTTTGTCTACCGACATGGCGCCGCGCTCGCCCGTCCCGTGCCGCCTCGAGCCGCGCTACTTGATCAGCTCCTCACGCCAGTCGACGCCGTCCTGATAGATCACGGTGCCGACGTGCTCGCCGGCGAGCGCGGCCCTGATGCGGCCGGGCACGAGTCCGTTGATGATCTGTACCGCTTTCGTGTGCCTCGCGCGAGCGATCAAGTCGACGCACGCCCGTTCGAGGATCAGATCGTCGAGATCCCGTTCCCTCAGCTCCGACACGGAGATCTCCGGGATGAACTCGGCGTTCGGGTCCTTCTTCGGATCGCTGGTGTGCAACCCGTCCTCGTCCTTCACGAAGATCATCGACCGGGTACCGAAGACCTCGGAGATCATGTACACGCCGACGTCCGTCCGATTGGCGGGAAGGTGCCCGATCGCCGGCGGGGGCTCCCAATAGTGGTACGGAGGCATGCCGGTGACGATCGGAAGGCAGTCGGCGGCGAGGTAGAGCGGGATCTCCTCGAAGTGATCCTTGGGGATCCGGACGCCTCCGACCTGGGCGAGCAGCGCCTGCAACATCGTGGCGTTCTGCTCCGAGGGGCCGCCGCCGAGCACGGCGAGGAGCCCCGTCGGCAAGCCGAGCCGGAGCCCGACGTGGTAGACGTGACGAGACCGGGTTCCGCCGCCCGCGCCGAGCAGCAGTTTGTGCTCTGAGACGAGCGACTGGATCTCCTCGATGATCGGCACAAGCGCCGTCGAGCCGCGGTCCATCACGGACTGCCCGCCGATCTTCAGGACGTTCAGGTTCGGGATCATCCTGATCACGTCGCGATCGACTTGTGCTCCGGCCAAGACGCCCTTGTCCACCAGCGATTCGGCCGTGAACCGAGATTCGACGTGCCTGCGCCCGTCGTCGACCTTGTTCTCCGTACGTGTGCGTTCACTCATGCGAGGACCTCACGATCGTTCCCACGGGCTCACCGGCGAGAGCAGCCGTGAGCTGGCCGGGCTTCTGTCCGTTGACGACTTGGATGCTCCGGACCGTCCTCGCCGATGCGAGGAAGTCCAGGACCGGCGGATCGAACGGAAGCGAGGGCGCACCGCGGAGCTCATCGACCGTCACGTCGGTGAGGAGCTCCGCCGACGGGTCGTCGTCGGAATCCGCGGTGTACACCCCGTCCACGTCCTTGACGAAGATGACCTTCCTGGCGCCGAACGTGTCCGCCATGAGGTACGCGCCCACGTCCGTGTCGTGTTCCGGTAGCTCGCCCTTGCGAGGCGGGTGCTCCCAGTAGTTGTAGGTCGGCATCCCGCTCGTAACGGGGATCGCGCCCGCCGACAGATAGACGGGGATCTCATCGAAGTGATCCGCGGCGATCCGGATGCCTCCGTGCGGCGCGAGCAGCGCTTGAAGGATGAGCGCGTTCTGGTTCGGTGACATCGCGCCGAGGACGGCGAGGACACCGATGGGCATCCGCAGATCGACCCCGATGTCGAAGACGTGCCGATGTCGCTCGCCGCCTCCGGTCGAGATGAGCAGCTGGTGGGAGCGCGACGCTTCGGCGATCTCCTCGACGACCGAGGTGAGGACGTTCCGATCCTCGTTCTCCACGATCGACGTGGCACCGACCTTCACCACGTTCAGCTCGGGCAACAGACGGATCGCGCTGACCTCGAGCTCCTGCTCCTGGAACGCCTTGCTTCGTCGCATCCGGTTGCCACCCGTGCCCCGCGGCATCAACGACCTCCCCCGTTTCGGTTTCCGGACTCCCTATCCGATCCTCAACCCTTGCGTCACTTCGGTGTCCACCGGTGGCTGCCCCGTCTCCTCCCCGCGCATCTCGATGCCGGTTCGGTCGATCGCTCGGAGCAATCCCAAGGACACGGGTCCAGAGAATAGCGAGAACGCCAGCTGGCTGACCGAGGTGATGAGGATCACTGTATAGAACACCGACGGCGCGTGAACGATCACCGCGGCGAGGAGCGAGGACGCGAGCCACGCGACACCCATCAACGTCCCCGCGAGACCGAACAGGACGGCGCTGCGTCGCGTCCGAAGGAGCGGCCACAACAAGTCGAGCGTCAGCCCGGACGCCACGTACTTCGCGATCTCGAGCAGGCCGAACCTCCCCTCGCCGAACATGAAGGCCACGACTCCGAGCGAGACGCCCATCCATGTCGCCGCCCAGCGGGACTTCGAGAGGTCGGCGGCAACGAAATACAACGGGATGATCACCAGCTGCTTGTGACCCGAGAGGATCGGGATGCCGGGCATGATCTTCATGAACTTGATCGACATCGCCATCACCGTCAACGCGGTGATGACGACGGCATCCATCGAGACCTGGCGTTGCCCGGCCGCCTTCGTGAGGTCGTGGAGCGTCGTGGCGCTCTCCTGGATCGCGGACGCGAACGCCGACCCCAGCCGGGAGATCAACCGCGGACGAGCGGCCAGCAGGGCTCGGAAACGGGACAAGCGGCGTTCCGGCTGGTCTTCGGACGGCTCGGCTCCGTCCCCCGAGTCCGGCGGACCGCTCCGTCCACCCGAACGCCGACGCTCGCCGCGGGGTTGCGCATCGCGGCCGCCGAGAAGGACGAGGGTTCCTTCGATCGTCTGTCCGATCGCGACAGGGAGGCCCAGCTGTCGCAGTCCGGTGAGCAGTTCGCCGGGTTTGCCGGTCTCGCGAACGACGAACGACCCGAGGACGATGGCCAAGATCCTCAGCGACATCATGACCCCGAACAGAAGCCCGGCGATGTTGACCTGTTCGCCCCCGATCGTGACGAGCACCTCTTCACCTTGAGGTGGGAACAGGACGAAGGAAAGGACCAGCATCGCGAGGAAGAACCACGTACGACGAAGGGACCTGACGAGGCGCAGAGGGTTACGGCCGGCCGCGATCCAGACGAGGACGGGGAGCACGACGAGTCCGAGAAGGACCCACCAGTTGTTGCTCGCGATCGCTGCGACGGCGATGGCGATCAGAGCGAGCGCGCGGAAGGCGGGCCGGTAGACGACCGTGCGGCGTCGACTCTGCGCGTCTGTGTGATCCGGGTCGTTGCGCGGCATCGGGATCACAAGCCTTTCGACGCGACGAGAGGACCGTGGGCGTTGGCCCATGGTACCGGGGCGGGCCCGGGCTATCCGTCGGTCATCCGGGGCAGTGGATCCGAGTCCCACCACAGCACCAACCGCAACGTCGTTGGACCACGCCGGCAGGGTTCGACCCACGGGAGGCCGACGCGTACAGTGGCTGAGCCCATGCGATCCCGTCGGCCCAGCGGGCGCCCCGTGTCCTTCTCGGCGGCCCTGCTCCTGGGGGGAGCGGTGCAGGTCGCCGTCGCCGTCGCGTTCGCCGGGTCCTCCGAGAGCGCGTACCGAGGTGTTCCGAGCGGCCTCGGGCTGCTGTGCTCGGTCCTCGCCGGCGTCCTGGCGGGCCCCTTGGCGGGGATCCTCGTCGCGTTGGCGGGCGGTGCGGGGTTCGTCCTGTTCGTCACCAACGGCGAGCTCGGTGGTTGGGTCGCGGTGGTCCTGTGGGTCGTGGCCGCCGGGCTCGCGGGAGCCATCGCCGACCGGTACCGCGAGACCGCGCACGAACGCGACGTCGCCCACACGTCGGAACGACGAGCGCGTCAGGCCGCCGAGTCCGAGTCGGCGCGCCTCGCACACCTGCAGAACCTGACCGGCCGGCTCGCGGACGCGGTCACCGTCCGCGACGTCTGCGGTGCGCTCGTCGACACCGCGATCGGGTCGCTCGGGGCCGACGCGTCGGCGGTGGCGCTCCTCTCGCCCGACGGCGCCGAGCTCGAGCGGGTGGCGGCACGCGGGTTCGGCGAGGAGGTGCTCGCGGCGTGGTCGCGTTTCCCCGCCGACACTCCGGTGATCGCGCGGGACGTGATCGCGGAGCGCTCGGTCGTGACCGTCGCGAGCGCGCAGGAGGCGCTCGAGCGGTACCCCTTGCTGGCGACGATCGGCGATGGCCTCCCGATGGGCGCCCAGGCGGCCGCCCCGCTGCTGGCCGGCGACGAGCTGCTCGGCGTCCTCAGCGTGAACTTCCGCTCGACCAAGCGCTTCTCGCTCGAGGACGAGTCGCTCCTGCTCGCGATCGGACGCCAGTGCGGCCAGGCGATCGAGCGGGCGCGGCTGTTCGAGGCCGAGCACCGGGCCCGCGAACGTGTGACCAAGCTCCGCGAGCTCGCGTCGGCGCTGGCGGCGGCGGCGTCGCCGCGGGAGGTCGCCGACGTGGCCGCGCTCACCGCCGTCGCGATCCTCGGGAGCCGCAAGGCCTCGATCGGGGCGATCACCGCGGACGGGCGCGCCATCGAGATGATCGCGGCCGAGGGGCGTCGGCCCCACCACCCGGGCCGGCCGCTCGAACGCATCGGGCTGGACGCACCGTCGCCGTGGGCCGACGCGGTGGAGCGGAAGGAGGCCGTCCTGGTGGCGTCGCCCGAGGAGCTCGACCGACGCTACCCGGACCTCGCGGCCGGCTCGGTCGACATGGGCGATCGCGCGTGGGCCTACGTCTCGCTCGAGGCCTCGGGCAACGTCGTGGGTGTCCTGTTCGTGAGCTACGGCGCGGCCCAGGCGTTCGACGAACGCGAGCGGGACGAACTCGAGGCGATCGCTGCCCAGGTGGCGCAGGCGCTCGAGCGCTCGTTGCTGCAGCAGGCGCGCGAGGAAGCGCTGCGTCTCGCGGCGCGGGTCGATCGGGTGAAGGCCGTGTCCGGCGCGATGAGTCCGGATCTCGGCGTCGAGGAGGTCGCGGACGCGGTGTTGACCGAGGCGGCGGAGGCGCTCGGCGCGGTCGCCGGCGGGATCGGCTTCGCCACGCCCGACCGGAACCGGCTGGAGGTGATCTCCGCGTTCGGCGTGCCGGGCGAGGGGCCGCGGACGGTGTCCCTGGGGGCGCCGGGCCCGATGGCCGACGCGTTCCGATCGGGAGAAGCGGTGCTCGTCCATGGGTTCGCCGATCGAGGCGATGCGCGCGGACCCGAGCTGCTGGGCCGGCCGGTACGCGCGCTGGCCGCCACGCCGATCTCCGCCGGGAACTCGCGCATCGGCGTCATCGGTCTGGGGTTCGACCGCGAGCGGTCGTTCTCGCCCGACGAGCTCCGGTTCGTCCAGGCGCTCGCGGAGGAGGCCGGCGAGGCGCTCGAGCTCGCCCGCCTCTTCGAGGGCGAGCAGCGCGCGCTCCGCCGCGCGGCGCGCCTGCAGGAGGTGACGGCGCGGCTCGCGCGGGCGGTGACCACCGAGGACGCCGCGAGGGCGATCCTGCGAGCGGCGACCGGCGGCGTCGGGGCGGATGCCGCGTCGATCGCCCTCGCGAGCGACGACGGGCAGTCGCTGCGCGTGACCCCGGGCCTCCAGGCGAGCGGGACGTTCCGGCTCCGTCCGGCGTTCGAGATCTCGATGAACGATCGCGCGGTGCTCGCCCACGTCTACCGCAACGGCCGAGCGCTGTGGATCCCTCCGCGCGGGAGTGGGCGTCGCGGTTCGAGGAGGGGTTCGCGACGCAGAGCGACCTCGGACGCTGCCTGTACGCGGTGCCGATCGTCGCCCGGGGCGAGGCGATCGGGGCGCTGGCCGTCTACTTCCAGGAGGAACGACCGGAACCGTCGGCCGAGGACGCCGAGCTGATCAGGTCGTTCGCGCACCAGGCCGGGGTCGCCCTCGAACGGGCCCGCGCGTACGAAGTGGAGCACGAGGCCGCCATGACGCTCCAGCGCAACCTGATGCCCGAGGGCACCGGCTACGCGGCCAACGTCGACGTCGACGGTCGCTACCTGCCGGCCACGCGAGGGGTGCAGGTGGGCGGGGACTGGTACGACGTCGTGGATCGGCCGGACGGCACCGTCGCGTTCGCCGTGGGCGACATCGCGGGCCACGGGCTCCAGGCCGCCGCGGCGATGGGCCAGGTCCGCAGCGCCTGGCGCGCGCTCGCGCTGTCGATGACGGAGCCGAACGCGATCCTCGCCTCGCTCGACCGGTTCGCGACCGGCGTGGACGGCGCCTTCTTCTCCACGATCCTCACGCTGTTGCTCGACCCCTCGCGCAACGAGCTGCGGTACGCGTCCGCCGGCCATCCCCCCGCCCTCGTGATCGAGCCCGGCGGCTCGACGAGGTTCCTCGAGGGCGGCCGATCGGTGCCGCTCGGCCTGCCGTTCGACCTGCCCCGACCCCAGGCGAACGAGCGGCTGGCACCGGGCTCCATCCTCGTCGTGTACACGGACGGCCTGGTCGAACGCCGGGAGGAGTCCCTGGACCGGGGTCTCGAGCGGCTCGCCGAGATCGCCTCGCGGGTGCGCGCCGGCTCGCTGACCGAGATCTCCGACGCGCTGCTCGAGCTCGTCGCCGACGATCGTCACGACGACGTCGCGCTCCTGACGATCGGGCCGCGCCGGCCGGCCGAGGTGTTCCGACGCACCTTCCCGGCCGACGCCCACGAGCTCGCCACGATGCGCGCCGAGCTCCGAGCGTGGCTCGAGCGATCCGGTCTCCCGTCGGAGACCCAGGAGGACGTCGTGCTCGCGTGTACCGAGGCGGCGACCAACGCGATCGAGCACGCGTACATCGGCCGAGGTGGCGACGTACTGATCGAGGCGGAATCCGAAGAGGGGAGGCTCCGGGTCACGGTGACCGACCACGGCCGGTGGCGTCACCCCCGCCCGGACGACTCCCGTGGCCGGGGTCTCGACCTGGTCCGCGCGGTCATCGGGGACATCGACGTCGAGCGCGGCGAGGGCGGCACCACGGTCCGGATGCGGGTGGGGATCCCGTGAGCTCGACCGAGCTCGCGACGATCGCGTTCGAGGACGCCGAGCGCGCGACCGTCGCCACGGTCCGCGGCGAGGTCGACCTGTCGAACGCCGATCGGCTGCTGGACGAGCTGATGGCTCGGGTTGGGGCGAAGCCGTGGCTCGTGGTCGACCTCAGCGGATGCTCGTACCTGGACAGCGCCGGTCTCCGCGTGATCGCGCGGGTGGACGTCCGATGCCGAGACGTGGGTTCGGGGCTCCGGCTGGTCGTCGACCGTGGAGGCTCGATCGATCGGGTGCTCGCGATGACCCGCATGGACGAGGTGCTGACCGTCGACCGGCTGCTGCGCGACGCGCTCGGCTCCGCGCTCGAGGATACGGACGGCCGGACGCACGGCGGATCCGAGGGCGGAGCGGTCGAGCCCTAGCCCGCGCGAGCGTCGGCGCGGGTGCGTTCGAGGCTCTCGGCCGCGCCGGCGCGCAACAGCTCGGTGTCGCCCGCCGAGCCCACGAACCGGAACCCGCGCCGCGCCATCTCGACCGCCCGCTCGATCGACGGCGCGTGGATCCCCGCGACGACATCCTGCGCGGAGGCGGCGGCCACGACCCGGTCGAGCGCGTCGAGCATCTCGCGCGACGCGAGGTCGGCGAAGCCCTCGAACCCGAGCGTGAGGCTGAGGTCGGCCGGCCCGACGTACACGCCGTCGAGCCCCGGCGTGGCGCAGATCCCCTCGATGTTCGCGAACCCCCCCGCGGTCTCGATCTGCGCGAACGCGAGGACCGCGGCGTTCGCGGCGTCGGTGTGTTCGCGGCCGGTGCCGAACGCGGACCGGACCGGTCCGTAGCTCCGCGCCCCGAGCGGCGGGTACCGGCAGAAGCGGACGAACGCTGCCGCGTCCTCGGCGGTGTCGATCATCGGGCAGATCAGACCGCGCGCGCCGAGGTCCAGGGCCCGCATCACGCTCGTGGGGTCGTTCCAAGCGAGCCGGACGAACGGGACGGCGCCCGCGCGTTCGATCGCGGCGACGACTTCGCCCAGCCGCTCGAGCGTGTGCTCGCCGTGCTGAACGTCGACGGTCACCGCGTCGAACCCGGCCGCCGCGAGGACCGAGGCGGCCGACGCGCCCCCGAACGTGGACCACGCGTTCAGCGCCACCTCGCCCGCGGCCCAACGCTCCCGAACCGGATCGGACATGGGGCGCATCGTAGACGCGTTCGGCCCCCGCGCGCCGGCGATGCCGCTCGGGCAAGGACCCGTCACTCGTCGACAGGGAACCGCAAGCGTTCGGATCGTGCGGGGCGTACGTTCAGATGGAAGGTCCGGAGCTCAGGTCCTTGACCCTCTCTCCGATCCGAGCTCCGGACCTTTCCATGTCGTCCCTCCAGACTCGCTCTCTCGCCTACCTCACTCCGGTGCGAGCGCGAGCCGGTCGATCGCCGGCAGACCTGCGAACTGGTCGAAGCTCCACGCGACGATCCGATCGGAGACGACGACCACGTTGTTGTCGAACAGGTAGGGGATCCACGGGGTCACGTCCTCCATCAGGTACTGGTCCAGTTCCGCCCAGCAGGTCAGGCGCTCGTCGCCGGAGAGCGGGATGCAGGCGTCGATCTGGTCCTCGGCGCTCGGGATCGCCGTCGAGGGGTCGTACCCGCGCTCCTGGAGCATCTCGGACGTGATGCCGACCATCGGGTCGTTGCAGCACGACTCGGGTCCGATCGCGTCCTGGCTGAACAGCGGCGGACCGAACGTGAACCCGTCGGGGTAGTCCTTGCCCCACGACACGCTCGGGCAGAGCTGCCACTTCGACTCCGGATCCTCGCACTTGGCGTACATCGTGGTGCGCTCGAACGTCTTCACGTCCAGCGTGATGCCGAGCGGCTCCAGGCTCTGCTGCAGCAGCGCCGTCTGCTTGGGGTACGGGTCGGCCTCGTCGATGATCGTGACGACGCCCTCGCAGGACGGGTCGTCGCAGACGCCGTCGCCGTCGGTGTCGTACTTCGAGGCGGCCATCGCCTCCTTGGCGGCCGTCAGGTCCCCCCGTCCGTTCGGCGACGGGTAGGGGTCGTAGTCCTTCAGCTGGTCGCCCTGGAGGCTGTTCACCATGATGTGGCCCGCGAGCTCACCGAACAGCGGCCCGCCACGCAGCTGGCGGAACCCCTCCTTGTCGACCGCGTAGTTGAGCGCGATCCGCACGTTCTGGTCGTCGAACGGCGGCGTCGCGAGGTTCATCTCGATGTAGCGGACCGCGTCCGAGGGATCCGAGTGGATCTGGTCCTGCAGGTCCGGGTTGGTGGCGTAGCTGCGGATCTGCGCCGCCGGCGGCACGCCGTCGTAGACCATGTCGAGATCGCCCGTGTCGACCTTCAGCGCGAGATCGTTCGAGTCTCCGCCGATCGTGACCTCGATGCGGTCCACGAAGCCCTCGCGCAGGTCGTCGGTGTCCGGATCGTACGACGGGTTGCGGACCAGGACGATCGAACGCCCGACGTCGTACCCGGAGACCGGCTCCTGGTCGTCCGCCGGGAGCGAGAAGTCGAGCAGGTCGGTGCCCTCGAACATGTACGGCGCGGTGCCGACGATGAACCGTCCGAAGTTGTCGTCGTGCCCGGTGGCGATGCCCAGCCGGGCCTTCGGGTCGCCCGGGAGCGGTGGGATCGGTGCCGCGGCGGGCATCGCCATCCGGAACGGCAGGTCGCCGGTGGGTGTGGTCGTCCGGACGATCAGCGTCGAGTCGTCGGGCGCCTCGAGACCGGTGATCGTGTCGGCGTCGCCGGCCGCGAACTCGTCGAACCCCTCGATCGTCGAGTAGTAGAAGCTGTAGCCGCCCGTCGAGCACGTCCCGCACGCCTCCCGCTCCATCGCGCGGATGAAGTCCTGGGCGGTCACGGTCACGTCCTGGAGCGGCGGTGCGTACGTGATGCCGGGCTTCAGCGTGAACGTCCACGTGAGCCCGTCGGCCGACTGCTCGGGCAGCGCGGTTGCGAGATCGGGCTTGACCTCGGCGCCGCCTTCGGCCGTCGTCTTCCCGTTGTACGAGAGCAGCGTTCGCAGCAGGCAACAGCGATCGAACGCCCACGCGACGCCGTAGTACTCCTTCTGCGGGTCGAACGCCTCCTGCACGTCCGACTGCAGCGCGAGCTTCAGCGTCCCGCCGACCGGCGTCGCGCCGGTGGCGGATGGCCCGCTGGGTTGCGCCGACTCGTCCGCTCCTCCACCGCACGCGGCCGCCACGAGGGCGAGCGCGAGGATGAACGGGACGAGCCGAACGGGTGCCGCAGATCTCCTGAGCATGCCGTCCCCTTTCGGCCCGGGACATGCGGCCGCGGCGGGACGCCGTGACCGCTCTCAGAAGTTCATACGGCGGGGCGTTTCGACCAACGGTTCGGTCTCCTGCCCGAACCTTCCCGCATCCTGCTCCCAGTCCACCACGCGTCGGTACTGCGAGGGACTCATGCCGGTGTGGTTGCGGAAGGTCGTGATGAAGTGCGAGAGCGAATTGAACCCCGAACGGTGGCAGACCTGCGTGACGCTGAGCGAGGAGTCTCGGAGAAGGTCCGACGCGTACCGGATCCGGAGGCCGATCAGGTACCGGTAGGGCGGGACCCCGTAGCGCTGCTTGAAGATCCGGGTGAGGTAGAAGGGCGACAGGGACGCGGCTCGAGCCACCGCGTTCATGTCGAGGTCTTGCGTGAGGTTGGCTTCGAGGTAGGCGCGGACCTGCTCGGCGTGTTCCCGCACGTGCCGGCTCTGGTGGTTGCCATCGCCGAAGATCCGGAACAGCCTCGACCCCCCCTCTCTTCGTTGAAGTCTACGCACCAAGGGGTTCGCGGGGTCTTGCGGATTCCTGCCTATCCCGTGAACCTCGTGCCTGGCCCGGGCG
Source organism: uncultured Actinomycetes bacterium (assembly GCA_963778545.1). Taxonomy (GTDB): domain Bacteria; phylum Actinomycetota; class UBA4738; order UBA4738; family HRBIN12; genus DASSJM01. The sequence goes on along the minus strand of CAVZUW010000009.1, from coordinate 172,693 downwards.
GCAACGCGCGGCAGCCCGACCGAGGGCTCCTAAGATGGCGGTGATGCCGCGAGACGACCAACCGACCGAGGAACCGACCGCCGACCCCGGCGAGGAGCAGGCCGCCGCCGAGCCGCACGCGGACATCGTCGCCAGGCTGCTCGACTACCAGCGGCGACTGCGCGAAGAGACGGGAGACAAGCCCGGTGGAGCGGGCGAGGGAGCCTGGACGCCCCGCAAGATCGAGCCTGACGCTTCCGCGGTAGGGGAGACATCCGATGAGGGGTCGGAGCCGGAGGACTCGGCCGAGCCCGACCCCGACCCCACCCCGCCGGCGCCCGGACGAAGCGAGTTCGGAGCCGCCCGACGCCCGACAGCTGAAGGAGCGGATCGACCGCCTCGACGAGACCCTGGCTCGGATCTCGGCGATGCTCCCGCTGCTCAAAGGGGAGACGAAGCGTGATCCCGATCCCTGACGCCACCGCGTGCGGTGCGCCTACACTTCGGGACCGGGGCGGTAGCTCAGTCGGTCAGAGCAGCGGACTCATAATCCGTCGGTCGCAGGTTCAAGTCCTGCCCGCCCCACGGCGGCGGTCGTCGTCGCGACCCACCTGTGTGGAGGGTTGAGCGTGGAGACCGAAGAGCTCCTGAGCGAGATCACGAAGGTCAACTGGTACCACTCGATCGCGCTGGGGGACGGCATCGTGACGCCCGGCGTTGATGACAGCTCGCTCCGCCTGCCGAAGATCCACATCCCCGAGGACCTGCGCGGCAAGACCGTGCTCGACGTCGGCGCGTGGGACGGCTTCTTCTCGTTCGAGGCCGAACGCCGCGGCGCCGAACGCGTCCTCGCGACCGACTCCTTCTGTTGGGGCGGTCCCGGCTGGGGGACCAAGGACGGGTTCGAGCTCGCGCGGCGCGCGCTGGACTCGAAGGTCGAGGACCACGAGATCGACGTGCTCGACCTGTCGCCCGAGACCGTCGGCACGTTCGATGTGGTCCTGATGCTCGGGATCCTGTACCACATGAAGCATCCGCTCCTCGCCCTCGAGAAGGTACGGAGCGTGACGACCGAACGCCTGATCATGAGCACGTTCGTCGACATGACCTGGTGGCCGAAGCCGGCGGCTGCGTTCTACGAGGGTTCCGAGGCGAACCGCGATCCGACCAACTGGTGGGGGCCGAACCCGGCGGCAGTCGTCGGGATGCTCCGGGCCGCCGGGTTCGAACGCGTCGAGATCGTCGACCGCCCGACGTTGCTCCGACACCGGCTCTCGGCCCAGGTGCGCGCGAAGACCGGGACCGGCCCGCCCGTCGACACGAAGCTCTGGCAGGGAGCGATCGTCTGCCACGCGTGGGTGTGATCGCTCAGAAGGGTTCGACGGGGTCACCGATCGAGATCTCGCCCGGCTCGACGACCTCCGCGTAGACACCGAACTCGAGCTGCTGCTCCGCGTTGATGCCCCGGTAGTCCTTGATGACCTTGAGCGTCGGGAAATCGCGGAGCCCGGTGTCGGGATCCAGCGTCGTCACGACGCAGCGAGGGACCGGCTCGTCGACGCGGATCACGGCGCCGCCTACGCGGACCGAACGCCCCGCCCACGTGTCCTCCTCGTGCGGAGAGGAGACGCCCTCGATCTCGATCGTCATCCGGAACCGGCCCGGGTCGAGCGTGCCGACGTGCCCGCCTCGGCGCGCGAGCTCGGACACCGATTCGAGTGACACCAGCGTGACCGGCCGGACGTCGATCCCGTCTCCGGGTCGATCGGGCCGGGCGAGCCGAACCTCGTGCCCGGCGTAGGCGCTGAGGGCTTCGCTGAAGTCGCCGTCGACGACGTGAGCGGCCACCGGGCGTCCGTAGAAGTTGACGTCGAGCGCCTCACCGTCGGGCTCCGCCTTCCCGGCGACGACGATGCCGTTGGGGAGCCGCAGCTCGAGGGTGTCGGCGGCCTCGTCGTACGAGGCCCGGATCGGCAGGATCGGGGCCTTGGTCGCGCCGGAGAACCGCTTCCCGGACCCGTCGACGAAGAAGAACCAGCGGTCGCCGGCCGCGCCCCGTTCGTCCAACCGGATGCGCTCGGGATGGTGGAGCGCGGTGGACTTGACGGGCGTGACGTTGAAGCGCGCGACGGTCGGCATGGCCACAACGCTACCAACCCGGTCCGACGCCGGGCGCGTGATAGCGTCGGACCGATGGAGGCACGGCACCCGAACGCGGAGGGCTCGGCGCGCCGGCCGATGGCAGTGCGCTCCGAACTCCACCCGGACCTGGCCGAGCTGGCGTTCCTGCTCGGGGACTGGAGCGGCACCGGGGAGGGGGTCTGGCCGCCCGGCGAGGCGTTCGACTACGCCGAGGACGTGACGTTCGAGTACGTCGGCGATCCGTTCCTGTTGTACTCCGAGCGCTCGTGGTCGCTCGACGACGGGTCGCCGATCCATTTCGAGAACGGGTTCCTGCGACCCGCCGGTCCCGGCATCGTCGAGCTGGTGCTCGCCCACCCGATCGGGATCACCGAGGTCGCGGTTGGAACCGTAGACGACGGCGTCCTCGAGCTCGCCTCGACGGCGGTCGGGCTCACGCCCACCGCGAGTCCCGTCACTTCACTCAAGCGCCGCATCCAGGGTCGAGGCGACGAGCTCACGTTCGAGCTGCAGATGGCGATGCAGGGCGTCGAGCTCCGGTGGCACGTCGGCTCGACGCTCACACGTGCCTGAGGCCGATGCCGTGAGAGCCCGCTGGCTGACCCCGAGCGCGATCCTGCTGGCCCTGACGACGCTCGGCGTCGCCGCCGGAGGCGCCCTGTGGTTCGCCGGCCAGGAGTCGGCGGCGTTGTGGGCATGGACCCTCACGACGGGTCTCGGGTTGGTCACGATCGGTTGGGAGGTCCTCGACGGGATCGCGCGCAGGCAGCCGGGCGTCGACCTGATCGCGTTCCTCGCGATGGCGGGCGCGCTGGCGCTCGAGGAGTACCTCGCGGGTGCCGTGATCGCGTTCATGCTCGCCACCGGGCGGGCGCTCGAGCACTTCGCGGACGCCCGGGCGCACCGAGAGCTCTCCGCGCTGGTCGAACGCGCACCGCGCACCGCCCATCGGTACGAGGACGACTCGCTGACGTCGGTGCCGATCGGGGAGGTGCGGGCCGGCGACCTGCTGCTCGTCAAGCACGGCGAGGTGGTGCCGGTGGACGGCCTGTTGGTCTCGGCCATCGGCGTGTTCGACGAGTCCGCGCTCACCGGCGAATCCCGCCCCCTCGAACGCAGCGAGGGCGAGCAGGTGCGTTCGGGCGCGGTCAACGCCGGCGCGGCCTTCGACCTGCGGGCGGTCGCGAGCGCCGATCGCAGCACGTACGCCGGCATCGTTCGGCTCGTCGAGCAGGCGCAGAAGGAGAAGGCGCCGTTCGTCCGCCTGGCCGACCGCTACGCGCTGATCTTCATCCCGGTCACGCTCGCGCTCTCGGGGCTCGCGTGGGCGATCAGCGGCGACCCGGTGCGGGCGCTCTCGGTGCTGGTGGTCGCCACGCCGTGCCCGCTGCTGCTGGCCGCGCCGATCGCGATCGTCGCCGGGATCTCGCGAGCCGCCAAGCGCGGCATCATCGTCAAGGGCGGTGGCGCGCTCGAGACGCTCGCGCGCGGTCGCGTCCTGCTGTTCGACAAGACCGGGACGCTGACGATGGGGACCCCCGAGGTCGCCGAGATCACGGCGTTCGGCGATCTCGAGCCCGACGAGGTGCTGCGGCTCGGGGCGTCGCTCGACCAGGTCTCGCCGCACGTGCTCGCGACGGCGATCGTGACCGCCGCGCGTCATCGGGGGCTCGAGCTCTCCTTTCCTCAGGACGTGAGCGAGGAGCCCGGCTCGGGGATCCGAGGGACGGTCGAGGACCGCAACGTGGCGCTCGGCAAGGCCTCGTGGATCGCGCACGGCGAGCCGTTGCCCGCTTCCGCACGCGACGTTCGGCGCCGCAGCGCGATGGAGGGGTCGTCGTGCGTGATGATCCAGATCGACGGATTGATCGCCGGCGCGTTGGTGCTCGAGGACCCGATCCGCCCCGACACACCGAGGGTGATCCGTACGCTCCGCCGCGCGGGCATCGAACGCGTCGTGATGGTCACCGGTGATCACCCCGACGTCGCCGAATCCGTCGGGATCTCGATCGGCGTCGACCGGATCCTGTCCGAGCGCGACCCGGCCGACAAGGTGGATGCAGTGAGGGCGGAGGCGGAGTTCGGCCTGACGATCATGGTCGGCGATGGCGTGAACGACGCACCGGCGCTCGCCGCAGCGGACGTCGGCGTCGCGATGGGCGCCCGCGGAGCGACCGCATCGTCCGAGGCCGCCGACGTGGTCCTGGTCGTCGACCGGCTCGACCGCGTCGCCGAGGCGATGCGGATCGCACGGCGTTCACGCGGGATCGCGGTCCAGAGCGTCCTGATCGGCATGGGACTGTCGTTCGTCGGGATGCTGTTCGGCGCGTTCGGGCTGCTGCTGCCGATCGGCGGCGCGATCGTGCAGGAGGCGATCGACGTCGCCGTGATCCTCAACGCGCTCCGAGCGCTCCGCCCCGATCGCCAGACGCGACAGCGCAGCGGGCCGGGATCGAACGTCGGCGAACGCTTCCGCGCCGAGCACCAGGAGTTCGCGCCGCACCTCCAGCGGATCCGAACCGTCGCCGACCGTCTCGAGACGTACCCGCCCGAGGAGGCGATGACCGAGCTCGAGCAGGTCCGGTGGTTCCTGCTCGAACGGCTCGTGCAGCACGAGCAGGAGGAGGAGGCGGCCGTCTACCCGGTCGTGGCCAAGCTCATGGGCGGCGAGGACCCGATGGGGACGATGGAACGCGCTCACATGGAGATCGAGCACCTCGCTCGCGTGTTCGGGCACCTGCTGTCCGACCTGCCACCCGAGGGTCCCGGCCCCGAAGACCTCGTCGACCTCCGCCGGGTGCTCTACGGCCTGCACGCGATCCTGCGCCTGCACTTCGCGCAGGAAGAGGAGGCCTACTCTTGGCTCGCCGCCGACGCCGAGGAGAAGGAGCGCGTCGCCGCGGGTTGATCTCGTTCGACGGGGCGGCTCAGGCGCCGCGCGAACGCTTGCCGGGCAGGAACACCTTGAACGACGCGCCGCCGCCTTCGCGTTCCTCCACCCACGCCCGCCCGCCGTGGAGCTCGGCGAAGCGGGAGACCACCGCGAGGCCGATGCCGACGCCGGGGGAGTGCTCGGGCGCGCCGGCGCCCTGACCGAACGGCTGGAAGATGTCCTCGCGGTGCTCGAGCGGCACCCCCGGGCCGTCGTCCTCGACGACGAGCAGCGCGCCGCCGGCCTCCGGACCGACTCGGATCCAGATCTTCGAACCGGGGGGCGTGTGCCGGACGGCGTTCGAGAGCAGGTTCTCGAGGATCCGCTCGATCTTCGCGCCGTCCGCCTCGATCGTCGCCGGTTCGAGGTCCAGCTCCATCGGGTGGTCGACCGGCAGGTCGGATTCGCTCACGACGCGCCGCGCGAGCTCGTCGAGGTCGGTGGCGCGCAGGTTCGGCTCGAGGATCCCCCGCGAGATCCGGTCGAGGTCCAGCAGGTCCGAGACGATCCGGTCGAGCTTGCGCGCGTTCATCGAGATCCTCGACGCGAGGTCGTGCGCCTCGTCCGACCCGAGGTCGGTCTGGCTCTCCAGCGTGACGGCGAGCCCGAGGATCGCGGCGAGCGGCGTGCGGAGGTCGTGCGAGACGGCCTGCAGGAACGTCGTCTTGAGCTCGTCGATCGCGCGGAGCTCGGCGGCCTCCTCCCGCTCGGCCTGGAGCGCGCGTTCGAGCTCGGCCGCGCGCTTCTGTTCGGTCAGGTCGACCCACACGCCCTGCCAGAACTTCGCCGTGCCCTGCTCGTCTTCGATCAGCACCGCCTGGTCGTGCACCCATACGGTGTGCCCGTCCTTCGCGATCATCCGGTACTCGACGTCGTAGGTGCCGCTCGTCTTCTCGGCGAGCATCGACGCGCCGAGGATCCGTTCGCGATCGTCCGGGTGCACCAGCTCGGGCCACAGCGGCGTGTCCGTGGTCAGCTCGTCCGGTGTGTAACCGAGCAGTGCCTCGACCTGCGGGCTGAAGTACGCGCTCGTGTGGTCGGGACGGTGCGGGTCGATGTAGGTCACGACCGGCGTCTGCTCGACGAGCGCTCGGTAGCGCTGCTCCGCCTCCTGGAGCCGTTCGAGCGTGGCCGGGCGGTCGATCGTCTCGTACATCACGCCCTGCCAGTACCGGGGAGCGCCTTCCTCGTCGCGGACCAGCACGGCCTCGTCGTGGATCCACACGATCCGCCCGTCCTTGGCGAACATCCGGTAGTCGGCGCTGTACGGCGCGCCCGTCGGAACGACGGCCTGGTACGCGGCCCGCATCGCCGGCACGTCGTCGGGGTGCAGGCGATCGACCCACCCGGCGGGATCGGCCAGCCACTCCTCGACCGTGTAGCCGAGGACGCGTTCGACGCCGGGGCTGACGTACAGGAACCGGCCGGGCCCCTCGATCCCTGGGTCCGCGTCTTCGAGGTACACCATGCCCGGGAGGTCGTTGAGGAGCGCCCGGAGGCGTTCGAGCTCGTCCTCGGGCTCGTCCCCCGGAGGGAGACGGCCCGGCGCGGCGCGCGTCATCGCGGACGGATCGTAGTCCGGTGACGGGACGATCTCAGCGCGATCCTGCCTGAAAGGGGTTCACGAGCCCCGGAGCACGAGCCCCCGGTACCCATCGACGAACCCCGCCGTGCGCAGATCCTCCGCGAACGCCGATCCGCCGGCCGGCTCGCCGTCGATCCTCGAGAGCTCGATCCGCCGCACCCGGCCGTCCTTGACCAGCGAGGCGAGGGCGTCGATCCACGCCCCGTCCCCGCCCGCCGCGAACGTCAGCAGGGTGCGAGCCCCGCGCTCGAGGAACGCCGCGGGCTCGCCGTCCGCGAGCACGACGTAGGCGCCGGCGGTCCGCGAGGGCCGTCCGCTGGTCTGGGGCCAGGGGAGGGCCGCCCCATACGGTTGGGCCGGGTCCGCCGCCGCGAGCGCCACGATCGACGTCTCGCGCGGCGCCTCGCGGAGGTCGCGGATCCGTTCGACCGCGCCGGGGAGCGCGAACTGCGCCGCGCCCAGGCCGTCGACGAAATAACCGCGCCGGACCTTGCCCGACTCCTCGAGCGCGCGCAGCACCGCGTACACGCCGGCGAAACCACCGGGTGCGCCCTCGGCCAGGACCGCCTCGCGCGTGAGCACGCCGTGGCGTTCGAGGAGCTGCATCGCGCGGGCGTGCGCGGCCTCGGTCGGCGAAGGCTCGGGTTCGAGCAGCGTCCGCACGAGCGACCAGCGCCCGGCGGCCGCCGGCGGCCCGGCGCGCCGGAGCGCTCCCGGCCGTGGCTTGGCGCCGGCTCGGGCGGCCTTCGCCGGACGGCGGACCAGGAACGCCCGCATCGGCGCGATCGTGTCGTTGGTGATCTCGCCGGCCCAGACCAGGTCCCACAGCGCCGAGAGCACGATGCGTTCGTCGGGGACACCGGCCGCGGCCAGCAGCTCGGGCCAGAACGATGCGCCGCGTTCGCGCAGGTGTTCGCGCAGCGCGTCGTGCACCGGGCCCTCCGGCGGGGTCTCGGGGAGCGGCGGGGCCACGAGCCGGAGCGTCTCGCGGAACCCGAGCGCGATCCGCCCGTCGTCCGCGCCGATCCCGCCGGCGCCCATCCACACGACATCGCCGCTGGCGCAGAGTGCGTCGAGGTCCGCCGGGCGGTATCCCCGCACGCGCGAACGCAGGACCTCGGACTCGACGATCGAGGCGGGGATCGAGGCGCCCTGCAGCTGCGCGATCGCGTCGACGAGGGCCGTCGGGCCGTGCCGCGGCACGGTCGCGGCCTGCCACTCGGGCGCGAACCGACCGAGCGCCGGCGCCTCGACCGGTTCGACCTCCTTGCGCAGCGCGGCCAGCGACCGCCGGCGGATCGACCGCAGCACGTCGGCGTCGCACCACTCGCGTTCGAGCCCGCCGGGGCGGAACTCGCCCCGGACCACGCGCCCTTGCGACTCGAGCGAGGCGACGGCGCCGGCGACGCGATCCTCGCCGACGCCGAACCGCGCCGCGACGTCGGCGGTCCCGAACGGTCCGTGGGTCCGGGCGAACCGCGCGACCATGCCCTCGAGCGGCGCGGGCGTGGGCTCGGTGAAGACCGTCGGCACGCCCAGCGGGAGTGACGCTCCGAGCGCGTCTCGGTACCGCCCGGCGTCCTCGACGGCGACGAACCGCTCCTGCCCGGCGACCCGCAGGCGGATCGCGCGCCCGTCGCGTTCGAGATCGTCGAGCCAGCCGGTCGGGTCGGCGTTCGAGCGGGCCGAGACCTCCTCGGCGGTCAGGTCGCCCAGCCGCCGGAGCAGGTCGTGGACGTCGTCGGCGTTGCGCGCGCGCCGGCCCTCGGCCAGGTGCTGCAGCTCGAGCTCGAGCTCGGCGAGCGCGACCGGGTCGATCAGCTCGCGCAGGTCCTCGGCGCCGAGCAGCTCGCGCAGGAGCTCGCGGTCGAGCGAGAGCGCGGCCGCGCGCCGCTCGGCCATCGGGGCGTCGGCCTCGTACATGTAGACCGAGACCCAACGGAAGAGGAGGGACTGCGCGAACGGCGACGACCGCGTCGTGTCGACCGGGACCACGTGGATCCGCCGCGCCCGGACGTCGCCGAGCACCTCCTTGAGCCCCGGCACGTCGAACACGTCGCGCAGGACCTCGCGCGTCGCCTCGAGCAGGATCGGGAACGTCGGGTGGCGCGAGGCCACCTCGAGCAGGTCGGCGCCGCGCTGCCGCTGCTGCCACAGCGGCGTCCGCCGCCCCGGCGTCCGGCGGGGGAGCAGCAGCGCGCGGGCGGCGGCCTCTCGGAACATCGTCGTGAACAGCGCGGTCCCGGGCAGGCGCGCGACCACGAGCTCCTCGATCTCGTCGGGGTCGAACAGCAGGTCCTCGACCGGGATCCGCTCCTCGGACTCGGGCAGTCGGATCGCGATCCCGTCGTCGCTCCACAGCACCTGCACGTCGAGCCCGTAGCGTTCGGCGAGCCGGCCCTCGATCGCCATCGCCCACGGGGCGTGCACGCGCTCGCCGAACGGCGACAGCACGCACACCCGCCAGTCGCCGATCTCGTCGGGGAAGCGTTCGACCACGATGGTGCGGTCGTCGGGGACGGCGCCGGTGGCCTCGCGCTGGTCTTCGAGGTACGCCGTGAGGTTCTCGGCCGCGAGCTCGTCCAGCCCGAACTCGGTCCGCAGTCGTCCGACGGCGACGTCGTGCTCCGACGAGGAGAGCTCGCGGGTGGCGACGCCGATCGCGCGCCCGAGCTCGAGCGGGCGCCCCGGCTTGTCGCCGTGCCAGAACGGCATCTTGCCCGGCTCGCCCGGCGCCGGCGAGACCACGACGCGGTCGAGCGTGATGTCCTCGATCCGCCACGACGACGCGCCGAGCATGAACACCTCGCCGCGCCGGCTCTCGTACACCATCTCCTCGTCGAGCTCGCCCACCCTGCGGCCGTCGACGGTGAACACGCCGAACAGCCCTCGGTCGGGGATCGTCCCGCCGGAGGCGATCGCGAGCCGCCCGGCGCCCTCGCGCCCGCGGAGCGTGTCCGTGCGCCGGTCCCACACGATCCGCGGCCGGAGCTCGGCGAACTCGTCGGAGGGGTAGCGGCCGGCGAGCAGGTCGAGGACGTTGCGCAGCAGCTCGTCCGAGAGCTCCTCGAAGTTCGCGGCGCGCCGCAGCACGCGGCCGAGATCCGCGACGGTCCACTCGTCCATCGCGCACATCGCGACGATCTGCTGCGCGACCACGTCGAGCGGGTTCCGCGGGTAGCGCGTCTCCTCGATCGCGCCCTGCAGCATCCGCTGGACGACGACCGTGGCCTCGAGCAGGTCCCCCCGGAACTTCGGGAACACCTTGCCGCGGCTCGGCTCGCCCACCTGGTGGCCGGCGCGACCGATCCGCTGGAGCCCACGCGCGACCGAACCCGGCGACTCGACCTGGATCACGAGGTCCACGGCGCCCATGTCGATCCCGAGCTCGAGCGAGCTCGTCGCGACGATCGCCTTCAGCGTGCCGCGCTTGAGCTGATCCTCGATCTGGAGCCGCTGCTCGCGCGCGATCGAGCCGTGGTGCGCGCGGGCGAGCTCCTCGCCGGCGAGCTCGTTGAGACGGGCCGCGAGGCGCTCGGCCAGGCGGCGCGCGTTCACGAACACGATCGTCGAGCGGTGCGCGCGGATCAGCTCGAGCACCTGGGGGTGGATCGCCGGCCAGATCGACGCCTGCGGCGGCGCCGTCCCCGGGGTCGCCGGTCCCGAGCATCGCGCGGCATCCGCTGCGGGGTCTCGGAGATCCCCGACAGATCCGCCATGTCCTCGACCGGCACGACGACCTCGACCTCCATCGGCTTTCGGAGCCCGGCGTCGACGATCGTCACCGAACGCGGGCCGCTCGCCGTCTGGCCGCCCAGGAACCGCGCGATCTCCTCGAGCGGACGCTGGGTGGCGGACAGGCCGATCCGCTGCGGGGGTTCGTGCGCGAGCTCCTCGAGGCGCTCGAGCGAGAGCGCGAGGTGCGCGCCGCGCTTGGAACCGGCCATCGCGTGGATCTCGTCGACGATCACCCAGCGGACGCTCCGCAGGATCTCGCGCGCCTGCGAGGTGAGCATCAGGTAGAGCGACTCCGGCGTGGTGATCAGGACGTCGGGCGGCCGGGTCTGGATCCGGCGGCGCTCGCTCGCCGAGGTGTCGCCGGTGCGCATCGCGACGCGCGGCTCGTGGACGTGCTCGCCCAACCGCTCCGCGGCCAGCCCGATCCCGGTGAGTGGCGTCCGCAGGTTCTTCTCGATGTCGACGGCGAGCGCGCGGAGCGGCGAGATGTAGAGGACGCGGCACCGCTGGTCCGTGGGCGGCGGCGGATCGGTCATCAGGCGGTCGAGCGCCCACAGGAACGCCGCGAGGGTCTTGCCCGAACCGGTCGGCGCGAGGATCAACGAATGCCGGCCGCCGGCGATCGCCGGCCAGCCCTGCGCCTGCGCCGCGGTGGGCGTCTCGAACGTGCTCTCGAACCACGCTCGGACGGCGGGGGAGAACCCCTCCAGGCTCACCGCTCCACCGTACCGCGAACGCACGACACGGCCCGCGGAGCCGCCGGGCTGCGCCGGTAGGATGCTCGGCGATGCAACGCACTCGTACCGCGATCGCCCTGATGCTCGGAGGCCTCTATCTCGTCGTCCCTGCTCTGGCGTCCGCCCAGACCGACCCCATCGATGCCGAACCGCGCGACCAGATCGTCTTGTCCGGCGACGTCCAGGTGCGGCGCGGTCAGGAGGTCGGCGAGGTCGTCGTCCTGCGGGGGACCGCGACGGTCGCGGGGGTCGTCCGGGGCGACGTCGTCGTGCTCGACGGGCGGATCGCCGTCACCGGCCAGGTGAGCGGCGCCGTGGTGAGCGTCGGCGGCTCGGTCGCGCTCGGGCCGAGCTCGCGCGTGCTGGGCGACGTGCTCGCGCACGACCGCGTGATCGCCGCGCCCGGTGCCCGCGTGGACGGCGACGTTCGCCAGGGCGTGACCTTCACGTTCCGAACGCCGATCGAGGCCCTCGGGGCGTTCGCGCCGTGGCTCGCGGTGTGGTTCTCGGTGCTGGCGCTCGGGCTGCTGCTCCTGCTCCTCGGTCCGAAGGCCGCCGACGCGGTGGCGGCGGTGGCGCACGGATCGCCGTGGGTCTCGGTCGGGTGGGGGTTCGTCGCGTTCGTCGCGCTGCCGCTGGCCGGGGTGATCGGCGTGTTCACGCTCGTGTGGCTGCCGCTCGGGCTCGGGCTGCTGCTCTCGCTGTTCCTTCTGTACTCGGTGGGGCTCACGTGGAGCGCGTTCGCGCTCGGGCGGGTGCTCTGGCACGAGCCGCGGAGCCGCGTGCTCGCGTTCGTGATCGGTTGGGCGATCCTGGCCGCGATCGCGGCGATCCCGTTCGTCGGCGGGGTGGTCTGGGTCGCCGGCGCGATCTTCGGTCTCGGGGCGGGAACGGTGGCGATCTGGCGTGCCCGCGGGGCCCCTCCGCGCTCCCGCGGCACCGGCGGGCGCCACCGTCAGGGTGGCAAGATGCCCGTGGTGATCCCGGACACGGTTCCCGAGCCCCAGCCGATGATCGCCGAACGCGAGATGGGGCAAGAAGGAGCGGGTCTGTGAGCGACACGATCGAGATGCTCCGCAAGGTCCCGATGTTCGCCGAGCTCGACGAGGACGAGCTCACCTGGGTGGCCGACCTCGCGAGCGGGTTCGAGGTGCCGGCCGGCTTCGTGCTCATCGAACACGGTCAACCGGGTTCGGGGATGTTCATCATCACCGAGGGCGCGGTCGTCGTGGAGCTGCCGCAGGGCCCGGTGGAGCTCGGCCCGGGGGAGTTCGTCGGCGAGCTCCCGCTGCTGACCGACGGGATCACGCGGATCGCACGGGTACGCGCGAAGACCCCGGTGAAGGGGCTCGCGATCAGCCGGATGGCGTTCAAGGAGCTGCTGGAGCGCGAGCCGCGCGTCGCCGTGCGGATGCTGCCGATGCTCGGGCGGCGTCTGGCGGAGGCCGAAACCTCCTAGCGCGAACGCCGGCGGCGTCCCGCCACCATCGCGACCAGCGCTCCCACCGCCGCACCGGCCGCGAACGCCCCCGGCGTTCCGATCAGCACGCGCGCGCCCTCCTCGACCGTGACCTTCGGTGAGGCGACGAGCCCGACGAACGCTCCCTGGCCGACCGTCGCGTTGCCGGCGGCGAGCACGCTCTGCGTCCCGCCCTGCTGGATCGACAGGTTGCCCCGGACCATCGCCGGCCCGCAGCCACCCTGATGGATCCGCAGGTCGCCACCGACGAGCACGGGTCCGCACCCGCCCTGCTGGATCCGCACGTCGCCCTGCGCCGCGATGGGGCCGGCTCCCGCCTGCGTGATCGACACGTCGCGCCCGTTCACCACACCCACGAGCGCGCGTTCGACGGTCACGTCGCCCGCCGCCTCGACCGTCTTCAAGATCCCCTGCTCGGAGTGCACCTCGTTCGGCTGATCCATCCGCGCCACCTCCTCGTTCCCGGCTCGCTCATCCGCTCCCTCTATCGTAGGTACCCTCCCCGCGTGGCGCAGAACACCGCTGGTCGAACGTTCCTCCTGATGGGCTCGGGTGAGTTCGAACCCTGGTCGGACGAGATCGAGACCGCGGCCCTCGCCGGCCGGTCGGGTCCGGTCGCCGTCCTTCCGACGGCGAGCTCGACGGAGGGCGAGGACGTGTTCGGGCGATGGGGGCGGATGGGGCTCGAGCACTACGCGACGGCGGGGATCGACGCGCGGATGGTGCCGGTCAAGACCCGGGAGGACGCGGAGCTCGAGGAGCACGCCCGAGCGCTCGAGGGTGTCTCGATGATCTTCTTCTCGGGCGGCAAGCCGCAGCACCTGGCCTCGACGATCGGGGGGACCCGGTTGTGGAGTGCCCTGGAGGATGCGCTCGACGCCGGCGCGGTATTCGCCGGGTGCAGCGCGGGCGCGTTGATCGCGAGCCAGACGCGCGAGCAGCGGCGCGAGCGCGGCGTCCGGACGGGGTGGGTGTTCGGGCTCGGGCTGGTGCCGCACGTCTCGTTCGGCGTGCACTGGGACAAGGTGAAGGTGATCCCCGGGCTGCGTTCGGTCGTGATGTCGCGGATCCCGAAGGGGTCCTGGTTCGTCGGCCTGGACGAGCGGACGGCGATCCTCGGGGACGGGCACCGCTGGCAGGTGTTCGGGCTGGGCGGCGTGATGGTACGCCACGGGGGCGGCACCGAGATCCACCGGGCGGGTGCGACCTTCGAGACCTCGGATTAGGAAGGGGGTCCTGCGGATATCCTTCTCCACCGTGGTCTCGACCGACGAACCGATCGCGCCGGAGCACCAGCCGAGGTGCCACCTCTGTGGCCGGCCCACCTACGACCCCGACAAGCGGGAGCGGCCGTGGGTGCGCGCGACCTCGGGGGGGAGGCAGGTCCTGGTCTGCCCCTCCTGCCAGGAGGAGCGCCCGGACTGGGCCGTCCAGCTCGACCGGTGCGAGTCGTGCGGTGCGACCCGGCTGACGGCGATGCTTGGTCAGGTCGTGTGCCGGGCGTGTGGGCACGTGCGCGGCGAGCCGGTCGAGCCCACATGGTTGACGACGGGCGCTTAGCTCAGAGGTAGAGCACTCGCCTTACAAGCGAGCGGTCGGAGGTTCGAGTCCTCCAGCGCCCACGGAAGGCCGATCCCACCGTCCAGATCAAGTGGTCGGAGTCGAGACTGGGCATCGGCGGGCGGTCTGCCAATGCGGGTCTGAGGACGTCCGCGAGGACCCCGTCCACCGTCGTACTCGGCTCGACCCCTACGATCCGTCACCCCTGCGAATACGGCTGGCAGGTTCCGCACTATTCCGTCGCGAAGATGGACGTTTTGCATGATGTAGGGACCAGTGACCGGCGTCACGCGTCAATACGCGGTGCACCCCGTTCGTGGGCGTCCGTGCGTCGAGAAGCGACGAGGATGGTTCCGATGACCGCCACGCCGATGCTCACGGCCTGGAGCCAGAAGCCGACCTCCAACGAGAGCCTTCCGGATAGTGCGTTATCCCGGAGGTTGGCGGCCTGGAGCAGCGAGCCGAGCCAGGTGAGTGACCACGCTGCGACCGCGCCCGCGAGGAAGGCGCGCAGCAGTGGGCGCTCGCCTCGCGTCAGACCGACGATCGCGACCATTACCACGGTGGCGACCCCACCGAAGAGGAACAGGATCGCGCCCAACTCCAAGCCGCCACCCTGCGCCACCAACAGCTGGTCGTAGAGCGAAACCGACCGCTCTCCTGCGATCCCTTAGTACGGGAGGAAGCAACTCGTCACGAACAGCGCCGCACCGAGCAGCACCACCGCGTAGCCGAGGGTGGGGCGGCGTGCCCGGCTTCGACCAGTCTCGTGCGCCACTACCTGATGATGTCTCCGGCCTCGGCGGTTGTCGAACCCATGAGGCAGACGTACGCCGCCGAAGCGTGACCGGCGTGGCGGTCTCGCATACCTGCCCGACTGTCGACGCCTCGGACGACTACGCTCCGGCCATGGACGAGGAAGGCAGCCTGCAAGACGAAGTCCGCTCAGCATGGGACGAATTGGCCGCCTTCTGGGATGAGCGCGTCGAGGCGGGCCGAACCTGGCAGAGACACCTCATCGAGCCGCCAGTCGAAAGGCTGCTGGCGCTTGAGCCGGGAGAGCGCGTGCTCGAGATCGCCTGTGGGAACGGCGAATTCGCGCGCCGGATGGCAGAGGTTGGAGGGCGTGTGCTTGCGGTCGATTTCAGCGAGGCAATGCTCGAGCGGGCTCGCGCGCACGGGGGCCAGGTCGACTACAGGCATGTAGACGCAACCAACGAGGAAGCTTTGCTCTCGCTCGGCGAACCAGGATCGTTCGATGCAGTGGTCAGCAACATGGCGATCATGGATATGCAGTCGATCGAGCCGATGGTGGCCTCGGCGTCGCTGTTGTTGAGGCCGGCCGGTCGGTTCGTCTTCTCGACGCTGCATCCGGCGTTCAACTCCGGCGATGCACGGCCGACGGTCGAGTTCGATCCGGAGGGCAGCGGCTCAGAGGTCTACTCGGTCAAGGTCTCCTCGTACGGGCGCCCGTCCAGGAGCAAGGGGGTCGCGATCCCTGGTCAACCCGTGTTGCAGTGGTACTTCCATCGGCCGCTCTGGATGATCTTGGCCCCATTCTTCGAGCATCGATTCGCGCTCGACGCGCTCGAGGAGCCGCTTCTCCGTCCCGAGCAGGACCAGATGCCTGGAACGCCCGGCTACGTGTACACCCAGGTGCCAGGCGTGCTTGTCGCTCGGATGCGGCGCTCGATCTGAGACGACCGCGTTGCTCATCGTGATGGTGAGCCCATGTACGTTCGCGAAAAGTGACCGGCGTCACGCGTCCGCACGGAATCAGGTCCAGGTCGAACGGGGCGTCGCTCATCAGGCTCGCGTATAGCATATGGAGATGCCGATCTATGGATTGGCCATCACGCTGAGCGACGCTGAGTTGAGCACCCAGCAGTCAGAGCGTGTACTGCCTACTCTTGCCACTGCGTTCGGCACCGACGCCATAACCGAGGTCGCGACCTGGGGTCGCTATCACGTGTGGCGTCTCACGCACACGATCGAGGCTCCGACGATGCTCGAGGCGGTGGAGGGCGTGATACGGATGGCGCGGGAAGCGCGCGACGCCGCGGGCATCCATCCGGGACAGGCGGTCGGGTTCTCGTCGCAGTTGAGGGATCTTTCTCATCCTCACGAGCTCGTCTTTCCCATGGGGGAGACGCGTCCGAGATCAGGGTTTGAGCGAGGATCAGCCTCCGACCCTGGAGCTGACTCCGAGCAATAAGGACGCTTCCGAATGAGCGGAGACGTACGATTACCTCGTTGTGAGCCGTTGGTTCCTCGCCGCGTTGGGGCGGCTCTCATTGGAGCCTCGATCGCCTTCTTCGTCGTCCCGTACGGCCCGCACGACTGCCCCGACATCCAGGACTGCCATGCGTGGGGCGCAGGTCCCCGGATGCTCACGCTACTGGTCACGGCCGTCGTGGTGGCCGGACTGCTGACCGCCGCCATCCTCGACTCCGTCAGAGATCGGTAGGGCAGCACACCTACCCCCCATCCGCGATGCCGCTTAGCGCATAATGGGGAGCATGAGTAAGGAACACGGCACAAGCCCCGAGTACCCAGACATCCCACCGCTGTACCCCAGCTACTACCCCCGCTACTACGCCGGTGGCCCTCCGCCTGAGCACTGGGGGCTTCGGGACTCGGACGGCGAGGGCATCGGCCAGCGTCGCCCCGGCCTCTGGTCGCGTCTCAAGGCTTGGTTCGCGCGTCCGGCTCCGAAGCGCGACAGCTACGTCTCGAACGTTGTGAATCCCGACGACCGCCGGTTCATCCCCCGTCGCTGAAGTTCCTCTAGAACTCGCGCTTCTCGTCGCCTTCCAGCAGCATCCCGACGAGCACCGCCCGGAGCGTCCGATCCTCCTCGCAGTCGACCAGCAGGCCGGTCGTATGCTCCTAAGCGATGCTTTTCGACCCGAACCGATGGCCGAAGCCGAAGGACATGCTCGGCTCCCCGAAGCAGACGGCGGTCGCGTGGGTCATCCTCATCGCCGTAGCTATCGCGCTCCTCATCGTTCTTCCGGTCCTCGCCGACTGGTTGAGCCGCTCGAACTAAGCGCTCCACCTCGCGCAGCATCCCCACGAGCACCGCCTGATCACGGGCAACCGTGCGGAGGCGGAGGAACTCGCGCAGCACGGCGAGCCCTGTAGTGTGACGATCGTCGGATGAAGCCGAGCCCAGCGAGCGTGCGGGATGCAGCCTGACCCACCCCCAAGCGAACCTCGGAAGAAGCCTTTGAGTGGCATCGCCCTCGTCGCGATCGTCGTCGTCATCCTGGTCATCGCTGCCACCGTGATCGCACTCGTCATCTCGGCGGACGATTCGCCTCCCACGACGACGGGGCCAACATCAACGGGAACCTCATCGGGGCCAACCTCGCGGGGCCCATCCAGTCGGGACCGACCTCATCGGGGCCAACTTCGACGGGGCCAACCTCGATCGGGACCTAGTCGGCACCAGGTGTGGAGGCGAAGCACGGTCCCCGGACGACCCGACACCTGGAGTTCTGATCATGCGGAAGCTGATAGCGACGGTGTTCAACTCCTCGCTCGCGGCCTCCTCGCCGACGAGGGCACCGAGGTCCCCGAACACTCGCGCAGCCGGGCGTGCTCACGATCGGCGCGGGAACTGGCGATACACTCGCTGGTATGAGCGGGTTTGGCGGCATCGGAGGCGCAGAGAACCACGGTGGCGCTCCGCTCAGCGGGCAGGGGTTCTCGGCCGCACACGGCAAGTCGGACGAGTTGCGCGGGGAACTGGCGCGTCGCCGCCGCCCGCCTCGGCGACGCTGGTGGAAGTTCTGGCGCAGAGACCGATCTATCCCCTGACCGATGACCCCCGGGGACCGCTGCTTCCTGCGGTCCACCGCAGCGGGTCGACTCGTCGACCTTCATAGGTCACGCTGAACGCTCGGTCTCCAGGTACATCCGCGAACACTCGCGCAACCAAGTACGCCCACCCCGGTACCATCCACGCGGTGAGCCTCGACGACGTACGTTCGCTGCTGGATGCTCCCTCGCCCGCCGCACTCGTCACGTATCGGGTGGATGGCTCGGCGGATGTCTCTCCCGTTTGGTATCGCTGCACGGATTCCGCTTTCGAGGTCGTCGTCGCTGCCGACGATCCGAAGCTCCGGCGCATCGCCGTCGACGATCGCGCCGTGTTGACGGTCTTCGAGACGGTCCCTCCATTCCGAGGCGTCAAGGTTTCCGGACGCGTTACGCGGGATACCGATCCGACGGTGGTCCGCGAGGCTCGCGAGGCGATCGCGCCTCGATACCTGGGTGAGACACGTGGCGCGGCCTTCGTCGAGAGCCGTGGCCCCGGCGTCGTGATCCGCCTCCCCATCGACGTCGGCACGGGCCTGGGACCTGGAGGCGGCGTTACCCCCGACGGACGACCGTACAGGCGCGCGGTAGGAGGTTCGGATCCTCAGCCGCCCACTGCACGCTCCACCCTTGGCGAACGCCGGTGGCGAGTGCTGTGCTCGAACGCCGACGCCAGCCGGATCAGCGTCCCCTCGCTCCAGGCTCGGCCCATGAGCGAGATCCCGATCGGGAGGTCGAACGCGAACCCCATCGGGACGGTCACGTTCGGGTAGCCGGCCACCGCCGCCGGCGTCGAGTTCCCGCCGACGTCGTGGTCGCCGTTGGCGTGGTCGATGCGCCACGCGGGCGCGTTCGACGGGGCGACGAGCGCGTCCAGGCGATGTTCGTCCATCACCGCGTCGATCCCCTCGACCCGCGACAGGCGCCGGCACGTGGCGAGCGCCTCCACGTACGCGGGCTCGGTGAGCGGACCCTTCGCCGCGGCCTGCTCGAACAGCTCCTGCCCGAACAAGGGCATCTCGACGTCGGCCTGCTCCTCGTTGAACGCGATCAGGTCGGCCAGCGTCCGGTGCGGCTGAGACGGGCCGAGGGATCCCAGGTACGCCTCCAGGTCGGCTCTGAACTCGTACAGGAGCACCTCGAGCTCGGGATCCTCGAGCTCGTCGGTGTGGGAGATGTCCGCGGGGTCGACGATCTCGGCGCCGAGCTCGCGCATCGCCGCGAGCGCGTCCTCGAACAGCCGGTCGACGCGGTCGTTGAAGCCGGCGAGGTTCCGGGCGACGCCGATCCGCGCGCCGCGGAGCCCTTCGGGGTCGACGAACGCGGCGTAGTCCGCCTCGACGTTGGATCCTTTGGTCGCGGCATCCCGCTCGTCCGCGCCGGCCAGCGCCGTCAGCAGCGCCGCCGCGTCGGCGACGGACCGCGCCATCGGCCCCGGCGTGTCCTGCGAGTGCGAGACCGGGATGACGCCGGATCGACTCACGAGCCCGACCGTCGGCTTGATGCCGACGAGGCCGTTGATCGATGACGGGCAGATGATCGAGCCGTCGGTCTCGGTCCCGACGGCGACCGCGCACAGGTTCGCCGAGACCGCGACGCCCGAGCCCGAGCTTGAGCCGCACGGGCTGCGGTCGGGCGCGTACGGGTTCACGCACTGGCCGCCGCGGGCGCTCCACCCGCTGCTCGAACGCGTCGAGCGGAAGTTCGCCCACTCGGACAGGTTCGCCTTGCCCAGGATCACCGCGCCGGCGTCGCGCAACCGCCCGACCACGGTCGCGTCGTTCGCCGGCCTCACCTCGCCGAGCGCGAACGACCCCGCCGTCGTCCTCATCCGATCGGCCGTATCGATGTTGTCCTTCACGAGGACGGGGATCCCGTGGAGCGGCCCCCGGATGTGGCCCGAACGTCGCTCGGCGTCGAGCGCGTCGGCGATCTCGAGCGCGTCGGGGTTCGTCTGCAGGACCGAGCGGAGCGCCGAGTCTAGGGTCTCGATCCGGGCGAGGTACGTCTCGGTCAGCGCGCGCGAGGTGAGCGAGCCCGACGCCATCGAGGCCCGCAGCTCGGCGATCGTCACCTCGTCGAGCACGGTCGCCCGCGTCAGCTCTTGCGGGCGACGCCGCGCCCCGAGCCGCCGAGCATCCCGACGTCGATCACGACGCCGAGCACGATCAGCACGATCCCCATCGCCTCGATCCCGCCCGTGACGGTCGTGAACTCGTTCTGGGCGATCGCGTACGCGATCGTGGTGGTCGGCAGGAAGAAGAACCCGAGGAGTCCCCACCAGCCGCTCGAGAACGCGGTGTTCAGGTAGTTCGTGAACAGCCACAGGATGAACAGGATGAGCCGGGGCGTGATGAGGGCGACGATCGCGAACAGGCAACCCACGTGGGCATCCTAGCCCGAGCCGCTAGGGGACCGTTCGGGCGATCGAGGTGGCGATGTCCGCGACGAGGACCGCTCTCGGCTGGACCCGGCGGTTCCACAGGAGGAGCGCAGGCCCGTCGCGGCCGTCCGTGACGATCGAGACCGTCCCGGCGTCCAGTCGCAGGTTCGTCGCGTAGCGGATCGACAGGTTCAGGAAACGGGCGGCCAACGACCGGAAGCAGTGGCCGTGCCCGAACAGCAGGGTGTTGCCGCCGAGCTCGCGCAGCTCCTCGATCAGCGCGTCGACGCGCTTGGCCATCTGCTCGGGCGTTTCGCCGCCCGGGCAGCCGTCGCGGAACAGCTCCCAGTCGGGACGACGCTCCCAGATCTGCTCGGTCGTCAGGCCCTCGAACTCGCCGTAGTCGAACTCGAGCAGCCCTTCGTGCACCCGGATCCGGTCGCCGAACCCCGCGAGCCGGCCCGTCTCCTGCGCTCGGAGCATCGGGCTCGCGAAGACGTGGTCGAACCGGCGACCGGCGAGGAGCTTGCCGATCGCGACGGCCTGGAGCCGTCCCTCGGGCGTGAGCGCGATGTCGGTGCTCCCGGTGTGCTGCCCCGAGATCGACCACTCGGTCTCGCCGTGCCGAACCAGCCAGATCGCCATCGAGGCCGAAGCCTAGGCCGGAGCGGGCCCGAGGGGGAGGGCTTGCCCGAATCGAACGTATGTTCTATCGTGCCCGGATGGCCCCCGAGCCCCTGTTCGAGATCGCGAGGCGACGGTTCGACACGCCGGAGTTCCGCGGGATGGAGTTCATCGAGGCCGAGTGCAAGACGATCATCAACCCCGTCCCCGGCAACTACCTGCCGTTCAACTGGTCGATCAACCCGTACCGAGGTTGTTCGCATGCCTGCTCCTACTGCTTCGCTCGGCCGACGCACACCTTCCTCGACATGAACGCGGGCTCGGACTTCGAGAAGAAGATCGTGGTCAAGGTCAACGCGCCCGAGGTGCTCCGGCGCCAGCTCGCCGCCAAGCGCTGGAAGGGCGAGGGCATCGCGATGGGCACCAACACCGATCCCTACCAGCGCGCCGAGGGCCGCTACCGCCTGATGCCCGGGATCATCGGGGCGCTCACCGACTACCGGAACCCGTTCTCGATCCTGACCAAGGGCACGCTGATCCTGCGTGACCTCGAGCTGCTGGTCGAGGCCGCTCGCGTGACCGACGTGTCCACGGCGTTCTCGATCGGGACGCTCGACGAGGACGCCTGGCGCGCGAGCGAGCCCGGGACCCCGCACCCTCGCAAGCGGATCGAGGCCGTTCGGACCCTGAACGAGGCGGGCATCCCGTGCGGCGTGCTCATGGCGCCGATCCTGCCCGGGATCACCGACGACCCGCGTCAGCTCCGCGAGGTCGTCGCGGCCGCGATCGACGCCGGGGCCACGCACGTCTCGCCGATCCTGCTGCACCTCCGCCCCGGCGTGCGCGAGGAGTTCCTCCCGTGGCTCGCCGAGACCTACCCCGACCTCGTCGAACGCTACGAGCACCTCTACCGCAAGCCCTACGCCCCCGCCGCCGAACGCGACGCGCTCGGCCGCCGGGTGTCGGGCCTGATCCGTTCGCTGGGCGGCGTCCGGCCGGCAGCGCCTCCACCCGCTCGGTTCTCGCGAGGGTCACGCGTGAGCGGAACGAGCCGCAGGGGGAGCAGCTCACGCTCGTGTAGCGCGCGGCATCGGCTACCCTGGCGCTCCGATGCGCGGACTGGAACGGATCCTCGAGCTGCAGGACCTCGACACGTCGATCGACCGCCTGGAGCACCGGCGGGAGCAGCTCGAGGCCGGCGAGGAGCTGTCCTCGCTCCGCAAGGAGATGGAGGAGGCCGACGCCCGACTGGGCGAGCTCCGGCTGGCGTCGGACTCGATCTCGAGCGAGTCGGCCCGGCTCGAACACGAGATCGCCTCGATGAGCGACAAGCTCCACGCCGAGGAGAAGCGCATGTACGACGGCTCGATCGCCAACGCGAAGGAGCTCGAGGCCCTCCAGCACGAGATCGTGAGTCTGAAGGAGCGTCGCTCGCGCGCCGAGGACGAGCTGCTCGAGCAGATGGTCCGCAAGGAGGACGTCGAGGCCCGAGCCGGGCAGTCGCAGACCGAGGCCGAGGCGGCCCGGGCGCGCGTCGAGGAGGTCGGCGGCGACGCGGTCCGGGAGCTCGACACGATCTCGGCCGACATCACCGCCAAGCGTTCGGAGCGCGAGGCCCTCACACCCGCGTTCGACGAGGAGCTGCTCGAGCTCTACGACGACCTGCGGGAGCAGAAGCACGGCGTCGGCGCCGCCGCGATCGAGGACGGGGTGTGCCAGGCCTGCCACGAGAAGCTCTCGGCCGTCGAGCTCGACCGCCTGAAGCGCACCGAGGGCGTGAAGAGGTGTGAGTACTGCCGTCGGATCGTCGTCTTCGCCTGATCCTGCACTGCGACGGCGCGGCCCGCGGCAACCCGGGGCCCGCCGGGATCGGTGTCGAGATCACGGACGAGGACGGTGAGGTCGTCGCCGAGATCGCCGAAGGGCTCGGCGTCGCGACCAACAACGTCGCCGAGTACACGGCCGCGATCCGAGGTCTCGAACGCGCCCGGGAGCTCGGCGCGACCAACCTGCTCCTGCGTTCGGACAGCCGGTTGCTGATCGAACAGCTCGCCGGCCGGTGGAAGGTGAAGAACCCGACGCTCCAACGGCTCCACCACGAGGCGCGCTCCCTGATCAAGGGGTTCGACGAGGTGCAGCTCGAGCACGTCCGGCGCGAACGCAACGTGGAGGCGGACGCGCTCGCGAACCGAGGCGTCGACGAGTGGCTGGCCGGCGAGGGCGCTAGCTGGGAGCGGTCTGCACCGTCCCCGCGTCTGTGGGAGCCGGAGGAGGAACCGCGGTGACCAGATCCTGCAGCGGGAACTCGAACCGGAGCGCGTTCGGGCCGGTGCCGTAGACGAGCGAGAGGACGCGTCCGTCCGCGGAGCGCTGCGCCTGGAAGACCATCAGGCCCTCGACGCTTCCGCCCGCCGGCACGGTGACGAGCGACGGCGTGAGGGTGCCCTCGATGCGCTCGAACCCGTCGACCCGGTCGACGAACAGGGCCGCGCCGGTGGGGTCGAGCGCGATGTCGCGGGAGGTCGCGTTCTCGACGATCACGTTGAACTGCCACTTGGGCGGGAACATGAAGAGCGAATCCAGGTGGACGGTCACGCCACCCTCCGTGCGCACCTGGTGGCGGAACGGTTGGATGCTGTCGGACATCGGTACGCCGTTGCGCAGCAGGTCCTCGACGCGGTAGGTCCCGGCGGCCGTCCGGATCAGCGTGACGGGGCCGTCGAGGACCCGGACGAGGTCGATCGGGTCGTCGTCCGGCGGCGCGAACCGGAACAGGACCGATGCGGACAGACCCACCGAGGCGAGGGGGATGCGCCGGGCCGTCACGGTGCCGATGAACTCGACGTCGCGCATGTCCGCCGCCGACTCGATCGTCCCGTCGAACTCGCGATGCTGGACGTCGAGCCAACGCACCCACGACTCGAGATCGGGGCCCACCACGAGCTGCTTCAACAGCCCGACCCCCTGATCGGGCGACCCTCGGTACGCGTCGACGAACTCGACGACGGCCTGCCGTGCGGCCGAGGCCTCGAGGGCCGGGCCCGGCGCGAGCTGTGCGGGTGCGATCGGCGCAGCGGGGCCGTCAGGTTGCTGGGCGCACGCGGCGAGCGCGAGCACCGGCACGAGCACGATCGCGGCACGAGCACGCATCGTGGTGCGGATGATACGGCCGCCGGGGTTCTCTAGACTGGGCGCGGAGGAGCCGGCCGGGCGGCCGCGGGCGGCAACGCTCGAGGAACGTCCGGACTCCGCAGGGCAGGGTGCTGGGTAACACCCAGACGGGGCGACCCGTGGAAAGCGCCACAGAGAACAGACCGCCGCGAAAGCGGTAAGGGTGAAACGGTGAGGTAAGAGCTCACCAGCGAGCCGGGTGACCGGCTCGGCTCGGCAAGCCCCACCCGGAGCTAGGCCAAGCAGGGAGCGTTCGAGGACGGCCCGTCCGAGCTCCCGGGTAGGCCGCACGAGGGCTTCGGCCCCGGGGCGCTCGCGAGAGCGCTCAGACAGATGGTCGCCACCGGCCCTCGGGCCGGGACAGGATCCGGCGTACAGGCCGGCTCCTCCACGCCTCAGACCGACGAGGTCGCCCGCTGGAACTGTTTGCCGGCGTGGTACGAGCTCCGCACGAGGGGACCGGCCTCGACGTGGGCGATCCCGAACGACTCGCCCAGGTCCTTCCACCGCGCGAACTCGTCCGGGTGCACCCACCGGTCGACGGGCAGGTGGTGCTCGGTCGGTCGGAGGTACTGGCCGATCGTGACGATCCGCGCGCCGGCGTCGGCGAGGTCGCGCAGCGCCTGCGGGATCTCGTCGGGACGCTCGCCCATC
Source organism: uncultured Actinomycetes bacterium (assembly GCA_963778545.1). GTDB lineage: Bacteria > Actinomycetota > UBA4738 > UBA4738 > HRBIN12 > DASSJM01. Next base: position 147,886 of record CAVZUW010000009.1, on the reverse strand, counting down.
CCGAGGATCAGGTTCGACTTCGTGACCTGTCCCTCGCGCAGCCGCTGGGCGGTGCGCAGCACCTCGAGCGTGCGGTCGTAGCCGAACGCGGGCCGGATCCGGCCGTGCAGTCGGCGAACGGTCTCGAGGTTGTGCGCGAAGACGTCGGGCTCGGCCTCGATCACGGTCGCGATGTCCCGTTCGCCGCCCTTGAAGTCGGTCGGCAGGACCTCGACGCCGCAGTCGGGGACCGCACCGCGGATCGCCCGGATCGTCGATGCCCAGATCCGCGCCCCCCCGTCCGGGAGGTCGTCGCGTGCCACGCCCGTGACGACGACGAAACGCAGCCCCATCTCACGAACGGCGTCCGCGATCTTGGCCGGCTCGTCCTCGTCCACCGCGTCGGGCTTGCCCGTCATCACGTCGCAGAACCCGCACCGACGGGTGCACGTGTCCCCGAGGATCAGGAACGTCGCCTCGCGCTCCTCCCAGCACTCGGAGATGTTCGGGCACATCGCCTCCTCGCACACGGTGTGCAGCGAACGCGTGCGCATGATGCTCTCGAGCTCGCGGTAGTTCGGGCCCCGCTGGAGCCGAACCTTGAGCCAGGGCGGCTTGCGCTCGGTGGAGGCGGGCGTCCCGGTCGTCGAGACGATCGGGAGGTAGAGACGTCGTTGGAGAGGGTTGTGCTCGCGGACGGCCACCCCGAAAGTCTAGCCCGCGGCCTCGCTTGCGACGCTGGTGGGCGCGCCGTGCCCCTGGCCGTTGCCCGTCCGATGGTGGGCGGTGTCGCCCGGCAGGAAGACGCGGAAGGACGCGCCGCCGCCCTCGCGATCCTCGACCCAGGCCCGACCGCCGTGCAGGTCCGCGAACATCGCGACCAGCGAGAGCCCGATGCCCGTGCCGGGCGCGTGCCCGGACGACGTCGGTCCCTGTCGGAACGGCTCGAAGATCTCGTGCCGGAGCTCGAGGGGCACGCCCGGCCCGTCGTCCTCGACCGCGATGACCGCGCCGCCGTCCTGCGGCCACACCCGCACCCAGATCCCCACGTCGGGGTCGGTGTGCCGGACGGCGTTCATCACCAGGTTCTCGACGATCCGCTCGATCTTGGGTGCGTCCACCGGCACGGTCACGGGCTCGGTCTGCACCAGGATCGACCGCTGGTCCAGGACGTCGAGGCTCTCGACCGTGCGGCCCACGATCGACGCGAGATCCGAGGGGCGCACCTTCGGCGTCACGATCCCGCGCGAGAGGCGGTCGATGTCGAGCAGGTCCTTGAGGAGCCGGTCGAGCTTGCGGGCGTTCAGCGCCAGCCGGCCGACCAGCTCTTGCTGCTCCGACACGGGCAGCTGCTGTTGCTCGAGCGTGAGCGAGAGCCCGAGGATCGAGGTGAGCGGGCTCCGGAGCTCGTGCGACACCGCCGCGAGGAACGTGTTCTTCATCTCGTCGATCGCGCGCAGACGTTCGGCGGCCTCCCGTTCGCGCTGCTCGCTCTCGCGCAGGGCGCGTTCGGCCAGCTTGCGTTCGGTCACGTCGTACATCACGCCCTGCAGGAAGAGCGGTTCCCCGTGCTCGTCGGTCACGAACGTGGTCTCGTCGTGCACCCACACCTCGCGTCCGTCCTCGTGACGGATCAGGTACTCGCCCGTCCACGAGGGACGGCGTTCGCGGATCGCTCCGATGTAGGTCTCGCGCACCTCCGCCCGTTGGTGCTCGTCCGGGATGCAGATCGAGCCAGAGCTCGGGGTCGGCGATGAACTCCTCGGGCGTGCAGCCCATGATCTGCTCGATCTGGGGGCTCACGTAGCGGCTCTGCATGCTGCCGTCGGGCACGTCGACGTAGATCGCGGCCGGGACGTGCTCGACGATGGCCCGGTAGCGTTCCTCGGCCTCGCGCAGCTGGTCCTCGGCTTGACGGCGCTCGGTGACGTCGAACATCGCGCCCTGGGAGAACGCGATCCGTCCTGCCTCATCGCGGACGGCCGTCGCGTGGTCGCCCACCCACGTCCACCGGCCGTCCTTCGCTCGGAACCGGTACTCGACCTCGAACGGCTCGCCGAGCTCGTTATGACGCTCGACGGCCGCGAGGGTCCGTTCGCGGTCGTCCGGGTGCAGCGCGTTGATCCAGATGTCGGGGTCGGCCGTCCACTCCTGCTGCGAGTACCCCCAGATCGCCTCGATCTGCGGGCTGATGTACAGGGTGGTGGACCCGTCGTCGACCAGGTCGATGTAGGTGGCGGCGGGCAGGTTCTCGACCAGCGTCCGGTACCGCTGCTCGGCCTCCCGGAGCTGGAGCTCGGCGGTGCGACGCTCGGTCAGGTCGCGGATGAAGCCGGTGAACAGCGTCGTCCCCGGCATCTGGACCTGGGTGACCGTCAGCTCGATCGGGAGTCGCCGGCCGTCGGCCCGGAGCGCCTCCACCTCGAGGTGCTTGCCGAGGATCGCCGGCTGGCCGGTCTCGAGGAACCGCGTGAACCCCGCGCGGTGCCGTTCGCGAAGTTCGGGCGGGATCAGGATCTCGGCGAGCGACTCGCCCGCCACGTCCTCGAGGGCGTAGCCGAACATCCGCTCCGCCGCCGGGTTGAAGTCCACGATCCGGCCGCGCTCGTCCATCGTGACGATCGCCTCGAGCGCGGAGGCCAGGACGGCGCTGGTCCGGAGCTCGAGCTCCTGCCGCGCGGCCTGCTCCTCGCGACGCTGGTGTTCGGCGCGGGTGCGTCCGATCGCGGCGCCGAGCGTGTCGGCGGCCGCCTTGAGCGCCTCGACCTCGGCGGCCGGCCAGACGCGCTCGGTCGCGTAGTCGTCGAACCCGATGAAGCCCCACCATTCGTCGCCGACCGAGACCGGGACCACGATCTGCGACAGGACCCCTTCGTCCTCCAGGTGCGGGCGTTCCTGCTCGGGGAAGTCGCGGGTGAGCCCGTGGAGCTCCCGGCCCCCGGACAGGACCGAGCGCCATCGCGCGAACCCGTCGTCGTACGCGAGGGTCGTGACGCCGCCGCCGATCTCGGGCGTGCCCGATCCGAACCACTGCCGGTACAGGCGCATCCCGAGGCGACCGTCCTCGAGCGGGACGTTCTCGAACACGTAGACGCGGCCGGCGCTCGAGGCCGTCCCGAGCCGTTCCAGCACGTCGGGGAGCGCGGCTGCCCAGTCGTCGCTCTTGAGGAACCGTTCGGCCGCGAACCCGATCGCCTGCAGGACCAGGTCGCGACGCGAGAGCGCCTCCTCCGCGTGCTTGCGGGCCGTGACGTCGAGCAGGACCCCTTGCCACATCATCGGTTCGCCGTCTGCATCGCGGAGCAGCTCCGCCTCGTCGCGCACCCACACGACGCGACCGTCGCGACCGATGAACCGGTACTCGGCCGAGAAGGGCTCGCCGGTCTCGTTGGTCCACTTCGAGAGCTCGAGGACGCGGTCGCGGTCCTCCGGATGCAGGTGGTCCACCCAGAACTGCGGGTTCCGCAGGCGGGCTCCCGGTGGGAACCCGAACAGCCGCTCGTACTGCGGGCTGATGTACAGGGCGGTGCTCACGTCGTCGACCGCGTCCTGGTACACGACGACGGGCAGCTGCTCGACCAGGGTCCGGTAGTTCGCCTCCGCCTTCTGGAGGCGTTCCTCGGCCAGCTTGCGCTCGGTGATGTCGAACATCACCCCCTGGAACAGCGCGTGGCCGTCGTCGTCGCGTCCGACCGGGATCGCCTCGTCCCGGATCCACACCTCGCGACCCTCGCGCGTCCGCATCCGGTATTCGGAGCGGAAGGTCGCCTCGCCGTCCTCGCACGCCGCCCACTCCGTGAGGACGCGCTGCAGGTCATCGGGGTGGACCAGGGTCGACCAGAGCTGGGGATCCCCGAACTCGTCGGCCGAGTAGCCGAGCAGCTCCTGCACCTGCGGGCTGATGTAGGGCGCGGGCGCCTCGCCGCTGCGGTGCGCCGCGTCCCAGGTGTAGGTGACCGCCGGGACGCGTTCGACCAGCGTCCGGTAGCGCGCCTCCGTCTGGGCGAGGTCCTGTTCGGCGTGCTTGCGTTCGGTGACGTCGTACTTGACACCCTGCGCCAGCGACGGGCGGCCCTGGCGGTCGCGTTCGATCGTGACCGCCTCCTCGTGCACCCAGATGACGGTGCCGTCCTTGCGGACGTGGCGGTACTCGATCACCTGCGGTTCGCCCGTCCGGTCGGCGAGCTCCGACTCGGCCAGCACGCGGTCGCGGTCCTCGTCGTGGACCGTGCGGATCCACAGAGCCGGGTCGTCGATCCATTCCTGCGCCGTGTACCCGAGGATCCGTTCCACCTGTGGGCTCACGTAGAGCATGGGCGCGGTGCCGATCGGCGGGCGCGGATCCCACGTGGAGATGACGGCGGGCATCTGCTCGACGAGCGCTCGGAAGCGGCTCTCCGCCTGATGACGGGCGGTGCTCTCACGCCGGCTCGACCGGCCCTGCACGATCGCGAACAGCGAGAGCCCGACCGCGAGGAGGACGAGCGCACCCACGGATTCGCCGACCTGCCCACGCAACCGCTCGTCGACCCACGTGTAGAAGGGTTCGAACAGGCCGGTCGCGGAGCCGAGCACGACGAGGAAGAGCACGGCGAGCAGGATCCACAGCAGATCCCGAAGCGCCGCCGACCTGCCGCTCGGCTTCCCGGGTCGGTCGTCCATGTCGTGCCTGAGGTATCGGCCCTCTCGGGGATTTCCTGAACCCGGGACGGGGGAGACCGAAGGTCGGTGGGGCCGGAGCCCGCTCGAGCGTGGTTCGTGCCTAGAAGCGGGCGAGCTCGAGCATCCGCTCGCCGATCTGGTCGGCGTTGAGCATGAAGGCGTGCTCGAGGTTGCTGGCGAAGCCCATCGCGGGCACGTCCGGACCGGCGATCCGCACGATCGGCCCGTCGAGGTCGAACATCGCCTCCTCGGCGATCGTGGCCGCGATCTCGGCCCCCGCGCCGTAGGTGCGGTTGTCCTCGTAGACGACCATCGCCTTGCCCGTCTTGCGGACCGAGGCGAGGATCGTCTCCTTGTCGAGCGGGCTGATCGTCCGAACGTCCACCACCTCGACCGAGACGCCCTGCTCGTCCTGCAGCCGGGAGGCGGCCTCCAGGCACAGGTGCAGGGACAACCCGTAGGCGATCGCGGTCAGGTCCTCGCCCTCGCGCTTGACGTCCGCCGTGCCGAGCGGCACCTCGAACGGCTCGTCGGGGACCTCGCCCTTGATCAGCCGGTACGTGCGCTTGTGCTCGAGGAACAGGACCGGGTCCGGATCCTTGATCGCCGCGCGCAGCATCCCGGACGCGTCGTACGGCGTGCCGGGGACGACGACCTTGAGCCCGGGGATGTGCCCGTACGTGGCCTCGATCGACTGCGAGTGGTACAGCGCGCCGTGCACGCCGCCTCCCCACGGCGCGCGGACGACCATCGGGAGCCCGAAGTCCCCGTTGGTCCGGTACCGCATCCTCGCGACCTCCGAGACCATCTGGTCGTACGCCGGGTGGATGAAGTCGGCGAACTCGATCTCGGCGACCGGCAGGAGCCCGTGCAGAGCCATGCCCACGGCGATGCCGATGATCCCCGCCTCGGCCAGCGGCGTGTCGATCACCCGCTGCTCGCCGAACTCGTCCAGGAACCCCTGCGTCACCCGGAAGACACCACCCCGCGTCGCGATGTCCTCCCCGAGGACCACGACGCGTTCGTCCCCCGCCATCTCGTCGTGCAGGGTGTCGTGGATCGCGGTGACGACGTTCTTCTCGGTCACTCGCCGTCCCGTTCGAAGAACACGTGCCGCCCGAGTGTCGACGGATCGGGGTCCGCGGCGTTCCACGCCGCGTCGATCTGCGCGTCGACATCGGCCTTGGTCTCGGCCCACACCGCGTCGATCGCGGCAGGGTCCAACACGCCGAGATCCGTGAGCGTGGCGGCGAACCGCGTGATCGGGTCCCGCTCCTTGGCCTCCTGGACCTCCTCGCGTGAGCGGTACGAGCGGTCGTCGTCGTCGGAGGTGTGCGGGAAGAAGCGGTAGGTCTTCGCCTCGATCAGGGTGGGGCCCTCACCGGCCCGCGCGCGCTCCACCGCGGTCTTCATCGCGGCGAACGACGCGAGGACGTCGTTCCCGTCCACGACGACGCCGGGGAACCCGTAGCCCGCCGCGCGTTCGGCGACGTTCTCGATCGCCATCTGCAGCGGCTGGCCGACGCTGATCGCGTAGTAGTTGTTCTCGCAGACGAAGATGACCGGCAGCTTGTGGATGCCGGCGAAGTTCAGACCCTCGTGCCAGGCGCCGGCGCTCGTCGCCCCCTCGCCGAACCAGCAGCCCACCACGGCGTCCTCGCCGCGGTACTTCGCGGCGTAGGCGATGCCCGCGGCATGCGGGACCTGGGTGGCGATGGGAGAGGAGTGGCTGATGATCCCGAGCCGGCGCGAGCCCCAGTGGCTCGGCATCTGGCGACCTCCGGAGGACGGATCCTCCGCCTTGGCGAACAAGCCGAGGAAGATCTCGTACGGCGTCATCCCGGCGATGAGGACGACGGCGACGTCCCGGTAGTACGGGACCCAGATGTCCTGGCCGGGCCGCAGCGGCCACGCGGTGCCGACCTGACACCCCTCGTGCCCGGAGACCGGAACGACGAACGGCGCCTTGCCCTGACGGTTGAGGCGGAACGCCGCCTCGTCGACGAGCCGCGCCGTCACCATCGTGCGATACATGGAACGGAGGTCCTCGGACGAGAGGCCGAGCTCCTCGTGCGACGGTTCCGTCGTTACTCGGGTCGCCACACGGCGAGTCTAGCATCGGCCCTGCGTGATCCCGGCCGCGTTCGTTCGGCGTCGGCGCACCTGGATCGAAGGCGGCGAGGTTCGGGTCATGGCACCGCCCCCGGCGCCGGATCGAGGGCGGCCCTCTGCCCATCTGCTCGGGGCGGACCCGAGGAACGCTGCCCGACATGAGGGATGCGGCTCGAGCGGCGAGACGATTCGAGGCCAAGCTGATTACTCTGGGGTGGAGATGCAGGAACAGGTGACCGAATCCGGGCCGGTCGTCGTCGAGGCGACCGACCAGAACTTCCTCGAGACCGTGATCGAGGAGTCCAAGAAGCGTCCCGTGGTCGTCGACCTGTGGGCGTCGTGGTGCGGCCCCTGCCGCACGCTCGGTCCGATCCTGGAGAAGGTCGCGGGCGAGCGCAGCGGCGCGTTCCTGCTCGCCAAGCTGGACGTCGATGCCAACCCGTACACGGCCGGCCAGTTCGGCGTGCAGAGCATCCCGACCGTGGTCGCGTTCCGCGACGGACAGCCGATCGACGGGTTCGTCGGAGCGATCCCCGAGCCGATGGTGAACGAGTTCGTCGACAAGCTGATGCCGTCGGAGGCCGAGCTGGAGGCAGAGGAAGCGCTCGAGGAGGAGCTCGAAGGACACCTCGACGACGCCGAGGAGAAGTATCGCGAGGCCCTCGAGGTCGATCCCACCAGTCGGGACGCCCGCGTCGGGCTCGCGCGGATCTACGCCGAGACCGGACGCGAGGACCTGGCGCGCGAGACGCTCGCGCCGGCCCTGCCCGACCCGGAGGCCGAACGCATCCTGGCGATGCTCGAGGTGCGCGACTGGGCCAACCTGACCGAGCCCGGGACGCTGGCATCCGCCAAGCGCCTGGCCGCGAAGGGGACATGGCGCGAGGCGCTGGACGCGATGCTGGGCGCCCTGCCCGACGACCCGGACGCCCGCCAGGCGATGCTCGAAGTGTTCACGGTGCTCGGCGAGGACGACGAGCTGGTCGCCGAGTACCGCCGCAAGCTCGCCGCCGCGCTGTTCTGAGGTCGCGATGACCGGCGACGTCCACGACCGGATCCGCGACTACTGGGACCGGGACTCCGACACGTACGACGAGACGCGCTCGCACGCGATCTCGGATCCGCTCGAGGCTGCGGCCTGGCGTCAGGCCCTCGCCGAGGCCCTCCCCGGACCCGGCTCGAAGGTGTTGGACGTCGGCGCGGGGACCGGCGCACTGTCGCTGCTCGCCGCGGAGCTCGGCTACGAGGTCACGGCGCTCGACCTGTCGCCCGGGATGCTGGGCAGGGCCGAGCTCAAGGCGAAGGAGCGGGGGCTGGACGAGCGGATGCGGTTCGTCGTCGGTTCGGGTACCGAGCCGCCCGACGGACCGTTCGACGCCGTGATGGAGCGGCACGTCCTGTGGACGCTGCCCGATCCGGTCGGCGCGCTCGCGCGGTGGCGCGAGGTGTCGAAGCGCCTCGTGCTGTTCGAGGGCGTCTGGGGCGAGGACGACCTCCGTCGCAAGGCCAAGGACCTCGCCGCCGAGATGCTCCGCCGGTTGATGGGCGTGGGGGACGATCACCACGCGCCGTACCCGGCGGAGGTGCTGGCCGAGCTGCCGCTCGCGCGCCTGCCCTCGCCCGTCCCGCTGATCGACGCGGTCCACGAGGCCGGGTGGTCGGCGGTGCGCATCAAGCGCCTGCGCGACGTCGAGTGGGCGGGCAAGCTCCACGAGCCGTGGCCGCTCGGCTGGCTCGAGCAGCGGCCCCGGTACACGCTCGTCGCCGGCGCCTGATCGCGGTCGCCGCTCAGCGCCTCCAGGTCCAGAACACGTCCGCCCGGTACGGGATCGCGATCTCGTCGCCGCCGAGCTCGGGGTCGGTCGCGAGGAGCTCCTCGACCTCAGCGCGGACGCGTTCGCGTTCGTCATCGGAGGCCGCGGCCACGTAGCTCACCGAGAGCACCCGATCGAGGAACGCCTCGGGCGTCACGCGGTGGACGTGGTACGCGACGCGGTGGTGGAGCGGACCGAACAGGTCGGTCCGCTCGAACGCCACCCGCCACCTGCCGGATCGGTATCGGGGGGCGCCTTCGCCGGCCAGCCGGTCGAAGATCTCGGTCAGCCGTTCGGACCAGTCGCTCGCCTCGTCGCGTGCGTTCCAGATCAGGCCGAGCGCGCCCTCGGGGCGCAGGACCCGGTGGATCTCGGGCAGCGCGCGGACGCCGTCGAACCAGTGGAAGGCCGCGGCGGCGAGCACCGTGTCGAACGCGGCGTCCTCCGCCGGGATCGCCTCCGCCGTGCCGTCGACCACCCGGACGGTGGGGCAGTTGCGCTCGAGCGCCGCGCGCATCGCCGGGACCGGCTCGACCCCGATGATCCGCGCGCCCGTGTGCACGATGAGCTCGGTGAACTTCCCCGTCCCCGCACCCAGCTCCAGCACATCGCGACCCTCGGCGATCCCGAGCTCGCGCACGAAGTAGGTGACGGCGTCGTCCGGGTAGGACGGGCGTCCGCGCTCGTAGTGCTCGACGGCGACCTCGAACCCCAGGCTCGCCGCGGGATGGATCCGGTCGTCGCTCACGCGGTCGCGGTCGCCGCGAGGGTCTCGATCAACCCCTCGGGCCAGGTCTGGTCGCCCGGGTCCAGGCGCTGCCCGAACACGTCCTCGAACCGCCGGACGACGAGCGGCGCCATCTCCTCCACGGCGATCTCGCGCCCGGCGAGCCGGGTCAGGGACGTCACGCCCTCGCCGGCGAGCCCGCACGGGACGATCGCGTCGTACCACGACAGGTCGGTCGTGCAGTTGAGCGCGAACCCGTGCAGCGAGACCCGCATCCGCATCAGCCGGACGCCGATCGCGCAGACCTTGCTCGGTCCGGACCACACGCCGGTCTGCACGTCGCTGCGGTGGAGCTCGACGCCGACGTCGGCCGACGCCCGGATCACGACCTCCTCGAGATCGCGCACGAACCGCATCGCGTCGGGCCGAGGGCCGAGATCCAGCACCGGGTACCCGACGAGCTGCCCGGGGCCGTGGAACGTGAGCGAGCCGCCCCGATCGATGAACCGGAGCTCGGCGCCGGCGGCGGCGATCCGCTCCTCGGTCCACACGATGTGGTCGGGCTGCCAGCGGCGGCCGGCCGTGTAGACCGGGGGATGCTCGAGCAGGATCAGCGTGTCCTCGGCGTCGCCGGTCAGGCGCCGTTCGGCCAGCGCGTGCATCTCGGCGTTCGCGGCGTCGTAGTCGACGAGACCGGCGGGTCGGATCAGGCGTGCCATGGGGTCAGAGCCCCAGGTCCTCGGCGAAGTCCCACGTCTCGAGGTTCTGCTTGACCCTCGCGAGGAACTGCGAGGCGAGCGCGCCGTCGATCACGCGGTGGTCCCACGACATCGAGATGTAGACCATGTGCCGGATCGCGATCGTGTCGTCGATCACGACGGGCCGCTTCTCCACGCTGTCGAACCCGAGGATGGCGGTCTGCGGCTGGTTGATGATCGGGACCGAGATCAACGAGCCGAACGGTCCCGGGTTCGTGATCGTGAACGTCCCGCCGTGGACCTCGTCGGGCTGGAGCTTCTTGGCCCGCGCGCGCCCGGCGAGGTCGTTGATCCCTCTCGCGATCCCGAGCAGGTTCATCGTGTCCGTCCCCTTCAGGACGGGGACGATGAGCCCCTCGTCGTAGCTCACGGCGATCCCCATGTTGACGAAGTGCTTGACCGCGATCTCCTCGCCCCGGAGCTCGCTGTTGACCATCGGGTGGGCGAGCAGAGCTTCGGTGACCGCCCGGGTCACGAACGGCATGTACGTGAGGCCGAAGCCCTCTCGCGCCTTGAACGCGTCCTTGGTGCGTTCGCGCAGGCGGGCGACGTTCTCCATGTTGACCTCGACGGCGTTCCAGGCCCGTGCCGAGATCTCGAGCGACGCCTTCATGTGCTGCGCGATCTGCTTGCGGATGTGCGAGACCGGCACGATCTCCTCTCCGCCGCCCACGGCCGCGGGCGCCGACCTGCGGGACGGCAGCCGGCGCGGGCGCACTCGCCGGAGCGGGCTGCGCAGCGGGAGCGGGTGCCGTCGCACCGGCGGAGGCCGGCGCCCCGGCCCCTCGAGACGCCACGAACCCCAGCACGTCGTTCTTCGTGATCCGCCCCCCCGTCCCCGTCCCCGACACCTGGGCGAGATCCACCCCGTGCTCGCTCGCCAGCTTCCGAACGAGCGGCGACAGGATCTGGGATCGCGGCCCCCGATCCGCAGGCGGCGCCGCGACCGCCTGCGCCGAAGCCGCGACCGGCGCCGCGGCGGGAGCGGTGGATGGCGCAGCAGCGGGTGGTGCCGGAGGGGAGGGGGCATCGGCGCCACCGGCGGTTGCCGGCGAGGTCTCGGCTTCCGAGGAGCCATCCGAAGCGAGCTGCGCCGCAGCCTCCGGAGCTCCGGCGGCACCCGCCCCACCGTCGGCGATCTCCGCGAGCTCCGTGCCGACCGCGACCGTCTCGCCCTCCGCCACCATGATCTTCGAGAGCACCCCGGCGGCGGACGACGGCACCTCGGTGTCGACCTTGTCGGTCGAGATCTCGAACAGCGGCTCGTCGAGCCCGACCTGGTCGCCCTCCTGCTTGAGCCACTTCAGGATCGTTCCCTCGATCACGGTCTCGCCGAGCTGCGGCATCTTGACGACGGTCATCCGGCCTCCAGGTTCACCACGCGGACAGCTTGCGGACGGCGTCCTCGATGTCGGACACCTGTGGCAGGTACGCGTCCTCGAGCGGGGGAGAGAACGGCACCGGGACGTGGGGCGGCGAGAGCCGGACGACCGGCGCGTCCAGCGACTCGAACGCCTCCTCGGCGATCAGCGACGCGACCTCGGCGCCCGTCCCCAGGTAGCGCTGGCTCTCGTAGAGCACGACCGCGCGGCTCGTCTTCGTCACGCTCTGGAGGATCGCCTCCTCGTCGAGCGGCTGGACGGTCCGAAGGTCGAGCACCTCGACCTGGATGCCCTCGTTCGCCAGGGTCTCGGCGGCCTCGAGCGCGAGGTGCACCATCATCCCGTGCGCGATCACCGACACGTCGCTGCCCTCGCGCTTGACGTCGGCCTTGCCGATCGGGACGAGGTGGTCGGGGTCGTCCGAGACGATCTCCTTGATCCGCCGGTAGATCCACTTGTGTTCGAGGAACACGCACGGGTTGTCGTCGCGGATCGCCGCCTTCAGCAGGCCCTTGGCGTCCGAGGGGAACGCGGGGCAGATCACCTTGAGCCCGGGCGCCTGCGAGAGCCATGGCTCGGGGTTGGTCGAGTGGAAGCTCGACGCGCGCACCCCGCCGCCCGACGGTCCGCGCAGCACCACCGGGACCGGGACGCCGCTCCGGTAGTGGTAGCGCGCGAGCGCGGTCGTGATCTCGTCGTAGCCGCTCGACATGAAGTCGGCGTACTGGAACTCGGCGACCGGGCGCAGACCCTCCATCGCCGCCCCGAGCGCGGTCCCGACGATCGTCTCCTCGACGATCGGCGTATCCATCACTCGGGTCGGTCCGAAGCGCTCGATGAAGCCCTCGGTCACCTTGAACGCGCCGCCGTACACGCCGATGTCCTCGCCGAGCAGGAACACGCGCTCGTCGCGTTCCATCTCCTCCCAGAGCGCCTCGGCGATCGCGACCAGGTACGTCGCCTCGCCCTGGTCCGTCCGCTTGCCCCGCGGCTCGGCGCCGTGGCCGGCCGCGGACGCCTCGACGGCCCGCGTCGCCATCAGGCCTCGGTCCCGCCGCCGCGGCCGGGCTCGGAGGCCCAGTAGCCGTCGTCGGTGTACAGGCCCTTGGTGACGTCGCCGGGCTCGGGGAACGGCGAGGACAGCGCGTACTCGTAGCCGGCCTCGAACGCCGACCGGATCCGCTCGTCGAGGTCGGTCACGTCCTGGTCGCTCACGACGCCTCGCGTTCGGAGCAGCTCCTCGAACCGCTTCACCGGGTCCTTGTCGCGCATGTACTCCTCGAGCAGCTCCTTCGGGACGTACTTCGCGGGGTCGTGACCGGCGTGTCCACGCCAGCGCAGCGAGACGCTCTCGATCAGCGTCGGCCCGCCGCCCTCGCGGGCGCGTTCGACCGCGTCGTGCGCGAGCCGGTAGACGTCGAGCACGTCCTGCGCGTCGATGCGGACGCCCGGCATCCCGTACGCGCCGGCGCGCTCGGCGATCGTCGGGACCGGGAACTCGAGCGGGTTGGGCGTGGAGTACGCGTACTGGTTGTTGTTCACGACCCAGACGACCGGGAGCTGGTGGATCGCCGACATGTTCAACGCCTCGTGCCACCGGCCGTTCGAGGTGGCGCCGTCGCCGCAGATCGCCAGGGCGACCCTCGGCTCCCCGCGCATCTTGTACGCGAGCGCCGAGCCGCACGCGACCGGGTAGGCGATCGGGAGGTGCGACATCACCGTCCACGTCCGGTTCCCCTGCCAGTCGCCCACGTGGCTGTTGCCGTCGCGCCCGCGCGTGAAGCCGTCGATCCGGCCCCAGAACTGCGCCATCACGCGGTTCAGGTCTAGGCCCTTGGTGAGCTGCGCCGACAGGTCGCGGTGGGTCGGGAAGAGCGAGTCGTCCTTGCGGAGCGCGGCGGTCACGCCGACGTGGGTGCCCTCCTGGCCGCGACCGGAGTAGATCGCGCCGGGAAGCCGCCCCTGGCGGTACAGGGCCTCCATCCGCTCGTCGAAGTACCGGCAGAGCTTGAGCGTGTACAGGAGGTCGCGCAGCTGCTCGTCGGACAGGCCGACGCGCCAGTCCTCCGCCGCGAGCTTCTGCTTCTCGACCCTCGTCGCCACGATCAGGCTCCGTGGAGGGGCTTGCCGGCGAGCGCCAGGAAGGCCTCGCCGACGCCCTCGGACAGCGTCGGGTGGGGGTGGATCAGCGCGGCGACCTCTGCGGGGACGGCCTCCCACGCGACCGCGAGCATGGACTCGGAGATCAGGTCGGTGACGTGCGGGCCGACCATGTGGACGCCGAGCACCGGGCCGTCCTTGGCGGCCACGACCTTGATGAGCCCGCCCTCGGCCACGATGTTCGCCTTGCCGACCCCCTGGAAGTTGAACCGCTCGACCACGACCTCGTGGCCGCGCTCGATGGCCTGCGCCTCGGTGATGCCGACCGAGGCGATCTCGGGCGAGCAGTAGGTCACGCGCGGGATCTGCGTGTAGTCGATCTCCGGCACCGGGACGCCGGCGATGCGTTCCGCGACCGCGTAGCCCTCGGTGAACGAGACGTGGGCGAGCTGGAGCGGGGTGGCCGCGACGTCGCCGATCGCCCAGACGTGGGCGGCGGTCGTCTGAAGCTGGCCGTCGACCTTGACGAACCCGCGGTCGAGCTCGACCCCGGCCTCCTCGAGCCCGAGACCGTCGGTGACCGGTCCGCGACCGACGGCGACCAGACAGACGTCGGCGGTAACGGTCTGGGCGGTCCCCCCGGCCTCGAACGCGACCTCGACGTGATCGCCCGAGTCCGTCACGCCGGTCACGCTGGCGCCGGCGTGAGCGGCGATCCCGCGCTTGCGGAACGCGCGGGCGATCTCCTTGGACAGGTCCTCGTCCTCGAGCGGCGCGACGCGCGGGAGCGCCTCGACCATCGTCACGTCGGCGCCCATCGAGCGGTAGAAGCTCGCGAACTCGAGCCCGATCGCCCCCGCGCCGATGATCACCGCCGACGAGGGGATCTCGGCGAACCAGAGCGCCTCGTCGCTCGTGATGATCCGGGGCGTGACCTCCAGACCCGGCAGGAGCTTGGGACGCGACCCGGTGGCGACGACCACGTCGGCGGCGGTGATCGTCCGGCCGTCCACCTGAACGGAGGGTCCCGCCTGCAGGACCGCGGAACCCCGGATCACGTCGATCTTCCGAGCCTTCACCAGGCCGGTGAGCCCGGACACGAGCTTGTCGACGATCTTGTTCTCGAACGCCTGTACCTGCGTCCAGTCGGGCTCGCCCGAGGCCTTGATGCCCCATTCCTCGGAGCGGTTGACGGTGTCCATCACCGCGGCCGACTGCAGCAGCGCCTTGGTGGGGATGCAGCCGCGCAGCAAGCAGGTGCCGCCCAGGCGCTCGTCGCGCTCCACGATCGCGACCCGCTTGCCCAACTGCGCTGCTCGCAGGGCGCAGGAGTAGCCCCCTGTCCCCGAGCCGATCACGACTACGTCGTAGACGTCGGACATCCGGACGGCCATGCTACCGCGCTTCCGTGTGACGACTCCTCGAACGTAGGATGACGCGGCCGTGACCGACACAAGCACGCCTGACCCGGACACGCGGCACGGGCCGCTGGAGGAGCTCCACCGGAGCCTGGGAGCCAAGCTCGGGCCGTTCGGCGGCTGGCTGATGCCGATCGAGTACCGGGGTGTCCTGTCCGAACATCGCGCGGTCCGAGAGCGCGTCGGCCTGTTCGACCTCAGCCACCTCGGCAAGGTCGACGTCGTGGGCGCCTCGGCGTTCGACGCGCTGCAGGGCCTGCTGACCAATGACCTCCGAAAGGTCGACGTCGGGCGGGCCCAGTACCACCACCTCCTGAACGAGCGCGGCGGCGTCGAGGAGGACCTGTTCGTCTACCGCCTCGCAGGCGAGCGCTGGTTCCTGGTCCCGAACGCGGCCAACAAGGACAAGGTCGTCGCCGCGGTGCGTTCCGCCGGGGCCGAGGTGGTCGACCACGACGGCTGGTGCTTCCTCGGGGTGCAGGGACCCAGGTCGCACGCCGTGGTGAGCAAACTCTGGCGGACGGCGGTCGAGCTCCCGTTCCGCGGGGTCCGGGTGGTCGACTGGCACGGGACCGAGGTCGTGCTCGCGCGGACCGGCTACACGGGGGAGCGGGGGTTCGAGCTGTTCGCCGACGCCGCGATCGCGACCGAGCTCTGGGACGCGATCGTCACGGCGGGACGCCCGTTCGACCTCGAGCCCTGTGGCCTCGGGGCGCGCGACGTGCTGCGTCTGGAGATGGGGTACCCGCTGTACGGGCAGGATCTCGGTCCCGACCGGACGACCGCTCGAGGCCGGGCTCGGGTGGGCGGTCTCGTTCGACAAGGGTTCGTTCGCGGGGCGCGACGCGCTCGAACGCCAGCGCGAACAGGGCCTGCCGAGCCTCCTCCGCGGACTCGCGACCGCGGATCGACGCCACATCCCGCGTTCGCACCAGCAGGTCCTCGCGGACGGTCGGACCGTGGGCGAGGTGACGAGCGGGTCGTTCTCGCCGCTGCTCGGTCACGGGATCGCGCTGGCGTACCTCTCGCCGGCGGAGGGATTCGAACCCGGCGCGGCGGTCGAGATCGACATCCGCGGCCGCAGGGCCTCGGCGAAGGTCGTGACGACCCCATTCGTCGACCGCTCGCCGCGCTGAGTCGTCCCCTCGAGATCGGGACCGCCGGCGGTCCCGCGGGTCAGGCCGGGTCGCCGGGCGCCACGGCCGGCGACGCGGCGGCCAGCATGTCGGCCACCGACGAGCCGTTGAACTCCGTGCGCCGGAGCAGCCGGTTGAGCAGGAACGACGCCCGTGGAGACGCGGGCATCACGGCGACCACGACGTACAGGCCCGAGCTCGGGATCCCGACCTCGCGCACCGGCCCGTAGCCCGGGGCCGCGACGAAGTAGGCCCACCGCGTCGGTTGTTGGCCGACGGTACAGGTCCCGAGCCCGTGGGCGACGTAGTCGCCGGGCGAGTCGGGCGCCCCGTGCGCGAACGCGGGCAGGTGATCGGCGACGACGTACCGCCGCGTCGCGCGGCACTGTTCCGAACCCGTGAGGACGTCGAGCGCCGGGCCGGTGGCCGCCAGGTAGTAGTAGTCCGACGGAACGCCGACGGCGGTGCCGTCGATCCACATCGCGGCGAGCCCCTCGAGCGGCGGCCGGTCGGCCCTCCACGCCTGGGCGCGCGGGGCGGCGACGATCCCCTGGCGCGGGTCATCGATCGGCCCCGCCAGGCGCGGGTACCACTCGTCGGGGATCAGCGCGGACACGGGCCCCGCCGAGACCTGTTGGAACGGGCTCGGCGACTGTCGGATCAACAGGCCCGCCGTGTCCGGGCCCGGGGGCGGGGTGGCTGCGGCCTCGCCGCACGCCACAGCGACGAGCGCCACCACGAGACTCCCGATGAGCTTTCGCACCCCGCCGATCCCGTCCGCAGCATAGCCCCCGCCTTCGGACTCCCGCCACCCGCGGTTTCGCGACCCGCTGGGTCCCGCCCACCCGCTGCTCGCGTCGGCCGGCTGGGTTAGCATCCGCCCAACTGCATAGGTAGAGCCCTCAGGGTGGTCCGGACGGCGCTCGTCGTGCGGACCGGAGCGGTTCCGGGCGGATCCCGGGGTCGCGAAGAGGGAAGCCGGTGAGAAGCCGGCGCGGTCGCGCCACTGTGACCGGGGAGCGAACCCGACGGAGCCACTGGGACCAGATGGTCCCGGGAAGGGTCGGGGGAGCGGTGATCCGGGAGCCAGGAGACCTGCCCTGGAGGAACCCACGGGTCGTCCTTCGCACGAAAGGAGACGCGCGTGAGACCCATCCGCTCCACCCTGGTGCCGTCCTTGCTCGCCCTGTCGCTGCTCGTCGCGGCCTGCGGCGACGATCCCACGGTCACGCCGACGGTCTCGGGACCGACGGCGACGACCGGTCCGTCGACCTCGTTCCCGGTCACGATCACCGACGACGACGGCGAGTCCGTGACGATCGACGCGCCGCCGCAACGGATCGTGACGTTCGCGCCCTCGATGACCGAGATCGTGTTCGCGCTCGGTCTGGGCGACAAGCTCGTCGGCGTCTCGGGGCCGTTCGACGACTACCCGGCCGAGGCCGCCGACATCGACGAGGTCGGCGGGGCCGGCGACTTCGGCGTCGATCCCAACATCGAACAGGTCGTCGGCCTCGAGCCCGACCTGTTCCTGACGATCAAGGGCGGCGACCAGTGGAAGCGTCGCCTCCGCGATCTCGACGTCCCCGTCGTGACGCTCGACGCGACGAACCTCGACGACCTGATGGACGACATCGAGGTCGCGGGGCAGATCACCGGCGCGGACGATGCCGCGACCGCGGTCGTCGACGACCTCCAGGCGCAGGCCGACGAGGTGGAGTCGGCGATCGCCGGGACGCCGAGGGCCACGTGCTTCTACGAGACCTTCTATCCGCCGCTCTACACGGTCGGGCCGGGCACGTTCATCTACGACCTGCTCGAACGCGCCGGGTGCGACCCCGTGACCTCGTCGGCGGGGCAGCAATACCCGCAGTGGTCGGTCGAGGACCTCGTCGACCAGAGCCCGGACGTCTACCTCGTCTCCTCCGAGTCCGGAGCGGGTCCGAAGGCGGTCGCGAAGCGAGCCGGGTTCGAGGCGATCGCGGCCGTGGCCGCCGGGCGCGTCGTGGCGATCGACTCGAGCCTGGCCGAACGGCCCGGCCCGCGGATCGTCGAAGGGTTGCGGCTGATCGCCGAGGCGCTGCACCCCGAGGCCTTCGACTGACGATGCGCCGGGCCGTCCCGTACCGGCGCGTGATCCTCGGGCTCGTCGCCGCCCTGATCGCCGCGTCCCTCGTCGGGGTGGCGGTGGGCGCCGTGTGGATCTCGCCGATCGAGACGATCCGGCTGATCGCCTGGAAGCTCGGTCTGACCGGACGGCCCGAGGACGTGAGCCGTGCGGCCGAGGTCATCCTGTTCCAGCTCCGATTGCCGAGGGTGCTGCTCGCGGCCATCGTGGGCGGCGCGCTCGCCGCGTCGGGCGCCGTGTTCCAGGGCCTGTTCCGCAACCCGCTCGCGGACCCCGCGATCATCGGCGTCTCCTCGGGCGCGGCGCTCGGCGCCGTGGTGGTGATCGTCACGGTCGGTGCGGGGTCGCTCGGCGCGTTCGCGGTCCCGCTCGCCGCGTTCGTCGGCGCGATCGCGACGGCGTTCGTCGTCTACCGATTGGCCAGGATCGGCCCCGCGGTCCACGTCGCGACGCTGCTGCTGGCGGGGATCGCGATCGCGGCGGTCATCTCGAGCTTCATGTCGCTCGTGATGTCGTTCTCGGGCGAGGAGATCCGCGACATCTACGCGTGGCTCCTCGGGGGTCTGGTCGCGCAGGGCTGGCGCTCGGTCGAGATCGTCCTGCCCGTCGTCGCGGTCGGCGTGGCCGGCGCGTGGCTCGTCGCGCACGAGCTGAACCTGATCTCGCTCGGCGAGGAACGGGCGGCGCAACTCGGCGTCGAGCTCGACCGACTGAAGCGGACCTCGATCGCGGTTGGCGCGCTGCTCGCGGCTGCGGCGGTCTCGGTGGCCGGCGTGATCGGGTTCGTGGGCCTGATGACGCCGCACCTGCTGCGGCTGGTGATCGGATCGGACCATCGGCGGCTGGTCCCGGCCTCGGTGCTGGGCGGCGCGATCCTGTTGATCCTGGCCGACCTCATCGCGCGGACGATCGTCGCGCCGTCGGAGCTGCCCGTGGGGGTCGTGACCGCGCTGATCGGCGGTCCCTTCTTCATCTACCTGCTGCGGCGCGAGGGGAAGAAGGCGGGCGCACGTGTCTGAGTCGGCGCTGGTGCTCGAACGCGTGTCGGCGACCTACGGCCGCGAGCCCGTGCTGCGCGAGGTCGATCTCGAGGTGGGCCAAGGCGAGATCGTCGGGCTCGTGGGCCCGAACGGTTCGGGCAAGAGCACGCTGGTCCGCGTGGCGTCCCGGACGCTCAGGCCGAGCGCGGGGTCCATCCGGGTCGGTGGCCAGGACCTCACGAGCATGAGCGCGCACGACGCCGCGCGGCTCGTCGCGGTCGTGCCGCAGGATGTCGTCCCCGCGTTCTCCTTCACGGCGCTCGAGCTCGTCCTGATGGGACGGTCGCCCTATCGAACGCGCTGGGGCGGCGGCGGTCCGCAGGATTGGGCCAAGGTACGCGAGGCGATGGCCGCGACCCAGGTCCAGCACCTGGCCGATCGTCCGGTGGACGAGCTCTCGGGCGGCGAACGGCGCCGCGTGGTACTGGCCCAGGCACTCGCGCAGGACGCGCCCGTCCTCATGCTCGACGAACCGACCACCCATCTCGACGTCCGTCACGTCCTGGACCTGCTCGCGATCGTTCGCCGGCTCGCCGAGCTCGAGGGCACGGCCGTCCTCGCGATCCACCACGACCTGAACCTCGCCGCGTCGACGTGCGATCGGTTGGTCGCCCTGCACCACGGGACCGTCGTCGCATCGGGACCCCCCGCATCGGTCGTGACGCCGGCGTTGCTCCGCGAGGTCTACGGGGTGGAGGCGGACGTGTCGACCGACCCGGCGACCGGACGTCCGAGCGTTCGGATCGGCGTTCCGAGCGAGCCCGCGGCGCCGCTCGGACGCCGCGCGCACGTCGTCGGCGGCGCCGGGCGGGGCGCGCCGATCCTGCGTCGGCTCGCCGAGGCCGGGTACGACGTCAGCGTCGGCGTGCTCCATGCGTCGGATACCGACGCGGATGTGGCCGAGCGACTCAACCTCGTCCGGGTGAGCGTGCCGCCGTTCTCCGCGATCGATGCGGAGGCGGAGGAGGCGTGCCGGCGGCTGATGTCCGAGGCGGACCTGCTCGTCGTGTGCGACGCGCCGTTCGGGCCGGGCAACGCGGCCAACCTGCGTCTCGCGCTCGCGACCGCGAGGAGCGGGGTGCAGACGATCCTGCTGGAACAGATCCCGATCGAGGAGCGAGACTTCACGGGCGGGGAGGCGTCGAGGATCTGGTCGGAGCTGCGGTCCGTCGCAACGGTCGCTCGGAGCTACGAGGAGCTCGAGTTGGTGCTGGGCTGAGCGATCGGGTCAACGTCGGTCGGACCGGTCGTCGGACCGTCCTGCCCCGACAGCGAGTGGAGCGCATCGAGCGGATCCGAACCGAAGTCCTCGGGCCGCCCCACGTGATCGCCTTCGTGCGCCGGGATCACGAACGACACACGGGTGCCACCGGAGGGCAGCGGATCGGCCCACAGGATCCCGCCGTGCTGGACCACGAGCTGCCGAGCCATGTGCAGCCCGACGCCCGCGCCCGCGCGTTCCTTGCGCAGGATGTCCTCGCCGGCCGAGAACGGTTCCTCGAACGCCTTCGACGCGGTCTGGCGCGCCATCCCCTCGCCGTGATCGGTCACCGAGACTACGACACCCTCCTCCATCGGACGGCCCTTCAGCAGGACCGGCTGGTCCTCGGGCGAGTAGCGACACGCGTTGTCGAGGAGCTGCCGGACGATCTCGATGAACCGCATCGGGTCGGCCGACGCGGGGAGGCTCTCGTTGATCTCGCGTTCGATCGTGATCGCGGGGAACTGTCGCGCGCTCTCGTCGGCCACCTGGCGAAGGAGCGGCGCGAGGTCGACCTGCGAGAGCTCGAGCGAGAGCGTCCCGCGATCCAGATCCGCGACGATCAGCATCTCCTCGATCAGCATCGAGAGCTTCTCGAGCGAGGCCTCGAGCTGGCCGATGAACTCCTCCTCCTCGTCCGGAGGGATCCCGCGGTTCTTCAAGACGTAGGCGATCCCCTTGGCGACGGTGACCGGCGTCCGGAGCTCGTGGGACACGTTGGCGAGGAAGTCGGCCTTGGCGGTGGTCATCGTCTGGAGCTGGTCGCTGATCTCGGCGATCGTCGTCTCGAGCGTCTCGACCCGGTTCGACTCGTCGAGCAGGCGGGTCGCGATGTCGGCGGCGACGTCGGGGCTGAGCGCGACGGGTCCCGCGTGCACCGCACGCATCGCGCGGAACACCTCCTCGGCCCCGTCCTCCTTGGAGACGTACGCAGCGGCGCCCGCCTGGAGCATCTCGGCGGCGACCAGCGGCGAGGCGTCCGCCCAGCAGATCACCTTGGTCTCGGGGCTGACGGCGAGCAGACGCCGGACGAGCTCGGCGCCGGACAGGCTCTCTGACTCGATGCCGGCGACGACGAGTTCCGGGCGGGTGCGCGCAGAAACCTCGACGGCCCGCAGGCCGTCGGTCACGGTCTCGATCTCCAGCGCCGCCCCCGACTTGATCAGGACGTACTGGAGCTGCGCGAGACCGTCGGGGGTGTCGCACACCACCACCTTCGTGGGCATCGTGTTCCACGTATCGGCGGATGCCGGATGGGGGTTGAGGCGGGGGACGGGGGCTCGGGCGGAGGGCCTAGGCCCGCGAGCTACTCGACCAGGCCGCTGCGGATCGCGATCGCCACGGCCTGCGCCCGGTCGTTCGCCCCGAGCTTCTCGAAGATCCGCTCGAGGTGCGTCTTCACCGTGTGCGGCGAGATCCCGAGATCGTGCGCGACCTCCTTGGTCGTGGCGCCGTACGCCACCTTCTGGAGGATCTCCTTCTCGCGCCGCGAGAGCGGAGGCGCCTCGACGCGCTTCTCCGCGATCTGGACCTCCTCGATGAAGGCCCGGGTGAGCTGCGGGTGGATCACGGCCTTGCCCTCCAGCGCCAGCCGTGCCGCGTTCACGAGCTCGTCCGCGGAGGCGTCCTTCAAGAGGTAGCCGGAGACGCCGGCCTGGATCGCCTCGGAGATCGAGGCACGTGACTCGTCCACGGTGAACAGGATCACCTTGGTGGACGGCGACGCCTCCCGGATCGCCTTGGTGGCGTCGATCCCGTTCATCCCCGGCATCCGAACGTCCATGAAGACGATGTCGGGGGTGAGCTCGCCGACCTTCACGACGGCGTCCTCCCCGCTGTCGGACTCGCCGACCACGACGACGTCGTTCGCCAGGTCAAGGGCGGCGTGCAGCCCTTCCCGCGTGACGGGGTGGTCGTCGACGATGAGGATGCGGATGGGACCCTCCTCCCGGGGCTTGCGTTGGCTATCGGCCGTCAGCGGGTCCTCCTTAGGGATTCGTCCCTTAGGATAGAGGCAGACCTACTCCGAAGGAACGACCTCTCATGGACGAGATAACCACGCACGAACCCATCGCGGACGAGGACATTCCGACGACCGCGCCCGAGCACGTCCCGGCCCCGGGTACGCCGAGCGGTGGCCCGGCCCCCGAGGGTACGTCGAACGGTGGCCCGGCCACCGAAGAGACCGTTCGCGAGGCCCTCAAGCACGTGATGGACCCCGAGCTGGGGGTCAACATCGTCGACCTCGGCCTGGTCTACGACGTCGAGATCAGCCAGGACGGCAAGATCTACATCGAGTACACGCTGACCACGATGGGCTGCCCGATCGGGCCGCTGATCGAGCACCAGATGCAGTCGTTCCTGGAGAACGTGCCCGGTGTGACCTCGGTCGAGGCCGAGATGGTCCTTCGGCCGCCGTGGTCGCCCGAGATGATGTCCGAAGAGGCCAAGGCCGCCCTCGGGTACTTCTGACCAGCGCCCCGTCGCCTCTCGGCACGCCCGAACCCCCGTTGACACTCGCGGACCATGGTTGTTGACTTGCACCTGCAATTCTCGAGCGTGGGGGTCGGATTCATTTGGTTCGGACACGATGCGCAGGGCTGGTGGCGGCGATGATCCCCGCCCGCCTGTGCTGTCCGGACGATCGGCGCCCCCGGGTGCGGGCCGAGCCCAGCGCTAGCCCGAGATCCACGCGTTGCACGACCGGGGGCCGCGACCGCGGCCCCGTTCGCGTTCCAGGCTTCGAGAGGAGGAGCACATGGCGGGATACGCCAACCCCGACGCGCTCGTCGAGACCGACTGGCTCGAGGAGCACGTGAACGACCCGGACATCCGGGTGATCGAGGTGGACGAGGACACCGAGGCCTACGAGAAGGGCCACATCCAGGGGGCGGTCGGGTGGAACTGGACGACCGACCTGCACACGGAGGTGGGTCGCGACTACGTCGACCAGACCGGACTCTCCGAGCTCCTGTCGGCCGCGGGTGTCGGGTCCCGACACCACCGTGATCCTGTACGGCGGGAACAACAACTGGTTCGCGGCGTACGCCTATTGGGTGCTCAAGCTCCGCGGGTTCGACGACGTGAAGCTGCTGAACGGCGGTCGCAAGAAGTGGGAGCTCGAGAGCCGTGAGCTGACGCAGGACCCGCCGTCGGTGTCGGGCACCGGCTTCTCGATCGCGGGCGGCGAGCGCGAGCAGATCCGCGCGCTGCGCGACGAGGTGCTCGGCAAGGTCGAAGGTGCGACCGGGTTCGTGGACGTCCGCTCGCCGGAGGAGTTCCGGGGCGAGAAGCTCGCGCCGGACCACCTTCCGCAGGAGCAGGCGCAGGTCCCCGGCCACATCGCCGGGGCCGCGAACATCCCGTGGGCCAAGGCGGCGAACGAGGACGGGACGTTCAAGAGCGCCGACGAGCTCAAGGCCCTGTACGAGGCCGAGGGCATCACCGGCGACCGCGAGATCATCGCGTACTGCCGGATCGGCGAGCGCTCGAGCCACACGTGGTTCGCCCTGCAGGAGCTGCTCGGCTACCCGAACGTCAAGAACTACGACGGCTCGTGGACCGAGTACGGCTCGCTGGTGGGCGCGCCCGTCGAGAAGGGCTGATCCCCTCCGTCCCTTCTCCCGGAGGGCCCGGACGGCTCCGGTCGTCCGGGCTCTTCCGTTTCCGCCGGCCTGGTTGTGAGCGCCTCGACCACGCGCAGGATGTCGTCGTTGGCGGGGGAGTCCGCCACGTGCTTGTTCCGGTGCGCGAACTGGATCAGCCCTCCGCGGAACCGGACCACGCCGCCGGTGTCGATCACGAAGGTCCCGGGCATCTGCATGAAGCTCCCGCCCTTCAGCCCGTGCTGGCGGGTCTCCGATGAGAGCTCGGACCGCAACCAGGGCAACGCCGTCTTGGGGCTGAGGACCTGCATCACCTTGCCCTGGGTGAGGCCGTACGCGCGGTAGGCCTCACGGTCCCGATCCAGCAGGAGCGGGAACGGGACGCGCTTGGCCTGCAGGAAGGCCAGGGCATCCTCGTGGTTGCCATGGCCGATCAGCACGACGTGGGCGCCGGCCTCGCGGAACATCTCTTGGTCCCTTCGGATCGCCACCACCTGGGCCTGGCAGAACGGGCATCCGAAGTACCGGAGGAACACCACCACCGCCGGCTGGGCGCTCCACATCGAGGAGAGGCGAACGTCGTGGCCGTCCGGGTCCATCAGGAGCGCGTCGGGCGCGAGGTCCCCGATCTCAGGAGCGCCCATGGCTCACCTCGCCGTTGCCACCGACGCGGGCCTGCGGGCGCTGCAGCGCCCGCAAGCGGAACGTGAACGTCGCCCCACGCCCCTCGTCGCTCTCGACCTCCAGGACGGCGCCGTGCAGCTCCAGCGCCGAGCTCGCGAGCGCCAGACCGAGGCCCAGCCCCTTCGGCCGGACGTTGAGGTCCCCACCCCGGAAGAACCGAGCGCCGAGGTACGGGAGGTCCGCGGCGGCGATCCCGGGTCCGTCGTCGCGCACCGTGACGACGACCTCCTCCGGCTCCTCCAGATCGGCGAGCAGGGTGACCGTGGTCCCGGCGGGCGTGTGGGTTGCGGCGTTGTCGAGCAGGTTCCGCACCGCTTGGGACAGGAGGACGCCATCACCGAGCGTCTCGAGCCCCGGGCGAACGTCCACCACGAACCGATGCTTCGAGAGGGGATCGCGCAGCTGCTCGGCCGTCGCGGTCAGGAGCCTCGACAGGTCGAGCGCGCGGAACCCTCCTCGGGTCGCGCTGTCCGAACCCGAGACGTCGACCAGCTCGGTGACCTTCTCTTCCAGCTCCTTGGCCCGATTGGACAGGCTCGCGATCAGCTCCTCACGGGTGGCGTCGTCCAGCTGCTGCCACGACCGCTCGAGCGTGAGGGCGTTGCCGAGGATCGATGTGAGCGGGGTCCTGAGCTCGTGGGACACGGAAGTGAGGAAGTCGGACTTCAGCCGCTCGGTTTCCTCCAGCCGCTCGACCGTCTGTCGCTGCTCCTCGTACCGACCCGCGTTCTCGAGCGCGAGCCCGGCACTGGTCGCGAGGAGCTCGAAGGCCTCCACCCGATGACGAGCGATCGTGCGTTCGCCGCGGGTCTGCCCGACCAGCACGGCCGCCATCCACCCGCCGACCCAGACGGGGCTGCCGATCAAGCCGTCGGTGCCGCCTCGACCGTCGTCCTCGCTCCGGTCGATGGACACGGTCTCGCCCTGTGCCACGACGAGATCGATCACGTCCGGCGGCGCGGATCCGTCCGCATCGAAACGCCCTCGGGCGGCGACCATGTGCGACACGGATCCGTCCTCGTGCAGCGCGACGAATGCCGCGTCCCCGAACCCCAGCCCCGCGACACCTTCGAGTGCCACCTCGACGACCTGGCTCGGGTCCAGCGTCATATCCCGGCCGGCCTTGACCACGCCGGACATGAGGCCTGCGCGATCGTCGGCCTCCTGACGCGCCGCGGCCTCCGCCTGCACGCGGCTGAGCAGCTCCTTGCTGAGATAGCCGGCGAGGTACGCGAGGACGGCGAGGATCGACAGGCGCGCGACCAACGCGCCCGTGGTGATCTCCCAACCCGTGATGACCAGGACGATCGAGTAGCTCGCGGCGGTGAAGATCAGCAACGCGATCTGGGCGATCGGGGGATAGGAGGCGACGAAGAACAACGTCGTGAGCGTGTAGAGCAGGAACAGGTCGGATCGGCCCCCGCCGGTCGTCGCGACCGCGAACGAGATCAGCACGATGTCGGCGACGGACCAGACGTACAGGAACCGCATGCCCGTGGTCTCGAACAGCCGGGGCCAGGGAAGCGCGGCGATCACGGCGCCGCCCACCGCCGCGATGACGAGCACCGACGCGAGCCCGGCCCGATCGAACGGACCGGGATCGAGCCCGAAGTAGGACACGGCGAGCGCCACCACGGTCAGAACCGTGGCGACGATGCCCACCCGCACCTGACGCAGGAGGAAGGGCAGCGAAGGGACCCGTCCGAGGCCCATGACCCACTTGTCGGCCGTTCGGGGCCGTGGCGTTAGCCAGCCCCTACGCACCGAGGGCATCCACCGTGCGGTGCTCATCGGCCCAGATCGGGTAAAGAGGCGGATGTGAGACGGATCGGGGTGTCGCTGGTGGTCGCCGTCGGGCTGACGCTCGGCGCGAGTGCCTGCGAGCAGGCCGACCAGATCGGCGGGCAGATCCAGGACGAGGTCGCGCAGGGCGTCGACGCCGCCCGCAGGCGTTGTCCGATGCGGGAGACGCCATCAGCGGCGCGACCCGCTCGGCCTACGAACAGGTGCGATCGGGCATCGAGGAGCTGCAGGCTGACGTGGCAGATGCGGCCGATCAGACGGGCGACCAGGCACGCGAGACGTACCAGGACCTCCTGGTCAAGGCCGAGGCCCTCCGCCAGGCAGGCCGAGGCGGCGACCGGCGAGGCGAAGGCCGAGGCCCACGACGCCTGGGTGTCGATCCAGGAGGCCCTGAAGGACCTCGAGACGCGGATCCAGGGAGCGGTTGACGACCTCTAGGGCGGTCCGTCACCCGCCGACCCCCATTTCCTACCGGCGCGGTGGACTTAGCTCGGAGCGGGTAGGTATCCTGGACAACGAGGCCGGGGCACCCGGCTGATCTTCGGGGAGCAGGTCATGGCCGTCTCGCAGGAAGAGCACCTCCAGGAGCTTTCGAAGGGCTATCGCTTCGACTGGAAGGACGCCGACCACTCCGTTTTCGAGCCGAAGCGGGGGCTGTCGCCCGCCGTGGTCGAGGAGATCTCGGCGCTGAAGTCCGAGCCCGACTGGATGCGCAAGTTCCGGCTGAAGGCGCTGAAGCACTTCGAGCGCCGCCCGATGCCGTGGTGGGGCGCCGACCTGTCCGACATCGACTTCGAGAACATCTACTACTTCATCCGCTCGACCGAGAAGCAGGCCAAGAACTGGGACGAGCTGCCCGAGGACATCAAGGGCACGTGGGACAAGCTCGGGATCCCCGAGGCCGAGAAGAAGTACCTCGGCGGGGTCTCGGCGCAGTACGAGTCCGAGGTCGTGTACCACAAGATCAAGAAGGAGCTCGACGACATCGGGGTCCTGTTCACCGACATGGACTCGGCGCTGCGCGACTACCCGGACCTGGTCAAGGAGTACTTCGGGACGCTGATCCCGCCCAACGACAACAAGTTCGCCGCGCTGAACTCGGCCGTGTGGTCGGGTGGCTCGTTCATCTACGTGCCGCCGGGCGTGCAGGTCGACATCCCGCTCCAGGCCTACTTCCGGATCAACGCCGAGAACATGGGCCAGTTCGAGCGGACGCTGATCATCGCGGACGAGGGCTCCTACGTGCACTACGTCGAGGGCTGCTCGGCCCCGATCTACACGACGGACTCGCTGCACTCGGCCGTGGTCGAGATCGTCGCCAAGAAGGGCGCGCGCGTCCGGTACACCACGATCCAGAACTGGTCGACCAACGTCTACAACCTCGTGACCAAGCGCGCGGCGGCCTACGAGGACGCCGTGATGGAGTGGATCGACGGCAACATCGGTTCGAAGGTCACGATGAAGTACCCGTCGATCTACCTGCTCGGCAAGGGCGCGCGCGGCGAGGTGCTGAGCGTGGCGTACGCCGGCAAGGGCATGCACACCGACGCCGGCGGCAAGGCGATCCACGCGGCGCCCTACACGACCAGCGTGCTGACCTCGAAGTCGGTCTCCAAGGGCGGCGGCCGCACCGGCTACCGCGGCCTCGTCCGCATCGAGCCCGGAGCCCACCACGCCAAGTCCAACGTCCGGTGCGACGCGCTGATCCTGGACGAGGCGTCGCGTTCGGACACGTACCCGTACGTCGAGGTCGAGGAGGAGACCGCGCAGCTCGGGCACGAGGCGAGCGTCTCGCGGATCGGCGAGGACCAGCTCTTCTACCTGATGAGCCGCGGCCTGTCCGAGGCGGAGGCCTCCGCGATGATCGTGAACGGGTTCATCGAGCCCATCACGCGCGAGCTCCCGATGGAGTACGCCGTCGAGCTCAACCGCCTGGTCGAGCTCCAGATGGAAGGCTCGATCGGCTAGCCGGATCTCGGCAGCATCCCGCAGGTGCAGGCGATTACCATCGCCGGATGGGTCCGCGGATCTTCGGCATCGTCGCCCTCCACGCCCCGGTCGTCGCCGTGATCCGGCGCGGTCCGAGCGATTGGATGCACCTGTCCCGGTGGGATCTGGAGACGCCCGCGTACGAGCCCGGCGCCTGGCTCCGCGGCACGATCTACCCGCAGCGATGCGACCTGTCTCCCGACGGCCGGTGGTTCTCCTACTTCGCGCTGAAGGCCTCGGCGGAGTGGGAGCTCGGCCCGACGTACATCGTGATCTCGAGGCTGCCGTGGCTGACGGCGCTCGCCGCGTGGGGGATCGGCAGCACGTGGACGCGGGGGATGCAGTTCGTCGAGGATCGCGCGGTGTTCGAGGTGGACGAGCCCGACCTGGGCGACCTCTCGCCGGTACGCGAACGCTACGGGCTGCGGCTGTCGCGCGCCGACTCCTTCGCGGTCGAACGCCGACGCGGCTGGACCGAGACGCCGGACACGCCCCCGAGGGCGGCGGACGACGCCTGGGACGAGCGACGCGGCGACAAGATCGTGATGGAGAAGCCGCGCCCGAACGCGAGCGGCTCGGACCGCCTCACGGTCCGCGGAACGTACGCCGCGATCCGCGAGCTGCACGGTCAGCGGACGGACATCCGGTACGAGCACCGCTCCCGCGATCTCACGCGACATCTCGACCACGTGCAGTGGGCGGACTGGGACGCGCACGGGCGTCTCCTCGTGGCGACCGACGAAGGCCGGCTGCAGATCCGGGACGGCGCGGACGGCTCGGTCCAGTGGGAGGCGGACGAGGGCGCGTTCGAGCCCGATCCCGCCCCGCCGCCCGCCGGAGGCGTCGGTCTGGTAGCTGGCTCGACACGGAGGAGGGACGCAGATGCGGTACGCGATCGTCGCACGTGACGGAACCGACCCGGAGGCGAAGGCGAGACGCCTGGCCGTTCGGCCGGCGCACCTGGAGCGGGTCGCCCCGTTCGTGGAGCGCGGGCGGGTCCTGATCGGCGGCGCGATCCTGGACGAGGCCGGGGACATGGTGGGTTCGGTCCTGCTGACGGACTTCGCCGGTCGGGAGGAGGTCGAGGCGTGGGTCGCCGACGACCCGTACGTCACCGGTGGTGTCTGGAAGGACATCGAGATCCTGGATTTCCGGCCGGCCGTCGGCGCCTGGCTCCCCGACGACTGATCCGGAGCCGCGGCCACGGGACGTCTCCGCGGCAGCGAATCCGACCCGGTTGATAGGATTTCGGTGTGACCACCACGACCACCGGGTTCGACGAGCATGCCCTCGCGAGGCTCCCCTCGTTGGCTCCGTTCCTCGACGCGACCCGCACGCAGGCGTTCGAGGCGTTCGAGGCCCTGCCGATCCCGTCGCAGGAGACCGAGGAGTGGCGCTATACGGACCTGGAGGACTTCGGGTTCGACCTGCGGCCGTTCGTCGAGGGCGGGCGCGCCGAGAACCTGGACCAGGTGCCCGAGGAGATCCTCGCGGCCGCGGGCCAGGTGGGCGAGCGCGCCGGGCTGCAGATCCAGCGGAACTCCGAGGTGATGGTCACCCACCTCGACCCCACGCTCGCCGGCAAGGGCGTCTGGTTCGGCGACCTGGACCGCGCGATCGCCGAACGCCCCGACCTCGTCGAGCCCTACCTGCACGCCCTCGTCCCGGCCGACCGCTCCAAGTTCACGGCCCTGCACGCCGCGTTCCGCTCGGGAGGGACGTTCCTGTACGTGCCGCCCGGCGTCGAGATCGAGTTGCCGCTGCAGGCGATGACGTGGATCGACGCGGAGGACGCGGCGGTCTTCCCTCGGACGCTCCTGGTCGCGGGCGAGAACGCGGAGGTCACGCTGATCGACCGCTATGGGTCGCCGGCGCTCGGCCGTGCCCTGAGCGACGCGATCGTCGAGATCCACGCCGGCCCGGGCTCGCGCGTGCGCTACGTCGGGCTCCAGGAGTACGGCGACGGGGTCACGCACCTCGCGGTCCAGCGGGCCCGGATCGGCCGCGGCGCCGACCTGAAGTCGCTCGGGGTCGCGTTCGGCGCGAGCCTCGCACGCGTCGAGGTCGAAGCCTTGCTGGCCGAGGACGGCGGCAGCTCCGAGATGCTCGGCGTGTACTTCGGCGACGGCGAGCAGCACATCGACCACCGCTCGATCCAGGATCACGTCGGCTCCCGCACCTCCAGCGACCTCCTCTACAAGGGCGCGATGCGCGATTCGTCCAACGCGATCTACACCGGGACCGTGATCATCGAGCAGGGCGCGCACCAGTGCGACGCCTACCAGACCAACCGGAACATCCTGCTGTCCGACCATGCCCGGGCGCAGTCGGTGCCGAACCTGGAGATCCTGACCAACGACCCCACGCGATGCGGCCACGCCGCGAGCGTCGGGCCCGTCTCCGACGACGAGCTCTTCTACCTGATGAGCCGAGGCATCCCGGAGAAGGAGGCCGAGCGGCTGATCGTGTTCGGCTTCTTCGCCGAGGTGCTCGACCGCGTCGACATCGCCGAGATCCGCGAGGGCCTCGAGCAGGCGATCGAGCAGGAGATCGCGGGGGGGTTCGGGGGCGTAGCCGGGCCGCAGGCGAGCGCAGCCCCCGAGAGCAAGCGAGGGTTCGGGGGCGACCGATGACCCTCGTGCGGATCTGCGGTGTGGGCGACGTCCCCGAGGGGGAGGTGCGGCGGTTCGAGCTCGACCACCGGCCCTTCGCGGTCGCGAACCTCGGCGAGGAGGGGTTCCGGGTGGTGGACTCGATCTGCTCGCACGCGCACTACTTCCTGGACGAGGGTGAGGTCGACGTCGAGGACCAGACGATCGAGTGTCCCAAGCACGGCTCCACGTTCGACCTCGACACGGGCGCGCCGCGGACACTCCCGGCCACGCAGCCGGTCGAGGTGTTCGCGACCAAGGTGGAGCACGACGACGTGTTGATCGAGGTACCGGAGGAGAGCTGAGATGACCGAACCCGCCACGCTGCAGATCGAGAAGCTCGAGGCGACCGTCGAGGGCAAGCCGATCCTGAAGGGGATCGACCTCGTCGTGAAGCAGGGCGAGACGCACGCGCTGATGGGCCCGAACGGCTCGGGCAAGTCGACGCTGGCGAACGTGCTCATGGGCCGTCCCGGTTACAAGCTGACGGCCGGCCGGGTGCTCTTCAAGGGCGAGGACATCACCAAGCTCACCGCCGACCAGCGCGCGCAGCGCGGCCTGTTCCTCGCGATGCAGTACCCGGTCGAGATCCCCGGCGTCTCGGTCGTGAACTTCCTGCGGACCGCCTACAAGAGCGTGAAGGGCGAGGAGATCAACGCGCTCGAGTTCCGCAAGCACATGAAGGAGAAGATGAAGCTGATCGGCGTCGAGGACGAGATGGTGCAGCGCTACGTGAACCAGGGCTTCTCGGGCGGCGAGAAGAAGAAGAACGAGATCCTGCAGCTCGCCGTCCTCGAACCCGAGATCGCGGTGCTCGACGAGACCGACTCCGGCTTGGACATCGACTCGCTCAAGTCCGTGGCGAGCGGGGTCGCGCAGCTGATCGGGCCGGACCTCGGGGTGCTGCTCATCACCCACTACCAGCGGATCTTGAACTACATCACGCCCGACTTCGTCCACGTGATGATCGACGGGCGTATCGTGAAGTCCGGCGGCAAGGAGCTCGCCCACGAGCTCGAGGAGAAGGGCTACGAGGGCGTGCGTACCGAGCTCGGCCTCGGTGAGCCCGTCGTGACGGGGTAGGGGGAACGAGATGGCGGTCACCGAACGGCGGGGCGCGGGGACGCTCGACGCCAAGCGGATCAAGGCCGACTTCCCGATCCTGGAGCGGACGAGCCACGGCAAGCCCCTGGTCTACCTCGACAGCGCGAACACCAGTCAGAAGCCTCGCGCGGTGATCGACACGATCACCGAGTACTACGAGCGCCACAACGCCAACCTGTACCGCGCCGTCTACGAGCTCGCGGAGGAGGCGACCGCGATGTTCGAGGGGGCGCGGACCACGCTCGCGCGGTTCATCGGCGCGCCGGATCCCTCGACGGTCGTGTTCACGCGGGGCACCACCGAGTCGATCAACCTCATCGCCAACGCCTGGGGCAGGAGGTTCCTCCGCGAGGGCGACGAGATCCTGTTCACGGAGATGGAGCACCATTCGAACATCGTCCCCTGGCAGCTCGTCGCCGAGGCGACGGGTGCGGTCACCCGGCTCGTCCCGATCGAGGACGACGGGACGCTCGATCCGTCCAAGGTCGAGGCGCTCATCACCGATCGGACGAAGGTACTCGCCATCACGGGGCAGTCGAACGTGCTCGGCACGATGCCGGCCCTCGAACGCCTGACCGCGTCCGCGCACGCCGCGGGCGCGATCGTCGTGGTCGACGGCGCGCAGCTCGTCCCGCACAATCCGGTGGACGTCGCCGCCCTGGGCGTGGACTTCCTCACGATCTCGGGCCACAAGATGCTCGGCCCGACGGCGTCGGGCGGGCTGTACGGCCGGCTCGAGCTGCTCGACGCGATGGATCCGTTCCTGGGCGGCGGCGAGATGATCATGGAGGTCTATCCCGACCACTCGACGTTCAAGGCGCCCCCGCACAAGTTCGAGGCCGGGACGATGAACATCGCCGAGGAGATCGGTCTGGCCGCGGCGATCGAGTACCTGGAGGCGCTCGGCATGGAGAACGTTCGGAGCCACGAGCGGGAGCTGACGGCCTACGGTCTCGAGGCCCTGGGGGCGGCGGGGGCGACGGTGTTCGGCCCGAAGGATCCCGAGCTCCGCGGTGGGGCCCTCTCGTTCTGGTACAAGGACATCCATCCTCACGACCTGGCGCAGGTGCTCGACCAGGAAGGGGTGTGCGTGCGTCCCGGCCATCACTGCGCGCAGGTCCTGATGCGGCGGCTGGGGGTGCCGGCGACGACGCGAGCTTCCTTCTACGTGTACAACACGAAGGAGGACGTGGACGCGCTGGTCGCGGCGCTCGAGAAGGCGGGGGAGTTCTTTGGCGCTTGACGAGCTCTACAAGGAAGTCATCCTCGACCACTACAAGAACCCGAGGAACAAGCGCGAGATGCCCGACGCCGAGCTCTCGTGCTCGAAGAACAACCCGCTGTGCGGCGACGAGATCACGGTGTTCGTGCACGAGGACGGCGGCAAGGTGCTCGACGTCGCGTTCGTCGGTCAGGGGTGCTCGATCAGCCAGAGCTCGGCGTCGATGATGACCGAGGCCGTCGTGGGCAAGAGCCGCGACGAGGTGGACGAACGCATCGGCGCGTTCCGCGGGATGATGGCGGGCGAGGTCGAGGCGGACGAGGACGCGTTCGGCGAGCTCGTCGCGCTCAAGGGCGTCGTGAAGTACCCGGTGCGTGTGAAGTGCGCCGTGCTGGCCTGGGACGTCCTCCAGGAGGCCCTGGCCGGCGCCGGCGAGGCCGGGGGCGCGGCCCCCCACTAGCGCGGGCGCGTCGCCAGGAACCCCTCGGAACCGACCGGGCGCTCGTCGTGCGTCAGCGGCACCGCCCGCACCTCGAAGCCGGCGTCGCCGATCAGCGCGAGCCACGTCGCCCGGGGGAACAGACCGCACACGTGCTCGTCGAGCTCGGCATGCACCGACCCGTCGGGTTCGTGGAACACGTAGGTGAGGTCCATCCGCACCGTCGTGTCGTTCGGGTCCGGATCCCACGTCCACTCGAGGTAGCGCAGCGCGCGATCGGGCCCGTCGTGCCCGCCGTGATCGGCGGCCGGCTCGAAGGTCTCGGTCACCGAGTCGGGGACGAACAGCGCCACCCCGCCCGGCCGGGTGTGCTCGAACGCCGTCGCGAACACCGCGCGCAGGTCGTCCTCCGTCGTGATGTACGCGATCGCGTCGTGCACGAACACCGCGTCGAACGTCCGCCCCAGCCGCACCGAGCGCATGTCGCCCTCGACGTGCTCGCACTCGGGGTTGAGCCGCCGGCTCACCGCCAGCATCTGCGGCGAGCGGTCGACGAGCGTGAGCCGGAAGTGGGCCTTCAGGTGCGAGGCGTTGTTGCCGCCCCCCGAGCCGAGCTCCAGGACCTCGCGGGCCTCGCCCCCGGAGCCCTGCACGAGCAGGCGGCGATAGTCCTCGGCCTCCTCGGCGTACTCCTCCGGCGCCGAGAGCAGCGGCCACCACTCGGCGAGCTCCCGGTAGAGCCTCGGCGTGTCGTCCATCATCGACGAGCGTAGCCGCGCCGTGCGCCCGCCGGGTGGGGCGAGGCTCTAGGCTTCGCGGATGCCGAAGCTCCGCCCTTCGCTCGACTGGCTGCTCGTCCTCGTCCCGGTCTCCATCGTGCTCGAGCTCGCCGGCGGCAACGAGCTCCTGGTCTTCGTGACCTCCGCCGGCGCGATCCTGCCGCTCGCGGGGCTGATCGGACGCTCGACCGACCAACTGGCCCTGCACACGGGCCCGCGGATCGGCGGACTGGTGAACGCCACCTTCGGCAACGTCACCGAGCTCGTCATCGCGGTCTTCCTGATCTTGGACGACAAGCCCGACATCGTGAAGGCGTCGCTCACGGGCTCGATCATCGGCAACCTCCTGCTGGTCCTCGGCCTGTCGTTCCTGCTCGGCGGGCTCAAGCACGAGGAGCAGACCTACAACGCCCGGTCGGCCTCGATCCACGCCACCTCCCTCGTCCTCGCGGTGACGGCGCTCTTCATGCCGGCGCTGTTCGCGCACTCACAGAGCACGGATACGTTCATCCAGCGCGAGGTCGTGAGTGGCACCGTCGCCGTCGTGCTGATCGTCCTGTACGTCGCCGCCCTGCTGTTCACCCTCGTCACGCACGAGCACCTGTTCCGAACGCCCTCGCCCGAGGAGCACCCCGAGTGGTCACGACGCAAGGCGGTCGTGATGCTGCTCGTAGCGACCGCGTTCGTGGCCCTGGAGGCCGAGTTCCTGGTGTCGTCGCTCGAACCCGCGCTCGCGGACCTCGGGCTGTCCGAGCTCTTCGTCGGCCTGATCGTGATCCCGATCATCGGCAACGCGGCCGAGCACTCCTCCGCGATCATGTTCGCCCTGCGGGACAAGGTGGACGTGACCCTCGAGATCGCGATCGGCTCGTCCACCCAGATCGCGCTGTTCGTGGCGCCCGCCCTGGTGTTCATCAGTCTGTTCGTCGGTCACCCGATGGACTTCGTCTTCAGCACGTTCGAGGTGGCCGCGGTCGCGCTCTCCACGATCTTGGTCTTCATGATCTCGAGCGACGGCCGCAGCAACTGGCTGGAAGGCGCACAACTGACAGGTGCGTACGTCATCATGGCCATCTCGTTCTTCTTCGTGGAGGCCCTGTGAGGAGATCCGCCCGCATCGCATGGCTCGGCGTCCTGGTCTGGGCCGTGCTCGCTCCCGATGCCCGCACGGGCGCAGGGGTTCGTGTTCGAGTCGACCCCTCGGTTCGACGTGAACATCGTGATCGAGCCCTCCGGGGACCTGCTGATCACCGAGACGATCGTCCAGGAGTTCGGCTCCACGCCGCGGCACGGGATCTTCCGCTTCATCCCGAACCGCCTGCGGTACGACGACGAGTTCGACCGTGTTTACCCGATCGAGCTCCTGTCGGTCACCGCGTCCCCGAACACGCCCACCGACGTCGAGACCAAGGACGAGAACGGCAACTTCTCGATCCGGATCGGCGACCCGGACACCGAGATCACCGGCCGCCACACCTACGAGATCGTCTACCGGGTCCAGGGCGCGATGAACGGGTTCGCCGACCACGACGAGCTGTTCTGGAACGCGATCGGCGACCAGTGGGAGCAACCGATCGGCCAGATGAACGTGCACGTGACCGGACCGGAACCGATCACCCGCGTCGCCTGCTTCCAGGGGATCGTTGGTTCGACGGTTCCGTGCGACTCGGCCGAGATCAGGCACGAGAAAGGCAAGGGCGACGCCCTGTTCGCCGAGTCGAACCTGCCCGCGTTCCAGGCGATGTCCGTGGTCGTCGCGCTGCCGCCCGAGACCGTCGAGAGCACCGCGCCGATCCTGGACGAGCGCTTCAGCCTGGACAAGGCGTTCAGCCGGACCCCGGTCACGGTGGGCGGGGGGATGGGGCTGCTCGTCCTGGTGGTCGGGGGGCTCGGGTTCGTGATGTGGCGTCGCGGCCGGGACGTTCGCTTCAAGGGCTCGCAGATCGATCAGGTGATGGGCGGAGCGGCCGACGCGGAGACGCAGCCGGTGCCGTTGCTCGAGAAGAACGTCGACGTCGTCGAGTTCGCGCCGCCCGAGGACCTGCGGCCCGGGGCAGGTGGGGACGCTGATCGACGAGGAAGCCAACACGCTCGACGTGAGCGCCACGATCGTCGACCTCGCCGTCCGCAAGTACCTGGTGATCGAGGAGATCCCCAAGACCTGGATGCTCGGCAAGGCCGACTGGAACCTGCGCCGGCTGCCCGACCCGGAGGGCGACCACCTGCTGCCCTACGAGGAGAAGCTGCGCGACGGGCTGTTCGAGGACGGGGACCAGGTCGAGCTGTCCGAGCTGCGGAAGAAGTTCGCAGAACGCCTGCAGAAGGTGAAGGACGCGCTGTACAACGACATGGTCGCGCGCAAGTGGTTCCTGCGTCGGCCCGATCGGGTTCGCCAGATCTGGGTGGTGATCGGGTCGCTGGCACTGTCCGCGGGGATCGCCCTGACGATCGTGCTCGCAACGTTCACCAAGCTCGGTCTGCTCGGTATCCCGTTCGCGCTCGGCGGGTTGCTCCTGCTGATCGGCGCCAAGTGGATGCCGGCCAGGACCGCGAAGGGCACGGCGATGACCCGGCGCGTGAACGGCTTCCGGATCGTGATCGAGAAGGCCGAGGAGCACATGTCGAAGTGGGCGGAGCAGGAGAACGTGTTCACGCGCTTGTTGCCGTACGCCGTGGTCTTCGGCGTGACCGACAAGTGGGCGAAGGCGTTCGAGTCGCTGGGGCAGTTGCCGAGCGACACGACCTGGTACGTCAGCAGCCGTCCGTTCGTGTACGCGCAGTTCGCCGACAGCGTCGACTCGTTCGCGGTCACGACGAGCGGGACGATCGCGGCGACGCCGGCGGGGTCGGGCGGCAGCGGCTTCAGCGGCGGCGGCGCGGGCGGCGGAGGCGGCGGCGGGGGCGGGGGCTCCTGGTAGGGTCGCCGCGAGACCGGCGGATGAGCGGGCTCGCACGCGATGGACATCGTCTTCAGCCAGGACCCGCGAGACTTCGCCCGGCGTGACTGGTCGGCGCTCGTCACGGCCGACCCGGCCGGCACCGTCTTCCACACGCCCGCCTTCCTCAAGCTGTACTGGGAGGAGTTCGCGGATCAGCCCGACCACCTGCTGCTCGCGTTCGCCGAGGAGGACGGGGAGCAGGTCGGCGCGGTGGCGTTCGAGCGCCTCGACGGCACGTTGCGGTTCCTCGGCGGGACCGAGGTCACCGACTACATGGGACCCGTCGCCTTGCCCGAGGCGCGTCCGACGGTCGCGAAGGAACTGTTCGCGGCGCTCGCCCGCACGGACGACTGGACCGAGGCCGATCTGCGCGGCCTCCCGGAGGACCAGGCGTGGTTGGGTCTGCTCACGCGAGGCGGCTGCGGCGCAAGGGTTCGCGACCGAGGTGCTCGACGACCAGAACGGCGTCGCGCCGTTCCTGCCCCTGCCCGGATCGTACGAGGAGTACCTCGAACGCCTGCCGGCGAAGCTCCGCCACGAGATCAAGCGCAAGGCCCGCCGCCTGGAGGCCGAGGTCGGTCCCTGGCACATCTGCCTCGCCACGCCCGAGACGCTCGAGGCGTTCCTCGACCGGTTCGTCGAGCTCCATCGCACGAGCGAGGGCCCGAAGGGCGTCTTCATGCAGCCGGGGATGGAGATCTTCTTCCGCCGGCTCGGCGAGGCGTTCCTGCCGCGGGGGATCTTCAGCCTGACCTTCATCGAGACGGCGGAGCACCTGAAGCTCGCAGGCTCGATCGGCTTCCGGTTCGAGGGCACCTACTCGCTGTACAACTCGGCGTTCGATCGCTCGTACCAGCCCGTGTCACCCGGGATGGTGCTCGTGGCCGAGGACATCCGCATCGCGATCGAGGCCGGGTGCTCGGCGTTCGACCTGCTGAAGGGCGACTACGCCTACAAGTACCGGTTCGGCGCCGCGCCGAGAGCGATCGAGCGGTTGGTGGTCACGCGCTGAGACGCGCTACTCGACGAACGCGCGCAGGACCTCGAGTACGGCGATCGCCAGCGCCTCGTCCCCGCCGACGACCAGGTCCCCGTTGTCCAGGTAGTCGTCCGCCGCCACCCGTCGGCCGGCGACGAGCGCGAACGCGATGCCGCGCCCGTTGATGAACGCGTCGGGTTTCTTGTCCTCAGGTGGCGACGTCCGCGGCTCGAGACCCCAGTGCCACGTCCCTCGCCGACGCCCTCGAGATCGACCTGGATGCTCCGGCCGGGGAACGAGAGTCCCGCCTGACCAAGCGACCAGGGCAGCATGCGGATCGCCAGGTCGTTCGCCAGGTACACGGGCCAGTGCTGTGCGTTCTCCTCGAGCGCGGCCCCCTCGCGGATGTCCTCGCCGTGGAACCACCACTCGATGATCCGCGACTGCAGCAGGTAGCGCAGGCCGATCTCGCCGGCGACCCACTCGATCTTCAAGGTCGTCCCACTCGTCGTCGGTCAGCCGGGAGGACAGGATCAGGAACGCCTGGCCGCGTGCCCCCAATCCATGATCAGATCGCGGACCGGCGTCTCCTCGCGCACCTTGACGGCCCACTCGTTGAACCCGTTGACCCACAGCTCGCCGTCGTTGGCCTGCCTGAACGCCTCGAACTCGGCGGCGGGCTCGCCCGCTAAGAGCTGGGCGGCCGCCGTGTCCTGCGCGGCCAGGTGGGCGACGATGTCTCGGTTCCGCCACCCCGTACAGACGCTCGGGGCATCCCACACATCCGGGCCCGTGAACTGGATCGTGCGGCCGAGACGCTCGCGTTCGGCATGGGCGATCCCGAGCAACCGCGTGCGGTCGATCGTCACCTTCGCTCCTTCCAGGTCGAGCATGCCAGCCGTGAGCCGCGCGGGCGTATCGTACCCGCCGCCATGCGGCCGGTATCGTTGGCCGCATGAGCAAGGCGATCGATCGGTTCCTCGACGCCGCGACCGTGCTCGGGCATCCGGTGGACGTGCGGCGGTTCCCGGAGGGGACGAAGACCGCGCCCGACGCCGCTCGGGCGATCGGGTGCGAGGTCGGGCAGATCGTGAAGTCGCTGGTGTTCGTCGCGGACGGCGAACCGGTCCTGGCGCTCACGAGCGGCGCCAACCGCGTGGACGTTGGCCGCCTGGCGGCCCTGGCGGGCGCCTCGGAGGCCCGGCGCGCGGACCCCGAGGAGGCCAGGGCCGCGACCGGGTTCGCGGTCGGCGGGACGCCGCCGTTCGGGCACCCCGAGCCCGTCCGGACGTTCCTGGACCGGGACCTGTTGGCGTTCGAGGAGGTCTGGGCGGCGGCGGGCACCCCGGACGCGGTCTTCCGGACGACCGCGTCCGAGCTCCAGCGCACCACGGGGGCCGAGATGGTCGACCTCAAGGAAACGGCCCCCGGGGACGAGAACCCCGTCCAGAGCGGCTAGAATCTCGGGACGAGCATCACACCGTCTCCCACGGAGGATCGATGATCCAGCTGACCGAATCCGCAGCCGGCAAGGTAAAGGAGCTCCTGGTCGAGGAGGGGCGTTCGGACATCGCGCTGCGGGTGGCCGTCCAGCCCGGCGGGTGCTCGGGCCTGCGATACGCGATGTACCTGGACGACCAGCTGACCGAGAAGGACGTCGCCGAGGAGCAGTTCGGCGTCCGCGTCGTGATCGACCGGATGAGCGTCCCGTACCTGTCGGAGGCCAAGATCGACTTCGTGGACTCCCTCGAGGCCTCGGGGTTCACGATCGACAACCCGGTCGCCCAGAGTTCCTGCGCCTGCGGGAACTCGTTCCACTAGTCCGGGACGACCCGGACGGAGATCCCTCTCAGGCCGCGTCGAGCGCGGCCCGAACCCCGTCCCGCAGCTCGTCGAGCTCGCCCTGCGTGAGGATCAGCGCGGGCGAGACCTGGAGCGCGCCGATCCCCAACGCGCGCGTCAGGATCCCGTTCGCCCTGCACGCCTTCACCACGCGGGCCGGGAGACCGGCATCGGCCTCGAGCGCCTCGGCGGAGAACTGGATCGCCGCGAGCACCCCGGTGCCGGCGCGGACCTCGCCGACGAGCGGGTGCTCCGCCAGCGGAGCCAGGGTGGTCGCGAGGTCGCGTTCGAGCTCGAGCGCCCGCTTGGGCAGTGCCTCGCGCTCCATGACATCGAGGTTCGCGAGCGCGGCCGCCGCCGCCGTCGCGTGACCCGAATAGGTGTAGCCGTGCCGCCACAGGCCGGCGCCGGGCTGCCAGAAGGGTTCGGCCACCCAGGGGGCCGCGATCACCGCGCCCATCGGGAGGTAGCCGCTCGTGATGCCCTTCGCGCACGTGACGATGTCGGGCTCGAGGCTCCAGCGCGAGCTCGCGAACCAGTCGCCGACGCGCCCGAACCCCGTGATGACCTCGTCCGCGACGAACAGGACGCCGGTCTCGCGGCAGATCGCGCGGACCTCGGCGAGGTAGCCCTCGGGCGGCGCGAACACGCCCCCGGCGCCGATCACCGGCTCGCAGAAGAACGCGGCGACCCGCTCGGGACCGGCGGAGGCGATCGCGTCGCGGAGCGCGGCGGGGGAGTCCCACGCGATCTTCACGACGTCGCCGACCAGCGGGCCGTGGCCGGCCGCGTTGGCCTCGATGCCGGCCAGGCTCGTGCCCGCGACGTGCATCCCGTGGTACGCGTGCTGGCGGGTGACCAGGAGCGTGCGCTCGGTCTCACCGCGGAGCTGCCAGTAGCGTCGAGCCATCTTCGTCGCGGTGTCGATCGAGTCCGATCCGCCGCTGGTGAGGAAGACCTTCGAGTCCGGGACCGGCGCGAGCCGGCCGACACGTTCGGCGAGCTCGATCGCGGGGCGGTTCGACTGGTCGCCGAAGGTCGAGTACGCCGACAGCCGCACCATCTGACGATGGGCCGCCTCGGCGATCTCCTCGCGGCCGTAGCCGACGTTGCAGTACCAGAGCGCCGCGGTCGCATCGAGGTAGCGCCGTCCCTGCTCGTCCCAGACGTGCGCGCCCTCGCCCCGGTCGATGACGAGTTCGCCGCCGGACTCGACGGCGGCCATGTCGGCGAAGGAGTGCCAGAAG
The DNA here is from genome assembly GCA_963778545.1 of uncultured Actinomycetes bacterium. GTDB lineage: Bacteria > Actinomycetota > UBA4738 > UBA4738 > HRBIN12 > DASSJM01. Next base: position 106,086 of record CAVZUW010000009.1, on the reverse strand, counting down.
GTACCCACGGGCTCGCCCACCGTAGCAGCCCCGCCCGGCCGAACCGCTGAACGCCCGGCGATCAGGTGGGCTCGTACGCGAGGTTCGGGCGGAGCCAGGTCTCGGCCTCGCGCCGGTCCATCCCGCACCGGGCAGCGTAGTCCTCGACCTGGTCGCGACCCAGCCGCCCGACGTTGAAGTAGCGGGCCGCCGGGTGCGCGAAGTACAGGCCCGAGACGCTCGCGGCCGGGGTCATCGCGAAGTGCTCGGTGAGGTCGATGCCCGCGCTCGGCGCGTCCAGCAGCTCGAACAGCGTCGCCTTGCGCGTGTGGTCCGGGCAGGCCGGATAGCCGAACGCCGGCCGGATCCCGCGGTAGCGTTCGGCGAGCAGGTCGTCGCCGCTCATCGCCGGCCCCGACTCGTACCACTCGCGCCGGGCGCGTTGGTGCAGCCACTCGGCGAACGCCTCGGCCAGGCGATCGGCGAGCGCCTTGACCATGATCGCGTTGTAGTCGTCGTTCTCCGCCTCGAACCGCCCGGCGAGCTCGTCGGCCCCGATGCCGGCGGTCACGGCGAACGCACCGATGTGATCCGCGAGCCCCGCGTCGGCCGGTGCGACGTAGTCGGCGAGCGAGCGGCTCGGCCGGTCGTCGCCGTGGTCGGACTGCTGGCGGAGCATCGGGAACCGGTGCCCGTCGGCGAGGAGGATGTCGTCGCCCTCGGCCGACGCCGGCCAGAAGCCGTAGACGCCCCTGGCGGACAGGGACCGGTCTGCCACGATCGTGTCGAGGAGCTCGTTCGCGGCCTCGAACAGCTCCCGCGCGGCCTCGCCGTGCCGAGGATGGTCGAGGATCTGCGGGTAGCGGCCTTTCAGCTCCCACGCGGTGAAGAAGAACGTCCAGTCGATGTACGGGCGAAGCTCCGCCAGATCGGGCTCGATGACGCGGGCGCCGGTGAACGCCGGCTCGGGCAGGTCTTCCCGACGCCAGACGATCGGCGTCCGGCGCTCGGTCGCGATCCGGTGGGGCAGGAGCGGCTGGGCCTCGCGCTCCGCGTGGAGCAGGCGGAGGCGCTCCTGGTCCTCGCGGTTGACGTGGTCCAGCTTCGAGCGTCGCTCGGGGTCGAGCAGATCCGACACGACCCCCACCACCCGGGAGGCGTCGATCACGTGGACCACCGGCTGCCCGTACTCGGGCGCGATCCGAACGGCCGTGTGCTGCCGCGACGTCGTGGCGCCGCCGATCAGCAGCGGCAGGTCGAGCCCGCGGCGCTCCATCTCCTTGGCGACGCCCTCCATCTCGCCGAGCGAGGGCGTGATCAGCCCCGAACAGCCGACGATGTCGCAGCCCTCGGCCGCCGCGGTGTCCAGGAGCACGTCGGGCGGGACCATCACGCCGAGATCGATCACCTCGTAGTTGTTGCACCCGAGCACGACGCCCACGATGTTCTTGCCGATGTCGTGCACGTCGCCCTTGACCGTGCACAGGATCACCTTGCCCTGGGCGCGCACCCCTTCGGGACCGAGCCGGAGCTTCTCCTGCTCCATGAACGGCTCGAGGTACGCGACCGCGCGCTTCATCGCCCGCGCGCTCTTGACGACCTGCGGCAGGAACATCTTCCCGGCGCCGAACAGGTCGCCGACGACCTGCATCCCGGCCATCAGTGGGCCCTCGATCACGTCGAGCGGCCGTTCGTGGGCCGCGCGCGCCTCCTCGGTGTCCTCCTCGATGAACTCGTCGATCCCGTGGACGAGCGCGTGCTTGAGGCGCTCCTCGACGGTGGTCTCGCGCCACGTGAGGTCGAGCTCCTTCTTCATGGCGCCGCCCTTGACGGTCTCGGCGAACGCGACCATGCGCTCGGTCGCGTCGGGCCGGCGGTCGAAGATGATGTCCTCGACGTGCTCGAGCAGGTCGGGCGGGATGTCCTCGTACAGCGCGATCTGTCCCGCGTTCACGATCGCCATGTCGAGGCCGGCGGCGATCGCGTGGTACAGGAACGCGGAGTGGATCGCCTCGCGGACGCCGTCGTTCCCGCGGAAGCTGAACGAGAGGTTCGAGACGCCGCCGGACACCTTGACGCCCGGGAGCCGCTCCTTGAGCAGCCGCGTGGCCTCGATGAACGCCACGCCGTACGCGTTGTGCTCCTCGATCCCGGTCGCGATCGCCAGGATGCACGGGTCGACGACGATGTCCTCGGGCACGTAACCGGCCCGGTCGATCAGCAGACCGACCGAGCGCTCGAGGATCTGGAGCTTGCGCTCGACGGTGTCCGCCTGTCCCTGCTCGTCGAAGGCCATCACGACGACCGCCGCCCCGTACCGCTTGACGCGGCGCGCCTTCTCGAGGAAGTCCTCCTCACCCTCCTTGAGGCTGATCGAGTTCACGATGCCCTTGCCCTGCAGGCACTTCAGCCCAGCCTCGAGCACGTCCCACTTGGACGAGTCGACCATCACCGGAACGCGCGCGATCTCGGGCTCGGTGGCGATCAGGTTCAGGAACGTCGTCATCGCCTTCACGCCGTCGAGCAGGTCGGCGTCCATGTTGACGTCGAGCATGTTCGCGCCGCTGCGGACCTGGTCGGCCGCGATCTCGACGGCGGCCTGGTAGTCGCCGGACTCGATCAGCCGGCGGAACCGAGCCGAGCCGGTCACGTTCTGCCGCTCGCCGATCATCACGAATCCCGTCTCGGGCGTGATCGAGAAGGGCTCGAGCCCGCTGAGCGCCGTCACGGTGCCCGCCGAGCGGGATCTTGCGGGGCGGGAGCCCGTCGACGGCGGCGGCGATCTCCCGGATGTGCTCGTCGGTCGTCCCGCAGCACCCGCCGAGCACGTTCGCGAGACCGCTCTCGGCGAACTCGCGCAGGTACTTGGAGGTGGTCTCGGGGCGCTCGTCGTAGCCGCCGAACGCGTTCGGGCAGGCCGGCGTTCGGGTGGCAGGTGGTGAACACCGGCGCGATCCGCGCCAGCGACTCGAGGTACGGCCGCATGTCGGCCGCCCCGAGCGCGCAGTTCACGCCGACGCTGAAGGGTTCGGCGTGCGCGACCGAGAGCCAGAACGCGTCGATCGTCTGACCCGAGAGCGTCCGGCCGCTCCGGTCGGTGATCGTGACGCTGATCATGAGCGGGACGTCCGGCGCGACGTCGCCCGCCGCCGCGATCGCCGCCTTGGCGTTCAGGGTGTCGAAGATCGTCTCGATCAGCAGCAGGTCGACCCCGCCGTCGACGAGGCCGCGGATCTGCTCCGCGTACGCCTCGGTCATCCGGTCGAACGAGACCGTTCGGTACGCCGGCTCGTTCACGCGGGGGGACAGCGAGAGCGTCTGGTTCGTCGGGCCCACCGACCCGGCCACGAACCGGTCGGGGCCGAACGCGTCGGCCGCGCGGCGGGCGATCTGCGCCCCGGCCACGTTGAGGTCGTAGACGGCGTCCTCGAGGCCGTAGTCGGCCTGGGCGATCGCCGTGGCGGTGAAGGTGTTGGTCGTGACGATGTCGGCGCCGGCCGCGAGGTAGGAGCGATGGATGTCCTCGACGACGTCGGGGCGCGTGAGGTTCAGGAGATCGGGGTCACCCGCGACGTCGCGCGGATGGTCTCGGAAGCGTTCGCCGCGGTAGTCGCCGTCCGCGAGCGTTCGGGCCTGGATCGCGGTCCCGTAGGCGCCGTCGAGCACGAGGATCCGTTCGGCCAGCAGCGCCTCGAGCCGGTCCCGCATGAGACCACGCTAGCGGCCGTGCTCCGGCGTGACCAGCAACGGACGTGCTCGTTCCGTCGAGCCGGCCGCCTGGGGTAGGCTGCCGGTTCCGGTTCGTCGGTCCGGTGGAGGAAGCAGCGTTGGGCAAGGACGTGTTCGAACCGCTCACGGGCGCCGTCCCCGGCGCGATCGCGAGCGGCGGGATCGGGGGGGCGACCCCGTCGGGGCGGCCGCGTCCGGACCGTCCGCTCGGCAAGCGCGGCGCCGACCTGCTCGGCCAGGTCCCGCTCTTCGAGGGGCTGTCGCGCCGACACCTCAAGCAGCTCGCCGAGCACGCCGACGAGATCTCGTTCCGCGAAAGGGAGACCATCGTCGAGGAGGATCAGCCCGGCGGCTCGTTCTTCGTGATCGTCGAGGGCGAGGTCAAGGTCCAGCAGGGCGGCCGCACGATCGCCACGGCGGGCCCCGGGGAGTTCTTCGGCGAGATCTCCCTGCTCGACGGCGGTCCCCGGAGCGCGACGGTCGTGGCCGACACGCCGGTCGTGGCGATCCGGCTGTTCAAGAGCTCGTTCGACCGGGTGGTCAAGGAGGAGCCGCAGGTGGCGGGCAAGATCCTGACCGTCGTGGCGCGGCGCCTCCGCGAGGCGGAGAGAACGATCAGCTCCTGATGCTGAGCCTGTCGGCGTACTCCTGGTGGAAGTTCCTGCACGTCGCGGGCGTGATCGCCTTCGTGTCCTTCCACGGGGTCTCGATGACGGCGGCCCTGCGCGTCCGCAAGGAACGCGACCGTGTCCGGATCGCGACGATGCTCCAGCTGTCCGGCTCCTCGGTGACGGGCATGTACGTCTCGCTGCTGTGGCTGATCGTGTTCGGCGTGGTGGCGGGGATCCAGGGCGGGTTCTGGAACGACGGGTGGTTCTGGATCGCGATCGGGCTGCTGGTGCTCGCGGTGGGCGAGATGTCGGCGGTCGCGCGGCCGTACTACCAGCGCGTGAAGGAGGCCGTCGAGGTGCGCCCCTCGGGCGTCCCTCGCCGGAGCGACGAGGAGCTCGAGGAGATCCTGAGCTCGCCCGTCGCGCTGTGGAACGCGGTGTTCGGCGCGGCGATCCTGCTGGCGATCACCTGGCTGATGATCTTCAAGCCGTTCCAGGTGTTCTAGTCGGCCTCCTGGTCGGCCTTCTGGGCGGCCTCCTGGGCCGGCCTTCTGGCCGGCCGGCTACAGGTCGGTGGGCGCGAGCGGGTGTTCGGCCGGTCCGGCCACCACCTGGCCGGTGGCCGAGTACCGGGAGCCGTGGCACGGGCACAGCCAGCCGTGCTCGGACGCGTCCCACTTCACCGTGCATCCGGCGTGCGTGCACTTGGCCGACATCGTCGTGACGTTGCCTTTCTTGTCCCGGTAGACCGCCACCTTGTGGTCGGCCGACTTGACGATGCCGCCCTCGCCGGGCTCGATCTCCGCCAGGCTCTGGGCGACGGTCCGCGCGACCAGGACGTCGCACGGGGCGGTCTCGGCCACGTCGCGCGGGACCGAACCGAGCAGGGCGGCCTTGGCCCCGGTGAGGCCCCGGTTGCCGATGACGACGAGGTCGTAGCCCTCGCTCGCGGCCGCGTCGACGATCTCGTCGGAGGGGTCGCCCGTGCGGATCTCGATCGCCGACGTGACGCCGGCCTCGTCGCCGATCGAGGACACGGTGTCCTGCAGGACGAGCTCGCCCGTCTTGGGGTGACCCACGAACAGCAGCGTGACCGAGGCCTTGAGCCGCTTCGCGAGGGCGTATCCCTTGCGCGCCGCCCGGTCGGCCGTCGACGAGCCGTCGGTCGCGATCAGCAGGCGCCGGTAGGGCGGGGCTCCGTGCGGCCGCTGGTCGTCGGGCCGGGCTCGGGTGAGCAGCACGTCCGACGGCGCGTGGGTCACGACCCGGCGCGACACGCTGCCGAAGAGCTGCTCGGAGGCCGAGAGCCCCGTGCTCCCGATCACGATCAGCTCGGTGTCGGTCTGGGAGGCGGTCATCAAGATCGCGTCGGCCGGGGCCTCGGCCGAGAGCGCGACCTCGTGGAGGGCCCCCTCGCGTTCGGCGATCTTCTCGGCGCGCTCGACGGCGTCGCCGGCCCGATCGGGGTTCGCGTAGGCGTGAGCGATCGTCAGCTTGGCCCCGAGGGCCGCCGCGAGCGTGGCGGCCACGTGCTCGGCGGTCTCGGCGGATGCCGAACCGTCGGTCGCGACCACGATGCGTCGGTAGGCCATGGCAGATTCCCTCGTTGGGTCCGTGTTACCCGGAAGCGGTTCGGGAGACTATCGCGTCGAGCTCGGACAGGGTCGCCCCGTCCAGGACGATGTCGCCGGCCGCGGCGTTCGAACGCACGTGGTCGGGGTTGCGGCTGCCCGCGATCGCGGCGGTCACCCCCGGCTGCGCGACGTTCCACGCCAGCGCGAGCTGGGCGAGCGTGATCCCGAGCCGCTCCGCGATCGGCCGGAGGGCCTCGACGAGGGCGAGGTTGCGCTCCCGGTTGCCCGCGACGAACAGCGAGCCGCCCTCCTCGTCGCCGCCGCGGAAGTCGCCCCGGTCGAACCGCGTCTCGGACGTGATCGCGCCCGTGAGCAGCCCGTAGGCGAGCGGGCCGTACGACAGCACGCCCGTGCCCTGCTCGCCGCACCACCGGATCAGGTCGCGGTCCTCCAGCCGGAGCATCGAGAACTCCTGCTGCAACGAGTCGACGTGCCGGATCGCCTCGCACCGTTCGATCAGGTCGCGGTCGAAGTTCGACACCCCGATGAACCGGACGAGGCCGTCGTCCATCAGCTCGGTCATCGCGCCCCAGGTCTCCTCGACCGGGGTCCCGCGCTCGTCCGGCCAGTGGAGCTGGTACAGGTCGATGTGGTCGGTCCCGAGCCGCCGCAGGCTCGCCTCGCACGCCGAACGCACCTGGGCCGCCCGGAACCCCGACCCGTCGGGCTGCGGGGCGACCTTCGTGAAGATCGAGATCTCGTCACGCCGCCCCTCGACGGCCCGTCCCACGAGCTCCTCGGAGCGGCCCCGGCCGTAGACCTCGGCGGTGTCGATCCAGTCGATCCCCGTCTCGAACACCGTCCGGATCGCCTCGAGCACCCGTTCCTCGGGGGGCGACTCGCCCCATTCGGATCCGCCGCCCGCCTCCCAGGCCCCGAACCCGATCACGGACACCTCCGGACCCCTGGAACCCAACCCCTTCCTGCGCATGTGCGTCGCTCCTCGTCGTTGGAGCCGCCCGGCCCCACCCCAATCTAGCGGCTGGACCTGTCCGGTCCTCAGGTGCGCGGTACGCTAGATGTGCAACGGTCCCCACGATCCGATCCGAACGAAGGAGGCGGGCCGGGCCACGCCCGGCGACGATGACCAAGCAGGTCGAGGAGAAGCAGCGCGTCGTCATCCGGTTCGCCGGCGACTCCGGCGACGGGATGCAGCTGACGGGTGACCGGTTCACCAATGCCACCGCGGTCCTGGGCAACGACCTCGCGACGATGCCGGACTTCCCGGCCGAGATCCGGGCACCGGCCGGCACCGTCCATGGGGTCTCGGCGTTCCAGATCCAGTTCGCGTCCACCGACATCCTGACGCCCGGCGACCACCCGGACGTCCTGGTCGCGATGAACCCAGCCGCCCTGAAGGCCGAGCTCGGCTCGGTGGAGAAGGGCGGCACGATCATCGTGAACGAGGACGCGTTCACCGAGCGGAACCTGCAGAAGGCCGGGTACGCCTCCGACCCGCTCTCCGACGGGGCGCTCGACGGCTTCCAGGTGTACCGGGTCCCGATGACCTCGATCACGGTCCGCGCCGTCGAGGAGCTCGGGCTCACGCGCAAGGAGGCCGAGCGCTCGAAGAACATGTTCGCGCTCGGGCTCGTGTCGTGGATGTACGGGCGGCCGACCGACGTCACCCTCAACTGGCTGCACAAGAAGTTCGGCGACAAGGCGCAGCTGTACGACGCGAACGCGGCCGCCTTCAAGGCCGGCTACAACTTCGGCGAGACCACCGAGCTGTTCGCGACCTCGTACGAGGTCAAGCCGGCGCCGGCCGAGCCGGGCATCTACCGCAACATCTCCGGCGCGCAGGCGCTCGCGTGGGGCCTCGTCGCGGCGGCCGAGCGGAGCGGCCTCCAGCTGTTCTACGCGAGCTACCCGATCACGCCCGCCTCGGAGCTGCTCCACGAGCTCTCCAGGCTCAAGAACTTCAACGTGATGACCCTGCAGGCCGAGGACGAGATCGCGGCGGCCAACGTCGCGCTCGGCGCCGCGTTCGCCGGCGACCTCGGCGTGACCGGGACCAGCGGTCCCGGGATGGACCTGAAGGCCGAGACGCTCGGGCTGGCCGTGATGCTCGAGCTGCCGATGGTGATCGTCGACGTCCAGCGCGCCGGCCCCTCGACCGGGATGCCGACCAAGACCGAGCAGGCGGACCTGCTGCTCGCGCTGTTCGGCCGTCACGGCGAGTCGCCGATGCCGATCGTCGCGGCGCGTTCATCGGCGCACTGCTTCGACGCGGCGATCGAGGCCGCGCGGATCGCGATCACGTACCGGACGCCCGTGATCCTGCTTTCCGACACGTTCCTCGCGAACTCGTCCGAGCCGTGGAAGCTCCCGGACGTCGAGAGCATCCCGACGATCGACCCGGCGTTCGCGACCGGCCCCAACGCCGGACAGGAGTTCCTGCCCTACCTGCGCGACGAGAAGCTCGCGCGGCCGTGGGCGATCCCGGGGACGCCGGGCCTGCGGCACCGGATCGGCGGGCTCGAGAAGGAAGACGGGACCGGGGACATCAGCTACGACCCCGAGAACCACGAGCGCATGACCGAGCTCCGTGCGGCCAAGGTCGCGAAGATCGTCGACGACATCCCGCCGCTCGAGGTCGAGGATCCGGACGGGGACGCGGAGTTCCTGGTGCTCGGCTGGGGTTCGACCTACGGGACGATCCTCGCGGCCGCCAGGCGCGTCCGCGAACGGGGGCCGCAAGGTCGCGACGGCGCACCTGGTGCACCTGAACCCGATGCCGGCCAACACCGGGGAGGTCGTGAAGCGGTACGCGAAGGTGCTGATCCCCGAGATCAACACGGGCCAGCTCTCGATGCTGATCCGCTCGGAGCACCTGGTCGACGCGAAGAGCTTCTCGAAGGTGCAGGGCCAGCCGATCTTCGCGGAGGAGCTGGAGGTCGAGATCCTCAAGGTGATGGACGGTGAGTGACGTGGACAACGGAACGACGAACGGCAACGGCGGCTCGGCGACCGGCGACGGTGGCGGCGCGGTCGGGACGCTGACCAAGAAGGACTTCACCAGCGACCAGGAGGTGCGCTGGTGCCCGGGCTGCGGGGACTACGCGATCCTGTCGACGGTGCAGGGGTTCATGCCCGAGCTCGGGATCGCGCCCGACAACACGGTGTTCGTCTCGGGGATCGGCTGCTCGGGGCGGTTCACGTACTACATGGATACGTACGGCGTGCACGGCATCCACGGTCGCGCGCCGGCGCTCGCCACCGGGATCGCGACCGCCAGGCCGGACCTGTCGGTCTGGGTGATCACCGGCGACGGCGACGGGCTGTCGATCGGCGGTAACCACCTGATCCACGCCCTCCGCCGCAACGTGAACCTGAAGATCCTGTTGTTCAACAACCAGATCTACGGGCTGACGAAGGGCCAGTACTCGCCGACCTCGGAGGAGGGCAAGGTCACCAAGTCGACGCCGTTCGGCTCGGTCGACCACCCGTTCAACCCGATCGCGCTGGCGCTCGGCGCGGAGGCGACCTTCGTGGCCCGCACGATGGACAACGACCGGCAGCACCTGACCCAGGTCTTGCGACAGGCGGCGACGCACCGGGGGAGCGCGTTCGTCGAGATCTACCAGAACTGCAACGTGTTCAACGACGGCGCGTTCGACCTGCTCCGCGAGAAGCAGCAGGGGACCCACAACCAGATCCGCCTGGACGACGGCGAGCCGATCGTGTTCGACGAGGGCAACCGGTGCGTCTCGGTCGGGGAGAACGGCCGGCTCGTCATCACCGAGACGGCGAGTACGCCGCCCGAGGCGGTCGTGGCGCACGACGCGAAGGGCAGGCCGTCGCTCGCGTTCGCGCTCGCGCACCTGTCGCGCGGGCCGAACGAGCCCACCTGCATCGGCGTGTTCCGCGAGGTCGAGCGGCCCGTCTACGGCGAGGCCATGACCGCACAGATCGAGAGCGCGGTCGAACGCCTCGGGCCGGGCAGCCTCGACAAGCTGCTGCACTCCGGCGACACCTGGACCGTGTCCTAGCCGGACGCGGGAGCCGTCCGGTTCAGCGATCGTCGGCGGAACGGAACCGCGCCATCGCGGCGTCGGCCGCCGAACGCACCCGGCGCAGCTCGGACACCAGGCTCGGGAGCGTCGCGAGCAGCCGCTCCGCGTCGTCCTCGGTCGTGTCCGGCCCGACGCCGATGCGGAAGCTCGTCGTCGAGGCGACGCCCATGTGCTCGAGGACCGACGACGCCTCGCCGGCCGCGCCCGAGCAGTTCGACCCGGCGGCGATCCGGAACCCGCGGTCGTCGAGCGCCATGCTCATGATCTCGGCGTCCAGGTCCGGGACCGAGAAGCACACGAGGTGCGGGACCCGCTGGGTGGCGTGACCGTGCACCCTGGCGCCCTCGACGTGTTCGGCGATGCCGGCGCGGAGCGTGTCGGTGAGCGCCCACTCCCGGGCCGCCTCGTCGCCCATGCCCTCCAGACGAGCCTCGAGCGCCGCGGCCATCGCGGCGACGCCCGGGACGTTCTCCACGCCCGAACGACGGCGGCGCTCGCGGTCGTCCCCGCAGGGGTACGCGGCGATCGGCACGCCTCGGCGGACGTAGAGGGCCCCGATCCCCGGCGGCCCCCCGAACTTGTGCCCCGAGATCGACAGCAGGTCGACGTCGAGCGCGACCGCGTCGACGGGCAGATGCCCGACGGTCTGGCAGGCGTCGGTGTGGAACAGCACGCCGCGCCTCGCGGCACAGGCGGGCGCACTCGGCGATCGGCTGGATCGTCCCGACCTCGTGGTTCGCATGGTGCACCGACGCGAGGAGCGTGCCCGGGCGGCGGATCTCGGCGGCGAACGCGTCGAGGTCGACCGAGCCGTTGCCGTCGACCGGGACCAGCACCGACTCGAACCCGTCGGTCTCGAGCGTGTTCAGCACGCCGCCCACCGCGGGGTGCTCGACCGTCGTGGTGACCACGCGGGTCCCGAGCTCGCGGACCGGCCGGACGCCGCCCCAGATCGCGAGCGCCACCGACTCGGTCCCGCCGCTCGTGAACACGATCTCGTCGGGCTGGGCGCCGAGCCCTCCGCGACGGTCGCCCGCGCGTCGTCGAGCAGCCGGCGGGCCGCCAGGCCGTCCCCGTGCACGCGGAGCGGGTCCGCGAACTCGTCGAGCGCGGCGAGCAACGCCGCTCGCGCGCGCTCGTCCAGCGGCGTCGCGGACGCGTGATCCAGGTAGGTGCTCGTGGTCACCATGGGGAACGCCCTCATGATACGGGCGCACCGTCGATGGGGTGCGTCAGGGTGTTGCCGGCTCGCGGTCCTTGAGGAACACCGTGGCGTACAGGACCGCCGCGATGATGCCGCCGGCGACGGGACCGATGATCCAGACGAACCAGTTGGCCCAGCTTCCCGAGGCGAGCGCCGGACCGAACCAGCGTGCGGGGTTCATCGCCGCACCGGTGTACGGACCGAACGCCATGATGTCGAACGCGATCACGAGCCCGATCGTGAGCCCCGCGGTCTTCGACCAGGGGCCGCGCGGATCGACCGCGGTTCCGAACACCGCGAACACGAGGAAGAACGTCGTCGTGGCCTCGATCACGATGCCCTTGCCGGAGGCGATGTCCTGCGCCAGCGCAGGTGTTCCGCCGCCACCGGCGTCGTACACGGCCGTCGGGACCAGGTACTTGAGCAGGTACGCGCCCGCCACCGCGCCGAGGAACTGCGCACCGATCAGGATGACGGCGCGCTGGGAGGGGATCTTGCCGGCGACCCACAGGCCGATCGTGACGGCGGGGTTCACCAGGCCCCCCGAGATATGCGCCGTGATCGAGACCATGATCGCGAGCACCAGACCGTGCGCGAGCGCCACGCCGGTCAGATCGAGCCCGAGACTCACCGCGACCACGGCTCCCGCGCCGATGAAGATCAGCGCGAACGTCGCCACGAACTCCGCCACCGCCGCCTTGCCCGTGCTCTCCACGTCCGCCTCCTCGCACTCGGCTGCCCGGACCCGCCCGACGATAGCGGGGCGCGGAGGTCGGCTCAACGGCGCAGCAGCGGTTGATAGGATGCGCGGCGTGAAGGTCCTCCTCGTGTCTCCCGACGCCGAGGCACGAGACCTGTTCCGCATCGCGGTCGGGAGCATCGAACGCCGCCTCGGCGAACCCGTCTCGTTCCTGGAAGCGGCCAACGGCGAGCAGGCCGCCCGCATCGGGCTCCGCGAGCACCCCGACGCGGTGGTCGCCGACGAGATCGCGTCCCGGGCGGGCGCGTTCGCGATGGCGAGGGACCTGCGTGGCGCGGCCGAGCCGTACCGTGGCCCGATCGTGATCGTGCTCGAGCGCAAGCACGACGCCTGGCTCGCTCGGTGGTCCGGGGCGGACGCGTGGTTCGTGCGCCCGGTCGACCCGTTCGAGCTGGCAGACCGGCTCGTCGAACTGATCCAGGCGTCCCGCGGCCCGCTCCCGGAGCGACCGGGGCAACAGCCGGGGACCCAGCCGGGCACAGCCAGGGACGCAAAGGGAGATCGCGTGAAGATCAAGGGGACGTGCCGGCGGTGCGGACGCGAGTTCCTCGCCGAACAGGTGATCCTGAACGGGGGCCACTGCCCCTGGGACGGCAAGCCGTTCCAGGCGGACTACGCGGTGGTGCTGGTCGATGCGCTCACCGACGCCGAGAGCGCGGGGAACACGCTGGAGAACGCGCTCGAGAAGCTCGCCGACATCGAGCCGGAGTTCGTGCTCGATATCGAGTCGGTGCTCGCGGAGATCCGCGGACACCTAGAGCGGCTCGAGCGTCCGCACGGAGGGACGTGAGGGCGTGACCGCCGTTCCGGAGGTCGAGGCCGGGAACGGGTATTCGGTCCGGGTCCGCGAGCGGAAGGGGTCGTGGAGCGTCGCGATCGTCGATCCGCGGGGACACGAGGTCTCGGTTCGGGCCTGTCGCGACGAGACCGGAGGCGGGGACGTTCGCCTCGACCGTCCGCCAGCACATCGCCTGGTTGTCGGAGCCGCGGTTCCGCGAGATCTACCGGCTCGCCGAGGAGGCGTGACGTGGGGTTCAACGCGATGCAGCCCGGCAAGCTCAAGCGCGGCGACCTGCTCTTCTTCGCGATCGGGGTGGCCGTGATCGTCGCCCTGATCGTGTGGGCCGTCTCGTAGGTGGAGCCGGACGCCCTGGCTGCGCTGGACCACTGCTACCTCACGACGAAGGGACGGCGTTCGGGGAGCCCCCACACGATCGAGATCTGGTTCGCGCTGCACGGCGACGTCGTGTACCTGCTCGCCGGTGGCAGCGAGGAGAGCGACTGGGTGAAGAACCTCCGCGCCGATCCCACCGTCGGCCTCCGGCTCGGCGACCGGGACCTGATCTGCCAGGGGCGGCTCGTCGACGATCCCGACGAGGACGCGCTCTCGCGACGGTTGCTCCTGGACAAGTACGGCCCGCGAGATCCGGACGACCTGACGGCGTGGGCCCGCACCGCTCGCGCGGTGGCGATCGACCTGCCCCCAAACTGAGCTGCGAGACTGACGCGGACTGAGCTAGGACGGGCTCTCGTCGAACCCGATCGAGAACAGGCGCTCGAGATCGTGCTTCGAGTACACCTGGAACGCGATGAGCGTCTCGGTCCTGGCGACGCCATCGACCTTCGAGATCCCGCCGGGGATCACCGATGCGAGGTCGTCGTGGTTCGCGACGCGCACGATCGCGACCAGGTCGAACTCGCCGGCGACCGAGTAGACCTCGGAGACACCCTCGAGATCGGCGATCGCCTGCGCGGCCTCGGGGATCCCGTCGATCTCACACTCGATCAGGACGACGGCATGCACGCTCATCGGCTCACGACCTTCATCGACGCGGTCACGCCCGCTCCAGCACGACGGCGAGGCCCTGGCCCCCGGAGATGCACAGCGTGGCCAGGCCGAGCGCGACGCCGCGCGAGCGCATCGCGTAGGCGAGCGAGAGGATGATGCGGGCTCCGCTCATCCCGATCGGGTGGCCGAGCGAGATCCCGCCGCCGTGCACGTTCAGCCGGTCGCGGTCGAACTTCAGCTCGCGCTCGCAGGCGAGCACCTGCGCGGCGAACGCCTCGTTGATCTCGATCAGGTCGATGTCGGCGAGCGAGAGCCCCGTCTTCTCGAGCACCTTCTTGGTGGCGGGCACCGGGCCGATCCCCATGACTTCGGGCGGCACGCCGGCCCACGACATCCCGATGATGCGCGCGAGTGGCTCTCGTCCCTCGGCCTCGGCGCGTGACGCCGACATCAGCACCATCGCCGCGGCGCCGTCCGTGATGCCGCTGGCGTTGCCGGCCGTGACGCTGCCGCCCTCGCGGAACACGGGCTTCAGCCGCGCGAGGCCCTCGAGCGTCGTGTCCGGCCGAGGGTGCTCGTCCTCGGTCACGGTGAGGATGTCCTTGCCTGACGGCGCATCGACCGCGAACAGCTCCGCGGCGCGCGCCTTGGCCCCGGCGGCGGCCTTGTGCTGCGACTCGAGCGCGAACTCGTCCTGCTCGGTTCGCGACAGGCCGTAGCGATCGACGAGGTTCTCGGCCGTCTCGCCCATGAGCAGCCCGCACAGCGGGTCGAGCAGCCCGTCGCGGTACATCGCGTCGTAGACCTGTGCGTCGCCCAACCGGTACCCGGTGCGCATGCGGTCGAGCAGGAACGGGACCCGGGTCATGTTCTCCATGCCGCCCGTCAGCACGACCTCGGAGTCGCCGAGCGCGATCTGCTGCGACCCGAGCTGCACCGCCTTCATCCCCGAACCGCACGCGATGTTCACGTTGTAGGCGGAGACCTCGACGGGCACCCCGGCTCGAACGCTCACCTGGCGGCCGGTGTTCGGGCCGTTGCCCGCCTGCCGAGCGTGACCCAGGATCGTCTGGTCGATCCGGTCGGGCTCCACCGCCGATCGACGCATCGCCTCCTCGGCGGCGAGCACGCCGAGGTCGACGGCCGGCAGCTCCGCGAACGAACCGAGGAAGCGGCCGATCGGCGTGCGTGCGCCCTCGAGGATGACCGCGGTCTCCACGACAGACAGTCTATCCGGCGGTCGCGGAGCGTCGGCTCGAGAGACGGTACAGGTCCCGTAGCACCCCGATCTCGGCGCCGTGATGCGCGTCGTGATCGGTCATCGTCGTGAAGATCCTCCACGCGGGCCACTCCTCGCCCCAGTTGGTGAGGACCCGCATGTCCAGGGAGCGGTCGTCCAGACCCGCGAGGTCGTCGGTCAACAGGAGGTGGCCGCGCTCCAAGATCTCGATCGTGCTCGCCACGTCGTGCGGCTTCTCGATCGTGATGAAGTTCAGGGACCGCGGTCCGAACGCCCACTCGTGGTAGATCACCTTGCACAGGGCGACGTTCACCAGCCGCCAACCGATCGTCGTGAACGGCGAGGGTTCGGGCTCGGGCAGCTCGTAGTGGTAGGTCCACCCGCCGTCTTCGCCCCGGAACACGGTCCAGCACCCGGAGACCGGCTCCCAGAAGAACTCGTCGTCGGTGAGCCCGTCCAGGCGCCGGCGGAAGCCTTCGTACGTCTCGGCCATGGCCGTCGCGAGCAGCTCGACCGCGGTGGGCATCTCGCTGTCGAGCTTAGTCAGGTCGGTCCCGGACCGAGGTCGCCTCGCGCAGGGAGTTCAGGATCCTCGACAGCGGCGCGCCACCGTCCACCGGTTCGGCGAGCGGGACGTCCGTGACCTCGATCCGGACATCGTTGCGGACGATCCAGGAGCGGAGTGCCGAGAGCTCGTCGGCCCGGTCCCGGGGGCACGGGTGTCGGAGAGGTTCCTCGTCGTCTCGGTCGCCCTTCGTCATCGTCCCTCCGTGGAGATGGATCGAGCGATCCTCTCGATCGCGGACGACCAGATCGTCGCCGGCGAGGAGCCAGCCGTCGATCCGCCTCCTGGCCAACGCCTCGGCGAGCGCGCGCAAGCGGTCGCGCGCGAGCGCCGCCTCCTCGAACCGTTCCTGCTCGGCGAGGTCGCGCATGCGCGCCTCGAGCGTTCCGAGGAGCCCGCCCGGTGTGGAGAGGGAGGTGATCAGGGAGCGGACGAGCTCCTCGTAGCGCTCGGGGCCGACACGCCCATCGCACGGGGTCAAACATCGGTGCATCTCGGCCAGCGCGCACGGCGCGAATCGGGTGGACGCCCGCATCGCGGTCGTGCAGCGGCGGATCGGGAAGACGTCCTCGAGCGCCTCCTTGGCCAGACGCGCGAGGTGCGACGAGGGGAACGGCCCGAGGAACGCGCCGCCGCCCTTGGTCTCGCGGACGACCTTGATCCGCGGGTACGCCTCGGCGTCGTCGATCCGGAGGTACGCGTACTTCCGCCACGTCTTGCCCCGGCGGTTGTACTTCGGCTCGTGCCGGCGGATCAGCCGGGCCTCGAGGATCAGGGACTCGAGCTCCGAGCCGCACGGGACGCCGTCGACCGTCGAGGTCTCGGCGAGCAGATCCTCGACCTTCTTCCGGCCGTCGCCGTAGAAGTAGCTCTTGACGCGCGAACGCAGGTCGACCGACTTGCCGACGTACAGCACGCGACCGTCCCGACCCCGGAAGAGGTAGACGCCGGGTGCGTTCGGCAGGTGGTCCGCGAGTCGGATCTTCCCGAAGTTCGGACGCCCGCGGGCGCGGACGGCGCCGTGCAGGTCGCCGAGCGTGACGATCCCGAGCCGCCCGCCGAGCTCGAGCAGGCCATGGAGGACCTCGGAGCAGGCCTCGGCGTCGGGCAGCGCCCGGTGCGACGGCCGCACCGCCGTGCGGAAGTACTGCGCGAGCGTCTGGAGCCGCACGTTCGGTACGTCGGGCCAGACCATGCGCCGCGCGAGGCGGGCGGTGCACACCGGCGGCGGTGGCAGCGGGTCGTAGTCGAGGCGTTCGAGCGCGACGTTCAGGAACGTGAAGTCGAACCGCGCGTTGTGCGCCACGAAGACGCAGCCGCGCGCGAACTCCGCGAACGACGGCAGCACCCACTCGATCGGCGGCGCGCCGGCGACCACGAGGTCGTCGATCCCGGTCAGGTGCGAGATCCGGCGGGGGATCGGCACGCCCGGGTTCACGAGGGTCTCGAACACGCCGGTACGCTCGCCGCCCCGGAGCTTCACCGCGCCGATCTCGGTGATCCGCGAGTCGGCCGGCGAGCCGCCGGTGGTCTCGAGATCGACGACCACGAACTCGACCTCGGGCAGCGGGACGGCGTCCTCGAACGTGGTCTGGAGCGCGTCCGCGAGCACCCGGCCTCCCGCGGGGCCGCGCGAGGACGAGCAGGCTACCCGAACAGGTGTTCGGAGGTCAAGGGGAAGCCTTAGTTCACGTCGCGGGTTCGGAACAGGCCGGCGGCCGCGAGCAGGAGCGCGGCACCCACCGCGGCGAGGTACAGGCCGGCGCCGACCGTGGAGCGCCCGACCTGCGGGAAGTCGATCGGCGAACCCAGGATGAACAGACCCGAGTTGTCCGTCAGGAGCCACGGCGTCCACTGGGGCCGGAGGCCGCGCACGAGGTTCTCGACGATCACGAGGTAGCCGAACCCGACCCCCAGCGCGACGGCGGTGTTGCGCCCGGCGGACGCCAACCCGAACCCGAACCCCGCGAAGATCGTCGACAGGATCGCGACCCGCAGCGCGACCCCGGCGGACTCCGCGAGCCACGCCGAGTCCGCGCCGGCGGTCGAGCCCGCGCCGGCCGCGGCCGCCGCGAGCGCGACCCCGAGGAGCGCCTGGATCAGCAGCGACAGGACGAACACGCCGGTCAGCGCGGCCGCGATCTTCGCGAACAGCACGCGTCCGCGCCGCGGCTCCCAGGTCAGGATCGTCGTGACATGACCGGCGTGCCAGTCGGCGCCGATCGCGGAGGCTCCCAGCATCCACCCGACCGAAACCAGGACGAGCGCCGTGCCCATCAGCACGTCGGGGAGGCCGACGAGCGCGTACTCCTGGGTGAGGAACACGATCACGCCGGTGGCCACGATCGCGAGCAGCTCGAGGGCGACGAGCACCTTGACCAGCCGCCGCGACCGGAAGCGCCGGAACTCGGAGGCGAGCAACCCGGTCATCGCGCGCCCTCCGTCGACGCGCCGCCCGTGAGCTCGAGGAAGACGGTCTCGAGGTCGGCCTCGTCGGCGCGCAGTTCGGTGAGGTAGAGCCCGCGATCGGCGAGCGTTCGCGTCACGCGGGCGCGTCGGCGGGCGGGAGTCCCACGCGGATCAGGCCGTCGTCCGCTCGCGCGTCGATCCCGGCCTCGCCCAGGATCCGGAGACCCTCGGGGACGTCGTCGACCCGCACGAGCAGCCCGGCGGCGTGGCCGGCGGACAGGACCTCGTGCACCGGCCCGGTCGCGACCTGCCTGCCCCTGGCCAGGATCGCGACGCGGTCGGCCGTCTGCTGCACCTCGTTCAGGATGTGGCTCGAGACGAAGACCGTCCGGCCCTGGCTCCCGAGACGTCCCATCAGCTCGCGCACCTCGACGATCCCGGCCGGGTCGAGCCCGTTCGCGGGCTCGTCCAGGATCAGGACCTCGGGGTCCTTCAGCAACGCGCCGGCGATCCCGAGCCGCTGCTTCATGCCGAGCGAGTACGTCTTGACCTGGTCGTCCGCGCGTTCGGTGAGCCCGACCTCGTCGAGCACCTCGCGGACGCGCGCGGGGCCGATGCCCGAGATCCGTCCGAGCAGCTCGAGGTTGCGCCGCGCCGAGAAGCGCGGGTACATGGCCGGGCTCTCGACGATCGAGCCGACCCGGCCGATGACCTTGTGCAGCGTTGCGGGTTCCTGCCCGAGGAGGCGGCATCGCCCACCGGTCGGACGGACGAGACCCAGCAGGCACCGGATCGTGGTGGTCTTGCCGGCGCCGTTCGGCCCGAGGAACCCGAACACACCGCCGCGTGGGACGGCCAGGTCCAGGCCGTCGACCGCCACCGTTCGGCTACCGCGGACCCGCCGGTACTCCTTGCGGAGCCCCTCGACCTCGATCACGGTGTCCATCGCGAGAACGGTACGCCCGGACCCGCGTCGACGGCATGGGCGCACCCACCACGGATCGGCGGGTGGCTAGCACGCGTCCGGGCTCGTTCCGGCGTCAGCGGGGGTAGAGCTCGTCCTCGACCAGGAACGCGATCAGCTGGCCGACGGCGATGTGCGCCTCCTGGATGTGGGAGGTCTCCGAGCTCGGGACGTTGATCTCGATGTCGGCGAGCGCGCCGAGCTTCCCGCTCGATGAGCCTGTCATCGCGATCGTCCGCAGGCCGGTCGACCGCGCCTTCGCGAACGCCCGCACGACGTTCTCCGAGTTCCCGCTCGTCGAGATCCCGACCAGCACGTCGCCCTCGCGACCGAGCGCCTCCACCTGGCGTTCGAACACACCGTCGAAGCCGAAGTCGTTCGCCACCGCGGTGAGCAGCGAGGTGTCCGTCGTGAGCGCGATCGCGGCGATCGCGTCGCGCCGTCGGTCGACCGTGAGCGTGCTGACGAACTCGGTCGCCAGGTGCTGGGCGTCACCGGCGCTGCCGCCGTTGCCGCACAGCAGGAGCTTGCCGCCGCCGCGGAGCGACTCCACGATCGCGGCGGTCGCGTCGAGGATCTGTTCCCCGCATGCGTCGGCCGTCCGCGCGGCCGTGCGCGAGGTCTCGAGCAGGTAGTCGCGCACCCGGTCCAGGTTCACGGTTCCACGGTCCTCGGCTCCATGTCGCGGAGCCCCACCGCACCGGGTCCGTCCGGGACGTGTCGGCTGCGCTCGGGCAACAGGTCGTCGCGGATGACGGATGCGGCCTCCAGGAGGTCGGCCACGACGTGGTCGGCGTCCTCGCCCGCTCCTCGCTCGAGCTCCTCCTCGCCGTGCCCGGTGCGTACGAGGATCGTCCTGGCGCCCACGGCACGTCCCAGGCGGAGGTCGGAGCCGTGGTCGCCGACGATCCAGGACCCGGCCGCGTCGAACCCGAGCGCGGCGGCCGCGCGCTCGACCATCAGCGTCCCGGGCTTGCGGCACGCGCAGCCCTCGTCCGGCCGATGCGGACAGAACTCGATCCGGTCCAGCGTCACGCCGTCGGCGGCGAGCAGCTCCGACAGACGCGCGTGGATCCCGTCGAGCTCGCCGACGGTGAGCATCCCGCGGCCGATCGGGGACTGGTTCGTCAGGACGACGAGGCCGAGCCCCAGATCCCGGAGCTCGCGCAGGGCGTCCGCCGCGCCGGGGATCAGACGGAGCTCGTCGGGCCGGAGCACGTACCCGACCTCCTCGTTGATCGTGCCGTCGCGGTCGAGCAGGACGAACCGGCGGCTCACGAGGGTCTCCACACGCGCCCGCCCGCGTGCGCCTCGACGCCGTGGTGCCGGAACGCGAACTCCGCGAACTGGCCGCCGAGCGCCTCGAGCGCCGAGCGGACCGCGGACTGACGTTCGGGCCGGCACGCGAGCAGCAGGTAGCCGCCGCCCCCGGCGCCGCAGATCTTGCCGCCCGAGGCGCCCGCGTCGGCCGCGACGGCGAGCAGCCGGTCGATCGGCGTGCCCTCGGAGACGTGCGGGTTCATCAGCTTCTTGCTCTCGAACGCCTCGTGGAGCATCGGCCCGAGCCGGTCGAGGTTCCCGGCCTCGATCTCGCGGCGCATCTCGAACGCCATCGCCTGGAGCTGCTTCATCCCCACGATCGTGTCCTCGCGCCCCTCCTCGTACATCCGGATCTGCGTGGCGATCAGGCCGAGGTCCGTGCGGACGTGGCCGGTGTAGCAGAGCAGCAGGTGCGACCGCAGCTCGGCGACGCCCTCGGGGGCGAGCGCGAGCGGGTGGACCGTCGCGCCGCCCTGGTCGAACTCGAGGAGGTTGAAGCCGCCGAACGCGGCCGCGAACTGGTCCTGCCACCCACCCGCGATGCCGAGGTCCTCGCGCTCGATCGCGTACGCGAGCTCGGCGACCTCGCGGGGCGCCATCGAGCGCTCCGTGAGCATCGCGAGCGCGCCCACGCACGCGGTGACCAGCGCGGAGGAACCTCCCAGGCCGCTGCCCGGTGGCGCGTCGGACGCGATGTCGACGTCGATCCCGGTGGGCACGCCCATCCGCTCGATCGCGGCCTTGGGCAGGTCCATCACGCCGTCGTACTCGGGGCCGCGCTCGAGGCCGTACTCGACCAGGTGGCCGAGATCCAGCGACCGGATCCGCACCTGACGGTCGTCCCGGGGCGCGAGGGAGACGTGCGCCGCGTGATCGATCGTGGCCGACAGGACGGCGCCGCCGTGACGCTCGTAGTAGTGGGGGAAGTCGGTGCCGCCTCCGACGAAGCTGATCCGAAGGGGCGCGCTCGCGCGGATCGTCTCGGCCGTCATGGGTCCGCAAGTATGGGCCGGGTGCCGGCCGCGCGACCAGCCGCGCGAAGAGCGCGCCCGGGCGTTCGCCTCAGGCGACGAACCGGACGACGCGGCGGCGCTGCTGCTCGGTGAGGCCCCCCCACACGCCGTAGCGCTCCCCGTTCTTCAGCGCCCACGAGAGACAGGTCTGCCGGATGTCGCAGGCCGAGCAGAACGCCAGGGCGGGTCCCGCCTCCTCCTCGGAGGTGGGGAAGAAGGTGTCCGGGTCGATCCCGTAGCAGGCCGCTTGGTCCTGCCAGATGTCCGGGGGGGAGGGGTCGGGGGGGAGAGCTTTCAGGTCGATCCCAGCGATGCGATCCTTGGTCACACTCAACTCCCTGCGGCCTCGTCGGGTTGCGCAGGCGACCCGGAGGGGGCCCGTGCGCGCAGGAGTCGGTTGTACCGTTCGTGTTCGAACGAGAACAGTCTTGAAAAGTCAGGGCCCCCGTAGTATCGGGGGTCCCCCGATCGGGATCCCCCGGCGTTCCAGGGGGATACCGCCGTCGGCCGAGAGCTCCCTGTTCCTTGCGTCCCAACGGATACGGACGATCCCCGCGAGGCCGGAGCGAGGCTCCACGCTGGTCACCAGCCCCACGTCCGCCCCGTTCGAACGGACCGGCGCGCCGGGCCGGAGCGAGCTCTCGGCCCGCACCCCGAGCACCACCCGCGGTCGGATGCCCGAGGTTCCGCACCCGGGCAACGGACTCCTGGCCCAGGTAGCAGCCCTTGGTCCGATCGATCAACGGCTCGACGTCGAGCCCGGCCTCGGCGGGCAGCGAATCGGGGTCCAGGTCGACCGGGAAGCGGGCCACACCGTGGCGGATCCGCCACGACTCGAGGGCCTGCGGGCCGACCGTGACCGCCCCGGCGTCCGGCGCCTCCCAGCCCGCCGCCCAGCGGGGGCCGGGCCGGGGCCCCAGGTGCAGGCCCGTGGGATCCGCCGGTGCGAGGTCGACCTCCGACGACAGGACGTACGGCGCGAGCAGGTCGGCGATCGCGTCCGGCTGCTCGGGGCCCTGCAGGAGCAGGAACCCCTCGCCCGCGTGGGACCGCAGGACGAACACGTCGGCCCGGATCCTGCCGGTGGGGGAGAGCAGGAACGAGCGCAGCGCCTCGCCCTCGGCCAGCCGGTCGATCGAGGCGGTGACGAGGTCGTTCAGCCAGCCCTCGGCGTCGGCGCCCCGGACCTCCGTGACGCCCCACCCCTCGAGATCCACCGACGCCCGCTCCTGTTCGAGCGCCTCGAGCTGCTCGTCGAACGCCGGTTCGCCCACGTCTGCGAGGATAAGCCGCCGTGGACGTTCCGCGGACCCTCCTGGTCACCAACGACTACCCGCCGCGCGTGGGCGGGATCCAGCGCACCCTCGAGGCGCTGGTCCGGTGCTTCCCGGCGGACCGCGTGGCGGTCCTGTGTCCGGACGCCGAGGGCGCGGCCGCGTTCGACGAGGCCGCGCCGTACGAGGTGTTCCGCCAGCCCGAACGCTTCCTGTGGCCGGTCCCCGACGTGCGGCGCCGCGTGCACGAGGCCGTTCGGTCGTTCGGGGCGGAGGTGGTGCTGTTCGGCGCGGTCTACCCGCTCGCCCTCCTCGGGCCCTCGCTGGCCGAGGCCGGCACCCCGTACCTGGCGGCGGCACACGGGTTCGAGTACTGGCTCTCGATCGCGCCGGGGACCCACACGCTCGTGCGGCGCGCCACGTCCCGGGCGGCTCGGGTGCCGGTGATGTGCAGCCGGTTCATCGCCCGGGTCGTCCGAACGGCGGTGCCGCAGGGCGTGCCGGTCTCGGTGATGTACCCCGGCGCCGACCTGGAGGCCTTCCGCCCCGACCTGCCCTCGGCGGACCTGACCGAACGTCACGGCGTCGCCGGCCGCCCCTTGATCGTCTGCGTGAGCCGGCTCGTCCCGCGCAAGGGCCAGGACGTGCTGATCCTCGCGATGCCCGAGATCCGCCGACGCGTCCCCGACGCGACGCTGCTGATCGTCGGCGATGGCCCGTACCGGGACCGGCTCGAGGCGCTCGCCGCCGACGCGCCCGCCGGCTCGGTGGCGTTCACCGGCCAGGTGTCCGAGGCCGACCTGCCCCGCTACTACCGCGCGGGGAACGTGTTCGCCATGCCCTGCCGCAACCGCCTGGGCGGTCTCGAGGTCGAGGGATGGGGCAACGTGTTCATCGAGGCGGCGGCCTGCGGGCGGCCCGTCGTGGTCGGGGACTCGGGGGGAGCGGGCGAGTCTCTCGTGCCGGGCGAGACCGGCCTGCTCGTGAACGGCTCCCACGTGGGGCAGGTCGCGGATGCCGTGGGGTCGCTCCTGGCCGATGCCGAACGCGCGGAGGCCATGGGTCGCGCCGGGCGTGCGCGTGTGGAGGCCGCGTTCGCGTGGTCCCGCCCCGCCGGGGAGCTCGCCGGGTGGCTCCGCCACGCGGTCGACTGAGGGCCTCGGTTCCCGGGTGCCGGGCCGGTGCGGCGGTACCCTGCCTCGCATGATGGGCGAACGCCGGTGTCCGACCTGCGGCGCTCTCGCGTCCGCGGACGCGGAGTGGTGCGGCCAGTGCTTCGCCCCGCTCGATCGCGTCGGAGCCCGCACCGAGGCGCCGGGCGGTACCCTCCCCGGCCGCGACCCCCGGGCCGAAGGCGATCGCCGGCACGGCGGGTGGGGCGATCGAGGTCGAGGGCGGGACGCTCGCCTGGACGTGTCCGGCCTGCGAGACGCGCAACCCGATCGAGGCGAACGAGTGCTCGGCGTGCGGGACCCCGTTCGGGCGGCTGCTCGCGGAGCCGACGACGGCGCCCGAGATCGAGCCGCAGACGGCGGCCGTGTGGTCGATGCTCTGGCCGGGGCTCGGGCACTGGAAGCTCGGGCGGCGGACCGACGCGGTCGCTCGGATCGTGATCTTCGGGTGGGCGTTCGGGGCCCTGCTGGTGGTGCTGGTGTCGCGGTTCGGCAAGGGCGGCCTCGGGCCCACGTTCCCGCTGTTCGTGCTGTTCCTGGGGGCCTCGCTGATGATCTACGTCGTGTCGGCGCTGGATGCCTACCGCCTGGCCGCCGGCGACGCGCCGGTGATGAGCTCCCGGGCGTTGCTGTGGACCTCGGCGGGCCTGGTGTTCCTCTCGGTCCTGATCGCGACGTTCGTCACCTTGCCCGCTGCCCGCCGGTAACATCGGCTTCCTCATGAGCGAGCGGACATGAGCGAGCAGACCGAGGGCCAGATCGTGATCGAGGCTCCCGCGGCCGAGGTCATGGACGTCCTGACCGACTTCGAGGCGTACCCGCAGTGGGCCGACGTCAAGACCGCCACAGGTGCTCGAACGCGGCGACGGCGGCCTGGGGACCAAGGTGGCGTTCGAGGTGGACGTCCCGGTCCTGGGCAGGGCGAACTACACGCTCGCCTATCGGTACGCGCCGGGCGACGGCGGGATGTCGTGGGTCTCCACCGAGGCCCGCGGCGCCGTCTCGAACATCACCGGGGAGTACCTGCTCACCGAGATCGACGACGACGAGACCAAGGTGATCTACCGGCTCGCGGTCGACCTCGGGATCCTGCTCCCGGGCTTCGTCCGCACGCAGGGCGAGAAGCGCGTGATCGAGAACGCGCTCGAGGGCCTGAAGCGGCGCGTCGAGCTCGGCTGAGCTTACCCCCCGGACGCGTCGGCAGGGCGCCCGCGCTAGGCTGCCGGGATGCGGGTCCTGCTGTTCACGGGGAAGGGCGGCGTCGGGAAGACGACGGTAGCCGCCGCCACGGCGGTCCGCGCGGCGGCAGCGGGCAACCGGACGCTCATCATGAGCACGGATCCCGCCCACTCGCTCGGCGATTCGTTCGACGTCGAGATCGCCGAGCACGCCACGCCCATCGCGGAGAACCTGTGGGCCGAGCAGATCGACGCCCAGAGCCGGCTCGAATCCAACTGGCGCGAGATCCAGGACTACTTCGTCCAGCTCATGAACTGGGCCGGCGTCGAGACGATCCAGGCCGAGGAGCTCTCGGTGATCCCGGGGCTGGACGAGATCTTCGCGCTGATCGACGTGAAGACCCACGTGGAGGGCGGGAAGTACGACCTGCTGATCGTCGACTGCGCGCCGACGGCCGAGACGCTCCGCCTGCTGTCGCTGCCCGAGGTCATGAACTGGTACATCGAACGGATCTTCCCGGTCGAGCGGCGCGTCGTGAAGACGCTGCGCCCGATCGTGTCGAAGATGACGACGCTGCCGATCGCGGGCGAGAGCTTCTACGCGGCGGTCGAGCGGCTGCACCGGAACCTCGACGCCGTCCACAAGATCCTGACCGACGAGTCGTCCTCGACGGTGCGGCTCGTCGTGAACCCGGAGAAGATGGTGATCTCCGAGGCGCGGCGCACGTACACGTACCTCGGGCTGTTCGGGTACCGGTGCGACGCGGTCGTCGTGAACCGCATCATCCCGGAGGACGTCACCGACCCGTACTTCGGCAAGTGGAAGGACATCCAGGCCGAGCACCTGCAGACCGTGCGCGAGTCCTTCGAGCCCGTGCCGATCCTGACCGCGCGCCTGTTCGACCGCGAGATGGTCGGCGTGGCCCTGCTCGAGGAGATGGGGCAGGAGGTCTACGGCGATCTCCCGGTCACCGACGTCCTGTACCGAGACGACCCGATCCGCGTGCGCCGGCGCTCGGGCGGCTACGTGCTCACGATGCGGCTCCCGTTCGTCTCGCGCGAGGACATGGACATCCACCGGCGCGGCGAGGAGCTCTACGTCCGCGTCGGGACCTACAAGCGCAACCTGATCTTGCCGCAGACCCTCCAGCGGATGGAGGTCCGCGGCGCGAACTTCGTCGGAGACCATCTCGAGATCATGTTCGCGCGGCAGCCGGGATCGGAGCCGGCGGCGGCGCCGAGGGGAAGGAGCAAGCATGGCTGAGACCGAAGCGGGACACGGCGCGGCGACCACGGCGGGGGACGGCGCCGCCGCCACAGCGGATACGAAGGACGAGGCTGCGGCGCCACAGCAGCCGGTGTGCACGGTCGCGTTCTGCCCGATCTGCATGGCGGTGACCGCGGGCCAGGGCGCGGCGCCCGACGTGTTCGAGCACCTGCTGGCGGCCGCCCGCGAGTTCTTCCTCGCCGCGCGCGCCGTGATCGACGTCCGTGGCGATCACGTGAGCGGGGCCGACCAGAACCAGAACGGCTCCAAGGACTTCGAGCGGATCGAGATCTCGTGACGGCGCCGGTCCGGTCCGCCTGAGAGGCACGGACGTGCCGGACCGCGGGAACGGCGAGGCGATCGGGATCGACGTCGGCGGAACCAAGATCAACGCGTTCCGTGTCACCCGAGACGGCACGATCGCCGAGCGCACGAGCAGGCCGACGCCGGCGGACGACGAGGCGGCGACGCTGTCGGCGATGGTCGAGCTCGCCCGCGCGCTCACGACCCCCGACGTGATCGCGGTCGGTGTGGGGGCCGCGGGCCTGATCGACGCGAAGGAGGGGGTGCTGCGCTTCGCCCCCAACCTCGCCTGGCGGAACCTCCCGATCGCCGAGCGGATGCGCGACGCGCTCGGCCTGCCCTGCCAGGTGGACAACGACGCGAGCATGGCCGCGTACGGCGAGTTCCGGTTCGGCGCGGGTCGCGGGTATCGCCACCTCCTGCTGGTCACGGTCGGGACCGGGCTCGGCGGCGGGATCGTCTCCGACGGCCGGCTGTTCCGCGGCGCGAACGGCTTCGCATCCGAGATCGGCCACATCATCGTCGAGCCGGGGGGTCCGCTCTGCGGCTGCGGCAACCGCGGCTGTTGGGAGCAGGTGGCCGCGGGTCGCGCGATCGATCGGATGGGCCGGGAGGAGGCTCGCGAGCACGAGCATTCGATCCTGCGGCGCCTCGCGGGCGGCGACCCCGACAACGTCACCGGCGAGCTGGTCACGCAGGCGGCGAAGCAGGGTGACGATGCGGCCAAGGGGATCCTCGCGGAGGCGGGGCGACGACTCGGTCAGGGGATCGCGGGCCTCGTGAACGTCCTCGACCCGCAGGTCGTCGTCGTGGGCGGAGGCGCGATCGTCGCCGGCGACCTCCTGCTCGACCCGGCCCGTGCCTCGTTCCTCGACGCCGTCGAAGGCCCCGAGTACCGTCCGAGGGTTCCGATCGTCCCCGCGGAGCTGGGCAACGACGCCGGGGCCGTCGGCGCGGCCACCCTCGCGCTCGAGGAGCTCGGGCGCGTGATGGTCTGACGTGAAGGTCGGTCTCGTGCTGCCGCTGTTCTCCGGCGACGCCGAGCGCGTGCTCGCGTTCGCCCGCCGCGCGGAGGAGCGAGGGTTCGACGGCGTGTTCGCGTTCGATCACCTCTTCCCGCCGGGCGCGCCGGCGGACCGGCCCTCGCTCGAGGCGTTCGCGTCGCTCACGGCCGTCGCCGCGCAGACGAGCCGCGTCGCCGTCGGCACCCTGGTCACGCGCGCGACGCTCCGCAGCCCGGGGATGCTTGCGAAGATCGCCGCCTCGGTCGACGACATCAGCGGCGGCCGCATGATCCTGGGGATCGGCACCGGGGACCCGATCGACGAGCCCGAGCACCGGGTGTTCGGCATCGAGTACCTGGACAAGGCGGAGCGTCGGGAGCACCTCGTCGAGACCGTGCGCGCGATCAAGGCGCTGTACGCGGGGGTCCCGTGGGAGGGCGGCCCCCGCGTCCCGGCGATGCCGGGACCGCTCCTGCCGCCGCCCGTGCGTCCGGGCGGCCCCCCGATCTGGATCGGCGGGTTCGCCGACGTCGTCGTGCGTCTCGCGGCCGCCGAGGCGGACGCGTGGAACGGCTGGGGGATGGAGCTCGAAGAGTTCACCCGGAAGGCTCGGTTGCTGCGCGACACCGCGGGGGACCGGGCGGTCTCGGCGACGTGGGCGGGGATCGTCGTCGTCGGGCGGGACGACGCGGAGGTCGAACGCCTCCTGGAACAGCGGACCGCGCGCGGCATGGATCCCGGCGTCTGGTCGGGGACGACCGCGGCGCTCGGCACCTGGCTCGAGGAGCTCGCCGCGGCCGGCGCGACGTGGTCGGTGCTCGTGCCCGGCGGTCCACCCGACCGGCTCGACGTGATCGCCGACGAGGTCCTCCCGCACGTCCGGTCGACGGCGTGAGCGATCTCCCCGCGCACCGGCTGAAGCAGGCCAAGCGCGCGCTGCGTCGAGCGGTCCTCGCCGAGCGCGACGCGCTCCCGCTGGAGGAACGGTCGGCGCGCAGCGAGGCGATCGCCGACCGCTTCCTCGGGCTCCCCGAGGTGGCCGGCGCCGGAACGGTGCTGGCCTTCTGGTCGTTCGGCAGCGAGGTCGACACCGCGCCGCTGATCGCGCGGCTGCGTTCGCGATGGCACGACCGTCGCGCTGCCGCGGATCGAGGGGAACGAGGTGGTGCCCGTCGTCGCGACGCCCGGTGCGGCGATGACCGAGACCTCGTTCGGGGCGATGGAGCCCGCGGAGGGCCGCGTGCTCGAGGTCGCCGAGCTCGACCTCGTCGCGGTCCCGGGCGTCGCCTTCGATCGGTCGTGCGACCGGGTGGGGTACGGCGCCGGGTACTACGACCGGCTGCTCGGGATGCGGCGCGAAGGGGTGGCCGCGATCGCGATCGCGTTCTCGATCCAGATCGTCGACCGGGTCCCGACCGGTGCGATCGACCAGCGCATCGACGGCGTCGTGACCGAGCTCGAGGTGATCCGGTGTCGCTGAGGCCGCCCGGTCGGCCGGCGTGGTCGATGCGTTCGCGCCCGTGGCGTCGCGCGGAGTTCGCCTCGCTGGATTTCGAGACGACCGGCCTCGATCGCGAACGCGACGCGGTCGTGTCGTTCGGTGTGGTTCCGGTGCGCGAGGGCCGCGTCGTCGTGGGCGAGGCCATCCATCAGCTCGTGGTGCCCGAGGTGCCCTCGAGCGCGGAGTCGATGAGGATCCACGGCATCCTGCCCAAGGATCTCGCGGAGGCGCAGCCGCTCGCGGTCGCCGGCGAGACGCTCCGCCTCGCGCTGGCCGGCCGGTTCCTGCTGGCGTGGTTCGCGAGCGTCGAGATCGGCTTCCTCGGCCGTCTCTACGGCGGACGGCCCCGGTCGTGGGTGAAGCGGACGATCGACGTCCGACAGATGGCGATCGAGCTCGAGCACTTGGATCAGGACGTGCGGCAGAGCCTCTCGTCGGCAGCCGAGCGGTACGGCGTCCCGGTCGCGAACCCCCATGAGGCCCTCGACGACGCGATGGTCACGGCGCAGCTCTTCCTGGTGCTCGCCGCGCGGCTCGAGCCTCGTGGGTTCGGCTCCGTGAGGAGCTTCCTGCGTCTGACCCGCATCTGATCCGCGCGCCTCGATCGCCCGAACTTGAACGGCCAGTCAAACCCGTGGGAGGATGCCGCCATCCCGGCGACCGGAGGCACGAGATGAGCGACGACGAGACGATCACGACGGCGTTCCACGCGGTGACCGAGGCGCAGGGCGGCACGCACATCGCCGATGGCGGCTGGTGGTGGCTCGAAGGGTTCGGCGACCTCGGGAAGGAGTACGCGGCGATCCGGGACGACGTCGCGGTGTGGGACGTCTCGCCGCTCAACAAGTGGGATTTCCGAGGGCCCGCGGCGCTCGAGGCCGCGCAGCGGGTGTTCAGCAACGACGCGCTCGGCCTCGACGTCGGACAGGCCCGGTACGGCGCGTTCCTGGACGCCGACGGGCTGATGGTCGACGACGGCACCGTCTTCAACACCGGCGGCGATCACTGCTGGGTGATGACCAACGGGAAGGACCACGACGACTACTTCGGCGACGCGCTGCAAGGGTTCGACGTCGAGTTCGAGTGGATCGCGCCTCGGATGCCGCATCTGGGCGTGATCGGCCCGCGCTCGCGCGAGGTCGTGCAGAAGCTCACCGATGCCGACGTCGGTTCCCTCCGGTACTTCCGGTTCCTGACCGACCCGGTGAAGGTGGCCGGGGTCGAGGTGTTCCTGTCGCGGACCGGGTTCGGCGGCGAGCTGGGGTTCGAGCTGTTCCTGACGGACCCGGCGGATGCCGAGGAGCTCTGGAACGCGATCGTGGGCGCGGGCGTGACCCCGTTCGGCGCCGAGGCGATCGAACCCGCCCGCATCGAGGCCGGGCTGATCGTCACCGACTACGACTACGAGGCTCACCAGCGGACGCCGTACGACTTCAACCTGGATCGGCTGGTCCGGCTCGACGGGCCGGGCGAGTTCCTGGGGAAGGAGAAGCTCCGCGAGGTGGCGGCCGCGCCGCCGAACCGCCTGGTCACGCTCACGCTACGCGTCCGAGACGCTGCCCGAGTACGGCGCCGCGGTCACGCAGGACGGCGAAGAGGTCGGCGTGCTCACGAGCCCGACCGACAGCCCGCGGTTCGGGAAGATCGGGATCGCCGTGATCCGGGCCGATCGGTCCACGCTCGGCAACACGGTGCAGGTGGCCGTGGGCGACGGCACGGTCGACGCGACCGTCGACGTCCTGCCGATCTACGACACGAACAAGGACCGGCCCCGCTCCTAGACCTCAGACGATCGTCGTCACCGCGTCGACGAGCCCGACGGTCCCCGAGATCGTGACGAGGCTCAGCGAGAGCGCACCCGCGATCTTCAACGCCGGCCGGGTGATCGGTCGCGTTCGGTGCGGATCGAGGACGAGGAGGCCGGCGGCGCACCGCGAACAGCACGAGCACCGCGACCGTCTCCCACCCGGTGGCACGGGCGACCACGGCGAGGGCGCCGATCGCCGTCAGCCCCATCGCGAGGAACGTCCCGACGTCGACGAGCCCGGCGCGCCAGCGCGCTCCGCGCGCGACCGCCGACACGAGCCGGCCGCTCGGCTCGATGAGCAGGACCAGCGCCACCCCGTGCAGGACGAACAACGAGCCGAGCACGAGCACGTTCAGCAGCGGCCGACCCAGGATCGTGAAGTCCGGGTTCCCCGGATCGAGCAGCCCCGTGCCGAACACCACGAGCTCGAGGGCGCCGAACGCCGGCGCACGCAGCGCCCGCCGGCGGGGGAGCCAGGGGAGCGTCGCCAGGTAGAAGGCCGTCCCGACCAGCGCCGACCCGATGCCGGCGAACAGGATCAGGAACACCGTCCCCTCGAACGTGATCCGGCCGATCGTGGCCCCCGCCTCGGTGGTGAGCCCTTGGGCCACGTCCCTCGCTGTCAGCGCCGCGATCCTCATCGCGATCCGGCTGCCGAGCCCTCCGACCACGATCCCGGCAAGGCCACCGGCCACGAAGACCGCCGCGAAGCCGCGGAGGGCGCCCGGGGGAGCCGCTTGCCCGGGGTGACGCTCGAGGCTGGCCGTCGTGCTCACGAGGCAACGATGGCGCTCCCCGGCACCACCCGTGAAGGGTGGTGCCACGAGGCGGCCCGGGGATGCGAACCCGCTCGAACGCTCCGGGGAAGGCCGGTGCCGGGGTGTACACTCCTGCGGAATCACAAGCGTGTGATTCGACGGGAGGAGGCCGGATGCCGCTGCACACCTGCGCACCGCCGCGCGGAGCCGAGCACAAGACGATGTCCCTGTGGGTTTGCCCCGAGTGCGGTTCGACCTGGGAGGGCGTCCCCTGGAGCGGGGTCTTCGACTTCGACCGGAACGAGGCCGTCACCCGCGCCGAGTGGATCCTCGTCGAGGGTCCGACCCAGCTGGCGGGCTGAGATGGCGGTCGAGCTCCGCAACGTCGACACCCTCGCCCCGCCGCCCGGCTACTCGCACGTCGCCGTGGGCCGCGGCGGGACCGTCGTGTTCACGGCCGGGGCGGTGCCGCTCGATGCCCGCGGCGATCTGGTGGGCGGAGACGATCCGATCGCGCAGGCCGAGCAGGTGATCGAGAACCTCCTCGCCGCACTCGAGACCGGCGGGGCGCAGCCGGAGGACGTCGCCAAGACCACGGTCTACGTCGCGGGTGCGAGCTACGAGGCGCAGTCGGCCGTCTGGCAGGTGGTCCGCAGCTCCGAGATCGGCCGGGCGCCGAGCACGCTCGTCGGCGTGCCGACCCTCGGGTACCGCGGCCAGCTCGTCGAGGTCGAGGCCATCGCGCTCATCGACTGACCGGGACGGAGCTCAGAACAGCCCGATCGTCCGTCCGTGCTCGTCGATGTCCACCTTCATGTAGGCGGGCGTCCTGCCGAGCCCCGGCATCCGCTGCATGTCGCCGCACAGCACGACGACGAAGCCCGCTCCGGCGCTCGGGACCACGCCGCGGACCGGGAGCCGCCATCCCCGGGGCCGGTTCAGCAGCGTCGGGTCGTGGGTGAGCGACAGGTGGGTCTTCGCCATGCACACCGGCATCGTCCCGAACCCGAGCTGGTCCATCCGCGCGAGGTCCTTCTCGGCCTGGGCCTGGTAGTCGACGCCATCGGCGCCGTACACGCGGGTCGCGATCGCCTCGATCTGCTCCTTGATCGGCGTGCCGTCGGGCGTGAGCTGATGGAAGGCGTTCGGCTTCTCGCACGCGGCGACCACGGCCTCCGCGAGCTCGACCGCGCCGGCCCCGCCCTGGGCGAACCCGCGGTTGACCACCACGGTCTCCGCGCCGGCCCCGACCGCGAGCTCGCGCATCAGCTCGACCTCGGCCTCGGTGTCGCTCGGGAAGTTGTTGATCGAGACGACGCACGGCAGACCGTACTCGCGCACGATCGCGATGTGCTGGCCGAGGTTCTCGACGCCGCGCTTGACGGCCTCGAGGTCCTCGGTCCCGAGCTGATCGAACGGCACGCCGCCGTGGGACTTCGTGGCGCGTACGGTCGTCACCAGCACGCCGGCCGAGGGCGCGAACCCGCCGAACCGGCAGACGATGTCGCAGAACTTCTGGAACCCCAGGTCGCTCGCGAACCCCGCCTCGGTGACGACGTAGTCGGCGAGCTTCAACGCCACGCGGTCCTCGATGATCGAGTTGTTCGCGTGGGCGACGTTGCCGAACGGCCCCGCGTGGATCAGGACGGGCTGCCCCTCGAGGGTCTGCACGAGGTTGGGCTTCAGCGCGTCCTTCATGATCACGGTCATCGCGCCGGCGACCTGGAGCTGTTCGGCGGTGACCGGCTGCCCGTCCGCCGTCGACGCGACGACGATCCGCCCGAGACGGGCGCGGAGGTCGGCGAGGTCGGACGCGAGCGCCAGGACCGCCATCACCTCGGACGCGGCGGTGATCACGAACCCGTTCTCGCGCGGGACGCCGTGCATCTTGCCGCCGAGGCCGATGACGGTGAACCGGAGCTCGCGCGCGTTGACGTCGAGCGCCCGCGGCCACGTGATGCTGGTGGGATCGATCCCCAGCGGGTTCCCGAAATAGAGCGAGGCATCCATCGCCGACGCGAGCAGGTTGTGGGCCGCCGTCACGGCGTGGAAGTCGCCGTTGAAGTGGAGGTTGATGTCCTCCATCGGGACCACCTGCGCGTAGCCGCCACCCGTGCCGCCGCCCTTGATGCCGAACACCGGGTCCCATCGAGGGCTCGCGGAGGCAGAGCACGACGTCCTTGCCGATCTTCCCCATCCCCTGCGTGAGCGAGAGCGAGGTGGTGGTCTTGCCCTCGCCGGCCTTCGTCGGCGTGATCGCCGTCGTGATGATCAGCTTGCCGTCGGGCCGGTCGGCCAGCCGTTCGAGGATCGAGAGCTCGACCTTGGCGCGGTACCGGCCGAAGGGTTCGAGCACGTCATCGGGGATCCCGGCCGACGCGGCGATCTCCGTGATGGGCCGGAGCTCCGCCTCCTGCGCGATCTCGAGTCCGCTCTTCACGCGAGCCTCCATCGTTCGGTCCGGTCGTTCGCGGGAGGATAACTGGACGAGGCGGCGACGGCGCGCGTGCCCGTCCCGCGGGTCGGCTGGCGCCCCCAACGGGCGATGACCTAAGATTCCGTCCGCCGGTGGCCGAGCTCGGGCCGCCTTCACCAGAGGGGAGGCGTCGGTGACGACCGACATCGAAGCGTTCATCGGCCAGGAAGGTCGGGACAAGGCGATCCAGGAGGTCCGCAAGCAGATCGACGCCGCCGGCGTCGAGTACATGTACTACCAGTTCGTCTCCGTGACGGGTCGCATCATGGGCAAAGGGCATCCCGGCTGCGCACTGGGAGAACATCGCCAACAAGGGGTTCCAGCTCGTCTACGGGGCCACGGCGAACCTGTTCGTCGACCGCCAGGGCAACTACATCGGCTACGGGCCCGAGGCGCGCGAGCTCGTCGGCATCCCCGAGCCCGACACGTTCTGCGTCCTCCCGTGGGACACGAAGACGGCGCGCATCTTCTGCACGCTGTTCCGCGGGCGTGAGGAGGAGGTCGACGGCGGCGCCTTCCTGACCTCGGACTGTCGCGGGAACCTCAAGCGGCTCCACGCCGAGTTCGAGTCCGAGACCGGCATGCACCTGCGCGCCGGCTGCGAGCCCGAGATGATGTGGCTGAAGGTCGACGCCGACGGCAAGCCCACCGTCGAGGGCATGACGAAGCCGTACTGCTACCACATCGACCAGTTCTCCGAGCTGCAGCCGCTGATCCACAAGGTCATGGAGTACGGCGCGCAAGATGGGGCTGGACATGATCCAGGGCGACCACGAGGACGCGCCGGGTCAGCTCGAGCTGAACTTCATGTTCGACCGGGCGGAGGCCACCGCCGATCGCCTGACGACCTACCGTCAGATCTGCCGGCAGGTCGGGCGCGAGATGGGGGCGTTCGCGTGCTTCATGCCCAAGCCGTTCATGGGCGTGTCGGCCAACGGGTGCCACCACAACATCTCGCTGTGGCAGGGCGACGAGAACATGTTCCTGCCCGAGGGCGACAACCCGCAGATGCCCGGCAAGATCGGCCTGCACTCGATCGGCGGCGTGCTCGAGCACCTCTCGGCGCTCACCGCGATCACGGCACCCACCGTGAACTCGTACCGCCGGTTCTGGGACGCGGGCTTCTGGGCGCCGGTGTTCGCCGACTGGGGCTTCCAGAACCGGACGACGGCGCTGCGGATCTCCGCACCGGGCCGGTTCGAGTACCGCTCGGTGGACTCCGCGGTGAACCCGTACCTGTCGTTCGCCGCGCTGCTGGCCGCGATGAAGGACGGGCTGGACCGCAGCCTGGACCCGGGCGAACCCGAGGAGCGCAACATCTACGAGGCGATCTCGGGCGGCAAGGACGTGAAGAAGGTGCCGCACGACCTCGGCGCGGCGCTCGACGCGCTCCGAGCCGACCCGGTGATCCAGAGCGCGCTGCCCAACGAGATGTACAAGGTCTTCATGCACTACAAGCAGGACGAATGGGACCGGTTCCGCGCGACGGTCAGCGAGTGGGACATCGAGACCTACCTGGACGTCCTCCCGTAGCGAAAGGAGCGCAGCCCGCATGTGCGGTATCGCAGGCGTCATCCATCGAGACGGCTCCGCCGACGTCGGCTCCGAGATGACCTCCATGCTCCAGTCGATGAAGCACCGGGGCCCGGACTCGAGCGGCTACGCGCTGTTCGGCCGGCCGACGGACCTCATCGTGATCCGGTTCAAGCTGGCCGACGCGAACGACCCTCGCGACTTCGACTTCAAGGAACGCCTGGAGCGGCACCGGATGGAGATCGAGACCCGGCTGTCGAAGATCGGCGCCTCGATCGACCGGGTCGAGAGCGAGACCGAATACGCCTACCGCGCGACGCGTCCGGTACGACGGCGACCTGAAGGCGCTGGCCGACTACCTCGAGGACGTGCCCGGGTGCGAGGTGCTCTCGCTCGGGCACTCGCTCGAGATCGTCAAGGATCTCGGCGACGCGCAGGAGGTCTCGAGCCTCTACGGGCTCGCCGGCTTCGAGGGGACCCACGCGATCGGGCACGTCCGGATGGCGACCGAGTCCGACGTCGACATCTCGGGCGCGCACCCGTACTGGGCCTACCCGTTCTCCGACGTCGCCGTCGTGCACAACGGCCAGCTCACGAACTACTTCCAGTGGAAGCGTCGTCGATCCGCTGCGCGACCTGGCGCCCGAGGTCGTGAACGACGCAAAGACACCGCAACTCATGACCTGGCTTGCGCGCATCGCGGAGCGCCCGGCGGTGCGTGCCGCGCGCGCCCGGTCGCACAGCGGCCACCCGGAGCGAGCATTCGTACCGGGTGTGGAGCCGGCGCGCTGGGGGTGAGTTCCGCTCGCTTACGACCTCAGAAATTGCGGCCGAGCGTCACGTACCACTCGCGCGGTGGCGCGGGTTGTCCCTCCGCGTGCGGCTGGCCGAAGGCCGTCAGGTCGAACTTGTTGTAGAAGTACTCCTCGTCCGCGACGTTGGTCGCACCGACGGCCACCGTCCACGTGTCGCCGGAGCTCCGCCACTCCAGGCGCACGTTGATCAGCTCGTATGCATCGGTGCAGCTGGCGCCTGGGAACGTGCTGTCGACAGAGACGGTCTGCGAGCAGATCTCCGCCTGGCCGTACAGGTCTACGCGCGGCGTCAGGCTCGCCCCGCCGTCCAGCGCCATGCCATAGGACATGCTGAACGCCCAGTTGTCCTCGGGCACATACTGCGGTCGCTCGCTAGTCACGGTCGGATCATCGTTGATGTCCGGGGACTCCCAGTCGATCCAACCGTAGACACCGCTCAAAACCAGCCCGTCAATCGGTTCCCACGTCGCCTCGACCTCGACCCCCTGGATCTCGCCCGGGGTGTTCTCGTAGAAGGTACGGGGTTGGGTTGTTTCGCACACGTTGCCGAGGTCGTCGGTCACGGATCCCGGTGTGGTCGGATCATCCGGTTGATAGACAGGTGGCGGTCCCAGGTCGAGCAGCAGGCACTCGGTGCCGCCCACCGGAGTGATGCGGGTCTTCCAGTCCGTGTAAAACACCGCGATATTCGTTCGAAGCCGATGGTTGAACCAGTCCGACTTGAGTCCGAGCTCGTACGCCTCCGAATCCTCCGCTTCGACCGCAACGACCTGCGTGGCCTGGAAAGGACGCGGGTTGTAGCTGCCCGGCCGGTAGCCCGTCGCTACGCTCGCGTAAGCCAGGATCTCCGGTGTGAACTGGTAGTCAAGCCCCAGCTTGTAATCGGTGTTGTTGCCTTCGACCACCACGTGCGGGTTCTGCACTCGCGTGTTGTCGAAGCTGACGATCTTTTCATCGCTCGAATAACGAACACCCGCCGTCAGCGCCAGCTTCTCGGTGATGTCCCACACGGCGTGTGCGAAGACTGACTCGTTGTTGTTCTCGTGCACGTTGTCGGTGTTGACGAACACTTTGCTCGGGTCATCGAACGGGAACGGGGGCACGTTCGCGACGAAGCCCAGGAACGGGATGCTGACGATCTGGTTGTTGACAGACTCGCCGTCGTAATAGAAAGCGCCGACCGTCCAGTCGACGCGGTCCCAGGCCCGGCCGCTGAAGCGCAGCTCCGCCGTGTAGTAGTCAATGGTCTGCACGCCAGCCGTCGTCTGCACGTTGATCGGCGAACCGTCGGCGTCCGAGACCAGCGTTGAAGTGATGTCTGCGTAGGCCAGGATCAGCGCCATGTCGACGCGGTCCGTGATGCCCCACTCAGCCCTCGCCGAGGCGCTCCAGGACTCGTACTCGGTCTCGGGCTTGAAGCTCAAGCCGCTGCGCGGATCCGAGTAGGTCGCGTAGGTGACGAACGGATTGGGCGGGAGGAAGCGCTCGTCATAGGGGGGACCGCAGCCCCGAAGGGTATCCCCGACCAAGCGAACCCAGCGGCCGGGTCGATATTGGTGACCGTATCGGCCTTGGGCTCGGCGTCCTCCTTCTGGTAGTCGCCGGTCAGCAGGATTTCGAAGTCGTCGCTGGCTTCCCAGCGCAGCATGCCACGGCCTCCGATGTAGTCGGACCCGCCCTGCGTACCGACCTTGCAGCCGGTTCCCTGGTTGACGGGCTGTATCGGCAGGTCGCCGGCCAGCTCCGGATGCACGCAGGTGAAGTCGAGGACGTCCTGGTAGCCATCCCGCGAGGTTGCCAAACCGGTGACCCGCGCCGAGAGAGAGTCGCTGATCGCGAAGTCGTAGGAGGCACGGACGTCGATTCGGTCGAACTCGCCGACGGTCAGACCAATCGACCCCGTGTCGTCACCCTGCGGCTTCTTGCTCACGTACCGGATAGCCCCGCCGATCGAGCCACGTCCGAAGAGAGTGCCCTGCGGGCCGCGCAGCACCTCCACGCGGTCGATATCCAGAAGCTGCGTCTGCGAGCCGAGCGTGAACGGGTGGTACATGTCGTCGATGTAGATCGCGACGCCGGGCTCGAAAGCGAAGTCGAAGTCGTACTGGCCGATGCCGCGGATAAAGGCGGTCATCGTGTTGCCGAAGGCAGCCTGCGCAGGACGGAACGACGCGTTCGGCACGGCATAGGCCACGTCGGACGCGGACGTGAAGCCTCGCATTTCGATCTCCTCGGCAGTCACGGCCGTGATCGCGATCGGGATCTCCTGCAGCGCCTCCTGGCGGTAGCGCGCCGTTACGATGATCTCCTCGAGCGGCCCTTCCCTTGGCGCCCGAGCCTGCCGCCTGGGCCGCAGCATCGTTGGCAGCCAATAACGACGCCGCCAGCGTGGCGCTGACCGCCACAGCCAACGTGCGCTTGGCTACGCCGCGTCGCGTCAGGACAAGAGGAAACTCCCGGCACGGATTCGAGTTGTTCATCTGGTGTTTCCCCCCACATGCCTGCATGAGCCGGGACTTGCGAGACTCGAAACGATGAGCCTGTGATTGCTGCCACCTTTTCTGCCGATCTAATCGGATGTGCTGGCGTCGGACTCAACTGTCACAGAAGCGCACATCCACCCAAAGCGAACAGGCGCCCTGCCCGCTGGACTGTGGCTCGCCGTACAACGTGACGGGCGGTCCCCGACCCTGGTTCACCAGTGACGCAGCGTAAGCAAGAGCGCGGGAAGCAGGATGAGCGCGACGAGCCCGGACAGCGAAACGGCGGCGGCGGCGAGACCGACGTCGAGCCTTTCGCGCTCGGCCATGACAACTGCCCCGAATCCCACCGGGGCCGCGCAGCCGACAATCGCGACGGCAGCGAGCGAGCGATCAAGGCCGAACGCATACGCCAGCAGCGTGCCAGTCACGAGACCCAGACCGCAGCGCAGGCTCACCGCTACAAGGACCTCGCGCGCAGCAATCCGCCGGGCTTCGAACAGCAGGCCCACCGCCAGTACGACTAGCAGCGTCAACGCCTGCCCGACGAGGCGCAACGCATCAAAGATCGAGGGCCACACAGGCGGCGCGAGCCGATTGACCGCGATCGCTGCGAGGATCGCGACAAACGGGGGCGCCAGCGCGACGCGCAGCAACGCCGGACGCACATGGGCGACCCCCCCGCCATAGCGCGCAGCAACGAAATAGACCAGTGTCCATTGCGTCACCGCGTTGCCGATATCGAAGATCACGGTATTCGCGAGCGCTTCCGGGCCCCAGGCCAGCAACACGAACGGGAAGACGAACGCGAGATTCATCGCCATCGCACTGACGACGAGGGCCCCCTGGGTCGGGCGTGGCCCCTTGAGAAACAGCGCCGCCGCCCGGGCGCTTGTGCCCGCAATCACCATCACAAGGGACGCGATGAGCGGCAACACGAGGAGCTCGGCGTCGATACGCACGCGGCTCAGCGTGCCCATGATGAGCGCCGGGAGCCCGACGTTGACCACGACCCGCAGCACCTTCGACGCGTGTCGGCCTCGAGCCACCGCAGGCGACGCAGCAGCACACCGGCGAGAAACAAGACGCGACCGCCGCGAGGTTGGCCATCACCCGAACAGCTGCAGGCATCGCACCTGCCGCGACGCGGCGACGCTCATCGACTCGCGGGCGCGCGGGCGGCGTCGACCCGCAATGACTCATGGGCGCGGCGGATCACGTAGGCGCGGATACGCGCGACTTCTTCTACGGACAGTTCGTCGCTGAAGCTGATCATTCCCGCTGCTCGAGCACGCCCTCTCGGACGATCCGTGTGAAGACGTCAGCGTCAGCGAGGTACTTCGAGTAACGCAGGTCCGGCAGAATACCGGCACTCACTGCGGCATCGCCATGGCAGGTGCCGCAGTAGTTGTGATAGAGCGCCTTGCCCGCCGTGATCGTCGCCGCCCCCGCCTTGTCAGGCGGCGGATTGAGCACCGGCCTCGGTGCGGGCGATGGCGCCGGCAGGGAATCTGTGCCGTTCAGCTTGAATGCCAGCATGCGCGGAACATTGGTGCGCGTGTGCTTCTCGAGCGCGAGCTCGCCGGGTGCGAGGCCGAAGACACCGCCCCAGCCCGACCAGCACCGCCACGTACTGCTCGCCGCCGACTTCGTAGCTGATCGGCGCGCCACGACACCGGCCTGTG
Organism: uncultured Actinomycetes bacterium; assembly: GCA_963778545.1. GTDB lineage: Bacteria > Actinomycetota > UBA4738 > UBA4738 > HRBIN12 > DASSJM01. The sequence continues at coordinate 65,600 of CAVZUW010000009.1, read as the reverse complement.
TCGGAGCCGACCACAAGCGCGAACCGTCGTTCGCCTGGTAGGCCACAAAGTCGCCCATCGCCGTGCCCTGAAACACCAGATTTCCGGCCGTGGACAGTAACGCGCCATTCCAGGGCTCTCGTACTGGACGCGCCAGACTTCCCTCTGCGCCACCGGGTCCCAGGCCGCGAGATGTCCGCGCAGACTGCTCCTTCAGATGCTTCTTGATCTTCTCATCCTGCGGCAGGCTACCCGCATCGAGGTCGATGCCGACATTCCACGTCAGGGTTCGTGGCTTGAACTTGCTATCCGGGATGTACGGGAACGCCATTTCCGTCACGGGTAAATACACGAGGCCGGTCAGTGGGCTGAAGGACATCGGCTGCCAGTTGTGCGCGCCGCCCGGGCCCGGGCTGGAGATGAACGGCTTTCCGGTTTCGCCGAAAGCGCGCCTCGGGCATCTCGATGGGCCGGCCCGTCTTCATGTCGATGCCCTTGGCCCAGTTCACGGCCACGTAGGGCTGCGCGGAAAGCAGCTCGCCGGTCTCGCGATCGAGCACGTAGAAGAAGCCGTTCTTCGGCGCCTGCATGATCACCTTGCGCTCGCGGCCGTCGATCTTGAGGTCGGCGAGAATCATGTGCTGGGTCGCGGTGAAGTCCCAGCGTTTCGCCCGGGGGTCGTCTGGTAGTGCCACACGTATTCGCCGGTCTCGGGTCGCAGCGCGACGATCGACGACAGGAAGAGGTTGTCGCCGCCGCCGGGACTGCGCAGCGTGCGATTCCAGGGTGAGCCGTTGCCGACGCCGATGTAGAGAAGATCGAGCTTGGGGTCGTAGGCCATCGAGTCCCACACCGTCCCGCCGCCGCCGAGCTTCCACCACTCGCCGGTCCAGGTCTTGCGCCGCCTTCTCGAGGACCGGGGCCTCGAACGGCTTGCGATGGATCGCCCGGCACGGTGTAGAAGCGCCACATCATGCTCGCCGGTCTCCGCATCGTACGCGGAGACGTAGCCGCGCACGCCGAGCTCGGCGCCGCCGTTGCCGATGAGCACGTTGCCCTTGACGATGCGCGGCGCGCCGGTAATCGTGTAGCGCCACGCCCGGGTCGACGGTGAGCTCCTCCCAGACCGGTTTGCCGGTCGCGGCATCGAGCGCGATCAGCCGCCCGTCGAGCGTGCCGAAATACACCTTGCCGTTCCACGCCGCGACGCCGCGATTCACGACATCGCAGCAGGCGTTTATCGCCGAGCTCGCCCGGACACCGCCGGGTCGTACGCCCACAGCAGGGCGCCGGTTCGCGCATCGAGTGCGAACACCTTGCTCCAGGCGCGCGTCACGTACATGACGCCGTCGATGACGAGCGGCGTCGCCTCCTGCGCCGCGGCGGCCGTGTCGCAGATCGAAGTGCCACGCGAGCCCGAGGTCGCGCGACGTTGCGCGTATCGATCTGCTTCAGCGGGCTGAAGCGCTGCTCGTCGTAGGTGCGGCCGTGGCTCATCCAGTTGCCGGCCTCGCTGTCGGCGTTCTCGATGCGCGCCGTCGACCCGTGCCCCGCGGCATCGCCAGCGGCACGCGCGCTCGCCGGCCGCGATCGCTCCTTTCCTGCTGATCGGATTTCTTCGCGACACCGCGCTGACCGAGCGCAACCAGTTCGGCAGACCGTCGAGTGCAGACCACAGCAGGCGTCGCGGACGAATCGCAGCGTGCCAGCCATCAGACCGCCATGCAGACGGACTTGATCTCGGTGTACATCTCGATCCCGTGCCGGCCGTGCTCGCGGCCGAACCCCGACTGCTTGTAGCCGCCGAACGGCATGTTAGGGTCGACGAAATTGTGGCAATTCACCCAGACGGTGCCGGCCCTGATCTTCGGCACGATGCGGTGAACGGTGCTCAAATCCTTCGACCAGACGCTCGCTGCGAGCCCAAACGGCGGTGTCGTTGGCCAGCGCGATGATTTCGTTCGACATCGTCGAAACGCTGCGCCACCAGCACCGGCCCGAAGATCTCCTCGCGCACGACGCGCATATCCGGCTTGACGTTCACCAGCACCGTCGGCTTCGACGTAGTAGCCGGCGCCGGACGGCGCGCTCGCCGCCGACCATGACGGAAGCGCCCTGCGTTGCGGCCGGATTCGATGTAACTGAGCACGCGATCCTGCTGTTCCTTGGAGACCAGCGGCCCCATCTGCGTCTGCGGGTCGAGGCCCGGGCCGAGCTTGATCGCGTTCGCCGCACCGCTCATGCCTTCGACGCATCCGGTCGAACACCTTGCGGTGCGCATACAGCCGCGAGCCCGCGCAACAGACCTGGCCGGGTTGAAGAAGATCGCGTTCGCAGCGCCGCCGATGGCGGCGTCGAGCATCCGCGTCCGGGAACACTATCGACCGGTGACTTGCCGCCGAGCTCGAGTGACACGCGCTTGAGCGAATCGGTCGCGGACTTGTTGATGATCTTGCCGACCTGGGTCGAGCCGGTGAATGCGATCTTGTCGACGCCCGGATGCGCCACCAGCGCCGCACCCGCGGTCTCGCCGAGCCCGGTAACGATGTTGACGACACCGGGCGGGAAACCGGCCTCCATGACGAGCTCGCCGAGTCGCAGTGCCGAGAGCGAGCGTCTGCTCGGCAGGCTTGAGGACGCAGGTGCACCCGGCAGCGAGTGCGGGCGCGAGCTTCCAGGCAGCCATGGCGAGCGGAAAATTCCACGGCACGATCTGTGCGCACACGCCGACCGGCTCGCGCGACGTGTAGGTGAGGAACTTGGCGCCGGGGACGCCACAGATCGAGTTGCGGATCGTTTCGCCGCTCGATCTTGGTCGCCCAGCCGCGCCATGTAGCGGAAGTAATTGCGGGTGCCGGGCACGTCGATGATGCTCGCCATGAACTTGGTCTTGCCGTTGTCGATGCTCTCGAGCTCGGCGAGCTCCTCGGCGTTGCTCGTCGACCAGCTCGGACAGCCGCCACATCAGCGCTCACGCTGTGCCGGCAGCATTTCCGGCCACGGCCCTGCTCGAACGCCGCGCGCGCGGCGGCGACCGCGCGATTGACGTCGCCTCGCCGGCGTCGGCGATCGACGAGACGCGTTTCGCCGTCGCGGGATCGATGACGTCGAGCGTCCGTCCGCTCGCCGATTCGACCCACTCCCCGCCGATGAGCAGCCGCGGCTTGCGTTTCAGGAACGTCGGCCACGGCGGCGGACGGGCTGGGCTGCGCAGCTATTGGAACGGCGTTCACGGCAAATTCTCCGGACATCGGGGGCAGGGTCGCCCGCTATCTGGCGCCCGCGGTGCCATGCAGGCTCGACCCTCGATGAACCTCTACTCAACCGATAGGGAAAGCCGCAGGCGGCGCGAGCGGCTAGCATCTGCGTGAGCGAGCGCTCGAGCGGGCTGCGCCGATGAAAGTCGTACGAAATACCGAAAGGCGGGAGCAGCCTCGACGCGCTGCGGCGCGTCGAGCGGCCCGATCCTGAGCCCGGACCGGGCCAGGTGCTGGTCCGCGTGCGCGCGGCGTCGCTCAACTTCCGGGACCAGGCCGTGATCACCGGAAACTACTTCGGCGGCGCCGTGCAGCGCGACACCATTCCGCTGTCGGACGGCGCCGGCGAGGTCGTGGCGGTGGGCTCCGGCGTCACGCGCATCAGCAAAGGGCGACCGCGTCGCCGGCACGTTCTTTCTCGGCTGGACCGATGGACCGCCCGCAGGCACGTATCCGCGCGCGCGGCGCGCCCGCCGACGGGATGCTCGCCGAATACGCAGCTGCTCGACGAGCAGGACGCCGTGCGGATCCCGCCGAGCCTGTCGTTCGAACAGGCGGCGACCCTCCCCTGCGCGGCGCGTGACCACCTGGCACGCGCTGGTCGAGACCTGCGGTGTGCGGCCGGGCGACACGGTGCTGGCGCTCGGCACCGGCGGCGTCGCCACATTCGCCCTGCTGTTCGCGCGCGCCGCGGGCGCGCGCGTCATCCTCACCTCGTCGAGCGACGACAAGCTCGAACGCGCGCGGGCGCTCGGCGCCTGGGGCGCGATCAACTACCGCCAGCATCCCGACTGGGCGCAGAAGGTGCTCGAGCTCACCGATGGCGCCGGCGCGACGCACGTGGTCGAGACCGGCGGTCCCGGCACGCTCGCCCAGTCGATGCAGGCGGTCGCCTATGGCGGCCACATCGCGCTGATCGGCGTGCTCGCCGGTTTGCAGGGCGATACGAACCCGCATCCGATCATGCGCAAGGGCGCGAGCCTGCACGGCATCTTCGTCGGCAACCGCGCGATGTTCGAGCGGATGAACACCGCGATCGAGGTGAACGGCCTGCGACCCGTCGTCGATCGGGTCTTCGGGTTCGACGAGGCGGCGGAGGCCTACCGCTACCAGCAGAGCCCCTCGCTGTTCGGCAAGGTCGTCATTCGTATTTGAGAAGCGCCGCCGCCCCTGCAAATGTAGCTGCTTCGGCATACGGAGTCCACACGCGATGCTCGAGCTCTATCACGCCGAACCCGGCGCCAATTCGATGAAGTGCCTGCATTGCCTCAAGGAAAAGGGGCTCGACTTCGTGAGTCACTACGTCGATCTGCTCCGCTTCGAGCAGCACACGCCGGAATTCGTCCGGATCAACCCGAACGGCCAGGTGCCCGTGCTGGTGCACGACGGCGCGATCATCACCGAATCGACGGTGATCAACGAGTACCTTGACGAGGTGTTTCCCGCCGTACCGCTGCGCCCTGCCGATCCCGTGGAGCGCGCCCGCATGCGGATCTTCAGCAAGTTCGTCGACGAGTATTTCTGCCCGGCGCTCAGCATGTGGGGCTGGCACATCCTCGTGCGCCGGGTCGCGCAGCGGCTCGCCAAGGACGAACTCGAGCAGATCCTGGGCCGGATTCCCCTCAAGGAGCAGCGCGACAAGTGGGCGACCGTGGCGGGCGAATCGTTCACGGCGGCCCAGCTCGAGGACTCGAAACGCAAGGTCGCCGTATCGATCGACAAGCTGGAGAAAATCCTCGAGCGCTCGCCGTGGATCGCAGGCGTGAGCTACTCGCTGGCCGACATCAACGCGTACCCGATGGTCTCGGGCGTGCGGCGCATCTTCCCCGAGATCCTGAACGAGAAGCTCGCGCCGCGCAGCTGGGCGTGGCTCGCGCGGATCGAGGCGCGGCCCGCGACACAGGCGGCGCTCGCGATGCCGAACAAGGTGCCCGAGCTGCTGCGTACCTTCAGCGACTGACCGGCGCTTCGCGCACTGCGACGTCTATCAGCCTGCTACAGCGCGTAGTCGCGCTGCGTCCGCGCGTATTCGATGAAGAAGTCGAGCGCCGCCGGATTGGCCATCGCGTCGCGGTTCGCAGCCTTCTCGGGCGGCCACGCCGGACAGGATGCGGCGCACTGGCACCTCGAGCTTCTTGCCGGTGAGCGTGTATGGGATCGCCGCGACCTGCACGATGCGATCGGGCACGTGGCGCGGCGAGTACGCGGTGCGCAGCCGATCGCTTGATCGCACGCTCGATCTCGTCGTCGAGCTGCCGCCCGTCGCGCAGCTTGACGAACAGCGGCATGAAGAACCGGCCGCCGGGCAGGTCGAGATTCACGACCAGCGCATCCTCGACCTCGGGCACTGCGGCGAGACCGCGGTAGATTTCCGCGGTGCCGATCCGCACGCCGTGGCGGTTCAGCGTCGCATCCGACCGCCCGAGGACGAAGCAGCCGCCGCGCGCATTGATGCGGAAGAAATCGCCCTGCCGCCAGACGCCCGGATACTGCTCGAAATACGATTCGCGGTAGCGCCGGTCGCCGGGGTCATTCCAGAAGCCGAGCGGCATCGACGGCATCGGCGCCGTGATGACCATCTCGCCGACCTCGTCGACGACGCTCCGGCCGTCCGCATCGAAAGCCTTGAGCGCGACGCCGAGCTGCGGCGCCTGGATCTCGCCGGCGTAGACCGGCTGAATCACGACGCCGCCGCAGAACCCGCTGCAGACATCGGTGCCGCCGCTGCCGGACTGCACCCACAGGTCGCGCTTGACGTTCTCGTGGAACCACAGCATGCATTCCGGCGTGACGGGCGAACCGGCGAGCGTGACTGTCTCGAGCCGCGAGAGGTCGAAGTGTTCGCGGGGCACGAGACCCTGCCGCGCGAGCAGCTGCTGGTAGGTCGGGCTCGCGCCGAAGAAGCTGATGCCGGCCTCCTCGACCATCCGCCACAGCACGTCCGGACCGGGCCAGGCCGGGTTGCCGTCGTACAGCACGGGAATCGCATCGGACAGCGGCGCGCTCACGAGGAAGTTCCACATCATCCAGCCGGTCGTCGTGAAGAAGAACATCCGCTGGCCGGGCTGCACGTCCATGTGGAACTGCGTGTTCTTCATCTGCTCGATCGTGATGCCCGCGTGACCGTGCACGATCGGCTTCGGCAGCCCGGTCGTGCCCGATGAGAACAGAATCCAGAGCGGATGGTCCGCGGGGACCTGCTCGAACGCGAACGAATCTTCGGGCACGTCGTCGCCGTCGAGCAGCTCGCGCCAGATCAGCGATCCCGCGCGCAGCGGAAGATGGTCGCCCGGTTCGAGATACGGCACGAGCACGACGTGCTCGAGCGTCGGCAACTCGGCGGCGATCGCGCGCATTTCCGCACGACGGTCGAACGGCCGGCCGCCGTACTGGTACCCGTCGACGCAGAACAGCAGTTTCGGCGCGAGTTGCGAAAACCGGTCGAGGACGCCTCGCGCGCCGAAGTCCGGCGCGCAACCCGACCAGATCGCGCCGATGCCGGTCGTCGCGAGCATTGCGACGACGGCCTCCGGCGTGTTCGGCAGGCAGCCGACGACGCGGTCGCCCTTGACGATCCCGAGCCGTCGCAGCGCGTTCGCCAGTCGTCGCACCCGCGCGGCGAGTTCGTCCCACGACAGGCTCGTGGGCGGCTGACGCTCGCTCGCGTAGAGCAGCGCTTCGTGTCCGCGGCGCGCGTGGCTGAGCACGTTCTCCGCGTAGTTGAGCCGCGCCCCGGGGAACCATTCCGCGCCCGGCATCTGCCGTCGGCCCAGCGCACGCTCGGGCGGCACGCTCGCGCGTATCTCGAAGTAATCCCAAAGTGCGCTCCAGAATCCCTCGAGGTCCTGGACGGACCATCGCCAGAGCGACGCGTAATCGTTGAAGCCGAGACCCCGCTCGCGCCCGAGCCATTGCATGAACCGCGTGATCCGCGCGCGCTCGATGCGCGCCGCGGTCCGGCGTCCAGAGCAGGTCACCCTCGCGGATCACGCGCCGCCCCCGGGAATCGCCGTAACGCCTGCGGCTCGCCGCGGCGCTGCGGGCGCTTCATCAACGCGAGCATCGCGCCGCCGACAATGCACCACGCGGCGATCGTGTAGAACGCGAGTGAGTACCCGAGACCCAGGTCGTACATCCGCCCGGCGATGATTGGCGCCAGCGAGCTGATGCCCGTGTTGATCGCAATCGCGAGCCCGGACAACGAGGCGAATGCCTTGGTCCCGTAATAGTTGCTCAGCGTCGCCATCATCGCGACGATGCCACCGCCAAAGCCGAGGCCCATGCAGACCGCGGACACGGTGACCGCCTCGGGCGCGCGCGCGCCGACGAGGACCAATCAGCCCGACCCCGAACGCCGCGCAGAACAGCGCCCACAGGTAGCGGGGATCGAGACGGTCGCCGAGCGCAGCAAGGATCGCCTTCGCGATCAACCCGCTGATCGTCATCGTGCCGATCGCCCAGGCGCCGACCTGAATCGAGTGGCCGAGATCCTTCAGATGCACGACGCCGTGACCGAGGAACAGCGCGAAGCCGGCGCTCACCCCGACGAACGGCGTGAGCATCGTCCAGAAATAGCGGTCCCCGCAGCGCGTCACGGTAGGTCCAGTCGGTGCGCGTGACGAAGGCCGGGAACGCGCGCGCGCGGCGGCGGCGCCCGGGGACGAGTGCCGCACATCGCCCGCCGCCAGCCCGTCCGGGGCCTGGCCGACATCGGACGGCTGCTCGCGCACGGTTGCGATCGCGATCAGCGCGGCGACGACCGACAGCGCCGCCACCAGCCACCAGCCATAGCGCCAATAGCCGGGGCCCGTGGTCGTGATCGCCGAGAGGATCGGCGGCGCGATGAACCCGCCGATGGCGCCTCCCGAATAGAGGATCGACAGCGCGAGGGCGCGCCGCCGCACGAACCAGCGGGCGACACCGGCCTGAGCCGCGATGATCGCGCCGGTCGCAACGCCGATGCCGACGAGCAGACCGAAGGCGAACACGGCGAGCCAGACGCTCCTGACGATGGTCGCCAGCATCATCGCGCCGACGATCAGGAAGGCGCTGCCGATCACCAGCGTCCAGCGGACCCCCAGGCGGTTGACGCTCATCGGCGACGAGCGGGCCAGGCAATCCCGACATTGCGAGGTAGACCGCGACCATCGTGCCGAGCGACTGACGATCGAAGCCGAGCTCCGCCGCCATCGCTGCATTGAGCACCGCGGATCCGTAGGCCGGAAACGCCAGGTTGATGACCGCGATGAGCCAGAACGCGGCCAGCAGCCGCCAGCCATAGAATGCCCGTGCAGCCAACTCTCGACCTCCGGTTTTCCGCGCCGTTTCTAGTACGGCCGACTCATGCGGGCTCGACTGTCAGGGAAATCGGCGCCCGCCTGCGCACCCGCATCTGTTCCGCCTGGACGAGTTGCCGACTGCTGCCGCGGCTATATTCGCGCTGCCCGATCGCTTGCACCTGAGCGTGCTCACGGCGCTCGCTGCTGTGCTGCACGAGAAGAACCGTCACGCGCCGCAAGGAGATGACAATGAATCAATGCATCCCGCTCTGTGCAATCGCCGCGCTCGCGTTTCTGGCTCTTCCGGCACAGGGTGCCGACTCGCGGGAAGAAGCCAACAAGAAGATCGTCCTCGATTTCTATGACAAGGCCATCAACAAGAAGGACTTCGAGGCCGCCTCGGTTCACCTCGGCGACAAGTACATTCAGCACAACCCGCTGGCGGCCGATGGACCGGAAGGACTGAAGAAGTTCCTGGAATACGCCAAGCAGAACATTCCCAGCTTCCGCACGGAGTTCAAGCAGGTATTTGCGGACGGCGACTACGTCATCGTGCACGCCCATGCACGTGCGAGGCCGGATGATCCTACCGACCGCGGCTCGGCCGTGATGGACATCTTCCGGCTCGAGAATGGCAAGGTGGTCGAGCACTGGGACGTCGTGCAGCCCGTGCCCGAGAAGGCGAACAACACGAACACGATGTTCTAGAAAGAGCTTAGCGGATAGCGGTTGGCGGTTAGTTCAGAGGCCGCTGCCGCGCCTTCTGACGGACAACGGTCAACTGTCAACGGTCAACTCTCCTGGACTCGGAGCCCGAGCAGCTCGATCGCGTTCTGCTTGAGAATCAGCTCGTGCACTTCGGGCTTGAAGGCCGCCTCCTGGAAGTCCTTGATCCAGCGGTCCGGCGTGATCAGCGGGAAATCCGAGCCGAACAGCATCTTGCGCCTGAGCTGCGTGTTCGCGTACTGCACGAGCTGCGGCGGAAAATATTTCGGCGACCAGCCCGACAGGTCGATGTAGACGTTCGGCTTGTGCAGGCACACGGAAAGCGCCTCGTCCTGCCACGGCCATGACGGGTGCGCGATGATGATCTTCATGTCCGGGAAAATCCGCCGCGACGTCGTCGAGGTGGATCGGGTTCGAATACTTGAGCCGCAGTCCGCCGCCGCCCGGCATGCCGGTGCCGATGCCCGAGTGTCCGCTGTGGAAGATCGCCGGCAGCCTGTGCTCGGCGATGACCTCGTACAGCCCGATAGGCGATGCGGTCGTTCGGGAAGAAACCCTGACAGGTCGGATGGAACTTGAACCCGCGGATCCCGCCGTCCGCGATCAGCTCGCGCGCCTCGCGTACGCCGAGCTTGCCCTTGTGCGGGTCGATGCTCGCGAAGGCGACCATGATGTCGCTGTTCTCGCGTGCCGCGTCGATGACCTCCTGGTTGGGGATCCGGCGCACGCCCATCTCGTGCTCGGAGTCGACGGTGAACATCACGAGGCCGATGCGGCGCTCGCGGTAGTACGCGACGGTCTCGGCGATCGTCGGGCGCTGGCCAGCCTTGAAGTACCTGCTCGCCGCTGTCCTCGTACTCGCTTCCAGGCCTCGTCGGGCGGCTGCCGGCACGAGACCTCGGCGTGGGTGTGGACGTCGATCGCAACCAGATCCTTGACGTTCATTGACGCTGCCTCTGTCTTCAGCCGCGCGCGGCCTCCCATTCTGCGAGCCGGCGGCCTTCGCGCGCCAGCCGGGCGAGCAGCGGCGCAGGCTCCCAGTGCATCGGCCCGAAGATCCCGCGGTACTTCAGGATGCCTTCGTAGCAGCGTCTCGAGGCCGATCAGAGTCGGCATGGAACAACGGCCCGCCGCGATGACGCGGAAAACCGTAGCCGGCAGTCCAGACGACGTCGATGTCGCCGGCGCGCGGATCGCGACGCCCTCCTCCAGGATCCGGATGCCTTCGTTGATCAGCGGATACAGGCACCGCTCCAGGATCTCCTGGTCGGTGTGCTCGCGCGGCGCGACGCCCAGCCGTCTGCGCGGTCGCGCGCAGGATCGCGATCGCCTCCGGGTCGTCGTGCCGGGTGCGGTCACCGGGCTCATAGCGGTAGTAGCCCTTGCCGTTCTTCTGCCCGAGACGCCCGGCCGCGTGCAGCGCGAAGTCGGCCTGATAATAGGTCGGATCGGGCGGATAACGCGCGGCGTTCGACGCGGTGCACATTCACGCCGACGTCGATGCCCGCCATGTCGAAGACGGCGAGAATGCCCATCGCCATGCCCCAGCGCTCGAGCACCGCGTCGACCTGCCGCGGCGTCGCGCCCTCGAGCACCATGCGCTCGGCCTCGCGGGCGTACCCTTCCATCATCCGGTTGCCGATGAAGCCGTAGCAGACGCGCGCGAGCACGGGCGTCTTGCGCAACGGCCGCGACAGTTCCATCGCCGTCGCGATCGTCGCGGCCGAGGTCCGCGCCGTGCGCACGACTTCGAGCAGCGGCATCACGTTGGCCGGCGAGAAGAAGTGCATGCCGATCACGTCTTCGGGCCGCGCGACCGCGGTCGCGATCTCGTCGATGTCGAGCGTCGAGGTGTTCGTCGCCAGCACGGCGCCCGGCTTCGCCACCGCATCGAGCCGCGCGAAGACGTCCTTCTTGAGGTCCATCCGTCTCGAGCACCGCCTCGATGATCACATCGGCGTCGGCGAGATCCGCGTAATCGAGTGTCCCGCGGATCAGCGCCAGACGCCGGCTCTTTTCTTCCGTCGTGATGCGGCCGCGCCTGACCATCGAGTCGTACGTGCGCTCGACCACTTGCGAGACCGCGGTCGAGCGCCTCGCGGCTCACGTCGAGAACGGTGACCGGCAGGCCGGCGTTGGCGAAGCAGATCGCGATACCACCGCCCATCGTGCCCGATCCGACGACGCGCGCCGGTCCGCACCGGCCGCGCCGCTCGTGCCCTGCGGCAGGTCCGGCAGCTTGCGGGTCGCGCGCTCCGCGAAGAACACGTGTACGAGCGCCCGTGACTCGTCGGTCGCCTTGGCCTCGTTCGCGAGCCGCGTCTCGTAGATGAGGCCCTCCGCGAGCGGCAGCTGCGCGGCGGCGCCGATCGCTTCGATCGCCGTCAACGGCGCCAGTCGCCCCGGATACTGCTCGCGCCGCGCGTTTCCTGAACCGCTCGATGACCTCGGCCGTCGCGCTCGCCGGATCGACCGCGCGCTCACCGGTGCGGCGCGGACCCGCCGGCCTGCGCAAGCCCGGTTGCATAGTCAACTGCCGCGCGACGCAGGTCGCCCTCGACCACCGCGTCGAGGAATCCCAGCGCCACGGCGGTTGCGGCGTCGACCGGTTTCGCGTCGAAGACGAGCTCGAGCGTCCGCTCGACGCCGATCAGCCGCGGCATGCGCTGCGTGCCGCCCGCGCCCGGGATGACACCGAGGGTGATCTCCGGCATGCCGAAGCGCGTGCCCGGGAGCGCGATCCGGTAGTGGCAGGCGAGCGCGATCTCGAGCCCGCCGCCGAGCACCGTGCCGTGCATCGCGGCCACGAGCGGAATCGACAGTCCCTCGAGACGGTTGAACAGCGCCCGGTACGCTTCCTCCTGGGGCGGGCCGGAGAACTCGGAGATGTCCGCCCCCGAGAAGAAGGTGCTGCCGGAGCACATCAGTACGGCGCCGCACAGACCGGCCCGCGTGTCGAGCTCGTCGAGCGCGCGGTTGAGCGCATCGCGCACCGCGATGCTGATCGTGTTGACGGGCGGATTGCTGACCGTGACGACCGCGATGCGGTCAACGTACTCGACGGCAGCGACGGTGGAGGTCATCGTCTTGCACGATCGCGCTCACGCGATGTCCGCGAGTCGCGCGAGCAGTCGCAGCAGCTGCTCGCGGCCCCCGGGACCAAGTCGCCGGGCGATTCGCGCCTCGTGGATGCGCTGCAGCCCGGCGGCGCGATCGAGCACGCGTCGCCCTGCAGGCGTCAGCTCCAGCGCCTTCGAGCGCCGATCCGCGGCCGACGAAGTGCGCCGCACGAGGCCGCGCCTTTCGAGGTCGTGAATCACGGTGACGAAATTCGAGTGCTGGATCCCGAGCGCGGCGCAGACCTCGGACTGCGTGATGCCGTGATTGCGGTCGATGACGGTGAGCGCCGCAAACTGACCCGGGCGCAGATTGAGCTCCGCGAACGTCTCGCCGAAATCGGCGAACACGGCGAGCTGCGCGCGGCGCAGCATGTACCCCACGCTGGCGTTCAGGATCTCGAGGTCGAGACCGGTGAGCTGCCGCAGCTTCGGGGCCCGCGTCGGCAAACGTCGCAGCGGTCGAAACGTCTCGCGGCATTACGCGTTTCCTGCGTTTCCGATATTCTACGGGGACGGGTCATCATGCTGGTATGCGCGGGCGCAGACCATGCGGACGAGCGCGAATGGAAACTCGACCGTAAGCGAAGTACCCGGCGGCTTCATCTGGGTACCATGCCCGCATGGAGCGATTCCCTTGAACGACAACGCGGCAAGCCCGCGGAGTTCGCTTTCGACGGCGGCGCAAGCGCAGCCCTGGCCGAGTCCGCGCCGCGCGTGGTACGGCGTCGCCGATCTTCGGCCTCACGGTCATGACGCTGTTCGGCAGCGCGAGTCTCGCCGGGCTGCTGATGCAGGCGATCAAGCGCGACCTCGTGCTCACCGACACGCAGGTGAGCCTCGTCGTCGGATTTGCGGCTGCCGCATTCAACGCGATTGCGAGCCTGCCGATCTCGCGTCTCGTCGACACGCTCAGTCGCCGGCTCATACTCGGCATCGGCCTGCTGACGATGGGTGTCGGCAGCGCACTGACCGGGCTCGCGAACGGGTTCTGGCAGCTCTTCGCGGCGCGACTGTTCGCCGGCATCGGCGGCGCGGGCAACGGGCCGGCGACCTATTCGATCCTTGCCGACTACTTCCCGCCGGCCAAGCTTCCGAAGGCGATCGCGTTCATGAATTTCGGATTCACGTCGGGCACCGGGCTCGCGCTGGTGCTCGGCGGAACCCTGATCGCGGCGCTCGCGACGATGGATGATCCGCACGCTGCCGATCATCGGCGCGGTGCGTCCATGGCAGCTCGTCTTCCTCGTGATGGCGATACCGGATCTCGTGCTCGGGCTGCTGATGCTGACGACAGTCTACGAGCCGCCGCGGCGCGGCCGCGTGATGGCCGCCGACGGCCAAAGCGGGCATCGCGCGGCGCCGGTCCGCACCGTTCTCGCGTATCTCTGGCACAACCGCGCCGCCTTCGGGCCGATGTTCCTCGGGCTCGCCTGCAACTCGCTCGCAATGGGCACGATCGTGTGGGCATGCACCGTTTTACGAGCGAACCTACGGCTGGGGTCCGGCGCAGTACGGCATCATCCAGGGCCTCGTGCTCCTGCTCATCGCGCCGATCGGTCTCGCGTTCGGCGGCTGGCTGGCCGAGCGCTGGGCGCGCGAGGGACGCGACGACGCGAACATGCGAGTCGTCGTGCTCGCCGCGGTGGCGCACATGCCGTTTGCGATCGCGTTCGCGCTGATGCCGAGCCCGTACCTCGCGCTCGCCGCCGCGAGCCTGAACTCGGTGCTGATCCTGATCGGTGTCGGACCGCAGAATGCGGCGCTGCAGGTCATCGTCCCGAACGAGATGCGCGGCCAGATCACGGCGCTTTTCCTGTTCCTGTTCACGATGATCGGCATCGGTATCGCCCCGACGGCGGTCGCGCTGCTCACGGACTACGTGTTCCAGGACGAGGCGAAGCTGCGATACTCGATCGCGACGATGCACGCAGTTCTCGCGCCGCTCGCGGCGTACGTGTTCTGGCGCGGGCTCGGCGCCTACGGCCGGGCGGTCGCCCATGCTCGCACCTGGCAGAGCTGAAGCAGGACCTGTCCTGTGTCGACGCTCATTTTCGTACTTGTCACCGGCCAGTGAGGCAGAGCGACATGAAAGAGTTGTCAGGAAAGGTTGCGTTCATCACCGGCGGCGGAAGCGGCGTGGCGCTCGGCCAGGCGAAGGTCTTCGCCGCGGCCGGCATGAAGGTCGTCATCGCCGACATCCGCGCGGACCATCTCGATGCAGCGAAGACCTGGTTCGCGGCGCAGTCGGGCCAGCAGGTGCACGCGATCCGCATGGACGTGACCGACCGCGCCGCGTGGGCACGCGCCGCCGATGAGGCCGAACGGGTTTTCGGCCCTGTGCAGCTCCTCTGCAATACGGCCGGCGTCAGTCAGTTCGGACCGATGCAGGATGCGACCTGGGAGGACTGGGACTGGCAGCTCAGCGTGAATCTCGGGGGAGTCGTGAACGGCGTCAAGACGTTCGTGCCGCGCATGCTGGCCCACGGTCTCGGCGGACATATCGTCAACACGGCGTCGATGTCTGCGTTCCTCTCGCTGTCCGGCACGGGCATCTACTCGACGACCAAGTTCGCAGTCCGGGGCTTGAGCGAGTGCCTGCGTCTGGATCTCGAGCCGCACGGGATCGGCGTCTCGGTTCTGTGCCCGGGCGCGGTGAACACGAACATTCACGAAGCGGTGCTCACGCGACCGGCGCACCTCGCCCACACCGGCTACTACGGCGCGGATCCCGCGATCATGGCGTCACTCAAGGCCGTCATCGAACCGGGACTCGACCCGGTCGAGCTCGGCCGCAAGGTGCTCGAAGGCGTCGAGCGCAACGAGCTCTACATCATCCCCTACTCCGAATTCCGCGACGAGCTCATCGAGCGGCTCAACCGCGTACTCGCGGCATTGCCCGACCCGAAGGACGATCCGGGCGCAGCCCGGCGGCAGGAAGTGTTCAACGCACGCCGGCGGGAACGTGAACAGCAACGCAACCTCCGGCGCTGACCGGTATCATCTGCTCGCCCGGCCGCTCAAGCCGCAGGGAGAGCCATGATCGACGATCCACGCGCACTGCTCGCGTCCGGGCGGATGAGCTCACGGCAAGTGATCGTCGTCGCCTGTCGGTGCTGCTGACGGCGCTGGACGGGTTCGACGTGCTGGCGATCAGTTTCGCGTCACCGGGAATCGCGCAGGAGTGGGGCATCAACCGCGCAGCGCTCGGCATCGTGCTGTCGATGGAAATCATCGGCATGGCGCTCGGCTCGGTGGCGCTCGGCAACGTCGCGGACCGGATTGGCCGACGCCCGACGATTCTCGGCTGCCTCGTCGTCATGACGATCGGCATGTTTCTCGCGACCACGGCCCACAGCGTCGAGCAGATGTCGGCGTACCGCTTCATGACGGGCCTCGGGATCGGCGGCATGCTCGCCGCGACGAACGCGGTCGCGGCTGAGTTCGCCAACGCCCGACGCCGCAACCTCGCCGTGACGCTGATGGCGACGGGCTACCCGCTCGGCGCGGTCGTCGGCGGTACGATCGCGACCCGGCTGCTCATCGACGGCGACTGGCGGTCGGTGTTCATGTTCGGAGGGTTCGCGACCGCCGCATGCATCCCGCTCGTGCTCTGGTTGCTGCCGGAGTCCGTCAGCTATCTCGTTCAGCGCCGGCCGGCGAACGCGCTCGCTCGCGTCAACGCCGCGCTGCGCAGCCTCGGGCATCGTACGGTCGATGGGCTACCGCCGGCGTCGGAGGCCGCGCAGCCGCGAAGTTCGCTGGTCGAGCTCTTCTCACCGCATCTGGCGCGGACGACGGGGCTGCTCACGGCCGCTTATTTCGCACACATCATGACTTTCTACTTCATGCTGAAGTGGATCCCGAAGATCGTCGTCGACATGGGATTCGAGCCCTCGTCGGCCGGTGGCGTGCTGGTGTGGGCGAACGTCGGCGGCGCATCCGGAGCGCTCGTCTTCAGCGTCCTGACGCAGCGGGTCGGCCTGCGCCGGCTCGTGATCGGCACGTTGGTGCTGACCACCGCCATGGTGGCGTTCTTCGGGCGCTCGAGGCCGGATCTCACTCAGCTCGCGATGCTCGCGGCCTGCGCGGGCTTCTTCTGCAACGCCGGCATCGTCGGGCTCTATGCAATGTTCGCGCAGTCGTTCCCGACGAAGATCCGCGCGAGCGGCACCGGCTTCGTGATCGGGATCGGTCGCGGCGGCGCTGCGCTCGGGCCGATCGCCGCGGGCTTTCTGTTCGTCGCCGGCTCGACGTTGCCGTTCGTGGCCGCGATCATGGCGCTCGGTTCGCTCGTCGGCGCTGCAGCGATCCTGCTGCTGAGTTACGACGAAGCGGTCGTCGCCTGATCCGCCGGCGCTCGCAGCGCGATCTGCACATGAAGAATGCGTATCGAGGCCACATCGACCAGGCCGGCGCTGATACTCATTCCCGGCCTGCTCTGCGACGAGCTTGTCTGGAAGAACCAGATCGAAGCGTTCGCGGCGACGCACGAGGTCATCGTGCCTGTCCCTCGAGAGGTTCGACTCGATCGCCGACATGGCGGCCGACGTTCTGGCGCACGCGCCGGCGGAATTTGCGCTCGCCGGACATTCGTTCGGAGGTCGGATTGCGCTCGAGGCGTTCCGTCAGGCGCCGGAGCGCGTGACTCGCCTCGCGCTTCTCGACACCGGCGTACACCCGTGTGCAGCCGACGAGCCCGCTCGGCGGCAGGCGCTGGTGTCGCTCGCGTTCGAACAGGGCATGCGCGCGCTCGCCAACGTATGGCTGCCGCCGATGGTGCATCCCGACCGGCGCGCGGAGCCCGCCGTGATGGACCCCCTGGTTGCAATGGTCGAGCGGCGCTCACCGGCGACCTTCCGGAACCAGGTCAACGCACTCCTCAATCGGCCCGATGCGACGCCCGTCCTCGCGCGGATCGGTTGCCCCACGCTCGTGCTCTGCGGGCGCGAGGACGGCTGGAGTCCGCTGGCGCAGCACGAAGCGATTGCGGCGGCGATCGGGGGTTCAGTGCTCGCGATCATCGACCAGTGCGGCCATATGTCGCCGTTTGAGCGGCCCGTGGAGGTTACCGACGCACTGCGGCGCTGGCTCGATGAAGGATCCCGGGAAATCCTGATTTGCGCTCGATGATCCCGCGGTGATCAGCCGTGACCGGTGACGTCGAAGCCGCCGTGGCCGTTCAGCCTGAAGCGGCCGTGCGCGACTCGATGCAGCCACTCGCACGTGCGAAGAAAGCCGCCGAAGCTGAAAAGATGGATGCCGCTGAAATCCGCTTCGCCGCTGCCGCGCGCCTGCGCGAGTCCGCGTACGACGTGTTCCGGTCCGTGCTCGCCGATGAGGTGCATCAATGAGGACGGACGCGCAGTCAATGCCCGAACCGAGGGCCCGACGCCGCAGCGAATCGCGAACCTGAGCAAAGTCGCAAGCCCTGCCGGACCGGCCAGACCGCCGACGATGCGCGCGCGGATGCCTTGAGCGCGAAGCTCGCCCACCCAATGCAGAAACGGCGTGTGCTCGAAGAAGAACTGGGTCACGAGCGTCACATCCAGACCCGCCTGTGTCGCGAGCGCGACTTTCTCGCGTTCAGCTCGCCGAAGCTCGTCGAGCGCGACCTTCGGGTGACCCTCCGGATGGCCGGCGAGTGAGACTCTTGTGAGTCCATGCTTCTCGAGCGCTGCGGTAACGAGGAGATCTGCGACCGCGGAATACGGTCCGGCCGCCTCCGCATAGTCACCGGCAATCAGCAGCACTTCCTCGACCTGCGCACGGCCGACGAGGTTGGCGAGCATCCGATCAAGTGTTGTCTTCATCGGCGATCAGCCGCACCGGCAGATGCGGAACCGGCAGGAATCCCGAGGCCCGCACTGCGCGACAGGCCGCTTCGGTCTGCTGCCAGGTCTGCTTCGGCAGATGATTCACATAGACTTTCGTCCCGGGCGCAAGCATCGCGCGGCTCGCCTCGAGATGCCTCACGTCCTCGACACTGATCTCGATCGACGCCTCGCGAGCAAGCTGCACGATCGCCTGCACGACCCAGGCGTCGGATTCCTCTGCCGCTGCAACCCCCGCGTGCCGATTCATCGTGCGAGACTCGTGATCGCGCAGGCTCACTGCTGAGAGGTGCGCCAGCCGGTGTGGTATCCCTCGCGCGCTTCGCGCGCATAGGGGACCGGCGACACTGTCACGCGGACCTCGAGCTGCTTGTGGCGTTCGACCGTGGTCTTCTGCGTGCCGCCGTTCTCCTCGCCCCACACCAGAGTCAGAACGTCCCCGATCTTGATATCCGGATCGACGACGCCGAGCGACAGCGCCGTCCGCTCGTTGAAGCTGTAGCCGCCGAACATCGAGAAGCCGACCACCTTGCCGCCGCGCATGACCTTGTCATAGGAGGACGATGCGTAGTTCGAGTTGGGCAGGTCGAAGAACTTGTAATTCTCTCCGCCCGGCTGAAAGAGCGAGGCATAGATCTTCGTCATGTCATCGGGGTGCCAGGCGAACGTGACCTTCTTGCGGTGCGGCTTGTCGGCCATCTTTTCGAGCGCTTCCCGGCCGATGAAGTCATGGTCGAACTTGATGAAGGAGCCATAGCCCATCTCGTAGGGCGTCAGGTAGTAGTCCTCGATGTTGTCGGAGACGAAGCTGCCGCCGATCGACCCGGTGGCCTCGTAGCCCGTCGCGGGCAGCCACTCGCGGTACGCTCGCATCTTCTCGCCCGTGTACACCGCCGGCAGCGGTGAGGGAATCCAGCCGGACTCGAGCGTGTTGCTCGAATAAGCGCGCGCGCCGACCTGGACCAGGCCGAAGTCCTTGCCCGCTTCGATGATCGCCTCGCGAATCTCGTCGCGCTGTTCGTACGGGCCAAAGACTTCCAGCCCGGGCGCCCCGGCCATGCCATGTCGCAAGGCGCGAACCTTGCGACCCTTGATGTTGATGACACCCAGGTTGAAGAACTTGATCTCCGGAAGCGGGCCGCCGTTCAGCCGCTCGAGGACCTGCGTCGCGTTCGGGCCCTGGATCTGATAGCGGTAGTGCCGACGTACGACCGGATTGCCGCGCGGGTGAGATGGCGAGCGGTCGTCGCGGATCACATCGACTTTGTAGCCGCCCGTCTCGGCGTGGAACTGCAGCCAGTTCACCGTCGGAACGCGCCCACGAACAGGAATTCCTCTTCCTCGAGATGGAAGAGAATTCCGTCGCCGATGACATAGCCATCGTAATTGCACGGGCACCATCTGCTTGGCCTTGTTCGGCGCGAAGTTTGCGAAGCTATTGATGGTGGTGGTGCGAAACCAGCTTGAGCGCATCGCGCCCCTTCATGGTCAGCTCCGCCATGTGATGCGCCTGGTCGTACAGCACCACCGTCTCGCGCCAGGCGCGCTGCTCGTCGCGCCAGTTGGTGAACTCGTAGGGAACAACCGGGTAGACATAGGCGCCGACCTGCGAATTGCGCAGGAGCTTGACCGGATTGCCGGCGGTCTTGAGCACGCTTTCCAGGCTTTGCTGACTCATCGCTGCTGTCCTCGTATCGACGAGCAACTCGAAGCGCCCGGCCGTCCCGGGACTTCGCGCGCCCGGCGGCCGCGCAGTTTGGGATCCCATCTTGACGGATCGGATCCTGACTAGCAACATGCGGCCAGACTCCGAGGCCCTCCCCGACTTCCAGGACCCTTCATTGAGCACTCAGCTGGACCAGGCAGTCGTGCATCTGCGCGAGATGATCCTGCGCGGCAAGCTCGCGCCCGGGCAGCGAGTGGCCGAGGCACCTCTCGCGGAAGAACTCGGCATGTCACGCACACCCGTCCGGCAGGCCCTTCCGCTGTTGGCGCAGGAGGGACTGCTGAGCCTGCACGACACCCGCGGCTACGTAGTAAGGGCATTCACCTGGGCTGAGGTCGTCGAAGCCATCGAGCTGCGCGGCGTCCTCGAGGGTCTCGCTGCGCGGCGGGTCGCCGAGCGAGGGGCTTCCAAGGCCTTCGTTCGCGAGCTGCGCACCTGCCTCAACGATGGCGACGCGATCCTGAGCAAGCGCCGCATCGAGGAGAGTGACGAGGCGGGCTACGCCGAGATGAATGTGCGCTTCCACGCGCTGATCCTCGAGGAAGCGGGCAGCTCGCTGCTTTCCGCAGCGCTCGAGCGCAACAGTCGCGTGCCTTTTGCCGGCCCGCAGGCGTTGGCTTTCGACCGGGCCAATCCCGAGCGGATGTACGACCTGCTCCACTACGCACACCTGCAGCATCACGGAATCGTCGATGCGCTCGAGCGCGGCCAGAGCGGGCGCGCCGAAGCCCTGATGCGCGAGCACGCGCACGGGGTGAAGGAAAGCATCAACGTGGCCGAATTCGCGGTCGTATCCGGCGATGCCGTGCCGCGACCCGCGCTGGCGCGATAGCCGGCTGGTCGCGCGCGGAACATCTACCTAGAGAGCGAACACGCGCTCGGCATTCAGCTGGAAGAATTTCTTCTTGTCGGCGTCGTCGAGCGCAAGGTTGTCCTGCGTGGCGACTTCCTCGGCGACGAACTGGTACGGGTAGTCCATCGCGTACATGACGTGATCCGCTCCGAGCACGGAGTGACAGAACAGGATCGCGGGTTCCCACGCCATGCCGCTCGTCGTCACGTAGACGTTCTCGCGCAGGTAGTCGCTCGGTTTTCTCTGGAGCGGCTTCATGAAGGAATAGCGTTTCGCCGCGACGCTCGCGCGATGCATGTAGTCGAGGCGGAACAGCCAGAAGGGCAACGCCTCGCCCAGGTGTCCGACCACGATCTTCAATCCCGGAAAGCGATCGAACGCGCCGCTGGTGATGATCGCGAGCAGATGCATGCCCGTCTCGACCGCCGAAGCCGTAGAGTGCGCCCTCGAGCCCGCGCTCGAGGAACGGCGCGATCATGCCCGCGGAGGGTGTATTGGGATGGAGATAGATCGGGACTTTCAGCGCCTCAGCGGCGGCGAAGATGTCCCAGAACTTCGTATCGTCGAGATATTCGCCGAGCGTATGTGAATTGATGATCGCTCCCTTGAGCCCCAGCCTGGTGACGCCGCGCTCCAGCTCCTTCGCGGCCGCGACGGGATCCTGAGGCGCGACGGCCGTAAGCCCCGCGAAGCGATCGGGATGCCTGCGAATCGGCCTCGGCGAGCTGATCGTTGCTCGATGCGGCGAGCGAAGTCGCCGTGCTCGCGTCAAAGACCTGCACGCCGGGAGACGTGAGCGACAGGATCTGCTTCGCAATGCCGGTGTCGTCCATGTCGCGCAGGCGCCGCTCGCCGATGTCCTGCAGTCGCTCGATGACTCGCGTGGCGCGCTCGCTCCGGCTGAGCAGGTAGAACCCCCACATGCTGTTGAAGCCCGGATCAGCGCAGGTCTTGCGAGCGAGCATCGTCCGGTAATGCTCGAACATTTCCGGAGGGCCAAACGCCTCTTCCGTGGCGATCCGCAGGTAGGGCGCTGTCGCGGCGGGCAGGTGAATCGCTCATGGTTTATCGGCCTCGAAGGGCTCTCGCTCGGCAAGTCATGTCACGCAGGATCATTGCATATCGGGCGGTGCGGAAATTGCGCTGCGCATCGAGTGTTGTTTCTGTCTCGGGCGAGTTCGCAGACACAGCATTTCGGCCAGATAAGACCTCGAAAGGCGGGCCGGAACACGCGGCGCGCCATTGCGTTGCAGCGAACAGAAGGAGATTCGAATGAGCGCGGCCGACGAGCTCCGGGCGCTTCAGGAAACCGTCGAGCAGTTGAAGCATCAGGTGGGCGTCCTCGAGGACACGCACGCGATCCGCCGCCTGCAACACGCTTACGGCTACTACATCGACAAGTGCCTGTACGACGAAACGGTGGACCTGTTCGCCGAGGACGGCGAGGTGCATTTCATGGGCGGTCGCTTCAAAGGCAAAGCCGGTGTGGCGCGCCTCTACTTCGGGCGCTTCCGGCAGAGACTTCACCGGCGGCAGGAACGGACCGGTGTACGGGTTCCTGCTGGATCATCCGCAGCTTCAGGACATCGTCGATGTCGCGCCGGATCGCAAGACCGCGAAGGCGCGCGCGCGCTCGCTGATGCAGGCGGGCAGCCATGAAGTCACGCGATCCCGGCGAGCGCTTTCCGCGCGCAATGGTGGGAGGGCGGCATCTACGAGAACGAATACGTCAAGGAGGGCGGCGTGTGGAAGATCAAGGTGCTCAACTACCGACCTGTGTGGCATGGCGACGTGGAGAAGGGCTGGGCCACATACACCGCCGGAGTATGTTGAAGTTCTATTCAGAGACCTATCCCGACGGATCCCGATGGGCCCGATGAGCTGATCACCGACCGAAGCCGGTCCTTCTGGCCGGACACGGACGTCGTGCCGTTCCACTACCCGCATCCGGTCACCGGGCAAATGGTGGAGCAGATTGAGGCCGGAATATGACGCATCCATTTCCCGAACACGATGGATTTCAGCGGCTACAACGCGCCATCGCGCGTCGAGTGCGATGTGTACGACCTCGTGATCGAGGGCAACGTGCCGCCGGAAATCAACGGCTGCTGGTACCAGAGCGTCCCGGATCCGCAGTACCCGCCCATGCTGGGGCACGACACCTTCCTCAGCGGCGACGGCATGGTGCGGCATGCTGCGATTCGAGAACGGCCACGTCGACTTCAGGCAACGCTACGTCCGCACGCGAGCGGTTCAAGAACGAACGCAAAGCGCGCCGCTCGCTGTACGGGCTGTATCGCAATCCATACACGGACGATCCCGAGCGTGCGCGGCAAGGGCGCGGCGCCAACAACACCACGCCCATCTACCACGGCGGGCGACTTGCTCGCGCTCAAGGAAGACAGCCGCGCGATGGAGCTCGATCCCGCATTCCCTCGAAACGCTGGGAACCTGGGACTACGGCGGCAAGCTGCGCAGCCAGACGATGACCGCGCACCCGCGGCCCGATCCGCGTACGCGCGAGCTCTACTTCTTCGGCTACGAGGCGGGCGGTCTCGCCTCGCGCGATGTCGCTTTCTGTGTCGCGAATAGCCGAACGGCGAGCTGATGCGCGAGGAATGGTTCGAGGTGCCGTACTGCGCGCTGATGCACGACTTCGCCGTCACCGAAGAGCACGTGATTTTCCCGGTGTTTCCCACGACCGCCGACCGCGCACGCATCAAGGCCGGCGGTCCGCACTGGATCTGCGAGCCGGACAAGGACAGCTTCGTCGGCATCATGCCGCGCGCAGGCAGCGTGCGGGACATGCGCTGGTTCCGCGGTCCCGCGCGCTCGGCCTTTCACTTCATGAACGCGCTACACCGAAGGCAGCCGCGTGCACCTCGACTTCGGTGTGCGGCAAGGTCCCTCCGTTCCCCTTCATCCTCGAAGCGACGGGCATCGAGGTTCGATCCGGAAGAGATGGCGGCAGTGAATTCGTGCGCTGGACTTTCGATCTGTCGAAAACCGAGACGAGCAATGGGAGGAATACCATCCTCGGGCCGGGCGGCGACATGCCACGCATCGCGGAGAAGGATTTCGCTGATCGATTACGACGTCGGGCTACTACCAGACGTTCGATCCGAGCGTGGGTCCGCCTCTGATCGCCGGACCGGTAGGCGCCGGCTTCAATACGATCATGCGGATCGAGGTGAAGTCCGGAAAGCTCAAGCGGCTTGCGATGGACCAGCGCTCGACGGTTCAGGAGCACTGCCACATTCCCTCGCAAGCAGCCCGGACACGAGGGCTACCTGCTGTTCCTCGTCGATCGGCACGACGAGAGTCTGACCGAGGTTTCATCGTCGAAGCCCAGCACCTCGAACGCGGCCCGATCGCGCGCATCTATTTTCCGCTGCGCCTGCGCGTCGGCGTGCACGGCAATTGGGTGCCAGCCGCGGCTTTGAACGGTAAGAACGCGGCTGGAGACACCGATGGCTTCGACGCATCCGGATCTGAAACTCTTCATCGGCGGCGAATGGGTTTCGTCGCGGGGCCGCATCACGCAGCCGGTGATCAATCCGGCCACCGGCGAAATGATCGGCGAATTGCCGCACGCTTCCAAAGCCGATCTCGACCGCGCTCTGGAGGCCGCGCAGCGCAGCTTCCCCGACATGGCGCGCGCAAAGCCCCGCACGAGCGCGGCAAGATCCTGCGACGCGCGGCCGACCTGCTGCGCGAGCGCACGGAGGACGATCGCGCGCATCGCGACCATAGAAGAAGGCAAGACGACTCGCCGAAACACGCTGGGAAGTCGGCCTGTCGGCGGATATCTTCGACTGGTATGCGGAAGAAGGCCGCCGCGCGTACGGGCGAGTGCTTGCCGCAGCGCGCCCCCGGCGTCCGGATGACCGTGCTGAAAGAGCCGGTCGGCCCGGTCGCGGCGTTCGCGCCGTGGAATTTTCCGATCGGCAATCCGGCACGCAAGATCGGCGCCGCGCTGGGCGCGGGATGTCCCTGCATCCTGAAGCCGGCCGAAGAAGCGCCCGGCATCGGCGCTCGAAGTCGCGCGCGCGCTCGCCGACGCGGGCCTGCCGGCGGGCGTGTTGTCCGTCGTGTTCGGCGTGCCGGCCGAGATTTCGACGTATCTGCTGGCCTCGCCGGTGATCCGCGCGATCTCGTTCACGGGCTCGATCGCCGGTGGGCAAGCAACTGATGAAACTCGCCGCGGACGGCATGAAGCGCACGACGATGGAGCTCGGCGGGCACGCGCCGGTGCTGGTGTTCGATGACGTCGATGTGGAACAGGTGCTCGACCAATCCGTGTATCGCGAAGTACCGCAATGCCGGCCAGGTGTGCGTGTCGCCGACGCGCTTCTACGTGCACGAGAAGATCTACGACCGTTCGTCGACGGGATTCACCGCGCGGGCGCGCGCGCTGCGCGTGGGCGATGGGTTGAGCGAAGCGCACGCAGATGGGGCCGCTCGCGCACGCGCGGCGGCTCGAGCCATGGAGTCGCTGCTGCGGACGCGCGCGAACACGGTGCGCAGCTTTCACGACCGGCGGCTCGCGGCATCGACGGCGCAGGGCTACTTCTGGCAGCCGACGGTGCTGGCGGACGTGACCAATGCCGCGCGCATCATGAACGAGGAGCCATTCGGGCCGGTGGCGATCCTCAATCCGTTCTCCGATTTCGACAGCGTGATCCAGCAGGCGAATCGCCTGCCTTATGGCCTCGCGGCGTACGCGTTCACGCGTTCTTCGCGCACCGTGAACCTGCTGGGTGAACAGATCGAAGCCGGGATGGTGGGCATCAACAGCTTTGCGATCTCGGTGCCCGAGTCGCCGTTCGGCGGAGTGAAGGAAAGCGGCCATGGCTCCGAGGAGGGCATCGAAGGACTCGAGGCCTGCCTCGTCACCAAGTTTGTCAGTGAAGCCTAGGGCCCAAACCGACGCGATCAAGGAACTCACTGCATATACGTTGGACGTTTCGAGTCCGGCCCGGGGAGCCATCCGACGACGTCCGTAGACGTCCATCGGTGTGCACCGCGGCACGCTGAGGCTTGCGTTACTTTCCCTGCCGGCGTAGACATCGCAGCTACCCCGTTCCTGCACTACGTTCGCCGAAACCGACCTCGGCAACCATTCCCAGACGACGAGGATCAATCACATGACTGAAGGAAGCTTCGAAGGCGTCGAGGGCGTCAAGATCTTCACGCGCGAGTGGCAGCCGGCGGGCGAGCCGCGCGGCGTGGTCGTCATCTCGCATGGATTGAACGCGCACAGCGGCCTGTACGAATGGGCCGCCCAGCAGTTCACATCCAATGGGCTCGCCGTCTACGCGCTGGATCATCGCGGCCGCGGCCGCTCCGAGGGCGAGCGGTTCTTCGTGAAGAATTCGCGGATTGGACGAAGGATCTCGCGACCTTCATCGACATCGTCAAGACGCGCGAGCCGGGCCTACCGGTGTTCCTGCTCGGTCACAGCGCCGGCGGCGTGATCGCCTGTGGCTACGCGCTGGAACACCAGGACGAGATCGCAGGCCTCATCTGTGAGGACTTCGCGTACCAGGTGCCGGCGCCGGACGTCGCGCTGGCAATCCTCAAGGGGGTCAGCTACGTGGCGCCGCACGCGCGCGTGCTCAAGCTCAAGAACGAGGACTTCTCCCGCGACCCGGCGGTCGTGGCGGCGCTGAACGCCGACCCGCTGATCGCCAACGAGTCGCAGCCGAGCGAGACGGTCGCCGAGCTGGTGCGCGCCGACGAGTTGCTCGAGAAGAGCTTCCGGCAGATCACCCTACCGCTCCTCATCCTGCACGGCACCGCCGACAAGGTGACGAAACCGAGCGGCAGCAAGGAGTTCTACGAGAGGGCCGGCTCGAGCGACAAGACGTTGAAGCTGTACGAGGGTCACTTTCATGATCTGCTGGCCGACGTCGGCAAGCAGCAGGTCATGGCGGACATCCAGGCCTGGATCGACGCGCACCTGGAGACGGTCGCGCGCAGCGGGCGCGAGCGGCCGAATGCGGCCGCGCCTTCTTCGCAGGCCCGGCAACCGACGTGATCGCCAACGCCAGAATGAACTCGCGCGCAGCGGCGATCATCTCCACCCAAGGGGCGCCCCCAGGTGGGAGCGCCCCTTTTCTGCGCGGCGATTACGCCTTGACGAAGGCGAGCAGATCGGGGTTGACGATCTCGGGATGCGTCGTGCACATGCCATGCGGCAGACCGGGATACACCTTCAACGTGCCCTTCTTGACCAGTTTCGAAGACAGCAACGCCGAGTCGGCAATCGGCACGATCTGGTCGTCATCTCCATGCATGATGAATACGGGAACGTTGATCGACTGGAGGTCTTCGGTGAAATCCGTTTCTGAGAACGCCTTGATGCATTCGTAGTGTGCATTGGCGGCACCCATCATGGCCTGGCGCCACCAATTGTCGATCACAGGCTGCGATACCTTCGCTCCGGGGCGATTGAAACCGTAGAACGGACCCGCCGCAAACTCGCGGAAAAACTGCGCACGGTTCGCAGCGAGCGCAGCGCGAAGACCATCGAAGACTTCGATCGGCAACCCGCCCGGATTCTTGGCTGACTTCACCATGACCGGCGGCACTGCGCCGATCAACACAGCCTTGGCCACCCGGCCGGCACCTGCCGCGCAACATACCGCGTGACTTCGCCGCCGCCGGTCGAATGTCCCGACGTGAATCGCATCGCGCAGATCCAGTTGCGCAGCGAGCTCCGCCAGATCGGCAGCATAGGTGTTCATCTCATGACCCTTGCTGACTGCGACGAGCGACCGTGGCCGCGACGGTCGTGAGCGATGACGCGATAGCCTTGCGCAAGGAAGAACAGCATCTGCCCGTCCCAGTCGTCGGATGACAAGGGCCATCCATGGTGGAAAACGATCGGCTGTCCGCTGCCCCAATCCTTGTAAAAAATATGTGTGCCGTCTTTCGTGGTGATGGTACCCATGTACATCGCTCCTGCAGGTGGTTTCTGTGATGCGCCCTTGGCATCCGAGCCGCTCAAGATAACTGCCTTCATGGAGGACCCGCTCACCGAGGCTGAGGCTGCCGTTGGCAGTCATCGTTACCGCGTTTCAGTGACCTCCTCGCCTTGCCCGTTGCCTGTGATGGGGCGCAGCATTTTCCAGGTCGCCACTCGATTTCATGGCGACCTCCGGTTAGTACCCGACTGCCTGGCCGTCCTTGCGATGGTCTGACCC
Organism: uncultured Actinomycetes bacterium; assembly: GCA_963778545.1. Lineage (GTDB taxonomy): Bacteria > Actinomycetota > UBA4738 > UBA4738 > HRBIN12 > DASSJM01. The sequence goes on along the minus strand of CAVZUW010000009.1, from coordinate 37,622 downwards.
GGCGCGATAGACGCCGGAGCTGGCCGGCGCGTTGTCGCCCGCGCGGCTGCTGCTTGGCCCGGGAGTCACCATGATTGCCTGATATCCGCCCATCGGCCCGCCATCGCTCGATCGCACGTCATGTCCCATGTCCTTGAGCTGACCACCGACCAGTCCAAACAGTTGTGACTCGAGCATCAACAGGTTCGGAACCTGCGTGTGACGAAAACGTGCCATGTCCGATGCAGCCTGCACGTTCGCTCCCAGATCCAGGACATTCACCAATACCTGCGCGATGCCTTGAGCCTGCACATCGCCGCCCATCAACGTCACGCTCATCAGCGGCTCGTTGTTGCGCATGACGAAGCCTGCCGACAACGTGTTGTACGGGCGCTTGTTCGGCTCGATGGCATTGGGACTGCGCGGATCGAGTGTGAAGAGCCAGCCACGGTTATGCAGCGTCAGCCCGTATCCCGGCACGGTGATGCCCGAGCCGAATTCCCAGAACAGACTGTTCACCCAGGCCACCATGTTTCCGTGACGATCGGCAGTCGAGAGCACGATGGTGTCGCCGTCGCTTTCCGCATTCCCGCCTGGCTTGAGCGCACCGGCACGATTCGGATCCACTTTGCCACACAGTGACTCTGCGTACGATTTGGAGAGCAGCCTCTCCAGCGGAACCTTGGCGAAGGTCGGATCTGCATTGAAGGCATACAGATCGTTGAAGGCCAGCTTCTTGGCCTCGACTAACAGGTGCCAGTATTTGGGATTGGCAGGGCCCAGCGTGGCGAGCGTCTGGCCAGGGACCCATACCGGCACGCACGCTTCGAGAATATTGAGCATCTCGTTGGTGGCCCAGGTTTGCGCTGGCGGCGGCAGCGTGAACACGTCATAACCGTGATAGCTCGTAGTCGCCGGAGTGACCCATTCACCGCGGTAGCCTGCGAGATCCTGCAGCGTCATCGTGCCGCCCAGTCGATTGGACTTCTCTACGATCGCTTGCGCGATTTCTCCCTGATAGAAAGCACCGCGACCTTGCTGCTGCAGGATTCGAAGGGTCTTTGCGAGCCCCGCATTACGGTGAATCTCTCCGGCAACTGGCGGGCGACCGTTGATGTACCACGTTGCAACGGAGTCCGGATCCAGCTGACTGCAACACTGCCGCGGATCGCTCGGTGTCGCCGACATCGCGTTGGGCAAGATCCATTCATGCGCGATGCGCTCGGAAACCGGAAACCCCTGCTCCGCGTAGTCGATCGCCGGCTGCAGTGTCTCTTTGAACGTCAGTGCGCCAAAGCGGCGCTGCAGCTCGTCCCAACCCCATGCAGCTCCCGGCACCGTGACAGGCAGAATGCCGCCTGTTGGCAAACCTGAGCCCGGTCCCCAGTTCTTCGGATCCCGTGTGTAGCCGAGCTTCTTCATGCGTGCGACGGTCGCCCCGCTTGGCGCCGTTCCGCTGGCATTCAAGACCCACAGCTTGTTCTCTTTCGCGATGTAGACGATTGCGAACAGGTCACCCGCGGGACCGACGTTCATCGGCTCGGTCACGCTGAGTACGGCTGCCGTTGCAATCGCGGCATCCACCGCATTGCCACCGTTCTTCAGGATCTGGAGACCGGCTTGCGCCGCCAGCGGCTGGCTCGTAGCTACGATTCCATTACGTGCCATGACCTCAGAGCGTCGCTGGAGCGTCCAGCCCTGTGCTCTGTCACCCGCGACGGCGCTGCACCACGCCGGTTTTGGGTCGGCATCGCACGACTGCACAGGTGATTGCGCCCACGCGGCGGTCGCGGCAAACACACAAGCGAGTAGCAACGACCTGCGGAACGGCTGCGGCATGATCTCGTACCCCGTCGATGAAGTTATCAGTTCAGGAGCAGCGCGCTGACCTACTTCATGTCAGCATCCGATCGGAGCGGACGTGAAGCGGCAAGGCGAACAAGTCATGCCGCGAATGTTCAGCCGCCGGTCTCGAATCCGGGATACAGCGTCATCCCGCCGTCGATGAAGAGCGTCGTGCCGACGAGGTAGTCGGTGAAGTCCGACGCGAGCCAGACCGCGGCGCGGCCGATCTCCTCCACTTCGCCGATGCGCTTGTACGGCACGAGCTTCATGAGTTCGGCGTAGGCCTCGGGCGTCGCCCAGGCGGCCGTGTTGATCGGCGTGCGGATCGCGCCGGGCGCGATCGAGTTGACGCGGATGCGCTTCTCGGCGACCTCCTGCGCCAGGCTCTTCATCAGCAGCATCAGCCCGCCCTTCGAGGCGGCGTAGTTCACGTGGCCGGCCCACGGAATGACGTCGTGCACCGAGCTGATGAAGATGATCTTGCCGGCCGCCACGGAAACGTCGGGGCGCACGCCGCGGCGCAGGAACTCGCGCACCGCCTCGCGCGCGCACAGGAAGGCGCCGCGCAGGTTGACGTTCATCACCGCATCCCACTGCGCCGTGGTCATCTCGTGGAACGGCGCGTTGCGTTCCATGCCGGCGTTGCTGACGAGGATGTCGATGGTGCCGAACTCGCGCACGGCCGCGGCGAACATCGCCTGCACCTGCGCTTCGTCGCGCGACGTCGGCCTGCGCGATCATGGCGCGCTGCCCGCCGCTGCGGATTTCCTCGGCGACCGCCTCCGCTTCCTCGGGCTTGACCACGTAGTTGACGACCACGTTGGCGCCGGCCTTGCCGAGCGAGATGCGCGATGGCGCGGCCGATGCCGGAGTTGGCGCCGGTGACCAGCGCGGTCTGGCCCTTGAGCAGCGTGAGCGCCTGCACGGCCGGGACCACCGGCTCCGGCAGGTTCATGTCCGCGTAGTAGCTCTTCATGCTTCGCTCCTTCATGCGGTCGTCCGCGTCGCTTCGCGGACGTCGCTCGATGCGCCCGATCGCAGCGCCTACGCCGCCGCCTCCGCGCCCGGCGCGAGCAGCAGCTCCTTGGTGAGCACGGCATTGGTCTGGATGATCCGCGGCCACGCATCCGGTCCAGCCGGTCTGATGGCTGGCGCCGATGCCGGCGCCGGTGTCGCCGTGAAAGTATTCGTGGAACAGCACCAGGTCGCGCCAGTGCGGATCGTCCGTGAACTTGTGCGCCGCGCCGTCGACCGGGCGCGCTGCCGGACGCGTCGCGCAGGAAGATCCGGCACAGGCGCTCGCCCAGTTCCTGCGCCACCTCGAGCAGGGTCATCATCTGCCCGGAGCCGGTCGGGCATTCGACCTTGAAGTCCTCGCCGTAGTAGGCGTACAGGCGCAGCAGCGCGCGTGTAGAGCAGGATAGTTGATCGGCATCCACACCGGCCCGCGCCAGTTGGAGTTGCCGCCGAACATGCCGGTGTCGGAATCGCCCGGCACGTAGGCCACGCGATGCTCCTGCCCGTCGTGGTTGAAGACGTAGGGGTGCTCGAGGTGGAAGCGCGACAGCGCGCGAATGCCGTGCGGGCCGAAGAACTCCGCCTCGTCCAGCATGCGCGCCAGGATGCGCCGCAGCTTCTTCTCGTCGACGATCGACAGCATGCGGCGGTTGGCCACGCCCGGCTGCGCTGGGCAGGTGCATGTTCGCGGCGAGCTCGGGATGGCGGCCGTTGAACTGCCGGGCGCGTTCGCGGAACTTCGGCAGCTTCGCGAGGATGTCCTCTTCGAAGACCGCGACCGCCGCCAGCGGCAGCAGGCCGACGATCGAGCGCACCTTGAGGCGCGTGCGCGCTGCCGTCCGGAAGGCGCAGCACGTCGTAGAAGAAGCCGTCCTCCTCGTCCCACATCTCGTCGTGGTGCTCGCCCACGCGGTCCATGGCGCCGGCGATGGACAGCGTGTGCTGGAAGAACTTCTCGACGAACTCCTCGTAGAGCGGCTCGTGCAGCGCGAGCTCGACGGCGATGCGCAGCATCTGCTGGCTGAAGAACACCATCCAGGCCGTGCCGTCCGCCTGGTCGAGGTAGCCGCCGGTGGGCAGCGGCGAGGAGCGGTCGAACACGCCGATGTTGTCGAGACCGAGAAAGCCGCCGTCGAAGACGTTGGCGCCGGTGCGATCCTTGCGGTTGACCCACCAGGTGAAGTTGACCAGCAGCTTGGAGAAGGCGTACTTCAGGAACTCGATGTCGCCGCTGCCGCCGCGGCGCTCCTTGTCGAGCAGATAGAGCTGCATCGTCGCCCAGGCGTGCACCGGCGGATTGACGTCGCCGAAGTTCCACTCGTAGGCCGGCAGCTGGCCGTTCGGATGCAGGTAGTCGTTGCGCAGCATCAGGTCGAGCTGCTGCTTGGCGAAGTCGGGGTCGACCATGCCCAGCGGAATCATGTGGAACGCCAGGTCCCACGCGGCGTACCAGGGGTATTCCCACTTGTCCGGCATCGAGATGATGTCGTCGTTGAACATGTGGGCCCACTCGCTGTTGCGCACGCGCCGGCGCTCGTGCTGCGGCAGGTGGGCGCCGGCACCATGCTCGTCGAGCCACAGGTCGAGGTCGTAGTAGAAATACTGCTTGGTCCACAGCATGCCCGCCAGCGCCTGGCGCATGACGTTCGCGCGGTCCGGGTCGCTGGCGAACGGCGGGCGGCGTGATCGAGTCGTAGAACGCGTCGGCCTCGGTCAGGCGCGCCGCGAACACCGCGTCGAAGTCGCCGAAGGGCTGGCTCGACGCGCCGGGCGCGCGCGTCGTCAGCCGCAGCCGGATGACGCTGCGTCTCGCCGGCGCCGACGTTGAGCCTGGTAATGCGCCGCCACCTTCGTGCCCTCGCTGCGCCGGATTCACCGCGGCCGCGTCGCCGTGGACGACGAAGTTGTTGATGCCGTCCTTCACGTAGGGCGAGGCATTGTGCCGAGCCGAACAGCCGCGCGTTGTTGGTCTCGTTCTCGGTGAACAGCAGCGGCACGTCGGCGTCGCAGTAGAGGAAGTAGTCCGCCAGCGATTCCTGGAACAGCGGGTCGCTGTGATGGGCGTGCACCACCGCATGGCCGGCGAGATTCGATCCTCTCGAGAGCCGGCTTCGAGCCGCCGCCCTGCCTGCGACCAGGTGTTGCGAAACCACAGCGTCGGCAGCACGTGCAGCGGCGCCGCGTCCGGGCCGCGGTTGCACACGCTGATGCGGATCAGCACGTCATCGGGCGCGGCCTTGGCGTATTCGACGAAGACGTCGAAGTAGCGGTTGTCGTCGAACACGCCGGTGTCGAGCAGCTCGTACTCGGGCTCGTGCTTGCCGCGGCTGCGGTTGGTCGTGACGAGGTCGTCGTACGGGATAGGCCGCCTGCGGATACTTGTACAGATACTTCATGTACGAGTGCGTCGGCGTCGAGTCGAGGTAGAAGTAGTACTCCTTCACGTCCTCGCCGTGATTGCCCTCGCTGTTGGCCAGGCCGAAGGCGCGCTCCTTGAGGATCGGATCGCGGCCGTTCCACAGCGCCAGCGCGAAGCACAGCACCTGGTGGTCGTCGCTGATGCCGCCGAGGCCGTCCTCGCCCCAGCGGTAGGCGCGCGAGCGCGCCTGGTCGTGGGTGAAGTAGTTCCACGCGTCGCCGTTGTCGCTGTAGTCCTCGCGCACCGTGCCCCACTGCCGCTCGCTCAGGTAGGGGCCCCACTTCTTCCAGGCCGCGCGATTCGTTCGCGCTTCGTCGAGCCGGTCCTTTTCTGATGAATCCCTGCTCACGATCGACCTCCCTCAAGTTGCGACGGACATCGGGACCAGTGCGATCCGCCGGCTCGGCGGCTGAGTGGAGAACGATCGGGTGAAAGCCGCGAAGCCCTGCAGAAACGTCCGTAACTGATGCTTGACCTTCTCATCGGTCAGCGCACCCGCCTCATCGAAGGGACAGCCAGTCGATCGCATTCTTGAAAACGCCTGGGATCGAATTGTTGTAGGCGAAGAGGGCACGGTCTACTGTACTTGTCGCAGCAGAGTTCTTCATGATGGCCATTGCTGCGGCCTGGTATGAATCGGCGTTGATCAGTCATTCATCCGCGAGATGGCGAGCACCGTAGCCGAAGGATCATCGACGGGTTGAACTCGTGTTGTGCTCCTTCAGCGCGGTGACATCACGGCAATGGACCGCGTGCAACGCGTCTCGATGTGGCGGCCCGCTTCGGCGTCGGCCAGGCACCGTACCGTGAACGAGCGGACGTCCAGGTCGACCTCCGTCGAGCAGCTCTCGAGACGACCGAAGGCCACCGCGAATCTGCCTCTACCTAACAAGCACAAGTCCACTCACCCGACCCGTGCACAAGCGTGTATATTCGCGCCCGGCTCGTGACCCTTCCGTTGTCTCCTTGCTGCGCGCCGCCGTTCGGCGGTTCCACCAAGGTCCGCAATTCGAATCGTTCCCGATCCAGGAGGCAGCATGTGCCAGTAACGGCACGCCTGTCATTTACTGTTTCGCCTGCAGAACGCCCTTCAAACTGAAGGCGGCAGGTTCTCTTAAGGGTCTTTTTCAATGAGCAAGATTTACGTGGGCAACCTGCCCTTTACCGCCGATGAAGCCGCGGTGCGCGCCCTGTTCGAGCAGCACGGCACCGTCGAATCGGTCAGCCTGATCAACGATCGCGAGACTGGCCGCCCCCGTGGCTTCGGCTTCGTCGAAATGCCCAGTGCTGACGCGGCCCGCGCGATCCAGAACCTGAACGGCAAGGACATGGGCGGCCGCCCGCTGAAGGTCAACGAGGCCCAGGACAAGCCCAAGGGGGGCGGTCGTAGCGGCGGCGGTGGCGGCTATGGCGGCGGAGGTGTCGCAGCGGCGGTGGCGGTTACGGCGGTGGCGGCGGCGGCGGCGGTCGCTGGTAGTCCTGCTACTTTGGTTTTCTGCCATTGCGGGGCCGGGCTCCAGCCACGGCCCCGCGTGGCCGATCAAGGTCTGGCGGCATGCCTGGCGGCCGTCCGCCGGGTGTAAAGCACCTCACGAACACCGCGGTTTGGGGGCATCTCTGCGGGCAGCTCGCGGACGCGCGCGCATCAATCTTCTTTAGATCACTCGCACTTAGCACGCTCTCGAGTCCGGCCCGGGGAGCCAACTCTACTAAGAATAAACAGTGAGTTAGCGGCAGACGCCCTCAGCATGCTGGCCGCGCGTGTCAGTACGGCTTGTTCACCTGATGCCACCATTCGCGGAATACGCTGCAGTGCTTCGGCCCGTCGAATTCGGTTGTGAGAATGCCATCCAGTTGTACGGGCTCACCCGATGGTACGGACGTGAAATTGGTGTGCCATCGCGCGATCCCCCGATTCCCCTCCACCGCGAGCACCTCAAACGTCATGTGAATGTCTCGCTGCTGCGTCACTGCGCCGTCCCATGCCGCAGCGATTTCATCGAGGCCTCGCTGCGGTGGATCGAACGGCGTCCAGTAATACTCAGCACCTCGCGGACTGAACAAAGAAGCGGCCGCCTGAGCGTTGCGGCCCTCCCAAGCTGCCTTGTAGGCCTGCAACCAAGTTTCGAACGCGTCGCGCGTCAGCGTAGCCATCTCGCACTCCTCCGCTTTGTTCTGGCCGCTGCATTCGCGGCGCCCTGAACTGAGTTTGCATTGTGAAGCGGCGTGGGAACCGCGTCGCCTCGTGCGCTGCCGATCGCAAGACATCAGGACGGAACAGGCGTACTAAATTTACCTTCAGCCGAGAATTGGCCCACTGTATTCGGGAGCGACAGTTCAGTCTTGGTCGCCCCTCCCCGGCCGGCGATCAGATGCATTGACCGCGCCGAGCACGTCAGCCAGCAACCCAGGGACGCCTCCGAGACCTTGGCGTGATCACGGAACTCCGATGTTGGTGACTAGCGAGATATCGAGCACGTTTTCTGGGACCGCGAATGCCGGCTTCACAGGCTCTTGAGATATTCGATCAACACGTCCTTGTCGGCGTCGGACAGCGCCGTCCCGAACACATGGCCACCATTGCCATTCGATCGCAAAGCCGTGTCGAATCGCGTTCCTGCCTGCTCCGCCTCGTCACCGTTGCTGACGAACCCGACGTTCGCGGCATCGTAAACATCGTAACCACGCCAGAACACTGTCGGGCGACGTCTCTGGAGGATTGAGCAAGTCGCGCAGCGTAGGCACCGAGCCGTTGTGCAAGTACGGTGCGCGCAGCCACAACCCATCGAGGAATACCGCGTTGTAGCCGATCAAGTCGGCTTCCACGAGACCCTGGCGTTCGATGCCGAACTCGCTCACGACGCGATTCGCTGCGATCGCGTGCTCCTTTTTCCAGGTGTATAAGCGTTCGGCATCCGTATCCACGCCTGCCAGCGGCATGCGCGTGTCCGGTGCGTTCGCTGGCATGACAGCTGGCGCATTCGCGGTCGAATACCGCGTTGCCGGCCCGCACCTTGACCTCATCCAGCGGCAGCGGAAACTTCGGCGCCGGTTTCGCGCTGAGATAGTCCTCCAGCCATCGCACTTCCGCCAGAAACTCCTCGTTGTCCTTCGGCGCCGCACCGAGCAATCCCAACGCGGAATCGATGATCACCGAGTAAGTGTCGTGACTGTCGCCGGCCCAGTTCAGCGGTTGCATCCTCTGCCTCGTACTTCCTGAGATTCCAGATCGACGGGATATCGGATGGACCGATCGTGTCATCCATCGGCACCTTGATCATGAAGTACTTCGTGAGGTTCATCGCGTCATCGCGGCCGCGGCCCCACTCCGGAAAATCGTGGCGATAGATCCACTGAAACTGCTGCTCGCGCTCGACCAGGCGCTTGCGGGTGATCGGGATCAGCACGAATCGGTAGATGGCCGGTCGATCCACGACAAGTCGGTGACGAGATTGATCTCGTGCATCAGGTTGTCGGCGTTGAAGCGCGGATCCTTCGCACAATCGACCAGGAAGCGGAACACGCGCTTCCAGGTTCAGCGTATGCCCGGCGCCGGCAGTGACGAACGTCGGCGTTTCATTCTCGCTCATGCGGTAGTTGGCTGTGTGGCAGGACGCGCAGTTGTTCGCGACGCGCGCAAAGCCGATCAGTCTTCTTGGTGAAGCCGATGGGCAGCTCCTGGCCCTGCTCCCACGAGACGCCGAAGGAAGCGAAGCCGTTCGGACCGGGAATCTTCTCCGGGAACATCCGTGGCAGCACATAGAAGATCCAGTAAGGAATGCCGGCGTCGCGCTCCGCGCCGATCGAGCCGTATTTGAAACGCATCTCCGGATCGCTCGATGATCCAGTCCGGCTGCGGCTCTTCGCGAAAGAACTTGTACCAGGCGAACAGCCCCGCCGCCGATCACCACGACGCCGAGCGCGCCGAGAATGCCGATCCATTTGCGTCGCGTGCTCATGAGGATGACCTTCAGAAGCGCTTGAGGTACTCGACCAGCGCATCCTTGTCGCCGGGTGCGAGAGCCGTGCCATAGCGCTCGCCCTCGTGACCGGCGTTGGAGTTGCCCGGCAGCGCGGTGTCGTAGACGAAGAAGCGTCGCTCGGCGTCACTCGCGCGGTCGGAGCGGAATCCGACACGCTGCGGCATCATAGACATCGTCGCCGCGATAGAAAGTCGCCGGGCGTGCTGTCCGGCTTTCCAGCAGATCACGCAACGTCGGCACGGAGCCGTTGTGCAGATACGGCGCGCGCAGCCACAGCCCGTCGAGCGGCATGTTGGCGTAGCCGAACGTCTTGCGGAAATGCTTGAAGCGCCAATCGTAGCCGGCGTAGAGCGTCGACTGAGTCACGGCCAGCTCGTACGAATAGCTGTCGAGCCGATGCCGATCGGTGCCGATCTGCTCGAGCGGCGTCACCTTGCCGACGTTGCTCGCCGCTGAAATCCCGTGGCCCCGCACCGTGACACTCTGCGCAGTATTCCGCGTAGATCGCTGCGCCGCGCTTCGGCGAGACTGTCATCGATCGCGATACGGATACGCGGGCGCGTCTCGCGTCAGCAGCCAGTCTTCGATGCGGCCGATCGCTGCGCGGTCGAGCGTCGGCGGCGTCGTGCCAGTGCCGAACGCGGCGCTCTTGTTGCGCTCCTCGACCATCGTGTTGTTGCCGTCCCAGTGCAGCTGCATGCCTTTGCGCGGCGCCTGATTCCACACCGAAGGAAAATCTGCGGCGCCATTGAGCTGTGCCTCGGGCAGCTCTGCGACGTTGAAGTTGAACAGCACCTTTGCGGCGTTGAAGGTGTCGACACGCCCCGGCCCCCACTCCGTCTGCCCCTCGATCCATTCGAAGCGACCAGCCAGCATCAGCAGGCGTTCGCGCATGAGCCACACCGCCACCGGATAGACGAGGTAGCGGTCGAGCAGGCTCAACGCTCTCCCTCCTGCTGCCTTGAGCTGCGCGATCTCCGGGACGATGTACTCCTTGCTGAAATGCGCATCCTTGCCGCACGCGAAGATGAATTTCTCGAACGCCATGATGTCGAACGTGTTCGCCGGCATGCCGATGTACACGCGCGGCTTGGCTTCGGGCGAATCGCGCACCGTACTGCTGTGGCAGACGGCGCAATTGAAGAACGTACGATCGATGCCCTGATGACGACGCATCGACATGCCGACGGGCAGCTTGCGATCCGGCTCGTAGATCATGCCGAGCGATGCATAGCCCGAGCCCGGCAGGTGCGCGCGCAGACTTGCGGCAAGGCCTGCCAGATCCAGTACGGGAAGCCGGATTCGCGTTCGCCACCGGTCGATCCGTACTTGAAGTGCTCCTCGATGTCCTCGTAGGTGACGGGCCGATCCGCCGAGAAGCGCAACGCCAACATCAGAGCTGAAAGCAACAGGACCCCACGAATCAGCACGCCGATCGCAAGAGCGATGCGCACCCGCGATGCTGCAATAGTGACTCTTGTTCTGCGATGGACATGGGTCTGGCCGCTTCGCCGGCAGTGGGCAAACAGGGTGGCAAATTGTCGTAGCCGTCGCGCAGCAGTTCGGTAACGGCTGGTACGCGTCCGTAGCGCTTACGCAGCGTGCTCTCGACGCGCGCACGGATCTCCAGTAGCGGCGCCATTGCCGTCGGCGCCGCCAGTTGCTCCGGAGGCATAGGCGATTTGGCGCGAGATCGGCGGCGATGTCGTTCATGGCGATTCTCACGAACAGACGCGGCGCGCAGCTTTCAAGTGCCAGACCTGACGCGCGCGGCATTCCCATACAGAAAGTTCGGCGGCGTCGCCTCTGGCGCTTGATGACAGCTGCCACATGCAGTTTCGAACGGCGCAGCTATTTCGCCCGCGGCGCCGGAACTCGATGGCGATACCTCGGCAAGCGAAGCTGTGAGATCTGCACAACAATGTATGTCACTAGCACCCGTCAGTGGCTCGACGTACGCGATCAGATCGGCACTTCGCAGTGGACCCTCCCGCATCCTGCCCGCCGCTACGATCGCCAGGTCATTGCGTAATGACAGTTCGATGTGGCCATTGAGCCCTTGAGACGCTGGATTCCAATGCAGAGCTACGGCCTCGATCGCATCGCCCGTCGCTACTCTTGCCTGATGATCGTGATCGCGTATTTTAAAGCGCAGCGTCGACTCAGACGCCGCAGTCGCCAGACGTGACAACGCCTGCCACATGCACGTGTCGCACGGGAACAGACTTGAACGACAACTCATCCAGTGGCTCACCCTCGATCGCCATGCCCGACAATCCTGAGCTCAGAGCGCCGCCCCGGCACTGGCTGCAATCGAACCTGATGTCGCCGGCCTCGGAATCGACTCTGCAACGGGCCACCATCGAGCGGCGCGGAGCAGTCGTTGCCGTGCGCCGTGGTCCGATCGATTTGCAGCACCTGTCGATCCGACCAAAAGTCCCGAATTCCCCTGACCAGTGCCCGCGCCAACGCATCGCCCTCGGCCGGAAGCACCATGAAAGGAACACGCGGCAGCAACGGGTCGAGTCTCGCAGGAACGTCGGGACGTCGAACGGATCGCGGTTGTGAATGTCCGCAGTCGCGACCGCCAGTCCTTGCGGCCACAACTGCCGGGCGCGTCGCTGCAACGTCGTCGTGACCTCCGACCGGAATTTGTCCGAAGTATCGAAGCGCGCGATCCGCGGTCAATGCCAGCTGCAAGGACGCCAGCAAAGCGCCTCCACGACAGGCGTCGCCTGCCGGGGCCGGACCACAACCGTCCTGCCAGAGTCTCTGAGTCAGCAACAGCCGGCTGGCCCGATCGGTGGCGTCGTCAATGGCGTTGGCAACTCCCGTATCGCTCGAGCAGGGATGCCGAAGTAGCTGCTGCCGTAGTCGCTCAAACGCGCGCCCACGGCTGGGTTTGCACTCGTCTCGCTCCACACCTGGCGGGAGAAGATCGGCCCCTGGTTCTGATGACAGGAGATGCACATCCCTCGTGCGGCCTGGCGGAGAACCGGACGCCCACCGGCCCGATAGTCGCTCACGACCTGGAACTCGAAGCGAGCCAGCGCTTCGTTGTAGCTGATGACCTCGATCTGGTTCGCCTGCTCTTGATACGCCAGGTACAGTCGATCGCGCACCTGCACCGATGTACGGACGTCGCCGACGAAGGCCACGACAGCGCGCGGATGAGCGAAATAGTCGGGACCAGCGGCAACTCGCTGCAGCGATCGGCCGAGTGGAATCAGCACCGCACGCGTACAAAGATCCTCGCGCCGGCAGCCGGCCGCACTTTCCAGCTGCGCTATCAGGCGCTCGAACGGAAACGGAATGTCTGCACGATCTCCCTGATTGCGGACCAGGAGCTCGAACAATGACGTGCCAGCGTCCACCCGGTCGGATCCAGGCACGGTTGGGTCGACCGCCCAGGTCGCGGCTCCGATCCAAGCCGGGCAGAGCGTCAGCGACATGAGCAGCATCCCCAGGAGCTTCATGTGTCCGCCCGCCATGAGCGCAGCTCGTCAGTTTGCTGCCAGCGTCGTCGTGGCGCGCGCCTGAGTTCCAGCCCAGCAGTCCTCGGCGACGGCGCCTGTCTTGCGAAACGCCTTCGTGTCGCGCTCCGCGATGTCATCGTTGTAAAGCACGAAGTTGAGCAGGAAAGCGCGGCCCGCGTACGCACGACCCAGATAGAATCCGGGTCGCACCATGCGGATCTCATCGCGAATCTGAAAGCCGTTGCGGCCGGCAAGATAGTCGGGCCGCTCGCGATAGCCCGGCAGCTCGTCGGTGAATGCGTAGTCGATGATGATCGATTCGCGACGTGAATCGAGCAGGCTCTGGCCGCAGTACAGCCGGGCCGGAAACATCAGCCATTGATCATGGCCGCCGACGTCGATCTTGGGCAGGCTGCTCAGGTCACCGTCGATGATCGGCTTGAGGACCGACAGGTCCTCGATGCGGTTGCGCAGCAGTCGCTGCTCCCGATAGAACACCTTGCCGCGCCAGAGCGTCGCGCCGATCACTTCGAGCTTCTGCGCCTTCAGCTCGACGGCGAGACCGGGCAATCCGCCGACGATCTCCGCGATCCGCCGATCGCCGCTGGCGTTCTTCGGAAAGAACAGGCCGCCGTCGAACGCGCCGTCCGGAATCGGCCCCGCCGTGAGGCGTGCATAGATCTGGTCGATCTGTTCCTGCGAATAGCCGGCGATGTTCTTCGGCGTGAGCCGTCGCAGATCCTCGCGATCGAGCGGATAGCGCGCTTCGACCTGTGCGAGATCGGGCTTGGACGCATACGGCTGGTCAGTGGCAGCGAACTTGATGTCCGGCGGCGGATGCAGCCAGCCCTTGATCGCAGTCGCAACCGCTCAGCGTCAGCAGCAGCCCCAGGACGACAACACGAATGGCAACATGCATGTGGATCTCCGCTCGCTCAGATCGTCGCCAGGAATGCCGTCAGTGCCAGCTTGTCGGCGGCAGTCAGCCCTTCGCCGAAGCGATGCCCGTCGTTTTCGACATCGGCCGTGCAGGAGCTGTAGACCACGAGCAGATCGGGATGCTTGCGGACGGCCTCGACCATCTGGGCGGGTCGCCGCATCACTTCCTCGCGAATCTCGTTCAGTGCGCCGCAGACTGCTCGCCGCCGCGTTCTCACCCAGCGTGCGATTCGAGGCGCTCCTGCACCTCGTCCGGACGCAGCTTGGAGAGCACAAGGTCCTGCGCGAATTGCTTGTGCTGGAAATTGCCGAGTGCGCCGGCGCTCGTGCCCGGCGGGAATCGTGACCGTGAAACCGAGGACCTGCTGTTCCTCTTCGCCATCCCAGATGCGCGGACCCAAGGCGATCGGTACGTCGTCGCTGAACCGGGTGATCTTCGGCGACGCGCTGCTCCGGATTGAGCAGATCCCGCATCGATGCCTTGTAACAGCTCGAAGCGCCCCTGCGACGCTCGGATCGTAGCCGGAGCACGCCGGCGCCTTTGCTGCCGGCAGGGCTTGCCGTCGGCGGTCACGTACGGCGATCGATAGAATTCGTTGGCCGCATTGGCCGGCCGACCGCACAGCTCGGGCCCGAGCGCGTTGTTGTGCATGAATGGCGCGTGCGCCCACAGGTTGAGCAACGAGATGTTGCGATAGTAGCCCCGGCCGCCGTCGGCCGGATCATGCAGCGCCGGATCGCCGGGACGACTGCGCAAGCGTCTCCGATCCGTACTCCTCCCACACGTGGCCCTTCATGTGATTGGAATGCAACGCGCGACAACGGAAGGTGCCGACTTCGGACACGAGCGTCGCCTGATCGTTGCCCATCCAGTCGGCTCGCAGTCCGGTGCCCGGATCGGGAGCAGCGAAAGTCGCGATTGGCGAACGAGCCCGCCTCGGCTTCGGACAGGCTCGAGTGACAGCGCGCACAGTTGCCCGCGAACACGTCGCGCCCGCGCGCCACCGCATCCTTGCCGAACTCCTTGTCGAGATCGGCGACGAAGTCGCCGCTCGTCATAAGTCGCCGCGGCGTTCTTCTTCTTCAGCTCGCGCTCACGCGCCTCGCGCAGATCGGTGGCGTGCGTCTCGGCCGACTCGAGAAACGCCAGGATGTTCGGCAGCCGATCCTCTATCGCGCGGAAATTCGGGCAATCGCGTCGGCACTGGCCGATGTCGAACGGCGTCTGACCGAAATTGCGCTGCTGCGGATCGAGCTGGCGCAGGTCCGTCAGATGATTCACCCAACACTGCTCGGCACAGGAGCCGATGTTGAAGTACACGCGCTGGATCGCCTCCAGGGCGCCGATGGAGTCCTCGCCGCCCTTCAGGATGTGATGCACCGCGGCTTCGGTCTGCGTCGCGTGCGCTGCCAGCACTTGCCGTCGCGTCCTGGCTCGCACCAGCAGCTCGGCCGCATCGGCATCCGCCGCGCAGGCTCGCCGACCTTGCGCCACTTGGTGACCACTTCGTTGGCGAACGTGGGCCGGCGCTCGGTGTTGATGATTGCGTTGATGGTGCCGGGGTTGTTGATCTGATCGGTGGGAACCGCCGAAGTATCGGACGTGCCCGGGCGCGCGTGAGCGAATACCTGGAATTCGAGGGTTCGCGGCGACATGCCCGATGCGAGCACTTCGGAGATGCGCGTGTACTGGTTGCCGACGGCGCCCTTGAGTTCTCCCAGCGGGATGCGCCGGATCCGCCGGCGGATTGAGCGGATCGAAGGCGATGTGACACGAGCCGCACGTGATGCCGATCAGGAACGGCGGCTCGATCGAGCCGTCGGCGAGATGGCTGACGTCTGAATCGCTGTTGGCAGGCTCGTGCGACAGACGCTTGCGCATAGCCTTCCCAGTTCGCGCTCGACTGCCGTTGAGGGCCAGCCAGCGCTCGCGATCGAAGCGCGGATTGGGAAACTTGCGGAATCCCAGCGCGCCCGTGGAAGTGCCGAACGCCAGGTCGCACGCGGACTGTCGCTGGTCCTTCGTTTTGATGATGCACATCGCTGGTATCGGCGGGCGCATCCTGAAAGTCGCACGCCGGATCGCGATAGCCGTTGCGCCCGACGAACTTCAGCAGCTCCGCGTCGCCCGGACACCAGTCGAAGCCGTAACGTCTCCTCCAGCGACTTCGCCGGACAACCTTCGCTGCCCGGAACGCAGCAGCCAGGATCATTGATGATGCCCCAGGCGCGGAAACGATCGTCGCGTTCCTCGCTGTTGAGGACGCGGTACCAATCGATCAGCACGCCGATCCGCTGCTGGAAACGTATAGGTGTGAAAGCGGGAGTTGCCGGCGGTCGCCTTGTACCAGATCTCGCGACCGGCACGTTCCGACGCATTCATTTGCGCTTCGCCGGCGTAGAAACCCGGATCGTCGCGAACAACGGCGGGCGGTGACTCGTTGCCGGTCACCGGTGTCTGCGCTGCAGCATCGCCGACAATTGCTGCGTCGCGCACCGACGAATCAATCAGAAGGCTCGCCAACAGGAAGGTCGCTGCAATCAGCGCGCCGCCGATCACTACCCTTCGCACCATAAGTCACCCCATCTCTACGTCAGTCGCGTGTCCACTCATGTTGTTATCGGTGGCGTGCATAAGAGCGCACGTGACGTTGCTGTGGTGATGCGAGACTACTCCGCTTGCAGCCCGCTGCAATGTGTCTTTCGCCCAATCGATCCGCAGGTTGGTGGATGATGGGAGCACATCGGTCGGACGCGTGCCGGT
This sequence comes from uncultured Actinomycetes bacterium, assembly GCA_963778545.1. Lineage (GTDB taxonomy): Bacteria > Actinomycetota > UBA4738 > UBA4738 > HRBIN12 > DASSJM01. The sequence goes on along the minus strand of CAVZUW010000009.1, from coordinate 21,200 downwards.
GCCGATGGGCCACTCCGCACTTACCGTTGTGACCTGCGCCAAGTGCCTTGTGAGCGAGGATCCTCACCCGACTTGAAAGTGATCTCTGCTCCGGACGTAAAGTCGTAGTGAAGCGTGAAGCTGCCACGCTTTGGCGGATCGGTCTGCTTCCATTCCCCCAGAAATCCCAGCGCGTCTGAGCTGGCGTCCTGTATCTCGATAACCCCCGCCGGCAGTCCGTTGCCGCCGTAGTCGGCTTTCATTCCATCCGCATCGAACCTTATCTCGTGCCACGGCGCCGGCCCTTGCCAGACGGAATTACCAAGCACGGCGCTCAAGAAAGCTCGCCCATCACTGTATTGGTGCTTCCGCAGTAGCTCTTCGTACCTCTTCTCGGCGAACTCGCCGCTTTCATTCAGGGCGTGCCACTCCCGAAGATAGTTGGCGAAGTTCGGAGGCGACACAATCCAAATGACTTTCATCTCCTCGGTGCTACGAATCCCGTGCCATGACCCCTGCGGGATGTACATCATGCTGCCGGGGAAGAGCTCCTTTTGCTGGTCTCCGACGACGCCGACTCCTTTACCGCTCTCGACATAGAGTATCTCGTCCTCACCTTCGTGAGCGTGTAGCGCGATTCCCCGACCAGCCTTCAACCGCTGCTTACCCATCCCCAGGCGGTTGGAGCCAAGTTGCGGGTCAGCCTTGATGAGATGTGAGAGCGCCTGTGAGCCGTCCTCAGGACCGAGGATGTATCCGGTCAGGTGGGGCTGCGGCGGCGGTGCCGCGAGTGGCGGAGACGGTTGAGCCTCCGAAGGATCAACGGTGACGCAAGCCAGCGAAGCGATGATGACAATGCACCGGGTACTTGTCATTTTGCCTCTCCAGACTAGTGCTGACAGGCGGTCCGCGTTCGCTCGTAGTATCTGGAACTTGAATGTCCGCTCTTCACGGACCTACGTGACCGCTCCGGGTCGGCAACAGACGTGAGCGCCTCATGAAGCATCATCGATGAGGGTGGATTCGATCGCCGGTGGGCGCCGGCGGCACTGCTGCCCCCGCGAGGGCTCGCTCGTACCAGTCAGGCAGGTAGTGGCGACTCGCCTCGTGCTTCGCGAATTGCGCTGCGGCCTTCGAATGCTCAGCTATCCAGGTGCGAAGTGCGTCGAAAGCGCGTGAGACATAGAACGCTTCCGCCCGGACACTGGGATGCAACATGGGCCGCCACATTACGATGCCGAGCAATTGCCCGAGCTCGCGCGCCTCGTCGAACGTGGTGGACCAAGGCAGTTCGATGCATCGCTCGTGCTCGTACTTCACGATGCACCAGCTGGCTTGGCCGACCTCATCAGCGATCTCGAGCTGCCCGCGCCTCGTCCACTGGAGATCGCCCAGGTTACGGATCGCACAGACGCCCAGGCACACTCCGCCGCCGTCGCCAATCACCATGGGACCCGACGGTCCGATCAGGCACTGGAAGACTTCGCCGCGAAGATCCGCCTCGAAGAAGGGGGTCATGGGGTGCTCCTCGGCTCGTGAGCAGGCTCGCTACTGTACGCTCCCGATATCCGACTGGGATCAGTGAAGATGCGTGAGCGCCCCCGCTATGGCGTACGCGACAAGAGGTGCCCGGTCTTTATCCAGACTCTGCAACCCTCCGATCCCACGTGCGCCCGCAGCGTCGATCCCGGCGGCAGGCGAAGCCAGGAGTGTGCGGTGAACTGTTCCAGTTCGTCGGCGAAGTCGCCCTTCAGCCCGAGGATCTCCATGCCTCCTTGTTCATTGAGTACGATTTCTGCATTCGGTGCCCAGCGTTCCAGTCGTACCTGTTCGCGCGAGTCTCGGAACAACGACATGACCTCCACTCCCGCCCGATCCTGTGCCGGCAGAAAAGGCATCTTGGTAGTGTCGATCTGGACATGCGTGCGGTCGTCGGGAGCAAACTGCCACAACTTGACGAAGATGACGCAACCCAAGTCGGATCCGGGGATGTGCCTCGACGTTGGCGGGTTGCGGACATACGAACCGACCGGGTAGTCGCCGTGCTCGTCCTGGAAGACTCCCTCGATCACGAAGAACTCTTCCCCGCCTTCGTGGGTATGTGCCGAAAAATGGCTGCCCGGCCTGTAGCGAACGATCGAGGTCGCTCGTGCCACCTCGGCGCCGATACGATCGAGCATGCGGCGTTCGACTCCAGGCATTGGCGAGGCGACCCAGGGCAGACGGGCAGCATGAACGACAGCGCGCTGAGTAAAATCTGCATTCAGTTCCATGGCGCTCGATGCCCCTTCCTATCCAGCCCGTGCAAAAATTCCAAACGCCCTCAGCATGCGGGTCGCGCGTGTCAGTACGGCTTGCTTACCCGATGCGTCAGCATAGTCATCGCGCAGTCCTCCGTTTTCTTCTCGCCGCTGCATTCGCGTTGGCTTTAGAGAGTGAGTTCTTCACCCGCGTTCCCTGTATGGTTGCAGCTCGAAAATTCTAATCATGATGTCTGCTACGCAGTCCTACGAGGGAATCATCCATGGGAAGACGTACTGCTGCAGCAACACGAGGAGCCCGAGCAAGAACGTCAGGATGATGCTGTGCTTGAAGGTGCGCGCGAACACGTCGCCCTCTCGCCCCTTCAGTTCGGTCGTCGATGTGCCAGTGCTGATGTTCTGCGGTGAGATCATCTTTCCGAAGACTCCCCCGGAAGAGTTGGTGGCGGCCATCAACACCGGGTCCAGGTCCAGCTGCCGCGCAGCCACAACTTGCAGGTTCCCGAACAAGGCGTTTCCGGAAGTGTCGCTGCCCGACAGCGACACCGCGAGCCAACCCAGAAACGCGGACAATAGAGGAAAGAGCACGCCGGCAGACGCCGCGCCCACACCGAGCGTGTATGTCATACCAGAGTAGTTCATCAGGTATGCAAGTCCGATGATCAGCGCCGTCGTCAGGGCAGGAAGACGAATCTGCGCAAGGGCCGCGAGAAGAACGGTCGGGACCTGGCGAGCCTTGAGCCCCACCACGAATGCAGTCAGGACGGTCGCGAACAGGATGGCCGTACCCGTTCCGAGCGGTTGGAACGTCCATATGGCCGCATACGGTTTGTCGTAGATGGTGATGAAGACTTCTTCGTGCAGCCGCGGCCAGTGCACGGCCACCTGCCCAATGAGATTGATGCGGAAGTGAATCCAGAGCACGACTGTGGCCGCCAAAATGATCCACGGAATCCATCCCGCGGCCGGAGCAGCTGAATGTGACGCCGTCGCGACCGAGGGTGCGGCCAGCGAGAACTGCGGATCGGGCGCCCTCCGCCAGACCTTCAGGAATGCAATCGTGACGATCAGTGAGAATGCCGAGGAGATGACGTCGGTGAGGGCAAATCCGAGATAGTTGGAGGCGATGAACTGGCCAGTCGCGAAGGATCCCCCAGCGATCAGCAGCACCGGCCACACGCCCCCGATGGCCCGAGCTCCACCATAGATACCGACAGCATAGAACGGTAACAGCAATGCAATGAAAGGCAGCTGCCGACCGATCATCGCGCCCAGCGTCGTATCGGAAAGCTGCGTCACCGCGCCCAGTGTCGTCACCGGCGCACCCAACGCACCGAACGCCACCGGTGCCGTGTTGAAGATCAAGGTAAAGACCAGAGCGTCGAGCGCCGGAAAGCCCAGCGAGATCAGCAAGGCGCTGGTGATCGCGACCGGCGTGCCAAAACCCGCGATTCCCTCCAGCAGGCAGCCGAAGCAGAAGCCGACCACGACGAGCACGACGCGGCGGTCATTCGGGAGGTGTTCGAGCATCCACTGACGAAAATTCTGGAAGCGCCCGGAAACGACGGTGACGTTGTAGAGCACCAGAGCGTTGAACACGATCCACATGACCGGCATCAGCGCGAACGTGGCACCGGCAAACACACTGCTCAGAGCGTTGTCCGCCGGGAGATCCCAGGCGGCGATGGCGAGGACAAGCCCTGCTGCGAGCCCGGCCGATGAAGCCTGCCATGCTGGCCGTCGAAACACGCCAAGCAGCACGAGCACCGTCACGATTGGAATCGACGCGACCAGGCACGACCAGAAGAGACTTTCGCCGACCGGCGTGACTAGCTGATGAAACATCTCAGACTGACCTCGCAGGCAGTCGCGCCGCAAGCCATTCGATCCAGTGCCGCACGGGGATCTCGGATGCCGCCCCGAGATAGACTATGCAGCCGATGTTTGCAGACAGAATCACATCCGGTCGCTGCACCTGCAGCGCTTCGAGCTTTCGATCGCGCAGCTGCCCAGCCACCGCCGGCTGCAGGATCGAGTACGTTCCCGCGGATCCACAACACAAATGGCTATCGGCGACTGGCAGCACGACCGCACCCAGCGATTCGAGCATCTTCTCGACCGCGCCGCGAACCTTGAGTGCATGCTGCAGCGTACAGGGCGGATGAAATACGACTCGTTCACCGTGTCGCGTGACTTGCTGCGCAAGATTCTCGACATGCTCCGGCAGCAGCTCCGCCAAGTCGCGCGTCAGCTCCGCGATGCGGGCCGCCTTGAGCGCATAGCGAGTATCGTGGCGCAAAAGGTGACCGTACTCTTTCACCATCGCGCCGCAGCCCGACGCATTCATCACGATCGCTTCCACGCCGCTCTCGATGTGCGGCCACCACGTATCGATCGTGTGACGGATCTCCTCGAGCGCCTCGTCACCCAGATGATGGCGAATGCGCGCCACAACAAGCCGGCCTTCGGTGTCACCGCTTCGATCCGCAGCGCATCCAGCACGCGCGCAGTCGCGGCGTTGATCTTTGGCGCAATAGAGGGCTGAACGCAGCCCGCGGCAGCAACATCCGACGCGCGTGTGGGCGGCTGCCCGCCCTCCGTGCATCACCTCGCCGGACCGGAATCCTGTGTTGTAAAGTGTGCGGAAGCAGTGGACGAACGCATCGTCCAAACGCAAGCGCTGGGCCGAACGCTCGTCCCGTCAATGCACGCTTCAGCGCTGCCCGTTTGAGCCTGGATAACCATGACCGCTCGACTTTCTCTTCGACGATCCGGCGGCCGATGTCGATCAAGCGGCCGTATTGCACGCCCGAGGGACAAGTGGTCTCGCAGGCTCGGCAGGTGAGGCAGCGGTCCAGATGCAATTGGGTTCGTTCGCGTCGGCTCGCACTCCCTCGAGCACTTGCTTGATGAGATAGATCCGTCCGCGCGGGCCGTCCAGCTCGTCGCCGAGCAGCTGGTAGCGTCGGACAAGTCGCCGTACAGAAACCGCAGTGAACGCAGCTGCGCACGATGTCAGCTGCAACTCTGCCATCCGGCAGTGTCCTGATGAGGTCTTGGCGAGCTGTACTTTGCACGGTCTTCTCGCTCACAGATCCGGATACAGCCGGCCGGGATTGAAGATGCCCGCCGGATCGAATTGCGACTTCAGGCGCTTGTGAATTGCCAGCAACGGCGCGGACAACGGCGTGAACACGTCCGCAGATCGATCTCCGCCGCGGAACAGTGTTGCGTACCCTCCTCCCTCCTGCGCGACCGCTCGCGATCTCTCTGCGGCCGCCTGCGACGATCGCAGCCATCGCAGCGCACCGCCCCACTCGATCATCTGCCCCCCGTCGAACGCAAGCGGCTGGCATCGTCGAGGGCACACGACACGCGCCAGAGCGGCGCCGCGCCGGCGAAAAAGGATGCGTCTGCTCGCGGACCTGGCGCCCAGAATCGCGTCTGCAGCGTCGAGGCTCCATCATCTCGCCGCCGAGGCGGCCGCGCGCTCCGGCGTACATGGCGGCGCGGCTGCCCGACAGCCGCACGCTCAGATACGCCTTCGTGCCACGCCGATGCCGACATCGGCAACGGCTGCCCCGCCCAGGTGTTGAGCTGTGTCCAGGCGGCTGCTTCGCTCATCTCGAAGCGTAGCGTCGCTTCGTGCGGGCGGCGACGGCAAGAACCTTCAGCGACACTTCGACGATGACGCCGAGAATGCCGAGCGATCCGGCAAGCAACGCGCGATACATCGTAGCCCGCGACGTTCTTCATGACGGTGCCGCCGAACGACAGAACTTCGACCGCGCCCATCGAGCAGCCGCGCGCCCAGCACGAAATCGCGCACGCCGCCGTAGGTCGGGCCGGAGACGCACGGCGCGGACCGGCGAGACCTGCAGCAATGCATCCGCCGACCGTTGCGCGGGCACCGAAATGAGGCGGCTCGAAGGCCAGCATCTGGCCGTGCGAGGCCAGTTCGTGTCTCGAGCTCAGCCAAGCGGCGTCCCCGCACGCGCAGTGATCGACGAGTTCAGTGGGCTCGTAGGCGACGATGCCGCATACCGCTGCGCGGGTCGAGCACCTCGCCCGCGCGGCGTGTTGCCGTAGAAATCCTTCGTGCCGCCGGCGCGAATGCGCAGCGGCGTCGCGGCTGCGGCCCGCAGCGCGCACCTCGCGCGCTCAGCATTGCTGACGAGCGCTGTCGTCCATCAGAACCGCGGCAGCTCCGGCAAACCTGAGATCACCGGCGCGCACGCGCATTCGACCGTACTCCGCGCAGCGATGAAGTGTCGGTATCGACCTTGCCGGGATTGAGCAGGCCTGCCGGATCGAATGCACTCTTGACGGCGACGAACGCATCCAGCGTCGCACGATCGAACTGCGAACACATCTGGTCGAGCTTCTCGACGCCGACGCCATGCTCGCCGGTGACCGTGCCGCCCATCTGCACGCTTTCGCTCCAGGATCTCGGCGCCAAAGGCTTCGGCGCGCGCCGACCGAATCCGGATCGCTGTCGTCGAACAGGATCAGCGGATGCAGGTTGCCGTCGCCGGCGTGAAAGACGTTGGGACAGCCAGTCCGTACTTGCGCTCCATCGCCTGAATGGCCTTCAGCATTGCGCCGAGATGCTTGCGCGGAATAGTGCCGTCCATGCAGTAGTACGCCGGGCGGCGCGACCGGCGGCGGGAAAGGCGTTCTTGCGTCCCGCCCAGAAACGTAAGCGCTCCGCTTCAGTCGTGGACACCTGGATGCGCGTGGCACGAGCAGCGCGCAGCACGGCGCACATGCGCTCGATCTCTTCGTCGACTTCCTCCGGCGTGCCGTCGGATTCGCACAGCAGCACGGCCGCCGCGTCCAGGTCGTAGCCGGCATTCGCGAACGGCTCGACCAGGCGGTCGCCGCCTGATCCAGCATCTCGAGTCCGGCGGGAATGATGCCGGCAGCGATCAATGCGGCCACCGCATCGCCGGCGTCCCCGACGTCGCGCGAAGCTCGCCATGATGCAACGCGCGAGCTGCGGCATCGGCACGAGCCTCACCGTCACTTCGGTGTGACCGCGAGCATGCCTTCGGAGCCGATCACCAGCGCCAGCAGGTCGAGGCCCGGCGCGTCGAGCGCGTCGCCGCCGAACTCGACGGTCTCGCCTTCGCATCGTCAGACCGCGCACGCGCAGTACGTTGTGCAGCGTCAGCCCGTATTTCAGGCAATGCACGCCGCCGGAATTCTCGGCCACGTTGCCGCCGATCGTGCACGCGATCTGGCTCGAAGGATCCGGAGCGTAGTACAGACGATGCGGCGCCGCCGCCTCGGAGATCGCGAGATTGCGAACGCCGGGCTGGACCGTGGCGGTGCGCGCGAGCGCGTCGACTCTCAGAATGCGATTGAGCTTCGCCGAGCGACAGCAGAACGCCTGCGCGATGGGGCAGCGCGCCGCCCGACAGGCCTGTGCCGGCGCCGCGTGGCACGACCGGCACCTGCAACGCGTGGCAGAGCTCGAGCACGTCGGCAACCTGCGCGTCGCTTTCCGGCAGCACGACGACCATCGGCAACTGACGATACAGCGTCAGTCCATCGCACTCGTACGGCCGCGTGTCCTCGGTGCGCCACAAGATGGAATGCTGCGGCAGCATCTCGCTCAATGCCGAAACGATTTCCAGCTGCCGGTTCATGTCGCGCGCGTCGCCTCTCGGACCTTGGGTTGCTCGGGTCAGAGGATGTCCGTCCGCCAGCATTCGTTGCAAGCACCCGGGCAGCCACCAGACTCTGAAGGGGGAGTATGGATGGGGGTACGATCCACGATTCGAAGCGCTGCCTCCATTCTATTCAAGAGCTTACTAGATGCCGCAGCCGATGGATCGCGGCTACAATCGGCGAGAGTTGCAGGCATCTTCGAGAGTCATGGGGTGATGCGATACCTCGCGGCGCGCCGATGGAAGTCACTCCTCATCGCGGGCATTGCGGTTGCGCTAGTCGCGGCCGTGTATACGCCTGCACGGCAGTTTCACCGTTTCTTCCTGACGCCGTGCGCCGCGACCGGCCTACGCCTGAATCTGCCGGCGTGCACGGCAACGAGATCTCCGGAAGTCTTGCTGCGGTACAGATCCTGGAAACGATGCGGACGCGGCCGCCGGACGCTGCGCCGATCCATTTGCTTGCGCCCGCGAATCCGGTCGGCCTGGGACACGGCTCGCGCTACAACTCGCAAGGTTGCGACATCAATCGCGACTTCGCCGCGTTCCGCACGATCGAGGCCGACGCGATCCGCACGGCGATCGGCCAGCTCCGTCCGCGCCTCGTCGTCGCCCTGCACGAGGGTCCGCAGGACGGGCTGTTCGTCATCGGCACACAGATTACGCCGGTCGCGACGCTGAACCGGCTTGTCGCGCAGCTCGAGGCACAGCCGATACCACTTGCGACCGAGAACAATCTCGGCGTCGGCCTGCCTACACCGGGGGTCATGACCGAAGGGGCGTTCATCACGCGGCCCAAGCGGTGGCTCGGCATTTACAGCGCCGGCGAGTATGCGTCGAAGCTCGGCATTCCGCTCATCACCGTCGAGATCCCGTGGGGCTGGCCGGACATGAAGCAGCGCGTGCGCGCGCAGACGATGTCCGTCCTCGCTGCCGCGCAGCCTTGACGGTCACTGTATCTCCGCTGCTTGTTGCAAGTGGCTCCATCCGCCGCCGTCAAATGGCTCCTCTCGATCGGGCAGCTTGCGGGTACTCTGCGGATGATACAGAGCGGGACTAACTACACGGAGCGACCAATGGCTGGAGACATGCACTATACGCGTCCGCGGACAACGACCCGCTTCTGGTTTCTCGCGCTCCTGTCCCTCACGGGACTGTCTATTCTGTCCAACCCTGCGCAGGCTCAGGAAGCCGCACTCATTCCTGACGCCTCGCTACCGATCCCGCAGCTGCATTTCGACAGCGCTGGCGAGCTGCTCGTTCAAGCCTCAGCGACGTCTTCGCAGCATGACTTCGACTTTCTCGTCGGCGAGTGGAAGCTGCGAAATCGCAAGCTGAAGTCCCGCCTCACCAACTCCAACGAATGGATGGCATTTGAGTCACGAGTGGAGATGCACCAGATCCTCAATGGCCTGGGCAATATAGACAAGTACACCGACATGGCCAGTGGCCAGCCCTACGAAGGTGTAGCGCTGCGACTCTTCAACACCAGGACGAAGCTTTGGAGTATCTACTGGGCCGACGGGAACTCGGGCACGCTCGACCCGCCCTTGGTAGGGTCCTTCGAAAACAACGTGGGCCACTTCTTCGGCCGCGATACCTTCAAGGGCGAGAAAATCATCGTGGTGTTTCGCTGGGATCGGCGCAATCCGCAGCTGCCCATCTGGAGCCAGGCCTTCTCCAAGGACGATGGCAAGACCTGGGAGTGGAACTCGATAAACGTATCGGAGCGCGTTCGATAGCATCAGGGACTGAGGACCTGCTCGAGGCGTCTGCCGCTGGACGTCCAAAACGCCGGGTCAGCCGCCGCAACAGATCGACGTTGATCGACCCCTTCGCAGCCTTGAGACGTCGCGCGCGTCGGCGATATCCAGCGGACCCCCGGCGAAGCACTTCATCGCGATGAAATCCTCGCGGCCGATCACTCGAATGGAACTGCCGAGGAACGGCACGGTGATCGAGCGGGAGAAGGCCTCACTGTCGAGTCCGCGAAGACCTGCCAGCAGATCGACGCGATTGCCGTGCTTGTCCACAACTGCGAGCAGCGCCGGTATCGGGTCATCTGCATCGCCGTGCCGCAGGTCGGTTTCGAATCGCGCTTTCTTGAACGCTCTTCTGCAGGCGCGCGAGCTTCGCGGGCTGACCGAAACGAGCGCATCGGCATCCGTGGTCGCCCGTATGGAGCCATGAACGGACGCGGCCATGGCCCCGATGACCGCGTACTCCACCTCTTGTTCGCCAGCACTCCGCGACATCCAGCAGTAACAGAGCCGACTGGCCTGGACCGCGAGTCCTCATCGTGCCTGTCTTCCGGCGCGATGGAGCGCAGTGACGAGTTCACTATGCTTGAGATGAGCGTTCAACCGTTGCTCGGGTGTCATCTCGCGCAGTCGCCAGCAGCGCATCCCGCGCTTCATCGGCAAGTTTCGATCGAGTGCCCGCTGCGAGCAACCGGCATGGAACACCCAGGAAAGCGCCTGCCTCCTCCGGCACCGCTCCGATCTGGAGAACCAGATGCAATCCCGCACGAACGGCTATACGCAGCAACAACTCGAGCGACAGATCGGATACCCGGCCGTTCGTATCTTGCTCAGCGTGGGCTGAGGTATGCGCAGCAACTTAGCCGCGGCTGCCTGACTCAACTCCTGTCGCTTGCAGAAGCGTGCGATCTGCAGGGCAACGTCGCTGCGCAAGGCCTGAATGGTCGCTACGTCTCTTTTGGTGTTCATAGTGAATGCACTATATCTTAGTTAATTCGCTATAACAACTCGGCACACCAGAGCGCGTCAGGCCAAGCCGCAAGCGTTGAAAGGCAAGACGCGTAGTCGACTGGCTGACAGTCATCGACTTCACACTGCATCTTGGGATATCAGCGCGCAGTAGTCAGTATGGGAGGCATGAAGCTCGAAGGATGGCTGACTGTTTCAGGAAGTCTCTGCGTCGCATGCTCATTTGACCCCAGCAAGAAGCTGGTCGAGGTCGGCCCGGCGATAGAGCCGGCCGTCGGCGACGACTGCGCGAATCCTCTGCGTGTTGCGGATGTCCTCGAGCGGATTGGCCTCGAGCAGCACCAGATCGGCGAGCTTGCCGGGCCCGATGCTGCCCAAGGAATCGACCATCTCCAGGACGCGTGCGGGATTGAGAGTGGCGGTCTGCAGGGCCTCGAGAGGAGAGAGGCCAGCCTCGACCAGCCTCTCGAGCTCCACGTGCAGGCTGATGCCGGGAACTTGCAACGGCACCCCAACGTCCGTCCCGCCAGCAGCAAGACTCCGGCCTCGTTCAAGAGACGAACGTTTTCCAACTCGAGCGGGACGATCGGCCGAAGGATCGACTGGAACTCCCGAGTCGTCTCAGAGTCGAGCCAGTTCTCCCAATTACGGCGGATCTCCTGCGGGACGAATCGCATGCGGGTTGCGTCCGAAAGGACCTGCTTCGCATACACGACGTGGTGATACGCGACCAGATCGACGGTGACCGCCACTCCGTTTCGCCGGTACGCCTCGATGACGGACGCGCAGGCGACCGGATCGCGGCTGTCGTAGAGCGCGCGGGCGTGTCGGAACATGGCCAGGAACTTCTCGTCGTCTGGCAGGCTGTCGTAGTCGGCAAGAACACTCGCGAACCGTTTCCGCTCGGCTTCAGCCGCCGTCGAGCAGCCCGCTGCGAGCGCATCCGGATGCTCGACCGTGCGCTGACCAGCATCGGCGACCTCCTCGGGTGTGATGCGGAACGGCACGTGCCCGTCCACGGGGATTCTCCTGCGCCTCGCCTCATCCATGATCGCGAAGTAGGCCTCGCGGGAGAGGTTTTCGTAGACCTTGACGAGATCGGCGCCATTCGAGACCAGCTTTTCGACCGCGGCCCGTGCCTCTGCCGCCGTGCGGACGACGACTGGGTTGCTCCCCAGCGGAGGATCGCCATCGAGCGAAGGACCTGCGGTGAGAAATCGGGGTGGCCCGCGAAGAACCCCTTCGGCCAGCTGGCGCCTGACCGTCTTGGTCAGCGCGAGCGTCACGTCGCCGGTTCCATCGTTCATGTTGCGAACACCAGTGACGCCGTGGGCGAGGAACAGCGGGAAGTGCCAGTCCTGGGCCGCGACCGACCCGAGGGATCTATCCAGCGCCACGTTGGCCACCGAGTGGACGTGCATGTCCCAAAGGCCGGGGATGAGGTACTGGCCAGCGGCCTCCACGACCTTCGCGTCGTCGGGCACGGCGACCTCGCGGACCGAGCCGACGGCCGCGATGCGGTTGCCTGCTACGAGAACCGTCTGTTCAGGATGGAGCGACCCATCCCTGACATCGACAACGGTGACGCCGCGGATCGCGACCGGGAGAGACTGCGCATGTGCGCAGCCAAAAAGGACCAGGCAGAGGACGCGAACGAGGTTCTTCATGATCACACCCATGAAGGTCACCAGTGTGAAACCACCCTCCGCCGGCGCTGGAGGAGCGGCTTGCGCACATGCAACAACGAAGAATGCGAGTGCAGTCGCGATATGCGTGCGCCGCCGGGTGGAGTTGCTCATCGGGATGCCCTGAATTGAGCTGCTGGCATAGCAACCCCTCGCCACCGCTCCGGTTCCGTCCGCAGGGTCGATGGGCGTCACCCTGGCACCGATCGAGAAATCTCAAGGCAATTGGGCCAGCAGGAACCGCTGTACGTTACCGCCCATGATCGCTGCGACGTCGGCCTCGCTGAGCCCGGCGTCGAGCAGACCCTGGGTGATCAGCACGATGCCCGTAGTGTCGAACGCGGTCGAGGTCGCGCCGTCAAAGTCCGAACCGAGCGCGACATGCTCGACGCCGACGAGAGCGACCACGTGACGTATCGCCTTGACGATCGCACTCGCACTCTCCTCGCACACCGCGCCGCCGAAGTATCCTATGCCGATCAGCCCGCCGTTGGCGCCGATCGCCTTGATGTGCTCGTCGCTGAGATTGCGCGGACCTGGACACGTCCCCTGCACGCCGGTGTGCGAAACCACGACCGGTCGATGCGCCATGGCGAGCACGTCGTCGATGACCTTCGGCGACGCATGCGCCAGGTCGACCAGCATCTTCTTATCTTCGAGTCGCTTTACGACCTCGCGACCGAACGGCGTGAGGCCGCCTTTCTCCATGCCGTGGGCCGACCCGCCGAGCTCGTTGTCGAAGAAATGCGTGAGCCCGGCCATGCGAAAGCCGGCCTCGTACAGCTTGTCCACGTTCTCGAGCTTGCCCTCGAGCGGATGTAATCCCTCGAGCGCGAGTAGCGCGGCTGTGCGGCCCTTGCCCGGAGGAGGATCGCCGGCGAGAAATGCGGAAGCTCATCTCGTGATCGAACGATGCGCAGCATGCCGTTCGAGGCTGCTTCCTCGGCTTGAAGCTTCTCGCTCTGATAGAGCGCGCGCTGCATCAGGCTGTTCCACGTGCGGGGCGGCCAGCGCTCCGCTATGGCCAGCAGGGTGATGTTGTCGGTTTCGCCGGAGTTGTGATCGAAGTTCTGTCCGCGAGGTGTCTTCGTCACCGCCGCGAAGACCTGCAGTGCCACGTGACCCTCCTGCAGGCGCGGCAGATCGATGTGACCGTGGTCGTGACGGCTCCGCAGGTCGCGATCCCAGAGCAGCGTATCGCCGTGAATGTCCGCCACAAACAGCCGTTCGTGCAACGCTCGCGACGCCTCGCTGGCAGTGTAAGGCGGTTTGGTCGCGACGCCGTTCATGCGCCTGTCCACGCATGCCCGGAATGCTGAAGAAGACACCGAGGCCCAACAGCACCAGGATGCCAAAACCGATGAGGCGCTTGTTCTTCTTGGTCATGGGCGCCGATCAGAGCGGAGTCGCGCGCGTCCGTCAATGGTCGGTGAGCCGATCCGGCGGTGTGGCCAGGAGGCAGCAGACGAGTGAGCCAGTCATAAGTGCGAAGCCCGGCAAGCGCCCGGCGCCGCCGGCCTGAGGCTCGTGCCGGCTGCAGGCTCTTAGACGCGCCCGCCTTCGATCGAGACGAGTGACAGGTTCTCCGGGCTCTGCTGCCCCAGCGCCATCGGGCACTTCACTTCGTCGAGGAAGGCGACGTCGAACAGCTCGCTCACCGGGCCGTCGAGCCGGACCCATTCGACCACCGATCCTGACTTCAGGTCGACGATCTGCACGCCGCACCAGGCCTCGCTGTTCTTTGCCTCGAGATTCTTCTGCAGGTCGAGGCCCTCGAAGCGCTGATAGCGCGGCTTCGACAGGCCGACCGCGGCATAGTCTCCCTTGATCGCCAGCCCGCGCAGGAAGCCGGGGCAAAACACGTGCGGCACGAATTTCCGGTTGTCGAAATCGATCCAGCCCAGATAGCCGGTGCCGGAGTTCAACACCCACAACTTGCCGTTGGACCAGCGCGGCGAATGCGGCATCGACAGGCCTTCGCACACGATTTCGTTGGTCTCGATATCGATGACCACGCCGCCGTCATGGCGCCGGTCGCGCCAGCCATCGATCGTGTCCGACTTGCAGACCGCGGTGACGATATCTTCGCCTTGCCGTCCTTCATCGCCAGGCCGTTCAGATGGCAGCGATCCTCCGGCACGATCTTGCTGATGAATTCCGGCTTCCAGAGCACCTTGAAGCTGTGCGTGACGCTCGGCGCGCACAGGCAGTTGTACTTCGTATTGACGAAGATGACCGTGCCGTCCTTGCGAATGCCGAGCTCGTGGATGTCGATGGCGCCGGTGAACAGCGCGTTGCGCGGCACGTAGCACTTGTCGAACATGTTGTTGGCGAGCTGGCCTTCGCCCAGGATGTTCTCGAACCGCCAGATCTGGTACAGCCCGCCCATGAACAGTCGCTGTCCATTGCCCACGACGCCCATCGCGCGCTGGTAGATGCGTTCGTGAAATGACAGCCGCCCGGTCGGGTCCGAGCCGAGCAGATACAGCCGGCCGCTTTGGTAGGAAGTGAAAGCGATCGAGACCTGGTTCCGCCTCATCCATGCGGTCAGGCCAGGAGAGCAGGACTTCCTGACCGGCTCCGGCGGCTTCTTGGCCTCCGGCGTCTCAGCATCGGCGGCTCGGCAGGTGCCGGCGGCCGCCGCGCCTCGACTTCGGCTGCGGCGCGCTCGGCGTTCTCGGTCGTCGTTTCGTCGTTGCTCGATGGTCATGGGCGCTCAATGTTCATCCTGCGATCGTCGCCGCGTGCGCAGTCGCGTCGTCATCGTCTTCCGCCGAATACATATAGATGCGGCGAAACTCGATGCCGGTCACCGGCCTGGCTGGTCTTTGCAAACGTCCACTGGCGCGATCGTGTCCGCCCACACTTTCGCCAACGGCTGGATGCCCTCGGTGACTTCCACCGTCTGCACATCGTAGACAGTTCCATCCGTCTTCACGGAGAACCGGATCACGAATGAACCCTCGACCTTGTTCTCGACGACTTTCAGCGCTTCGGGGTTCGCCTTCGGCGTCTGGCCGCGCCATGTAGACGAACATCAGCCCGGTCTTCTGCAATGCCGCGAAGTTCGCTTCCTGCCAGCTCCGTGCGAATTTCGCGGACGCATTTGCGCTCGGGTTTCAGCGAGGCACTGTAGGCCGAGCAGTCCGGCCGCTTGAAACGTCACGGGCGCCTGCGCCGAGGCAGCGAACGCCAGCGTGAGCGCGGCGAAACACATCACAAGCGCTCTTCATCTACCGGCCCTCGAAATATTCATAGGGCAGCTTCTTGGAGCCCGGGAACTGGCAATCGTCAGGCTTGTCGGTCGGCTTCCTGTCGCCGATGTGACGGTCGAAGAAGTCGATCATGCGGCAACTCGACTTCGCGGACGCTCTCGAGGTCGCGCGCGCCGTGCCCGGCACGCGGGACGAGCAGCGTTTCGAACCGGTGACCCTTCTTCTTGAGCGCGTCGCGCATTTCCACGTAGTGCTGGAAGTGGGCGCGGTCGTCCTGCATGCCATGGACCAGGAACACGGGCACCTTGATCCGGTCCACGTTGCGGCGTGCTCGAGCGCGCGGCGCGGTCGGCGGGATCGGTGCCCAGCGCGTCGTCCAGATATTTCTGGCCCGCCGCGCGAGCGGCTGACGTCACCCATCTTGTGCATGATGTTCAGGTCGTAGACGCCGACATAGCCGATGGCGCATTTGTAGCGGTCCGGAGTCTTCACCACGCCCATCAGCGCCGCGTAGCCGCCGTAGGATGCGCCGTAGATGCAGACCCGATTGATGTCCGCGATGCCCGCCTTGGCCGCCCACAGAACGCCATCCTCCAGATCGTCCTGCATTTCCAGGCCCCAGTGGCGATACCACCTGTATTGGAAATCCTTGCCGTAACCGCCGGAGCCGCGATAGTTGATCTTCAGCACCGCATAGCCGGCATTGGCGAAGGTCACGGCCTCCGTGTTCGTAGCCCCAATAGTCGCGAATACCGTGCGGACCGCCGTGAGGCAGCACGATCAGCGGCAGATTCTTCATCGGCTTGTGCATCGGCACCGTCAGGTAGCCGACCAGCTCCATGCCGTCGCGCGCCTTGAATTTCACCGCGTGCGTCTGCGGCAAGTCCTTGGCCTTCACCTGCGGACGCGGGTCGAGCAGGTGGCGGATCTTTCCGTCGTACTCGTTCCACAGATAATACTGACCCCGCTCCCGGTCGTTGTGGACGCGCAGCACGTGCTCGATGCCGTCCGCCGTGGAACCCTCGATCGTGATCACGTCATCCGGAAAAGCCGCCACCAGCTTCTGCCGCCGCTTCACCTGCGGATCGTCCGGCTTCAGCGGCACGTAGGTCGGATAGTCATACTGATGCTTGACCGCGATCGCCTCGTCGTCGTCGTTGAACTCGACTTCATCGATGTCGACTCGCGGATCGCGGTAGATCAGTTCCTTCTTGCCGGTCTTCACGTTGACCCAGTAGTAGCCGATGGTCTGTGCGTCGAGGTTGTCCCGGTACAGGATCTTGTCGGGATCCGTCTTGTGCCAGCGAACCGGCACGCTCACACCCTTGGCGTTGGCGTAGACGCCTTCCAGCACCCACTCGCCATTGACGCGCTTGTGAACCACCGTCGAATCGTAGTCGTCCGGCAGCGATCCGACTGCGTGGGTGACCTCGTCGTCGTTGTTGAACACGAAGCTCGCCTCGCGCGACGGCGATTTCATCATCTTCGTCGCCCGACCGGTGAAGATGTTCAGCTTGTATAGATAGACGTACGGAATTTCCGAGTAGCTGGATCCCGACGGCCCGACGGTCAGCCAGTAGTGCTCGTCGTCGATCCGGTCGCCGATCTGCCGCCTTCGCACCCGCCATAGTCCGCCGTGCCGTCGCCGGTCCAGACGGGCCTGATGTTCTTCGTCTTGATGTTCAGCAGGAAGAGACCGGCGCCGCCCGCGCCCTTCGGCGAGCTCGCTCTTGTACGTCGCGGTGATCAGCAGATTGTCATTGTCGTGCCAGCTGACGTCGCCGACGCCCAGCGGACCGCCATAGACCTCGCTGTGCACGACTGCATCGTCCTGCGGTCAAGGATGTGCAGCATCCCTTTACCGTCGTCGGTCACCGCCGTGGCCGCGAAGTACTTGCCGTCCGGCGAGATCTTCAGGCCCGCGTACTTGGGCCTGGAGATGATATCGGTCAGCTTCAGCGGCGAATCGGCATGCGAACCGGACTCGGCCCACGCCGCGGGAGCCGGCGCGAGCGCGGCTCCTGCGGCCAGTAAGAGGACACAACAGAACTTCATCGTGGACCCGCTCAATCGAACGAATAGCTGCAACGACAGGTAGGCCGCGCGCCCGAGTGCGCTGGTGTTCTGCAGATGCGCCCAGTAGTACGGCCAGATGCCGCTGCCATTGTCCTGCGGGCTGGTGTACAGGAGGTTGTCCAGGGTCAGGCTGACCGCGCCCTTTGCACTGAACTGGTACTGCGCGGTCAGGTTCGCGTCGTAGATCGGCTTCAGGAACTGCGTCTGAGAGAAGTTGTACACGCCGCCATTGCGATGGACGTACAGCGTTACACCCACCGCCTTGCCGGCCGAAATCGGATTGCTCCAGCCGAGCGTCACGCTCATCGCGTTGTCGGGCGTGGACTGTCCCTGCCAGCCATAACGGAGGTCGATCGACTCATCGCCCTCGAAGCTGTTCAACTCGAACTTCAGCACCTTCGAATAGAACATCGACGCCGAGAACTGGCCGAGCTTCTCGGATTCGTAAGTGAACTAGGCGCGCATGTCCATGCCCTCGCGTTCCATGCTGTCCTGGTTGATCGGCTGAACGATGACATGCTCGATGGCGCCGAAGCCGTTGCGGGTGATGCGGCTGCGGACGTCCGCGCACAGCTGCGAGGAACCATCGAGCACGCCGTTGTCGCACTGCCATTCCCGGAGCAGCAGGTCGTACGCGCTCTCGGTGACCACGAGATCCTTGAGATTGATCCGGTACCAGTCGATGGTGGCGGAGAAGTTGGTGACCGGCTGCCAGATGATGCCGAAGCCGTAGTCGTCGCCATGCTCCTCGGACAGCCCGGTATCCGGGCGGCGCGTCGTGGCGATCGAGGTGAAGCCGCAGACATAGACTTCGCCGTCGAAGCAGCCCGGCGCGGAGAAGTCGGCCACCGACTCGAAGGCGTCGGATTCGCCGTAGATGTTGAACATGTCCGGCGCGCGGAACGTCTGCGAGTAGCCGCCGCGGACCTTCAGCCAGTCGGTCGGGCGGTACAGGAACTTGACCTGGCCCGAGGGCCGGCTGGAGATGCTCGAGGCAGTCGCCATAATGGTCGAAGCGACCGGCGAGCGAAAGATCGAGCTTCGAGAGAACCGGCAATGCCAGTTCCAGCGCCAGCGCCTTGCGGTCGCGCTCACCCTTCGACTTGATGGCGCCGATGTTGAACCAGCCCTCGCCGTTCGGTGTTCAGCGAACGCTCGTCGGGATTGATCTCCGTGGACTGCGTGGCGATCTCCGAGCGCAGCGCGAACTTGACCGGCTTGTAGAGGAAGCCCAGGTCGCCCAACGTGCCGTTCAGCGTCAGCGTCAGGAAGCCGGACGACGCGTTGGCCTTCATTATGTTCTTGCCGATCAGGCCGTCGATGTCCGACGCCTGCACCGGCCGCACGATGTTGTCGATCAGCTGGTTGTTGTAGAAGTCGGCTATCGACGAAGTAGGTGTACTGCTGGTTGGCATCGGTGATCGACGGTGGATGCGCCATTCATGATCCAGTTCCTGATGCCTTCTTCCTTCAGGTTGATGGTCGTCTCGATCGTCTTGTAGCGGGCGTGGGAGTAGCTGAGGTCCCAGTGCCATTGATCGTCGCCGACATCGAAGCCGCCCTTGACGCCGACCGTCGCGGTCCACATCCGCTGTCTGGCCTCGATGTCGGACGTTCCCAGCTCATCCTCCGAGAAGCCGCGCTGCATGAACACGGCGGAGGACAGGTCGTCCGTGACGACCACGCCATTCCAGAACAGCACGTTGCTGCGCGTGTCGACTCGTTGCTCGTGACCATGGCGGTGCCGAACAGCTCGATGTTGTCGGTCAGGTCGAAGCGGCCATCGAAGAAGCCCGAGAGCTGATGGATCTCCGGCTGCAGCGAGATCGTGTCGCTGACTTCGCTGAGGCAGACGTCGATCGGTGAATTCGAAGCCCAGCGGAGCGCAAGCTCCCGGCGGAACCACCGGCGCCACGGGCGACGGCGGCGTGTTTCTCTGGATGGACACCATGCCGGCGTTGTACGGCGCGTTCTTCTTCAGGTGATCGACGTCGCTCGCCAGGATCTGCTCGGTGATGAAGCCGTCGAGTCCGATCGTGAAGGAACCGCGCTCGAAGCAGTTGCCGGTGATGACCGAGGCCATCACCGACTGGCCCAATCCCTGCTGATACATGCCGCCGCGACACGCTGACTTCGGTCTGGTCCATGTCGCGCTTGGTGATGAAGTTCACCACGCCGCCGATGGCGTCCGAGCCGTAGATCGCCGATGCGCCGGACGACAATATCTCGACCTTGGCCATCGCCGACATGGGAATCGCGCCGAGATCCACGCCGTTCTGCTCGCCGCCGAAAGGCAGCGGATAGTCGGCGATACGGCGGCCGTTGACGAGCACCAGAGTCCGGCCGGCGCCGAAGCCACGGATGTTCACCTCCTGCCCTCCGGTGGTGAATCGGCCGAGCAGGTTGATCCCTTGCCTTCCGTGTAGCCGCTGTTCTGGGTGAGCGAGTCCATGACATCACCGATGGACATCAGACCCTTCTCCGCCATGTCTTCGCTGGTGACCACGGTGATCGGAGAAATGCCGGTGTTGGCCTCGCGCGGGATCAACGAGCCGGTGACGACGATCTCCTCCATGCCCGTCGCTTGTTCCGCGCGCCTGCTTGTCATCCCATGCGCGCGCGGCCTCGTCCTCTGTCTGCTTGGGTTGCGGCGCCAGCTCCGCGCTCTGCTGCGCCCCGGCGGGTGTGGTCATCGCCAGCGTCAACAGGCTGATCGAAAGGCAAGAAGGTAGTTTTTTGTTCAGCATGTTCATCACCCCGGTTTACCAGCGGTACCGGACCGAGAGGTTCGAAGAGAGCGCCGACTGGGTCGACGTGGTCTCCGCCAGTCCCACTCGCGCGGTGATGTCCCAGGCCTTGTAGCGCCCGGCAACGCCGAACTCGGCACGGTAGCCCGAACCCGAGGTGTCGTTGCTGAACAGGACGCCGTTCGACGACAGCGTGCTGTCACCGTCCATCGCGTCCAGGTAGCTGAGGTTCGCCAGCGGCGTGATGGAGCCATTGGCGGTTTCAAAGGTCTTGAACACCGAGAGTCCGGCGCGCAGCAGCGAGTGCTTACCTCCCAGCCCGGAGAGTGCGTAGACGCCGTCGCTGGTCGTGAAATCGTCCAGGTCCACCGTGACGCTGGCGTACTGCAGCTGTGGCGCGAGCGTGAGGCCAGAGTTCAACTTGTGCGCATAGCCCAGCTCGACATTGAAGCCGTCGCCCTCGGCATCCGTGCTGCCGATCGCGTTCGACAACGTCCCCGGCGTCTTGAAGTCGATCTCCATCGCCATCTGCTGCCAGGTCGCATTCAGGTACAGGCCGTTGCTGAACCGATAGCCGGCGTTCAGGCCGTAGGCCGACGCGTCGCCCATCGCGCTCGCCAGGTTGGCGTGTCCCGGTTCGCGGTCGCGTTGCCATAGCTGTACATCGGACCGACACTGAAGCTGCCGCCGCCGACATCGCGCTTCCACTCGATCCCGGTCTGCAGGCCGGAGAGTTTCTGATCGAAGCTCGTGTCCTGCATATCGTGGCTGGGATCGACCGAGCCTTCCTCCTGGAAGGCCGTGGCCCACACGGACAGTCCCGAATCTTCCAGGCC